>FMEL01000012.1 GCA_900066355.1 uncultured Ruminococcus sp.
TACAAATCAACACATAATAATTTAAATTCGTAACTATAACGCATAAAAATACCCTCCTTACTGGTTTGTCCAGTAAAGAGGGTACATATCAAACAGAGCTGTTGATATGGCATTGATTAGTGGAGTGCCGGAACCGAAGATAATGGAAGTGAAGCGGAAAGAAATCACGGAGCCGATCAGGGAATCAATTGCCCGGCGTGGAAACAGACCACGATTATTTTCCAGAATTGTAACAGTGGCTGTTGAGGCATTGGAGTTTTTGATAGCAAGTGTGCTGTTTAAGAAACCCAGGGAAGTGCCAGAGCAGACAAACGTGGCACAGGCAGGGCGAACGGAAGCCGAACACCAAGAGCATATTGCTGAAAATAGTATGGCAGCAGTTAAAGTAACTAAAGATGAAAAGTCAGAACCGGAACAACCCAAAATGACAAGGCTTGCATCAAAATATTCAAAATTTTTTAAGGTGAATAAAGAACTAGAAGAACAAAATAGTGCAATTCAGAAAAAACAAAAACAGCTTTCTGAAAAAAAGAAAGAACTGTCAGAGGTAAAGGGATGGTTTAAAGGAAGAAAGAAAAAAGAATTGCAGAATGAAATTGATGAATTGAAAAGTCAGATTAGAGATATGAAAGATTATCTTCCAAGGATTGTGCAGAAAATCGGATATAGAAGTGTACAGGAATTTTTAAAAGATTTTAAGGATTCTCAATCTGAGTATAGCCAATATCGAACTGCAATAGAAAAATGGAAGAAAGAAACAGGAAAAGAGCCAGTAGCACATGGTATTATGGCGAAGCTGGCTGAAAAGAAACAAGAAATACAGAATGAACAGAAAAATAAACAGCATACCCGTAGTCAGAACAAAAATCGGGGAGCAAGATAGGAGGACAATCATGGAGAAACACATTATGGGAGAAAATGGAATCAGTTATACTTTAGGAGAGGACGGTCTGTATTATCCAGACCTATATCTTCCGGAAGAGACAGAGTATCCGATTGGAAAGTATGGAATGTTGAGAAAGACATATTTGCAGGAGCATCGGAAAGGACTATATCTGGAGCTGGTGCTTGCTGGAAAGTTAAATAAACATTTGCATCAGATTGACGAAGAGTGTAATCAGATGATGGACAGACTGGTGGAGCAGATGAAAGAAAGGCAAGGCGTGACGGAAGAACTGAAGATGCAGGATCAGATGGCATGGGTTGGGAGAATGAATAATATCCGGGCTTGTGCGGAGGAAGTGATATTGAAAAAAATCGTATATAGATAAAGAGTAGAGGTGGCTATATTTGCCACCTTTCTTAAGGTGTAGTTGGAGCATATTTGTGAAAATATGATGGAGCAATTATCGTAACTGTGGTAAAATTTAAATAGAATTATACCAGTGCATGAATGATGTTTTAGATAGAATTCTTGTGCCTATAAAGAATGAAAAGATAAGAATTTTAGAGGAAATAGAATGGAAAAGAAAAAAGTAACACAAGAGGATATTATGAAACTGTTAGACTCTTGCTATGAAAAATGTTTAAATGGAATACCGATGGTCAGTCCAGACGTTGAAGATATGGCAAATGATTACTTATCAAAGCATGAGACAAAGGAAAAAGCTTGTAGAGCTATGCTGAAGAATCAAATCGCAAAATGCACAACATCTGGAGTTGTAACAGGATTTGGTGGATTTATAACAATGCCAGTTGCGATACCTGCGAATATCGGAAGTGTAATTTATGTGCAAATGAGAATGATAGCCTGCACAGCATACATGGCAGATTATGATTTGAACAGTGATCAGACGCAAACTTTTGTATATGCTTGTCTTGCAGGAGTGGCAGTGAATAGTTTGTTGAAACAGGCAGGGATTAAATTTGGCGTAAAATTTGCAAATGGTGTTATAAAAAAGATACCAGGAAAGGTATTGACAAAGATTAATCAGAAGGTTGGTTTCAGATTTATTACGAAATTTGGTTCAAAAGGCATTGTAAATCTTGGAAAGATGCTACCAGGAGTAGGGGCTATTGTGGGTGGCGGATTGGACTTAGTGGAAACGAAGGTTATCGCAGATCGCGCATACAAATGGTTTATGACAGGAGACTTTTCTGTCAAAGGTGAGAGTGACGACGATGTTATAGATATAGATGATAATGATTATAATACAACGGAAACAAAAGAATAGAACATATGTTCTAAAAACATTGAAAAAGGGTCTGTGCTATAGTATAATAGAAAGAAGTAGAAGGCTTGTAGGTAGGTGGAATATGCTAGAAAAAATTATAGAACTTACAAACGAATATATAGAGAGTATGCCGAAAAAAGAACGTAAAAAATATGGACAGTTTTTTACCAGTATGGAAACTGCCCGTTTTATGGCTGGATTATATAACTTCGATGAGAAAACAGGAAAAGTAAGGGTGCTTGATGCGGGGGCTGGCTCAGGCATATTATCATGTGCCTTTATTGAACGATTGGAAACAATAGATTCTATTCAGGAGATTGAACTTACCTGCTATGAGAACGATGAAAATGTATTACCATTGTTGAAACGAAATTTGGAATATTGTAAAGAAGAGACAAAGAAAAAGCTTACGGTTAATATCATTGAAGATAATTATATTCTGAGTCAGTATCTGGATTTTAATCATATGTTGGGAGGAAATGCGGAGCCGAAGAAATATGATTTTGTGATTGGAAATCCGCCGTATATGAAAATTCCGAAAGATGCGCCAGAAGCAACAGCGATGCCAGAGGTATGTTATGGTGCGCCGAATTTGTATTTTATTTTTGCATCTATGGGATTATTTAATTTATGTGAAAATGGAGAGATGGTTTACATCATTCCGAGATCATGGACATCAGGAGCGTATTTTAAACGTTTTCGGGAATATTTTCTGACAGAGGGAAAATTGGAACATATTCATCTTTTTGTCAGCAGAAATAAGGTTTTCGACAAAGAAAGTGTGTTACAGGAAACAATTATTATTAAAGTAAGAAAGACGAGTGAAAAGCCAGAAAACGTTACGATTACATCCTCGAAATCAAATAGTGATTTTGGGGAGCTGACATCATTAACAGTTCCGTATGATCTGGTTGTAGCAGGATCAGATTATTATGTTTATCTTGTGACAGATGAAAATGAAGTGGAAGTATTAAAGAAATTGCATAAATTTGATAAGACACTTCCAGCAATAGGAGTAAAAATGAAAACGGGATTGACCGTAGATTTCCGTAATCGTGATATTTTGAGGGATGAAGCGGAAGAAGGGGCAATACCTTTATTTTATTCACAGCATATAAAGCAAGGAAAGGTAGAATTTCCAATCCAGAAAGAACATGAATATGTGGTGACAGAACAAAAGGGATTAATGCAAGATAACAAGAACTATCTATTTGTAAAGCGATTTACAGCAAAGGAAGAACCACGAAGATTACAGTGTGGAGTATATTTAGCTAAAAGATTTCCGCAGTACCAAAAGATAAGTACACAGAATAAAATTAATTTTGTGGACGGTGTATTAACGGAAATGTCAGAATGTCTGGTGTATGGGTTGTATGTATTATTTAATTCTACACTTTATGATGAATATTATCGTATTTTAAATGGGTCTACACAGGTTAATTCAACAGAGATAAATGCAATGCCTGTGCCAGAGTTAGAGGATATTCAGGAAATGGGCAGAAAAGTGCTTAAAAGTAAGGATTATTCGGAGGCAAATTGCAATTTGATATTGGAGGGATACTGTGGATAAGAAAACAGAGGAAACAAGAGAATTTCTGCAAACAATAGGTATGCCTAAAGCACAGCAGGCAGATATATGCTGCTATGTGATACTGGCTATGGCAGGAATAAAGCCGGCTATGTCATGGAGTGAAGCAACAAATGAGTGGATTCGTATTCATGATATTATTCAGTTTGTTAACACATTTTACGGTATGAGCTATGCAGAAAACAGCAGAGAAACATTTAGAAAGCAGGCTCTGCACAGATTCAGGACAGCTGCTTTGATAGAGGATAATGGAAAAGCAACCAACAGTCCGAACTATCGCTACAGATTGACGGAAGAAACAATTAAAATACTGAGAACGATGGAAACACCAGCATGGAAAGAATCTATAAAGCGGTTTCTTTGTTATCATGAAAAGTTAATTGATTTGTACGCTTCTAAAAAGAAGATGACAATGATGCCAGTAAATATAAATGGTGAAAGCTTTAAATTTTCAGCAGGTAAGCATAATGAGCTGCAAAAAGCCATTATCGAGGAATTTGCACCGAGATTTGCACCAAATTCGGAGTGCTTGTACGTTGGCGATACAATAGAAAAAGATTTGGTAAAGAATGTAGAAAAATTAAAAGAACTGGGATTTGAAATTACGTTACATGATAAAATGCCTGATGTAGTACTATATCGTGAGGATAAGAATTGGATCTATTTTGTGGAATCGGTAACATCGGTCGGTCCGATGGATCCAAAGCGTATATTGGAAATTACAGAAATGACGAAAGATGTAACAGCAGGAAAAATATTTGTAACAGCATTTCTGGATTTCAAGACATATAAAAAATTTGCGGAAGAGTTGGCTTGGGAGACGGAAGTTTGGATTGCTGAAATGCCGGAGCATATGATACATCTGAATGGCGATCGATTTATGGGACCGAGATAGTAAAATATTTTAGATTTATGATGATATAAGACAGTAAAAGATACGAAAGTGGATTATGTTTGAAAATTAGACCGCAGGAAGGAGAAAAAATATGGATGATATAAAAAATATTTTTGTTTCGCATTATCATACAGATGCAGAAAGAATAGAAGATTTAAAGTCGTTGTTAGGTAAACATGGTATGACAATGAAGGATAGTTCAATCTATGAGAGTAAAAATCCCAATAATGCTCATAATGAAGAATATATAAAATCCATTATTCGACCACGAATTGATTGGGCTGGAACTACAGTTGTACTAATAGGTAAAGATACGAGTAAAAGCGAATATGTAAACTGGGAAATTGAGCATGCAGCTAGAAAAGGAAAACGAATTGTGGGTGTTTATTTGCCGGGGGAAAGTGATAGTGAACTTCCGGAAGCATTGAATAAATATGGAAATTCACTTCAAAAATGGAATGGAGAAAGTATTATTTCTGGGATTAATGGCGATAATACATGGAATGGACCTAGTAGAAATTGGGGGACGGAAAGAGTAACCTGCTAAAATAGGGGAGGTATAAATGTATTTATATTCATATGTAATTACCAGAGATTACGGATTTGCACCAAATCCATTTTGGAATATTTGTTCATTGGCAACATGTAAACCTCAAATTAGAGAACGAGCATTAAAAGGCGATTGGATTGCTGGTTTTGGAGGTGCAAATACAGCAATAACACATAAAATGGTTTTTTTAATGCAAGTTGATGAAATATGTACATTTGATGAGTATTGGGTAGATCCTAGATTTTTTATGAAAAAACCTCGTTTTGATGGAAATTATCAGCAATGTTATGGTGACAATATTTATCATCACATTGGTAACGAATGGATGCAAGAAAATTCACATCACAGTTATGCTGATGGAATAAATAAGAATAATCTTATTCATGATACAAGGATAGATCGGGTATTGATATCTTTTCACTATTGGTATTTTGGAGAAAATGCTATAGAACTTCCCCCAAAATTCACAGAGGCAATTGCTACTGGAAGGGCATATAAAAAACTGCAAAATAATATTTGTGCAGATATTACTAGTTGGGTTGGAAATTATTATGAGATGGGACAGCATGGTCTGCCTTATAAGTGGAAGAAATTTGGACAGTTTGTTAGGTTTGAAGGCGAAAAGCAATGATTATAAATATACAAAAAGAAGGATTAAAAAAGACTAAAGTATACGATACATATTGGAAATTTGCATGTGAGCGCCAGAATATTTTTATGCGTAAATTGATGGGAGAAAAAGATAACCTTACGGAAGATATTATTTTAAGAGAGTATAAGTTTACAAATACCTATAGGGCGAGTGATAGAGTAAGCCAATATTTAATAAAAAATGTCATTTATCAAAGAGGGTATACAGAAGAAGATACTATATTTCGAATTTTGCTTTTTAAAATATTTAATAAAATAGAAACATGGGAAAAGCTAGAAAATATTTTCGGGAGACTTAATTACGAAAACTTTGATGTTGATCAGTATGGTAAAGTCTTGAATATTTTTTTCGAACAAGGAGAAAAATTGTATTCGGGTGCATATATAATGGCATCAGGAAAGTCGGCGTTTGGGTATGAACGTAAGTTTATGAATCATTTAATGTTAATAGATTATATGATGAAAAATCATATTACCAAAAAAATTATGCATTGCCGAAATTTAGAAGAACTTTATAATACGTTGTTGGCATATCCAACTATTGGAACTTTTCTAGCATACCAATATGCTGTTGATATTAATTATTCAGAATTGGTGAATTTTGATGAAATGGAATTTGTAGTTGCTGGACCTGGGGCAAAAGCTGGAATACGAAAAAGTTTTAGCAATTCGGATGAGTATTCGCAAGAGTATATTATAAGATATATGTGTGAACACCAAGAAGAAGAATTTCAACGTTTAGGTTTAAAGTTTTCAACTCTTGGGGGACGGAAACTTCAGCTTATAGATTGTCAAAATATTTTTTGCGAAACGGATAAGTATTCTCGTGTTAAGTATCCAGAGATTATAGATTGTAATGGGCGAACGAGAATTAAACAAAGATATAGAATGCGAGAAGATAAAATAGCTTATTTTTATCCTCCAAAATGGGGAATAAATGATAAAATAGAGGAATTTTATGGGAGTAAATGAGAGCGCTTTTTGTAGAACAGCAGATGAAGTGTATTGTGATATATATCAAAAACTTAAAACATTTGGTGAAAATGTATTTGGACGTAATGGACAAACTAAAGAATTAACACATGTATGTATGTCCATATCTGATCCAACGCAACGTTGGGTGGAAAGACGGAAACCGGCGATAAGTCCTGCTTTTGCTATTGCTGAATTAGTTATGATTATGAATGGAAGTGATGAGGCCGCACTATTAAATGCATGGAATCCAGCACTTCCAAAATATCAAGGGAAATATGATCGATATCCTGGGGCATATGGCAAACGATTGAGGTATTCTTTTGGATTCGATCAGATAAACAGAGCTTACGATGTTTTGAAAAATAATCCAGAATCAAGACAGGTAGTGATGGAAATTTGGAAGCCAGATATAGATCTACCACATAGTGCGGGAATACCGAATAATGATGATATACCATGTAATATTTGTTCATTATTAAAAATTAGAAATGGCAAATTGCTGTGGACCCAGATTATGCGAAGTAATGATATAGTGTTTGGATTGCCATATAATTTTTTACAATTTACTTTTTTACAGGAAATTATTGCTGGTTGGTTAAATGTGGATGTTGGTGAGTATATGCATATTAGCGATAGTTTGCATATGTATGTTAATAATGAATGTAGTATTGATATTGAGAAAAAAACTCACGTGAATACAGAAAAGATAGGATTGGAAAAAATAGAGTCAGAAAAAGTGTTTTGGGAATTGTTGGTTCGAATGAGAGAACTTTCTCAAAAAGGATGTACAAGTAATTATATTAAGAGTATTGTGGAAAATAAATATTTACCAGAGGCATATCAAAATATGTTGATACTTTTGTGTGAGTATATTGCGTATAGTCATCATATGGATAAGGAAATAATTTATTGCTGCGAGCAAAATATTTCTAATAAATTGTATCAATATATGATGAAAGAATGGATGTGTGGAAGAGTTAAACTATAAGTTAGTATGTTTCCTTAATAAATTGGAAATATCTCCAATTTATACAATTGAGTTTAAATTTATAAGGAGAAAACGAAAATGAATATATTTAATGTTGGATTAGAAAGTTGGAACATCATTTATGTTAAGTTGAATTGGGTTGCAGTAATCATTTTAGTAATTGCAATTTTGATTGTTTCATTTATGATTAAAAAATGTGCAAATATAGCAAAAAAACATTCTATTACTATTGATGAGGTCAATTTAGGTATTGGAGATACCAGTGTGAAACTTGTATATAATAAAAAGGACCAAGAAATTGCATACAAATTATGGGTAGAATTAAGTACACGAAAAATAGGATTGCCATTTGATCAAGAAAATGATGTTATAAGTGAAATATATAATTCTTGGTATGATTTTTTCAAAATCGCAAGAGAATTGTTAAAAGAGATTCCGGTAAGTAGATTACCATATTCAAATGATTTGATTAAACTTACAGAGAAGGTATTAAATACAGGATTGCGCCCGCATTTAACAATGTGGCAAGCAAAATTTAGAAAATGGTATGGTGACAGTATAAATGATAACGATAATAAAGAAAAAACACCGCAGCAGATACAGATGATGTATCCGGATTATGAAGAATTAAAAAAGAATCTAATTGAAACCAATACAAGAATGATTGAATATAAGAAGCTTATGGAAAGAATAGCATTTGAAAAGTAGAGGTGATTTTTCCTTATGTCAGGCGTTACAAAACACATATATGATAGAGAAATTATTGATATTAATATTATGTGGAATAGTCAATTAAAAAAAATAGAAAAGGTATTGCCGTGCACATATAATGAGGATATTATTATTGATTTGTTGAAAAAATATTATCCGCATGAATGGAAATCGGTAGAATATAAAAAACAGTATTATGATCAAAAGGATAAATACTTGATTAAAAGATTTGGAAAAGCAAGGTATAAAATGCCATTTGCCGAAGAAATAATTCGAAATAATGTAAAGTTTAAATATTTACTTTCTGATAAGACAAAAAGTAATTATAGCAGTAGCTTTGATGAAGATATTTGGAAAAAGAATAAAGATGCTTTGTGGAGAGAAAGAAAAAATAAAATAGCTCGAATTGATACGAAAATTTCTAATGCTAAAGCAAAAACACAAATGGTTACTCCGGTTTTTTTAGATCAATTAATTGGATTATATAATAGAATCAATACCTCACAAAAAGATAGAATGTATATTATTCATGAATTGAAAAAATATTATAATCCAAAAGTGATTAAGTTCTTTTTTAAATTGAATGATACTGAGTTAAATAAACAATTAAGGGAAATTGCATTTTATCATTTACAGAGCTTTAATTACCAACCCAGACTTAGACGACAAAAATATATGCAGGTTCATACAAAGAGAAAAAAACGTAAAGAATATCTAAAAAAAGTTTATCCTTATGAAACATATTCTATTCCCCATAATCCAGACGAACTTGAATATAGAATAGAAAACGGCAAAGAACAGAAAATAAAATCATATGATTATTTTATTTCGCACAGTAGTAAAGATAGCAAACTCGTTCAAGATATAATTACATATGAAAATTCTATAGGGAAGAATATTTTTTGTGATTGGATAAATGATTCAGACTATTTGAAAAGGAATCTTTTGTGTGAAGCAACATTAAAAGTGATAGAATGGAGATTGCAGCAATCAAAAGCTATTATTTTCCTAAGAACACATAACTCTATTGAGTCCGTGTGGTGTAAATATGAATTGAATTATTTTGCGGAATTGAACAAGCCGATTTATTATCTTGATGAAGATAAAGCCAAGAGTGGAGATTTTGCTTTATTAAAGTATGATATGGAGGAGTTCGTTGATCCAAATTATAAAAAATTGGCATTAATGTAATTGGATGGGATAGAATATATATATGTTTCTTAAAATAAAGGTTGTCAAACATTTTTCTGCCAGTTATAATGAAGTGGCAACAAATTGGCAACAGAAAATCAGCGAGCCAAAATAATATATGTAACAGAGATAAAATAACGGCAGAAAAGAAATGAAAACTAAACAAATATATTTAATGTCATCTCCGGATTTGCCGAGTTTGAGTAGCGGACTAAATTGCGAAAAAGCCCATAAATAAAGGTTTTGCGGGCTGTCTGGATGTTCCGGTGGAGTGCAAATGGAGTTAAAAAATCTTTTTTTTCTTTGTTTTCTTTCCGGAGTTATCTGAGATTTTCGCAAAAGTAACTATGCTCAGAAAATATAATTAGTGTGAATATGAAGAACAGTTTGTTTTGATGGAAATATTTTCCGTCAGGGCAGACTGTTTTTTTATACCCTTTTTCAATGATATTAACTCCATGGTTCAGCGATAACACATATGGAAACTGTAAAATTAAAATAATTTGCTAAATTTCGGAAAATGATGTCCGATTTTACATCTGCCAGTACAGAGTATATGAAGAGATAAATATTCAAAATACAGGAGGTACTGATTATGCAGAACAAATTATTTTTAAAGGCAGCCGATATATGTGAACTTATGGAGGTAAAACAGACATCGGCTTATGAGATCATTGGCAATCTGAATAAGGAGCTGGAAGAACAGGGATATTTGACGCTTAGGCAAGCTGCTTGGCGGAAAACAGACTTCTAAAATGACAGCTCATTTGGAAGCACTGGAGGAATTACTGACAGAAGAGGAATATAGAGGTCGTGTAAATAACCTTTCCGACATCCGGTGAAAACTTGAAAATCGGCGTTATTGCATCCCAGTTATCATACCAGCGTTTCATAGAATTCGGGTATTTGGCGGTCCATTTTTCAATAACACGATCTAGTACTTTTTAAGATAAAGTAGAAATAGTGCAATTTTCACAGGATATTATACAAGAATTACATAGAAATATATCGTATTATTGATATAGTATTCTTGAATTGTATGTGAGGAGAAAACTATGGCAGCTGAAAGAAAAACATTAACACAGTTATCTATGCCAATATGCTTAGAAACTTTATTTTATATGCTTTCAGGTATGGTCGATACGCTTATGCTGTCATCTGTAAGCGACCAGGCTGTAGGAGCAGTGGGAACAGCAAATACATATATAGGTGTTTTTATTATTATGTTCGGCGTAATATCGTCGGGTATGATAGCTGTTATGTCACAAAATATCGGAGCCGGAAGACCGGTGATAGCGTATCAGGCAAGACAACTTGGACTTATATTCAATGCATTGATAGGTATCGTAATGTCTGTCATTCTTGCTACTTTTTCTGGTGGGATACTTCGAATCGTAAGTATTGCTCCGGCTTTGCTTGAGCCGGCTGAAATATATCTTAGAATTGTTGGCGGCGCATGTTTTTTAAATGCACTGATTCCTATTTTCTCCAGTTATTTGAGAGTGTTTGGATATACAAAACATTCTTTGATAGGAACTGTTGTTGGAAATGTTCTCAATATAATACTTAATTCAGTATTCTTATTTGTATTCAACTGGGGTGTAATGGGAGTTGCTGTTGCCACGGTTATTTCAAGAGTTGTAAATCTTATTATTGTAGCAGGTATGGGGGCTGTGCTTATAAAAGCAAAACAGAGTCCTGAGCGAATTGCATCAAGAAAGATATTTGCGCAGATTGTTAAGATTGGTTTTCCTTCTGCGCTTGAAACAGCACTTTACAACATCGCAATGACATTTATTGTGCGTTTTATGAATCAGATGGATGTGGATGGAATGAATGTTACAGCACGCTCATATGCTGTACAGATTGCAAATTTCTCATATTGTGTGGGAGCTGCCCTTGCTCAGGCAAATGCAATTATGACCGGTTGGAGAATTGGAGCAAAAGAGTTTGAGGAATGTAACAGGGGAACGAGAAAAGCTGTGATATACGGTATCATCACAGCGACCTGTTTTTCCGTGACATTTGCATTGGCAGGACATTTTATCGTGCATATATTTACTGATGATACACAGATGATAAATCTTGTGGTAAAGTTGTTAATAGTAGATGTCTTTCTTGAATTTGGAAGGGTAACAAACCTTGTATATGGTCAGGCATTAAAAACGAGTGGAGACGCACTTTTCCCGGTTATACTAGGTGCAATATTTATGTATTTGTTTGCAGTTGGCGGAACTTATTTTCTCGGAATACACATGGGACTTCTGGCTGTAGGATCATATATTGCTATGGCAGGTGACGAATGTGCGAGAGCTGTGGGAATGGTACTTAGATGGAAGAGTGGAAAATGGAAAAGTAAAGGTCTTATAGAAGTATAGGAGAGATTATGTACTTTGAATTAAAGGAAAATAAACCGCATGGTACAAAGGATGATCCGTTTAGTACATATCATATAAAAAATGAGGGACGATCATTTCAGATACCGGTACATTGGCATGATGAACTGGAAATTATATATGTAAAAAGTGGGTTTTTGACTGTAAGTATATCAGGAGAAAATTATATTGGAACCCCCGGGGATGCTTTTGTAGTGTCGCCGGGCACTCTGCATTTCATGGGTTCACAGGCTGGAGAAGTGGATTATTTTACTTTCCTTTTTCCACTTGAATATATCTCTTTTTGCACAGATGACATGTTAGATGATAAATTGCTTACTCCATTAAAAAATGGTCATTTGATGATAAGACCAAGGATCAAGGATGCAGCAAAAGAGTTGTGTGAGCAGTTGGCCGAAATATATATGGCAAAAAATGATGAAAAGAAGTTGGAAATAGCTGTTCAGATAAAGACAAAAATAATTCTTTTACAATTTATTCTTCACATGTGGGAGAATGGATTTATAATCGAAAATGATAAAAGTGGAAGAAATACTGTAGAAAAAGAGATGATTTCATACATACAGCAGAGTTTTACAGGGGAGATATCATTAAAGGAATTTGGGGAACAGTTCCATCTTTCTGAAAAATATGTATCGCAATATTTTAAAGAACATTTTCATATTACGCTTTCAAAATATGTTACATATTTGCGGTTGGAGCATGCAAAACAGTTGTTACAAAATTCGGACATTCCAGTTACAGAGGTTGCAATGCTCAGTGGCTATCAGAATGTAAGTTATTTTATCAGAAGCTTCAAAAAAACATACGGAGTGTCTCCGTTAAAATATAGAAAAAAATGAGCCGAGTACATGGATTTAGCGGAGTGTGAAAGAAACATAAACGATGTTACAAACAAAAGGTTAGGGAACACCTGAAAGGGAGTTTCATGCGTAAGAAGGAGAGACGAGAACAGCAGATGGCAGAGAAAAATGAGAGCAGAGAAGCTGTGCCAAGAGTTGGCGCTGAAGCAAATACAGCAGTTAAGGATGAAGGAAAAGCTGAAAGAAAGGCAGTAACACAGAAAAGGCAATGCCAGGAAAAGAAAAGAAACCGTCGATTCATGAACGTTTAGAAATCAATAAGAGAATTATTCAGGAAAAGCAGGGAAAAGATAAGCCGGAGGGAGGAGCTGATTTGGGTGTAAGGACAGTGTAGAATAAGTATAACGAGTCGAAGGTCATGAAGATTATTGTGACCTCCGGCTTTTTGTAAATTGTTAAAAGAATTATATTGTTATATGATTTCGTAAGTGATATACTTAAACATAAGGAAAACCGTGTGAAATTACAGTTTGCTTTTTGCACGGTTTCTTTTATATATGGCAGTTAGCTAAAGCTAACAACAGAACGATGTGAAAGTACTTTTGACTATACAGAAAGGAATACATAATGCTAATGAATGTTTTTGAAGGTATACTGATTCCATTTGTTGGAACAACGCTAGGTGCAGCATGCGTGTTTTTTATGAGAAAAACACTTAGCAAGTTACTGCAACGTGCACTTGCAGGGTTTGCAGCAGGTATAATGGTTGCTGCTTCAATCTGGAGTCTTCTGATACCGGCAATTAAACAATCTGAGAATATGGGAACTTTATCGTTTGTTCCGGCAGTTGTTGGGTTCTGGATTGGTATATTGTTTTTACTCGCACTTGATCATTTGATTCCACATCTTCATGTTGGAAGTGATCAGGCAGAGGGACCGAAAAGCAAACTTGGCCGTACTACGATGATGGTGTTGGCAGTTACATTACATAATATCCCTGAAGGTATGGCAGTTGGTGTAATGTATGCAGGTCTTCTTGCTGAAAATGCACAGATTACAGCAACAAGTGCACTTGCTTTATCACTTGGAATTGCTATCCAGAATTTTCCAGAAGGAGCGATTATATCCATGCCGCTTAGGGCAGAGGGTGAAAGTAAGAGAAAGGCATTTCTGGGAGGTGTACTTTCAGGAGTCGTTGAACCGATTGGAGCAGTAATGACGATTCTTGTCGCACAGCTGGTAATCCCGGTATTACCATATTTACTCAGCTTTGCAGCAGGAGCTATGTTATATGTCGTGGTTGAAGAACTAATTCCGGAAATGTCTCAGGGACAGCACTCGAATATCGGTACGCTTTTCTTTGCACTTGGATTTAGTTTGATGATGATCTTGGATGTGGCACTGGGGTAAGAGGAGAGGAATGATTCTTATGAGAATATTGATTTATGGTGCTGGTGTGATTGGATCCTTGTATGCGGCTTTATTTGCAGAAGCCGGTTATGATACAAATATTTATGCCAGAGGTAAAAGACTTGAGGCTTTAAGAAATAATGGATTGCAATATAAGAAAAATCAGGAAGTAATAAAGGCAGAGATTAGGATTCTTGGAGAACTACCAAACGATGATATTTATGATTTTGTCTTGCTTACTGTTCGGGAAAACCAGCTGTATGAAGCACTTACTGAATTGAAAAATAATAAAAGTAATACGATTGTTACAATGATAAATTCACTGGACAGTTACAATAAATGGGAAGACATTGTCGGAAAAGGAAGAATATTACCGGCTTTTCCAGGAGCAGGCGGAAGTATAAATGATGATGGTATCCTTGATGCAGCACTCACTCCAAGGTTGATTCAGCCGACAACATTTGCAGAAATATCAGGAAATAAATCCGAAAGAACTAAGCAGTTTTCAGAGATATTGAGGCATGCTCATATATCATACCAGAAAGTAACGGATATGCATCTATGGCAGCTTTGTCATCTTGCTATGGTGGTACCGATTGCGGATGCGTATTATGAATCAGACGATCCGGAGAAAGTAGAAAAAGAATGGAAAATCATGAGGAAAACAGCAGAAAGGCTGAAAAGAAATTTTAATTTTTTGCGAAAACAAAAGGGTAAACTGTCACCATGGAAAATGAATATTTTTCGCTTTTTACCCTTGCCATTTTTAGCGATTATGCTGGCAGTTACATTTGGAAGCAGTTTTGGAGATAAATTTATGTATCAACATGCTATGAAGGCACCAGATGAAATGAGGGAATTGCATAAGCAGTTTTATGCTTATATGAAAAAAATGAAGAAATGCGGATGCAAGGCGAAAAAGGTACAGTGATTGGAGAAAAAGCATGAAAAATGAAGAATATAAAAAATTGTCAATTAAAGAGTTTACAAAAGCAGCAGGAAGATATGAAAGTAACCATGCTGGCATTTACGAAATGTGCAAGAAGGATTATCCGGATATTCTGGAAGAATTAGATAAGGAGTCATTTAGAGATTTATTAGATGCAGGCTGCGGACCTGCACCAATGATTTCTTTATTAGCAGAAAAACATCCAGACCGGCATTATACAGGACTGGATCTGACTCCTGCCATGATTGAACAGGCAAAAAAGAAAAATATTCCAAATGCAACATTTGTTGTGGGAGACTGTGAGAACTTTCCTTTTGAAAAGGATTCATTTGATGCAATTATTTGTTCTATGAGCTTCCATCATTATCCGGATCCACAGGCATTTTTTGACAGTGTGAAAAGATGTCTTCGCCCAAATGGAAGATTGATACTGAGAGATGTGACCAGTGACAATAAAGTATTGGTATGGCTAATGAATACATTGGAAATGCCGTTGGCAAATATATGCGGACATGGAGATGTCCAGGTGCCAACAAGAGATGTGGTCATAAAATGTTGCAAAAAAGCAGGATTAAAAGTAGAAAAATTTGAAATTCGTAAAGGTATGCGAATGCATTGTGTTGTGAGAAAACCTATGGGAAAGGCGATAGGAAATGAAAGATAAGTATCTTAGGGAAACACGAATGGTTGATTTTTCTAATCCGGCAATTCAAAAACTTATTCAAAATATGAAATGGAAGGAAATGGGTGAATTTGAAAGGATTAAGGCAATCTACAACTATGTAAGAGATGATGTTTTATTTGGATATAATATTGATGACGGAATTTCAGCTTCAAAAGTACTTGCAGATGGTTATGGACAATGTAATACAAAAGGAACTTTATTCATGGCACTTTTACGTGCCTGCAATATTCCATGCAGAGTACATGGTTTTACGATTGATAAAAGCCTGCAGAAAGGAGCTATGACCGGGTTTGTTTACCGTAATGCTCCAAAAAGTATTTTCCATAGCTGGGTAGAAATTAATTTTGAAAATCAGTGGTATGAACTGGAAGCTTTCATTTTGGATAAAACCTATATAAAGAAGTTACAGGAACGAAATCCGGAATGTAAAGGTGCATTTTGCGGTTATGGAGTAGCAGTCAAGGATTTCAGAAATCTCATTATTGAGTTTGATAGGAACAATACTTATATTCAGAGCGAGGGAATCAATCAGGATTTTGGTGTTTATGATTGTCCAGATGAACTGTTGAAGGAACATCATCAAGAAATTTCAGCCTTTAAAGCATTTGCTTATAGACATATTGGAAGACACCTCATGAATCGTAATGTCAGGAAGATTAGAGAACGATAGTTTTAAGCTTTTAGAAGTAAAATTAAATTTGGAGGGTAATATGGCAGACAAAATACAAAATGCTTATGAAACATCAAAAAATATATATGACGATGTTCTTACGCAAAGAAATATTTTCAGCAAACTATATATTAAGTTATTTTGGAGTGGCACTGATGATAATGATATAGCACGAAAAGTTTTATCATATGTTCCTGATGGCTTTTCAGGAAATCTTCTTGATGTTCCGGTTGGAACTGCTGTATTTACGGAAAACAAATGGAGTTCCTTGAAAAATGCACATATTACTTGCCTTGATTACAGCATAGATATGCTTGACCAAGCCAGAAAAAGACTTGGTAGTCATGCACATATCAAATGCATTCAGGGTGATGTGGGAAATCTGCAAATGGAGAAGGAATCTGTTGATACTGTTGTCAGTATGAATGGTTTTCATGCATTTCCTGACAAGCAAAAAGCATTTCATGAAATATGGCGTGTTTTGAAACCAGGCGGCAATTTTATTGCCTGCTTTTATATTAAGGGAAAATCGAAACGGACAGACTGGCTGGTAAAAAATATTCTTGCAAAGAAAGGGTGGTTTTCGCCACCGTTTCAGACGGAGAAAGAGCTGAGAGATATCCTTCAAAAACTATATAAAGAAACGGATATCCATGTTGACGGTTCCATGGTATACTTCCGTTGCGTGAAGTAATGCAATGATGCTGGATTTATAATAAAGTTTCAGATAATAAGTCTGGAACTTTATTTTTGTCTAAATGGATTATTGCCGTCCGTTCAGGTCTGGATAATGCTTGATTCTCACGTTAAGATAATAAAAAAAGGTTAGATAAAACCAACACAAAGAAATACCACTAATACAGCGGGATGCACGAAACAGGCATGTGGTTTTTCCGAGAGATACCCTCAGTTTACCGAAAGGAAAGTATTGTAGTGAATGACAGAATGGAAACTTCTGTACCAAACATTTATGCTGCAGGTGATGCAGTTCAGGTAAAACATTATGTTACTGGCAATGATGCGTTAATCCCTTTAACGGGACCTGCCAATAAACAGGGAAGGATCATTGCTGATAATATTTGTGGTGGTGATAGCCATTATTTAGGCAGTCAGGGAAGCTTCGTTATCAAAGTGTTTGATATGACAGCAGCCACTACAGGTATCAATGAAACTAATGCCAAAAAGTCAGGGTTACCGCAGCACATCCTTTTGTGTTATTTTCATATTGAATATTTCTTACTTGCCGAAAGTAATGAATGGAACGTATCATAATGATTAAGCACCCAGAGAAACCGAAAAATATTAAGTACAAGGTATCTTACCTGATAAAAGTGAAAAGTACATGAAGACGATCGTAGCTTTTGTATTGAGAAATATTCGACTCGGAGCAACCATTGACAGATTGGTAAGAAAAGAAAGATATGAGCTGCCGCCGGAAGCAGATATGAAAGAGTCAAGGCAGAGATGAGACTGTCCATATACATTTTTTACTTTCAGAGTTACTGTTCACTCCGTTCACAGCAACTTGGTCAAAATCCATTCCATATCACCTTCGGTGATGGGATTTTGCCCTGTATGTCTCGGGATTTTGCCATATTCATGACAAAACACCTCGCGGAATATTACCTGTGAACAGCAACCTTTCAGATCATACACATCTTCCGGAGTCAGATGAAAAAGATTGATTCGACAAGAAAAAACGCTTATAATTTGAGTAAGAAAGATAAAAATCAGGAGACCAGCTATGAAGTTTTTTGATGCAATATTCAAAAAGAAAAAAGAGACGGAAACTACTGCGAACACACCCGTATCAAAATCAAAGGAAGCTCAGAGCCTTAAAGAATTAGAGGGATTTTTGCAAAAACTGCAGGAAAGTGACCACTATATTGCAAGAAGTGAATACTATGAGCAGGTCAGAGAATATGCAGAAACAGTTTCATTTATGCGAAAGATGGACGAGGCGGATATGCTGGTGGATTTTTGCAGTAAAAATGGAATGTCTTCGGACAATGTGCGTGAGCTCTGCACAAATTATGAAAATATTGTATCTTTTGTGGATAATATAAATGAGAATTATCTTTCAAGAAAGAAAAACGAAGAAAAAGAGTATCTGGATAATATTCTGAAAGACATAGACCCTGATATTTGTCTGGATGAAAATCAGAGAGAGGTAATTCTCTCTGATGAAGATTATGGGCTGGTCGTTGCCGGAGCTGGTGCGGGAAAAACAACAACTGTCGCGGCAAAGGTTAAATATCTGGTGGAGAAACAACATATTGACCCGTCGCAGATTTTAATGATTTCTTTCACAAATAAAGCAGTGAATGAGCTGCGGGAACGAATTAACAGAGACTTAAATATTCCCTGTCCGATTGCAACCTTTCATTCCGCAGGAAACGCGATACTTCATAAGAATGATCCCCAGAATTTTAATATTGTAGATTCTAATAAACTGTTTTTTTGTATACAGCAATATCTGAAAGATAAAATTTTGCGAGAGCCGGTTATGGTAAAGAAACTGGTATTGTTTTTTGCGTCATATTTTGATGCGCCTTATGAAGGGGATGATATTAATGACTTTTTTAATCATATGGCACATGCAAATTATGCAACCATGCGAAGTGAACTTGAAGATTTTCGGACAGAAGTAATTGATCGTAAAACGCGAAATAAAGTAACGATTCAGAATGAAGTAGTACGTTCTTATCAGGAAGTAGAGATTGCTAATTTTTTCTATCTTAATAATATTGATTACGAGTACGAACCTGTATATAAATATAATATTATGCTGTCCCGTAAACCGTATACTCCCGATTTTATCATTCGTCAGAATGGACAGGAGATATATGTTGAACATTTTGGAATTACAGAAGATGGTCAAAATTCGCTTTATACTGAAGAACAGTTGAACATGTACAAAAAGGCAGTAAATGATAAAATCCTTTTTCATAAAAAACATGGAACAACGCTTATTTATACATTTTCTTCTTATAAAGACGGACGAAGTATCTCTGCACATCTGGAAGAGAAACTGCGTCAGCATGGAATTGAGCTGAAACGCCGCTCTGATGAGGAAGTGGCGAAGAAACTGGTATCTTCGGAAGAAAACAGATACATTAAGAGATTGATTATACTGGTATCGAATTTTATCCGAAATTTCAAAGTAAACGGATATGATGAAGATGACTTTGCGGTATTGAATCAAAAAACAGATAATGTAAGAACAAAATTATTTCTGGAGATCAGTCAGGCATGTTATCTGGAATACAAAAAGTGGCTGATTGAAAATCATGCAGTGGATTTTGAGGATATGATCAATGAGTCTGCGCGTGTTTTAAATAATGTAAAAGAAATGAAACAGAAACTGGATTTCAAATATCTGATTGTTGATGAATATCAGGATATTTCGCGGCAGAGATTTGATCTGGTTAAAGCTTTTTCGGAAGTGACCTCTGCGAAGGTTGTGGCGGTCGGTGATGACTGGCAATCCATTTATGCATTCAGTGGTTCGGATATCACCCTTTTTACAAAGTTTGAAGAAAAAATGGGATATGCCAGACTGATGAAAATTGTTCATACATATCGTAATTCTCAGGAAGTCATTGATATAGCAGGAAATTTTATTCAGAAAAATACTTCACAGATTCGTAAATCCCTTATTTCGCCAAAGCATATTGAAAATCCTGTAATTATTTATACATATGACAGTACAATGAAATCGCCGAATGCGCACAGAAGAAGTGGGGCGGATTATGCAATGGCGTATGCTGTGCAGACATCATTGGAACAGATTATAAAATATGCAAAACAAGATGGAAAAGATCCATATAGTTTAAAAATATTGCTGTTAGGGAGATTTGGCTTCGATGGCCAGCGTCTGACCAGGACCGGTATGTATGAATATGTTAACCGGGGATCAAAGGTTAAATCGGTAAAATATCCGCAGATGAATATTACTTTTATGACAGCACATGCGTCAAAAGGACTTGGCTATGATGAGGTAATTGTAATCAATGGACGCAATGAAACGTACGGATTTCCATCAAAGATTGAAGATGACCCTGTTTTGTCACTGGTTGTAAAAGAGGACAGAAGCATGCAGTATGCGGAAGAGAGACGCCTTTTTTATGTAGCAATGACTCGGACAAAAAACAGAGTTTACTTTATAGCTCCGGAGCAAAATCCATCGGAGTTTCTTCTTGAAATCAAGAATGAATATAAAAATGTTTCGCTTTGCGGGACCTGGTCAGAAGAACCGGTTATTTTGGAACGAAAAAAATGTCCGGTATGTGGATTCCCTATGCAGCTCAGATATAAACCGGCATATGGACTGCGCCTGTATATTTGTACAAATGAGCCCGAAGAGTGTAGTTTTATGACAAATCATATTATGGGTAAAAAGCTGGGAATTATGAAATGCCCGGATTGTCAGGATGGATATTTAATTGTAAAATTCAGCGAGAACAGACAGTATTTTTTAGGCTGCACCAATTATCAGAATAATGGAAAGGGCTGTAATAAAACATTATCTGCAAAAGAATATTACAAGCTCATGGGCTATGATGTTACCGAACTGGACTGGTTACCCAAAAAGGAAATAAAGGAAGAGAATACGAAAACGCAGCAAAAAACAATAGAATATGTAAGTCATAATGAGCAGCATAAAAATGATAACTGGGAACAGAAAATTCTGGATAAAAATGCGGATTCTGAAAATAGTCGTAAAAAGTATCCGGAATATAAAAGGCACAGCTTGTTTGAAATTGTTGAAACAATCATGAATGCATTGGTTCATATAAGTGAGAAGAAATATTTTGGTGTGTCAATACTGAATGGTGTTTTGCGGGGATCAAATGCTGAAAAAATAAAAAAGAACGGATTGGACAAAGTAAAAGAATATGGCGCATTATCATATTTGTCCGGGGAAGAAGTTACGAGACTGATCTACTGGCTGATCGGACGTCATTATATTACTAAGACTACGGGGCAATATCCGGTTCTTCATATTACAAGTGAAGGATTAAAATATGTGGAACTGTTTACGCCGAGAATTGCAGGAAATCTTCTGAAATGGCTGGAGACAGAAGCTGACAGGCGGTTATTAGATGAGCAGGATATTTGAGTTTCAGTAAGAAATGTGGTGAATTTTTATGACAAAAGATGAATGGTATGCCCAGCTATTTGAAAAATTTGGCAATTCCAGATTTCGGAGCAGTTTCCATTTGAAGCAGAAAGATATTGATTATATAAATGAAAAAGGGCTTGATACGATCAGGAAACATGCCGAGGATTTTATTGCAAAGAGGGAGGCACCGGCATATATACCGAATGATGGAAAACAGACGCCTATGCGAGGACATCCTGTATTTATAGCACAGCATGCCACTGCAACCTGTTGCCGGGAATGCATCCGAAAATGGCACAAAATGCAGCCGGGACGGGCTTTGAGTCAGGTGCAGCAGGACTATCTCGTGGATGTGATTATGACATGGATTCAAAAGGAACTGGAAAGACAATAAAAGATTAAAAGGCAGCGGAAAATCAAATAGAATAACTATCTCAGGAGGGACATAAGTGAAAGAGAACCATAAACACCGAACTGGACTTTGCAGATGTATTTTGTTTTTATGCTGGCATTGTTTGTGACAGCAGGTGTATCTTCTGCGATGCCGAAAGTTCAGGTACTCTGCGAGCGTAATCAAACCTTTTGTTATGGCATCGACTTTTGATCAGATCAAAAAGGGAAACCTGAAATATAACTCTACGGTCAAAGATAAATATACAAAAACCGGCTGTCATCATACATTGCATCCGGCATCTTCGGCATCAGTCGGTGACGGACAGAGTAATATCACTTCTGCAAAAGACTGTGGTATTCTTCTGGAACATATTTACAACGGAACCTGTGTATCATCAAAATACTCAAAAGAGATGCGGAAGCTCCTGCTTGCTCAGACAAGAAGATGGAAGATACTGTCAGGCATTCCATCCGGAATCAAAGTTGCAAACAAAACAGGTGAAACTTCCAGTGTTGAGCATGATATGGCAATCGTATATGGAAAGAAAAAGATTACATAATCTGTGTATTTTCCAATACAGGCAGTGAGGATTATGCGCTTCCGCGTATCCGTAATATTTCAAGAACTGTATATAATTATTTGAATTAGGTTTGAAAAACAAAAGAAAACCTCTTCTACCGACTTATTCATCCGCCGGAAAGAAGAGGTTTGATTTTTATATAAAATTATTTCGTTTTATGATGTTCCCATATATACGTGATAGCCATCTTTGCCATTCTGTTTGGTTTCATACAGGGCCGTGTCGGCATTTTTGTAAAGATCCATATAGCAGTTTCCGGCTTCCGGGACGAATGCAATACCAACACTGATCGTGACATGATTTCCGTTCATTTCCTCAAAAGGAAGACTACGGACATTCTCAATCAGGTTTTTAACGCGTGCCGAGGCGATTTCTTTTGACTCGATGTTTCTCATATAAATGACAAATTCATCACCGCCGATTCTTCCGATAATATCATCTTTACGGAAATGGCGGAAAAATGTTTTGGCAAGTTCATGAAGAACTGTGTCACCGGCAGCATGACCATACCGGTCATTGACGTCTTTGAATTTATCTACGTCGAGAATGACAAAAGTACCTTTTTCATCAGGCATCTGTGTCAGAATTTTATTAATATATGCTTCGGTAGCGCGTTTGTTGTAAGCACCGGTCAGTCCGTCAAGTTCAGCTGTTCTGATAAGTTCTTCATTTTGTTTGCGATTGGTTCGGATAATATAAAGAACAAGCAGGAGAACCAGAATCAGGAATATACCAAGGAGTATGCTTTCATCGGATTTGATAAAGTCATAGGAATCCTGCGCATCAGCGACCGGAATTACATAGCAGATCATCCAGCCGTTTATTCCGAGTCTGGTATAAGAAAGATACTGTGCTGCATCAGAGGTAGAAGCTGTCTGCAGCCTTACAGTACCGTCTTTCTCATTTTTGAAATTCTGCCGGATCTTTTTTAAGGTATCATCGGATAATAAGTTTTGACGTTCATGAAATTTGAAGAAATTATCTCCATATGTAATGTTGTGGTAAGCAGGATCGCCGTCATAAGCAATAATTTCCCCATTCTGGTTAATGATCAGGCTGTATCCGGAATCATCAAATACATCATTAAAAAGCATACGGCTTAGGGCGGTTACATTATAGGAGCCGCCAAGTACAGCGACGATATTACCATTATGATAAACGGGAACACCAAGGATTACCCGCATTTCCTGATCTATACTGCTTTCGAGAGGGTCACTTAAGGTTTCTTTTCCCTGCATTGCTTCCTGGAAATATCGTCGCTGTGCAACGTTTTTTTCGGCTCCGTTATCATAATGGGCGGTACCATCTGCTTCGATCAGAGCTGTTCTTTCAAAGTCTGTGTTTTCTGCCATGGAAACAAGAAATTTCATATTACCGTCAGACAGAAGAGAAGATGATTTCCCCATTTTGTCAGCAATACTGTTCAGAAATCCATAATGAATCTGAAGGATGGAAAGAACGTGATCGCTTTGGTGCGAAACTGTACTTGTCATAATGTTCTGTGAGTTGGTATCGATAGAGTTCTGTACTTTTACCAGAAAAATACTGAGGCTTACTGTCATTGCACAGATAAATATCAGGATTGCAGTAATGTAATTAAATGCATGATTCAGTTTCTTTTTCATATTTATCCCTCCTCCGTTTCCCGTAGGATTTGGATAATTACAGTATAAATGATTTTCGGATGTAATGCAAAGAGAATTACCAAATCTGTCTCTGCCAAATGAGGTGAAAGTTACTGTTCACTCCGTTCACAGTAACAGGTGAAATTCAGTATCAAATATGTGAGAAATCATAAAAGAGCAACGAAAATCATAAGAAATATTAGCGAATTATACAATGATATAGTATAATTAAATCATCGTAAGCAAAAATAAAAGGTGAAGTACAGGGGAAAAAGTAAAGATCGGCTATTATCCACGGGAGGATTTATACCAAAAACAGGAGGAAAGATGATCTATGGGAGGGATGATGTATGAATAGAAAAAAAGGATACAGAAGTGTTGCTTTAGTTCTTGTACTTTTTATGGTAATTACTGCAGTGATGATGCAGACCGAATGTGAAGTGTATGCTGCAACCCCGGTATCTTCTCACGGACGACTTTCGGTAAAAGGTGCAGATCTTGTTGATAAGAACAAAAAGAAATTTCAGCTTCGTGGTATCAGCACGCACGGAATCAACTGGGATGTAGGATCACCGTATGTAAACAAAGCCGCATTTAAGACACTTCGGAACGACTGGGGAGCTAATGCGGTACGTCTGGCGATGTACACGTCGGAATATAATGGTTATTGTTCAGGTGGCAGCAAGTCAGCTCTTCGAAATCAGATTTACAAAGGAGTTCAGTATGCGACAGATCTTGGCATGTACGTGATCATCGACTGGCACATTCTGAATGATGGAAATCCCAAAAGCCATCTCAAAGAAGCAAAATCTTTTTTCAAGACTATGGCAAAGAAGTACAAAAAGCAGAAAAACGTAATTTATGAGATCTGCAATGAGCCGAACGGATGTAGCTGGAAAACGATCAAATCTTATGCGACATCAGTGATTAGGACGATTCGCAAATATGACAAAAATGCGATCATCGTGGTTGGCACACCGACGTGGTCACAGCTTGGATCTGACGGAACCGGAAATGAAGTAGCAGACAGCCCGATTAAAGGTTACAAAAATATCATGTATTCCCTTCATTTTTATGCGAATGAGTGGAGTCATAACCAGTATCTGCCCTCGAAGCTTTCTTATGCGCGTCAGAAAAATCTGCCGGTAATGGTAACGGAGTTTGGGATGTCGGCAGCAAGTGGCGGCGGTGGAATCAGCAAATCATCAACGGGCAAATGGCTGCGCAGACTGAATAAATCGAATATCAGTTATTTTTGCTGGAGTCTGAGTAATAAGAATGAATCCTGTTCCCTGCTTTCAGCTAGGACACGCAAGACAAGCGGATGGAAGACCAGTGACTTGTCGGCAGCAGGCAAATATATACGATCAAAATACAGAGCAAGAAGGAGAAGCTGATGAGGCTTCTCCTTTTTGGAAGCAGAGAATGGATATTATGCAGGAAAATTGTGTAAAAACTCTTGACGTGACGAAAAATGAGAGGTAAAATAAAAACACCTTTTAACAAGGTAAAGCATAAGAGCAAATTCTATGAAGGGAATCAGTAGAAGCAGAGGAACCTGTCTACAGAGAGCTGTGTATGGTGGGAAGCAGCGACAGAACTGTTTTGAATATCATCCCTGAGAAGGAAGACCGAACATTTTATAGAATCACCAGTAGGTTTTCACGGTAGCTCCCCGTTACAGGAGACGCGTATGCCGGTACGTTGCAGAATCGTACTTGTTTCAATGGAGAAACAGGGTGGTTGCGGAATGATATATTTATCCGTCCCTGATGGGGCGGTTTTTTTTTATGCCCAAAAGATCTGAAACCAGGAGGTCTGAAACCGGAACAAAATACAAAAAAGGGGAAGAGAGTATGAAAGTTTACAAAAAACTCATGAATGCACTTGCAGCAGTCGAAGAAGTCGTACTGATCATATCTACGCTGCTGATCCTGGTGCTGACAGTGGGAAATGTATTTTCCCGTAAAGTGATCCATCGCTCATGGTCATTCACAGAAGAACTGGTTGTAGCGGTATTTGTTCTCATCACACTTCTGGCAGCAGCACTTGCATGTCGGAAAGGCGAACTGGTCAGTCTGTCACTGTTTACTGACCGTTTCCCGGAAAAACTGAAAAAACCGTCTGTGATCCTGATCACGGTTCTGAGCATTGTTTTTTCAGCAATTCTTTTTAAATATGGTATGGATAAGGTCATTACCCAGCTTGCAAACGGTAAGAGAACCTTCGTACTGAACTGGCCGGAATGGATTTTCTGGTCCTTCGTACCGATCGGTGCAGGATGCATGATTCTTCATTTTATCGAGTTCTGTCTGGATTTCTGTACAGGATATAAAGAAAAGGAGGACAAATAAATGATCAGTGCTGTTTTATTTATTTCATTCTTTATCTTTCTGATCCTTGGTGTGCCGATTGCAATCTGCCTTGGACTTTCCTCTGTATGTGCGATCCTTTACTCAGGAACTTCACTTACGATTGTGGCAACCAACATGTATGCCGGAATCAGTAAATTCCTGCTTCTGGCAATTCCGTTTTTCGTATTATCCGGTAACATCATGGCAAAAGCCGGTATCTCCAAACGACTGATCAACTTCGTTGATACCTGCGTCGGCCATAAAAAAGGTGGTATCGCCATCGTATGTGTTATCGTTGCATGTTTCTTCGGAGCAATCTCCGGTTCCGGACCGGCAACTGTAGCTGCTCTCGGCGCAGTCCTGATTCCGGCAATGGTAGAGCAGGGAGGATTTTCCGCACCGTTCTCCACGGCGTTGATGGCGACATCGAGCTCGATCGCGATCGTCATACCTCCGAGTATCGCATTCGTTGTATACGCATCCATCACAGGCGTTTCCATCGCTGATATGTTTACAGCAGGTATCGTACCTGGAATCCTGATGGGTGTTGCACTTGTAATTGTTGTTATGCTGGAAGCAAAGAAACACAACATTCAGCCTTCCAGAAAAAAAGCAACTGCAAAAGAACGCTGGGCTACATTTAAAGATGCATTCTGGGGATTTTTGATGCCGATCATCATCCTCGGTGGAATCTATGGCGGTATCTTTACCCCAACAGAAGCAGCAGCCGTATCTGTTGTATATGGTCTGTTTGTAGGTATGGTCATCTATCGTGAAGTCAAATTCCGTGATCTGATCGACATTTTTGTAGAATCAGCAAAAACAACAGGTGGTATCATGCTGATCGTTGCATGCGCATCCCTGTTCTCTTATGTATGTACAAAATTTGGTATCGCAGAAGCTGCATCCGGACTGCTTGCATCCATTGCACACAATCAGTTCGTATTTCTTCTGATCGTAAATATCATTTTCCTGATCGCAGGATGTTTCATCGATGCAAACTCAGCTATGTATATCTTCATCCCGATCATGCTTCCGGTATGCAAGGCACTGGGATATGACGTTGTTGCATTTGGTGTTATGGCAACAGTTAACCTTGCAATCGGTCAGGTAACACCTCCGGTTGGGGTCAACCTGTTCGTTGCAATCAGTATCAAGATCAAAAAAGGTCTGGAGGTTACTCTTCAGCAGATTTCGAAGGCAGTTATGCCGATGATCGCTGCTTCTGTAGCAGTCCTTCTTGTAATTACATATATTCCGGCCGTTTCCACGGCTCTGCCGAAAGCACTTGCAAAGAATGGCGCTTATACAGGAGATCAGTCCTCCTCTGACACAGGAAGCACATCTTCCAAAGATGCAGGAGACGACAATGATTCCTTCAATACTATCGCGGATTACAGTGATCTTGACTGGCCGGAAATGACATGGAACTTTGCATGCTCCACAACAGAGACAAGTACATGGGCTGACGGCGGACGTAAGTTCGGTGAACTTATGGAAAAAGCAACTGGCGGAAAGATCAAAGTCAATGTATATGCAGCAGACCAGCTTACCAACGGAAATCAGTCCGAAGGTATTCAGGCACTGATGAACGGAGACCCGGTACAGATCTCCATGCATTCCAACCTGATCTACTCTGCATTTGATCCGA
Source organism: uncultured Ruminococcus sp. (assembly GCA_900066355.1). Taxonomy (GTDB): domain Bacteria; phylum Bacillota; class Clostridia; order Lachnospirales; family Lachnospiraceae; genus Blautia_A. Next base: position 28,366 of record FMEL01000012.1, read on the forward strand.
GATTCAATGTTGTATCCCTGCCGTTTATCTATGATTCTTATGATGATGCAGATGCAAAATTTGACGGCGCAGCCGGAGATAAACTGAAAGAGATCCTTTCTGAGTACGGCCTGCACTGCATGGGTATTGCGGAAAACGGTTTCCGTGAGCTGACTAACAGCAAGCATGAAGTAAAAACTGTCGATGACATGAAAAACTTAAAGATCCGTGTAGCAGGATCCAATCTTCTTATGGAATGCTATAAGAGATGGGGCGCAGATGCTACAAATATGAACTGGTCCGAAACCTACACTGCACTGCAGCAGAACACAGTAGAAGGTCAGGAAAACCCGTTACCGGCAATTGATGCAGCAAGCGTACAGGAAGTTCAGCCGTACTGCTCCATGTGGGATGCAATCTATGACTGTCTGTTTTTCTGTATCAACCAGGAAATCTATGACAGTCTGACCGCAGAGCAGCAGGCAGTTGTTGATGAATGTGGACAGAAAGCTGTAGAGTATGAGCGTTACATCAACCGTTCCGGTGATGAAGAGATTATGAGCCGCTGGGAAGAAAGCAATGGCGTAACCTTCACAAAGAAAGAAGATATGGACATTGATTCCTTCAAAGAAGCAGTTGATGGTGTAGACGAATGGTTTGTTCAGGAACTGAAGAACCAGGGCTATGACGATGCACAGGATCTGGTAGATCTTTTCACAGAAGATTCCATGGATACTGTGGATGACTACAGTGATCTTGACTGGCCGGAAGCAACATGGAACTTTACATGCTCCACAACGGAGACAAGTACATGGGCAGAAGGCGGACGTAAGTTCGGTGAACTTATGGAAAAAGCAACCGGCGGAAAGATCAAAGTTAATGTATACGCAGCAGACCAGCTTACCAACGGAAACCAGTCCGAAGGTATTCAGGCGCTGATGAACGGAGATCCGGTACAGATCTCTATGCATTCCAACCTGATCTACTCTGCATTTGACCCGAGATTCAATGTCGTATCTCTGCCGTTCATCTATGATTCTTATGATGATGCAGATGCGAAGTTTGACGGCGAGGCAGGAGAAAAACTGAAAGAGATTCTTTCAAGCTACGGCCTGCACTGCATGGGTATCGCGGAAAATGGTTTCCGTGAACTGACCAACAGCAAACATGAAGTAAAAACTGTTGATGATATGAAGAACCTGAAAATCCGTGTAGCAGGATCAAACCTTCTGATGGAATGCTATAAGAGATGGGGCGCAGATGCGACCAACATGAACTGGTCCGAAACCTACACTGCATTGCAGCAGAATACAGTAGAAGGTCAGGAGAACCCGTTGCCGGCAATCGATGCAGCAAGTGTACAGGAAGTTCAGCCATACTGCTCCATGTGGGATGCAATTTATGACTGCCTGTTCTTCTGCATCAACCAGGATCTTTACGATACTTTGACACCGGAGCAGCAGGCAGTTGTTGACGAGTGTGGACAGAAAGCCGTAGAGTATGAGCGTTACATCAACCGTTCCGGTGACGAAGAGATCATGGGCCGATGGGAATCCAAGAATGGTGTAACATTCACAAAGAAAGACGATATGGACATCGATTCCTTCAAAGAAGCAGTAGACGGTGTAGATGAGTGGTTCGTAGAACAGCTTAAAGATGCCGGATACAAGGATGGACAGGAACTTGTAGAGCTCTTCGAAAAATAAAAATAAAAAGTTTTAAGATAGAGAAATCCCTGAATTCCGATGGAGTTCAGGGATTTTTCTGCTTGTTGATTAAATGTGCGGACAAGGGTATAATATACTTGTATTATTATGTGATTTTGGAAAATGAGGGGGAAATACACGATGAATCCAATCTTGCAAAAGGATATGGAGGACATTTTTTCACGCAATAATAGATGGGAACGACTGGAGAACAGTACGGTAGTTCTGACGGGTGCGTATGGGATGCTGGCATCTTATATTGTCCATTTTCTGCTGTATGTCAGAACTGTCAAAAATATAAATGTAAAACTGATCGCAGTAGTTCGAAACAAGGACAAATTTGTGCAGAGATTTGGACATGCAGAGGGATTTGACAGTATAGAGATCATTCAGAATGACCTGTCAGAACCGATAGAGATAGAGGAAAATGTAGACTATATCATTCATGCTGCATCCCTGGCAAGTCCGCAGTATTACAGCGTGTGTCCGGTGGATGTACTGAAGCCGAATACAATTGGTAATTATCATCTGCTTGAACTGGCAAAAACCAAAAAGATAAAGAGCTATCTGCTGTTCAGCTCCTGTGATGTTTATGGGACACCGAGAGTTGACGGATTGATTAATGAGAACGCATTTGGGCATATGGATACGCTTGACATACATAATTGCTACAGCGAGAGCAAACGTATGGCAGAAACCATGTGCCGTGCATTCTGGGTACAGCACCAGGTTCCTGTCAGAATTGCACGGATCGCACATACATATGCGCCAACGATGGATATTCAGAACGATCCCCGGGTTTTTGCTTCTTTTGTGAAAAACATCGCTGCAGGTGAAGATATTGTATTAAAGAGTGATGGTTCCGGAAAGCGCACATTCTGCTATATTACCGATGCGGTTGCCGGTTATTTTAAGATCCTGTTTGATGGTGCGGAGGGCGAGGCATACAACGTTTGCAATACTTCACAGTTTGTAAGCATTCGTGAGCTTGCAGAATGTCTGACGGAGATTTATCCGGAAAAAAATCTTCATGTAATCTGCAAACAGCGCAGTGAATCTGAGAATTATACAGAAAATAAGGCTGTTATCGGGCATGAAAGGATTCCTGACAATCGCAAACTGCAGGAACTGGGCTGGGAGGCCAGAGTTGATATCCGGGAAGGATTCAAAAGGGTGATCCAGTATATTGAAAATGAAAAACAGTGAAACAAAGATCAAAAGAATTTATTTACGGGAGCGCTTATACGGGAATGAAAGATTTCGATTTTAATTTTTATAAAGGCAAAAAAGTTTTAGTAACAGGCCATACGGGATTTAAAGGAGCATGGCTTTGCAGGATTCTGCTGGGACTGGGGGCAGAGGTGACAGGATATGCACTGGAACCACCGACAGATCCGGAACTTTTCGGGCTGCTTGATCTCGAAAAAAATATGAACTCTGTAAAAGGTGATATCCGGGACTTATCCAGGTTATCCGGTGTCCTGAAGGAGACACAGCCGGAGATCGTGCTTCACCTTGCGGCACAGCCGATCGTTCGTGAATCTTATGCGAATCCGGTCTATACTTATGAAACAAATGTAATGGGTACAGTCAACATACTTGAGGCAGTAAGAAATGCAGGAAGTGTAGCTTCTTTTCTGAATGTTACTACGGATAAAGTATACAAAAACAATGAATGGGAATGGGGATACCGTGAGACAGATGAACTGGATGGTTATGATCCATATTCCAACAGTAAATCCTGTTCAGAGCTTGTTACACACAGTTACGAAAAGGCTTTCCTTAAAGAAGCAGGTATTGCGGTATCTACTGCACGTGCCGGAAATGTAATTGGTGGCGGTGACTTTGCTGCAGATCGTATCATTCCGGATTGTGTCAGAGCTATGGCTGATGGCAGAGAAATTGCTGTGCGTAATCCGCATTCCACCAGACCGTATCAGCATGTACTGGAACCGCTGGGTGCATATCTGATGATTGCCGGTGTGCAATATCAGGACAGCTCGAAAGCCGGTTCCTATAACGTAGGACCGGGAGATGAAGACTGCATTACCACCGGAGAGCTTGCCAATCTTTTCTGTGAGGCGTGGGGAGAAAATGCAGTATGGAAAAATCTGTATCAGGGTGGTCCTCATGAAGCCAATTTCCTCAAGCTGGACTGCTCCAGGATCCGCAGTACTTTTGGCTGGAGATCACGGTGGCACGTACAGGATGCTGTACGATATACGGTACAGTGGTATCAGGCATGGCTTGAAGGTGCAAATATGGCAGAATATACAGACCGCCAGATAAAAGAATATTTTAGATAAAAACAGAATGGAGCAAAAGGAGTAATGAAAAAGAATCGGGAAATGTTCAGCGGACTGATGGCATGGCTGGTATCGGCCTGCTTTTTTCTCGGGTGTTTTGGGAATCAGCAGTTACTGGAAAAGATCAGTAAACTGGGAAACAGCCATATTTTGATCTATGGTCTTACACTGATTCTGTTTTGCCTGGTGTTTCTGGCAGCTATGGGTGTTACCGGAAGAATGCAGGAGAAACAAAGCTGTTCTGACGGAAATGCGGCAGGGAAGAAGCTTCTGTTTTCTGTGCTGCTTCTTTCGCAGATTCCTTTTTGGATCATCTGTGTGGCAAACGAGATGGAGCAGGTCGGATCGGTAGCAGGAAAGTATGGATGGCATACACAGCCGCTTATATTTGGCGTTGTTTTGTTTCTTGCAGAGCTGTTCATTATGGCATGGATGTATGAAAAAATCTCTGTTCCGAAACATGATGGAGAATGGATCGTCTGGCTTACTTATCTTGTTCTTACGGTACTGATTCTGTATTCTATGTATACACCGAATATTTTTGGCAGGGGAGAATTGAGTGACTCGTATCATGGCCATGCATATTTTAATTCGGTCTATAATATTTATCAGGGAATGCCGTATACACACAATGTTACCAGTATTTACGGACACTATGCTTTGTTTTTTAAGATTCCGCTGAAATTATTTCATGGGGATTTCCGTGCATTTGTCATGATGCTTGCAATGGTCGGTACACTTGCACATGTATGCGCATTTCTGACATTACAGCTTCTGGTGGAAAGCAGAGTATTGCGGATAGCAGGAGCGCTGGGTGTTGCATTTCCAATCCTCGGTATGCGTGGTGGATATTATTGGCAGGTATGGCCGCACAGAGTAGTCTTTCCGATGATTCTTTTGTTGTATGGTGCAGTGATCCTTAAGAAAAATTACCGGGGATTTATAAGCACGGCGGTTGGATATCTGATCTGTCTGCTTGCAGTTCTGTGGAATACGGAGACAGGAATTTTTCTGGCGATTTCGTGGGCGGCTATGTATGTGTCTCGTTATTTTTCAGAAAACCGGGTGAAAATCGGAAAGCTTCTTATAAATACAGCAGCACATAGTGTTGGCATTGTGTTTAGTATTTTGGGTGCATATGGCGTAGTGAATCTGTATAATGTTTTGAAACACAGTCCGGTGAATTCCCTGGAGGATTTTCTGGTGCCGCTCCTTTCAAGCAATTATATGGAAGGGGTTCTTCATCTTGATATGCCGCTTTATCCATGTGCGTATATGGCAGTGATCACGCTGTTTCTTATGGGAACCTCTGTGGGTTTGTCCGGCTGGTTTCAGAAAGAAAAACGACAGTGCTGGAAAAGGGAACTGGTGTTTTTGCTGAGTGTGGGTGCTCTGGGATGCATGGTTTATTATATGAACCGTCCGGCGTACCATAACCTGGACTGTATTGCACTTCCGGCAGTGATCCTTTCGGCATATTTTGGACAGCACGGTCTTGCATTTATCAGAAATAAAGAACGGAAAAATTTTGGAAAAATTTCATTGGCGCATGTGTTCCGGGCAGGCGTTGGACTGATCTGTGCAGCCGCTGTGATTGCCATGTCTACGGGTACAGTGCTGCAGTTTTCACAGAACAGTCAGATAAAAGAAAATTTTCACAACATGGAAGATTTTGAAGAACTGGCAGCTCAGGTGGCTGAGATGGTGCCGGAAAACACACCGGCATTCGGGATCAATATACCGGAAATTTACAGTCTGCTTCATCGAAGAACGGAATGTTTTACAATGGATTTCAGTGATATGCTTGTCCGTCCGGACAGTTTGAAAGAACTGAAAGATCAGTTGGAACATGCCGAAGTCAGAGGCGCTTTTACAGAAAAATCCTCGATGAGAATCTGGAAACGTAATGATCCGGAGACTTACCGGTGGTTCAGGGAACATTATAAACTAAAAGACACGATTTCTTTCCAGCAGGAAGAATTTCAATATTATATAGAAAAATAAAATACAGAAGGAGAATATTATGTTTGAAGAAATGACAGAACAGCAGGCCAGAGAACAGATTCTGGAAATGACAAGAAATTACTGTAACAAATATCATAATCAGAAGAAACCATATCAGGAGGGCGACCGTATTCCATATGCGTCCAGAGTATACGATGCAGATGAAATGGTAAATCTTGTAGACAGTTCTCTTGAATTCTGGCTGACAGCCGGACGTTATACAAACGAATTTGAACATGCATTTGCGCAGTATCTCGGTGTGCGTTACTGCTCACTGGTAAACTCCGGATCTTCCGCGAACCTGCTTGCTTTTATGACGCTGACTTCTCCACTCCTGAAAGAACGTCAGATCCTTCCGGGAGATGAGGTGATTACGGTTGCGGCAGGTTTCCCGACAACGGTTTCGCCAATGATCCAGTATGGGGCCGTACCGGTATTTGTCGATGTGACCATTCCGCAGTACAACATTGATCCATCTCTTCTGGAAGCTGCATGGTCTCCGAAGACAAAGGCTGTCATGCTTGCACATACCCTCGGTAATCCATTTGACCTGAAGGCAGTAAAAGAATTCTGTGACCGCCATAATCTGTGGCTGATCGAGGACAACTGCGATGCGCTCGGTTCTGTCTATACGATTGACGGTGAGGATAAACTGACAGGAACGATCGGTGATATCGGAACCTCCAGTTTTTACCCGCCACATCATATGACAATGGGAGAGGGTGGCGCTGTTTATACAGACAATCCACTTCTGAACAGAATTGCACGTTCTTTCCGAGACTGGGGAAGAGACTGCATCTGTGCGCCGGGTCAGGATAATCTCTGTGGTCATCGCTTTGACCGCCAGTATGGTGAACTCCCGGTTGGCTACGATCACAAGTATGTATATTCTCATTTTGGATATAACCTCAAAGCAACTGATATGCAGGCTGCAGTCGGCTGTGCACAGCTTAAGAAGTTTCCATCCTTCGTAGAGCGCAGAATTCACAACTTCAATTATCTGAAAGAAGCACTCAAAGGAACGGAGGACAAGCTGATTCTTCCGGAGGCTTGTGAGAATTCCAGACCGAGCTGGTTTGGTTTCCTGATCACCTGCCGTGAAGGTATAGACCGTAACCAGATTGTTCAGATGATCGAAGCAAAAGGGGTACAGACGCGTATGCTGTTTGCGGGCAATCTTACAAAACATCCGTGCTTTGACCAGATGCGTGCAACCGGCAAGGGCTACCGTATTGCCGGAACACTCGAAAATACAGACCGTATCATGAAAGATACTTTCTGGATCGGTGTATATCCGGGAATGACAGATGAAATGCTGGAAGCTATGGCAAATGCGATCAAAGATGCAGTGAATGGAGTAAAATAAGATGATTTTAGATGAAAAACTGCGTTGGGCGGGATTTTGGATACTGGATGGACTGCGTGGCGGTCAGACCCGTAAATATTATGACAGGATCCGCTACGCGTGGAAAGAAGGAAGTTCTGTTGCGGAGACAGAAGAAAGAATCCGGAATCTGATCAGACATGCAGTAAAAACAACAGATTTTTATAAAGATTATCCGGAAGACACACCACTTGAGGAACTTCCGGTCGTAAATAAAGATACATTTCGACAGTATTATGACAGCTTTCTTTCATCAACTTATAAAGATGCAGAAGATAATCGTGTGATGTGTACCAGCGGTTCGACCGGTACACCACTTCGCATGATCCAGAACAAAGACAAAATCTGTCACAATACTGCAGGTGGTATTTTTCTCGGGGCAGCAGCCGGATATTATATTGGAATGAAAGAAGCATTTATCCGTGTGTGGGTAAATAATGTCCGCAAAAGCAAATTACGCCTTTTTCAGGAAAATCTGATCATGATGGACAGTTCCCGGATGGATGACAAAGCGCTTGCCGGAATGCTCAATGTGATCGAAAAGAAAAAAGTCAAATGCCTTGTCGGATATTCTTCTGCACTTGGTGAGCTGAGTGAATATATCCGAAAAACCGGACGGGACTGCAGTAAATTCCGGGTAAGGGCGATCATCCCGATCTCTGAGACGATGCCGGAACCTGTGCGCCGCACACTGTCAGAACAATTTGGCTGTCCGGTGCGTGCATGGTATTCCAACGAAGAAAACGGCATTATGGGCCTTCAGAATGAAGACAATGAAGGCTATCATATTGATACCGAAACTTATTATTATGAAATATTAAAAATGGATTCTGATGAACCGGCAGAACCGGGAGAACTCGGAAGAATCGTGATTACAGATCTTTTTAACTATGCATTTCCGATCATTCGTTATGACAATGGCGATACAGCGGTGGCAGTCCGCAAAGAAAAGAACGGTCGTTTTAAACTCTGTCTGTCTGTGCTTTACGGACGGCGTAGTGACCTGATCTATGACTGCGACGGCAAGGCAGTCACACCATATATCATTACGAATAATCTTTGGGATATTGAGGGTGTAAAACAGTATCGTTTTATTCAGGAAGATGTACAAGATTATACGATCTGGCTGAACGGAGATCCGGAAAAGATGGATCAGGAGGAGATTCTTCGCAGGATCCGTCCGTATCTGGGCGAGGAAGCCCGCATTAAAATTGAGATGGTTGATGAGATTCCGGTGCTTGCTTCCGGTAAACGTAAATACATAGAAAACCGCTGTCAGAAATATCAGCAGCATAAAGGATTCTGTGGCTGATATGCAGGAGGTAAAGATTTGAAAGACAGGGAACAGAAAAAAGGAATTGCGGTAAACACCCTGTATACGATGGGCGGACTGCTCTGGATGAATGCAGTCCTGCAGATCGTGGTAACTCCGCTTCTTAATCGACTGATGGGAGCAGAACAGCTCGGCAATCTTCTTTATATTACCGGTCTTGTGGCAATCATCTGTCCGTCAGTGGGACAGGCATTAAATACAAGTCGTCTTGTTGTCCGCAGAGACTGTGAAGTAACAAACGGAGATTATGACTGGTTGCTTTTGATTTTTGGTGCCATTGGAAGTTTTGTCGCTCTTGTGATGTCAAGAAACAGTATTACCAATATGGCTATGGCAGTCGGCGTTTTTATCATGTTTATGCTGACTGTTTTTCGGTATTATGGAGATGTGGAATATCGTCTGAACCTGAATTACAGGAGATATTTTATTTATTATCTGCTGATCGGAATCGGATATCTGGCAGGATTTGGTATATATTATGTAACAGGACAATGGGTATGGATCTATCTGATCGGCGAGGGCGCCGCGCTTATTTTTGTGGGAATTACAGGAAAAGTTTTTCACAATTTCTGGAACAGGAGCAGATTTTTTTCTGCTGCACTCAGCCGTGGATTTTTCCTTATGTTGTCGTATCTGGTCACGAATACTACGTTGAATATTGACCGCCTTGTGATACGTCAGGTACTTGGAAATGAGCAGGTAACATGGTACTATGTGACTTCACTGATCGGGAAGACTCTGGTTCTTCTGATCGCTCCGATCAATACGATTGTGATTTCCTATCTCACAAAAAGAAAAGAGCGTCTGACACGTTTACAGTATGGCAAGGCAGCACTTGCAGGAGGAATCGTAAGTTTTGTATTCTTTCTTGCCTGCCAGGTGGGAACACCGCTTTTTGTATGGCTCTTTTACAGAAATCTCTATGATTCGGTAAAAGGCATTGTAACTGTTGTAAATCTGGCGCAGATTCTTGGATTATATTCTGCGTTTCTGTTTATTCTTGTGCTGACATTCACGGATGAGAGATGGCAGCTTGGTCTACAGCTTGCACATTTTGGAATACTTCTTGCAGTGTCGATACCGGCAGCAAAAATGTATGGACTGACAGGATTTGCCTATGCGTCACTTGGTGCAAATATTCTGCGTGTGGTGGCTGTGATCATTCTGGGACTGGTGAAAGCACAAAACGGAAAGGAAAGTAAAGATGAATACAGGTGAAGTACTTAGAAGGACTGTTTTTAATCTGCTCGATGCCTCAAAGGGCGGCAAACTGCAGAAATTAAAAGAAGTGAATAAACGGGAGATTGTGGACGGTGTAACGGAAGAATATATGGAACGCCGCCTGAAGACCCTGCTCGATTATGTAAAGAAAAATTCTTCCTTTTACCGCAAACATCCGGAATGGAAAGAACTCAAAGATTTCCCGGTCATGACAAAGGGCGACTTTATTGAACATTATGACGAGGTTCTTGTAGATCACTATCAGGAACAGGGTAAACTGTACCGCCTGAGCACAAGTGGTTCTACGGGTACACCGTTTACAGTATTGTGTGACGGTGACAAAATGAACCGCATCAATATGAATTTTATCTCCTGCATGGAGCTGAATGGGTTCCGTATGGGAATGAAGCGTGGTGAATTCCGCGCGTGGATAAAGGGAAAAAATACGATCAGTAAGTGGAAATCCTTCAAAAATAATCTTATCATGGTGGATATCTCCAATATGGGAGATGAGTCTCTGGAAAAAATCTGTCGGGATATTGAGAAAAAGAAGATTCAGGTACTCGTTCCGTATTCAAGTGCACTGACTGCACTGACACAGTATCTGAAGAGAACGAAAAGAGACATCAGCCGCTGGCAGGTCGAAATGATCTATACAATGGGAGAGGCGCTTCCGCAGGAGACATATGATCTGGCAAAGGAACTGTTTGGTTTTACTCCGGTTCGAACTTATGGAAATAACGAGAATGGTTTTATTGCGGTTCAGCTTGGCGAAGATCCGGAATATTCTATTGATATGTTTAATTACTATCCGGAGATTCTTAAGATGGATTGTGATGAACCGGCAGAACCGGGAGAGCTTGGAAGAATCGTTGTGACCGATTATTATAATAAGACATTTCCAATGGTGCGTTATGATACCGGAGATACAGGAATGATGCGAATCGACCGGGATGAAAAAGGCCGCATCCATGGCAAATATGTGGAAATCTATGGCAGACGCGGATCTCTGATGTATAACACAAAGGGCGAACCACTGTCCATTCATGTGTTCATGAACACACTTCTGAAATTTGAGGGAGTGGTTTATCAGGCCAGATGCATCCAGTGGGGCGAAAAAGAATACGAACTGCTTGTCAATGCAGACAGAGAAAAACTGAATGTCGAGGAGCTCCTTGCAGCTTACCGCCATTATCTGGGCGAGGATGCAGAAATCCGTATTACTTATGTAGATGAGATACCGATTCAGGCATCCGGTAAATTTATGGTCTGCGAGAATAAGTGGGATGGAAGGAAATAAGCTTTATGAAACAGAAAGTATCTGATTATATAGCGGATTATATTGCAAACTGGGGAATTAGGGATGTGTTTACAGTGACGGGTGGCGGCGCCATGCATATGAATGATGCTTTTGGGCATCATCCGAAACTGCACTGCACTTACCAGCACCACGAACAGGCATGTGCGATGGCAGCCGAAGCATATGCACGTATGGATAACCGTATGGCAGCAGTCTGCGTGACGACGGGGCCCGGGGCGACAAATGCCATAACAGGTGTGCTTGGCTGCTGGATGGATTCGATTCCCATGATTGTTTTTTCCGGACAGGCTCGATATGCAACGACAGTTGCAGCTTCCGGATTAAAGCTTAGAAGTATGGGAGTGCAGGAATGCAATATCGTTCCGGTTGTAACTTCGCTTACAAAATATGCACAGATGGTAATTGATCCAAAAGAAATCCGTTATCATCTGGAAAAAGCACTTTACATGGCGGTGAACGGAAGACCGGGACCGGTCTGGCTGGATATCCCGCTGGATGTACAGGGGGCAACGATTGAGACGGAGGATCTGAGAGGTTACGACCCGAAAGAAAATCCGGAAGAAACACCTGCGGCGATTTCACAGGATGTAGTAAAAGCAATTGTGGACAGGATTGCACAGAGTCGTCGTCCGGTACTGTTTCCGGGAAATGGTGTGCGGCTTGCCGGTGCGATAGAAGATTTCCACAGACTTGTAAATATTCTGGGAGTTCCGGTGATCACAGGAATGAGCAGTGTAGATGCACTGGAATCCCATCACCCATATTTTGTCGGAAGGAGTGGAGGAACCGGAACACGTCCGGGAAATTTTGCACTCCAGAACAGTGACGTACTTCTTTCCATAGGCAATCGTCAGGGATTTGCGCAGACAGGCTTCCAGTATCAGGACTGGGCAAGAGAGAGTTTTACAATATTGAATGATATTGATGAAAATGAACTGAAAAAACCAAATCTTCACGTAAGTCTTCCTGTAGTCGGGGACGCGGGCGAGCTGATCCGCAAACTGATCTGTGAGGCAGAGCGTCGCGGGGCAGACGAAAAACATCCACTGTTTCAGGGAGAGGACTGGGTTCATCAGTGTCAGATCTGGAAACAGAAATATCCGGTGGTGACTGCGAAACATTACGAAACAATAGAAGAAAGCTGCACCAATATTTATGCTTTTTATGAGGAACTGTCGAAGGCAATGCATGAAGGCGAGACACTGATGGTCAGCGTTGGAACTTCAAGAGTTGCCGGAAGTCAGGCATTTCAGGTAAAAAAAGGTCAGCGTTTTATTACAAATCCGAATACAGCTTCTATGGGCTTCTGCCTTCCGGCAGTGACAGGTATCTGCGTGGCACATCCGGGAGAATCGGTGGTCTGTGTCACAGGTGAAGGAAGTCTTCAGATGAATATTCAGGAATTACAGACTATCCGTCAGAATCGGCTTCCGGTGAAACTGTTTGTGATCAACAATCAGGGATATCATTCTATCCGCCAGACTCAGCAGAGTTATTTTGCACCGCCGCTTGTAGGTGTGGGCGAGGAGAGCCGGGACTTAAGTTTTCCGGATCTTGAAAAACTTGCACCGGCATATGGCTTTACTTACAGAGCAATCCACCATGCGGAGGAACTTCCGGACGTGATACGGGAAGTGCTGGAGATGGATGGAGCGGCAGTATGTGAGGTTTATGTAACGAAATATCAGAAGACGGAGCCAAAGACTTCTGCGAAAAAGCTCGAAGATGGATCAATGGTATCTGCTGCGCTTGAAGATATGTATCCGTTTCTGGATCAAAAAGAACTGGAAGAAAACATGTATATTCCGCTTCCAAAGAAATACTGACAGCGGAGGAAATCAGAATACAGGAGAATGAAGATGAGGAAGAAAATTTCAATTGTAATACCGACTTACAATGAAGAGGCAAATGTAGTACCCCTCTCAAAAGCGGTAATAGAAGTGATGGAGCGGGATTTAAGTGAATATGATTACGAAATCCTGTTTATCGACAATCACTCCAAAGACAACACACAGGCATTGCTTCGCGGCCTGTGTGCAAATAATAAAAAAATCAAGGCGATTTTTAATGCGAAGAATTTCGGACAGGCACGTTCACCGGTATATGGAATGAAACAGGCATATGGAGACTGCGTGGTACGTCTGACAGCAGATTTTCAGGATCCGGTTGACATGATTCCGAAATTTGTCCGTGAATGGGAAAAGGGAACAAAGATTGTCATCGGAATCAAGAGTGCAAGCAAGGAACGCAGGACCATGTACTGGATTCGTTCCTGCTATTACCGGATGATCAACAAAATCACAGATATTGACCATATCAATCAGTTTACCGGTTTTGGCCTGTATGACAAAAAATTTGTAGATGTTGTGCGTGATCTGCATGACCCGCTTCCATATCTTCGAGGCATTATCGCGGAACTGGGGTTTGACTATACCGCAATTGAATATACGCAGCCGAAGCGTCGTGCAGGAAAGAGCAAAAATAACTTCTACAGCCTGTATGATTATGCGATGATAGGAATTACTTCCTATTCTAAAGTAGTGATGAGACTTGCAACTTTTGCAGGATTTATTATCGGTGGTTTAAGTATGGTAGCTGCAATTGTTTATCTGATCATGAAACTGATGTTCTGGAATCGTTTTTCAGCAGGCATTGCGCCATTGCTGATCGGAGTATTTTTCCTCGGAGCACTGCAGCTGTTCTTTATCGGATTTCTTGGAGAATATGTCCTGAGTATCAATACAAGGGTGCTTGACCGACCGCTTGTTGTCGAGGAAGAACGTCTGAATTTCGATGAAGAGGAAACAGAAAAAGAGGAGGACACACAGTGACAGATACAAAGAGAAAACCGATTTGGAAAAATGAACTGGTATGGCTTTTTCTGATCACGAGCGGACTTTTTACACTCCTGTACAGCAAATTTCTTCTGGGCGGTTTCGCGTATGTGTTTACAGATTGCGGAGCGGATACTTTGCAGATCAATTATGCGCAGTATGAAATGTTTTCTTCACTGTTCAGAAGCGGAGACAGTGGTTATGCACTGCAGGCAGGACTTGGGATGGATTTGTCTTCTTACTGTCCGGCATATCTGATTCCGTATAATCTGCTGCTGATTCTTGCGCCGCAGAGACTGCTTCCATGGGCAGTGCTTGCATCTGCATATTTGAAGCTTCTGACGATGTCTCTCGTGGGATATCTGTTTTACCGTAAACTGATGGGAGAGGGAATCGGAACGATGGCAGCTGCACTTGCATGGACCTTTTCCGGTTATGTGATCCTCTGGGGACAGCAGTACGGATTCTGTACATGCATGGCACTTTTTACTGTTTTTATGTATTTCCTTCAGTGTTATCTTAACGGAGAAAAACGGTGGAAAAATGCCGGACTTGTACTTACAGTGACAATGTTATTGTTTGCAAGTTATTATTTCCTCTATATGATTGCTTTTTTTGCTGTATTTTATGTAGTTATATACAGCATAATGCAGAAACGCTCCATCAAGTCTGCAGCAGGAAAAATGATTGGTCTTGGGGGAATGGGAATACTCGGTACACTGATCGGTGGGATCGCTCTTGTGCCGATTGCAGATACATTCCTTGAAAGTGCGCGTGCAGGTGCAGTGAGCGGAGGAAGTACTTCAGGTTTGTTTCATCCATATAAGGGAAAAACACTGGGAACAATTTTTGCCCGATTTTTTTCCAATCAGATGCTTGGTATCGATAAAGATTATTCCGGAAATCTCAATTATTATGAGGGCATCGTACTGGCAGTCAGCATTCTGACAGTTTTTGCAATCAGCTATTTCCTTGTAAAAAAAGCGACCAGGATAAAGGCGATTTTTCTGACTGTGTTGATGGTATTTCTGGTTGTGATGCCGTTTACCAGCCGTGTGCTTGTATTTACCAAAAACTCACATCGCTGGTGCTTTATGATCTGTTTTGTAGAAGCGCTTGCCATTGGACTTTTCCTGCAGGATGTTTTCCGCGAGAAAAACAAAAAAACGGTACTGTGTGGCGGTGCGCTTGCGACCATTATCTATGCTGCAATGATGGTATTTGTATACAGCTTCAAAAATATCAAAGTAAATAATAAAATTGCTGCAGAGGTCTGTGCCTTTTTTGTGGTATATCTGCTCCTTCTGGTGGGGGGAACGAGAATCAGAAAACTGTACAGGATATTCCCGGCTGCTGTTTTACTGGTGCTTGTATGCGAGCTTTTTGCACTGAATTATCCATCACTCTGGCACCGCGAGTCACCGACCAGAAGTCAGCTGGCAACCGAATACTATAATGATGGTACGAAAGATGCGGCAGCTTATCTGAAAGCACAGGATGATTCTTTTTATCGCATCGAAAAGTCCTACAGGTCGACCGCGGAAAATGATGGAATGGCACAGGGTTACAATGGATTGTCGACGTATATGAGCACAAATCCGTCATCACTGGTAAGCTATCACAAGATGTACGGACCGGAAAGCATTTCTATTAATTTTGTGGATTTTAATAACGATGATTATATCCGAAGTTCTCTGCTTGGAACCAGGTATCTGTTTGGAAACGCAGGGTACAATGCTCCACAGAAGGTATATACACCGGTGGGAGAAGCCGGGGGCAAAACCATATTCAAAAATAACTATGCACTTCCTTTCGGATATCTGTATGATAAAGAATGGAGTGCCGGAGGACTTAAGAAACTGTCCGGACTTGATAAGACACTGACTTCTCTTTCGGGATTTTATTACACTGATGCAGAAAAGAACGGCGCGTATAAAAATGCATCTCTGCCGGAAGGAACTGATACTTCCCTGATGGAGAAAGTGAGTGAAGCAGTCGACTGTACGATGGAAAACAATGTTGACGGTATTACTGTCCGTGATCTTGGGGCAGATCCAAACGTGATCTTCCCGGGAGTGGAATCCGACTTTGCTGACGAAAACAAATTATATGGACTTTCTCTGACAATGGACGTATCTGATGATACCGAGATGGCAGTTTATTATCAGACAGAAGGCGACGAAGGATTTTCAGCAGATAAAGTTTATACTTTCTCAATCACAAAGAAACATAATACATGGGAACACGTGGTTCCGGCAGGAATCACAGCGCTTCGTGTCGATGTGAGTACCCAGATCGATTATGCAACGATTAAAGATTTTGAAGTGAAATCTTATGATCTTGATGCAACCGGTTATACGGCGCTGAAAAATTCCGGTGTGACAGATGTAAGTTACAGCGACAGCACCTATCAGGCACAGGTGACAAACGATACGCAGGAAAATAAAATGCTGTGTGTACCGTTCTTCTATCAGAGGGGATGGTCTGCCCGAATCGACGGAGAAGCGGTGGAAGTTTCCAATATCAACAGCGGACTTTGCGGAATCCAGATTCCATCCGGAACACATGAGGTTATCCTGCAATATGAGACACCATACAGAAGTCTGGGGCTGGGAATGACCATTGTCGGAGTTGTAATCTTTATACTTGTTTTTAGTCAGAATTTATATAAAAATTTCATAAAATTGTGTTAAAATTCGTAAGAGTGTGTTATAATGGATGCATGAACAACAAAACAAGTTGTTTATTAAATATCATCCAAAATAAACAGCAAAGGGGATGGGATTATGAAATTTATTATCAGCGGAAAAAACATCACAGTATCTCCGGGACTCAAAACAGCCGTTGAGGACAAACTCGGCAAACTGGAACGGTATTTCACACCGGACACAGAGGTTATCGTAACCTTAAGTGTTGAAAAAGAAAGACAGAAAATCGAAGTAACGATCCCGATGAAAGGAAATATTATCAGATCCGAGCAGGTAAGCAATGATATGTATGTATCTATCGATCTGGTAGAAGAAGTCATCGAGCGTCAGCTTCGCAAATACAAAAATAAAATCGTAGACAAACAGCAGGCTGCAGCAAATTTCCAGAAAGAATATCTGGACAAAGACTATGAAGAGGATGATGAAGTAAAGATCATCCGTACCAAGAAATTTGGAATCAAACCGATGTATCCGGAAGATGCATGCGTACAGATGGAACTTCTGGGACACAATTTCTTCGTATTCTTCAATGCAGAAACCGAGCAGGTCAACGTAGTATACAAACGTAAAGGAAACACATACGGTTTAATTGAACCGGAGTTTTGATTCAAAATCTGAAGCGTAATCGAGCTTGAAGCACTTCATACATGCAATATGTAATTTCAGTCCCACCCTTCAGCCGAGGGGTGGGACTTGTGGGTAATAGGAAACAGCTAAAAGGAAATGACGTATGAATAATAAAAAGAATCTCAAGATGAAACCCGTAGGCAGCGAATATATGGAACAGTACAATGCTCTTCTTCGCTATGTTTTTCAGGTCACGGAGCAGGAATTAAGCTCGATCGGATGGCAGGAGCGCGAGATCATCCGCGCAAAATTCCCGACCATGGAAAAGGCAGATGTCATTGGCTGGTTTGACAATGATACTCTTGTTTCACAGGTGGCAGTCTACCCGATGCATGTCAGAATCTTTGGCAAGACTTATGCAATGGGAGGTCTGACTGGAGTCGGCACTTATCCGGAATACTCCAACATGGGACTGATGCATAAGCTTCTGGAACAGGCACTGAAAAACATGAAAGAGAAAGGCCAGGATATCTGTTATCTTTACCCATATTCAATTCCGTACTACAGACGTAAGGGATGGGAACTGATCTCAGACAAGATCTCTTATGAAATTAAGGATTATCAGCTTCCGAAGAACCGTCAGGTTCCGGGAGATGTGCGTCGTGTAAAGACTGAGAGCGATGAGCTGAAAGAAACCTATGAACGTTATGCCATGCGTACACATGGGGCAATTCTTCGTGATGATCTGGCATGGAACGAATACTGGCTTTGGGATTCTGATGATATTATGTCTGCAATCTATTACAATGAAAAAAACGAACCGGATGGTTATGTGATCTACTGGATTGCAAATGAGGTATTCCACATCAAGGACATGATTTTTATTAATGAAGATGCCCGCACCGGCCTCTGGAATTTTGTTGCGGCACATTTTTCCATGATCAATCAGGTCGAGGGAGATACCTATACGGATGAGCCGCTGGCATTTCTTCTCGAAGATGCCGGAATAAAAGAAGTGATTTCTCCATATTATATGGGAAGAATCGTAGATTTCGTTTCCTTTATAGAAAAATATCCGTTCAAACCAAGCGTACTTGACCGTGAATGGAAATTCAAACTGATCGATCCGATCATGGAATGCAATCAGGGATATTTTTACCTGACAATCTCTCGTGAAGGGCATGGGCAGGTCATGAGAATCATGGAAAGATGTGAAGATACAATTGATATCCAGACCATGACAACGATGCTGATGGGGTATAAACGTCCGGAATATCTGGCAAAGATCGGACGTATTCAGGCTGCGGAATGGACGATCGATATGCTCGAAGACGCAATTGAACAGCAGACGCCATACATATCGGATTATTTCTAAGTGTAATTTTCAGAAATATTCTCCGGACACTTGACACAACATAAAACACGTGTTATATTACAAATAGAACAAGAGGAGATGGAAAGGGATGCGGCGAGAAGAAACTGCATCTCTTTTTTGACAAGTAAACCGGAGGTGGCATTATGGCTAAGAGAGATTATTATGAAGTCCTTGGGATTGGAAGAAATGCCGATGCCAAGGAGATTAAGAAAGCATACAGAAAGCTTGCGAAGAAATATCATCCGGATATGAATCCCGGTGACAAACAGGCTGAACAGAAATTTAAAGAAATTACAGAAGCATACAATGTATTAAGTGATACAGAGAAGAAGAAATTATATGACCAGTATGGCTTTGCTGCATTTGAAGAGGGCGGCAATCCGTATGGAAACGGCGGTCAGGGTACAGCCGGAAATGGTTTTCATGGCGGCTTCGGCGGTTTTGATTTTGGTCAGGGTGGAAATGGCGGTTATCATGAGTACCATTTTGAAAACGGCAATATGGGCGATATGGGAGATATTTTTGGAGATATTTTCGGAAATATGTTCCATGGCAAAAGCAGCAGTGGCTTTGGCGGACAGAGCAGAGGTTTTGACAGTCAGGGCTTTCATAGCCAGGGTGACTTTGGAGGCTTTGGAGGAAGAAGTGCACAGGCAAAAGGAAGTGATCTTCACTCAGAGGTGACTGTCAGTTTTGAGGATGCAGCATTCGGCTGTGATAAGATGCTGAGATTATCTGATCCATCCGGAAATGGAGCAGTTCAGACACTCAAAGTCCATATTCCGGCAGGAATTGAGGATGGTAAGAGCATCCGTCTGAAAGGTAAAGGCAATCCAGGATTTAATGGTGGACCGGCGGGAGATCTTTTCCTGAAAGTCAATATTACATCAAAAAATGGTTTTGAGCGAAAGGGCATGGATGTTTACACAACCACGGAAATCCCGTTTACAACGGCCGTATTTGGCGGCGAGGCAAAAGTATCAACGCTATATGGAGATGTGATCTGTAAGATTCCTGAGGGTGCACAGACCGGCAGAAAGATCCGTCTTAGAGGTAAAGGAATTGTTTCTATGAAGGATCCGGCTGTACATGGTGATCAGTATGTGACGATCCGGATTCAGGTACCGCAGGATTTAAGTCTTCAGGCAAAAGAAAAATTAAGAGAATTTCAGCAGATATGTAAGAATGATCAGCAGAGAAGAAGAGGAAGCGTAGCATAAAACGCTTCTTCTTTTTTTAGATTTCATAAAGGTCTTTTAGTTTTTATAAAGGAATCATAAAATTTTTGTAAAACAATCCATTTTCGGCATTTTGTGCATTGATTATTTGATAGGATAGGGTATATTATAAGCTACAGAAAAATCAGAAATCCTGAAGACGACAGAATCAGGCTGAGGCCGAAAGGATGGAAAGGTGATATTTTGAATTATCTGAAGAAATCAAAGCATTTATGGATCATACCGGCATATGGGATTTTTTATATGGTTGCGTTTATGCTGATGGAGCAGAGCGATGTAACAATACATATCATTCATTCTCTTGCAGATGACAGAATTCCATTTTGTGAGTACTTTATTATTCCATATGTAATGTGGTATTTTTTTCTGATCGGTACGGTAATTTATTTTGCAATATCGTGCCCGAGCAAAAAAGAATACTATCAGTATCTCGGAACTTTAGGAGCAGGTATGACACTGTTTTTGCTGATTTCCTTTGTTTATCCGAACGGACAGCATTTGAGACCGGATCTTACGACTGCCGGTGACAGTGTATTTCTGAATATTGTCAGGCTCCTGTACAAGATTGATACACCTACCAATATTTTCCCGAGTATGCATGTATTCAATGCGACGGCGAGCTGTATTGCACTGTATCAGAACGAGAGATGCCGAAAGAATAGGATTTTTACTGTGGCACAGATCGTTCTCAGCGTATCGATCGTTTTGTCAACTATGTTTTTGAAACAGCACAGTGTTGCCGATGTAATGACTGCATTGATTTTGAATATCCTTTGTTACCAGTTGTTCTACAAGGTAATTCCCGCCAGACAGGAACGACTGGTAGAAGTATTTACAAAGAAAGAGATTCTGACGCTGCCGAATCTCTTAAGTTCCGTACGTCTCATCCTGGCTATTCTGTTTCTGGGAACTTTTGAGAGATATGGTACTGTACAGTACCGGTCGCTGCTTGTACTGCTTGTGATCGCGGCAGCCGCTACGGATATTCTGGACGGCAGGATTGCGCGCTCGTTTAACAGTGTCAGCCAGTTCGGACGGATCCTTGACCCGGTGGCCGATAAGGCTATGCAGGGAGTGATGCTGGCATATCTGGTTCCGCGATATCCGCTTGCAGAACTTGTACTGATTCTGTTTGCGGTCAAAGAATGCTACATGATGGTTACCGGATGGAAGGTGATCATGGAAACGAGAACGACCATCGAACCACAGTGGCATGGTAAGCTGAATACAGCAGTGACGTATGTAGTTGTTATGCTCTTGATGGTGGGTCCGAGACTTCCGTATTCGACTTCCAATGTACTGATTGGTGCATGTGCCGTATGTATGGCGATGTCGCTTGGTATGTATGCATCTCAGTTCCGCGAGATTCTGGAACAGCAGAATGGCAGTTACCGGAAGATGCACGGAAGGTTCAGCCGCGAAAATTAAATGTGGTTGCATCGATTTCCTGAAGAAGCTGTGCGCGTTCTTTCTGGAACTCAAGTTTTTTACTGAAAACAAAATATTCTTCACATCCGAAAGTGCGGATAAAAGACATGGCTTGGCTGTTGTGGCTGAGATCGGAGATCAGAAAGAGTAATTCCGGTCCGTCATGAAAAGCAGTTTTTGCAAAGGCAAAGCCCTGTTTCAGTGCAAGCTGTGTCTTCTGTGCGAGATCTTTACGGGTGGTGGCAGAATGGCTCAATGCAGTTCGGAGGACATCGATGATTTCTTCGGGCGTATTGAGTCGTTTTTTTCTTGTTTCTATCAGACAGTTTTCGAGGATGCGGGCTGTTTTTTCGGATTCGTCTGTTTCACGGCCGTCAAGAAGCTGATTCTGCCGGCGGATCTTTAATGCGTTTCGATACTGTTCTGCAAAATCAGCCAGAGAGGATCCGGCAAGCAGGGCAGTTTTTGCTTGAGAAAGCGTCTCCTGAAGCTGTATTACGAAATGATCTTCTTTCTCGAACAGCAGGAAATACCTGTTCCATCCATCGAGAAGAAGACTGCATACACTGAGCTGTTCGTCGGATGGTGCAGAGGATGCCATGCCACATACTGACTGAAACTCTTTTTCACTTAAGTTTCCTGCAAGCAGTTCCGTGATCGGGTAATCTTTGCGGTATTTTGCATACAGCTGATAATAAGCGGCAAAATCTCTGGCAATATCGTCATCCTGAATATACTGTCGGATTAGTTTTTCATCAGGAGTCAATCCCAGTTCTTCATATCCGAATAAAATAGAAGAAAGGTCTTCCCAGCCGCGGGCGGTCACGAAAGAAACTCCGGCAGCCGTATTTTCGATATGATAAAAATGTTCTTTTTTCAGGTTCAGATAAGAGATGACAGAAGCATGCAGACCTTTTGCATAGGCATACTCTTTCCAGATATCAAGATCCGGCTCGATATCTATTCGCTTTACTCTGTCAAGGGTGACAATATCAAATTCCCGCGCGGAGCGGTTGTATTCGACCGGGTTGCCGGCAGCAGCAATGATCCAGCCTTCCGGTACAGGGTGTGTGCCGAAGGTTTTATTTTGGAGGAACTGCAGCATAGTCGGTACAAGAGTTTCGGAGACACAGTTGATTTCATCAATAAAGAGAATTCCCTCTTTGCAGGAAGTCTGTTCCATTTTTTCATAAACAGAGGCAATGATCTCGCTCATTGTATATTCCGTTATGGAGTATTCTTTTCCCTGAAAATTCTTTTTTACAATTACAGGAAGTCCGACTGCGCTCTGGCGCGTATGGTGTGTGATCGTATAGGAAACGAGACCAATCTCGCATTCCTTTGCGACCTGTTCCATAATTGCAGTTTTGCCGATACCCGGAGGTCCGATAAGCAGCAGTGGACGCTGGCGCACAGCCGGCATAAGATAACGCCCATGTGCATCCTTTCTGGTGTAAACCTGTATTGTGTGAAGCAATTCATTTTTGGCATCTTTGATATTCATAAGGTTATGTGTCCTTTCTCCGGAAGGTCTGTATGGGAAGGGCAGAGATCACTGCCTGAAATTCTCATCGTCCAGATAGAGTTTTGTGGCCCATGCGGGAACCTGCTGGTGCAGGGCTTTTTCATGATAAAAAACAAATGCAGTCTGATAAGTGGTTGATCTTTGCGGATAAATTCCGTCACCGTCGGTAAAGTACAGAAGACCTTTTAATCTTCGGAGCTTTCCCTCAAAGCGCAGCATTTCCACATGTTCAAAAACAGGTCTGAAATCTGTGCCGCCGCGTCCGTGAATCTGCAGATTGCCAAGGTATCGTTCCCAGTCTTTTTCGCAGGTGATATGTGCACAGTCCTGAATAAAACTGTCACACTGGATGATGTAAAGGTTCATGTTGCGGAAAAAATTTTCATGGTCACTGAGGATTCCGTAAGTTTCTTCCATAAAGCGGCGTACCGTTTCAGTCGTGCAGGAACCGGAAGTATCAATCGCGATCACAAGCTCTTCCATACGATTCATTTCCTGATATTCCAGATGTTCGATCAGAGGCATGTTTCCGTAATGATTCAGTCCATAGACATAAGGAATATAATCAAAACCAGATGTGTCGGTGTGCAGTTCTTCTCGTTGAATAGCGAAACGTCTGAGAAAACGGCGGAAGTCATAGCGGTGTTTATGGTGCAGGGAAAGTTCTTCGTTAAGATTGCCGGGAGCTGTTCCACGTCCGGAATTTCCGTACAGCCCGAGACCGGCGGCACCTGAGCCGGAATTCCAGATTTTTTTTATTTGTTCGAGAAGTTTTGGGCGGTCAGCAAGTCTCCAGAACCGGTGATCATCGACTGCCGAATGCTCTTTCGGGGATGCATCAGTCATCAGATTTTGATAGATGACTGACGGGGATATAGTATCACTGCCCCCTGTAATCAACCGATCAACGGAAATGTCACATGCCTGATTCCACAGAATGCGGTCAGAAGGTGTTTCCATCACAAGGTGCAGGAACAGGCAGTGATATAATATGTGCAGAAGCAATGATTCCAGTGCATCCGGATCAGTCTGGAAAGTCCGGATCAGAAATTCCGGAGCAAAATAAATGATGTGTCCGTCTGTTCCGGCAGTATACGTGTCAGAGGATTCCTGAAAGGAAAAATCCCATATTAATTTTCGAAAAAAAGGATATTTTACAGAAAGCTGTTCCCGTGCCAGATTCCAGATTTTCAGGCAGAGAGGACAGGATTCTGCGGATACTGTACGATTCATAAAAACCCCCTGAGAACAGTTTAAAGAGTAAATTCACGGTCATGAAAACCAAAGCGGTCTTTTTTCAGTTTCATAAGAAAAGAGAGGATTTCTTCCTGCTGATTCTGAACAGCCACATCAATAAAAGAATTGAGGGCGGATTCCGTGACAGGAGCAAAGCTGCACAGTGCTCGTATCCGAGTCAGATCTCCCTCGCGGATCAGAGTGGAAAGTGCAGGACGAAACCGCAAAGACAGGTATTTCTGATATTTATTTTTCCATTCAGGGTCGTCGATTTGAATAAATCGCAAAAGAGCGATCGACAGACGGCGCGCTTCCTGTCCGGTGGAAAGAAATTCCTCTTCATATGAAGTCATTTTGGATGCTCCTTTCAAATGCGGGGAATAGTTATAATGATGTCAGATACATATGATATGTAAACTGTAAGTTACTGTGAACAGTAACAACTGTAGCTTTATATTTCAGTGTATCATTTCGGCGGGAGTTGTCAATGGAAAAGAAATAAGGTATAATCACCATAGTTATAAGTTACAGAGTACGATAAAGTCACAGATGGAGGAAAACATGGAGAACGTATTTATTATGGATCATCCGCTGATCCAGCACAAAATTTCTATGCTTCGCAACAAAAATACAGGAACAAACGAGTTCCGTAAACTGATCGAAGAAATAGCAGTACTTATGGGATATGAAGCACTGAGAGATCTTCCGCTTGAGGAGGTTGAGGTCGAAACACCGATCGAGACATGTATGACACCGATGATCTCCGGTAAGAAACTGGCTGTAGTTCCGGTGCTTCGTGCAGGCCTTGGTATGGTAAATGGAATTACTACACTTGTTCCGTCTGCAAAGATCGGCCATATCGGACTTTACAGAGATCCTGAGACACATGAACCACACGAATATTACTGTAAACTTCCGGATCCGATCGAACAGCGTCTGATCGTTGTGACAGACCCGATGCTTGCTACAGGCGGATCTGCTGTTGACGCTGTCAGAATGATCAAAGAGCATGGCGGAAAGAACATCAAATGCATGTTTGTTATCGCTGCACCGCAGGGCCTTGAGCGTCTTCACAAAGAACATCCGGATGTGCAGATCTATGTAGGACATCTGGACCGTGAACTGAACGACCATGCTTACATCTGCCCGGGACTTGGCGATGCAGGTGACCGTATTTTCGGAACTATTTAATTACGATATCGAGGAAGCAAAAAGAATGACAAAAGAGAAGCTGGCACTGGAAGTGATCGATCGACTGAAAAAAGAATATCCGGATGCAGGCTGTACACTGGATTATGATCAGGCATGGAAACTGCTCGTCAGTGTCCGTCTGGCAGCGCAGTGTACCGATGCAAGGGTAAATGTTGTTGTAGAAGATCTGTATGCAAAATACCCGGATGTTGCGTCACTTGCCGCAGCAGAGCCGGAGGAGATCGAGGCAATCGTGCGCCCGTGCGGACTCGGCAAAAGCAAGGCGCGGGATATCAGTGCCTGTATGCGTATCCTGCACGAACAGTATGCAGACAATGTACCGACGACTTTTGAGGAACTTCTGAAGCTTCCGGGAGTCGGACGCAAGAGTGCAAACCTGATCATGGGTGATGTTTTCGGGAAACCGGCAATCGTGACAGATACACACTGTATCCGTCTGTGTAACCGCATCGGTCTGGTGGACGGAATCAAAGAACCCAAAAAGGTTGAGATGGCTCTCTGGAAGATCATACCGCCGGAAGAAGGCAGCGATTTCTGTCATCGTCTGGTATATCATGGACGCGAGGTATGCACGGCAAGGACAAAACCTTACTGTGACAGATGCTGCCTTGCGGATATCTGTGCAAAGAACATATAAGATGCAGGACAGCCTGTGGCTGTAATTTTCGGCTCTCCATGATCGGAGAGCCGATTTTTTCAAAAAAGGAGAATATATCAGATGAAATATGCAATTATAGGAGCCGGAGGAACCGGGGGATGCCTTGGATTCTTTCTGAAAAAAGCAGGAAAAGACGTGACATTGATTGCCAGAGGAAAACATCTGGAAGCAATCAGAAAAAACGGACTGACGATACAGAAACTGTGGGATGAAAGCAGGGAAACGCTTCCGGTAAAAGCATGCACCGCGGAAGAATATAAAGAAATACCGGACGTGATTCTGGTCTGCGTCAAAGGATATTCCATGGATGAAACGGTCCCGACCATAAAGAAAATCGCGGGAAAAGAAACGGTTGTAATTCCGATCCTGAATATATACGGAACGGGCGGCCGTCTGCAGAAAAATCTCCCGGAGCTTACCGTAACAGACGGATGTATCTATGTTTCTGCCAATATTATGGAACCGGGTGTGATCCTCCAGCACGGAAAAATCTTAAGAGTAGTGTTCGGCGCAAGAAAACCGGAAGAAGAAACAGAAAAAATGCGCGAAGTGGCGAAAGATATGGTAACCGATGATCTGGAAGTGATCCTGTCCGAAAATATACGCAGAGATGCCATGGTGAAATTTTCTTATGTATCACCGATCGGGGCGGCAGGTCTTTACTGCAATGCCGTTGCTGCTGATTTTCAGCGGGAAGGCGAGCAGAGAGAAATGTTCAAGGCACTTATACGCGAGATCGTTGCACTTTCTCACGCAATGGGCATTGAGTTCGAGGAAGATCTGGTTGAGAGAAATCTTAAGATACTGGCGTCACTTTCTCCGGAAGCGACGACATCCATGCAAAGAGATGTCATAGAAGGAAAACGCTCGGAGATGGATGGGCTGGTATATGAAGTAGTACGAATGGGCAGAGAATACAAGGTGAGCATGCCACAATATGAAAAAGCAGCTGCATGCTTCAGAGAACAGGGAATTTTATAAGAAGGAGAAGAAACGATGCGTAAAATGAAACGGGTGGAAGATTCCCGTACAGAAAATACATATCTTATTATGAATAAACACATCAACAGTTACGGACGTCTGTTTGGCGGAGTTCTGATGCAGTGGATTGACGAGATGGCAGGAATCGTGGCACACCGGCATGCAGGGACGATCGTGACGACTGCATGTGTGGACAACCTGAATTTCAAAGCAGGTGCCTATCTGGGAAATACCGTTGTTCTGATCGGAAAGATGACTTATGTCGGCAGAACTTCTATGGAAGTCCGAATTGATACATATGTAGAGGATTCACAGGGAATGCGTAAAATGATCAACCGTGCATATGAAGTAATGGTTGCGCTTGATGAAAATGACAACAAAGTAGAAGTTCCGGGGCTGATCGTGGAGACTGAGGCAGAAAAAGCCGAGTGGCAGGGG
This sequence comes from uncultured Ruminococcus sp., assembly GCA_900066355.1. Lineage (GTDB taxonomy): Bacteria > Bacillota > Clostridia > Lachnospirales > Lachnospiraceae > Blautia_A. Next base: position 55,820 of record FMEL01000012.1, read on the forward strand.
GCAGAAAAGAGATATGCACTTCGCCGTGAAAGAAGAATTGAAGGTTATTAAATATGTCAGACAATGATTATCCGGCAGTTCAGGAGGAGGAACATGGCAAAAAAGATTGGGATCATTTCAGATACACATGGACTTTTGAGACCGGAAGTTCTCGAAATACTGAAAACCTGTGACTGCATCCTGCATGCCGGGGATGTGGACCGGCCGGAGATTCTGGATCAGCTTCGGCCATTGGGAAATCTTTATGCGGTCAGGGGAAACAATGACGGAGACTGGGCACGGGGAATTGCAACTGCACTCAGGTTTAAGATAGAAAATATATCTTTTTTTATGACACATAATAAAAAAGATGTGGCATGGGATCTCAAAGACACGCAGATTGTCATATTCGGACATACACATACGTATTTTGAGAAAATGATCGACGACCGGCTCTGGCTGAATCCCGGAAGCTGTGGAAGGAGCCGATTCGGTCAGGAACCGACGATGGCAGTTCTATCTGTAGATAATAAAAGCTGGAAAATAGAAAAAATTAATCTTCCTGCATAAAAAACGAACATATATTTGGATTTATTTACTTCGTCCCGTTTTATTGGACATAATATATGAGATACTTGTTATACAAGAAACGAGTGTTCGGAAAGTGTGTTCGATATAGGAGGATGTAAAGATGGTCAATACAGCTGATGCAGGAAGAAGAGCCTATGGAAACGAGAGAAATCACGGAAGAAGAAATCGCCGGAAGTTATCCAGTGTGATGGCGATGGTTCTTGGTGCGCTTGTTACGATTGAGATTATGATCATGGGGGCAATGCTTTTGAAAGTCGACTTTCATTCGGCGGACAGGATTGCTCTGGCTCTTGGTTTTATGGTATTATACTCGGGAGTGGTAGCTGCTTTGACTGACAAATAAGAGGAGTAATTCATGCCGAAATCATTTAATCAGAAACTGAAAATCTTATATCTGATGCAGGCGTTTATGGAAAGGACAGACTGTGAACATCCAATGTCTGTTCCGGATCTTATTCTGTATCTTGATGGATATGGAATAAGTGTGGAACGCAAGACTGTCTATGAGGATATAGAGACTCTGCGCATATTCGGCATGAAGATTGAGAATCGCAGAGAAAAGCCGTCCGGTTATTATCTGGCAGACAGAGACTTTTCGTTTCCGGAGCTTAAGATTCTTATGGATGCTGTACAGTCGTCACGTTTTATTACGGAGCGACAGTCACGGGAACTGGTACGCAAGCTGGAACATCTGACCAGCATCAGCGAAGCGAAGAGACTGCAGAGTCAGACTTCGGTTCTTTCAGGGAGTAAGGCAGTTAACCGCGAGATATATGACAGCATTCAGAAGATATGTGATGCCATGGCGGATAACCGGCAGATCTGTTTTAACTACTATGAGTGGGACTTTTCCAGAGAGTTAAGGCCAAAGCGGGACGGAGCACGTTACCGGGTGAGCCCGTGGAAGATGATCTGGAACAACGAAAACTATTATCTGATCGGACTCGACGAACGAAATGGTATCGTGAAGCATTACCGCGTCGATAAGATCATGCATGTAAGTATCGAATCACAGAAACGAAATGGAGAGGATATTTTCCGAAACTTTGACTTTCCGAAATATGTTTCCGGTACATTCGGTATGTTTGGCGGGAAAGAGCAGACTGTCAAGATGGAGTTTGAGAATCATTTTGTAGGAGTGGTGTTGGATCGGTTCGGACAGGATGTTATGTTGATACCGAAGGATCAGGAGCATTTTACAATGCAGGCGCGTATCAGCATCAGCCCGCAGTTTTACGGATGGCTTGCAGGTCTGGGGACAGGTGCAGTAATCGTATCACCGGAGAATATCCGCAGGGACTACATATCTTTTTTAAAAAAGACTCTTAAAAATTATGGAGAGAATAGTATATGACAGTTAAATCAAGATTATTGGAGATTCTGGAGAAACAGAAAGGCGAGACACTTTCAGGAGAGAAACTTGCCGAGGAACTTCACTGTACCAGAGCAGCAATCTGGAAAGCTGTGAAGTCTCTGCGGGAAGAAGGATACAAGATAGAAGCAGGACAGAATAAAGGCTATATGCTGGCAAAGGCGAACGATCGGCTTTCCGTTGAGGCAATACGGCCTTTTTTGTTATCTCCGGAGGTTTATATCGGAGTGTATCAGGAAGTCGATTCTACGAATCGTGCAGCGAAAGCTGTAGCAGTGAGCGGAGAAGCCGGACATGGAAGCTTCGTTCTGGCCGGAAGTCAGAGTGCCGGACGCGGCCGACGGGGCAGGTGTTTCTATTCGCCGCAGGATGCGGGAATCTATCTCAGTGTGATCCTTGAACCGAAGGGAAGCATTCAGGAAAGTTTGCTTCTGACCGCTGAGGCAGCTGTGGCGGTTTATAAGGCAGTAAAGAAAGTAACGGGAATCTCTCTGGATATCAAATGGGTGAATGACCTTTATCATAACGGCAGGAAGGTATGTGGCATTCTTACAGAGGCAGTCACTGACTTTGAGAGTGGTAATATCGAATTTGCAGTGGTAGGAATCGGACTGAATCTATTTGAAGCGTCTGAAGGATATCCTGATGCACTGCAGGGAATTGCCGGAGGCATTTATGAAAGTCGTGAGGCAGCTGCAGGCCTCGACCGAAGCCGTCTGGCAGCGGAGATCGTGAATACTCTTCTGGAAGAAACGAAGGAATTAAAGCTTCCGGACGAATATATACAGCATAATATGGTGCCGGGAAGGGAAATATGTATTTCAGACGGAAATAGTATCCGCAGGGCAAAAGCACTGGAAATCTGCCCGGATGGACGTCTGAAAGTACAGGAAGAAGACGGCACCGTATCCATTTTATCCTACGGAGAAGTATCAATTATAATATGAAATTATATTAAATATAATTGTGAAAAATGTATAAATTTCGACATTCCTTTTTTGACAAAATAGGGAGAATGAATATTGACTTTTTTTTGACAAAAAGCGTAAAATAATGGCATCAAATGGCAGACCGGTCATACCAATTTTGAATATATTTGAGCGGTCGAGAGAAAAGGAGGGAGAAAGACGGGAAATTTATCAGCCACACTGGCAGAAGAGCTGGAAAGCAAGACTGCCTTTACGATACCGGTGTTTGGCGGAGTGCCGATCGCAGAGAGTGTAGTTGTTACATGGGTGATCATGGCGGTTTTACTTATACTTTCTCTGGTACTGGTTCGTAATCTCAAGGTTGAGAATCCGGGCAGGAAACAGCTTCTTCTGGAATCAGGAGTAAGTTTTCTTCAGGATTTCTTTATGGGAATTCTGGGAGAAGAGGGAAAACGATACATCCCTTATCTGATGTCTACCGTAATTTATATCGGAATAGCCAATATTGCGGGTGTGTTTGGTTTTACACCACCTACCAAGGATATGAATGTGACCATAGCACTTTCGCTTATGAGCATAATTCTGATTGAGTACTCAGGTTTTCACAAACGGGGACTTAAAGGTTTTTTGCATAGTTTTGCAGAACCGGTTCCGATCATGCTTCCGATCAATATACTGGAACTGGCAATCAGGCCGACATCATTATGTATGCGATTATTTGGTAACGTTCTTGGAAGTTTTGTAGTTATGAAATTGTTGGAATTTATATGTCCGGCAATTCTTCCATTACCATTCAGCCTGTATTTTGATTTCTTTGACGGATTCATTCAGGCGTACGTATTTGTGTTCTTAACATCACTGTTTATCAAGGAAGCAATCGAGTAAACAGATGTTTAAGCAGGATTCAATATTTATTTGAAATTTAAATTTTGTCAATTCAGGAGGAAAAAATTATGTCAACATTAGTAGCAATCGGAGCAGCTATCGCAGTACTTACAGGTATCGGAGCAGGTATTGGTATCGGTATCGCAACCTCTAAGGCAGTAGAAGCTATCGCAAGACAGCCGGAAGCAGAAAGCAAAATCAGTAAGAACCTTCTGTTAGGATGTGCACTTGCCGAGGCAACAGCTATTTACGGTTTCGTAATCGGTCTTCTGATCATCATCATGCTCGGCTAATAACGATATGGAATTAATCAGGAGAGAGGCAGGTGGACAACGGTGATAAAGATTGACATCAACCTTGTCTTTACGATCATCAACCTGTTGGTTCTGTATCTTTTGATGAAGAAGTTTTTATTCGGACCGATCATAAATGTGATGGACCAGAGAAAAGCTATGATCGACCAGCAGTTTGCAGAAGCTAAGGAACGACAGGATAATGCAAAGGAACTTCAGGAACAGTATGAGGGAGCTTTGAGATCCGCAAAAGAAGAATCCTACCAGATCATGGAGCAGGCAAAGAAAGAAGCGAAGGCACAGGCAGAAAACACTGTCAAAGAGACAGAAGCCAGAGTGGATGCGATGCTTGCAAAGGCACAGGAAGATATCCGCATGGAGCGTGAGAATGCAATGCGTCAGATGAAAGGCGATGTAGCATCCCTTGCCATGGAGGCAGCAGCCAAGATCATTGGTAAGAACAGTGGAGCAGATCAGGATTTATCCTTATATGATCAATTTATAGAAGAAGCAGGTGATCCGGATGACAGTGACCGCCGTTAATTATGCAAAGACATTGCACGAGCTTTCTGTTCCCGCAGAAGCTGTACAGACAACAAAAGAAATATTCCGTGAGGTTCCGGGGCTTAAAGAAAGTCTCGCGAATCCACTGGTGCCTTTTGAGGCAAAGAGCAGAGTGATTGACCGGGTAATTCCTGATGAAATGAAAAATTTCATAAAGGTTGCCTGCAAACACAGAAATATAAGTCTTCTTGAAGAAATTTTTGAAGATTATGAGGAAATATGCCGGAGACAGAAACGTATCCTTCATGCAGTGATTCGATATGTGACGCCGCCGAAAGCTCAGCAGCTCGAAGGCATCAAAGCATTTTTGTGCCGGGAATTTCAGGCAGAGAGCGCCGAAATAGAAATGATAGAAGACAAAAGTCTGATCGGAGGATTTATCCTTCAGGCAGACGGACGTGAATTTGACTGGAGCATGCGAGGACGTTATCGTATGCTGCAGCAGAAACTGACCCGGAGGTGAAATCGTTGAGCGCAATTAACCCAGAAGAGATTATTTCTATTCTGAAGGAAGAAATAGAAAATTATGATGAGATCAGCCAGAATCAGGAAGTGGGAACGGTTATCTCCGTAGGTGACGGAATTGCTACCGTATACGGAATTGACCATGCCATGTATGGTGAGGTTGTAGTATTTGAAAACGGACTCAAGGGAATGGTTCAGGATATCCGTACCAACAGCATGGGATGCATTCTGTTTGGTAAAGATACAGGAATCAAAGAAGGTACAAAGGTAACCCGTACCGGCAAACAGGCAGGTATTCCTGTCGGCAACGGTTATGTAGGCAGAATTGTCAATGCCCTTGGTGCTCCGATCGACGGAAAAGGTGAAATCAAAGAAGAAGGATATCGTCCGGTAGAAAATCCGGCACCTGGAATCATTGATCGTAAATCCGTCACAGTACCGCTGGAGACAGGTATCCTTTCATTGGATTCCATGTTCCCGATCGGTCGTGGACAGCGAGAACTAATCATCGGTGACAGACAGACCGGTAAGACATCACTCGCAATTGACACCATCCTGAACCAGAAAGGTAAGGATGTAATCTGTATTTATGTAGCAATCGGACAGAAAGCATCTACTGTAGCGAAAGTCGTATCCAACCTTGAGAAATACGGTGCGATGGAATATACAACAGTATTTTCTTCAACAGCCAGTGACTGTGCACCGCTTCAGTACATTGCTCCTTATGCAGGAACTGCACTTGCAGAGTTCTTTATGTATCAGGGCAAAGACGTACTGATCGTTTATGATGATCTTTCCAAACACGCAGTGGCATACAGAGCACTGTCCCTGTTACTTGAACGTTCCCCAGGACGTGAGGCATATCCTGGAGACGTATTTTATCTGCATTCCAGACTTCTGGAGAGATCCAGCCGTCTGAGTGATAAACTTGGAGGAGGTTCTATTACAGCACTTCCGATTATCGAGACACAGGCAGGTGATGTTTCCGCATATATTCCGACCAACGTAATTTCTATTACAGATGGTCAGATCTTCCTTGAGAGTGATCTGTTCTTCTCAGGAATGAGACCGGCCGTTAATGTTGGTCTTTCTGTATCACGAGTTGGTGGTGCAGCACAGACGAAAGCCATGAAGAAAGCTTCCGGAAGTGTCCGTATCGATCTGGCTCAGTACCGTGAGATGGAAGTATTTACTCAGTTCAGTTCAGATCTGGATGATGCGACTAAAGCACAGCTTGCATATGGAGGCTGTCTGATGGAACTTCTGAAACAGCCACTGTGCAATCCGCTGAAACTCCACGAGCAGGTTATTACATTGTGGACAGCTACCCACAAGAAGATGGTTCATGTGGACAAAAAGGATGTAAAACAGTATCAGAAAGATCTGCTTGCATATTTTGATAATGTTTATCCGGAGATCGGTAAAGAAATCGATGAAACCGGACTGATCAGCGATGAACTTGGAGAAAAAATCCTTCAGGTTGCAGATGAGTTTAAAGACCGCGCAGCTACTAACTAATTTATGTGTATAGAATGCCGTCTCTGTTCCCGATATTTACAGTGAACGGCAGGAGGAACTTATGGCAAATGCAAGAGAAATAAAAAGCAGGATCAACAGTGTTCAGGACACAATGAAAATTACCAATGCCATGTATATGATTTCCTCTTCCAAAATGAAAAAAGCCAAAAAGATATTGTCTGATACGGAGCCTTATTTCTACAACATGCAGAGTGCGATCGCACGTATTCTCCGACATATTCCGGATACGCAGCATCCGTTTTTCAGTGTCCGTCATCTGATTCCTACGGAGGAACGAAAGATAGCGACAATCGTGGTTACCGGTGATAAGGGAATGGCTGGTGCTTATAATCACAACATCACCAAAATGACAGAAGAATTTATGGCAAACACTCCCGGTCATCACAAGCTCTATGTGCTTGGCGTTGTAGGCAGACAGTATTTCAGCAAGAAAAATGTGGATATGGATGGAAGCTTCCGCTATACCGTGCAGAAGCCGACCATGCACAGGGCAAGAATGATCAGTGAGGAAGTTATAAGAAGCTTTCTGGACAGAGAAGTGGATGAGGTGCATATTATTTACACACAGATGCAGAATGCAGTTGTGATGGAAGCAGTAAATATGCAGCTTCTTCCTTTAAAAAAGACTAGCTTTTCGCCGCTTCAGATTCCGGCAGAGATCCATCAGGAGGAAATCGAGATGTTTCCGTCTGCAGAGGGTGTGCTGGATATCATGATTCCAAATTATCTGACAGGTGTGATCTATGGATGTCTGGTTGAAGCATATGCCAGCGAGAACAATGCCAGGATGACCGCCATGCAGTCATCTACAGACAGTGCAAAGAAAATGTTACAGGATTTGTCAATCCAGTACAACCGTGCACGTCAGGCAGCGATCACGCAGGAAATCACAGAGGTTTGCAGTGGTGCGAAAGCCCAGAAAAGGAAGGGACGATAATGAGTAAAGGTAAGATCGTACAGGTCATGGGACCTGTTGTAGATGTTGTTTTTGAAAATGGAGATCTGCCGGATATCAAAGATGCTCTTGAAGTAGAAAACAATGGTAAGAGATGTGTTATGGAAGTATCTCAGCATCTGGGAAACGATGTGGTACGTTGTATCATGTTGAGCGCCAGTGAGGGACTTCAGAGAGACAGAGAAGTCATTGCGACCGGAAGCGGAATCAAGGTTCCGGTAGGTGACTGTACTCTTGGACGTTTGTTTAATGTACTTGGTGATACCGTTGACGGAGGAGACCAGCTGGACGATGCAGAACACTGGGTGATCCATCGCGATCCGCCGAGTTTTGAAGAACAGAAACCGGCAGTTGAGATTCTGGAAACAGGAATCAAGGTTATTGACCTGCTCGCCCCTTATGCAAAGGGTGGTAAGATCGGTCTGTTCGGTGGTGCCGGTGTTGGTAAGACAGTCCTGATTCAGGAGTTGATTCAGAATATCGCTACAGAGCACGGCGGATATTCTATTTTTACCGGTGTAGGAGAGCGTTCCCGTGAGGGAAATGACCTCTGGAGCGAAATGAAAGAATCAGGTGTACTGGAAAAGACAGCCTTAGTGTTCGGACAGATGAATGAGCCGCCGGGATCCCGTATGCGTGTTGCTGAGACGGGTCTTACCATGGCAGAGTATTTCCGTGATCAGGAACACAGAGATGTACTTCTTTTTATTGATAATATTTTCCGTTTTGTACAGGCTGGTTCTGAGGTTTCTGCACTTCTGGGACGTATGCCGTCTGCAGTAGGTTACCAGCCGACACTTGCAACTGAGATGGGTGAACTTCAGGAACGTATCGCTTCCACAACATCCGGATCTGTTACATCTGTTCAGGCAGTTTATGTACCGGCTGATGACCTGACTGACCCGGCTCCGGCAACGACATTCGCACATCTGGATGCGACGACCGTACTTTCACGTAAGATCGTAGAGCAGGGTATTTATCCGGCTGTTGATCCGCTGGAATCTACTTCCCGTATTCTGGAAGCTGATGTTGTCGGTGAGGAGCATTATGAAGTTGCACGTCGTGTACAGGAAATCCTTCAGAAGTACAAAGAACTGCAGGATATCATTGCAATCCTTGGTATGGAAGAACTTTCTGATGAAGACAAAAACATTGTATTCCGTGCAAGAAAGATTCAGAAATTCCTGTCTCAGCCATTCCATGTAGCTGAGAACTTCACAGGTATTCCTGGAAAATATGTTCCACTGAAAGAAACAATCCGTGGCTTCAAGATGATCATCGATGGTGAAATGGATGAGTATCCGGAAAATGCATTCTTCAATGTAGGAACTATAGACGAAGTAATTGAAAAAGCAAAAACTCTGGAACAGTAAGGAGTGAGGCTTATGCAGAATACATTCGGTCTTGAAATATACGCTGCGAACAGACAGTTCTTTGTGGGAAGAGCCTGCTCACTGATTATTCCGGCTGAAGATGGCCAGAAAGAATTTCTTGCTCATCATGCCAATATGATCTGTGCGATCGTTCCGGGAGAACTCAAATTTGCGGATTCCGAGGGAAACTGGACAGAAGTAGCGGTCAGTTCCGGATTTGTTGAGATGATCAACAACCGTGCGAAACTGTTCTGTCTGACTGTAGAGCGTCCGGAGGAAATCGACATACGAAGAGCGGAAGAAGCACGTGATCGTGCTGAAGAACAGCTCCGTCAGAAGCAGAGTATTGTAGAATATCACAGAAGTCAGGCAGCTCTTGCAAGAGCAATGACAAGACTTCGCGTGACCAAAAACCTGAAAAATTAAAAATTCCAGGCAATAATATTTACAAAAACATTCACATAAAAACTTTGTAAAAAGACAGACGATGCAAATTGTTTAAACAATTTAGTTGCAATTTGCTTGTCTGTCTTTTTTCTGTTCAGGAAACAAAAGCTGTGCTATACTGAAAATATCAAAAAGAAGTTCTATACAGTGCAGATAATTTATCAGAAAGAAGGATTTGACAGCATGAGCGAGACAAGAAAACTCTATTATGAAGATGTATACAAAAAGGAATTTACTGCGAAGGTTCTGGAATGCAGAGAATGTGAAAAAGGATTTGAGATCATTCTTGATCAGAGTGCTTTTTATCCAGAGGGCGGAGGGCAGCCGTGCGATCTCGGTACATTAAACGGGATAGCAGTTTTGGATGTGCAGGAAAAAGATAGGGAGATCGTACATTATACAAAAGAAGCAGTTGAAGCAGGCAGTGAAGTGATCGGAAAAATTGACTGGGATCGAAGATTTGATCTGATGCAGCAGCATTCCGGAGAGCATATTGTCAGTGGTCTGGTGCATGAGGCGTATGGATATGATAATGTGGGATTCCATATGAGCAGTGACGTGATCACAGTAGATTTAAGCGGTGTGCTGACAGAGGCACAGCTTGCGGAGATTGAAGCAGAGACCAACCAAAAAATCTGGGAAAACAGCGAGGTGGAGATTACTTACCCGTCAAAAGAAGAACTGGAGAAACTTTCCTACAGAAGCAAGAAAGAACTGACCGGACAGGTGCGTCTGGTACGTTTCCCGGGATCGGATCTCTGTGCCTGCTGTGGAACGCATGTCACGCATACAGGAGAAATCGGAGCAGTCAAGATCCTTACAGTCGAAAATTTCCATGAGGGTATCCGCCTGACTATGATCTGCGGTAAGAGAGTCATGGATTATCTGAATATGGTTAATGACCAGAACCGACAGGTTTCCGTGAAACTTTCTGCAAAGATCGGCGAGACTGCTGTGGCTGTAGGACGGCTTCAGGATGAAAACTTCCGCCTGAAAGGACAGGTTGCACATGTGGTGGATGAACTCTGCAGGGCTGAAGCAGATCGATGGGAAGGAGAGGGAAGTGTTCTTCTTTTCCATGATGGACTGGAGGCAGATCAGGTGCGTAAGATGGCAGATGCTGTGATGCAGAAATGTTCCGGATGTTGTGCGGTGTTTTCCTCAAACGGAGATGGCAGCTACAAATATGCGATGGGTGAATTGAATGGAGATCTCAGACAGTTCACAAAGGAAATGAACGCGGCACTGAATGGCAGAGGCGGTGGAAAGCCATTTTTTGTACAGGGTTCTGTGAAGGCATCTGAAGAAGAAATCCGTCAGTTTTTCCGTCAGTGATCGGTGGTGACAGAAGATGTTTGGAGAATGTCATGCACACATATTTATGAATGGTACTGATTATCACAGAGCTGTTCAGACACACAAAGTAAAAGCTGATGAAGTAGCTGTGCGCAGTGTTCTGGATGCATACAGAAAAGCAGGTGTGACGTTTGTGCGTGAAGGTGGTGATCCATACGGGGCATCTTTATTGGCTGGCAGACTGGCTCCGGAATATGGGATTGAGTATCGCTCTCCGGTATTTGCTATACATAAAAACGGACATTATGGAAAAATTGTGGGCCGTGGATTTGATACGCTTAAGGAATTCCATCAGAGAGTACTGGAAGCAGCGTCAGAGGGAGCAGATTTTATCAAGATTATGACCACTGGGCTATTGGACTTTAATGATCACGGAAAAGTAACGGGAACTCCTGTGGACGCAGCGGAAGTCAAAGAGATGGTACACATTGCCCACGAAGAGGGTTTTGCTGTCATGAGTCATACAAACGGAATTTACGGTACAAGAGCTGCAATCGAGGCAGGTGTGGACAGTCTGGAACATGGCAATTATATGGACGAGGAAACAATAGCCATGCTGGCAGACAGCAATACTGTCTGGGTGCCGACACTTGTTACAGTAAGAAATCTGGTAGGGTGTGGCCGTTATGAAGATGGTGTTTTGAAACCAATCATTCATCAGGCGGAAAAGAATATACGTCTTGCCTATCAAAAAAAAGTAAAAGCAGCGCCGGGAAGTGATGCAGGAGCCTATATGGTGCCTCATGGAAAGGGCATTTTACAGGAATGGGGAGCGTTCCGTCAGATCCTCGGTGATTCCGAAGAAGTGAAAGAGTGGCTGGAGACAGGAGAAAAAGAAATCAGAGACAGATTTAAAAGAAAATAAAACAGAGAGTATGATCATCAGAAAAGAGTGTCAGAACGTAAATAGAAGACCTGTAATCACAGATCTTCTATTTTTATTGACGTATAAATATTGGTTCCTTTGGAATCAGCAGGGTTGAATGTGATTTTTACTGAACTTCCGGTCAGCAGCCCGCCGGATGAAGAGTTGGTAGCTTTTTCCGTATTGCAGGTAATATCTGCGCCATCGTAAGTACGGAGTGTGATCGTGTTGGCGGTAGAAGCAATGATGTCACCGGAGATAGTAAAACCGATATCACGTTCGCTTAATTTATCCGGATTTTCACCGGTAATTCCGAGAATACTGATGCCATCCAGTGTGGTTCCGTTAAAATCACCTGTGTAAATAATATTTACATGTGATCCGGTCTCAGCACCGCCTTTGAAATAGCAGGGGAGTGCAGACATATCCAGATTCAGGACAGTGGTGGTGTTTTCGATGGATACCTGCAAAACATTGGTCTGAATGTTTTGGATCACAGCGCGCAATTTATTTTCCTTTTTTACTTCTGTACCTTCCTGTGGTGCAGGAGTCGGTGTCGGATCAGGAACATTAAACGGATCTACATCAGAAACACTGAATGTTTTTGTATGAGAGCCGTCGGCAGTTGCGGCATTTCCGTCTGCAGCGGCAACAAGGTTGCCTTTATAGTGGATGTATACCCAGTTTCCGGCTTTGATTCCGGCCTGATAATATTGCTCGGTACCGGTGACCGGAAAAGTGACAGTCTGATTTTTATCTGATTTGACAGTGATGCAATTGGCTGTCAACACCTGTACCTGTCCGCGGAAAGTCTGATCTTCAAGTGTGGTCATCTGATGATAGTCGTCAACTACTTTCAGGGCATGCACGGCTCCCGTATTGGTGCTGTCGAGCTGGCCTTCATATACAACACTGACGGCATCTCCGGCAAGCATACCGTTGCTGCATTCCAGCGTTGCCTGGGAAATATCAAAGGTATAAGATTCTTCATCGCTCAGGAGAGTGATCTGATTGCCGGTAAAATTCTGAAGTTCTCCACGGATTTCATCCATATAGACACGGGTACTTTCAGGATTGATGTCCTGAATGGCAGCATCATCTGAAGCGGTAAAACGGTCGATTACACTTCCGAGACTGCACCCGGAAAGGGAGAGTGAAAGCAGACAGGCGATGCCGATGGTAATTAATTTTTTCATTCTATATTGTTCTCCTTTGTGGTGTCAGGCTGTACACGGAACCAGTACGTATAGGAATCTGTAAAACCGAGAGAGGTGTACAGATTTTTGGCGGCTGTATTTCCCTGCACTACCTGAAGGTAGGCATTTTGGGCGCCTTTTTTCATACCTTCACTTAGAAGAGCGGTACAGATCTGGCGGGCATAACCCCTGCCACGGTATTTTTCTTTGACATGGATCGCGTAGACACCAATGTAGTCACGGTCAAGGATTCCGAGACCGGTAGCGATGATCTTGCCGTCTTTCCAGATAGAAGCACAGATGGTTTCTTTCGGAATCGCACGGTACATGGAAGGTACGACTGCCCGGTGAATTGGATTGGTCATTCCTTTCAGGTCAAAAAGGCTGTTGATCCAGATATCCGGAATTTCATCAGTAAGCGTGACATCCTGATAATGGGTGTCAATATGTGCGTCTGGCAGAGCCATTGTCATGACCTCCGTCGTATGTTGGATTTCGTAGCCACGATTTTCCAGTGTGTAATCAAAATCCGGTGATACAACAGGACTGATTTTAAAGATAGCCGGAGAGCCGAGACGTTTGTAGACGTTTTCGCAGTAGGCGACTTTTTCTCTCCATGGAAGCATGGAATTTCCAAATTGCTCCACACTGTTGGTACGGTGTGTATAAAAATAAGAAAAACGCAGAATCCAGCCGTCATAAAGCTCCATTTTGTGTGATGGCCATGCATTCAGCGACATATCTTCAATTTTTTTGATGTTTTCCATGGCAGTATGTGTCCCCCTCCGTTTTCATGCTGTCTTTTATTATACAGAAGAGAGTGCGATTGTGCAACCTGCGCATCTGTCAGAATATAGGAGAATTTGACGAACGAATTTTCTTTACAAGAAGAACGAAGCGCTCTATAATAAAGCTCACCAGAGATCTTCTGGTATTCCTTCCGTCAGATCTGACGGGTAATCCCAATTTATTATTAGTTTGAGAAAGGGGTGTGAATAAAGTAATCATTCGTCAGATGCTGCTTCTGACGATTGCGGGTATCGCAGTGTTGATGGATCTGTATGAGATGCGGATAAAAAACAGCTGGATCATCTGCTCATTTATTGCAGGGCTGATTTACAGTATATGGTCCGGAAATCGGTATGGTATAGTGCAGTTTGTTCTTGGTACGGCTGTGCCGATTGTGCTTCTGGGATGGCTGTTTTATTTTCGAATGCTGGGTACAGGTGACATAAAGCTTTTCTGCGTGATTGGCGGTCTGATGGGACCGTATCACATATTATGGTGTATGTGGTATGCGGTTCTTGCAGGAGCAGTACTATCGCTGGCAATCCTGTTTTTTTGCGGCGGCTTCCACCAAAGATTTCACTATCTGGAACAATACATAAGACAACTTATCGAAACCGGCAAACAGAGTCCGTATTATCGGACAGGAACTGCTTTTGAAAACATTCATTTTACGATTCCGATCTTTATGAGTGTGATGTTGTATACGGGAGGTATTTATTGAAAAAACAAATTTTTGCAGTCTGTGATCTCGAAGCGGAATATGCCCGCAACTTCATGGATTATCTCAACCAGAAAAAGAATATTCCTTTTGAGATTCAGGCATTTACTAATGTCAGCAGTTTTGTTGCATATGCAAAAGAAAACCCGGTCGAGCTTCTTCTGATCTCAGCGGAGGCAATGTGTCCTGAGGTCGGTGAGCTGGATATCGGCAAGATCGTGATTCTGACCGAGGGCAGCAAACCGGATGAACTGGACAGATATGCCGATGTTTATAAGTATCAGGCATCTTCGGATATCGTCCGTGAGGTGATGGCGTGTTATGGTGCAGAAAAGGCCGTGCTTCCGGCGCAGATGCCGGTGCTCAAAAAGACGACAGAACTTCTGGGGATTTATTCACCGCTCGGATTCTGCGGGCAGACTTCTTTTGCGCTGGCACTGGCTCAGATCCTGGGCAGAGAGAAATCCGTTCTTTATCTCAACATGGAAGAGTATTCCGGGTTTGAAGAACTCTTTGAAAAGGAATACCCCTATACACTCAGTGATCTTCTGTATTTTGTACGACAGGAGCAGGCAGGCATTACCGTAAAAATGAACAGTATGATTCAGAGTATGGGAAGTATGGATTTTATACCGCCGGTACAGTCCCCGGAGGACATCCGGGGGACAAGGTGGCAGGACTGGGAGCACCTTTTGCAGGAAATCGTTCTGCACAGTTCCTATGAGGCAGTCATATTGGATGTGGGCGACGGAATCGAAGAAGTATTTCAGATTCTTGACTTATGTACGAGAGTCTATGTGCCGGTGCGCGACGACCGCATTTCGAAATGCAAAATGGAACAGTTTGAAAAACTTTTGCGTTTGCGTGATTACTCGCAGTTACTGGCAGGAATAGAAAAAGTATTGCTTCCGATACTATCCCAAAATACGGACAATGAATTTCGGATAGAGGAACTGGTCTGGAGTGAACTGGGAGATTTTGTAAGAGAATTGCTTGAGAAAGAAAATCTCTGAAGGTAATTTTCAGAAAGGAAAACAGATGAGCAGGGAACTATTTCAGGAACTTCGTACACATCTGATGGAGCGGCTGGATCTCGCAAGAGAGCTGAGTGATGAAGAAATCCTTGATGAGATTGATGATCTGATACTCGGGCGGATGCGGGAGTACGGTCTTTCGCTGAAAGAAAAGGTACAGCTTCGCCAGGAACTTTTTCATTCTGTTCGCAAACTGGATGTTCTGCAGGAACTGATCGAGGATGAGACGGTGACGGAGATCATGGTGAACGGACCGGATGCCATCTTTGTGGAGCGTGCCGGAAAACTGAAAAAATGGGACAAAACATTTACTTCCGGAGAAAAGCTGGAAGATGTCATTCAGCAGATCGTAGGTAAGTGCAACAGGGTGGTCAACGAATCAATGCCTATTGTGGATGCCCGTTTGGATAACGGTGCCAGAGTCAATGCGGTGATCCGCCCTGTGGCGCTCAATGGGCCGATTCTGACGATCAGGCGCTTTCCGGATACGCCGATCACGATGGAAAAACTGATTTCACTTGGAAGCCTGCCGCCGGAATGTGCAGAATTTCTTGCGGCACTTGTGCGTGCACGATATTCCATGGTCATCGGAGGCGGGACAGGAAGCGGCAAGACGACGTTTCTTGGCGCACTGTCCAATTATATTCCGCCGGATGAACGGCTGATCACGATCGAGGACAATGCAGAACTCAAGATACAGGGAATTGCCAATCTGGTGCGTCTTGAAGCAAAGATGGCAAACATGGAAGGTGCAACATCGATTACGATTCGTGACCTGATCAAGACTGCGCTTCGTATGCGACCGGATCGGATCATTGTTGGCGAGGTACGTGGTGGTGAAGCGGTCGATATGCTGCAGGCTTTGAATACCGGACATGACGGAAGCTTAAGCACTGCCCATGCCAATTCGGCTTCGGATATGCTCTCAAGACTTGAAACCATGACTCTGATGGGAGTAGATCTTCCGCTTGAGGCCATTCGAAGGCAGATTGCTTCCGGTGTTGATATTCTTATTCATCTGGGAAGAATGCGTGACAAAAGCCGTAAGGTACTTGAGATAACAGAAATATGCGGATTTGAAAATCATGAAATAAAGACACGTACGCTTTATCGCTGGCAGGAGGGAAAGGGACTGGTACAGACCGCCGAACTTCTGAACAGGGAAAAGCTGATACGGGCAGGAGTGACCATATGAAGCAGAGTTATGAAGAGTATCGTTTTTCCATGACAGAGATTTTGAAGTATCTGGTGCAGGGACTTTTGCTGTGTGGTGCGGTGGATTATCTTTTCTATCAGAATCCATGGCTGATGTTTCTTGCATTGCCGGTTACGGTATTTTTTCTGAAATGGAAAAAGAAAGGGCTGATCCGTGAACGGAAAAAGAACCTGAATTATCAGTTTAAAGATGCGTTAAATGCGCTGAGTGTTGCCGTTCAGGCAGGATATTCTGTAGAAAATGCAGTTATGGCATGTTCCAGAGACTTGGAACGGCTGTATCCGCAGGAAACAGATATTGTGCGGGAATTTCATTATATGGAAACACAGCTGAAGGTAAGTGTGCCGGTGGAAGAGCTTTTTATGAGTTTCGGTGACAGAAGTGGAATCGAAGATATCGAAAATTTTGCAGCTGTTTTTTATACCGCCAAAAGAACCGGTGGTGACATGAACCGGATCATACAGACTTCTTCGAGGATGCTGGGTGACAAGATTGACGTGCGCAGAGAAATTGAGACGACACTGGCGGCAAAAAAGGCGGAACAGATGATCATGAGTCTGATGCCGGCCGGAATCATTCTGTATCTTAAGATGACTTCACCGGGATTCCTTGAAGTACTCTATGGAAATCCGTTCGGAATCCTGGCGATGTCCTTATGTCTTGCAATTTACGGGTTTTCTTACTGGCTCGGAAGACGGATCGTAGATATTGAAGTTTAGAAAGGAAATGCGGGAGAGCCGCACAGGATAAGATATGTGGGTACATATAATACTCTTTGTGCTGACTTTTGGGATTGTGCTTGTATGGAAGGCCGGCTGGATTCGTCTGGACGGAATCGCGGATCGACAGAGCATGCGGCTGTTTCTGCTTGTTGCGGTTTGCGGAAACCTTCTGGGAATGGCACTGACCATGACAGACGGCAAAGATGTGGTCTATCAGGAAGGACACCGCATGGAGAAGAATCCGGATGGTGCATACACGGAAGAACTTGAAGTGTCTGTGGATGGTCGGAAACCGCAGAAGTTTGATGTGGAGATTCCGGAAAAAGAGACGGAGGAGACAGAAGTCGCACCGGAGCAGGAAGTAAATGAGACAGAACAGAAACAAAAAGAATTAAGAGAAATCATCGAAGAATACAATCAGCAGAAACAGGATCCGGATTATTATTATCTGCCGGATCAATGGGACGGTCAGAAACTTATCTGGCAGAAGTCCGGTGATCGGACAGGATCACTTCTGGCATCACTTGCTTTTTTTGCAGCGTTTGTTGTGATGCTGAAAAAAGCAAAAGAGCAGCAGGAAGAAATGACAAAACGCGCAGAACAGCTTTTGATGGATTATCCGTCGCTGATCATGAAATTTACTCTTCTGATTCAGGCAGGCATGACGGCACGTAAGGTGTTTCAGAAAATGGGTGCAGATTACATGAGAAACCGTCCAAAGACCGGGCGATATGCGTATGAAGCGATCATAATCATGTGTCATGAGATGGACAGTGGTATTGCAGAACTGGAAGCATATCGCAGATTCGGAGAAAGATGCGGGCAGATGAAGTATAAGACCTTTTCCACGATTCTGATCCAGAATCTGCAAAAAGGCAGTCACAGAATGGCGGATCTTCTGGAAAAAGAAGCACTGGAAGCGTGGGATGAAAGGAAGCGAAAGGCAAGAGTGCTGGGTGAGACAGCGGCTACAAAGCTGCTCGTACCGATGGTCATGATGCTTGCGGTGGTGATGGCGATCATTATGATACCGGCATTTTTATCTTTCTATGGATGATGGAGCAGCAGGAAAGAGCAGATAGAATAAGGAGGCAGAATATGAGTGCATGTATGCGGACAGCAAGAGAGTTTATGCGTGAAGAAGATGCAGTAGGTGTCGTTGAAATCATTTTGATACTGGTGGTGCTGATCAGTCTGGTAATCATTTTTAAGGAACAGCTGACGAATCTGGTGAGAAGTATTTTGAGCAAGATTACGAAGCAGAGTAATTCTATCTGAAAAGGAAAGGAGTATGCCAATGGAGAAAAAAGGAAGTATCACTGTTTTTCTGGCGCTGATTCTGAGCTTGCTGCTGTCACTTGTTACGACCGGAATCCAGTCGGTGCAGGCTGCGGCGGCAAGAACACAGATTCTGAACAGTATGGATATCGGACTCTATTCTCTGTTTGGACAGTATGACCGTTTCCTTATGAAGGAATATGACCTGTTTTTCATTGACGGAGCACAGGGAAACTCAGATTTAAATCTGGCTGCGGTATATGACAACCTTGAATCCTATATGAAACCTGTACTGAAACAGAACAGTCAGAAGCTTGCTTTGAAACAGGGCGGATTTACCGGCTATCGTCTGGCAACTGATGAAGGCGGAGAAATTTTTTTCCGGCAGGCAGTGACATTTATGAGAGACACACTTGGAAGCCAGGGCGTAGGACTTCTTCTTGACCGTTACCACAAAAAAGAAGAAAAGATCAGACAGGCGGAAGAAGCCGGACGTCAGAGTGAGGATGGCAACAGCCTCGAAAATTATGATACAGAGATGGATTCAGCAGCACAAAAAAGTCAGGAAGCCGAAGCTGCCTCGAAGTCAGAAAACGGTTCAGGTGCCGAAGATATCTTCGGAAGTGGTGAAGAATCAGGCGGAAAAGCCGGCGGCAATGAGATCGTGGAAACACCAAAACCTCCTGCAGTCACGAATCCGATTCCAATCATAAAACAGATTCGAAAAATGGGGCTGCTTGATCTGGTTGTTCCGGCTGACCAGGGTATTTCCGAGAATCAGATTTCTCTTTCGAATCTTGTGTCACACCGACAGCTGCAGGAAGGAATCAATCTTCCGGCGGAGAATATCCAGACGTCTTCTGCGACTTCGCAGATTCTCTACCAGCAGTATCTGATGGAACATCTGGGAAATTACCGGGAACCGTCCACCGCAGGACTTAAATATCAGATTGAGTATCTTCTGGGTGGAAAATCCAGTGACCGGGAAAATCTCCAGACAGTTGCAAGGCGGCTCCTTCTGATCCGCGAAGGAATCAATGCATCGGCATTGATGACTGATGCATCAAAGAGAGCACAGATACAGGCACTTGCACTGGCGGTTGCATCCGGTTTTCTGATTCCTCCGGCAGCAGTGGTGATTGAGACAGCGCTGATATTGTGCTGGTCATTTGCGGAGAGCATTGTGGATCTGCGGGAACTCTTTCATGGAGGAAAAGTACCGCTTGTGAAATCACCGGCGGACTGGCAGTTGTCACTGGAAAATCTTTCAAATTTCCTGCAGGAAATGGACAGTGAGCGCAAAGATGTGGAGGGCGGCATGTCATATGAAGATTATCTGCAGGTACTTCTTTTATCCACTTCACGTTCGCAGAAACTTAAACGGGGAATGGATATGATTGAAGCGGAGATACGTGCGACAAAAGGCAGAGAACAGTTCCGGCTGGACTGTTGTATTGAAGCAATTGAGGCGTCTGTGGATGTGCAGGCAAACAGAAACAGAACATATACCGTAACAAAACAATACAGCTATATCTGAGGGCTGAAGGGCGGCGTTCTCGCCGCCCGCTAAAAGGAGGTGCAGAAAGATGCTTTTTCAGAAGGCACAAAAAAAGCTCAATGGGAATCAAAACAAGATAGACAGAAAGAATAAAGAAAGGACACGCTCTCTGAACAGATGGTATCTGTCGTCCCCGATAGGCAGAATCCTCCTGACGCTTTCTGAAAAGGTATCTTTGTGTACCTCATGTGCAAAGATAAAAAAGGCAGGACTGTCAGTAGAGACAGCACTTGTACTTCCGCTGTTTTTTCTGGGTATGGTGACAATGATTTCCTTTATGGACATTTACAGTCTGCAGACGACACATTTGCAGGCGTTGTGTGAAAAGACGAAGGAAGCCGGGATGTATGCGTATGTGGCGGACGGAAATGGACCGGATGAAATCACACTGCCCGATGTGTATTCATACAGTCCGGTTGGTGCGCTGATACCACTTCCGAAAGTCTGGATGCATAATACCGTGAAAGTCCATGCGTGGACGGGCGCAGAAGAAGGCGGGAAAGGCTCCGGTGACAGCACAGAACCTGAAGAAATGGTTTTTGTAACAGAAAGTGGTTCTGTATATCACACAAAAGCAGGCTGCCGTTATCTGAACCTGTCTATTACACAGGTGTCCGGAAGCAGTGTATCACAGAGACGAAATGATAATGGGGAGAAATACAGCCCATGTGAGACCTGCAGCCGACATCAGAACCCTTCCGGGACTGTTTACATTACAGGCTCCGGGAATCGTTACCACAATGATGCGTCCTGCAGTGGACTGAAGCGTACCGTTCGGCTGGTCAAGAAATCACAGCTTGGAAACATGCATGTATGCAGCAAATGCGGATAGAGATTCAGCGTAGACATTACATAAGCTGCAATAAAAATCTCAGAAAGAATGAAATGATCAGAAGAAAGAAGGAAAAGGAAAATGGAAAAATACGGCACACTGATCTTTCTGCTTTTCAGCAGTTTTTTGGATATCCGAAAAAGAGAAATCTCAATACCGGTCACATTGATGTTCGGACTGGCAGGAGTGGCATACAGTATCAAAACCGGAAGAACAATGACGGACTATCTGCTTCCGGCGGCCATAGGTATTTTTATGCTTGCATGCAGCATCCTGACACGGGGACAGGTAGGTATGGGAGACGGATGGCTTCTTATGGCACTGGGATGTATGATGCGAATGGAAAGCTACATTCAGATGGCCTGCATCGGAATGCTGCTTGCGGCGGCATGTTCAGGTGTCCTGTTGCTGGTGTTTCGAAAGAGCAGAAAGACGGAGATTCCACTGGTACCTTTCTTATTGCTGGGATATGTAGGAGGGATGGTTATATGAAGAAAAGAATCCTCAAAAATTACAGATACCGGATTGTAAACTCAAGACATAAGCAATATAGAAGTAATCTGTGCAAGGGTAGTTTTACGATAGAGGCTGCATGTGTCATGTCTATCGTGCTTCTGACAGTTATGGGAGTCATTTATCTGTCATTTTTTGTACATAACCGAGCATGGCTGACGGCGGCAGCCTGCGAAGCATCATTGAGTGGAAGTATGGAGGCAGTGCGTCAGGACGGACAGGCGCAGGCAGCAGCAGAAATCCGTGGTGAGGAGCTTGGCAATGTAGGATTCTTTGGTGCGGAAAATCTGCGATGCCATGTAAATGCAGGAAAAAAGAAAGTCAGTGTAACTTATGAAGCAGATACGATTGCAGGTTTTGGTGGATTTAAATGGACATTAAAAACAGAAGGAAGCTCAAAAGTTATTCGGCCGGTAAAGTGGATCCGCAGGCTCAAGGCTGCAAAGGAAGTGATTGGTATAACAGGAGATTAAAATATGTATGCAGAATATAAAAGAGATGTAAGTCACAATTATTTGATTCTACGAGAAGAAGAAAAGGTAAATACAGCGTCCTATCAGGTACGAATGCTGACAGGAAATGTGATTCCCTCTATATTAAAGTGCAGATTGCAGGGACTGGACGGGAATCTGCTGTTTTATTATGATATCACATCCAGGCAGTCGCTGGCATCTTTTTATGAACAGAGGAAATTTCACAGAAAAGATCTGCACATGCTTTTTTGCGGATTTATTCGTGTGATGGAAGAGATGGCAGAGTTTCTTATGAATACAGACCAACTGCTTTTATGTCCGGAGTATATCTTTCTGGATATAGAGAAGCGAGAAGTGAAATTCTGCTGTCTTCCGGATTATCATCATCCGATACAGGAACAGTTCCGGGAACTGACAGAATACCTTCTCCCGAGACTTGACCATGAAGACTCTCAGGCAGTGAGTATGGGCTATGGAGTCTACCGGAAAGCAATGGAGACAGGATTTCAGCTTGAACATATAAAAGAGGCAATTTATCAGAACAGAGAAGTTACAAAGAAAAGCAACGATAGAGAATCTACACAGAATCAGGAACAGAAGCCTCCGGAAAATAATCTGGATAGTATGGAAAGTTTTGGAGAAAAAATACAGGAAAAGGCAGATGTTTCACATTTACTGAAGACAGACGTGGAAAATAAAACTTCAAAAAGAAAAAAAGGCAAAAAGAAAGAAGAGTCTGATTTTCAAAAGTCCTCCAACGAATGGACGGGTGCTTTACTTTGTGTTTCCATAGCAGCAGTTTTGATCATTTTTCTTATACTTCGCTATTTGGGGTATCTTCCAGGAATCCCGGCGGAAGCTATCTTCGGAGGCGCCATTATCCTTTTGGTTCTCGCCGCATTCTTGTCCTGGACAGCCGAAAAGAAGAAGCAGAAAAAGCAGATGAGTGCAGAATGGAGACAAAAGGTGAAGAGGGAACTTGATGATACATATGAAAGCAGCAGTGAGAAAAGGAGGACGGAGAGAAGTTCAGAGGATTTGTATGAAGCAGATTCAGTACAGGAAAAAATGCCGGAATGGGGAGACATAAAGTATAAAATGCCGGAACGGACCGGGGAAACAGGAACTAACCGTCTGGAAAATTCACAGAATGTATACCGGGAAACAGTGCAGCAGAATGAGAACTACGAAACTGAAAAGACAGAAAACTATGGTGAGACAGTCGTCTTATCCGCCGGACAGACTGAAGGACCGGCCAGCCTTGTAAGCCGTGAACCGGGAGAACTTGCGACGATCTATCTTGACCGTGACCTTATGGTAATCGGTAAGATGGAAAATGCTGCCGATGCAGTGATCTCTCTTCCGACAGTCAGTCGTATTCATGCAAAGATTCGGAAAGTAGATGAGGAATATTATCTGTCTGACCTCAATTCGAGAAATGGCACATCAGTAAATGGAAGACTGCTGAAGACAGGAGAGGAATATCAGCTGCAGGACGAGGATCAGGTGGAATTTGCACAGGCCCGTTATATCTTTTTGAAATAGAATGTTGGTAAATATAAACATCCTTATTATTTTTACTGCCTAGATTCCGGTATGGCAAGTGGCTTGTGTGGACTTTTACAATGCGGTATGCTATACTTTTTTGGAGAAAATGAAAAGGAAAAGAGTTATATGAAAGATTACATAAAAATTGCCCGTGTCGATCACTGGATCAAACAGTTATTTATTGTACCGGGTATGATTTTTGCTTTATTTCTGACAAGAAATCCAATTACTGCGGCTGTGGTAAAGGACATTGTTCTTGCACTTATTTCGACATCATTTGTGGCATCTGCCAATTATGTTATTAATGAATGGCTGGACGCAGAATTTGACAAATTTCATCCGACAAAGAAAAACCGTCCTGTTGTATCGGGAAATCTGAAATTTCACTGGGTTATGACCGAGTATGCAGTACTTGGCGCACTCGGACTTCTGATCGCGTGGTTTATCTCCAGACCGGTATTTCTGATGGAACTCTGGCTGTTTGTGATGGGCATTCTTTATAATGTAAAACCATTCCGTACAAAAGAGATCCCGTATGTGGATGTGCTCTCAGAATCTGTAAACAATGCAATCCGTCTTCTGATCGGATGGTTTGCGATTTCCTCCGGATATCTGCCACCGGTAAGCATCGTGCTTGGCTACTGGATGGGCGGCGCGTTCCTGATGGCAACCAAACGTTATTCCGAATACCGTATGATCGCGGACAAAGAGCTTGCAGGCCACTACCGCCGGTCATTTAAGTATTACACAGAAAAGTCACTGCTGATCTCAGCTTTTTATTATGCACTGCTTTCCGTATTTTTCTGTGGTGTCTTTATGATCAAATACAAAGCAGAGCTGATCATTGATATTCCGATTATGTGTGGCCTTTTCAGCTTGTATCTGAATATCAGTTATAAAGAAGATTCCTGTGCCCAGAAGCCGGAGAAGCTTTTCCACGAGAAGGGCCTGATGCTTTATTTACTGGTGTTTATTGTGATTACATGCATTCTGATGATGGTCCATATTCCGGGACTGGAATGGATCGCAGGAAAGGATTTGCTGAAACTCTGATATGGATAAAAATTTACATAAATCAATCAAAGAGTACAAAAACTATGTGGTAGATATGGATGGAACGCTCTACTACAAATATCCGATGCGTCTGCAGATGCTGGTGCAGATGGCAGGATATTTTCTCGTGCATATTCGAAATTACAGAGAAGCGTTCCTGCTCAAAGACTATCGTCACTTAAGAGAATCTGAAGAATTACTGAAGGAAGCGGACTGTGAAAGCAGGATACGCCTCCTTCTTTCGCATAAATACCATTTTTCTTCTGAAAAAGTAGACAGTATCATTGAAGAATGGATGTACAGACGCCCTCTTCGGGCAGTATACAAAAGCCGCGACAGGCAGTTGCTGGCATTTCTGAAAAAACAGCAGAAAAAAGGACATCATGTATATCTGTATTCAGATTATCCGCTTGAGGACAAGAGAGGCGTACTGGAACTTGAGGCGGACGGACTCTATTATCCGGACAATGTCCGGTTTTCTTATCTGAAACCGGATCCGGAGGGACTCACGTTCATCCTCGGCGAAAACCATCTGAAAAAAGAAGATGTCCTGATGATCGGAGACCGTGAGGAAAAAGACGGGCAGTGTGCCGCGGCTGCAGGTACGGACTGGCTGATTTTGCGCTCACGATCTGCAGCAAGAAAAAAACAATACAGGGAGTGGAAAATCTGATATGACATCTGCTGCAAAAAATAACACAGGTTCAGACATAAGAGAAAAACGTTTCCGGTTGATTGCCGGACTTCTGATGCTTTGTATCCTGATGTGCATCGTATTTTATTTTTATCTGGGTTATTCCGGATATGACATTAAGGGACACTGGCGGATCAGTCGTTATACATTGCTGGGGTATGATCCGTTTCCGTTGATCGGAAAGGATGCCCTGCTGGATTCTGTAGGAAAAATTCCGTCAGGTTTTGCGACCGTTCCGTGGTGCTGCGTGATGGGAACTGCTTTTTATGGAGCCTTTCTTCCGCTTGAACAGGCAAAAATATATCTCTGGGTATTACACTTTATCGCTTATATCGTTACCGGAGCTGTTGTTTGCCGCAAATTCCGTGAGAAATTTTCCAGTCAGCTTTTATTGCTGTTTCTGTTTTTGATCGGAGGACATTTCAGTTTCATGTATTCTCTTCGATACGGAAATTCCGGGGCAATCCTCTGTTGTCTCTGCATTCTGGCAATCTGCCTGACAGATTCGAATCCATGGATTGCCGGTATCTGTATGGGATTCGCTATGACGAAACCGCAGATATCTATGATCATCTGCCTGGTATGGCTTCTGAACCGCAAATGGAAACCACTGATCACGGCAGCAGTCATTGACATTGCCGGATGGGGGGCATCTTCTGCGATTACCGGAACTTCTCCGCTTGTTTTACTGAAAGAAACTTTTTCAAGCGGAACGGTTTCACCGAAACAGTATCTCGGCCTGCTTGGATTTTTGCAGTCGTTTGGTGTTAATTCTACGTTGATTCTGATGGCGAATATGCTGATAGGAATTTTGTTTACCGGAGGCAGCTGGCTTTACCTGAAAAAGAAAGGTGGTGCAGAAGCGGATTCACTGATCCTCTATGCACCTGCCTGTGCAGCATCGACATTCTGGATGTATAAGAATGGGACGGACTATCTGATTCTTGCTTTTGTAGCAGCGTTTTTCATTTGGCTTTGTCTGGAAAAGAAGATCAGCACAAAACATTTCGTGTTATCGGCAGGGTGTGTTTTTTATCTTGAAATGAGCCGTTGCGCGGTCTATTTTCTGATTATGGTCGGCGGAAAAACAGCTGCCATAAGAAATATGGCGAAGAGTGCAGATGGATTTTTGATCGCAGTTGCGGCGATAATCCTGTGTCGTTTCTGGTGTGTCTATAGGACAAAGGAGTGAGAATTTGGAAGAAATAAAAAAAGAGCCGGTGACGGTCGGTCTGATACTGATCAATATTATTGTGTTTCTCGCGGTGGAATTCACCGGCAGTTCACAGAACACGATGCATATGCTGGACTGCGGCGCAGCCTACACACCGATGATCATAGAAGGTGGGGAATATTACCGACTGTTTACCTGTATGTTCCTGCATTTCGGAATCGAACACCTTTTGAATAATATGCTGGTTCTGTTTGTTCTGGGAAGCCGTCTTGAACGTGTAATCGGCAAGATGAAATTTCTGATCATCTATATTGTGGGCGGACTTCTCGGAAATGTGATCTCAGTGCTTGTTGAGCTGAAATCTATGGATTTTGCCGTATCAGCGGGTGCTTCCGGTGCAGTTTTTGCTGTTATGGGAGCGATGATTTATATTGTGATCCGCAACAAAGGATGGCTCGGAGATTTGTCTGCGAGACAGATTCTTGTCATGGCATTTTTTTCTCTTTATTATGGATTTACCAGCACAGGAGTGGACAATACAGCTCACGTTGCCGGACTGGTTTGTGGAATGATGATTTCCATTCTTCTGTATCATCCGAGAGGCAGAAGAATATAAAAGGTTGTTCCTTCACCGGGTACACTTTCGACGCGGAGCGTCCCATGGTGTGCTTCGATGATCTGCCGGGTGACAGCAAGCCCGAGACCTGTGCCGCCGGGCTTGTACGTTACGAAAGGAAAAAAGATCTGTTCCGTCTGCTGGGCAGTCATACCACAGCCATTGTCATGGACGGTGATCTGTATTCCATCTGAAACAGCAGAAGCGGCAATCTGGATTTTTCCGTGTGCGTGCTGAATGGCCTCCTGTGCATTGCGGAGAAGATTAAAAAGAGCCTGACGGATTTTTGTCTGATCCAGTTCAAGATGGGGAAGATCCTTAGGGATGTCAGTCTCAAGTACAATGCCCAGATAATCCAGTGCAGGTCGAAAGGTATTGGTAATTCGATCAAGCCACAGGCTTGTATCTGTTGATACGAGAGAGAGATGTCCTGCATTCTGGTACCGGGAAAGTTCATCGAGAAGCTCGCGGATGTAATTCAGATTTTCCATAATGTTGTCCCAGTGTTCATCCAGACAAAGTTGCGGATGATGGTCGGATAACATCTGTAACTCACTTGTGATAAGAGCGAGGGGGTTACGTATCTCATGTGAGAACATCGAGAGTGTCGACTGAAATTCTTTTTTCTGCTGTTCAAATTTGTTCTTTTCCTGCATAATCTGTCACCTCATGGGAAGTGTATCATCATAAAATACCACAATCAACAAATTTCGTATTGAAAAATTCGCACAAATACGAGACAATATAGTTATTAAACAGTTATTTTTACAGAATTCTGAAGGAGGAATTTATCATGGAAAATTGTATTTTTTGTAAAATCGCGAATGGAGAAATTCCATCTGCTACATTATATGAGGACGAAGACTTCCGCGTGATCCTGGATCTGGGACCGGCTTCTAAGGGACATTCGCTGATTCTTCCGAAATCACATGCTGCCAATATTTATGAACTTCCGGATGAGACCGCAGCGAAAGCAATGGTTCTTGCAAAAAAAATGGCAACAAAACTCAGAGATGGACTGAACTGTGACGGATTTAACATCGTACAGAACAATGGTGAGATTGCGGGTCAGACAGTTTTTCATTTCCATATGCATCTGATTCCGCGTTATGAAGGCGACCAGGTTGGTCTGACATGGAAACCGGGCGAGCTGACCGATGAAATGAAAGAAGAGATTCTGAATAAAGTAAAAGCATGAGTCATACAGAATACGTAAGAAAAAATGACAAAATAAAACGAAAGCGTAAATACGAATGACGATTGAGAATTTTAATAAGTTCTATGATGAATATCAAAGATTCTCAGCATATGTTGCATACTGTATCACGAAGGATAAACTTCTGGCAGAAGATATCAGTCAGGAGATTTTCATCACATTATACAAGATGAGGGAAAATCTGGATTATTCAGACCATAAGAAACTGAAAGCACTGGTTTTTCGCGCAACTACAAACAGATGCAACGATTATTTCAGAAAACCCTCCACCAAACAGGAAATGTGTACATTCGACGAAGAGGGTGTGGAAGAGACTCCCGATGAAAAAGGAGACCCGGAAGCACAGCTTCTGCGCATGGAAGAAGAAACTTATCAGCGACTCGTTCTCCGGAAACTCAGAATGAGAAATCCACAGAACTACGATATTTTGATAAAAACCAAGATGCACAGGATTCCGGCCTCGGAAGTTGCTGAGGAATACGGGATCACAACGAACAATGTAAACAACCGTAATCTGCGTTCAAAGGCGTGGATTATAGAAGAACTGGAGAAACTAAGAAGGCAGTCACATTTGTAACTGCCTTCTGTTGCTTACCTGGATAATACACATTCCTCAATAAGAGAAAAGATATGATGAATGGAATCCATCTGTTTGCCACCTGCCATTGCTTCTTCGAACGTATGACGGTTTTTGTATAACTGATGGATGGTATCGAGGAGCTTTTCATCGGTGATTTCTTCCTCTTCAAGTACCATGCTGAATCCCTGTTTTTCAAAAGAACGGGCATTCAGGATCTGGTCACCGCGGCTCGCATTTGCAGAGAGCGGAATCAGAAGGTTTGGTTTGTGAAGGGCACTGATCTCGCAGATTGCATTGGCGCCTGCACGGGAAATCACAACATCGGACAGTGCGAAGAGATCCGGAAGCTCTTCCTTGATGTATTCGTACTGTACATACCCTTCGGTACCCTTGAGAGACTCGTCCATTTTGCCCTTGCCGCAGAGATGGATGACCTGGAACTCTTTCAGAAGTTCCGGAAGGATCTTGCGGACGTGGTCATTGACAGAGGCTGCACCGAGACTTCCGCCGATCACCATAAGGACCGGTTTGTCGGTAGTAAATCCGCAGAACTGTCTGCCGGCTTCTTTGTCACCTTTCAGAAGTTCCTGACGGATCGGAGTACCGGTGAGGACAGCTTTATCTGCCGGAAGACTGCTGACTGTCTCAGGGAAGTTGCAGCATACTTTGACTGCGGAAGGGATACAGAGCTTGTTGGCAAGACCCGGAGTCATATCTGATTCATGAATAATTGCTGGGATCTTGCATTTTTTTGCAGCGATCACAACCGGGACGGTGACGAAACCGCCCTTGGAAAATACAACGTCAGGTTTCAGTTTCTTAAGGAGCTTCCTGGCTTCGAGGAAACCTTTGAGAACCCTGAACGGATCGGAAAAGTTCTTAGGATCAAAGTAACGTCTGAGTTTGCCTGAGGAGATTCCGTAATAAGGAATTCCCATTTCTTCGATGAGCTTACGCTCAATACCTTCATAGGAACCAATATAGGAAATCTGATATCCGGCAGCTTTGAGTGTCGGGATCAGGGCGATGTTAGGGGTAACGTGGCCGGCAGTACCACCGCCGGTAAGAACAATATGTTTCATAGGGAATTCCTCCTGAAAAATCTTTTTATTAACCATAACTATGAACCACCGGGGCAAAATTGTCAAGGAGAGATAGAGCTGTCGTTTGTGTAAAGTGAGGTAAAAACGGCGGCAGGAGATAGTAAAATGAAAGAAAAGTTTGAACAAGAAC
Source organism: uncultured Ruminococcus sp. (assembly GCA_900066355.1). GTDB lineage: Bacteria > Bacillota > Clostridia > Lachnospirales > Lachnospiraceae > Blautia_A. The sequence continues at coordinate 85,876 of FMEL01000012.1, forward strand.
AAAAGGATAATCACAATCATATAGAGAATCTGACGATGGACATGCCGGATATGGAAGACGATGAGAAATTCCGGCAGTGGCTTGAGGAGACATACATCAATGAGGCGGAGCTGATTGAGAAATCTCTGCTTGCCGGACAGGAGTATGAGAAAAACCTCGATATCGCAGAAGAGTTGAGTGTCCCCAGAGAAAAATTCTATCAGCGCCTGAAAGAAGAAGGGCTGTATGAAGATGAGGCGGATGAACCGGATGACATTTCGGAGGTTTCAAAGAAAGCGGTCAGAGGTGTCGGTACAGAAATCGCCGGAGATGCTGCGGCGAAGAAGAATAATGCTTCTGTGTCAAGGACAGCCGGGGAGAAAATTATTTCTATGGAGGCGAGAACTTCGAAGGAGGCCGGCCGCGCGGAAAATGCAGTTGCGGATAAAGTTGTCTCTATGGAGCCGGAAAGTTCAAAAGAGGCTGGTACCGCAGCATGGGCAACAGAAGGTTACGATTCGCCTGTGAAGACAGAGACAGTAGCAGTGTCTGATATTGAGGTATCGTCGGAGAAAAGTTCAAAGAATGACCGTCCGATCAGAAAGAAGCGGAATTATCTGCGGCTGGGTAAAGTCGCGGGGGTGGCAGGCGTGTGTCTGTTGTGCGTATTTGCTGCGAGCATGACAAGTGAGGCGAATAGGAACTACTTTATAGATAGGATTCGATATTTGTCTGGGGATGATACAAGAGTAGTTGTGGATAATAATAAGGACAATGAGCTTGCGAACACAGACGAGTATAAGGCAATTGAGGATATCGAACAAGAATTAAAAATTCAATTACCTCAATTTTATTATAGACCAGTAGGAATGGAATTTTATAAGTATATAATAGATGAACCTGCTACACTAGCTAAAATACAATATGAATATAAGAAGACCATAATTACATTTTATATTGATAGACAAAGTGAAGATGTTGCAAGTGATATTTATGTGATGCATGGAGAAGAACAAGAAAGTGTGGTGGCAGATGATGAAGAGACTAAAGTTGTAATCAAAAAAATAAATGATAAGAATGAAAAACTGCCTAATTATATGGCTAGTTGGTCTAAGGATGATGTTGTATATATATTATCTGGGAGAATAGATATTGAAGAACTCAAAAAAATCATAAAATATATGAAATTTTAGAGTGATTTTTTGCGATTTCTTACGTATATATTATGTAAGGGTATATTTACATAGCGAAAGGAAGTGAGAAATGAGCAGAAGAAAGAAATTACTTGGTCTTCTTATGGCAGTTGGAGTGTCAGTATCTATGGGTGTAACACCAGTTCTGGCAGAAACCACTAGCATTTTGGATGAAATCTCAGAAGAAGAACTTACCGATGAGGAAACTACAGAAGATTATGCAGAGGATACTAGTTACAGCATGCTCAGAGGTACTAATCTGAATTTAGGAAATGTAAAAATTCAGAAGGTATCCAATCATGAAGTGACAATTTTTGGTTCAACACAGTGCCATAAGAAATGCGCAAAAGTATATTTATCTCTATTTTTAGAGCGTAAAGTTAATGGAAGCTATGGTACTTATAAGACTTTTGAGTATACTGCTAACAATGTAACAAGTCTTGATAGGGGGCTAAATATACTTGTTCCGAGTGGCTCCTACTACCGTGTACGTGGATATCATGCAGCCAGCAATGGTGGCTTGAAAGAATCCACATCCACACTTACAAGTGGCATTATGATTAAGTAATTCCAATCATTCAACAGTAACTATTAACCAAAAACAACATTAAAGAGAAAACCAAAAATCAACCAAAAACCAAACTTTTTTAAACCATGTAAAACCAATTAACAAATTATAACTTTAAAAACCTAAGACAAAATCTTTAAACCAAACTACTGCGGGCATCACGTACACCGGAGAATGCAATTAATAAACCGTGTAAACATCCGTTACCTTTCGAAGGGGACGAGGTGCCTGCAGGCTTTTAAAAACCAAACCAAAACCATGTAAGGCAGGGCAGGATTTCAGATCCCGCCCTGTTCTTTTCTTGTATTTCTCCTGTGATTTTACACAAAAATACTGTTAAAAAACAAGTAAATCGTGTATAATGATTACAACAATATATATTTGCGTGATTTTTCAGACAAAGGGGGCTCGCACATGAAGATAACCTTTATTGGGGCAACACACGAAGTAACCGGAAGCTGTTATTATCTGGAAGCTGCCGGTAAGAAGTTTCTTGTAGACTGTGGTATGGAACAGGGACCCGATTATTATGAAAATCAGGAAATACCGGTTAAGGGAAGTGACCTTGATTTTGTGCTTTTGACCCATGCACATATGGATCATTCCGGAAATCTGCCGGCAATCTATGCAAAAGGTTTTCAGGGACCGGTTTATGCGACACAGGCGACCTGCCATCTCTGTGACATTATGCTTCGTGACAGTGCTCACATTCAGATGTTCGAGGCAGAATGGCGAAACCGTAAGGGACGTCGTCAGGGCAAGCCGGAATTTATACCGGCATATACAATGGAGGATGCACTGGGGGTTCTGCAGAATTTTGTTCCGTGTCCATATGAAAAGACGATCACACCGGCGGAAGGTATCCGTGTACGTTTTGTCGATGCCGGACACCTGCTTGGCTCTGCAAGCATTGAAGTGATCATCAACGAAGACGGCAAAGAGAAAAAAATTGTTTTCTCAGGTGACATCGGAAATCTCAATCAGCCGCTGATCAAAGATCCGGTATACCTTCACGATGCCGATTATGTTGTGATGGAATCGACCTACGGTGACAGAAGCCATGGCGACCGTCCGGATTATGTGGGACTTCTGAGTGAAGTGATCCAGAGAACCTTCGACCGCGGAGGAAGCGTCATTATTCCGTCATTTGCGGTAGGACGTACACAGGAGATGCTTTATTTCATTCGCCAGATCAAAGAAGAAGGACGCGTCCATGGACACGACAACTTCAAGGTTTATGTGGACAGTCCGCTGGCAAATGAAGCGACAACCATTTTTAACGAACATATTTATGACTGTTTTGATGAAGAAGCCATGGCACTTGTAAATAAGGGCATCAACCCATTGATGTTCCCGGGACTGAAAACCTCGATCACAAGTGACGATTCCAAAGCAATCAACTTTGACGAAGACTGCAAGGTAATTATTTCTGCGAGCGGTATGTGTGATGCCGGTCGAATCAAACATCACCTGAAACACAATCTGTGGAATCCGAACAACACGATTCTGTTTGTCGGTTATCAGGCAATTGGTACCCTCGGAAGATCACTTCTCGAAGGTGCTACAGAGGTAAAACTTTTCGGTGAGACTGTTTATGTTGGTGCAGAAATTTGCCAGATGCCGGGCATCAGTGGTCATGCGGATGTAAACGGACTGATGACCTGGATCAAATCTTTCAGTCAGAAACCGACAAAAGTTTTTGTTACACATGGTGATGATGAAGTGACGGAAATTTTTGCAAGACGTCTTGAAGAAGAACTTGGACTGGATGCAATGGCACCGTTCAGCGGCACTGTTTTTGACCTCGCAGAAAATGTTTGCATCTATGAAGCACAGGGCATCAAGATCACGAAGGCTGCCGTTTCACCGAAGACTTCGAAAGCTGCACGTGCATTCCAGAAACTGGTTGCTATGGGACAGCGTCTTATGTCTGTTATCCGTAAGAGCGAAGGCATTCCGAACAAAGATCTCGACCGCTTTACAAGAGAAGTGCAGTCATTGTGTGATAAATGGGACCGAGATGATCTGTCATAAAGAATTGTAAATAAAAATCACTATAAAAAGATGCAAAAAACCGGAGAGCCGATGTGGTTCTCCGGTTTTGCAGTTGAATTTAGTTTAAAGCTTCTTTCAGAGCTTTGGAAAGCTGATCCGGACAGGATGTTGGTCTGAATCCGCAGCGGATCCCTTCGAGTCTGCTGATAGCTTCTTTGGCATCCATACCTTCGATCAGTTTGGCTACGCCCTGTGTGTTGCCGGAGCATCCGCCCTGAAATTTTACATCATGAACTTTTCCCTGTTCGTCAATTTCAAATGAGATGGCGCTTGAACAGACGCCGGATGTTTTATATACCATAATATCAACCTCCTTGAGACAGTATAGCAGAAAAGAAGAAAGGCTACAAGTCTGATTCTGATATCCGGGCTTCTTCGAGGTAAAAAAAGTTTCCATATAAACGCAACATTTGGTATAATAAAAAAGAATGTAGAAATTATGAAATAGACAATTTAAAATACAGAAAAAAGACGGGAGAATTTTATTATGAGATGTATTGGTATCATAGGAGCAATGGAAGTAGAGGTTGCAAGCCTCAAAGAGCGCATGCAGGATGTGGAGATCACACGCAAAGCTTCCATGGAATTTTATGCCGGTGTTTTAGAAGGCAAAAAAGTAGTTGTTGTCCGCTCTGGAATCGGTAAAGTAAATGCAGCAATTTGTACACAGATCCTGATTGACGATTTCCATGCAGAAGTCGTGATCAATACAGGTATCGCAGGAAGTCTGAATGCAGATATCAATATCGGCGATATCGTAGTTTCCACAGACCTTATCCATCATGATATGAATGCAGTAGCATTTGGTTATCCGGTAGGTCAGATTCCGCAGATGGATGCATTTTCTTTCCACAGTGATGATGCACTCCGCAAGCTGGCAGTGCAGGCATGTAAAGAAGTCAATCCGGACATCGAAGTATTTGAGGGACGTATCGCATCCGGCGATCAGTTTGTTGCAGATCAGGGTGTAAAAGATTTCGTCGTAAAAGAATTCGGTGCATATGCCGTTGAAATGGAGGGCGCAGCAATCGCTCAGGCAGCATACCTTAACAATGTTCCGTTTCTTGTGATCCGTGCGATCTCCGACAAAGCAGACGGAAGTGCAGAAATGGATTATCCGACATTTGAGGCAATGGCAGCAGAGCACAGCTTCAAACTGACACTTCGCATTCTGAAAGATATCCAGGGCTGATTGCGGCACATTTCGCATAGTCCTGCATACAATGATAGGGACGATGGTAAAGCAGGAGTCTGTCCATGTATTACGACAAGTTTTTACCATTTTATCTGACTTATGCCAGTCCGGCGCTTTATAGCGGAGAACGCATGCAGGAAAGAGAATTTGCCCTGATGAAATCTTATTTTCCGGATACAGCACTCAAAGTGCAGGAAAAAGTAGAAGAAGAATGTGAGCTTCTGGATTATGAAGGAAGCCGGCTTTATGACGAATATCCCGACAGACTGATGATGCGCAGCCTGTGCAGACAGATACGCGAGCAGGTTGCAGGGGAACTTGAACTGCAGGAGATTTCGGATCGCTTTTTAGATGATCTGATCGAAGTGCTTTTGTATCAGGAGATTTCCAGAAAACGCTGCAGACGGCGCAGATGCCGGGGATTCTGACAGGAAGCTTTGTATCACAGACGTACAGTGTGACAGAAAGAAAGACTTATTTTATATGATGACATTACAGGAATTTTTGGAAAAACAATTTGATGAAGAGCTGATGCTTGCAGTCTTAAGCGGTCAGAGAAGTAAGGAAAAAGATGCTCCGTCCCGTGTGCGGATACGCCCGATCGAACTGAAAGGCAGTGTCTGTTATCAGGCATCCTCGACGGTGGGAACGAAGGTACTTCACTCGAATTATACAAAGGAAGAAATCATTTCCTATGTGGCGGCAAACCTTGGCGAAGGCTGTTTCTCACAGCTTCAGACACAGGGAAGATGCGTGGATGGCACGGTTCTGGTCAGCAAAAAAGGCAGGCAGACAATCAAAGTCAAAAAGCATCCGGCGCTGGAACCGGTCAGGATTCAGGCGCACAACCGGGTAAAACAATACATTCTGAAAGAGGGGACAGCGGTTCCGTTTCTTGTGGATCTCGGTGTGATGAACCGCGAGGGCAAAATCCACAATACTTCTTATGACAAATTTAAGCAGATCAACCGTTTTCTGGAATTTATCGAGGATATTCTTCCGGCGCTGTCCAGAGAACGGGAGATCACGATTCTGGATTTCGGATGTGGCAAATCTTATCTGACATTTGCCATGTATTACTATCTGAAAGAACTCAAAGGATACGATGTCAATATCATCGGACTTGATCTGAAAGAAGACGTTATTAAGAAATGTAACGGCCTTGCCGGAAAATACGGCTATGACAAGCTGCATTTTCTGCATGGTGATATCGCGGATTATGAGGGTCTACAGAAGGTCGATATGGTCGTGACGCTCCATGCCTGTGACAAAGCGACAGACTATGCACTTGCAAAAGCTGTCGAGTGGGATGCGCAGGTGATTCTGTCTGTGCCGTGCTGCCAGCATGAGCTGAACAGTCAGATTCACAATGAACTTCTGGAGCCAGTGCTGAAATATGGTATCCTGAAAGAACGTATTTCGGCGCTTCTGACAGATGGTATCCGTGCGGAATTGCTTGAATCGCAAGGATATAGTACACAGATCCTTGAATTTATTGATATGGAACATACCCCGAAGAATCTTCTGATCCGTGCGGTCAAAAATGAAAAAGCTCATTTCCCGAAGGGACTTCCTGCGATGAATGATGCGCTGAACAGCCATCTGACGCTGGAAAAACTGCTTTATCCGGACGGACTGCACTCTGAGAAGGGAGTCTGAAACCATGTTAAAAGCACTGAAAAGGTTTTTGATTCTTCTGGTGATTTTTATACTGGGAGTGGCCGGCACGGTGTTTCTGATGAACAACGAAACGACCGATGACCGTTCGGATATGAATAATCCAACGCTTCCGGAAGTGATGATGGATTTTAACGGAACGCTTGCAAACCGCATGTATGGTTACCGGCAGCCGATGGAAGCAGATTTTGTTCGTGACAGTGTGACACCACTGGATACGACGAAGAAACTGACGATCGCAATCAATCCTTATGATGAAAAGATAAAGAGCCTTTCTTATGAGGTACGTACTTCTGATGGAACCAAGATTGTCGAAAACCGCAAGATCAAAAATCTGGATTCTTCAGGATCGGACGGTTATCTCCGGGCACAGATTGAGATCAATTCCGGGCTTCTGATGAATCAGGAGTACTCTATGCAGCTGACGGTCGATACCAATGATGGGGAAGCCTATTATTATACGCGAGTTGTATCCAGATCCTCTACAAATACGCAGGCGTATGTGAAATTTGCATCTGATTTTGCACAGATGTGTATGGACAAAACTTCGGCAGATAATCTTGCCGCATATCTGGAATCCGCAGATTCAGCGACAACAAATTTTGCATCCGTTTCCATTAAATCACCACTTTCTGTGATAAGCTGGGGTAATTTAAATCCACAGATCACAAAGAAAGGGATACCGGTCATCAAAGAAATCAATGAAACGACCGCAAGTATTTCACTGGAATATGAGATCTGTGCCGCAAATGAAAACGGTGGTGCGGAATACTATAATGTAACAGATTTTTACCGTCTGCGTTATTCGGAGGACCGTATCCGTCTGCTCGATTTTGAGAGGTCCGCAGGACAGGTATTTGACCCGAAACAGTCGGTAATCACGGATGACGGGCTGCTTCTCGGAGCCCGAAACAAAAATGTGACATATCTTACAAATACAGAGGGAAGTATGACGGCTTTTGTGCAGGAAGGGGCGCTCTGGACTTACACGCAGAATAACGGCAAGTTTGCGCAGGTGTTTGATTTCCGTAAGGCGGCAAAAGGAGATTTCCGCGATTCACGCACGGAACATGACATTAAGCTTCTGAGCGTGGAAGACGACGGCGATGTCAATTTTATGGTCTATGGTTACATGAACCGCGGAAGCCATGAAGGTTACTGCGGAGCCGGAATCTATCATTACAATCATGATCAGAATGTAGTTGAGGAGAAAGTATTTATTCCGACGACAGAGTCGTTTGAGTTTTTGAAATCCGATTTCGGTACATTGAGTTATGTAAACAAGAAAAACCAGCTGTTCCTGCTTCTTTCCGGAAGTCTTTACCAGATCAATATCGATGACAGTGATTATAAAGTTCTGGCGGAAAATATCGACAGTAATCAGTTCGCCGTGTCTGAGACAAATGCGCACGCGGCATGGCGCATTGTGGATGGTGAGCAGACAGGACAGATAGAATACATTGATTTTGATTCACTGAAGACGAGAAATGATACACCGGATGCCTCGCAGCAGCTCCGTGTGCTTGGCTTTATGAATGAAGATCTGATTTACGGAAATGTACTTGACGGGGACAGTCTTACTGATGAAAACGGGCATACGGTCGACGGAATCACATCTATAAAGATTGAGGACTTTGACGGAAATATCAAAAAAGAGTATCATCAGGATGGATATTATATTACAGACGTGACGGTCGGAAGTTCTATGATGGAATTTAACCTGTCAGAAAAGAACGGAAATGCGTACGTCGTCAAGAGTAAAGACAACATCATGAACAACAAAGAAACTTCGGCAGATCTGGTTTCTGTGGAGCAGACAAGCACGACACGTCAGGGTGTTATCGTCAAACTGGTATTCACTGACAAACCGGAGGCAGATGAACCGCTGATTCTTACTGCCAAAATAAAAAACGGCAACGAGAACATTGTTCAGGTCGAAGTGGACAAGAGCCAGCTCGGAAACGTTTATTATGTATATGCCCGCGGTGGACTGGACAGTGTGTGGACTGATCCGGCACAGGCAGTACTGCAGGCAGACAGCCGGACCGGCGTGGTTTTGAACCGGGCGCAGCAATATGTCTGGGAACGTGGAAATATAAAAACACAGCTTACGCTTAATACGGAGGATGTTCCTGAGGTCATCCGAAGTGGTTCATGGGATAAAGGCAAGCTGCAGGAAGGTCTGGGAGATTCCGGAACCGTGATCGACCTTACCGGATGCAGTCTGGAAAATGTCCTTTATGAGATCAGTGCACAGCGTGCAGTTATAGCAAAAACCGGTGCAGATACCAGTGTCGTGATCGTCGGATATGACGCATACAATACATGGCTTCTGGATCCTGCGACAGGCAAAGTCAGCCCGTATGGAATGAACGACAGTACCGCTCTTTTCCAGCAGGCGGGTAATGTGTTTATTTCTTATCTTGATAATCAAAAATAATTTTACAGGGGGACAGGCTTATGTTAAGCAAAGGCATCGCAAAACTTGTACAGTATGGAGTTGAGTCAGGACTGGTTCCGGAGTGTGAAAAAAATTACACAACAAACCTTCTTCTGGATGTATTTCACGAAGATGAATACACCGAACCGGAAGAAAAATTTTCCGGTGTGGATCTGGAAGAAACTCTGAATGAACTTCTGGATGAAGCAGTAAAGAGAGGACTGATCGAAGACAGTGTGGTTTACCGTGATCTCTTTGACACCAGACTGATGAATTGCCTGATGCCCCGTCCGGCACAGGTTCAGAAAGAGTTCTGGGACAGATATCAGGATGATCCGCAGAAAGCAACAGATTATTTTTACAAACTGAGCCAGGACAGCAATTATATCCGCCGTTATCGTGTAAAGAAAGATCAGAAATGGAAAGTGGACAGCCCGTATGGAGAAATCGATATCACGATTAATCTTTCCAAACCGGAAAAAGATCCGAAAGCGATCGCAGCAGCAAAGAATGTCAAAGCAAGCAGTTATCCGAAATGTCTGCTCTGCCCGGAAAACGAGGGATACGCAGGCCGTGTTAATCATCCGGCGAGACAGAACCACAGAATCATTCCGATCACGATCAATGATACACCATGGGGATTCCAGTATTCTCCATATGTATATTACAATGAACACTGTATTGTGTTTAACAGCAAGCATACCCCGATGAAGATCGAGAGAAATGCATTTATCAAACTGTTTGATTTTGTCAAACTGTTCCCGCATTATTTCCTTGGTTCCAATGCGGATCTTCCGATTGTTGGCGGCTCCATTCTGAGCCATGATCATTTTCAGGGTGGTCATTATACATTTGCAATGGCAAAAGCTCCGATCGAGAAACATGTGACAATCCCGGGTTATGAGGATGTAGAGGCTGGTATCGTTAAGTGGCCGCTGTCTGTGCTTCGTATCCGCCATAAAGACTCTGACCGTCTGGTCGATCTTGCGACACATGTACTGGAAGTCTGGAGAGGATATACCGATGAAGCAGCATTTATTTTTGCTGAGACAGACGGTGAACCGCACAACACGATCACTCCGATCGCACGTAAAGTCGGCGACATGTATGAGCTGGATCTGACACTTCGAAACAACATCACGACCGAGGAAAATCCGCTCGGTGTGTATCATCCGCATGCACAGTATCATCACATCAAAAAAGAAAATATCGGCCTCATCGAGGTTATGGGACTTGCGGTACTTCCGGCACGACTGAAAGAAGAACTGGAGCTTCTCGAAGAATACATTCTGGAAGGCAAAGACATCGCTTCAAACGAAAAGATCGAGAAACATGCGGCATGGGCGGCAGAAGTGCTCTCGAAACACAAGGACATCAACAAGGACAACATCCATGAGATTCTCCGGAAAGAGGTCGGCATTGTGTTTGTACACGTACTCGAAGATGCCGGTGTATACAAATGCACACCAGAAGGCAGAGAAGCATTTATGAGATTCATCGAGACATTATAATTACATAGTGTAAAAGCATCAGAAAGTGGAACCCGAAAGAAATTTCGGGTTCTTTTTGTATATATTCAGAAAAAATTTTACATCCATGCAACAAAACCATGCTAAAATGACACTAATATACAGATGCATCAAATAGAACACAGAACCGGCGGGGGCCGGGCAGAAACAGAGGTGAAACATGGACGATTTAAAAAAACCTGAAGTATTTGCCGCATATTATGAAAAGGTGTACCGGGAGTTGTATTATTTTGCTCTTCACACCCTGAAGAATCCGCAGGATGCAGAGGACGCCGTGAGCGAGACGGTGACGGATGCGTTTGCAGCGGTGGAGAAGCTGCGTGATAATGAGAAATTCCGGGCATGGATTTTTCAGATACTGTCCAATAAATGCAGGCGCAAACTAAAAGAATATACGCAGAAGACGGTCGAACTGCCGGATGACCTGCCAGCAGGTGATACTACGGAAGAGAGCCTGCAGGTGCGAGAGGCACTGGATCGTCTGGAGGAAACAGAACGTCAGATCATCTGCCTCAATGTTGTAGGCGGATTCAAGAGCCATGAAATCGGAGAAATGATGCAGATGAACCACAATACGGTCCGTTCGCGGATCAGCCGCGGACTGAATAAGATGAAAGAATTTCTTGCATAGAAAGGAGGCAGCAATATGGATGACAGAGAATTGATGGATAAGATCAGGAAATCAATGGAAGACACCCCGGTTCCGGAATCCCTGAAACCGGAGAATATACAGAAAATGCTTGAAGAGCAGAGCGAAAATCAGCAGCCAAATGAAGCAGCCCGGACGGAGAAAGACGATCAGCCAAAAGACATCACCACACACAGATTCTGGAATGCCAGAACTTCCCACTATATCGGCGCTGCAGCAGCGGCAGTCGTTGTAATTGCGGCACTTGGGATTACTCCGGGGCTGCTCAAGACGCATACCAAGGCAAAACCAGGAGACACAACATACACAGCAAGTAATGATACTCAGACACTGGAGAGCACTGAAGAGACGACACGTAATGGTGCACAGACCACCTCAGAGACTACCAATGAAACTGCACTGGCACAGGCAGATATTCAAAGTGCCGAAGAATCCGACAAAGCTGCACCGGAAACAACTGAACCTGTCAAAGTCGCGCAGGCAACAGATCCGGTCTCGGGCATTGTCCATATGGACAGCTATGATGACCTGTATAACATGCTCAAAGAATGGAATGAAAACCCGACTACCAGTAACGATGCCCGTGTAATGACAATCGAAGAATCGGCCGACACTGGAAGCGCAAATACAGTGGCAGCATCAGATATGGCGTCATCGGATGCAGCTTCCCCGGACAGCGTAATTGCTACGTATCCTGAGGGCGAAACTGATTCTGATTTCAGTTATGATGAAAAATCGGATCCGGGTGATTATTCATCCACCAACACACAGGAAGAAACGGTCGATGAAGCAGATATCGTAAAGACAGACGGAACCTGTATTTATGCGATGGACAGCAAGGGTACAGTTCGAATTGTAGATGCAGCATCCATGAAACTGGTCGGCGCGATTAACGGCGAAAACAGCGCCGATTACAAAGAAATGTATGTGGAAGGAAGCTGTCTGCAGTTAATCCGCCAGCAGATAGAATACGTCACTTACAAAGGAGAACTGAAGCTTCCGTCAACGAGTGATGAGGACTCAGACAACGACAGTACGCAGTCAGTACGCTCAAGCTACAGCATGCCGGTGACGACAGTTTCGGTTTTGACATACGATATATCGGACAGAACCGCTCCGAAACTGACAGGAACCTATCAGCAGGACGGTTCCTATCTCTCATCCAGACGAAGCAACGGTTATCTGTATCTCTTTACTTCCTATGCGCCGGATGCGGGAAATAATGCAGATCAGTTAGAGTATTATGTCCCGAGAAGCGGACAGGAATATATCGCATACGATCATATCTACCTGCCGGAGCAGGAGGGGTCGGATGATTTTTCCTACAATGGAAAGGCATATCTGGTTTCCGGCGCAGTGGCAGTTGGGACACCGGATCAGGCTTCTGATATCATGGCGGTTGTCAGTGGTGCAGAAACCTTCTACGTGAGCGAAAACAATATTTATTCCGCAGTATCGACCTGGAACGAAAAAGAGACCCGTACAGAACTTGTACGCATTGGTTATGCAGACGGCAAATTCACGGACGGAAGCACTGGTTCCGTCGCAGGAGAGCTCAATGACAACTTTTCATTAGACGAATACGCAGATCATCTCCGCGTGGTAACGACTGTGGAATCCTGGAGTTCCGATTACAGTGATTTTTCACGGAGCAACAGCCTGTATGTGCTGGATTCTTCAATGAAAACAGTTGGTAAGATCGAGAATCTTGCAGAAGGTGAAGAAATCAAATCTGCCCGCTTTATGGGGGAGACCGGGTATTTTGTCACATACAAAAACACAGACCCGCTTTTCTCCGTCGATCTTTCAGACCCGGAAAATCCGAAAGTGCTCGGTGAGCTGAAAATTACCGGATTTTCCTCTTACCTGCACTTCTATGGCGAAAACAAGCTGCTCGGAATCGGATGGGAGACAGATCCGGATACCGGAAATACGATTGGAATGAAATGCTCAATGTTTGACATCAGCGATCCGTCCGATGTAAAAGAGACCGACCGTTTTGTACTGAAGGACGTTTCTTTCTGTGATGCACTTACAAATTATCGTTCAATCCTGGCTGCACCGAAGAAAGGCCTGTTTGGTTTTGCCTACGGTATGTACGGAAGCAATTCGGATATCTATGATTCAAGTGAAAACTTCTATTACAGTGTATTCTCCTTTGATGAAGAAGATGGTTTTGTTCCGAACGCTTATGTGAAGATGAACGACTGTGGACTTTTTGACGACGGGATGGAATGGCAGGACTACCGTACTGCACGCGGTATTTATATCAAAGATACTTTTTACCTTGTGACCGAGAAAGGAATTGCTTCCTATAATATGGCGGATGATTATTCTGCTGCCGGAATCCTTAAGTGGAACGAATAAAAACAGCGGTTCTCCCTGATTTACTCCTTGCAGGAATCCGTTGAATAGTCTATACTAGAAGTCAATTGGATGAGAAATGAATAAACAGAGAGGTATAGATTATGAAGCTCACAACGGTAAAAGAAATTTATAAAAACAGAGAAGCATACCTGAACAAAGAGGTATCCGTAGGAGGATGGGTACGAAGTGTACGTGGATCCAAGGCATTTGGATTTATCGTACTTCATGACGGTACTTTTTTTGAGACTCTGCAGGTCGTATATCATGACAACATGCCAAACTTTGCAGAGATCAGCAAATTAAATGTTGGTGCTGCGATCATTGTCAAAGGTACACTGGTTCCGACACCGGAAGCAAAACAGCCATTTGAAATTCAGGCAGAAGAAGTACAGGTAGAGGGTGCATCTGCTCCGGACTATCCGCTTCAGAAAAAACGCCATACACTGGAATACTTAAGAACCATGACACATTTAAGACCGAGAACTAACACCTTCCAGGCAGTGTTCCGTGTACGTTCTCTTTGCGCATATGCGATCCACAAATTCTTCCAGGAGAAGGGATTTGTATATGTACACACTCCACTGATCACAGGAAGTGACTGTGAGGGTGCAGGAGAGATGTTCCAGGTTACTACACTTGACATGAAAAATCCTCCGATGAATGAGGATGGTACTGTAGACTATAGCCAGGATTTCTTTGGCAAAGAGACCAACCTTACTGTAAGCGGTCAGCTCAACGGTGAGACTTATGCACAGGCATTCCGTAATATCTACACATTCGGACCGACTTTCCGTGCTGAGAACTCCAACACGACACGTCATGCAGCAGAGTTCTGGATGATCGAGCCGGAATGTGCATTTGCAGATCTGGATGACAACATGGACCTTGCAGAAGAGATGCTGAAATACGTGATCCGTTATGTCCTTGAGAATGCTCCGGAGGAAATGAACTTCTTTAATTCTTTCATCGACAAGGGACTTCTGGATCGTCTGAACCATGTAGTAAATTCTGAATTTGGTCATGTAACTTATACAGAAGCTGTCGAACTTCTGGAGAAAAACAACGACAAATTCGATTACAAAGTATTCTGGGGTTGTGACCTTCAGACAGAGCATGAGCGTTATCTGACAGAGCAGATCTTTAAGAAACCGGTATTTGTTACCGATTATCCGAAGGAAATCAAGGCATTCTATATGAAACAGAACGAAGACGGCAAGACCGTTGCCGCTATGGACTGCCTTGTTCCTGGAATCGGCGAGATTATCGGCGGAAGCCAGAGAGAGGATGATTATGACAAGCTGAAAGCCCGTATGGATGAGATGGGGCTGAAGGCTGAGGAGTATCAGTTCTACATGGATCTGCGTAAATACGGTTCTACCCGTCATTCCGGATTCGGACTTGGATTTGAGCGCTGCGTAATGTACCTGACAGGTATGGGCAACATCCGTGACGTCATTCCATTCCCGAGAACAGTAAACAACTGCGATTTATAAGGAGTAGTTTTGCATGATAAGATTTATTCATCTTTCTGATGTGCATTTGGGCGCAGTTCCTGACCGGGGCTGCCCCTGGAGCCACGAGAGAGAAGAAGAAATCTGGGAAACATTCCGCCGGGTTATTGCGGGTATCCGCAAGAATCCGGTGGATTTGTTGTTTATAGCCGGAGATCTTTTTCACCGGCAGCCACTGCTTGGCCAGCTTCGACAGGTCAATGAATGGTTTGCCGCGATTCCGGAAACCAGAATCTTTCTTATGGCAGGAGACCATGATTACATAAAAGAGGACTCTTTTTACAGGAAATTCCGCTGGGCAACGAATGTCACATTTTTTGACACGGAAGAACAGCGCTGTGTGGAGGTTCCGGAAAAAAATATATTTGTCTACGGCCTGAGCTTCGAACACAAAGAAGTGCGGTCTCCGCTGTATGATGAGTGGAAGCCGGTTAACAAACCGGGATTCCATGTGCTTCTTGCACATGGCGGAGATTTAAGCTGCTGTCCGATGGATTTTACCGGACTTGCAGCGGCCGGTTTTGATTATGTCGCGCTTGGGCATTCTCATAAGCCGCATACAGTCTGCCGTGACAAGATTGCCTATTCCGGCTCGCTGGAGCCACTGGATCGTAATGATCTTGGCAAACACGGCTATATTCAGGGAGAATATGAGGACGGCAATGTGAAAGTACGTCTTGTGCCGTGTGCGAACCGTTCCTATCAGAATCTCGTTCTGAATGTAGACAGAGATACGACGCAGTATAAGCTTGAAGAAATGCTGCGAAGTGAAGTGATGCGCCGTGGCGGCAGAAACATATACCGCCTTATTCTGAAAGGCCGGGTTTCTCCGGACAATGTACTGCTGACCGAACGGTTGCATGGACTGGGCAATATTGTTGAGATTATGGACGAATCCAGACCGGCATACAATATAGAGGAACTTTACCGACAGTATCGAGGAACGTTGATCGGTGATTATATAAACAAATTTCTGAACAAAGATCTGACCGTTGTAGAAAAGAAGGCACTGTATTACGGATTGCAGGCCCTCTTAAGTACACAGGTTCTGGCAGATGACAGGAAACGATTATGAAAATCAGACAGATAGAAATCAAGGATTTCGGATCAATAAAAAACAAAACACTGAAATTTACATCCGGTCTGAATGTACTGTACGATGAAAAAGAACAGATGCGGGAGGAAGTACGCACATTTATAGAAAAAATGCTTTTTGGCAATGCGGAATTTCCATATGCCGGTGTTCTCTGGTTTGAAAGCGGCGGAAGAAATTACCGTCTGACACGTGATCTGCACCGGGAGACGCCGTACAGCGAGCTTCTCTGTGAAACAAGCGGAGAGCTGATGGATGCGGACCGGATCAGCGATTCAAAGGTAGCTCAGGGAATCAGTGAATCCGTTTTTGAGAATGCAATCTGTATTGCACCCCTTAAAGGCAACACCGGATCAGAGATCGTACGTGAGGTGCAGCGCCAGATTGCGGGATTCCAGTGGAGCGCGGACAGGACAGTGAACCTTCGCCGTACTTCTCAGAGACTTAAGATGACCCGTAAAGGATATCAGGTGCAGGTAGAGCGCCGCAAAAAGGCAGATCAGCTTGAAAGAGGCAAAGTAAGCACGGCGATTCGCCGCCTGCGCGAAGAAATCAGCGATCTGGAGGATCAGAAGCAGCAGATTGGAGAGCAGCAGAGTGCGCTTAAGACAAGTGGAGACAGCAATGGCTTTCAGATGCTGGATGGACGTATCAGTGAACTGGAAAAAAAGAACCGCACGCAGATCATTATAATGTGCGCTACCGTTATTGCCGTTTTTTCAGCAGCAATTTATATGGGAATGAACATGCAGACAGTGGTTCCGGCAGTCCTGGTGGGAATTGCGGGAGCGCTTGTCTTTATGGCAGAGACTAATTTTGAGATGCGTACCGTGCGCGAGCTGGAAAAACGTAAACGTATGAAGAGCAGATGGCTGGCGAAGCAGAATAAGCTTCAGGACGGCAGAAATGAACTGGATGATGAGCTTCACGAAAAGAATACGGCACTTGCCAATCTGACAGAGGAACTTCAGGAGATGGAAGAATATGCATATCTTCCTCTGATAGATGAGATAGAGATCGATTCTATTAATTATGCAATGGATACGATCGAGAAATTATCTGCCAGAATCTACGAGAAGACAGGAAACCGTCTGGTTGAGACCATGTCAGAGATTCTACGCGGAATCACAGGTGGAGAGTGCAGAGAACTTTTGATTGATGAAGACTTCCATATCCGCGTAGATACGGGAAGTGATCTTGTATCGATAGAGAATCTCCGGCTGATCACAGTAGGACAGATATATCTTTCTCTTCGCCTTGCTATGGGTGAGATCCTGTGCGGTGCTGAGAAGCTTCCTGTACTGCTGGAAGAAATGTTTGGCGCATATGATCTTGAAAATGCTGCTCAGACTGTTACATGGCTTACCGGAGATCAGAGACAGGTAATCGTAAGTACCGGTAAGAAAAAAGAATTAGAAATATTGAAGAATACAGGCATTGCCTGCAATACAATAACGATATGACAATAAAGAAAACCCCTGTGGAAGAGATTCCGCAGGGGTTTTCTGTCGTCAAATATCCAGCTGCATAAACTTCTGACCGGGATATCTGAAACATTATTTTTCGTACTGAGCCATATAGTTGCTGACGCAACGTTTGATTCTGTCTGCAGGATTCAGAAGGTGGCTGACAGACATATCATGATTCAGCGTATCAATGATCAGTGCGATATATTTGCTCATATCGCATGTGATGTAATACGGTTTGGAGAGAAGTTCCGGTGTCTGATAAACAAGGTTTGTAGTAAGAAGTTTATCAAAGATACCGTTCTGGTAAGCTTCGTCAAACTTTTCCATTCCTTCGGTGAAGAGACCGAAGGTGGTACAGATAAAGATCTTGCCGGCGCCGCGTTTCTTAAGAAGAGATGCGATCTCAAGGATGCTCTTACCGGAAGAAATCATATCATCGATCAGGATGACATCTTTGCCTTCAAGCTTTGGTCCGAGGAACTCATAAGCTGCGATCGGATGACGGCCTTTGACCATTTTGCTGTAGTCAAGACGGCGGTAGTACATACCCATGTCCACACCAAGGACGTTGGCAAGATAGATGGCTCTGCGCATGCTTCCCTCGTCCGGGCTGATAATCATGAAATGGTCATTGTCAATATGAAGATCTTCCACATTGTGGAGAAGGGCTTTTATAAACTGATATGACGGCTGGATCGTCTCGAATCCGTGAAGAGGAGTTGCGTTCTGTACACGGGCATCGTGTGCATCAAATGTAATGATATTTTCTACACCCATGCCGGTGAGCTCCTGAAGTGCGGAAGCACAGTCGAGAGATTCGCGGCCGACACGTTTGCTCTGGCGGCTTTCATAGAGATACGGCATGATGACATTGATTCTGCGGGCTTTGCCGCCGATTGCAGCAATGGCACGCTTCAGATCCTGGAAGTGATCATCCGGGGACATCAGGTTTGTGAAACCGCTGATTCTGTAGGAAAGACTGTGGTTGCATACATCCACCATAAGGTAAATATCGTCACCACGGACGGATTCACCGATCTCACCTTTACCTTCACCGGAACCAAAACGTGGTGTTTTGACATCAACGATGTATGAATCACGTCTGTATCCCTCAAATGCAAAAGAATCTAATTCAGGGCTGATGCGTTCTTTTCTCCATTGTACAAGCCACTCGTCAACTTTCTCGCCAAGTGGGCGGCAACTCTGGAGGGGAATCAGTCCAAGTCTGCCTACCGGAAGTGTTGTCAGTTCTTTGCTGTTAAGCTGTGCCATCGTTTATTTTCCTCCTAAAAATATTTTCTGGATTCGGATATCTTTGCCAATAAGTTTCAACATCTGATAATTGCTTGCTATCCGGGAAAAAGTTCTCTCGGAATAGGTGGCTGAAAAGTCTTCCAGTTTCAGGTTCGTCGAAATGATCGTGGATTTGCGGCGTGCGATACGCTCGTTAATACACAGGAACAGCTGCGACGAAACAAAACTGTTGGTCAGTTCAGTCCCGAGATCATCTATAATAAGAAGATCGCAGTTAAAAATAAAATCATCGCCCATATCTGTCTCGGGCTTCTTCGAGAAAGCTGTCTGCGCCAGACGGTCAAACAGGTCAAACGCAGAAAAGTAAAGAACACAATGTGCGCTTTCGAGAAGTGCATTGGCTATGCAGTGGGAGAGGAAGGTCTTTCCGACTCCGGTGCTGCCGTACAGAAACAGATTTTGTGAGCGTGTATCAAAATCCCGGACAAAGTTTACTGCGGCATCGTAAGCGCGTTTGGCGGTCTCGCGGGCAGTCAGTCCGGTAGCTTCATTTTTTATTGTATCAGAATACCAGTCAAAAGAAAAGTGTTCAAAGTTCTCTTTTTTGAGAATCTCGGTGAGATTGGACTGTGTATAGAGCAATTCGATCTCGGCTTTCTTAAAACAGGTGCATTTCTGACCGTCAGCATACCCCGTGTCCTGACAGAACGGACAGAAGTAATGAGGTTCGAGATAGTCCTCGGAAAAACCGTTCTTTTTGAGAAGAGAACGACGTTCGGCGGAAAGCGCAGCCACATCTTTCTTAAGGTCGTCGACAGATCCAGGCTCACCCTGAAGCAGAGAACGTGCTTTCTGCGCGCTTAAAGCTGCTACTTCACTGTCAATCTCCAGAAGCCTCGGCACACGTGCAAAAGCCTCGGCACGGCGTTCTTCAAGGTCATGCTGTACTTGAGACTGGCGGCGGTTATACTCTCTCATGATAATATCGTACTGAAAATTCTGCAGTGCCACGGTTTTCTCCTTTTACTGGTTCAGCAGGTGCTTTTCGTATTCGTCGAAGTTATATTCACGCTGCTGGAAATTGTTGAATCGGTTGTTGGATGCCGGTGCCGGACGGGTGTTGCGTGCTGACTTTTTTTCCTGACGCTTTTTTTTGTGGGCACTGTCCAGAGAACGAATGTCGTCCATCGTGCGGACTTCCTTCTGCTTCCAGCCTTCAAGAATCTTGTCAGTGTACTGGAAACTTGCCTGACCGGTCTGGAGGACGGTGCGGTTACATGCCTCCTGAATGATCTCCATGGAAAAACCATAGGTCTTGAGCCAGGTGTCCATCAATGTGATCTCTGTTTCGACCGGATTACGGTTGGTGATGCCCAGTGCTTTCAGGATAGAAAAATAATCCTTATTATATCTGGAACCGGACTGCTTCGCTTCTTCGACGGAGGTGATGCCCTCCTCGGCCCATGCAAGGGCAACCTTTTCGATGTAGCGGATGCTCTTGTGATTGTGGCCGACGCAGTACTCAATCAGATAGTCGATCAGGTCTACGGACATGCCGAGGCCATCATAGAAAAATAAAAGCTTCTGAACCTCTGTAGGAGAGAGGGTCTTTCCGAGATACTGTTCAGCGACATAGAGAAGCTGGATAATGTCTTCGTTTTGTTTGAGTTCGCTTACACGTTCCGGAGTAAGCGCTTCCGGGCGGGCAGAAGACGGCTTTGCAGATGCTTCGGCCGAAACCGGTTCAGAAGTACCGCTGATCTCCGCGGCAGCGGTGTCAGAAGACGTGCCGGAGGGAGAGAGCAGGGCAATCCCGCATAATTTATTATTGTCTGTAAAATCAAGAGTCAGAAGCTCCTGCTTTGCCCAGTATTTCAGTGCGCGGAGAATGTCGCGCTCTGTACAGAGAAGCCGGTCAGCCATCTGCTCCAGACTGAAAGAAACCGGAGCACTGGAAAGGGCACGTAAAAGATAGATATAAACTTTTACAAATTCTCCATTGGCCTCCGGCATATAATTGTCGATAAATGTATTGGATAATATTGTTACCTCCGGGTGGGAGGTGTTATGTAATGTGATCATTGACATGATAGATCGCTCGCTTTCTAAACGAAAATATCTGCGTGAACAGACATTACGGATACCGCACAAACTGCGGTATATCTGGAACACTAGGATTATAGCACAAGATTTTTGAAATGAGAATAGGGTATTTTTCCGCAGGAGATTTCCACAAAGAAATGTGGATAATGTGGATAATGTGGAAATCGATTTTTGTCGTAAATTATTTGTAACCTCATAAAATGACGAAGTTTGTTGTATTTCCGCGAAAATTGCAATAACTCGACAGGATATTATGTAAAGTAAAATGGCAGAAAAAATCCACATGCCATACACGGTAAAAAATGTGTATAAACATGTGGATAATGTGGATAACTTATTTGCCAAGGAGCTGTTCGCCAATGTTTACAACGTCTCCGGCACCCATAGTTATCAACAGGTCACCCTGTGTACAATTCTCAAGTAAAAAGTTTTCAATCTCATCGAAAGTCGGGAAATATTCGCACGGAGTGCCGAGTTCCCGGATCTGTTTCTGAAGATCAGCGGAGGAGATGCCGAGGTTATCGGTCTCACGGGCTGCATAAATATCTGCAAGGACTACGTGGTCTGCCAGTGTCAGAGCCTTTGCAAATTCCGGAAGCAGAGCTTTCGTACGTGTATAAGTGTGAGGCTGGAAAACACACCAGATTTTTTTGTGTGGATAATTATTTGCTGCATGAAGTGTAGCCTCGATCTCGGTCGGATGATGTGCATAGTCATCGATGATGGTGACTTCACCGACTTTGCCTTTGTACTGGAAACGACGGTCTGTACCGCCGAAATCTTTCAGTCCGGCAAAGATCACTTCATTGTCAAGACCAAGAAGTCTTCCTGCTGCGATAGAAGCAAGGGCATTGGATACGTTGTGGATGCCCGGTACTTTCAGAGAACAGATACCGATATCCGCACCATTATGAAGAACGTGGAACGTCGGATGTCCGAATTCGTCATAAGTGATATCCGAAGCACTGTATTCAGCATCGTGCTCAAGACCGTAGGTGATCACTTTACATGGAAGATTTTCGGCAACCATTTCGTATTTTGGTGTGTCTGCGTTGATGATGAGTGCACCGTCGGCCGGAAGAAGCTCGGCAAATTTACGGAAAGAATGACGGATGTCATCAATATCCTTAAAGAAATCCAGATGGTCGGCATCCATATTTAAAATGATTCCAAGCGTCGGGAAAAAGCTGAGGAAGCTGTTGGTGTATTCACATGCTTCTGTCAGGAAAGTCTCGGACTGTCCGACACGGATATTGCCGCCGATCGCCGGAAGGATACCGCCGACGCTGATCGTCGGGTCGCATTCGCCCTTCAGAAGAATGTGTGACAACATGGAAGTAGTTGTGGTCTTTCCATGCGTGCCGGCAACTGCAATAGAAGTGTCGTAGTTGCGCATGATCTGTCCGAGAAGCTGAGCTCTTGTCAGCATCGGGAGACCTTTTTCCTTCGCACATGCAAATTCCGGGTTGTCCGGATGGATGGCAGCTGTATAAACAACAACCTGAACAGAATCGGAAATGTTGGAAGCGCGCTGACCGTAGTAGACCTTTGCACCTTTGTTTTCCAGAAGACTGGTCAGGGGGCTTTTCTTGGAGTCAGAACCGGAAATTGTGAAACCCTCTTCCAGAAGTATTTCAGCAAGTCCGCTCATACTGATGCCGCCAATACCGATAAAATGGATAGAGAGCGGTTTATGGAAGTCTATCTGATACATAATATAATCTCCTTATCTTTAATATTTCTATTATAACGCGGCCGGCTAAAAATGAAAAGTGTTACTTTTGGGGGTATTACTGTGCATTTGTTCTGAAACAGAATGACAAAAATTGTCGAAAATGCACATGAAAACAAACATATTGAAACAGTATGAAACAAAAACGTGTGCAATAGATATAAAAAAAACGAAATACTCACAAATAATTTGTAAAAAATGTTCACTAATATTGGGAAGTATGGTATAATGGAACATCATAATATACAAGAGGTGATTGCGTGATGATGAAGAAAGAAATGATTGCCATGCTTTTGGCTGGCGGTCAGGGCAGCAGACTGGGCGTATTGACACAAAAAGTAGCAAAACCAGCAGTCGCTTTTGGAGGGAAATATCGTATTATTGATTTTCCGTTGAGTAACTGTATTAATTCAGGAATCGATACAGTCGGTGTTCTGACACAGTATCAGCCACTACGGCTGAACACCCATATCGGCATTGGTATTCCGTGGGATCTGGACAGAAACGAAGGCGGCGTGACCGTACTTCCTCCATATGAAAAGAGTACCAACAGCGAATGGTATACCGGAACGGCCAATGCGATTTTTCAGAATCTGGATTATATGCAGCAGTACAATCCGGATTACGTACTGATTCTCTCGGGAGATCATATTTATAAAATGGATTACGAAGTCATGCTGGATTATCACAAGGCAAATAAGGCAGATGTAACGATTGCCTGTATGCCGGTTCCGATAGAAGAAGCAAGCCGCTTCGGGATCATGGTTACAGATGAGACAGGGCGTGTGACGGAGTTTGAGGAGAAACCGGAGAAACCAAGCAGCAACCTTGCTTCCATGGGTATCTACATATTCAGCTGGCCGGTGCTCAAAGAAGCACTGATCGCACTGAAAGACCAGAGTAATTGCGATTTTGGCAAGCATATCCTTCCTTATTGTAAAGATAAAGGACAGAGGCTGTTTGCCTACGAATATAATGGCTACTGGAAAGATGTCGGTACACTGGGATCTTACTGGGAAGCAAATATGGAACTGATCGATATCATTCCGGAATTCAATCTGTACGAAGAATTCTGGAAAATCTATACAAAGGGAGACATCATTCCGCCGCAGTATATTGCAGGGGATGCAGTGACGGATCAGTGCCTGATCGGAGAAGGCGCCGAGATCTATGGTGAAGTACACCATTCCGTGATCGGACCGAACGTAGTGATCGGCAGGGGCACCGTCGTGAGGGATTCGATCATCATGCGTAATTCACAGATCGGAGAAGATACCGTCCTTGATAAGGCAATCGTAGCAGAGGATGTTGTAATCGGAAATAAAGTTACACTGGGCTTCGGAGAAGAAGCTGCAAACGTACTGAAACCGGCAGTTTATGCATTTGGTCTGGCGACAGTCGGAGAACGGAGTGTAATTCCTGATAATGTACAAATAGGCAGAAACACTGCCATATCCGGAGTGACTACAGCAGAAGATTATCCGGGAGGAATCCTGGAGAGCGGACAGGTGATCAAAGCAAAGGATGGTGAGCAGGCATGAGAGCAATAGGTATTATTCTGGCTGGCGGAAACAACAGCCGCATGAGAGAACTGTCGGACAAGAGAGCTATCGCGGCAATGCCTGTAGCGGGAAGCTACCGCAGCATTGATTTTGCACTAAGTAATATGGCGAATTCTCATATTCAGAAGGTCGCTGTACTGACACAGTACAATGCCCGTTCTTTGAATGAACATTTAAGTTCCTCGAAATGGTGGGATTTCGGACGTAAACAGGGAGGTCTGTTTGTATTTACACCTACGATTACGAAGGACAACAGCCTGTGGTATCAGGGAACGGCAGATGCCATCTATCAGAACATTGATTTCCTGAAACAAAGTCATGAACCATATGTAGTTATCGCATCCGGTGACTGTATATACCGGATGGATTATAATAAAGTGCTTGAGTATCATATCGCAAAGCGTGCGGATATCACGGTAGTCTGCACTACCTGTGAAGATCAGACAGAAGTCGAGCGTTTTGGCGTGGTACGTATGAATGATGACGGCAGGATCGTAGAATTTGAAGAAAAACCGATTGTTTCTTCTTATAATACAATCTCTACAGGTATCTACGTAGTAAGAAGAAGACAGCTGATTGAGCTTCTGGAGCGTGCGGCACTTGAGGGCAGACGTGATTTTGTAAACGATATTCTGATCCGTTACAAAAATCTCAAGAGAATCTACGGATACAAGACAGATGCTTACTGGAGCAATATTTCTACCGTGGAAGCATATTATCGTACCAACATGGCTTTCCTGCGTCCGGATATCCGCAACTATTTCTTCAGACAGGAGCCGTCGATCAAGACCAAGATCGATGACCTTCCACCAGCTAAATACAATCAGGGGGCAATTGTTAAGAACAGTCTTGTTTCAAGTGGTTCGATCATCAATGGAATCGTCGAGAATTCTGTTTTGTTTAAGGATGTCTATGTAGGCGACAACTGTGTGATCAGGAATTCTGTGATTCTGAATAATGTTTATATTGGGGACAATACACGTATCGAGAACTGTATTGTTGAGAGCAGGGATACCATTCGTGCAAATTCCTGCTACTGCGGCGAAGATGGGATTAAAATCGTCGTTGAGAAAAATGAGAGATACGCATTATAATGCGAACTCATAAATGCGTATGAAAATGAAAGGGGCAGACACGATGAATATTACAGACGTACGTGTAAGAAAAGTAGCAAAAGAAGGAAAGATGAAAGCAGTTGTTTCTATCACGATTGATGAGGAATTTGTAGTTCATGATATCAAAGTAATCGAAGGCGAAAAAGGACTGTTTATCGCTATGCCGAGCCGCAAGGCTACAGACGGAGAGTACAGAGACATTGCACATCCGATCAATTCCGGTACGAGAGACATGATCCAGAAACTGATCCTCGGTAAATACCAGGAGATGCTGGATGTAGAGCCTGCTGAAGCAGTGGAAGCAGTAGAGTAAACCGAAACAGCATGTATGGGTTGGGATTAAATAAAGAAAATACAAAAACAATAAAATAAAGAGAAGGTATGCCCGGATGGAGAAAATCACTTACAATTGAAGTGAGAGATGTTTCCCGTCCGGGTATTTTTTTACGTTATAGAATATTACTCCGTAATGTTCCAATAACGTAAAAAAGCTCCACGAGGATGCGATTAGATGCAATATGTGGAAAATTATAAATGTGATTGGCATGTTGATACTGATCGGAGGTGCTTGTGTTAGAACAGTGTCGGTATGTTGACTTTGGTTTGAGTTAGTCAAACCAGAATCATCTGACTCCCACCTCTGTAGGTGGCGAGCAACAAATCAGTATCAGTGGTGGGAGTCAATCCCCCATCTGATATAGCCTCCGGCAGGAGTGTAGAGATGCGTAGAAGAAGTATGTTATGCATTGCGTGACGCGCATCTCGCAACAAGAATGCTGAGGCATTTTTGAAAATGAACGAAAAAAACACCGAAAACCTTATTTCTAAAGTTTTCGGCGCCCCTACCAAGTAGTCGAAGTGACAGGATTTGAACCTGCGGCCTCTGCGTCCCGAACGCAGCGCTCTACCAAACTGAGCCACACTTCGTTATTTAATTTTGCTTCGTCGCTTGACGCAAGACATATTATATTATAGTGAAATACAAATGTCAACAACTTTTTTGAGATTTTTTTAAAAAAATTTAAAAATATATTCAACGTAGGTTTTAACGGTGTTCTTTCTTGCAAACGAGTACATAATACGTTATATTTATATCAGATGTGAAATGACTCCCACCTCTGCAGGTGGCGAGCAACAAATCAGTATCAGTGGTGGGAGTCAATCCCCCATCTGATATAGCCTCCGGCAGGATTGCAGAGATGCGCAGAAGAAGTATGTCATGCATTGCATGACGCGCATCTCGCAACAAGAATGCCGAGGCATTCTTGAACAAAGATCTGTTCCTGATGATTCAATATGAATATCAGAACAGAAAGGAGTTTTTTCATGATTGATGTAAAAAGTATCAGTACACATTGTACACGGACAGAATTTGTGGGAACCACCGTTCTTGATACGATCGGACTGGTGATTTCCGGAATTGATGATACATTATTAAAAGAAATGAATGTGGGTACCAAATATCATGCGCTCGGACTGTTCAGCTCAAGGACGGGAGCCGCAGGACAGATCACAGCGATTGATGATGCAGTAAAAGCAACCAACACAGATGTGCTTTCCATTGAATTCCCGCGTGATACCAAAGGCTGGGGCGGTCACGGAAACTATATTGTGATTGGCGGAAATGATGTTTCGGATGTGCGCCATGCGATTGAACTGGCACTGGAACTTACAAAGAAAAATGCCGGTGAACTTTATATCAGCGAATCAGGGCATCTGGAGTTTACCTACTCCGCAAGTGCAGGCGCTGCATTACAGAAAGCATTTCATGCAGTACCCGGCGAAGCGTTCGGATTCATGGCAGGCTCCCCGGCTGCAATCGGCCTTGTGATGGCGGACACCGCAATGAAGGCATCCGCAGTAAATATTACCTGCTATATGACCCCGAGCATCGGAACCAGTCATTCCAATGAAGTGATCCTCGGTATCTCCGGTGATGCCAGTGCAGTTAAGGCGGCTGTACTTGAGGCTCGCCAGGTTGGACTGGAGCTTCTGATCGGCATGGGTTCCTATCCGGAAATCCCGGGCACACCATATCTCTAAAATAACGTAACGCAAAACAGCAGACCTTCATGGCCTGCTGTTTTTATGCCAAAGTGGCAAGTTCTCTGTATATATTAAAATTCCCCTTTAGTTTAACTGGTACACATCTGCATACTGTAATCCGAAGCTCAGTGCCTCGCTATGGCTGCCGCAGTAAATATCAACATGTCCATAAGGAGTTCCAAGGTCTTCTACGGTATAAACGGTACCATTGATCAGAAGCTGTGTTCCAAAAGGTACACCAGCCATCGCTACGGTATGTCCTGCTGTTGGCATAACACCGCTTGCTGTTGCATTTCCTGCTGTTCCGCAGCACTGTGCGCAGTTACAATATCCTGTCAGCATAAAGTTTCCAAGGTATTTTCCCTGGCTGGAAGAACCGGAATCGGAAGAACTGCTGTCAGAACTGTCTGAAGATGTGTCCTCAGCAGATGAAGTATCCGCAGATGTATCATCTGAAGTGCTGCTGTCTTCTGCGCTGGATGTATCCTCCGTCGCATCAGAAGATTCAGAGCTGCTATCGTCTGTAGAAATTTCTTCTGCATCTGTTGTCGCTTCCTCAGAACTGTCGCCTTCATCAGCTGCATCAGTATCTTCTGTCTGAGCTGCTGCCTGAGCCGCTTCTGCCGCAGCTTCCTCTGCTGCACGTTCCTGCTCTGCCTGTTCCATCAGCTGTGAAATGCTGCTGTCAGCGCTGTTTACCTGTGCCATCAGTGCGCTTGCCTCATCCTGACTTGCACTGATCTGGTTTACATAGGAACTGATATTATCGCTGGTAGTGGATACCAGATTCTGAACTTCCTGCTGTTTGGAGCTTTTTTCTGTCAGAAGATTGCTGATAGAAGTAGATTCTTCTTCCACCTGTGCCTCCTGGGTTTTAATTGCTTCCTGTGTTTCTTCATATTTCTTAAGCATATTTCTGTCATATGTAGAAATAGATGCGATGTTGTTTGCTTCGTTTAAGAAATCAGAAAGATTATTTGAAGAAAGAAGAAGCTCAAGCATTGTGCTTCCACCATTTTCGTACATATATTTAATACGGATCTTCATGGCTTCATACTGATCCTGTGCATCCTGCTTTGCTTTTTCAAGCTCTGCCTGCACGTTTTTCAGCTCTTCTTCTTTTTCAGCGGCTTCCACGCTGAGCTGTGAAATACTGTCTGTAAGTTCTGTATATTGAGTATTTAGTTCTGACAGGTAAGATTCAAGCTCCTGTTTCTTGCTTTCCAGGTCACTGATGTTCGCCTGTGCCTCGGCAAGTCCCGCCTGCGCCTCCTGCTTCTGTTCCTGTGCTGCTGCAATCTGATCTTCTGTGGAAGCAAATACGGTTGTTCCCATAGATATGGTCACTGCACATGCAAGAAGCAGTGAAAGAACTTTTTTGCTTTTCATAAAATAACACCTCTTAAATATTTTGTACGCTAAGTATAACACATTTTCGCAAATAATCAACACTTTCATTTTGATTTTGTAACAAACATGTAACATTTCGTGCCTTAAACACATATTTCACAGCAGAATGCCCCATGGAAATTCCAAATTATTACAAAAACATTTCATTTTCCAATCAAAATTCAAATTACAGGAGAAGCAGAGTGCATGCCGGGGAAGGTAGTCAGCAAGACACTGGCGCAGAACGATGCAGTAAGTGTGACATTATTTGCATTTGAAAAAGGCGGGGAGACCGGATGATTCCGGTTCCGTATTATATTGCTAAAAAGTACTAAATATCTACTGGTAAGATTGATGATTTACTGGTATAATATACAAAAATGTGTGCGTATATTCATTCAGAGGGGTGTCTGACATGAAAGAACATAAGCGATATAATATTGGAATTCTGATTGGTGGTGTACATACATACTTTCCGAAGGAACACATCCTTGGAATTGCAGAGGCAGCAGAAGAACTGGATGTCAATGTCTGTTTCTTTCTCGGAACGCAGACAAAAGATTTTTTCGAGGATATGCTTGGTGGAACTCATAAAAATTCCTTTGACTATCAATTTAATACGATTCACGATTACAGTCTGATCGGTGGACTTGACGGGTTGATCATCAATTATGGTACACTTGGGCTTCAGCTGAAAAACGAAAGCGCCGAGCAGTTTGCACTGAAATTTAATTCTATTCCGACAGTATTTCTCACAGAAATCGTGCATGAGCCAAACTGCCATTCGCTGATCTGTGACAACAAACAGGGAATCCGGCTGGTTATGGCGCACCTGATTGAGGAACATCATTGCAGCAATATTCTTTTTGTATCCGGACCGGCGCAGAATACCGATGCAAAAGAGCGAAAAGCCACCTATTTTGAAATGATGGAAAAATATCATCTTCCGGTCAGTGACAAGATGATTGCACAGGGTGATTATTCCGAGTTTGTTGACCGTCAGGTAGATCAGCTTCTTGATGATAATCCGAATGCCGAGGCAATTGTATTTGCCAACGATGAAATGGCATTTGCCGGTTACCGTGTATGTGAAAAGCGTGGACTGAAAGTAGGAAAAGATATCCTGATCACCGGATTTGATGACTGCGAGCGGGCATCGGGCATGGACCCTGCACTTACAACCGTTGTGCAGGATGGTGTTCTGATGGGCAGAATGGCGGTCTATGATCTGATTTATAAGCTTGACGGAAAGGATGCATTGTCAAGACGTGTCCCGGTTTCTCTGTGTGTCAGGGAGTCCTGTGGATGTCAGGAAAAAAACGGCAAAACACAGAATACACCACTGAATCTTGTCGATCAGATACATAAATTAAACCGTGCCATTACAAATATGAAACTGGAACTGATCAATTTTCAGAGAAAGTCCTGGTTTATTCCGTCTCTTGCACGAACTTTAAATGACTGCATGGATGATGAACATGCTTTTCTTTTGGAAGCGATGGAAAATATGCGGGAACTTCGGACTAAATGTACTTATCTTTTCCTGTTGGACGAGCCTGTTGTCTATCGCAAAGATGAGGAGTGGAAATGTCCAGAGAATCTGCGTCTTGCAGCATATTACAAAAAAGAAGAAGTGGATGCATTTCATCTTTATGACCGTCCGCCGGTTTCAAAAGAAGGTGGAATCTGTCAGCTTATGGAGGATGGAGAGAGACATCAGTTTATGATTTTTTTGCTGTTTTCCGGCGAAAGACAGTACGGCTTACTGGCATGTGATATTCAGCAGGAAGAATTTCCGTTCTTCTATGTGATCAGTCTGCAGATCGGGCTCTCTCTCCGCTATCTTGAAATAAGTAAGGCAGAAGCGGCGAGACGCCGTGAGATGACGAAAGACCTTGAGGTGATCCGGGAACGTAATCGGATTCTGGGTATCATGTCTGCGAATGATGAGCTGACCGGCCTTTTGAATCTCAGAGGATTTACAGAAGAAGCAAAAAAATTCTGTCATGAAGAGCAGGAACAGCGTGCTTATATGATCTGCGGAGATCTTGACCATCTGAAAGAGATCAATGATAACTGGGGACATCCGGCAGGAAACTTTGCACTTCGAAGTGTGGCGGAGATTCTGAGAGGATGCATTCGAAGCGATGACGTTCTGGCGCGTGTGGGCGGAGATGAATTTCTGATTCTTCTGAAATGTACCGAAGAAGGGTATCAGGAAATATTCCGTAAACGTGTGAAAGATGCCTGCACATATTTTAATGAAAAATCAGATAAACCTTTTCTGGTGGAGATCTCTCTCGGAATCGCTGAGTTTTGCTCCGGGCCGCAGACGGATATTCAGCAGGTGATCGCGACAGCAGATCAGTTTCTCTACGAAGCAAAGAAACATCGGCGGAAGTCTATACGGCGACCGTAAGAATTTAGATCAGTTTTGATATAACAGACATTATCTGTGTGCAACAGGTAGTGTCTGTTTTTTATGTAATAGGAAATTACTCCGCAATGTTCCAATAACGTAGAAATTTGATGACAGAAGTCCATAATGGACTAAAGAAAGGGAGGAAATTATAAGAAGCAAAAAAGAATGAAAAAATTATTTTAATTTAATCAGATCTTTGAAAAAGTCCCCCACTTCGCAGTGAAAGATATCTGCCAGTGCCATCAACTCGCTTACCTTGATATTCATGCGGTTGGTTTCAATCTTGGCATAGCTGCTTTTGGAGATTGGGAGACCCATCAGATTCATGCGGGCAATTACCTGCTCCTGTGTGAGTTTATTCTGGTAGCGCATCTTCTGGATGTTGCTGCCAATGCTCATGTCCATTCTGATTTTCTGTATCATAATTATCCCCATATCCTGATATTTCGTAATAAAGAAACATCTATGTATTGATGATATCGAGGAATTTCGTTATAATGTTTCGTAATAAGGAAACATTTGCCGCTATAGCACAAAGGAAAAGCTAACGGTGAAAGTTTTTTTGTATGGACGTGTGGAGGAGAAAAAATGAATAAGGACTGGGGAAAAGCAATTGCACAGCTTTGCGTCATAGCACAGAACAATACGGACTTGAAAGAGCCTGTATTACAGTATGTGGAGTTTATGAAAACAATATACGGTATAGATGGAGCGGATTTTCTGGATATCTACAGAGAATGGGAACGAAGTGGGGAGATTGTGGATAAACGTGAAAAAGTGAGCTGTACCGGTCTGGAAAATATGGAAAAGAACTTGTACCCGAAGAGTATGGACGGGCTGTGTCGGCTATATGATGAAGGAATACTGGAAGAAGACGCATTTTGCGAGACTTTGTTTGAAGAAGATTATGAGATAAAGAATGGGACTGATGGAAAATTTATTGGATTTTATCCGCAGTATCCAGGATGTATCGGCTTTGCGGACAGTAGAGAAATGCTGGATATGAAAATGCAGAAATCCCTGAAAAACTGGATCAGAGCGGCATATATTCTCTGGAAAGAGAATAAGATTCTTGTGAAATAAAAAGCAGGAGGGAGCTGTTTGGCAGCGTATCGGCGTTTTGTAGCATATGTGTATGAATACCGAAAAGACAAAAAAGGGGTAAACTGTGGATTCGTGCGGATTGAAGCATGGAGGAATGTATGCAGGATAGAACTGCATCTTCTGTGTCCGGGGCTGGTTTCGGGCTCAGAATGCAGTGTTTATGGATTTGTCCGGAAAGATGAAGGTATAGACGGAATCCTTCTTGGTGTGTGTGAGACAGCAAAAGAAGGGATTAATTGCATACTGGAGAGCTCTGTTGAACATATGGGGGACAGTGAACATTCCCTGGAGGAAATGGGAGGAATGATCATTACGACTGACCAGGGTGGATTTTTCGGAACAGAGTGGGATGATATGCCAATCCGACCAGAAAAATTCAGGGTTGTTCCGAGAATAGAGGAGAATATGTCGGAAAGTGCAGCGTCAGATGGAAAGGCAGAAACTGATGAGACGGTGAAATCCGGCAAAGATGAAAAAAATAGCAGAACAGAAAGCAAAGAAGATAAAGAACATCCGAAGAAAGATAAGTCAGCTGCAGAAATAGCAGACACAGAGAAGCAGAAAGCAGAAGCTGCACAGACAGAAGTGAAGACACCGGAGAGTCAGGAACTCCACACACAGTCAGTGACAGAGCCGGACAGTACATTAGTTCAAAATTCTGAAACAGTATCGCCGGATCAGGAAGCGAGGAATGTGCAGGAGAAGAAATCACCGGATCGAAAACCACAGGAGCAAAAGTCTCAGAACTCTCGTAGATGCGGAACTCCGTGTGAAGTGTTTCAGGATGGAGAATTGCATGACTGTCATAAAATATCTCCACAGGATCTTTGCAGTATGGGACGGCGAACCTGCCTTCTGCGAAATAATCGTTTCGTCCAGTATGGCTATTATCATTTCGGACATCTTCTACTGTGTCAGAACCACTGTGGTCAGCCGGTACTCGGCGTACCGGGAAGATATGATCAGCAGGAGAGGTTTATGGCGAATATGTTTGGCTTCCCATATTTCAAAGAAAGCAGCGAGATTCAGGTGGCGGGCGGCAAAGGCGGCTACTGGTACCGCCTAATCGATTCCACGAATCCCAACAACGGGAATGGTTGTTAAAAGAATTTTACGAAAATGTTCCAGTTCTTCCAGAGAATAACTGCTGAAACCGGGCTGCAGGACTTCTTCGGAGTCCCTGTATGCCTGGAGATAGTAGCCCCTGGCTCCTTTTAACCACTGACCGATGCGGACGAAATCTTCTTCATTGTGAAGCTCTTTGACAACGGTTGTCCGGAATTCATAATCAAGATTTCCGTGAAGCAGAAAATCAACTGTCTCACGTACAGCATCCAGTGGAGGATGCAGCAGGCCGGACAGAGAAGGATAATTTTCCGGACAGGCTTTGATGTCCACAGCAGCTTTCTGGATCAGACCTTTATCAGCAAGATTTTTCAAAATTTCCGGATGCGTGCCGTTTGTGTCAAGCTTGACAGAATAACCGAGATCGTGGATTTTCTGTATAAAGTCTTCAAGGTCAGGAGAAAGCGTTGGTTCGCCGCCGGAGATACAGACACCTTCAAGGATTCCCTGACGCCTTTTTAAGAAAGAAAGAACTTGTTCTTCCGGAATCTCAGGTTCTGCTGCCGGATTTAATACGAGAGCGCTGTTCTGGCAGAACGGGCAGCGGAAATTGCAGTGTCCCAGAAAGATCGTTGCGGCGATTCGTCCGGGATAATCAAGTAAAGTTGTTTTGTTTAAACCATGTATTTTAGGCATGTTCATACTTCCTGTCTATCTGAAATTTATAGGTCTATTCTAATTTTTATTCATTGATTTTGCAACCGGCATTTACTATACTGGATAAAACAGGACGATAGTTCGAAAGAATTGCGATTTGGAGGAAATCCCTTTGACAGAACAGGAAAAATATATGAAAGAAGCTATCCGGCAGGCCCAAAAGGCACGCGTACTGGAAGAAGTGCCGATCGGATGCGTGATCGTTTCGGATGGTAAGATCATAGCAAGAGGCTATAATCGGAGAAACACAGACAAAAATACGCTGTCCCATGCGGAACTGAATGCAATACGAAAAGCAAGCAAAAAACTTGGTGACTGGCGTCTGGAAGGGTGTACCATGTATGTGACACTTGAGCCGTGTCAGATGTGCGCCGGTGCATTGGTGCAGTCAAGAATTGATGAAGTTGTGATCGGCAGTATGAATCCGAAGGCGGGATGTGCAGGATCGGTGTTGAACCTTCTGGAGGTGGAAGGCTTTAACCATAAAGTCAAAATCACGCGGGGCGTTTTGGAAGAAGAATGTTCTACCATGCTCTCGGATTTTTTTAAAGAGCTTCGTGAAAAGAAAAAACGCCTGAAAATGCTGGCAAAACAGCAGGCACAGGAAGCTGTGGACGGGGACAGATAAACGTCTGAACACTTGTTTTTTGCCGGAAAAGTGATATGATGATAACAGTTTAATGAACGAGGAGGAATTTTGAAATGACACTGGAAGCATTAAGAAAAGACATGGTCGCAGCCATGAAAGCAAAAGATAAAACGACAAAGGATGCAGTTTCTTCTCTTGTATCCGCCGTCAAAAAAGCTGCCATCGATGAAGGCTGCCGGGAAGATGTGCCTGAAGCACTTGTTGATCGTGTGATTTTGAAAGAAATGAAGACCGTAAAAGAACAGCTGGATACCTGCCCGGAAAGCCGTGATGACCTTCGTGCAGAATATCAGGCAAGATATGATGTAATTGCGAAATATGCACCACAGCAGATGAGCGCAGATGAGATCCGTACTTATCTTGAAGGAAAATTTGCCGAAGTTCTTGCAACAAAGAACAAAGGCCAGATCATGAAAGCAGTTATGGGAGATCTGAAAGGCAAAGCAGACGGCAAACTGATCAATCAGGTCGTTGCTGAAATCTGCAAATAAAGGCCGGCAGGCCGCTGAGCTGCCAATATGAATAATACCCTCCTTACCGGGAAGAACCGGCCGGGAGGGTGTTTTTTGTGGATAAAAAAATACTCCGTGGAAATGATATCCACAGAGTATGAAAAAATCTCTTTTTCCGCGCGCCGCACCTCGAAATGTTCCCATGGACGTTACCTTTACAGTTAACTCGGCCCAGGCACCCTCACGGCACACAAGAGCTTCTGCTTAGTGCTGCTGCATTCCTGCCCTGACACGGTTCACAGATTCCTGTTGCGTGAGACCCAAACGTCAACGCCACTTATAAAGGGCAGCTCCACAGGAGACAAACCTCAGATTGGCATCACCCCTGCTGTAGCGGATTGCAGGTACAGGGCACCGCTATCTCCCCGGCTGCGCGGACTTTAAGTATAGACGATTTTTGAATACTTGTCAAGTGGGGGTAAAGTATTATATAATAGTAGACAAATATGGTTACTGTTCACAGGTAATATCCCGCGAGGTAACGGCATACCACTTTGTGCAGATGTGCACAGTAAGGAGGAAATGTACTATGATCAAAAGAATTGGTTTATTAACAAGCGGTGGTGACTGCCAGGCGCTGAATGCTACTATGAGAGGTGTGGTAAAGGCACTGTCAAACGCAGTAGATGACCTTGAGGTTTATGGTTTTGATGATGGATATAAAGGACTGATCTATGGCAAATACCGGATGCTGAGTGCTAGGGATTTTTCCGGTATCCTGACCCGTGGAGGCACGATCCTCGGTACATCCCGTCAGCCGTTTAAACTGATGCGTGTACCGGACGAAAAAGGTCTCGATAAGGTGGAAGCCATGAAGCAGACGTATTACAAACTGTGTCTGGACTGCCTCGTGATCCTTGGTGGCAATGGTACACAGAAGACTGCAAACCTTCTCCGTGAAGAAGGGCTGAACATCATCCATCTTCCGAAGACCATCGACAATGATATCTTCGGAACTGATATGACTTTTGGTTTCCAGAGCGCAGTGAATATTGCTACAAATGCAATCGACTGCATCCACACGACAGCTACCTCACACGGCCGCGTATTTATCGTTGAGATCATGGGACATAAGGTTGGAAGCCTGACACTTCATGCAGGCATTGCAGGCGGTGCGGACATTATCCTGATTCCTGAGATTCCTTACGACATCAAGAAAGTCTGCGAAGCCATCGAGAAACGTAACAAAGCAGGTAAGCGCTTTACGATCCTCGCTGTTGCAGAAGGCGCAATCTCCAAAGAGGACGCAGAACTTCCGAAGAAAAAATACAAAGAAAAACTCGAAGCAAGGGCAAAGAAATATCCGTCTGTTTCCTATGAGATTGCAGATCAGATCAATCAGACTATGGGAAGTGAAGTCCGCGTAACAGTCCCTGGACATATTCAGCGAGGCGGAGAACCGTGTCCGTATGACCGCGTACTTTCTACCAGAATCGGTGCCGGTGCAGCAGAAGCAATCCTTGACGGAGAATACGGAATCATGATCGGTGTCATCAATGGCAAGATTAAGAGAGTTCCGCTTGCAGACTGCGCAGGCAAACTTAAGATGGTTTCACCGAAAGACCAGATTGTCAAAGCTGCCAAACAGATCGGAATCAGCTTCGGTGACTGAGACACTTAAGATCAATTTATTAAAAATAAATTCCTGTAGTGACAGGAGAGGAGTGTATTCATGAGCTATACTGCCCTGTACCGAAAATTCAGGCCCGATAATTTTGCAGATGTCAAAGGGCAGGACCATATTGTAACGACGCTGACGAACCAGATCAATGCCAATCGTATCGGACACGCGTATCTTTTCTGCGGTACGCGTGGTACCGGTAAGACCACAGTGGCAAAGATCCTGGCGAAGGCTGTGAACTGTGAACATCCGGTTAACGGAAGTCCGTGCAACGAATGCGAGATGTGCAAAGCCATTCAGGCAGGCACATCGATGAATGTGATCGAGATTGATGCCGCTTCCAACAACGGTGTGGATAATATCCGTGAGATCCGTGAGGAAGTAACTTACCGTCCGACAGAAGGTAAATACAAAGTGTATATCATTGACGAGGTGCATATGCTTTCTACAGGTGCATTCAATGCTCTTCTGAAAACGTTGGAAGAGCCGCCGTCTTATGTCATCTTTATTTTGGCAACGACAGAGGCACATAAGATTCCGATCACGATTTTGTCCCGCTGCCAGCGATATGATTTTCACAGAATCTCGATTGACACGATCGCGGCACGCCTGAGCGAACTTCTTAAGGTGGAGGGCGTGGAAGCTGAGGAAAAGGCAATTCGTTATGTTGCAAAAGCCGGTGACGGTTCCATGCGAGATGCACTCAGCCTTCTGGATCAGTGTATTGCTTTTTATCTGGGACAGACACTGACTTATGACAAGGTCCTTGATGTTCTGGGAGCTGTGGATACCGAAGTGTTCAGTAAATTACTGCGTAAAGTTCTGGCAGGTGATGTGACTTCTGCGATCAGGATCCTTGAAGATCTGATTGTCGGGGGCAGGGAACTCAGCCAGTTTGTGGGCGATTTCACATGGTATATGCGAAATCTGCTCCTTGTAAAGACTTCTGACAATCCGGAGGAGGCAATTGATGTCTCCTCCGAAAATCTGAAACTTCTGAAAGAAGAAAGCGAGATGACCGACAGCGATACGCTGATGCGTTATATCCGCATTTTTTCAGATCTTTCCAATCAGATCCGCTTCGCAACACAGAAGCGCGTGCTTGTTGAGATTGCGTTGATCAAACTGTGCCGCCCGGCAATGGAGACGAATCTGGATTCTGTGCTGGACCGTATCCGTGTACTCGAACAGAAGATTGACGAGCGTCCGGTGCAGCAGGTGATCGTGCAGAGTACAGGTGTGGGAGAAGGCAGTGCTGAACAGCCAAAACCGGCAGAGCGGCCACCACAGAAAGCAGCACCGGAAGATCTGCAAAAGATCGTGGCAGGCTGGAAGATGATCGTCGGACAGACGACAGCTGCTTTCAAACAGGCACTTTTGCAGTCCGTGCCAAAATACAACGGAGAGACTGGCGAGCCGATTCTCTATGTGGAGTTTCAGACTCCGCTTGGAAGGCTTTATCCGGATGACTCCGAAGCCAAAAAAGAACTGCAGTCCATCATTGAGCAGAAGCTTGGCAAAAGTATCGAGCTTCATATGCTGGTTGCGGAAGATCATCAGCAGACGAACCTTTCGCAGATTACGGTGGATCAGGCAATACGTGACAATATTCACATGGATGTTGTAATAGAAGAAGATTAATTTTTTATCAGGAGGATATCACCATGGCAAAACGTGGAGGATTTCCGGGCATGGGAATGCCGGGAAACATGAATAATTTAATGAAACAGGCGCAGAAGATGCAGCGTCAGATGGAAGAAAACCAGAAAGCACTTGAAGAAAAATCATTCACTGCAACGGCAGGCGGCGGTGCTGTAGAAGTTACTGTATCCGGTAAACGTGAAGTGACCGGCGTGAAACTTGCCGAAGAAGTTGTCGATCCGGATGATATCGAAATGCTGGAAGATCTGATCGTTGCGGCAACCAATGAAGCACTTCGCAAAGTAGAAGAAGAAACAACAGCAGTAATGTCCAAACTCACAGGCGGACTTGGCGGCTTGGGCGGAGGCCTTCCTTTCTGATGGAATACTACAGTACGCACATCAATAAGCTGATCGAGCAGCTTTCGCATCTTCCGGGGATCGGACCGAAGTCGGCACAGCGTCTGGCATTTCATATTATGAACATGCCGAAAGACCAGGTGGAACAGCTTACTTCTTCGATCACCGGCGCGAGAGAAAAGATCCGCTACTGCAAAAAATGCTGTACGCTGACAGATCAGGAGCTTTGCCCGATCTGCAGCAACCCCAAAAGGGATGCAGGTACGATCATGGTCGTGGAAAATACGAGGGATCTTGCGGCATACGAAAAAACGGGAAAATATGAGGGCGTCTATCATGTGCTTCACGGTGCGATTTCTCCGATGCTTGGAATCGGACCGGATGATATCCGACTCAAAGAGCTGATGCAACGTCTTCAGAGTGAAGATATCAAAGAGGTGATCATTGCTACGAACTCTAGTCTGGAGGGCGAGACAACCGCGATGTATATCAGTAAGCTGATCAAGCCAACCGGAATCCGGGTAAGCAGGATCGCAAGTGGTGTACCGGTCGGCGGCGATCTGGAATATATTGATGAGGTAACACTTCTGCGTGCACTGGAAGGCAGAGTGGATCTCTGATATAGACTGCAATGACAGAAGGAGGATGTGAGAGTGGCAAAAAGAAAACCAACCTCTTCGCAGGTCGCACAGAAAGCAGGAGTTTCTCAGGCGACAGTATCTATGATACTGAACCGGAGAAATGATGTTTCTTTTTCTGCGGAAACTGTAGAAAGAGTGGAATGCGCCGCGCGGGAGCTCGGATATGAGCTGCCTCACCGCAAAAATAAAAACAGTACCAAAAAAGAAAAACTGATCGTTGTGATCTGTCCGACACTGACCAGCCCATATTACGTTCTTCTTTTACAGGGTATCGAATCCGTAGCAAATGAAAAAGGCTACGGTGTTTTTATCTGCAATACTCAGAGGGATGCAGGGCAGGAAGAAAAATATCTCCGGATGATCAGTACGATCGATCCACAGGGAATCATTTATGCATGTAATCCCCATCCGGATTTTCAGAAAAAAGTTGAAGAACTGGCACACAGAATACCACTTGTTATTATCAGCAATAAAGAAAAGACAACGACGGTAGATGCGATCAATCAGGATAATACAATGGTAGGACGCCTGATGGCACGTCATCTCCTTGAACTTGGTCACAGGGAGGTGGCCTTTATTACACCGCCGCTCACGCGCCGGCAGTGGCAGCGTTCCAGAAGAATTGACGGCTTTGTTAAAGAATACGAAAAGGAAGGGCTTGGCGGGCATGTTCTTATAAAAGCAGCAGATGAGTCAGTCGATCATAGATTACCGAGGATGGATTCCGAGTATTCGATGGGGTATCAGCTTACGATGGAGCTGATCAGGGAAGGCAGGGAATTCACTGCGATCGCAGGTCAGAATGATATGATGGCGCTGGGCGCGATCGATGCGCTGGAAGAATCGCGTATCCGCGTACCGAAGGACGTGTCGGTGATCGGTTGCGATGATATTTTTTATTCTGGTATTCGGAGGCTGTCACTTACAACGATCGATCATTTCGTTGCGCTGAAAGGGCGGGATGCCTGTGATATCATCATTCGTAAGATTGCGATAAATGACCAGTTTTATACGGGATTACAGCCGACAAGTATCTATAATATTGAATATACGCCGAAGCTGATCGCCAGAAAAACAACTGCATATGCAAACACGAAAAAAAGAAAATAAATTTGTATATCCAAATTATTATTAATAATTTCAAATGAAAGCCTGGAAGAGAACGTGGAAAACCGTACTTTCAGGCTTTTGATGTTCAATAAAGTAGAAAAAACAAGATAAATAATTAATAAAACAACATATTATTAATAAAAAAATAATTAATAATTTCTTCCCTGCTTGACCTGGAATTTTTGTTTGCTATAATAAAATTATCAAGCAAAAACGCAGAAAACAGGAGGTATTTTACAATGAAATTTTTTATTGACACAGCAAATGTAGATGATATCCGTAAAGCAAATGATATGGGAGTTATCTGTGGCGTTACTACAAACCCGTCCCTGATCGCAAAAGAAGGCAGAGACTTCAATGAAGTAATCAAAGAAATCACAGAAATCGTAGACGGACCGATCAGCGGTGAAGTAAAAGCTACTACTACAGACGCGGAAGGAATGATCGCAGAAGGCCGTGAGATTGCTAA
This sequence comes from uncultured Ruminococcus sp., assembly GCA_900066355.1. Classification (GTDB taxonomy): domain Bacteria; phylum Bacillota; class Clostridia; order Lachnospirales; family Lachnospiraceae; genus Blautia_A. The sequence continues at coordinate 127,112 of FMEL01000012.1, forward strand.
GATCCATCCGAACATGGTTGTTAAGATTCCTATGACAGTAGAAGGTCTGAAAGCCGTTAAAGTTCTTTCAAAAGAAGGAATCAAAACAAACGTTACTCTGATCTTCACAGCAAACCAGGCATTGCTTGCTGCAAGAGCCGGTGCTACATATGTATCTCCATTCCTTGGAAGACTGGATGATATTTCTACAGACGGTGTTCCGCTTATTCGCCAGATCGTTGAAATGTTCGAAGTAGCAGGAATTACCACAGAGATTATTTGTGCAAGTGTTCGTCACCCAATCCATGTAACAGAGTGTGCTCTTGCCGGTGCTGATATTGCAACAGTTCCTTACAAAGTAATCGAGCAGATGACAAAACATCCTCTGACAGATGCCGGAATCGAAAAATTCCAGAAAGATTACAAAGCAGTATTTGGTGACAAATAAAAATGCAATAAAAAGCATTTTAGGTACATATTACTTGACGAGTGCGGAAATTAATTGTAGCATAAGTTTGTTGCAAATTATTAAAAGGAGAAATTGAACATCATGGAGAAATTAGAACTTCAGAAAATTGCGAACGAAGTCCGCAAAGACATCGTTACCGCGGTTCATGCTGCAAAAGCCGGTCATCCGGGCGGTTCCTTATCAGCAGCAGATTTATTCACATATCTGTATTTTGAAGAAATGAATATCGATCCGAAAGATCCGAAGAAAGCAGACAGAGACCGTTTCGTTCTTTCTAAGGGACACACTGCACCGGGACTTTACTCTGCACTTGCTGAGAGAGGATATTTCCCGAAGGAAGACCTCAAGACACTTCGTCATCTCGGCTCCTATCTGCAGGGTCATCCGGATATGAAGCATATTCCGGGCGTTGATATGTCCAGCGGTTCTCTTGGACAGGGAATCTCTGCGGCAGTAGGTATGGCACTTTCTGCAAAACTCAGCAACGAATCTTACAGAGTATACACTCTTCTTGGCGATGGTGAGATTCAGGAAGGACAGGTATGGGAGGCTTCTATGTTTGCAGGGTTCCGCAAACTGGACAACCTTGTTGTAATCGTAGACAACAATGGACTTCAGATTGACGGACAGGTAGATGAAGTATGCTCGCCATATCCGATTGACAAGAAATTTGAAGCTTTTAATTTCCATGTGATCAATGTTGCAGACGGAAATGATATGGATCAGCTTAAGGCTGCATTCGATGAAGCAAAAACAGTAAAAGGAATGCCGACAGCCATTGTCATGAAGACCGTAAAAGGTAAAGGCGTTTCCTTTATGGAAAACCAGGTTGGATGGCATGGAAAAGCCCCGAACGACGAGCAGTATGCACAGGCAATGGAAGATCTGGAGAAAGTAGGTGAAGCATTATGTCAGAAGTAAAGAAAATCGCTACAAGAGCTAGCTACGGAAGCGCTCTGGTAGAACTTGGTAAAGAACACGATGATCTTGTTGTTCTGGATGCTGACCTTGCTGCAGCTACTCAGACAGGAATGTTTAAGAAAGAATTTCCGGATCGTCATATCGACTGTGGTATCGCAGAGTGTAATATGGTAGGTATCGGTGCAGGTCTTGCGACGACCGGAAAGGTACCGTTTGTCAGCACATTTGCAATGTTCGCAGCAGGACGTGCTTACGAACAGCTGCGCAACTCTGTTGCATATCCGCATCTGAATGTAAAGGTTGGCGCAACTCATGGCGGTATTTCCGTTGGTGAAGACGGTGCGACTCATCAGTGCTGTGAGGATTTTGCCCTTATGAGAGCAATCCCGGGTATGGTTGTTATGAGCCCTGCTGATGACATCGAAGCAAAAGCTATGGTCAAAGCTGCATATGAATATGTAGGACCTGTATATATGAGATTCGGACGTCTGGCTGTTCCGGTAATCAACGACAGACCAGATTACAAATTCGAAATGGGCAAAGGAATCGTTCTTCGTGAGGGAAAAGATGTAACAATCGTTGCTAACGGCCTTTGTGTTGCGGCATCCCTTGAAGCAGCAGAAAAACTTGCTGCAGACGGAATTGATGCAAAAGTGATCAACATCCATACCATCAAACCACTGGATGAAGATCTGATCGTTGCAGCAGCCAAAGAAACCGGCAAAGTTGTAACTGTCGAAGAACATTCTGTAATTGGCGGTCTTGGTGGAGCTGTATGCGAATGCCTTTCCGAGAAAGCACCTGTACCGGTAAAACGTATCGGTGTCAATGATGTATTCGGAGAATCAGGTCCGGCAGTAGCTCTTCTTGAGAAATATGGTCTGGATGCAGAGGGTATCTACAAACAGGTCAAAGAATTTGTATAAATCCGCATTTTGAGATTAGCGGTATCATATACAAAATACCATCAGTGATCTGATCGGCAATGGAGATCACGGTGGACAGACGTGTTGTCTGGAGCGTCAGGTGTTCCAGAACACCTGACACATTGACAATTCCTGTAATGTGAATATGTCCGACAGGCGGCAATTTTTTATGAACAGCAGCACCCGGGTAGAGTGCACCATTTGAAATGGTCACATACCCGAGGTGCTTTTTTTGTCCAAGTGAAGAATCAATGGCGATGATCAGACTGCCGGGATGACGCTTTTGTATTTCCTGCATGGTATCGGTAAGATTGAGCGCATGAACAGGGGCTGAAAGCGTACCGTATACATGAACCATCGGGAATGCATGACTGCTGAGCTGCGCACCAATATAGGGACCGAGGCAGTCGCCGGTGACACGGTCTGTACCGATGCACAAAAATATAATTTCAGACCACTCGCGCGTCTGTTCGAGAATACATGCTTTTAAAAGCCTGCAGATTTCAAGGGAACAATTTGCATAGCGCGTATCTATATAAAAAGTCATAGCTTTATCTCCACATTTTTTATTTTCTATTTTATCCTCCTGGGAAAGAAATATGCACACTGCAAAATATGTCGCTAAATTCTTTCGCTGCGCTCTTAGATTCTGCTAAAATCCGCAACTTTCCTGTGCTATTCTGATGCCTGAAGGGGTGATATGACATGATAGAGGTTGTCTACAAGGACGAAAAGCAGCATGCAAAAGGAAATGAAGGGATTTTTCAGTTGCCCAGAAATGTACGGCAGATAGGAACGACAGATCAGAATTACAGGGTCTATATGGAAGATTATGTATATACATTTCTGGGGCGTGCCGCGGCTTCCGGAGAGAATAAAGAGGAAAAAGAACGCCACCTGGCTGTTTTTATGGGGGAGACGAAATGGGATGCCGGGACATGCTATCTTTTTATCAGAGGTGCAGTGCTTGTTTCGGGCGGAGAAATTTCACAGGAACACATTGAGTTTACAGATGCCATGTGGCAGCAGATTCATGAGGATGCCGAAAAATATTTTGAAGGAGAAGAAATTGTCGGATGGTTTCTTGGGGGCAGGATGCAGCAGATGGAAGTGACGGAAATGATTCTTCGCATACATCTCAAGCATTTCGGAGGAGAAAAAGTGCTGATGCTGATGGATCCGGTGGAAAACGAAGAAGCATTTTTTCATTATGAAAACAGCTTTATGGTAAAACAGAGCGGATTTTATATTTATTATGAAAAAAATCTGCAGATGCAAAATTATATGATAGAAAAAAATCCGGAATTATCTGTGCCACAGGAGGAAGAAGTGCATGATGATGCTGTGCGTGCATTCCGGCAGATTATTCAGAAGAAACACTCAGACCATCCAAAAGAAGACGGGGGCAGGACATCGATGTTTTCTTATGCTGCAACAGTGTGCCTTGCTTTGGTTGTGCTGACAGTCGGAGTGCAGTTTTACCAGAATTATTCGAATGGTAATAAAATGCCACAGGAAGTGACGGAGACTGCATCTGCTGTTATAAAGGAGAAAACTAAAAATGTGAAAACGACAGTGACACAGATACCGAAGATCACAGAAACGCCAAAGGCAACAACAAAACCGAAAGTAAGTGTAACACCTCGAGCAGAGGAAATGGTGAAACCAACGCCAACATCGGCCATGGAGCAAAATATCGCTCCGACACCTGGAACAAGAACAGAGAGTGAGATATACAGAGAAGAATCTGATGACAGAAAGGCAGAACAGCGTGTGCGGCAGGAACTGGCAGCTGAAACAGGCACAGCGGCGGAAAGTTTTGATACTGCAGGAAACGGTACGGTTGAGACGGCGACTGGAACCGGGAATTCCTATGTGATCAAACCGGGGGATACGCTCTATCAGATTAGTATAACGAAATATGGAACGATGGAAAAAGTGGCGGAAATATGTCAGGCGAATGGACTTACAGAAGATGAAATTATTTATCCGGGCCAGATAATTGTACTGCCGTAATTGTATTGCCGAAAAAAATTTGATATAATAAAAATGTTGACATTCTGCCAGACAGAATGCATAGACGAAAAGGCACAGAATACCAATTTATAAGGTAAGGATAAAAATGACAAATATTATCAAAAAAATAAAAAGGAAACACAAAAAGAAAAAGCTTCAAGCTGAATACGCAAAGATGGAACAGAGCCGGCAGAACAGAACACCGGAAGATGCCTATCAGGAACGGCTGTCAAAGCATCGGAGTGCAGCAATACGTCGTGCGATGATGACTGTTGTGGCGGTGGCAGCAGTTGCGACACTCTTTTTCTTTTACATGGAAAAGAGAAGTTACCATAATTACAAAATTCTGTCTGCGAGCGAGCAGGAGGATGTTGTAGCAACTAACTATGCGGAGATGTCAGGCAAAATTCTGCGTTACAGTCCGGACGGGGCTTCGCTTGTGAGTGATACTATGGACGCTTACTGGAGTACACTGTATGAGATGCAAAATCCGGTGGCGGATGTTCGGGATGATCGGGCTGTTATAGCGGATCAGGACGGTACACTTCTGGAAATGTTTGACAAAGATGGCGAGACGGGCAGTGTGACAACTTCTTACAATATCATAAAAGCCAGAGTGTCATCCAGCGGCATGGTTGCGGCAATTCTTGATGGCGGTGATGCGACATGGATCAACTTTTACGGATCTGATGGAACGCTGATCGCAGAGAACCAGACACATCTTGCAGATCCGGGCTATCCACTGGATGTGGCAGTATCGGACAGCGGCGACATTATGATGGTTGCGTATCAGTTTGTTAACGGAAGTGAAACGACAAGTTATGTTGCTTTTTATAACTTTGGAGACGTCGGACAGAGCGAAGATGATCGTATTGTCAGTGGCTACACGTATGATGGCGTGGTGATTCCGCAGATCATGTATCTGGATGGAGATCGTTCGGCGGCTATTCGGGATGACGGTTTTACTCTTTATAAAGGAAGTCAGATTCCAAAAGAAGTTGAAACAATTAAAGTTGATAAAGAAATTGTCAGCACATTTTATGACGATAATATCATTGGTCTGGTGTTCAAAAACGGAGATAAAGATAAACCATATACCATGCGCGGTTATTCGACGGATGGAAGACTGAAGTTCGAAAAGAAATTTAATATTCCGTATACAACAATCAAGGCCAGCGGCGGAAACATACTTCTGTATAACAGCTCTCAGATCAGTGTGATGAACAGCAGGGGTGTCGAAAAGTACAGTGGCACAGTAGATGGCACAATCAGCAACTTTATTAAAACAGGCTGGAACAGATATCTTCTGGTTCTTGATAATGGAGTTGATGTGATCAAGCTCAGCTGAGAGGTGGCTTATGAATGTGACTTGGGCAGGCGCGGCTGCGATCGGAGTGTTGCTTTTTACTGGATATACAGGATATCGAAGAGGATTTATAAAGGAGATTGTTTCAGTTTTCTTTGTCTTTCTGGCGCTTGCACTTGCATGGACGATTAATCCGTATGTAAATACATTTCTTATGGAAAAAACTTCTCTGTATGATAAAATACAGGAGAGCTGTCGCGAGTTTTCTGACACTCAGGATGTGGCGGAAGGTAACGGAGAGGATGAAGAAACGGAAGACAGCCTGATCGGTCGGCTTCCTCTTCCGGGAATACTGCAAAAAAATCTGGTGGCTAACAATACACAGGAAGCCTATCAATATCTTGCGGTCGATACATTTAGAGACTATGTCTCGGAGTATCTGGCGCGGGCAATTATAAACGGACTATCGTATCTGCTTGCTTATGCGCTTGCGAATCTGATATTACGTGTGGCAATGCTTGTATTGGATATGATTGCGGGGCTGCCGCTTATCAGTGGCGCAAACCGGCTGACAGGAGGCATTGTCGGTGTGGCGAAGGGAATCCTTTTTATCTGGATCGCACTTTTGCTTCTGACGATATTATGCAGCAGTGATATTGGAAAAAGCGGCCTGGAACTGGTTGAAAAAGACAGCATTTTGCAGGCGTTATATAAGCATGATGTACTGGTAAACTTCTTTATGGATATATTTTACAAAAACTAACAAAAAACACTTGACGCAGAGAAAGCATAATGATATAATTTAATCCGCTTCGATATGAAGCGGATTTTTCTTTTTGATACTTTTAAAAAAGTTAAAAGAAAATGAAAAAACTTGTTGACATTCTTTGCTGAATGTGATAAAGTAAACGAGTTGCTGATGCAGCGACGAATCACAAAAAGTCATTTAAAAAGTTTGAAAAAACTTAAAAAAGTTCTTGACAAACGGAAATGATAGTGATAAAATAAATGAGCTGTCGAAAGACAGAGAACCTTGATAACTAAACAGTGAAACACATACGATTCTCGAAAATTCACAATGAACACTTAACGAACACAAGTGAAAACGAAGTGTGAGTTTAGTGAGAATGCGGTTCGAAGGAACTTGATGAAAACGAGCGCAAGCGAAGTTTGAATCTAGTGAATCGAACTTCATTGTTTCTTTTTAAAGAACAAAACCTTAAAAACAGTAATGACGAGAGATAACTAAGCTAGTTGGTTGTCTTGAGTACATCAAACACTTTATCAGAGAGTTTGATCCTGGCTCAGGATGA
>FMEL01000001.1:0-184851 GCA_900066355.1 uncultured Ruminococcus sp.
ATTCTTCTTACCGGCTTTGATCACACCCTTCTTATTGACGGTTACGATCTTCTTGTTGCTGGATTTCCATGATTTGATAGAATCGCCGTTTGCCATTGTAACTTTGATTTTCTTTGTAGTCTGTTTTTTCTGAAGTTTGATGGATTTCGCATTCAGTTTGATCGTTGCTGCAAGTTTGGTTCCATAGTCTCTTGTAGTTATCTTGCCGCATACGGCGCATGTTCCCTGCTGTTTCTCCGGTGCGAATACGGTTGCTTTGGAGGTTGTTTTCCAGTCGTTAATGCGGCATACATGATCGGCATTGATATTATTCAGATCCGGTACGCCATCTTTGGTGTAATCGTCTACATAATACCATGTCACAGTACAATCACTCGTCAAAATCTGCAGATCGATTGCATTTACATTATCGGATGTTCCGTTTACTGCATACATCCATCCGGATCCCGGACCATTGTCAAATTCTTTCAGTCCGTTGATCTCCGTCACGTAGTTTCCGTTTCTTATACTAAACGGAATATCATTGTTCAGGAGCATCATTTCTGTCACATATTTTGCGGTACTTCCCTCCGGAATGCTACATTTAACCTGATTCAGCCAGAATCTTCTCCATGTATGTGCATCTTTTCCATGTTTTTCGTCACCTACGAGAGAAAAGTTCACCTGTACCATTTTCTGATCTTCAGCGTCTTCTCTTTTGATGATCACAGAATAAGATTTTGTCACTTTTCCATTTCTGGAAGTAACTTCAACAACAACTTCTGTATCACCATCATTTAATGGAATTATGTCGCTTAAATAATCTTCCTTGTCTGTTACAGCCTTTCCATTAATCTTTACTGTTGCCTCTTCGTCTAATGCTTCTGCTGACAGGCGGATCTTTTTGCATTCTTTTGTCATACGAAGCACATATCCGTCACCGTTTTCTTCTGCCTCAATACCGCCCGGCATTGCAGATACGGTTTTCAGTGTAGTATTGGCTGCCGGATCTGCTGTTCCGGACAGATTGAAGAAATAAACCGCCGGTTCTTTCTGGTCATCCTGTACGATTACACGTAATGTTTTCTGTACACTGACCGTCTTTGATGTTGCCCCGGATTTTACTCTCTGGTTTGATACATAAATATTGCTGTTTTCTCCTGCTGTAGGTGTTACTTTAAATGCAGATACATCGTTTACCGGCACGTCATTGTATGTATAGACACCTGCTTTTAATTCGATCTCGTTACCATCGATCACGATATTTTTGAGGTCATTTGTCTTTCCTACAGACGCGTTTCCTGATTTTACTCTTAAAACACCGCTTATCTCAGAAGAAACTTCACCCATAGAGCCATTATCTTTGCTCTGTGCAGTATAAATTTTTACATATTTGATGGAATCAAGCTGAAGCGGATTTCCATCAGCATCGACTGCCCATGAAATATCCATTCCATCACCATTTGTATTATAATTCGGGTTTTCTCTGTACGGATTCACTGCAGTATTGTCGTTACCTGCCGCATTCGCATGTGTATCTCCGTAACCAAAATTCAGCGCTGCAGAATTGCTTACTCTTGTACCGCTGACTGTCATGGATCCATCTGTATAGGTTTTATTTTCACCTGTTCCCTTATTCGTTTCGCCGTAATTCAGCGAATCCGGATAATATGCCTGTGAATGATAGGTGTTTGCTTTTACTGTACCGGATGCACCTGTAGAATCTGTCCACGGAATATCTACTGCTGACTTAAATGTCGTATCAGGATTGGTATAAGTCATGCTTATATTATGCTGTGTGGTACGTTCATAGTAATCACTTCCTGCCAGCTCATACCACGTATTTCCATCCTGTGAAACCATCACTGCCGCCGGTTCCATTCCTGAAGAATAACTCTCCCCGGTCTCTGATTTCTGAACATTGCCATATACGATAAAATCAATACCATATGGATTCTGATCACTGTTCTGTATCGGTTCTTCAAATTCGTATACAATGCTTCCGCCAAAACTTCCAAGTGTGACCATTCTTCCACTGTTCGGGCCTGCAAGCGTCACTGACGGATCTTTATACATATCAACATTTACAAACTGTCCCGGTGCCGGAAGATACGATCCAAGAAAATCTGCGGAATCTGCCGGTGCACGCATAAGATTGAGTACATATTTCTGTGCTTCCTGAACAGTTACTGTACTGTCCTCTCCGCTCTTTGTATTTCTGATCCAGAACAAAGTAATGATTTTGCTTGCAGACTCGTCTACTGCAACGCTGATGATATCTCTGTTTTTGTACTCTTTCTCATCGCCGGAAACCTTCACCGTAACATCATCCGGTACATTTACTTTTAAAGGTACTTCACGAAGAGAGTGATTGAAGTTGATTCTTCCTGTCCAGTCTTTTGCTGTTGTCTCTTCTACCGCAAAAGGAAAAATTTCTTCACTTCCATCAATCTGTACGTTTCCTTCCGGTTTCTGTTTTCTGTGAACCAGAATCGGATATGTTTCGGAAGAAGAACCGTCCTTTTTGGTCACAACTATCTTAATTGTGTTATCACCAACTGTAAGCGGAACATTTGCAGACACTTTGTTGTTTGCAACGTCAATACTCTGCTCTTCTCCGTCTTTTTGGTATTTTATCTGTACTTTATCCGTTGTAGTTGTAAGCGCAGGTTTGAAAGTCACCTGATCTCGGTAATAGTTGACCTCGTATCTATACTGTTCAGCCACACCGCCCTGATCCACTGCCGGGCTGAGTGTTTCCTCTGTCGTATACTCTGTTCCTGAAAGTGTATTTACTTTCATTCCACTTCCATCGGAAGCAGACGCAGAAAGCGTAAGGCTTTTCAGTGAATGTGCTGCCTCGCCATTTTTGTGTACAGTCAGTTTGTAAACTTTTGTCTTTGTTTCATCCCCCTGCACACTTCCTGTTGGAGCTGTGACTGTAATCTTGATTTCTGTATCTGCATTTGATTTAAGATAACAAGTTACACTTCCCGTTGCGGACAATGAAGTATCCACAGTAGTTCCTTTATTTGCATTCTTAAGACTGGAATGTCTTGTCACCTTAACAGTTGCTTCCGGAACGATTGCATTTCCTTTAATTATAATGGAATCTATCGCACCGACAGTCATCTCATATGCGTATGTATCTTTATTAAAAGATGTCATCGGACTCTTAATGCTCGGAGCATCAGCAGTTGGTGATGATACATACAGCTTTTCGAGTTTGGCATCATCTTCTGAAGATGCTGTAAGTGAAACTACCTGTTCCTGTTCTTCCCCGCTTTTAACTGTAATTTTCCCCGATTTGGTAATGTATCCTTCTTTTTCTGCTGTCCATGCATAAGTCTGTGTTGCAGTGGAAGCACCTGCATGAAGCGTATACTTACGCAATGCCCCATCTTCTTCCGTAGAAATATAGGATGCATCTACCGGGGTTTTATAATAATTATCGGTTACTGTAAGCGTGGCATCTGCCGGTGTGATCCGTATCGGAAGAACTACCGGCTCAAATCCGGAACTGTAAGATCATAGCTCAGTGTCTTGCTGACTGCAGGATCCTTCTTATAAGCCAGAACTGCCTCCAACTTATAGACTGCATTTTCCTTTCCAACGTTCGGGCGTACAACAGTAGTAGTCGTTCCTTTTGCATCCAGTGTCATGCAGTTTTCGGTTCCACTCACATATGTCAGATTCCATGTCAGAGTGATCTCATTGTCTCCTGATTTATAGACCTGTGCTGCTGTCGGAAGCTTGGCGAGTGCAGTCACTATCTGATCCTGACTGGTATTTGTACCTTTGATCGTATCAAAGCTGATCTGTTCTGCTTCAAAAGCTACAGCTTCCTGTGCAGTTACTTCAAGCGGTTTTACTGCCAGATAAAGCAGATTGATTTTTGATGAAACCTTGTCCCCAATAGAAAATGTCACACCTGTAAATCCCGGCTTGGTATCTGCTGCTGCATGCACCGGTGCGATATCCAGTGACGCAGTATCCATGGTTGTTTCTTTTCCTGACGCACCAGATAAAGTTCCTGTATAATTAAACTGTACGTCATATTCTGATTTCGGCACGATTTTTTCTATTTCTGCCTGAATAAATGCCTTTGCATTTGTATACTGACCTTCACCTGTTCCATATGGAAATGCAAGTGCTGTACCTATTTTATAATTATTGAATGCATCATAGAGTGCTGTCAGGGCTTTTTCCGGTGTCCTTGTTTCAGCATCCGCAAACTCTGTTACTTCTTCTGACTCACTGTCTGAAAAAATATCGTCCGTTTCGCTTTTTTCATTGGTTCCGTCATCCGATTCGATTGCGATCTCTTCCTCGGATTCCTCCGGTTCCTCCTCAATCGTGACAAAAGAATCATCCTCATCGTCAGTCACAGAGAAATCACTGTATGAATTCTCCTCACTCTGTGTACCTTCTTCTGTAAAAACCGTTATTTCTGCTGCCATCGGACTTACCGCTGATGTAAGAATCAATGTTCCGGTCATTATAAGTCCCAGGAAACGATTCACAAGCTTCTTTTTCATTTGCTACATTCCCCTTTTCTTCTTTATTTTTTTATTTTTACATTTTTTGTACTGCTCCAGTTTCCGTACAGCTTTCCCCCTGAAACTTTTTTGCAGCTTCGAACGCGCACATAATAACGTTTGTTTCTGACAAGTTTCTTTACTGTGCAGCGTGTGGTTTTGTATTTTTTAATATTGACTGTCTTACAGTTTTTACGGAATTTTTTGTCTGTAGAATACATGATCTGGTAACCGGTCGCACGGGTATCTTTTTTCCATGAGACGGTCATCTGTCTTGACTTCGATGATTTCAGTGCCGGTGCACTCTGTCTGATCGGTGTAATCGATACCGGGATCTTAAGTACGGTTGTCATCTTACCTTTCAAAGATGCTGTGACCGTGATTTCTGTTTTACCTGTTCCGCAGATCACTGCCCTGTTTTTCTTATCGATTGAAACGACCTTTTTGTTTGCTGATTTTACGCTGATGGAAGCACCCTTCTCTGCCTTGATGTTCAGATTGAGTGTTTTTTTTGCATAAGCGATATTTACAGTTTTTCTTCCGACAGTTAAGTTTACACTTGATACCGTCGGTTCCTGCGGTGTGACCGGTTTCGGATCTACAGGTTCCGGTACGATCGGATCCGGCACAACAGGATCCGGGTCTTCCCCGTTTTCTTTCAGCACGGTTACTTTGTATGTCGGAAGGCTTGCATTCGTTTTTAATATGTACTGTGCCTCATTCAGCTGAAATACCGGTTTGAAATCATAGAATCCCGGCTTCTGCGGATCATAATCCGCACACTTCCAGGTCAGATCCCAGATGCTGCAAGTGCCGGTATCCTTTATCGTGTTTTTCTGTCCAATGAGTGATGTCGGGAATGTAATGTCTGAGGCCGCTGTCCCATAGCTTACTTTCGCCGAAGTATTGCTTTCACCGTTCACAAAATCTACTGACGAAATAATTCCGATATTATTTGCAGCAAGGTTCAGAGTGCCATAATCTTTCAGATCACTTTTTTTCGATGTCAGATTTCCCAGAACATTGATACAGTTTGCATATGCTGTTCTGATATCTGCCCGGTTCATCAGTTCGCTGGTCTTGTGTATATAAGCCATTGTTTTGTACAGATTATCCCTGTTCAGCTTCTCGTTGGCAGAAATCGACGGATCGCCTTCTTTAAGATCCTGTCCCTGTCCGACCATGGTAAACTGCCAGCGAATCACATCTCCGCTGTTTACCTTCGTTGAGGCTGCGCCAACTTCCGGATAAACATTATTTACGCAATACATCCATCCTGATTGCGGGGTATAGTCAAATTCATTCAAATACTGTGGCTCTTTTATGTCTTCTGTATTGACACTCAGATTTTTCGCTGTGATCATCTGCTGTACAAACGCAGGAATTGAGATCGCGCCTCTGTTCGGATCTGATATTCCCTGTAGATAGTACCCGTATGTGCTGTTCATTGTCGTAAGCGCAGATCTGCCATTTGCTTCCAGCACTCGTTCTGTAACTGTTTTTACGGTATCGCCGCTTTGAAGTGTCACTGCTGTCGGTTCTATGATATATCCCTGTCCCAGTGTTCCTTTCTCTACGGAAATGACGGCTTCATTTGTTGCTGCCGGTGTATGCTCCGGAAAAATCCAGAGCATACAGATTGCAGCAATTACCGCCAGAAAATAATTTTTCCATTTTTTCATGCGGTCTTTCCTCATTTTTTGACTGTCACTTTAAATTTCACTTTTTTGTTTCCAACCTTGACTGTGATCGTTGCTTTACCCGGTTTCAGTGCTTTGATGCGTCCTTTGGAATCAACTTTTACAACTTTTTTGTTGGAGCTTGTAAAGGTAGCTTTTTCTCTGCTTGAAATCGGTTTGCAGATTGGAACAAGTGTAAATTTCTTTCCTTTTTTCAGGGTGATGGATTTCTTTCCGCCCTTAAATCCTGTGATCTTTGTTGTTTTTACTGCGGACTTCTGAACTTTGATCTTGATTGTCTTTTTCAGTCCACTCTTGAGTGTGATCGTGATTCTGGCTGTACCGGTTCGTTTCTGTGCAGAAATCTTACAGGTTCCGTTTGCCTTGCCGGAAACTTTCACAATCTTTGTATTGCTGGATTTCCATGATTTTACGGAATCACCCTTTGCCATGCCGGTCACTTTGAAGTTACGGATGGACTGTTTTACTTTTAACGGGACGGTATTTGCGGAAACTTTCATAGTTGCTTTGAGTTTATTTCCAATTTCACGTGTTTCTGTCGTTTTGCAGACGGAGCAGGTTCTCTTCTGCACCTCTTTTGCAAATACGGTTGCCTCAGATGTTGTCGTCCAGCTGCTCCATGTATGTCCGAGTGCCGGAATCTCTTCTGTCTTTGTTCCATTACATTCTGTACATGTATAAGTCTTTATACCTGCTTCTGTACAGGTCGGCTCTTTTGTAATAACGCCTTCATCCCAGTTATGGGAAACATGCACACTTCCTGCCACATCCCAGTATGCAACATTTTTTTCTTTGAATAATATATAGGCATCCAGTGCCTCAAGTACCTGAGTGGTAGCTAATGCATTTGTCGTGTTTCCAAGAACATGGGCAAATCCGCCATCTTCACATTTGTATGGCATCAGACTGGTGATCATGTTCATATTGACTGTTCCGAATCCGGCATCAGATACGGTCGGGTCAATGCCCAGTGCTGAAAGAGCGATCAGTACCTGCGCGGTTGATTCCGGATTTCCGTATCCAAAATCATCCTGCACTGCTCCTTTGAGCCACGTAACTGCTTTTTTCACTGCTGCTTCCACTTTTGCATCTGTTACCTGATAACGGGCCAGTGGCTGCAATGCCATCGCTGTGATATCAACACTTCCACCTTTGTTATCAAACAGTCCGAAAAATCCCTTCTCATTCTGGAAGTCCAGAAGTGCACTGATCATGGATTCTCTGCTCCATTTTGCATCTGCCGGAATCTGAATGTTCGCAGCATCCAGTGCCAGAATTACCCAGATCAGTTCGTTGGAGCCTTCTGTCAGACGTGTGGAATTGTACATCATTTCGGCAAGGTTCACACCGTCTACATCTGTGATATCTTTTTCAAGAATGGTCAGCGCCAGAGAAATCTTTGCGATATCAGTCGGTTTCGGGCCGTCAGGCAGGTTCGGATCATTTTCCCATTCCTTTACTTTTTCCACTACGGAATCATAATAACTGCCGGTCTGTGCATTGCTGAGTGTTTCTCCATGACGAAGAAGTGTAAATACCGTCCAGTCATCCTTAGTAACTTCCAGGGTGTCTTTTGCCTGTCCTTTTATCCATACTGCCGCGCTGTCTGCGCCGGATTTGGCAAGTGCAAGATTATCTGTGTCTGCCTTATCTCCCTTTGTTACGGTAATCGTCAGTTTGATCGGGGCAGGATTGTTGGTCTGATCCACCGGTGTTCCGGTCGCAACTACGGTTCCTTCGGAAATTCCTGTGATCTTATATTCAGAGCAGAGGAAATAGTTATTCGTATCCGGTGCACCGGCTACTCTTTTCCATTCACCACTTTTTGTCTTTGTGATTGCTGCAATACCTTTTTTGTCAAATGTCCAGTTGATAGATGGTTCTGTAACTTCATATCCCTGTTCGGACAGAGTACCTTTTGGCTCAAGGGTAAATGTTGCTGATTCCTTTGCCTTTACGCTGAAATCAGGAGTATTCCCTTTTACATTTATCTCTGTCAGAGGATTTTTATATTTGTAAGTTACGGAGGATGTTCCGGTTACTGTAGTTTCATCTCCCGTATTCGGATTCATGTCAGTCAGTGTTGCTGTATATGTGACTGTACCGGCCTGCTTCGGAACATATACTTTAGATCCATTATTGTAATATCCGATAGTTTCGTTATCGCTCGTAATCTCCCAGTTATCTGCATAGCTTGCATTCTCCGGTGTTACGATCACGGTTCCATGAACCGGATTAAATGCTACGCGGCCATCCATTTCCTGTCCGTCACTGTTTGCATTTCTTCCATGAATCTCAATTACTTGTCCGTTTTTCAGTGCCGGTCTTACGGATGTAACCGCCACATAGGTGGAAGTAAGATCTACTGTTGCACTTACAGACGGATCATTCTTTGAAGTAACTCTGATTTCAGAAGTACCCGGCTTCTTGAAGTAGAACGAGCTGTATACGCTTTCATTATAAATCAGGTCTGTATCTGCTGCCTGATATGTAAAACTGGAATATGCCGCATCCTTAAAGCCTGTCTCTCCTTCATACTGTGCTTTTACTTTGATGGATTTTGTCGCAGATCCCGCAATTGTATAATTCCCGTTTGTTACATTCTGATCGTCAATATATAACTGAATTGCTTCAATCTTTGCTGTTTTGGAAATAATTGCTGCATAAGCAAGGGGCTGAACTGCGTTTGCATCCGCATCGACCAGAGTAGCCTTTACAGTTGCCTTTCCATCTTTATAAACATAGAATTCTCCGCCTTCTTCCGCGATTGCCACGGCTCCATCCGGCTTCTGAGACTCTACTGACCAGTACACTTTATATCCATCCGGAACTGTATAGCCCGGCAGACTGAATGTACCTGCCATCTTGCTTGCAGCTACTGAATCCGGTGAAACCTGAAGTTTCGCATCTTCAAGAGTTACTGCCTCTGAAGAATTGTAATTTGTAAATGCGATATCGCAGTATTTCCCTTCCGGAATCTCCGGCCAGTCATTTCCCGGTGTGTAAGTCTGATCCGGTCCGAAATAAGCAAATCCGGAACTGCTCTGTCCCCATATACTTCCATTTTCACCACGGTTGGTATTGAGAGCCTCAATAAAGCTCTTTTCCTTCATGGTGTCTTCGCTTACAGCGCCGGAGTTCACGATGGTACTCTCTGGATATGTCGGTGCTGTTGAAGAGTTCAGCCAGTGTGTGTTTTTGATCATGCCGTCAAAACCATTTGCACAGGTGTTGACAATTCCACCTTTCGGACTCTCACCGTAAGCAAAACAGTTGGAGATCACGGCTTCATCTGAAACACCACCTGCTATACCACAGGCATTCTGACCACTTATGTCAGACCAGCAGTTGATTACAGAACCTCTTATGTATCTTCCGAGAGGACCTACCGGATCTCCACTGTTATCTGCCATAGTACCCTTAAAGCCAATATTCTGAATCACACCTGTTGCTGCAATTCCTGCAAACATCTTCGGCGCTTTTTCAAATGTGATCGTATGTCCCTGTCCGTCAAGGATGCCTTTAAACGTTTCATAAACCATGAAGAAATTATCACTTGCATAATTACTGTTTAAAGTAATATCATTTTTAAGTACAAAATATGTATCCTTTTGGGAATCTTCCATTTTGGAAAAATCCGACTGACTTGTAATATATGTTATCTTGCTTGTATCTGTCGGAAGTGCCATCGGTGCAGATGCATTCGGTTTCTTCAGGGCTGCAATTGCATCTGTCAGTTTTTTCGTAGCTGCATTAATTTCTGCCTGTGCAGATGTTGCACCTTTTCTCAACTCTTTTGCTTCTTTTAAGGCTGCTGCAACAGCATTCCATGTAGCTTCTGTATAATCTCCTTTTACAAGGTTCTCAGCGCTCGCAATTGCTGTATCTAAATCATCCCAGTTAACTTCGCCAGCTGCCGGAGCTCCCTCCTGTAAAACCGGCAGTCCATTATTTCTGCCGTCTTCCGGAAGCACCCAGTAAAAACCTGTGGCTGCAATCTCCGTATTTAAAACGCCCAGACTTGCTTTGATCTGATCTGCGGTTACTATTTTCTTGCTGTCATCTGCAATATTATCGTTGCTTCCCATTCCAACGGTAGACATTCCAGATGTCCAGAGAACATGGCTGATTCTGTATGAGCCACCATTATATGCAGCCACACCACCACTGTACTTATCCGTACTGCCTGCAAAATAGCAGTTCCGGATAGTACCATTAAGATTTCCAATCATTCCACCGATAGTATCATAACTCATTGGCGCAACCTGAGAATTTACCGTACAATAACAATTTTGAACAGTACCTGTCTGTGTAACAGTATTAGCCATACTTCCCTGTCCATCCTCAAGTGTCAGGGTTCCGCTTCCCTCAACTCCCAGATTCTGTATGGTTCCGCTGACACTATTTGCAAGCGGCTTATCAGCCAGTGTGATCACATGGCCTTTACCATCCAGTGTTCCGGCGATCGTACTGATCAGCTGACCTGATGTCAGTGTGATATCCGCTGCCAGTGCATAAACTGTTCCGGCTTCAATCGTACCCGGAAGGTCTGCAGCAGTCTCAATCAGGTACGGATCCGCTTCTGTTCCTGTACCTGAAAGCGTTACAGCCTGTCCATCCTCTTCCGAAGCAAATACATCTATATCCGCATCTGTCGCTTCTTCATCCGAGAAATCTGAGAAATCTTCCACATTTCCATCCTCTGTTACATTGATATCCTCAGATGCCCCGCCATCTGCATCCTGCCCTTCATCTGTGATTTCTATGTCCGCATCATTTTCAAAATCACTGGTTTCATCATAGGTTTCCACCTGTACATTGTCATCAGGTTCTGCTGCCGATACCGGCAGTGCGAGGCTGCTTCCGGATAATGCCAGTGCCAGTATCCAGCTTAAAGCCCGTTTTTTCATAATCAGTTTTTTTCTTTTCATAAGATTCCTTTCTTTTGGATTATTTATCTATAATGCATCAGAGCACTTAATCTGTCATATTATATAAACTGTTCTGGTCATTTTTGAAACGTTCATACGACACCAGCGCACAAAATGCCTGGTCTGTTGCCATCGGATTTACCTCGCCATCCAATGTATGAGAAAAACCGCCGTCTTTCTGATAATACTCCATCAAAGTATCATAAAGGCCTTTTCCCTCTTTTATGAAACGTGAATCACGGTTACAGTCTATACCATATGTGCTTAATGCAATTATAGTCTGAGATGTGCTTTCGGAGCTTTTTTCTCCATAAGACATGTAGCCTCCGTCAGATACCTGTGCATCTGCCAGAAACTGTATGCCTTTATCAATTGTATCTCTGACGTTATTTTCTTCCTTATAGGGTTCCAGACTCTGAAGTGTCATAGCTGTCATGTCTGTATCTCCCTGTTCTGAATTATTATCAAGTGAAAAACCTCCGCTTTTCTTTTCCTGTGAAAGAATATACTGAAGGTATTTCTGTTCCAGATCCCCATAAATATTTTTGCCGTCTGCATTCAATGCCAGAAGTGCAAATACGGCTCCGTTGAGGCCCTGCAAAATTACTGTATCAAAATCTTCCAGCGGTTTCTCAATATTATAACCGCCTATATCTTCCGGGTTTTCTCCAATTGCTCTGACTGCTAGAACTGCCCGTGAATATTCTGTATATTTATAATCACTTAAAATGCCATCCTGCTCTTTCAGCTTCTTTATAAGATTTTCTGTGTATTTTTTAAAATATTCTTCACTTACTTTTTCTTTGGAGCGTGCCAGAGGAATCACTGTCCATTCGCCGCCAAGAGAATCTGATGTCGGAGAGGTTACTGTCTCCTGTTCATATTCTGCTGTTTTTTTCAGTGCCTGCTCCAGTGTCGGGTTTCCTCCTACACAGCCGGTAAGTACTGTTGCTGTCAGAAGAAGCATAAGAAAAATGTGTTTTCTTTTTTCTGTTCTGATCATAATCCTGTCCTTTTTGAGTACAGACAGAATCACTACCACTGTAATGATTCTGTCTGTGTCTATCTTATCTCAGTTTTACATTTGCTGTAGACCATGAACCATAAATCTGTTTTCCATTGACCACTTTGAATGCTCTTACACGATAATATGCAACTTTAGTCTTTCCTAATTTACCCTGCTTATATGATGCAGCATTCTTTCCAGCCATTTTTATTGTCTTGTAAGAAGCTTTTTTAGATGTCTTCATCTGAATCTGATAGCCGGATGCACCTTTTACCTTTTTCCATTTGATCTGTACAGTTGCTTTTTTGACTTTCTTTGCTGCCAGACCTGTCTTTCCAGGTGCCGTAGAGATTTTGGCTGTCAGTTTTCTTCCTTCTGTCTTTTTGTTCTTTGTGAGGGAAGCAACTTTGACCTGATAAACTGTACCACTCTGCAGTGCTTTTCCGTTTACTTTTTTCAGTACATAAGACTTCTTAGATGCTTTTACATCTGCTGCTTTTGTCCATTTCTTTGCATTTCCGCCTTTGACATAGATACGGTATCCTGCTTTGGCAGCACTGTCTTTTGTCCATGTAATACGGATCTGAGAAGCAGATACTTTGTATGCTGTTACCTGTGGTTTTGCTGAAGCTTCTGCCGGTTTTGTCTCCGGTACTGTCGGATTGGACGGTGTCGTCGGTTCAGATGGTGTCGTTGGTTTTGACGGCTCATCCGGTTTTACCGGTGCTGTAATTTTTACTGTATAGGTATCTGTTACAGCAACATTGTCTTTTCCGTCTGTGCTTGTTGCCGTTACAACTACAGTTCCAGGCTCTTTTGCTGTAAATTCTCCGTTTTCATCAATGGATGCAAGAGATTCTTTATCCACACTCCAGGTAACACCTTTTACATTGCTGCCTTCCGGCTCTACTGTTGCAGTAAATACAAGTGTACCGCCCTGAAGAACTTCAGTTTTGCCATTCTGTTCACTGACTGTAACCTTTTCCGCATAAGGAGTTACTTTGATTTCTTTCTGATCGGAATATGCCGGATCAGCGGAATTCCATCGTTTGTCTTTGGAGGTTGCTGTCACAGTCACTGTACCGGCCTTTTTGACTGTAAGAAGGCCATCCTCGCTGATTGTTGCAATGTCCGCCGGTGATACAGACCATGTTACCTCTTTATTTGTTGCTGTTTTCGGAGAAACTTCTGCTGTAAGCTGAATGCTTCCGTGACAGCTGTCTGCGTCTGCTGATACGGTAACTCCGGTAACTTTCTGTTCGAAAGTCACTTTATCAAGGAATGGCTTATACTGATTCAATTTAACCTTTGATTTATCGCCATAAAAAACAGCAGTTTCAAGTGAATTATTTTCATTAAGTGTTGTTCCCTGAATTACAGCACCATTAAATGCATACTGTCCTATCGAAGTGAGGGATTCCGGAAATTCAACCGTAGTCAGATTCTTTGCTGTCTGAAAAGCACCATTTCCAATTGTTGTTACTCCTGCCGGAACTCTGAAAGTAGTAGCAGCCTTACCATTTGGATATGCACACAAAGTTGTCTTCGCCTTGTTATAAAGGACTCCATCATCAGCTACAAATGCTGTATTTCCTGATGCAACCGTAATTGATTCCAGATTGTCACAGTTTTCAAAAATTCTTGTATGCGCCATAGAATTTCCTAAATATTTTGCATCTTTCGGAATTTTTACTGTCTGCAGGCTGATGCAATCTTTAAACATGTAATTGGGTATAGCTGTCAGACAATCCGGTAATTTTATCTCTCCCAGTGACGTACAGCCCTCAAATCCGGTCTTACCGACACCATATCCATTCATCGCCGTAGTTTTTCTTCCTGCAATATACTCTATAGAAGTATCCGACAGATCCGCACTTGCTATTTTCGTCTTATTTACAAACGCACCTGTCCCCAGACCATTTACCGGATAGTCATTTCCTTCTGTATCTGTTACTGTTGCCGGCAGATCCACAGCATACCCTTCGTCTGCATTCTCATCGTTTACACTGCTGAGTGTCGCACCACTACTTGATAACGCAAATGTATACTCCACACCTGTACTGTCATCAAACCATACATTATTGTCATCCAGTTCAACCGCTCCATCCATTGCCCTGGCAGTTGCGGGTGCAGCAAACATTACCACACTTGCTGCCGCAGCTGTCAGCAACAGTTTCGTATACTTTTTCCAGTCTTTCATACTCTGTCACTTTCCTTTCTTTTCAGGATTTTTCTTCCTTCTCTTTTTCTTCCATTCTGTCTTCCTTCGATTGACCATACATCCCCGGATCCAGAACAGCAGATATACAACTCCGATTACAGAAATAAAAGAGGCCGCTTTTATTTTTGTTGGCAGTGCTTTAAAGCCACCGTTTTTCCGCATATGCTTCCGGCTTTCTGTCTGCCCGGCAGTACTTCCGCCATTTTCCTCCTTTTTCTTTTCTGCTGATTTTTCATCAGAGCTGCCTTTCTTTATTTTTTTGCTTTTCCCATTCTTTTTGTTTCTATCCTTCTCTCCCTTCTTGCCTTCCTTTTTTGCAGCTTCTTCTGATTTTTCTGCCACACTGTCCCCCTGTGTGCTGTCTGTTGTTTTTGTTTCTTTTGAAGAAGTCTTGTTCATTTTTTTCAGTATTCCATCCCCTTCCTCCACGCTGTCTTTCTGACCACGTATATATTCCGAGGACTGGTTTCCTTCAGGTCCGCCGGGATTCTTTCCTCCGCTTCCGGCTTCCTGTGTTTTATTGTCAACCGACGCTGTTTTTCTGCTGTCGGGAATACTGACGGTAAGTATTTCGCTGAAATTTCCAAAATCATCCTTCATGATGATGTGAATAAATTTAGGTCCTTTTTTCAAATTGTTCAGTGTAATGATATTCGTTCCTGAAATGCCTTCGATTCCTTTTCCCGAAGTATCCAATCGTGATACACTCTTTTTATCTGTTACAGAATAATAATATCTTCCTTTCTCAGAAGCCTTAAATATCACAGATGCTTTCTTTTCACTGATTCTGCTTGCTGAAACAGCTTTCAGTACCGGTGCTGTCGTATCCTGAATAAACAGTTTTACAAAATAGTTTTTTTCTGTTCCGTCTTCTGCTGTGACCATAATTCTGACTGCTGCTTCAAAGACCTGTTTTTCAAAATAAATTTTGCAGCAGAGATGCCCGTCCACCATTTCGGCTGCTAAGGATTCATCTTCTCTTGAAACTGTGCTTCCTTTTATTCCACCCAGTGCATACACCTTTATGGAAGATTTGGAATCTGCTGCCTCAAGCCACAGATTCAGATGATCCCGTTCCCGGTCATATACCGCTTCATAATTTATCTGATCACTCTGAAATGCCGGTTTCAGTTTCAGGATTCCTTTTCCGTATTTATCAGAACTGCTCACATACAGATTTTTCAAAAGTGCATTAGAGCTTCTGCTGCTTTCAAGACTGATCTCATAGTGATCAGTACCTTCTTCCGCAGTAAATTCCATGTTTTTGCTGTAGTATCCTTCACAGCTTACAGAAACTGTATAATGATTTCCTGCAGTCACGGTACAGTCACCATTTTTTACTTTGATGTCTGCACCTCCGTCATCTTTTACCTGAATAACCGCATTCGCCGGCTGGATTTTAAAATGTATATTTATTTTTTTGTATCCCTGAAGCTTCAGTTTCAGCGGTGCTTCCATTATGTTTCCCTGCATGTCCTTTGCAAGAATATAGACCTCTTTCTCACCACTGCCAATATCTTTCAGTGTATAACTGTTCGCTCCTTTTTGCATTTCGATACCGCTACTGTTCAGATCAAACTGAGGGACTTCTGCTCCCGGATCCGTCACCATACAATAATAGTAACCGGATTCATTTGACCGGAAAGTAAGTACTCCTGTCTGTTCATCCGTTCTCCAGATTTTTGCAGAACTAAGTACCGGTCCATAAATATCTGTTCTCAAAAGAGAAACATGATATTCTCTGGTCGTCACGCCGTCCCCTGCCGTCACTTTCAACGTCACTTCTGCGCAGGACTGTCCGTCTTCAAAATAAACCGCAAAACGTGTCCTGTTTCCCGCACCGGCTGCCCCTTTAAATGTCAGAATACGTCGAACTCCGTCACCCGCTTCTGCCTCGATTTTTGAATAGATTCCGGAAGCTGCTGCATAAATGTTCAGGAATTTCTTTTCCCCTGTGTATACAGATGATGTGTATTGCGTGTGATCTGCCTGAAAATCCGGGCTGTAAGAAAGATATGCAGCTGTCACATTGACTGAATTGTTATCACTGATCACAAGAGATGACAAGTCTGCATTGCTTCCAAGTCCCAGTACTTTTATCTTGTAGGTTCGTTTTTGCTGCCTGTACATGACAACAACCTGAATTTCACCTTCTCCTTTATCATTCAGTTTCACTGTGCAGTTTCCGGTATAATTCTGTCCATTTACCGTTGCACTCCGGTCTTTTGGAACTGTAAGTTTTATATTTACTTCCCTTGTACTGTCCGGAACTGTCAGAGTATAGCTGCCCTTTGAAGACAAAAAATCATCGTCCCATTTAATCTTTCCTTCTTTGCAGGTCACATCTATATCATCCAGATATGCACTGTTGGAAGAAATCGCCATCAGATAACCCGAGTCGTTTTTGTAATAAAGTGTTCCGTCACTGTCCGCACAGATTGTACTGATGCAATATTGCTGCTGTTTTTTCTCCGGCACAAATAGATCTTCTGCTTTTCCCTCTGTCTGTCCCGGTTCATCTGACAGAAAATAGATTCCTCCCGGAGGTATATTATAAGTAAAATACAGATAAACCCTTCCGTCCGGTTTTCCATCACCATTATAGTCTTCATTTTCATATGCTGTGGAAAGAGTTGCTCCGGCCTGTGGATAACCTTTCATCGGCACAGAATAAGCAAGTGATATTCCTTCACTGTCTTCCTGCAGAACATCAAAATGATGGCCTGCATCTTCATTAAACTGTCCTCCCGTTCCACAGACACCAATATAAATTCTTCCTTTATATACGACCGGGGAAGCTGTTGCCATTCCTCCGAGTCCATATGTCACCACATCACCAAACGTACCATCGTCGTTCATTTTTACGCGATACAACATTCCGCCCTTCGTTGCAAAATAGATATATCCATTGCTGTAGACAACCGATGTACGGATATCTCCCTGCAGGCCTTCCATCTGATCTATCAATATACCTGTTCTGGCAGATACTGAGTACAATACCGACGATGCCGTATAATCCCCCTCTCTCGATCCATCATCAGAACCAAAGACCACATAATTTGAAGTTGCATAGGAACCTGCCCAGTAAAATCCTCCTGTATGAGAATATTTCCACACACATTTTTTCGTCTCCGTCGGGCTTTCCGGATCTTCATCCGTCACTGTCAGACAAAAATATGTACCTTCTTTGTTTTCGGAATTCCATGTTCCCGTATACAGATAACCATCTTTATATGTAACCGGTGAAAGTGTCTGTCCTCCAACTACTTCACTTACCCAGAGCGATTTCATGGTCGTTACATTGATTGCCTGAATCTGTCCATTTCCGATCTGGGCAAAAATCATTCCTTCCGCATAAGTGAGTGGATTCAATGCAAAGACAAGACTTCCTTTCAACTGGTCACTGACCATGAGGATCTTACCTGTCTCTTTATCGAGTTTATAAATATATTTGCCGGCTCCCGTGTACAGATAGCCACCGAGAATCAACGGCGGTGTGCAAGATTCATTCCAGCTTCCACCAAGCTGCAATGACCATTTTTCACTGGTCTCTTTTGCATTGTTTGGTGTACTTACACTCGTAACACCATTGTTCTCTTCATTGTTTCTGTAATTCCACCATTCATTGTTCTCAAGTTCCGGATATCGCGTATCTGACCTTGTCAGTTTTACATTAATCTCACCACCGGGTTCTGCTGTAAATGTTCCGCTTTCTGTCAGGAACCCGTAACAACTGGCTGTATAAGAATACGCAATCCCACCTTTCAAACCGGTGAAAACATTCGGATGATCCAGTGCAGAATAAATTCTTTTTCCATTTGGATCATACACACTTACTGCTGCCTCCGGAGGATCTACATGAAAAGTTACATCAGAAACCTGTGATCTGGTCACTCTGATCGTATAAACTCCCTCAGAAGTATACGAAATGCCTGCGAGTTCCGAATCATTATAAGTTTCGTCCTTTGAAAGTCTTATCTGTATTTCCGTAACCCCGTCCTGAATCGGGACTTCCACTTCCTGTTCGGAAGCACATGTCTCTCCGTTTATTGTAATTGTCGAGGCTGATTCCGCGTACAGTTCCGGTTTTATATAAAGACTTTTTACATTATCCGAAACAGAAACAGTATAATCATGTCTGGTCCGTACAAATCTTTTTTCATTATATACAGAATCTCCATCCGATGAATCTGAACAGGCAAGCGCCTTTAATTCCAGAACACGGTTGACAATAATTTTATATACTTCTGTGTCTGAACCATTGCCTACCCTGATGGTACAGATTCCTCTCTTTGCCCCATTTTCATCTGACTCAAAGAATTTACACGGCATATCATTCCGCAACTCTGCCTTTTCAGTGGAAAGCATCAGTTTTTTTTCGGTATGGATACCGTCCATAGAAACAGTATCTACAACTGCCGTCGAGTTTTCCGGCGCAAAAGCAGACAATTTCACCGATACAAAAAATGAGTAATCCGAACTGTACTGGTCACTGTAATCTACTGTATAAACAGTGCCGCCATATATATCATCCAATTCACTGTGCCGAACCAGTTCTTTCGTATCTCCGGAAGTTCCACTGTAGCTTCTCAGATATACTCCAACTTTCTCCAGATAGCGCCCCGCCGCTTTTTCCTGAAAGCTGATTCTTGTCTCACTGTTTTCTTCAGAAGCTGTGAATTTTCCACTTACCGGCTTATATCCCTGTGCATATGCCGTATAAGTGTAATCATTCTGATCCAGAAGCTGTGTAAATCCAAGCGGATCTTCTGCATCTGCCTTTATTTCCGCACCATATTTGTCATATAGTTTTACAAAAAAACTGTCATCTGTCCCTTCGGTGTCCGATACAAAATGCATGGAAACCTGTTTTTCGACCGGATGCACATGTATGGTATAGACCGTATCTTCCAGGTCTTCATAGGAAAGTCTGATCTGAATGTCTTCTTCTCCACCTTTGAGTGTATAATCGTAATACTCATCCGTGGGTGTTTCCACTCCATTGATTTCTACCTTGTATATTTTTCGATCTGTTGTGTATTTATAATAATAAGTAACCGGAAGAATGGACAATGTCTCTCCTTCGGTATTTCCCGGCAGATTGACATCGTATTCCTTCTGAAAATTTACTCCTGCTTTTGAATAAAGGGACTCTCTCTCATGATTATAAAAGACATAATCACTTCCCTTATAAGATGCCCGCAGTTCTCCCAGTGTAGGTACTCGTTTAACATGTATATAATAGTCCTTTGTTCCCTGATATGTATGAATTCGTATTGTATTTCCTACCGGTCCGTAATCTACCACGTAATCCATGGCCGCATAGTTGTCGTATTTTTCGTAAGCATTCAAACAGACAGACTCATCGTTTCCTTTGCAGTCTTTAAAATATGCCATGACCTTTCCGGGAAATACAGAAGTAACCAGTCCGTAAATTCCCTTCATATCATCCGGGAAATAAAGCGTATATTCATGGATCTCAGGGGAAAATTCCGGAACAACCGGATATTCCAGTGCCGTAGATCCAACCCCGCTGGAACCGAATTTCATCTGTCCGATCCAGTCATCCGTTTCTGTGCTGTCCGAGCTTTCCTGTGTAAAAATATCTTCCGGACTTTCTTCTGATTCAGATTCATCTTCCGGTACGCTTTCTATCGTGTCCTCTTCCTGCTCCAGCATTTCTGCCTGATCCGCAGTATCATCCGGAGAATCCGTTTCCTGTTCTGATTCTTCCTGAGGAGTTTTTTCTGTATTTTCACCGGTATTCTGCTGTGTATCGTCTGTATTTTCTGTATTTCCGGCAGAAGTATCTTCCTCTGTGCTTCCATCTGCTGCTTCTGTGGCATCTGTTTCGGAAGCATCTGACATTTCAATCGTTTCTGTGTTCTCTGCCGCTGTTACGGGTATATTTCCGGTAAGCAGGAATACGGATAACATGACTGCCATAATTCTCTTTTTCATATTACCAGTCCCCCCATGTTTCGCCACCGAGCATCGCCTCTCCGATATCTGCTCCATAATATAACGTAAAACGGACTCTTATCTCATCTCCATCTGCCGGAAAATATGTGTTCATTCCCGAACTCAGATAAACTCCGTTGACGGAAAACATCCATCCGGATCCTCCCGTCAGAGTTCCTTCACCAAGCCAGTCCGGTGAACAGGTATCCGGATCCGGAATATCATTTACTTCCTCGAGGTGTTCTTCTATCTGCGCAGGAATCTCGTAACCGGAAGTAATACCTGTACGGTCAACAGATTTGAGATAAAATCCTGCATCCATACTTCCCGTAAAGTGATACTGACAGCCTGCAGAATAAAGGACACGGTTCAGAACATATGGCAGTGTCTCTTCTTCATAAAATGGTACTTCTGTCGGTCCTATGATGTTACCCAGGCCAATCGTAGATCCTTCCAGACTGAATGTGATCGTTCCGGCAGGCTGTTCTTCTTCTTCTTCGTTACCGTTTATTTCTTTGTAAACTGTAACACTGACCGTATCTGTATTTCCGTAACGATCAGTCGCTGTAATGCTGATTTCATTGCTTTCATTAAGATATGCTTTATAACGGATCACACCATTATCCGTAGAAATACTGGAAAGTTTTTCTCCATTACAGGTGACAGTAAGCTGTGACGGTGTCAGTACCCGCTCCTTATAATCTTCTGCATACACCGAAAATACGCGGGATTCTTTATGAATCGTTTCGCCATCTGTGAGGTCTGAACTGATTGTCGGACGCAGGTCTTCGACTTCCGGTGTTTCCTGTGGAATTTCTGTAGGTTCCGGTGCCAGTGCCCCGGCCTGATTTCTGTCATCATCACTACCGTCTGCATGATCTGCTGTTTCTGTATCGGAATCTTCGAATTTCGTCGTCACCGGAGTATCTGTTTTCTCTGCACCGGTATCTTCCTGATCACTCATAGCCGTTTCTTCAGAATTTTCTCCACTTCCGTCTGCCTGTCCGTCCGATTCTGAACCATCATCTGAAAACAGATCTTCTGCATTCTGATTTTCCTGATCCTCTGAATCAGAATCCTGATTTTCAGATTCCTGATCCTGAATCAGTACTTCTGTATTTAAGTACTGTGTGTCAGTCTCATTATCTCCACTGACTACAGGTGAATAAAAGCCTTTTCCACGATACACTACCTGAGAACGGTCACTGCTGATACCTTTGATCGGATTTTCTAGTACCGCCTTTTTCTGTCCCGAAACACTGCCCGTCAAACAAATACCAAGAATCAGGAGACACAGTACAAGACTGATTCCAGCCAGAAATTTTTTCTTTTTATTGTCTCTCATCTGTATCTCCCTCCTTTCAGCATAATTTCTCTATGTAACGCATCATCCATCGTTCATACCAGCCGGCTTTTTTTAATATGTCTCTTCGAAGCTGCCTGATATACTCTGTTACAAAAACTTTCTCATCTTCTGAAATCGTATGCCGGCTGAATGCCGCACGTTCTCCGATTACACACGCCTTCAGATAGAGTTCTGAAAGTTCTTTGGAATAGTTTTTATTCAGATAAGAAGCCTTTTTGCTTTTTTTCTGTCCGTACAATTCTTCGTGTCCATATAATATGAGATCTGAGGCATATTGCAGCATTGCGAGCACCGCCCTGCGATTATCCTCTGAACGGAACGCATATCTTCTTTTCAAAGCTGCCAAAATTCTTCCCACTACCGATGTAATAAACAAAATCAATACGATCAGATCAAAACCGACAAATAATACAAACAGTATTTTCAGAAAATCAAACATCGTTTCTTTCAGAAGTTCCGGCAGTGATTTTTCTGACAGTTCCTGTTTATCCTCTACCGTACCTTCTGCTGATGCAGCAGTCGTTCCGGCCTGGATTCCAGTGCTTAAATCCGGCTGCTGCATAACTTTCTTAAAGTCCGGCGATACCTCTATCGGCACCCAGCCCGTTCCGTCTATATAGATTTCTGCCCATGCATGTCCATTGGAAGCCGGTATCTTTATCTGTTCGTCCGGTTTGGCATCCTCTGCTTCCTCCGGTGTGATCACATATCCTTCCACATAACGGGAAGGGATTCCGTAATAACGGAACATCAGAACTGCCGCGGATGCATAATATATATCGTATCCATTTCCGGATTCTGTAAGGAAATAATTTACCGGATCTTTTCCTCCCGGAACAGAACCACATTCCTTGTTAAAAGTAATATTTTTTTCAAAAAAACTGTTTACGGCATTGATTGCCGAACTGTAATCAATATGCCCATTCCGCTGTTCTCCGGCACTGCCCAGCAGATTTTCCATCAGCTCTTTCTGTGACCTGGTAAGTTCCGTATAATGTTTGTAGGCAAATACATTATAATAACTTT
The DNA here is from genome assembly GCA_900066355.1 of uncultured Ruminococcus sp. GTDB lineage: Bacteria > Bacillota > Clostridia > Lachnospirales > Lachnospiraceae > Blautia_A. The sequence continues at coordinate 22,729 of FMEL01000001.1, forward strand.
CATTTTTTTCATAGTCACTGCCGGGATTTTCCGTCATTGCCAGAAAAGTCTGTGCCGCGAGTGCCGGAAAATCTTTTGTCAGATTGCCTGATGTATGAAATTCATATTTTCTTGTACCGAAAAAATTTGTGGACTCCAGAGTCTCATCTGCATTTCGTCTGAGGTGCTCCTGCTTCCATGAACCTTCTTTCAACTCATATGGAGTATAAAGATATTCACTGTCTGCATGATCATTTGTCACTTTTACAGAAATATCCTGAGCAGCCAGATCAGAATCCCTAAATAATCCTCTTGCATTCTCAAGTTGTGCTGTTCCATAAAATCCGTCCTGATGCAGCCAGTAAAAAAGGTTCTGCGCATCATAGTATTCTGTATTGCTCATTTTCTTCCAGACACCGGAACTGTATTCAGTGCCTGTAAATCCACGAAGATAAAGCGACTGCGGCTCACTCATTGTAACAGTCAGCGCTGTATCTTCTGTTACCTTCCAGTTTCCGAGTTTTTTCAGATTGCCTTTGGGAAGGGAATTGATTTTTTTATTCTCATAACGTACCGACTGCAAAATCTCTTTTTCTTTGTTCTGGATTCGTACAGTTAGACCGCTTTTTTTGTATGTTTCCTGCGGATTAAAAGTCATATGCAGTAACAGGCCCGCTCCACAGAATACAACAAGAAATAAATACAGTGCAAATGCCATCTCAAAATGCCCGCCATACACAGGATTTTTTCCATGACCATAAATGCGTACAGAAATCATCCCCAATATTCCGCATACAGTAAGCAACGAACCTTCCATCCCTGCACTATTTCCTGTCAGCACCAAAATTCCAGCAAGAAATCCTGCCAGGATTATAATTGGCCACATTTTTCCATATCTTACAAGCCAGAACATGAGCATTCCGACAAGCAGTCCAAACATCCCTGCAGCAATCATCATATCGCGTCCTGCTGTTTCTGTGCTTTGCAGCATATACTGTGGCCATGAGATTCCCTGATTCTTCCCGACAGTCTCTGCAAAGCAGTTATTCAGTACGATCAGACCATTTATGAAATTCTTCTGACCGGTCAGAGTCAGTACTGCCGTACATGCAGTCAATGTCAGACTGGCACTTCCTGCAAAAGCTTCCCACGGTGCCAATTCAAAAAGCAGAACCGGTATTAACGTCACAACAAGCAGAAAAAATCTGTTCATTTCCGTTCCCAGTACCTGCACGGCTGTAAGCAGAATTCCTGCTGCCAAAAGCCACGCTGTGAGACTTTCTGTCAACAACATATAAAATTTTTTATTGTTTTGTTTTTTGTGCCCCACAACTACTTTCATTGTTTCTCCCTGTCCTGAAAATCCAATTACCAAAGTTACCCCTGTAAATCCATATTTCCATCAAAAACAGTCACTGTTGCTGACTCCCGGAGATATTCTACTTCATCGATTTCATTTCCTGCTGTAATATAAATGTAATGGCCTGCCTGCCAGTCCTCTGCATTTTCCATAAATTTTTTTAGTCCGGAGCCGCCTTTATTACTTCTTCCGGCACGAACTGCAAGCATTGCTGTCTGCCAGAATTCCTCTATATTGGAAGCATGAAGGATTCTTGCTCTGTCTTTTGCAAAATCATAAAAACACAGCTGGCAGGAAATCTGCCTATCTGACAGTGCTTTCAGGAAAGAAAGTGTCAGCGAGATCTGCCGATCCATTTTATCCGGATCAGGAAATTCTCCCAGATATCCTGTCTCCATAAAAATCATGACTGCATGACTGATTGGATACCCCGGCTCCCGGACGGTCACGTCCCCGAGTCTTGCCGTAAGTTTCCAGTGAATCTGTTTCAGATTATCTCCTTCTTTGTAAGAACGTACCTGATATACTTCTCCTGTATCATCTCCACCACGCTCCGCAGAATATCGAAAGCTTTCCATATTGTAGCTTTCTTCTTCGAACATTTCACGTGGTATTTCATGAATTGTCGGAAATACGGTAATTTCTTCTTTCATCTCCAGTTTTTCTCTGCGTCTGAACAAAACGAAAGGATCTGTATATTCCACTTTTTTTATGGATAACACACATACACCACTGTACTCAGTACGGACAGTAACCGGAATTTCCGTCGTCCTCCTGGATGGGACTGCAAAGCTGAAATCTTCACTCCCACTTTCTCCTGTGAGGAGATTCTGCCAGTCCAAACGGCACCGACACCAAAACACGGGCAACCATGAATGATTTTCTACCACAATCCGACCTTCAATGTTTTGCCCTTTTTCTCCGTTTTCTGGAAAATACGGAACAAATTCTGTTTTTCTTCCTTCTGCCAGTGTATAAAATGCCATACATAACATTGCAAAAAAAGCTGCCGTTATTATGCCTAATACACTGTAAGATCCCGCAACCAGATAAATGCCGATTCCCAGTACAACAATTATACCTGCTGTTATTCTGGTTTTCTTCATTATTCTACTCCCGGTGCTTCCGTCTCCTGCAAGATCTGTCTGAGTACATGCTCTGCTGTTACTCTGTTGATTCTTGCTTTGGAATCAAGCACAAGTCTGTGTCCACATACATCTGTAAATATTTCCTGAACATCCTCCGGAATCACATAATCTCTGTCACACAGATATGCCCTTGCTCTTGCCATACGACTCAGCGCAAGCGCTCCACGCGGACTGATGCCAAGTATGATTGCCTCATTTTGTCTCGTCTTCGCAGTCAGAAGACTTATATATTCCAGAATTTCATCTGAAATAAAAACATCAACTGCTTTCTGTTGCATCTTCATCAGATGTTCTCCGTCCAGAATCTGATGTACCTGTTCCATCGGATTCTGTTTGCGGCGGTCACGAAGCAGTTCAACCTGACTCTTTATATCCGGATATCCCATACTCAGCCGTACCATAAAACGGTCGAGTTGCGATTCCGGAAGCATCTGTGTACCTGCCGTTCCCAGAGGATTCTGCGTTGCAATTACCACGAATGGTTCTGGGACTTTGTAAGTCACTCCGTCGACTGTCACATTCCCCTCTTCCATAACCTCAAGCAATGCCGACTGTGTTTTGCTGGAAGTACGGTTGATTTCATCCGCCAGAACCATATTACACATAACAGCACCCGGGCGGTACCGAAATTCTCCTGTTTCTTTGTCGTACATAGTAAAACCAGTCACATCAGAAGGAACTACATCCGGTGTAAACTGAATTCTCCTGAAATCAAGCCCCAAAATTTTACTCAGACCAAGTGCCGTGGTCGTCTTTCCAACTCCGGGAACGTCTTCCAGAAGGACATGTCCCCTCGCCAATATTGCCATCAGTATCTTGTCCGTAATCTCTTTTTTTCCGACTATTATCTTTGAAAGCTCGTTCTGAATATTCTTAATATTTTCCGGCATGTTTTTCTCCCCTTCTGTTTTTATTTCTGACATTACGGTTCTTGTGTTTCAATCAACCCGTACTTCCGTTTGATCCTTTCCAGTTTCTCCAGCAATGGTCTACTCATAAACCAGAGAAAAATTACGGTAGAGGTTGCGTGCACCAGATCGATCGGTGCACCTGAAATGTAATAAGCAATCAGACTTTCTTTTGTTATATATCCATAGGACATCAGAATACTTGCAGGATTCATGATACCGCCATAGATCAGAAAGACACTCAGAAAACCATAAATACAAAGATCCGGTTTTCTTGCTTTCAGAATTCCCTTCTGATAAAGGATTCCCGCAAGAAATCCAATCACACCAAACGCAAACATCTGCCACGGTGTCCATGGACCATGTCCCATAAAAATATTCGAGATCATCATGATCATACAGCCGACCAGAAAACCGGCTTCTCCTCCGAAGGAAACTCCTGTAAGGACCACGATTGCCGCGATCGGTTTGAAACTCGGCAGCATAAAGAAAGCTGCTCTTCCTGCCACTCCAATGGCTGCCAGTACGGAAATCACCATAATTTCTCTTGCTTTTGGTTTTCTTCCCTCAAACATCATAAAAAACGGAAGCATAGCCGCCACAACAACGATCAGGCTGCACACCATATATCTTCTTCCGTGAAAAATTCTTACTGAAAGATAGAGGATCACAGGTACGATAATAACCATCAGCACAAGTGCCGCCCATGTACGCCTGCTGACTTTTCCATCTCTTTTCATCTGACGAATGATTAACCCATCTGTCGGAAGTGTATATTCCTCCAAATCCTCTGTGCTCTCATCTGTATTTTTTTCTTCGGACTGTACCGGCATGGTGCCATCAAAAAACTCGTCCAGGAAACGGTCTAACTCAGCTTCTTTAAGCATGACACCACATCCTTTCCTGTAACTGCATCCGGAAAGAACTGCCTTGCCATCCGGTTGGCGGCTGTCGTGTAGAAATTATTTCCGGCAAAAAATGCTCTTGTTTCTTTGCTTGTAATAATACTTCCCTCAAAAAACAGCCCAACACGATCTGCATACTCTGCCACAAACTCCACATCGTGCGAGATCATAAAGATCGTCATTCCATGCTGCTGAAGTTTTTTCAGGATTTTTCCCAGTTCTGCTTTATATTCTGCATCCATTCCTTTCGTCGGTTCATCCAGAAGAAGGATCTTCGGTCTGAGCAGAAGCACTTTTGCAAGAGCAAGCCGCTGCTGTTCTCCCCCACTCAGATCATAAGGATGTCTTTCCAGCAATTCTTCAAGTTTTGTCAGGCTGACAATCCCTTCGATTGCTTTTTCTTTTCTCATATCAATCGGATACTCTACGGATTTTTTGTTTTTTCTGCCGCCGATTACGGAGTAAAGATCTTCAAGCACTGTTTTTTTCAAAAAAATACTCTGTGGATTCTGTGGGAGTACCCCCAGATACCCGTTATACAACTCCCGGTCTTTAAAGGAACGGATATCTCTGCCATCAAGATAAATCCTTCCCCTATATGGCTGACGCACCCTGCTTAGAAGTGACAAAGTCGTACTTTTACCGGTTCCGTTTCCTCCCACCAGTGCATAAAATTCGCCGCATCTTACTTTCAGTGAAAGATCTCTGACTACATCCGGGCTGTCCTTTTCATAGCGGAACCAGACATCGCGAAGCTCGATCGCGCAGGAATCTTTTCCGGTGGATTTTCGTATTTTTGATGCTGTCCCGACGGTTTCAGATATTTTTGCAGGAGTCGCTGCTCTCTCTGACGATTCTGCTTTCTCTGTATGCTCTGTCTTTTCCGGCATTTTTGCTTTTTCTGTTTCAATATAGTTTTTCATCCAGATCCTGCCTTCGCTTACTGTAAGCGGGCAGGGAAGATCACTGTCAATCTCCCCATAAATCTGCACCGGTTCCGGCATGGAAAGATAGATACCTCTGTCCTGAGATTTCAGTTTCTGTCCGACCTCACGCGGTGTTCCTTCAAGAAAAACACTTCCCTTGTCCATGACAAAGACTTTGTCCGCATAAGGAATAATATCCTGCAGACGATGTTCGGTGATAATCACCGTTGTCCCGATGTCACGGTTGATTTTTCGCACTGTTGCAAGAAAATCGGATGCCGCGATCGGGTCAAGCTGTGAAGTCGGCTCATCAAGAATCAAAAGAGACGGATGCATCGCCATGACAGAGGCCAGGTTCAGAAGTTGTTTCTGTCCGCCGGACAATTCTTCTACACCTTTATAAAACCATTGATGAATTCCGAAATAACTTGCCATCTCAGCTACACGAAGCCGAATGTCTTCTGTCTCAAATCCCAGGCTTTCCAATCCGAATGCAAGTTCATGCCACACTTTGTCTGTTACAATCTGATTATCGGGATTCTGCATCACATATCCGATCTCACTGCTCTGCGTCCGATGGTCAACTTTATTCAAAGGGGTTCCCTTAAATAAAATACTTCCGGTCGATGCACCATGCGGAGCCAGCACACTTTTGAGCTGTCTTAAGAGTGTACTTTTGCCGCAGCCGCTCCTTCCGCAGATTACATTCAGCGTTCCCTCCCTAATTTCCATGGAAGCATGGACCAATGCCTCTTTTCTCTGATCCGGATAAGAAAAGCTGAAATCTTTTACTTCGATTATATTCATTTTTGTAACCCTTCCCGTTCTATTTCTTCGTAAATCTGGCGATATGTCACACCAATATCCTGTCCGATAATTCTGCGGCTTCTATCCAGACTTCTTGCCTCTGCCATATCCAGAATCACAGGAATAAAACAGAAGAATCCAAATGCAAGATACGTGGCAAGTGCCAGACCTGTACTGCATGCAACCGGTGCACTTTTTCCCTGTATGGTAAAGCCGGCAAGCAAGATGCGCGGATCATACTGTGCAAAAACAGCACCACGCGCACAGCCGGTCACGATCACAGCAAATAATCCAGCCATGATTACACCTATGATCTTGTCTCTTTTTGTAAAACGATAAATTGAAAATGCAGTTCTTCCGTGAAGACCATACCCCCGGCTTCTCATAGAATCTGAAGTCTGTATTGCATTCTCCAGTGCCCATGTCACCAGAATGGAAAGCATATTCAGACCATGGCATGCCCGCTGTAAAATGTTTCCGTTTGTGGTATCCCTGCCCATGGATTTCTGTCCGTTTCGAATAATATGAAGCTGTCCGATAAAACGAGGGACAAAACGAAGTGCCATAGAAAGAATCAGCGACAGTGCCGGAATGATCCGGCCAAAAAGATAGATAAATTTGTCGCTGGTCATAATTTTGTTGTAACAGGAAAACCATTGAATAACGACAAACATCACTGCTCCGAGCACAATTCCGTAAACCAGTGCTTCCAGTGTCACCCAGTTGCCACTGCTTTCGATATAATAGAGCATTGTGACACCATAGTGATTAAACATCGGATTCAGAAGTGCCACGATCAGAAGCCCGGGCAGTGTCATAAGAAAGCTTTGTTTTAATGTTTTTTTCCATCCGAGCAGGAGAACGGAATAAGCAACCGCCCCCGCATAGGATACCCCGAGAAATACCGGGTGCTGGTTAAACATGGTAAAAACCAGCACCACTCCGAAATAAAAGAAGTTTAATAATGGATGACATTCGGAAAATGCATCCGCATGTACCTTATCCTGCATAGCCATTTCCTACATCGGATCCCAGATTACAGGTGTATTTCCATTCAATGTTGTCTCCGTCCTCTACTTTATATTCGGAACATCCGTAGTTCGGGAACCAGCCATTCACACTGTACATCCATCCTGAATTCTGACCACAGTCAAATTCATAAAGCTGATTGATACCTTCAATATAATAGCTTCCGTACATCGGTGTATATCTGGAAGACATCTGGATCCCTGCCTGGCTGCATGCGCTTTTCAGCACATCAAAAACAGTATCTCCCGGTGTAAATGAAATTTCGGAAGTATAAAGGATCCAGCCGTCAGATGGTACAAATTCTGCTTTGGATGATTTCAGATCATCCCAGTTATCCAGAATAGAAGAACATTCAATGGAAATCGTGCAGATGTGGTTTTCTTCCTGTGAAGAACTGTCTGAACTGTCATCTGAACCATCTGAACCATCTGATTCCGTCTGTTCATCAGCTACCTGGCTGTCATTTCCACTTGCATCCTCTGATGTATTTTCCTCACCTGTCTGTGCGTCTTCGGATGAATCCTGCGTATCTTCTGAAGAATCTTCGCTGGAGCCGGCCAGAAGTACATACACATCTCCGTCTGCCTTATTTACCTGAAATGAAATTTTGGAAACTTCATTTTCACTTTCTTCTTTTGAAACATCTTCTTTGGATGAATCTTCTGCATCTTTGCCTACATTTTCGATTTTCGCATCGTCAAGCTGATACAGTTGTTCATCTTCATAGATACAGTAAAGTACCCTGTCTGCATCCCATTTTTCATTGAGAGTCACTTCCAGGGTTGCCGGTGCCGCAAGCTCCATCTCCTGAAGTTTTACCTGCAGAGCATACGGTGCATCATCAGCCGCCTTTTTGATCTCATCCAGATTTTCCTCAGAAAACTCTACTTTGAGTTTCTGTTCAATCGGATTTTTGATCTTACTTCCATCATAAATCCATGTATAAGAAATGCCGTCAGACGTTTCTCCGTGGAAACGATACTCTCCCTTTTCTCCGGCGATACTTTCCATCTGTTCTTTTGTGATCACACCGTCTTCCGGAATCTGATTATCTTCTTTCAGGGCATTTTTATCATTTTTCTTCTCTGCTTTTGTTTCTTTTTTGTCTGTATCAGCTTTTTTATCTGTTTTTGCAGTATCCTGTACAGCCTCACTTCTGACCGATTCAGATGCTTTTTCTCCACCACACCCTGTCAGTGAAGCCGCGCTCAGAGCCAGACACAGAATCAGTCCTGTAAGTTTATTTTTTATTTTCATCTTTTTTCTTTTTCCTCCGTTTTATAAGCTGTGGTATTCCGGTTGCAAGTGCTGCCCCGACAGCGACACCTGCAAGTCCCCATACAACCGACGGGATTTCTTTTTCTGCTGCAACAGCAGTCGTTTCTTCTGTGCTGTCTGTTGTTTCCTGTGTTTTTGCATTTGATTTTTTGCTCTCGGTTTTTCCGTCCTCAAGTTTCTTTCCGGTTACTTTTTCATCATCTTTCTCAACATATTTCTCTGCAGTAAAGCTCCATCCCTTTGAAGACTTTTTCTTTTTGTCCTTTGAATCTTTTGAATCGGAGCTTTTTTTATCAGAAGTTTTCTTACCGGTACCTGCGCCGGAAAGAGATTTACCCGATCCTCCCGGTGCTGCCTTGCTGGCCGCCTTTTCGGAAGAACTGTTTTTCCTTTTTGAGCTGTTTGATTTATTTTTTTTGCCGGAGGAAGATGATTTTTTCGCCGGCTTTCTGGTCGGTTTTGCAGCCGGCTCTTCCAGTCCGGTTCCTTTTCCGTCTCCGGCTCCGCCAATCGTCAGTTTTACATCTGACATATTGTAAAGAGAGGTCTGTCCGTTTTTCATTCTCTGATATGCAACCAGCGCATAATATCCCTGCTCAGTCGCCATACCGTTAACTTTACCTGCTTCTCCGCCCCCGTTATTACCGCTTCCGGATTTTACATGCATAAATCCACTGTTACCCAAATGATAGGAAAGCAGATTTTCCACCATCCATTTACCGCCTTTTATAAAACGTGGATCTGTTTCCGGGTCAATCCCAAGCGCGCAGAGCGCTGTCAGCACCTGTGCACAGGATTCCACTGTTTCTACCGGTCCCTGTCCGCCTGTTGTAGAAAATCCACCTGTATCATTCTGCATTGCAGATAATACATCCAGTGCCTGATCAATTGCTGTCGTCACATTTTCATACCCGGATTTATGATAATATGGTGCAAGCGCCTGCAAAGACATTCCTGTAAGATCTGAATCCGCCTTCGTTCCGCTCATTGCCCATCCGCCGCCTGGTACCTGCACACTTAAGAGATGATCGATCAGTTTTTCTCTGGAATTCTGGTTGCCACCGGCTTTTACCTTCGGGAAGGAATAGGCCGGATTACAGTCCAGTGCAAGCAAAGCCCAGATTGCACCATTTGGTCCCTGTTCAACAGTTTTGTCAAAGTCGGCAATCGGCTCAAACAGATTATACCCATCTACATTTCTTGCATCTTTTCCTATTGCCGTCAGACTTAAGATTGCTTTTGAGTATTCTGTGTATTTGATCGTATTGGTAAGCGATCCGTTATTCGCCTTCAGATAATTTGCAAAATGATTATAATAGGTAGAAAAATAGGAAGAATCCAAGCCGGCACCATTTCGCGCCTGAGCCAGTACAAACCATTCGCTTCCGATTGTCGGGTTTTTATCCAGATTTTTTATATAGGTTCCTGTCTCGGACAATACCTGTGAGGTTGATTTCGGAAGTGCATTTGCCCCCTGCACTACCTGTACTTTACATTCTGCACTTATATTTTCATTTTCTTTTACAGAAACCCGGATTGTTGTCGTTCCCTGCTTTTTGCCGGTGATTTTGCCATCCTGATCCACGGAAGCCACAGAATCATCACTGCTTTTCCACACAAGTTCATATGCTTCCGTAATTTTTTCAGGTTCTGTAGACACTTTCAATACAGTATTCTGTCCGATGTTGATGCTGGCCTTCGTTTCGAGCGCGACGCCCTGTATTGTTGTGTGCACATCTGCGATATAGATATTTTTGATATCTTTCGCATTTTCAAGATAAAAATTACCGTCTTTATTATCTGCCGGCTGCAGAATCGTAATGGTACTTTCTTTACCATCTCCGGACGGATTTACGGTAAATATCTGTGGATTCTTCAGTTCTTTATAATTTTCGGGTACAGGAAAAAGAAGTGATGTATCATCTGTGTTTTCACATGCTTCACCACTCCTGATGTCTGTATAGGCAATATCGGCAGCATATACCAGATCTGCCTGACTTCCCGGATTCATTTTTTCATATAATCTGATATTCTCATCCTGCACCTGCTGTTCAGGCTTATCCACCTGCAGCGCAATATACCACAACCATGTATCTGCTGTAATATCCTGATTCTTGCAGATCACACCCATGATCCGATTCCTGATCATAGTAAGATTATTTTCTACATCCGGATACTTTTCATGAATTTCTTTATATATATCAGCATTCTGTTCATACAGATTGGAGGCACTGATAAAATTCTGCATCACCTGCGAAGACATATCCGGAGTTTCCTGTCCGAGTGCAGCGTTCACTGCATTCACAACATTCTGCACCAGAGATGCTGTGTCCGCATTTTCCGCCTGTTTATCTTCCTGTACTGCTGAATCATTCTTTGTCTCTTTCGTTTCAGAAGATTCTTCCTTTTGTCCGGTCTGTGACTGATCATTCGGCTTTTGCTGCGGCTGATCCTGATTTTGTCCACCTTGCGATGTACCTGTTTCCGACTGCTCAGGCTGTGAATCCGTTTTATCACCGGCAGAATCTGCTTCCGGGTTCTCCGAAGCTTCCGGCTCCTGCGGTTTCTCCTGAGCACTTTCTCCGTCTTCCTGTGTCTCCTGCTGTGTTTCCGACTGTATCGTTTCTGCTGCCAGTACCGGTATATTCGGATAAACATTTGTTGTCAGTACCGACGCACAAAGTAACGCAATCACCTTTTTTTTATTCATAATCTGACGCTTTCTTTATATTTCCTAGCCTTCTTTTCTCTCCATCATTTCTTCCACATACTCACATTTGAAGCCGTATTCCCTCGCATAATGATCTACCTTGCCGCCTTTTTGACAGACAAGTGTACAACTCTTGTTAATGATCCACGGTCCGATCTCATCCGGATCATGCAGAATTTCAAGACGTTCCAGCCGACTGCATCCGTGGAATGCCCAACGGCCGATTTTTTTTACACTTTCCGGAATATAAACTTCTCTGAGCTGTTTGCAGCGGAAAAAAGCACTGTCTCCAATTACTTTTAAATTCGGTGGAAGTTCCAGTTCTTCCATTGCACAAAAATAAAAGGCTTCTTCACCTATCTCTCTTACAGCCGCCGGTAAGTTGATTTCTTTAAGCTCTTTACATCTGTAAAATGCTCTGCGCTCAATGACCTGTGTGCGACAGGGAAGTTTTACGGATATAAGATTTACGCACGAATCAAATGCTGCCTCTGAAATAACAGTACAGCGGCCATTATTTGGAAACTCTACACGATGAAGCTTATTACATTCCTGATATGCCTGTGCTCCCAGCTTTTCTAATGATTTTGGAAAAACAACCTTCCTGAGTCTGTGATTTACTGCAAAAGCTCTTTTCTTTATCTCGAGTAAGCCCTCCGGAAATGCTACTACCTTCTGAAACTGGCAGCCTTCAAATGCCTGTTTTCCGATAATACGGCATTCCTTCGGCAAAACCACCTCATGCACTTTGCCATTGTTCAAAAAACATCTGTCACCTATATATTTATATCCATCAGGGACCTTTCCGGCCTCTCCGCCTCTTCTGTTTCGCTCATTCTGTGCTGTATATGTACGGATATCATACCTTAACTGATTCCAGCCTATTTCATCATTCAGTCGTTCCATATTGAAAGTTTCCCCCTAAGACAACAAAAACAGAGTCCCATTTGCAATGGGCCTCTGTCCTCTGTACAACGTGTTAAATCTGACTTATTATGCGAAAAGCATATTCACAGCAGCTATTTGAACTGTTCCGGATTCTCACCGGATTACGTTAAACTGCCTTTTACGACAGACCACGCCTGGTTATCCAATTTTTTTAAAGTATATCATTTTGATAAAATTATGTCAATAAAGATTGTACACATATCTGTACATCTTCCTTATTCATACATTCAATCGTCCATGTACGTGTCTCCGTCCGCGGCAAATACGAAAGAACTTCTCTCCACGGCAGATTTCCTCTGCCAAGTCCAAGATGAGAATCTCTTTCTCCGGCATTGTCATGGATGTGAACATGTCGGACATAAGGTGCCAGTTCCTCTGCCCACTCAATAACCGAAATATCGGAGTAACAATGTGCATGCCCGATATCAAGGCAGAGTCCGAAGTCCGGATGCTCCACCTGGTCATATACATCACGCAGAAGCCGCCAGTCCTCATCGAGAACATTTTCCATATCAATTTCGAGTCCATCTTTATCTTGCAGGAAATCGTTAAAGAACCGACTCACCTGATTCGCCCAGCCCTGACGGTAATATACGGTAGGGATCATTCCTGAATGGTATACGATTTTTTTTGCGCCAAGTAACTTACCGACCTGATAACACTGCTCAAACCGCTCCATCGTCACCCGGCGGATCATGCTGTCAAATGTTGCCGGGATGAGATCCAGAAACGGGCCATGCAGTGTCAGTGGCGGATTTCCCATCTTTACAAGGCGTTCTTTGTATGTTTCTATCGTTTTGTCCAGATGGTCAAGATTTTCCGAAATGGAAAATTCGATACTTTCCACTCCAAGTTCACTGTTTTTTAAAAGTTCCTGCATTTCTTCATCCGGAAGCAGATGGCTGATATAGATCACGTTATTTGTTTGCTCCTTTGACAACAGATTATTCCTGCGTTTTTTTCTTTAAGTTTCTGGTGTTTTTTTCTACCATTTTGCGTGGCACCATGATCATATGTCCGCATCCCATACATTTCAGACGGAAATCAGCTCCCACACGCAGGATCTCCCACTCTTTACTTCCACATGGATGTCCCTTTTTGAGTGTCACAATATCTCCAACATCATAGATAAGTCCCATGCTCTGTCATTCTCCTTATTTCTGATTTACTTTTATCTGTGAAAAGACCTGTCCGATTGGCTCCTTGATCAGAAGATCGGCATTTCTGTCCCTCGGTGTGGAGGATTTATTGATCACTACAAGCGCTTCGCCACGGAAATAGTCAATAAGGCCAGCTGCCGGATATACGGCAAGCGACGTTCCTCCGATGATCAGAATCTGCGCATTCGAAATTGCTCTCACAGATTCTTCGATCGTATTTGTATCCAGTCCCTCTTCATAAAGCACCACATCCGGCTTGATCATACCTCCGCATTCGCAACGCGGTACACCGGTACTATGTTTCATATGTGCGAAGTCAAAAGATTTTCCACAGCGCATGCAGTGATTACGGTAAACGCTTCCGTGAAGTTCCAGTACCTTCTGACTGCCTGCCATCTGGTGAAGATTATCGATATTCTGTGTGATCACTGCTTTGAGTTTGCCTGCCTTTTCCAGTTCCGCAAGCTTCAGATGAGCCGCATTTGGTTTTGCGGTATCGCAGAGCATCTTATCACGGTAGAATTTATAAAATTCGTCCGGATGACTTAAGAAAAAGCTGTGACTTAAGATCGTCTCCGGCGGAAAGTCATATTTCTGATGATAAAGTCCATCCTGAGAACGGAAATCCGGTATTCCACTCTCTGTCGAAACACCGGCACCTCCAAAAAATACGATGTTGTCATGCCCATCGATCAGTTCCTGTAATTTCATAATCTTTTCATCCATGGAAAACCCTCCCTTATCCTGCGATATCAAGAGATATCTCATCCGTATTTTCCTCATCTGCTGTACTGTCCGTATTCGTCGCAGCACCATCTGCATCCTCCGCATCAACTCTCTTACCCTGCACAACAAAACGGGTAGATTCATTGCCGGTACAGGTAGACAGTGTCACGATTCTGTCTTTGATCGTCAGATCTGTATCATCTGTTTGGATCTCGGAGTAACCTTTAATCGTCTCCAGATATTTCTCGAACTCTTCGCCCGGACCTTTAAACAGTGTATAGGTATCGCTGTTTACGCCGGTTGTATAAGCAGTAATGATCTCATAACGGTAATTGCGCTCCGGTGTCAGGATCCAGAAATATTTATCCTGCTTATAAAGCTTGTCATTCTCTCTGAACTTCTTCAGATGTCCGAACATCGAACCATTCTTCATATTATGGCCATATACAAGTGTATTACAATCGCTGAAATCACCACTGTTTTCATAATCTACAAAGATTGTTCCGGCAAAGTTGTAATTTTTCTCATAGGTTTGATGCAGGTATGTCTGGTTATCTTTACCTTTGACAATCGGATAGCTGATATCCGGAAGTGCATCTACATAGATCCATCCCACAACATCCTCATTGACACTCTTAAGCTTGTCAAAATCTACCTCGATCGGCGGTTTTAATTGTGCATTTGGTCCGGCAACTTCGGCACTGTCAGCATCACGCTCGGTAACTGCCATTTCCTCGATCTGATTGTATTCATCTGTACCTTTTTTGTATTCTGTGTAAATATGGTAGAGATTAAATGCCGCGTAGCAGAAAACCGCGATTGCAACGATCAGTGCGATCGTCAGCAGCACATCACTCTTCTTTTTTTTCTTTTGTTCAGGCTGTTTCTGAGTGTTGTTTTTGTTTTCTTCCATAATCATACTCCTTAGGCTTAGTTTTATTGCTGCGTACCTTTTCAGGCATTCCAAGAAGAACAATTGCGATCACAGTCAGGAACAGTCCGACAAATTCGATTGCAGTCGGTATTTCCCCGAAACAGAAAATACCGAATACCATTGCTGCCACCGGCTCACCGGCTGCAAGAATGGAGACTTTCCCCGCATCCATATACTGAAAACCAATCGTATAAAATGTATACGGAAGGACTGCACCACAGATTGCATGAAGTACCATAAATATAACACCATGTACAGGAGCTTCTGTAAAATACGCTCCAAGAATCTTCCAGTCGGTAAAAGGAATCAGTGTCACCGCAATCACAACCATACAGTAAAACGTGATCGTCAGTCCGGAGTAGCCTCTTTTCATGGCAATTTTGGTGAACATGCTGTACATGGCATAAAAAACACCACTTGCCACTCCGAGAAAAATTCCGTAACCGCTGAGTTTCATGCCCCCAAGGCTTTCCAGTAATCCGCTTGCAAAGCTGCATCCGAAGATTGCAAGTGCTGCACAGCCTGCCTTACGAATGGTGATCTTTTCTTTAAAAAACAGTCTTGCAAGAATCAGGACGTATACTGGTGACAGGCTCAGAAGGACCGCTGCCAGCGACAGATGCACATAATTTACCGCTTCATTATAGGTAAGATTTACCCCAAGCATGCCAAGCCAGCTTGCCAGCACAAAAATCCACAGATCCTTCAGACGTATTTTCAGTTGGCTCCTATCAATTACAGCAATTCCAATCAGCATCAGAATTACAGAAATCATTGTCCGCGATCCGACGATCGTCGCAGTGTCCATTCCATAGCCACTTAAAGACCGTATAAAAATCCCAACGGATCCCCACAGGATTCCCGCTGATACCGGGAAAAACCAGGCAACTTTTTTCATTTGTACTCTCCTCGTCTATATCTCATATGTTTGTTACTGTTCACTCCGTTCACAGCAACTTGGTCAAAATCCATTCCAAATCACCTACGGTGATGGGATTTTGCCCCGTATGTCTCGGGATTTTGCCATTATTCATGGCAAAACACCTCGCGGAATACTACCTGTAAATAGTAACATCTATTTCTCTCATGATATCACTTTTTCACAAAAATGGCTATGAGTTTTTCCCTGTATATGCTAAAATGAATTTATTATGGTTACTGTTCGCAGCAATCTAATATTATCCTAATCGGAGGTAGATACAATGGCAAAAAAAAATCTTATTGTCGGTCAGTCCGGCGGACCTACTGCCGTTATCAACAGCAGTCTCTATGGAGTTGTCTCTGAAGGTCTTTCCCATCCGGATACGATTGAGCATGTATATGGTATGGTAAACGGTATCGAGGGATTCCTTAATGACCGTGTACTTGATTTTGAAGAAGCTCTTCCCGGCGAAAAGCTTGAATATTTAACTCATACCCCGGGTGCTTATCTCGGTTCCTGCCGCTACAAACTGCCGGAATCTCTCGAAGATCCGGTTTATCCGGTACTTTTCCGCAAATTTGAGGAACTTAATATCGGCTGGTTCTTCTATATTGGCGGCAATGATTCCATGGATACCGTCAGTAAACTTTCCCGCTACGCGGCAAGCATCGGCAGTCCGATCCGAGTGATCGGTGAACCGAAGACGATCGATAATGATCTGGTAAATACCGATCATACCCCAGGCTTCGGAAGTGCCGCCAAATACGTTGCTTCCACAGTGCGTGAAATTACGACAGATGCCAACGTCTATGAAAAAAAATCTGTCACGATCATCGAGATTATGGGACGTCATGCCGGATGGCTCACTGCTGCCAGTGCCCTTGCACGTAAATACAAAGGAGACAATCCTCTGTTCATTTACCTTCCGGAAGTTGCCTTTGACCAGGATGCTTTCCTGCGTGATCTTGAAAAAGCTTTTGAGAAAAACTGTAATCTTATCGTCTGTGTTTCCGAAGGTATTCACGATGCTGACGGCACTTTCATCTGCGAATACGACAGTTCTGTAGGTACAGATACTTTTGGTCATAAGATGCTTGCCGGATGCGGCAAATATCTGGAAAATCTCGTGCGCAGCCGCCTTGGTGTCAAAGCACGCTCCGTTGAGCTTAATGTCAGCCAGCGCTGCTCTGCTACATTAATTTCCGCAACAGATCAGCAGGAGGCCATTGCCGCCGGAAAATTCGGTGTCCGGGCTGCCCTTGACGGAGAAACAGGAAAGATGGTTTCTTTTATCCGCCAGACAGACACAGCAGGATCCTATCAGATGGTTTGCGGACTTGAAGATGTCAACGCTATCTGCAATGAAGAAAAAACAGTTCCTGTTGAATGGATCACTCCGGACGGACACGATGTTACCGAAGATTTTATCCGTTATGCCCGTCCGCTGATTCAGGGCAATATCTCTGTTCCACTCGGAGAAGATGGTCTGCCGGAATTTGTATATCGTAAATAATTTTGATTCAGAACATTTAATTCTGATTGATACAGCATAAACAAAAAGACAGCGGCGAATAATTCGTCACTGTCTTTTTTATTGTATATGATATATATTTCTTAATGCTGTTCAAATTCTTCATGGTCTTTGCGGATACGTTCTTTGACTCTCTTTCTGAGTCTTGCTTCATGTTTCTTTTCATCACTGCTCTTCGGCAGTACGATGTTCAATATAACTGCGATTAATGTTGCAAGTACGACCGGAGATTTACCAAAAATCGTTGTTACCCACTCCGGAAAACTTGCAAGTGCCGCGGATGCCTGTGAAACACCCACACCGATTGCTGCCGCAAGACCAACAATTGAGGAATTCCGGTAATCCATCTCTTCGGACGCTACCAGCTTCATTCCGGTCATAGCGATCGAAGCAAATACAGAAACCGTCGCACCACCAAGAACACACTGTGGAATCGTAGTCAGCAGCGCAGAAAACTTCGGTACGATTCCGGCGACACCAAGTATCACAGCTGCCAGCCCAAGCACCCAGCGATTAATAACCTTTGTCGTTGTCACGATACCAACATTCTGACTGTACGTTGCTGTCGGAAGTCCGCCAAGCAGAGCTCCGATTATATTTGTTACTCCATATGCAGTGATACCATTCTGTAATTCTCTGTCTTCCGGTTCACGGTCCATAGCACCGATCGTTGTCGCAGAATAATCTCCGATTGCCTGAACAGAGTTGATTGCAAACAGCAGCCCGATTGCCACACAGGCAGAAATCTCAAAATGAATTCCAAAATGCATGAACTGCGGAAGCTGAAACATTTTTGCCTGTCCCACGCTTGACAGGCTGACCATTCCAAACGGAATTGAAACCATGTATCCTACAATGATACCAATTAAAATAGAAGCCAGTTTCAGAATTCCCCTGCCGAAATGATTCAGTCCTGTCACAACCGCTAGTGTCAGAAATGCCACAATCCAGTTCTGCCAGGAACCATAATCCGAATTGCTTGTTCCACCGGCCATATAATTAATTGCTGTCGGATAAAGAGAAAGTCCGATTGTAAATACAACGGTTCCCGTAATCAGCGGCGGGAAAAATACACGGATTTTTTTAACCAGAAGTCCCATGATAATTGCCACAATGCCGCCAACTATCTGTGCTCCCAGAATCGTACTGATTCCGTACCCTTCTGCGATTGCCTGCATACTCGGTACATAGGCAAAACTTACTCCCATGATCATTGGAAGACCGGATCCTAAATTAAATCCCTTCTTCTTTCCGATTGGAAATAACTGGATCAATGTAGACAATGCCGATACCACCAGCGATGCCTGAATCAGAATCACTCTGTCTTTTGCACTTAATCCATCACCACCTACTGCTCCGGCTACAATGATTGCCGGTGTAACGCAGCCCACAATCATTGCAACTACATGCTGCAATGCCAGCGGAAGTGCTTCCTGAAATTTCGGAATGCCGTTCAGTTCAAAAATGCTTCCTCTTTTCATGTTTCCTCCTGACTGGTTTTCAATACGATCTCCGCTTTTGTATATTGAAAATCCGATTTGACTGTTATTGTTGAACAGTCTTATTTTTCTTGTAATTATAACAAATTTCAGGCTCAAAAACAATTCGTGAGGTTTAAAATCTTTGCCGTCATTGCCACTAAATTTTCACATGCATTTTTGTATATTTTTCTGTAATTTTCTTTATTTTACCAGTTCAAAGAAATCTGTCAGCTCATCCAGTGATTTGATATCTCCGGTAGCTACCAGACCATCTGCACCTTCTGATGCATCCATAGTAAGGACAAAATCACTGGAAGCATCATTCGCATACATCTTAATATTCGGATCCTGTGCAGTTGCCAGGAACTGTACACTTCCCTTTGTGATCAGCGCCGCATAGGTAGATTCGTCTTCAATTACCTGAATGTCCACATTCAGCCCTGCATCTTTGAAGTCCCAGATAAAGAAGTGTCAGCGGAACCAGTGCTACGACCGGCAGATATCTGGCAAATCCAATGATCAGTGCAAAACATATTCCCGATAAAATCTTTCCGTTATCTCTTACTGTCTTTTTCTTCATGTCTGCATCCTTTTCTTTTTCGTTTTACCATGTTGCCATGGTGTAGCAGTGATGTGTTAACCTATATTTTTCCAAAAAGCAAGGATTTTTTCAATCCGACACTCTATTTCGAAAAAAAAGAACCATCCATGAGTACGGTTTCTTTAAATAATCCGTACTCTGAATGATTCTTTACTTTTTTCTGCTTATATTATAATGTCTGTCCGAAACACTCTTATGAGATTTTTCAAATCATTATTTCTTACTGCGGTATGCTTCTGCTTCCCAGTGTGTGATAAAATATGTAATCTCATCTGTCATCTGCAGCGGACCGCCAAAACTTTCGGCATATACGGCAAGCTTGATGGCATCTTTGACCAGAAGCTGTGCTTTCGCTGCTTTTTCCTTATCATCTTCCATGATAAATGCGCCAATGCCCTGTACAAGGATCAGTCGCGGTTCTTTGTCATTCTCTGTCATAAATGCATCCAGTGCTTCTTTGGCCTGATCAATATTTTCTACAAATAACGGATATGGTCCGCAATATACAATGTGATCCGGTGTAAATGGTTT
Source organism: uncultured Ruminococcus sp. (assembly GCA_900066355.1). Lineage (GTDB taxonomy): Bacteria > Bacillota > Clostridia > Lachnospirales > Lachnospiraceae > Blautia_A. Next base: position 42,613 of record FMEL01000001.1, read on the forward strand.
CAGAAGCAGCGCTGCTGCTGTTTTATCTTTGGCAAAGTTGTCTGCCTCTGCAACCGGTACAACTTCTACCGCATGTCCGAGTAACTGAGAAAGCTTCTGTGCAGTCTGCTCTTTTTCTGGTGTAATCGCATCGCTTACATCGGCTGTTCTTCTGACCTGTTTTTCTAATTTGCTGATTACACCATCAAATAATACGCCGATTTCCTCTACGGTATTTGCCGCAACAAAAATTCCGTGATTCTGAAGCAGAAGTACCTGCACATCTTTTCCATATTTTTCTTTGTATGCATTCATTTTTTCGAAGCAAAGACGTGCAAGTGTATAGCCCGGTTTGCAGATGTCGATCCAGAGTACCGCTTCGCCAAGAAGTTCTTCACAAAGTGCCTGCGCACCTTTTCCACAGGTCAGTCCATTGACAAGGGTCGGATGAACATGCAGTACATAAGTATATGCAAATAAATTGTGAAGCAGTGCTTCTACACTCGGACGTTTTGTTTTGTCATCGTCTGTTACAGCTGCCATTACATCTGCAAGATATGCAGCTTCACGTTCGACATCGTTTTTCGGATATTCCGTTTTCATAATTTCATTCAGGCGTGCTCTGTCCATTTTGACAAATCCTTCTGCCTTAATTGTAGCAAGCTGTGTGCCGGAACCTTTTACATAAAGTGTCGTATCGTTTTTGACGGAGGTGTTACCACCGCCTGCCAGCACATAAGCCGGGTTACTTCCGTAAGTGTTTGACATTTTTACTAAAGTTGAAAGATCCATAAGTCTAATTCCTCCTCATTTGTCGTTATATAGTTTTCCACTTCCATTGTACACGATATGAAACGATTTAGCTATGTAAATTTCATTATTTGACATCTGTAATCTAAAATAAAGTTACGGTTCACTCCGTTCACAGCAACTTGGTCAAAATCCATGTCTCTCATTTTCTCACGTCAGCAGCTCGAACGTATGATACAGATCCAGTCTTCCATAACCCCATTCCGGATTAGGGTAGATCAGATTCAGATCGCGGACTGCGCCTCTGCTCAGATAATTTTTTACGCTGTTTCCGGTAAAGTAGGGCTCGTTTTCCCGAATCAGTGACCATTCAAATAAAAGCGCCGCCATTCCTGCTGTCTGAGCTGCCGCAAGGCTGGTTCCTGTTGCGGGGGCAAATTCTGCACCAGCTCCGATCGAAGCCGTCAGGATATCCACTCCGGGCGCTGCAAAATCCGGTTTTACCACATTTTCTGTATTATATCCGCGGCTTGCCTGCACATACAGGCTGTTGTCTCGGTACTGATATGCCGTAACGGTCATCGCATCCGCCGCATCCCCCGGTGATGTAACCGTATACTCTGGCGAGGGTTCCAGAAAATATGTATCATCCGAAATCATTCCACGTACTGGAAGCCACATGTGAAATCGGCTTTCCCCGGGTATTCTCTCTCCCACCAGAAACTTCCATATACCGACAGCCGGATGCAGAAACCGAATAAAAATCAGTGTATTTCCCGTACGCCGCTCAATCGGCACATAATTCACCAACACTTTTGTCTCGACAAATACAAAAGACAGTTCCTGTGTGTTGTTTTTTAAAGAAGTGCTGATCGATAACTGTTCTCCTGTCGGCGACTGGATCGTCATAGAATAAAAATTAGGAGAGTCTCCCCAGAATTCCAACATAAATCCTCGAGTACTCTCCTTTTCGCCCACACGCAGTTCTATTGTATCTTTAATATTCGCTGCGCTCAGTGTCTTCATATAATGGTGTCTTGCTGTGCCTTCGTTTCCGGCAGGCACTGAAACAGCATTCTGACTAAATGCCGCAATACTGTTGATATATTCATTCAGTGGTCCCTCTCCCTGATGCGCGCCCATACTGCTGCCGAGTCCAATACAGATTGACAGCGGTTTCTGATTTTCTGCCGCCACACGCAGGACATACGCAATCGCAAGCATGATATCATCTTCCTGATAAATATCCGCCTCCTGCGGAAGAAGATATAAATCACGCAGATACCGCTTTGCCTGTTTCAGTTTGACAACTACAAGTTCCGCCTCCGGGGCAGCACCGGAAAAGCCTTCTTTTTCGATACTGTAACCTGCCGCCGTGGCAGCTACTTCCGTTCCGTGCCCGCTTTTATCCATTGATGGAACCACTTCCCACGGATTTTCTGCCGAAAGAGCCTGCTCAATCTCCCCTCGGTTAAACTCTCTTCCAAACGGAATCTTCTCCGTCATTCCGCCTTCCAGTTCCTGATCCCAGATACTCAGAATTTTACTGGTCATTCCCCTGTGAAATGCCGGATGCAGATAATCAATTCCGGAATCAATTATTGCCACCAGTGTTCCGCTGCCCTTAAGCTTCAGATATGGATGCCCATGAAGTCTTGTCACCCCTGACGCGCTCAGCGCACCAGTATCCATATATGTATAGCATCTTGGAATAGACGAATAAGAATAACTGTTTAATGCCAGTTCCGGGATTTCCTGTATCGGTACATATAATACCCCAAACAGGTCATTGATGATCTGAAATCTCTCATCCGGCTGATATTCCGGTACTCCCTCTATATTCTGCTTATAACGGATAATAAAATTTTCGTATTGCTGATTCTGTGCCGGTATGCTCATCTTCTCTGCCCCGGTTCTTCTGCTCTTTCCTTACAGCCTATGCAAAAATTTCCTCTTTATGAATCCGTTAAAATCTTATGCATTTTTCTTTTTTGTACGTGTAATCAGAATCGCAATTCCTGCCGCCAGAATAAACAGGCTGATAAACTGTGAAGTCGATAGGTTTCCCACACTTCCACGGATCAAATCTCCACGGAAAAATTCCAGCACAAATCTTCCGATACTGTAAAAAATCAGGTAAAAAGCCGCAACCTGTCCGTCTGCCTTTTTACGTCTTGCAATATACAAAAGAATACCAAAATGCAGGAAATCAAGAATACTTGAATAAAGCTGTGTCGGAATCAGAGCCACATGGTTCGGTGCAAAATCGGAATTCTGAAAGGTAACGGATAATACGCTGTTTGTTTCTCTTCCGTAACAACATCCTGCCAGAAAGCATCCGATTCTGCCAAAGCCCTGCGCCAGCGCTACGGACGGCATCACAAGGTCAAAATATTTCCAGAAATCTACTTTTTTTATCCGACAGTACATCCATCCCGCCAGGATACCTCCGATAATTCCGCCATATACAACAAAACCATCCGCCAACGTGTCAAAGAAAAATCCCGGATCTTCTGCAATGCTTTTCCATTCTGTGATCCAGAACAGAAGCTTTGCAAAGAGAAGACCACCCATCAGACACCAGAGAACAAGTGAAAACACATGCTCACTGTCCAGATTTTGTTTCTTAGCTCTGTATTCTGTAACGATCCATGCTGCCAGCACACCTGTCGCGATCATAAAGCCATAACCATAAACAGTCAGCGGTCCGATCGTAAAAAGTTCATTTTTCATTCCGCGCCCATCCTTTCAGACGATTTTTGCATTTTCTCCCACAGTCTCAAAATTGCCTCATTCGCGTGATCATTCAAAAAATCCTCGCTGCAGGAATCCATATCACACTCACCGCAGACATCCATTCCAAGTATATTCTGTCGCTCCAGTACAAGCTCAAGAAAGCTCATAAGTTCTGAAAGATGCATATCCCCCTGGCTCCATGTGGTCGAAGCATCTCCTTTACAAAGAACATCCTTGTCCACCGAAACATACAGTGGCAGATCTTCAGATAGATTATTAAAGAAACCCTCTTTCTCCTCTGCCGTCATCGTACTTAGTTTCTCTCGGGATAAAAAAAGGACTTTTTGCTGCAAATCCGGCTCAACCTGTGTATAAGCTTCTTCATCCGGACCAACAAGAATCACTTCCTGCAGAAGTGGAAGTTCCTCCAGTGATGCCGCAATCCATCCGCCACAGGACAAAAGCCCGCCAAATGCCGGTGGCTGCATATCTGTATGATTATCAAAAACAAGCAGGCGAAATGGTATCTGCAGTTTTTCCAGCCATAAACGTGTCATATAATGATAGTTTCCAGAATCAATGAAATGAAGCCCCTTTCCTGTAAAAGCCTGAATTTCCTTTCGGATCCGGTCAGACGCCTCAGCGTCACAATAGCAGTTACAGCCGGACAGATCACTTAATTCTGTCCAGAATATTTCTTCTGCATAATTCTTATAAAAGTTCTGATTTTTATAAATCCCGGAGAAATTCATTATGACTGTTTCTTTAAAATCAATTGTCTGCGTTATTCTGTTATTTTTGCTTTTCTCTGTATTTTTCATCATGACGCTATCTTAACATGAAAAGTTACTGCGAACAAGTCTGTCAGTACACATATATCCTGTATGTCAAAAAAAGGAACCGGTGCCGGGCACCGATTCCTTATGATTCTCCCTAACGGGTATTATGCAATTCTCAGGCTTTTCCAACAGAACCGAAAAGTTCCATTTTTTCTTTAACAGTAGCTTTGATTGCTTCTGTTCCAGGAGCAAGAAGTTTACGTGGGTCAAAGCCTTTACCCTGCTGATCTTTGCCTTCTTCGATGTATTTACGTGTAGCTGCTGCAAAGGAAAGCTGGCACTCAGTATTAACGTTAATTTTAGATACACCAAGATCGATTGCTTTCTTGATCATATCTGCCGGGATACCTGTACCACCGTGAAGTACAAGTGGCATATCTCCTGTAAGCTGCTGGATAGCATCCAGAGTTTCGAAACTTAAGCCTTTCCAGTTTGCAGGATATTTACCATGGATGTTACCGATACCTGCTGCAAGGAAATCAATACCAAGATCTGCAACCATCTTGCATTCCTGAGGATCTGCACATTCACCCATGCCTACAACACCGTCTTCTTCACCACCGATGGAACCAACTTCTGCTTCCAGAGACATTCCATGCTCAGCAACGATCTTAACCAGTTCTTTTGTTTTTGCTACGTTCTCTTCGATTGGATAATGGGAACCATCAAACATGATAGATGTGAAACCTGCTTCTACGCATTTCAGGCATCCTTCATAGCTGCCGTGATCAAGGTGAAGTGCAACCGGAACAGTGATGTTCAGTTCTTCCAGCATACCTTTAACCATACCAACAACTGTTTTGTAACCTGTCATGTATTTTCCTGCACCTTCGGATACACCAAGGATAACCGGGGAGTTGAGTTCCTGTGCGGTAAGCAGGATTGCTTTTGTCCACTCAAGGTTGTTAATGTTGAACTGACCAACTGCATAATGACCAGCTTTTGCTTTTTTCAACATTTCTGAAGCGTTTACTAACATGATAAATTCCTCCTAATCTTTTTGGGCAATATTACCAGACCCAAATTATATGTTTAGTTTAACAGATTAAGTCTGTTTCGTCTACCTTATTTATATAAAAAAACTGTATACATTGTGATTTATTTCACGAACCCGTACTTCTGTGATATTCTGATGTAAGATGATTGAGAATATCGTCCATATTTTGAGAATTCACTTTTTCCCTCGGAATCTGGGAAAATTCTTTTTTTCTATTCTGCACGGCAGTCAATATTTCTTCTTCAACTCCCAGCGTCTTTGCCATATTTTTGTATTCATCTTCACTGTGTGACATAGAAAAAGCCATCAGATACGTTTCCAGTGCTTCTGTACTCCGGCCTCCCTCATATGCCCGGCGGAAACACTCGATTGCTTTATCCATCTGGAAAAGATAACTGTATGCACAGCCAAGGTTATGATAAATACATTCTGTCAGACCTTCCCGTATCTCTTCGAGATCTTTTCTGTCAAGTAACTTCTGGTAAACCTGAATCGCATGAACATACATTTTATTTTCCATCAGAGCATCACCTTTGCATTTTTCACGCATCGCCGGTGTTTCTTTATCAAATTTCTGCAAACGAGTATTCAATACTTTCAGTTCTTCATAGGTCAGATAATTGATTTCCTTAAATACTGGATAGACAAGATCCTCGGCACTTGCAAATTTTCCCATTTTCGGACGCAGCTTTGCTGCAAGTGCAGGAAGTTTCAATTCCTCTTGGATCCAGTTGCACAGTCCTTCATTAAGGATTGTCTGATCGATCAGATAAAGATTGTGGTCAAGATAATAACACAATTCTTCCAGCGAATAAATATTCATGCTGATATTTTCTATAAAGTAAGGTGCCTCTGCCCTTCCGGTCTGACACAGTATATATCCGCTCACGCAATCCCCTCCTGCCATCTGGTCGTTTCTTTCCATTCTTTCCCCGAAGCCGGAAACATCTCTCCAAATCCAAGGTCCTTCACTGTGATACAACATTCTTCTGCTGATATATATCGAAGTGATATGCTGAGACGTGTCGTTCTGTTGGGGCGCTGCGGCAGTCCCGGAAGTTTCATCACAATATGCCTTCTTTCGGATTCACGCATATGTTCCACTACAAATACCAGTTCATCGGTATCATCCAGAATCAGTTCGATATCCGCACTGCTTTCATACCAGTTTCTTCCGGCCTCGATCAATGGATAATAAGTCGGCGCACCCATGACACGCATCTCCATTCCCACACTCGTAAGAACAAGCGAACGGCTCATATATCGATAATCCCGAAGCCTGTGTGTAATTAAGCGTTCTGCCCCGGCTGCACATGCACCTCTGGCAAACAGATTGTTTCCATAAAACACCTTACGTTTCTGATAGCAGAGAAGTTTGACTGATTTCTTCGCCCATTCCTGATCAAATCCATCTCCGTTGATCTGAATACTGGAGTAAAGCTCTTTACTCAGTGTATTCTGCACAAAGGCATAAAAATCCGCATCCCTCTGCTCCATATCTTCACTCAAATCTGTCTCCACCGGTGTTTCCAGCATTACAGGAACCGGTTTGTTTCCGGCATTCAGAACCATTCTGCGGAATGTTACATGCCGGTCACGGAAACTGTACCAGCCAACACTCCTGTTCCATGTTTCTATTTTCTGTGTCATCACATAATAATAGAAGCTTTCCTCGTAATCCTGAAGAATACAGTATTCTTTCGGGAGTCCCAGAAATCCGCATGCTTTCTGCAGATTATCCACTTGCACAGCATCCAGCGTTTCCATAGAAATTACCAGTGCACGGATGTTTTTTTCCACATCGGCAACGCCGAGAAGTTTCATCATCCCGCGAATATAGTATGCCAGCAGCTCCCACGGTTCCTTTTGTTCTTCCGCTACAATGATTCTCTCTCGGCTCTTTGAAACCGCATAGAGATCACTGATCAGAAATCCGCCTTTTTCTCTGGCAAAGTACTCTGCTTCCAGACCAACGCAATAATCCCTCTGCTCCAGTCGTCTACAGAGACTGGTTGGCATCTCAAACTGGCTGCTGCCCACCTTTACCGGAAGTGAACGCGGTTCATCTGCCTTGCGGTCATAATAACAGATCTGAGAATATTCTTTTCCAAAATCAATTCCGATTATCAAATCTTTTGTCTCGTTCATTTCTCATTTTCCTTTTTGATGGTGAACATGTTCTGTACGTATTGTTCCTGCCTCATAAACCGTTTCAGCTCTTTTTCCGCCTCATGTTTTTTGCCGAGTTTTCTTGCAGAAAGGATCTGATTCAGAACCTGATATCTGCTTCCCTGTGTCCCCTCGATCTTTTTCATTGTAAGAACCCGTTCCACGGTTTTCTGCACTTTCTTTCCATCATCAATTTTGAAATAATACCGCAGTGTTTCTCCATAAAATAATGTAAAAGCACGTACAAAAATACCCTGATACATTTCTTTCAGCGGCTCGCATTTGTATTCCTTGTCATTTCCGATTCCGGTATCCAGGCTGTAAAACAGAGTTACTTTCGCCCCCGGTGCCGCATGACATTCCACAAATGTCTTATCATCCAGCTGGTACGGACTTAAAAGCTCTGGTGACAGTCTTCTGAAAAAGCCGAACATCAGATGTTCTTTCGCACATTCTTTCAGTATTCCCTGCTGAATACCTATATATTCCGGTTTTGGATCCTGTTCTCTGGAAATTTCTTTCAGAAGGGCAAGCCTGCAGATTCTGTTTACCGGCCATTTACTGATATACGCATATTCCAACCGTCCACGCACAAACGCACTCATCGTATATTCTTTTACAAATACCCCGTATGCTACCTGTGTCAGGTAAGCTCCTATGATCCGTTCTTTTCCCGACTGACTGACATAAGATTCCAGCACTGCTTCGCCTTCTTTACGGTAATCCGAAGTAAAGATCAGAAGGCTTAAAATGCGTTCTTCCAGATCATATGTTTCCATCTCAAACCCTCTGGCACTCTTCCAGATAGAAAGAAGCTCGTCCATCGGCCCGAAGCGATATTTCATCAGGTAATATAAAATAACTTCATCGTATTTTCCATTTCGATATACTTCAGATGCAAGTGCCAGAAGTTCTTCATCCTCTGCCATGTTACTCTTCAGTATCATACGGCTTGTAAGCTTCAGAAGGCTTGTAAGCTCCAGCCCTTCATATCCGAATTCTTCTACAAGTCCCATTGCCTGACGGAACAGTCTGCGGGAAATCAGAACCTCCAGAAGTGTCGTGCGGTCAACCAGCGCATACTGACGGTAATCCATTCTTTCAAGGTATTTATCAAGATCCTGTCCATGTACATTCTGTGCATAAAATTCCAGAATCTTTTTGCGTATGGATCTGCGGTATGTTTCCGTACAGGAAGATAATTCTGCAAGGCGCTGAAAATATGCCAGATTTTCTCTGTTCATTTCAGCCTTCTCACAATAATGCAACAAAAGTCCCGGCTCTTCGACTCCCAGTTTCAATAACTCCGAAGTAACACTTTCCTCGTCGGTCAGCTTTTTCAGATTATATGGTATCGTTGCTGCATAACGACGCTGTTTGTCATCCTGAAAAAGAATTGCCGCATCATTCGTATATATCCGGATATATGCCACGCCCTGACTGCACGGATATATCTCTTCCTCCTGAAGCTGCTCATGACGAACAACTACCTGCCGCACCTTGTCATCATCGCAATACAGCCTGTGTGTAAACAGTTTCGGTGCAAGGCGTTCACCTTCTTCTCTGCTGAGCGGATCAAACAGAAATTCCTGATAAAGTATTGCATAATTTTCATCCAGCTGTCCGTCACAGAGTTTCCGATATGCGAAACGCTCCATACTTTCTTTATAATTTTCATATGTATGAGGATCTGTGTCTTTCGCAGAAATCACACTTGCATAAACATATGCCTTACGTGCGTCCCCAAGAGAATTATCATTGTAGGCAAAATACATCAGAAGTGACTTCGGCAGCTGTCTGCGGTAAGAAATATCCATTGTTTCCACATAATATTCGTACAATCTGGTAATTCGAAGACCCTGATCAACCGCCAGCGAAAACCATCGGAAATACTTTTGTTTCCGCGGTTCCCCCTTCATAATATATTTACAGATTGCCTCCAGTACATCGTCCGAAGGAAACTTCTCGTAGCCCGCTGCCAGTGCCTGATACAGACTACCGTAAAATTTCTTTTCGTAGCCGGAAAGATATGCAAGACGCATCACAAGTTCTTCCGTGAGGAGTCCATGCTTTCCGGCAAAACAAAACACCTGCATCCAAAATGGACTCAGACGATGCAGCAGCGAAACATCCTCACTGATGAGATTCCACGCTTCCACATAAAGAAGCGGACTGAAACAACCCTTTTCATAAAGTTCTTCCAGCATAAACAGTACTTTCGACGGTGTCGTTCTGTATGTACTGTCCAGCTGAAGAAGCAGCCACAAAAGTGTAAAACTGTCTTCTTTCTGACGAAAGAAATTCTGCAGCCGCCAAACCGCCTGTCCTTTATCACGGTATAAACCACATGCTGTACAAAGGTACAGATAAACACCTGCCTGCTCCAGTTCTTCTCTGGTAAACTCTCTGAGCTGATATTGTTTCAACAGGGCTGCCGCAGTCTGGTCATCACCTTTTATGTGTGCAATATATCCCTGATAAAAATGATATTCCGGATATTCGCATCCTGAAACCTTCAACTGATCCAGAACCCGTTCAGCACGTGAAAGCCATGTCTCACGATCTGTATGTCCGATACGGTATTCTATATAATCATGTATAAGCTCTGCTTTGTGTTTCTTTTCTTCTCTGTGAATGTCAATACGAATCTGCGGACTCTTTGACGCAGTCACCTGATATCGCAGTTCCTGATACGGACTTCTTACAACAATCTCTCCAATCTGGTTACCGGATTTTAACTGATCTGCATGAATAACGTAGTTCAGTTTCAGGCAGCTTCCGATGAATTCTTCATCTGTAACAATCTTACGTTCCGGCTCAAGAAATCCGCCTTTGCTTTCTATATCCAGACGGAGATGTCCCCACCCGCTCCTCTGGATCTCAAAAGATTCCTGTATGGTTTCTTTAACATTGTAAAATTCTGTTTCCGTTGTTTTAAGCGAAATTGAAACGGCCGCTTTTTGTTTCGTGGCAACCAGAAATTCTTCCAGATTCTGCCATGTCACAGGCTGCCTTGAAAGGCCTGCGTAAAGTGCCTTCTGTTTCGGATCTGTTTCTGCGATCACAGTGGCAAAATTTTTATCTGTAAAAATCCTGTAAGCCTCTCTGAAATCCTTATGTGCAATCTCCGTAAGAGCTTCCAAATCCCTGACTTCACTTCCAAAGCTTCGCATTTCTTCTTTTACGGCCTGAATCCGAAACGGAACCTTGTACTCACCTGTGCTTGAAGTCACGCACAGCCAGCCGCTGCATACCTCTCCCGGTTGCATACCTGAGCCGTCTATTCCATAAGGCATCCGCACTGTCGTGCCGGAGAAACGACTGCTGCCCGGTACAAATCTGCGGTTCGAAGACGTCACATATCCCTGAATCCGGTCATTGTTTTCTGTTCCAAAGTAGAGTTCGCCCTGCGCTGTGCTTCCGGCTTCCAGCGTAATCTCCAGCCGTTCCTTCGAGAAAAGGAGTTCCGGCTGCTCATATTCAAATTTTCCGTTCAGTATCTGTTCTATCTTTTTTTTCAATCTGGTTCACCTGATCATCCTTGAAATCGTATTTACGTATTGAAATTATTATACACTACATCCCGGCGAGAAGCAAGAAAACGCCCGGTGCAGGTAATTTTTTCATTATTTTTTTATTTTCTGGGAAAAGCACCGGAAACTTGTCTTGAACATAAACTATATAGAAATCCCCTTTGAGGTGGACATTTGAAAACATTCTTAAAACCTTTGACTTCCGCAGAGGAAAAGCTCTGCCTCAAACGCTGCCGGAAAGGGGATTCTGAAGCAAAACGTATTCTTATTGAACATAACCTTCGTCTGGTCGCCCATGTTGCAAAAAAATATCAGAATACCGGTGAAGATCTCGAAGATCTGATTTCCATCGGAACGATCGGACTGATCAAAGCAATCTCCACTTTTGATATTGACCGTTCCGCCAGACTTTCCACTTATGCTGCGCGGTGCATTGACAATGAACTTCTGATGATGCTCCGTTCACGCAAAAAATGTTCCAGAGAAGTCTCTCTGTATGAACCGATCGGGACGGATAAAGAAGGAAACGAGATCAGTCTGCTTGATATCATCGAAAGCCCACCGGTAGACGTCATCGAAAATTATTCCACACAACAGGACATTCTTCATCTTCTTTCTTCTATAAAGAGCATTCTTTCTCCAAAGGAATATCAGGTCATCTGCTACCGATACGGCATCTTTAATGAACCTGAGCTGACACAGCGCGAGATTGCCGCCCGCCTTGACATCAGTCGCTCCTACGTCTCCCGCATTGAAAAAAATGCTCTAAAAAAATTACGAACGCTCTTCCATTGATTTTCTCCGGAAAATCTTCTAAAATCAAATCATAGAAGAATCATAACTGTTCGGTATCCTCACAGTTACGATGAATCAATCTATGACCGGAAGGAGATTATTTTTTTATGAAAACCAACAGATACGGCTCATTTCTTTCACACATGCGCAGGCTTTCAGGCTGTATCCTTATTTTACTACTGTGCCTGACTTTATGTGGTATGCTCACCGAACCAGTCACCGTAAACGCGGCTGCCAGACCGGTTTCCATCACTTCCTGCAAACTAAAAGGAAAAAGCAGGATACGAGTCACTGCTACTGCCACAAACACCAAAAAAATACATGGCTCCAGATGTTACCTTTTTGCACTGGCTCCCGGAAGCAGCAGTCTTTCCTCTTCTGCACGTCCGATTGCATCTGCCCGCAAATCAAAAAAGATGACTTTTTCCTGCCGTTCCACGCAAAACGGCACCAGTCTTCTTTATCATAGCTTTGCAATTGCTTCACGAAACAGCAGGGGAAAATACACCATTATCAGCAGTAAGCGTTATATTTCCAATCCCGGAGCCCTTGCCGGTTACCGCTACCGTTTTCCCAAAGCGGTTTCCAAAAAAGGGCTACAGATCAACGCAGATATGCTCGAAGATGCTGAAGAGCTGAATGTACATAACTCCGTCATCAATATCGATTTCAGCCAGCTTCTTGCACCTCCTGTTTTACAAAACTCAAATTATTCTTATTCATGGAAATACAACGGCAAGACTTACTGGTTCGTAAAGGACTCTGTTTCCTATTATGACCGGCAGCTTCAGTCATTAAAGTCCACGTCCTCCGTCAACAGTGCTGTTCTTCTTTTAAGCTGGCGTGATGATCTGAAAGGACTGATTTATCCACAGGGACGTCATAAGGGACACAGTTTTTATGCATGGAACACCGTCAATTCTTCTGCAAGAAATCAATTACAGGCTACCCTTAATTTTCTTGCCAGACGTTATAGCAGTACCAACAGAAAATACGGACGTATCGTAAACTGGATCGTCGGAAATGAAGTCAATAATTACCGGACATATAATTATGCAGGATCTAAAACTCTGAATCAGTATGCAAAAATCTATGCTGACCAGTTCCGTCTGGCATACAATACTCTGACAAGCGTTTATTCCAATGCAAGAGTTTACATTTCACTTGATCATCTGTGGAATACCAACAACGTAAGTGGTACCTTTGCATCAAGGAAAATGCTGGACAAGTTTGCCTCCAAACTCCGTGCCGGCGGTAATATTTCATGGAATCTTGCCTATCATCCGTACAGTTCTCCGCTGACAGAACCACGTTTCTGGGCAAACACAAACAGGCAGCTTACAAAATCTCTTTCCTCCCCTGTTATCAATATGGGAAATATTCAGATTCTGACGAATTATATCCGTCAGAAATACGGTTCTAAAACGCGTATCATCCTTTCAGAACAGGGCTATACATCTGTACAGAACGGCAAAAATGTAGAGAAACTTCAGGCAGCGGCAATCGCTTATTCCTATCTGCTGTCTGAATCCAATAACATGATCGACTCTCTTATTATTCACCGTCAGGTCGATCACAGAGCTGAAATCAGCCAGGGATTAAATCTTGGGTTATGGACAACTTCTGCGAGTTCTTCATCTCCTGAGGATGCAAAATCAAAAAAACTCTCCTGGAGCATTTACAAATATATGGATACCAGCCGTTCCAATTCCACAACAAAATCTCTGGTATCTTCGATTGGTGTCACCAGCTGGAAGCAGCTTATTCCATCCTACAGCAGCAAACTGTACAATAAGGTTTCCTGCACAATTGGAAAACTGACTCAAGTGAACGGTTACAAAAAAACCGGCTCTGTTTCAAACACCTGGATATCCTATGGCGCTTCCGGACAATTCAGTAAAAAGGGAAATAATTACACTGTATACAGGGATACCTCCCGTAATCAGAATATTTCGTGGGGATATACACAAAGCTTTAAGAAAAAACTTAATGTTTCTTCTTCTCCACGTTTCTGCACCACACTTCGTGTGACCGGTGCAAATAAAAGTTCTGTTCAGATCAAACTACGCTTTTTCAGTGGAAAACAATATTTTGAATGTACCAAGGCGATTCCCACAGACAGAACTGTACATTTATCTACATCTCTTGCCAAATGGAAATATCGTAAAAAAGTTACAAAAATACAAATTCTTGCGCAACCTGTAAAAGGAGCTTCCTGGAAATCCGGAGCAAAATTTAAACTTACTGCACCGGTACTGAGCCGCTGATTCTGTTTCATGCAGTAAAAAAGATCAGATACCGAAAAATAAGGTATCTGATCTTTTTATTATAACTGTAGCTGTAATTTAATTTTCTGATGCTTCTGCTCTTCTTAAGAGATCATATTTTTCTATCTCTGTACCAAGATCTACTGCAAGCTTCTGCTGCGGATGTGGCGCACTCTCCACAGACTCACCATTTTCATCATAAATTGCCCGAACTTTCACAGATAAGTTTCTTCCGTCCGGTTTCATGATCTCAATGGTCTCGCCAACGCTGAATTTATTTCTCTGGGTAATATGCGCAAATCCTTTCTCATCAATTTCTTCCGCATATCCCAGATAAGTATATTCTTTTACGTAAGTATTGTTGTCATAGATCTGTGTATTCTGATCCGGTTTTCCATAAAAGAATCCGGTCGTAAACTGTCTGTATGTGCAGTTTGAAATCTGTTCCTGATACCATGGCATGTTCGCTTTATATTTCTCAGGAGATTCCAGATAGTCATCGATCGCCTTACGATAAGTTCTCGCGACTGTCGCTACATAAAGTGCAGTTTTCATACGTCCCTCGATCTTTAGGCTGTCGATCCCGCTGTTCAGGACATCGTCCATATGCTCGATCATACAGAGATCTTTCGAATTAAAGATATAGGTTCCTCGCTCGTTCTCGTAAACCGGCATATATTCGCCCGGACGTTTTTCCTCGACTACAGAATATTTCCAGCGGCATGGATGCGTACATGCGCCCTGATTGGCATCTCTTCCCACCAGATAATTACTCAACAAACATCTTCCGGAATAGGAAATGCACATTGCACCATGTATAAATGTTTCGATTTCCATATCATCCGGAATGTTGGCACGGATTTCCCGAATTTCTTTCAGCGACAATTCACGTGCTGTTACGACACGTTTGGCTCCGAGACGATACCAGAAACGATAAGTCTCGTAGTTTGTATTATTTGCCTGCGTACTGATGTGGCATTCGATCTCCGGGCAGATTTCACGGGCATAAGTAAAGATTCCCGGGTCTGCAATGATCAGCGCATCCGGTTTTAATTCCTTGAGTTCCTGCAGGTACTCACGTACTCCCGGAAGGTCATCGTTATGCGCCAGAATGTTGACTGTCACATAGACTTTTACACCATGTTCATGTGCAAAAGCGATTCCTTCTGCCATATCTTCTTTTGAAAAGTTCTTCGCCTTTGCACGAAGTCCAAATGCCTCACCACCGATATAAACGGCATCTGCACCAAATACAACAGCGATCTTAAGGACTTCCAGACTGCTTGCCGGAACCAGCAATTCAATTTTTCTCATAATTCCTCCTTAACACTCACAGAAACACCGTCGCCCAATGGAATGATACTCGTCGTAAGCTGTGGATGATGCTTCAGTTCAAAAAGGTAATCTCTCATTCGTTTATAAATTGTACGGTTTCTGCGCTCCACAAGGTAGTGAGACTCGATCAGTTCTCCCTCCTGCAGCACATTATCCGACATCAGGATCCCGCCCGGTGCAAGAAGTCTTACAACATCCGGAAGCCAGTGAATATACTGACCTTTAGCTGCGTCCATAAAAATCAGATCATAGGAACCTTCAAGTTTTTTCAGAATTTCTCCTGCATCTCCTTTCAGGAATGTGATCTGGTCTTCTCTTCCTGCTTTTTGGAAATTCTCTTCTGCGAGTGGAATTCGTTTTTCATAATTTTCAATCGTTGTGATATGCAGATCCGGTCTGCCATACTCACACATAAGAAGTGTGGAGAAGCCTACGGCCGTCCCCACTTCCAGAATTTTCTGCGGTTTTGCAAGTGCCAGCAATGTTTTGATAAAACTCTGCATCTCCTTACGGATGATCGGAACTCCCTCAGAAAGAGCAGAACACTCCAGTTCATCAAGAAATGGAGTGTTGCCTGTATCAAGAGAATTTATAAATGTTCGCATTCTTTCTTCTACGATCACGAAGTTACTCCCTCCTGCTCCGCATCTCCCGCAAGAATACCCATAATTCTGGTCGGTGTATATGCAGTGCTGAGAAGATAAGTTCCCGGTCTCATTTTGCCGCTGTAATTGGAAAGCTTTTCCTGTACAACAAATACCAGCGAATCTTCGATCAGACCTTTGCTCTTCAGGGTTTTGGCAATATCATAAGCCGTTGCGTCTTCTTTGATCACAACCGTTACTTCCTGTCCCTCTCCCGGACTCATTGCCTGCTGGTTAAATATATTGTATCCAAACTGGTATGTGACTTTTCCGATCCAGATAACAAGAACAGCCACGCACACATACAGAGCTATTTTGAAAAAACCTCCCGCAACGATGACTCCTGCTGCGCCTACCCGGTCTTTTTTATCTCCCATATCGGCTCCTTTCTGTCTGTAAAAGCTTCGTGTCTTATGCTTCCATGATGATCGGCAGGATCATCGGACTTCTCTTTGTTCTCTTCCAGAGGAAATCACTGAGTGCATCTTTTACTACGTTTTTGATCTTGCCCCAGTCTGTGATGTTGCGGTCCAGACAGGAATCAAGTGCATTCTCAACAACTTCTTTTGCATGTTCCATCAGATCCTCGGATTCTCTTACATATACGAAACCTCTGGATACGATATCCGGTCCTGCAAGAACGACGTTGCTGTGTCGCTCCAGTGTCATAACAACGATCATAATGCCGTCTTCTGCAAGGTGCTGACGGTCACGAAGCACGATGTTTCCGACATCTCCGACACCAAGGCCGTCTACAAGGATTGCTCCGGTCTGAACGGATCCGGTTACCTGCGCGCTGTTTTCGTCCATTTCAAGAACATTACCGGATGCGAGAATAAAGATATTTTCTTTCGGGATACCGAGATCCTCAACCACATGTTTCTGTGCAGTCAGATGACGATATTCACCATGAACCGGAATTGCATATTTTGGTCTTACCAGAGAATAGATCAGCTTGATTTCTTCCTGGCACGCATGTCCGGATACATGAACATCCTGAAAGATAACTTTTGCACCTTTCATGGACAGTTCGTTGATAACCTTTGATACGGCTTTTTCGTTTCCCGGAATCGGGTTGGAACTGAAAATGATCGTATCGTTTGGTTTGATCGTGATTTTCTTGTGGATATCTGCTGCCATTCTGGAAAGTGCCGCCATGGACTCTCCCTGGCTTCCTGTTGTGATCAGAACTACTTTTTCGTCCGGATAGTTCTTAACCTGATCGATCTCAATCAGAGTATTTTCCGGAATTCGGAGATAACCGAGTTCTGATGCAACAGAAATGATATTGACCATACTGCGACCTTCAACTGCAACCTTACGCCCGAAACGATATGCAGTATCAATGATCTGCTGCACACGGTCAACGTTTGAAGCAAAAGTCGCAATAATGATTCGTGCGTTTTTGTGTTCGTTAAACAGATTATCAAAGACATGTCCCACACTGCGCTCGGACATGGTAAATCCCGGACGTTCGGCATTGGTACTGTCGCACATCAGCGCAAGTACACCTTTCTTACCAATCTCGGCAAAACGCTGAAGATCGATTGCATCACCAAATACCGGTGTATAATCCACCTTAAAGTCGCCGGTATGAACTACGATACCTGCCGGTGAATAAATTGCAAGTGCAGATGCATCCTGAATACTGTGGTTTGTCTTAATAAATTCGATTGAAAACTCACCCAGATTGATAACCTGTCCGTGTTTAACCTCTTTTAATTTCGTAGAACGGACAAGATTGTGCTCTTTCAGTTTGTTGGTGATCAGTCCAAGTGTCAGTTTCGTAGAATAAATCGGTACATTTACTTCTTTTAATACATAAGGAAGCGCACCGATATGATCCTCATGCCCATGGGTGATCACAAAACCTTTGACTTTAGAAATATTTTCTTTCAGATAGGTAACATCCGGAATGACAAGGTCGATACCGAGCATGTCATCCTCCGGGAATGCCAGACCACAGTCCACAACCACAATGCTGTCTTCGTATTCGAAAGCTGTGATGTTCATTCCGATCTGCTCAAGTCCACCAAGCGGAATAACTTTCAGCTTGGATGTTCCTCTGCGTCCCCTGCGGGAAGCTGTACGAAGCTGTGGTTTCTGTACGGTCTTTACTGCCGCTTTGCCATTATTTTTCTGCTGTGGCTTCTGCTGCTGTTTGTATTTGAAATTTTTCTGTTTCGGGTTCTGTTTCTTTGTATTGTTTTCAGCAGGTTTCCTGTCATGGTTATTGTATCTTCTCGGTTTGAATCTGCTGTCTCGCGGCATACTTTCTCTCTGCGTTGTATGCGCTTTATTCTCGTTCATATTATTTTCTATACTCAATCAAGCACCTCCATAATGCTTCGTGTGCAATCACATTTCAAGGTCTACGTCCTCAAGCATCTGCTCAAAAACTTTATATACTGCCTGCAGTTCGTTCTCATCTTCAACCATTTCATAGCAAGCTTCGGAATCTGTATCTTCCGATACGTCTTTTAAAATATAGGCATTTGCTTCGTCATCCATTGAATCAGAAACAAGGAGGTACGCCACCCCTCCGATTCTTGTCTGCTCCTCAATGTAGAAATCTTCTACTGTTCCATCAGGAGACTGAAATCTGATTTTTTCCATGTTGTCACCTTTGTCATACTGACAGGGAATCCAGATATCCCTGCAAAATAAATACTGCCGCAATGCCATCCAGATACTGTTTGCGGTTTTCTCTGCGCACACCGGCCTCTATAAGTGTCCGGTCTGCCTCTACTGTTGTCAGACGCTCATCCCACATGATAACTTCAAGCCCGGTACGTTTTTTCAGCATTTCGCCAAACTCAAGAGCTTTTTCCGCGCGCTCACCAACCGTGTTGTTCATATTCTTCGGAAAGCCCAACACGATTTTCTCTACTTCATATTCTGCGATGAGTTCTTCAATTCTTGCAAGAGTTCGCCGAAGTTTATTTTCCTGTTTGCGCCATATCGTCTCTACCTTCTGCGCAGTCAGGCCAAGTGGATCACTGACGGCTACTCCTACTGTTTTTGATCCGTAATCTAATCCGAGAATCCGCATATTCCTAGCGTTCCCAGGATTTGTTCTTAATATATTCATTAAGTAATTCTTCTACCAGCTCGTCTCTCTCGACTTTCATGATCATGCTTCGCGCACCTTTGTGGCTGGTAATATAAGTCGGATCTCCGGACATAATATAACCGACTATCTGGTTTACCGGATTATATCCCTTTTCATCCATTGCATTGTAGACCAGATCAAGGACTTCTTTTACTTCAAGATCCTGATCCGGTTTTGTTCTGAAATATTGTGTATTTCCCAAACTGTTTTCTGCCATTTTTCTCACGTCCTTAATAAGATTTCCTTTTTATTTTAATATAATTCTCATCAAAATACAAGAACCCTTTTTTGCTGAAATTCTATCGTCAAAACCGGCATTACAACTTGCGGATCATTCCGCACGCAAAAGATGGTCTGTCACAAATCCCGTCACCTTCGCCTCAACAAGATCATTTACCTGATGTGCCTCCGTCTTTTCGATAACGGCACGTACATACTCACGGCTGTGTCCTACATACCACATTTTTCCATCTTCTTCGATTTCTTCTTCAAGAAGAAGCTCGATTGTCTTTCCGATCATTGCTTCTTCGTATTCCTTTGCACGGATATCATGAAGCTCAAGCAGCTTTTCGCTTCGCTGAGCTTTTACTGCTTCTGTAAGCTGTCCATCCATAGCGGCTGCTTTTGTCCCATGTCTTCTGGAATATTTGAAAATATGCGTCTCATAAAAATGAATGTTTTTTACAAATTCATAAGACTCTTCAAAATCTTCTTCTGTTTCCATCGGGAATCCCACGATCACATCCGTTGTAAGCGCCGGTGTCGGATAATATTTACGGATCAGTTCACATTTTTCTGCATATTCCTGTGCACTGTAGCGGCGATTCATATTTTTCAGGGTTTTGTTGCAACCGCTCTGAAGAGACAGATGGAAATGAGGGCAGACTTTTCCTGTCGCAACGATTCCTTCCAGAAATTCTTCGGTAATGATCCTCGGTTCAAGAGAGCCCAGACGGATTCTCTGAATTCCTTCTACTTTACTTACCGCCTGGATCAGGGAAAGAAGGCTCTCTCTTTCTTCTTTCGAAAAATCCACGCCGTAGGAACTTAAGTGGATTCCGGTAAGTACGACTTCTTTATAACCTTTGGATGCCAGTGTCTCAACTTCTCTTAATACGTCCGCAATTTTTCTGCTGCGCACCCGTCCTCTTGCAAACGGGATGATGCAGTAAGTGCAGAACTGGTTGCATCCGTCCTGTACCTTAATGTACGCGCGGACATGTTCCGCTGTCTGCTCAATGGAAAGCTCCTCATACTCTTTTGTGTGGTTGATTTCGATCACCTGCACCTGTTTGGAATGTTCTTTCTCATACTCTTCCAGAACTTCCACGATCTGTGTCTTCTGATTATTTCCGAGGATCAGGTCAACCGCGTTGTCTTCTTTGAGTTTTTCTGTGTCTGCCTGTGCATAGCATCCGGCAGCTACCACGATCGCATCCGGGTTCATTTTTTTTGCCTTGTGCAGCATCTGTCGGGATTTACGGTCTGCAATATTCGTAACCGTACAGGTATTGATCAGATATACGTCCGCTCCTTCCGTAAAAGGTACGATCTCATATCCTGCTTTTTCCAGAAGCTGCTGCATTGCTTCTACTTCGTATGCATTTACTTTACAGCCCAGATTATGAAGGGCAACCTTTTTTTTCATATTTTTTAACCTCATATATATTTTCTGATATTTTCACTTTGTACTCCGATTTTATTGTTTTTTATATATACAGACGAATATTTAACCGTAATTTCATCCGATTTTCCCTTGACTTTTCAGGAGTGTACGGTTAAGATTAATCACATAATAACACTAAATAGGGAGGTTCTCAAAATGAAAACATTAAAAATCTCGCTGAATTCTATCGATAAAGTGAAAGCATTTGTTAACGAGATCAGTAAATTTGACTGTGACTTTGACTTAGTATCCGGAAGATATGTGATCGATGCAAAATCCATCATGGGTATCTTCAGTTTAGACTTATCCAAACCGATCAATCTGAATATCCACGCTGAAGGCAGCATGCTTGATACTATTCTGACAATCGTACAGCCATATGTAATTGAATGATCTGTATCATCTCCTTAAGGAGATCATGAAAGTAAGACAGTTTTAAAACAGCTTCTGTGCATACGCATGAGAAGCTGTTTTTATGTTTTATGGGAAACTACTCCATACTGTTTACTGAATTTCGATTACTTCTGTAGATGCCAGCGCTTCTTCTACAAGCTGGTCGATCTTCTCGTTTAATTTCTCTTCGGATCTGTGAATTACCTTGAGATTCGGTTTTGTTACCGGATGTTTTGCCACAAAAATTGTACAGCAGTCTTCAAATGGCTGGATTGAAGTCTCAAAGGTATTGATCTTTCTGGAAATCTGAACGATTTCTTCTTTGTCAAATCCAATGACCGGACGATATACCGGAAGCTCGCACACTTCATCTGTTGCTGCAAGGCTCTGTAATGTCTGGCTTGCAACCTGTCCGATGCTCTCTCCTGTAATCAGGCCGAGACATTTATCTTTGCGTGCAAAATGCTCTGCAATACGCATCATATAACGACGCATGATGATCGTCAGTTCTTCATGCGGGCACTGATCATAGATATAAAGCTGGATATCTGTAAAATTAACAACGTGCAGACGGATCGGACCACTGTAGCGTGCAACCAGTTTTGCAAGATCTACGACTTTTTGTTTTGCACGTTCGCTTGTGTACGGCGGAGCATGGAAATACACTGCCTCGATTTTGACGCCACGTTTTGCGATCATATAACCTGCTACCGGACTGTCAATACCACCGGAAAGGAGAAGCATGGCTTTTCCGTTTGTTCCGATCGGCATCCCTCCCGGTCCCGGAAGAGTCTCGGAATATACATAAATCTTGTCACGGATCTCTACGGAAAGTGTCATTTCCGGATTGTGTACATCAACAGATGCCTCCGGGAACGCATCGAGGATTTTTTCACCTATTGCTGCGCTGACTTCCATAGAGGTAATCGGGTAAGATTTTTTTGCTCTTCTTGTGTATACCTTGAAGGAACCTTTGTATTCCGGATATCTGGCTTTCATGTAGGCAACGACATCCTCTGCCATCTGATCAAAACCCTGATCTTCATAAATGACAACCGGGCTGATACCAACGATACCAAACACTCGCTGTAATGCTTCTACAGCCTCGTCAAAATCATATTTTTCCGGACAGAACACATATACACGGCCCTGTTCTTTCGTTACGGTAAATTCGCCTTCTACCGGCTCGAGAGCCAGTTTCATCTGTTTTACAAGTGCATCCTCAAACAGATATCTGTTTTTGCCCTTGATGGCAATCTCTGCATATTTTATCAAAAATGCATGAAATATCATATCTGGTATTTCCTCCTGAATTTTCTGTCAGTGTTTTCCTACACTGGTTGTTTATTTTCTTGAGTATCTGCGGAGCATCGGAACAAGCTCTTTCATAGTCTGTAAGAAATAATCAGCTTCTTCCATCGTGTTTTCTTCACAGAAACTTAAACGTACTGTACTTTCTATCTGGTCTTTCGACATTCCCATTGCAGAAAGCGTCGCACTCGGTTTTCTCTTGTGACTGGAGCATGCACTTCCGGCAGAAATGTAGATTCCTTTATCTTCAAGTGCATGAAGCAGGACTTCGCTGCGCACACCCATAACGCTGATGCTCAAAATCTGTGGTGCACCTTCGCGAAGCGGCATACCATTGATACGGATATCCTCAATCTCAGATAAGCCCTCTGCAATATGCTCTTTCAGCTGGTACATATGCTCTACATTTTCGTCGAGATTTTCATAAATCTGCGCAGCTGCCACACCGAGTCCTGCGATTCCAGGCACATTGTCTGTACCGGAGCGCATTCCGCTCTGCTGTCCGCCACCAAGGATCTGCGGAATGATCTTTACTTTTTCATTGATATACAAAAATCCGATACCCTTTGGTCCGTGGATCTTGTGTCCGCTGACTGCAAGAAGATCGATGCCCATCTTTTTCGGGTAAATGCGGTATTTACCAAATCCCTGGATGGCATCCACATGATAAAGAGCCTTCGGGCTTTTTTCGTGAACCATCTTCGCAATTTCTTCTACCGGCATCACGGCACCGACTTCGTTATTTACAAGCATGGTAGAAACCATAATCGTATCCGGGCGCAGAACTGCTTCCAGTGCACTCATCTTTATTTTGCCTTCGTGATCTACCGGAAGATAAGTGATTTCAAATCCCTGTTCCTGCAAAAAAGATGCCGGCTGGCTGACTGCTGCATGTTCTACCGATGTAATAATAATGTGATTTCCGTTTCTCTTGTTTGCCAGTGCACCACCGATCAGTGCAAGGTTATCAGATTCTGTACCACCTGAGGTGAACAGAATCTCTTTTTCCTGCACTTTCAGAATACCTGCAATCGTCTTTGCTGATTCTTTTACGTATTTTTCTGCATCTACACCTTTTAAATGCATGGCAGACGGATTTCCGAAATCCTCTGTCATCGTCTTCACTACGATATCTTTTACAGAATCATAGCATCTGGTCGTTGCAGAATTATCAAAATAAACTTCCATAACACTCCTCTTTTATCTATTGCTCAAGCTGAAACATCAGGACTGACAAAATGGCAAGTCCGGCTGTCTCTGTACGAAGGATACGTTTACCCAGAGTAATCGGTTTCGCACCTTCGCTGATTGCTGTTTCTACTTCTTTTTCTTCAAATCCGCCTTCCGGTCCGATAAAAATTCCGATAGACTGTCCCGGCTGGATATCGGCAAGAATCTCCTTTGTCTCCTGCATTCCTTTTGCAAGTTCATACGGAATCAGGCGGACATCCATGGATTCTGCATATTTTAACGCTTCTTTAAATGTCAGTACTTCATGTACATTCGGGATCAGCATACGTTTTGACTGCTTTGCAGCACTTTCTGCGATTTGTTTCCAGCGCTCAACCTTTTTTGCTGCTTTTTTGCCGTCCAGTTTCACGACACAACGCTTTGTCTCTACCGGAATCACTTCGTATGCACCGAGCTCAACTGCCTTCTGTATGATCAGTTCCATTTTATCTGCCTTCGGAAGTCCCTGAAACAGATAGATACGGCTCTGAAGCTCATAATCCGGTTCCTGTGCATAAATAATGTGAAGAAGGACTTCGTCCGGGCTGAATTCCTCGATGGTACATCGGTATTCCTTTTTACCTCCGTCGCTGATCCAGAGTTCCTCGCCCTGTTTCATGCGCAGGACATTTGAAATATGATTGACATCACTTCCGAGGATGTGAATCTGATGTGCGCCCTCATCAATCTGATGTGGCTCTACAAAAAACCTCTGCATCGTCTCAGTCCTTTCTTGCAGTCACGCAGACCCATTCACCCTGTCTGGTCACTTCCACAAGTGTCAGTCCTGCTTTTGCAACAGCTTCTCTGACTACTTCTTCTTTGACATCAAGAATACCGGAGGTGATGTAGTAAGCACCTTTTTTCATCTGATGAACAATCACTGGTGTCAGCGGTACTAGCACATCCGCAAGGATATTTGCAGCTACGATGTCATATTTCTCATAGCCCACCTGATCCTGCACTTCTTTGTCATCGATGATGTTTCCGATCATCATATCGAATGTTTCATCTACGATTTCATTGGCTTCTTTATTATCCTGTACTGCCGGAACAGCACATGGATCCAGGTCAGTTCCTACCACATGACCGGCGCCTAGTTTGAGGGCTGTAATTCCTAAGATTCCGCTTCCGGTTCCGACATCGAGAAGTTCGATGCCCGGTTTTACGTATTTCTTTAACTGACGGATAACAAGCTGTGTTGTCTCATGCATACCGGTTCCGAATGCAGTCCCCGGATCGATATGAAGAATCATCTTGTCCTTGTCTTCTTCTTTTACCTCTTCCCAGGATGGAACGATCAGAATATCGTCCACATAGAACTGATGGAAAAACTCTTTCCAGTTGTTGATCCAGTCTTTGTCCTCAGTCTGGGATTCTTCAATCGTCGCCTCACCGATATCCATAAAGGTACGAAGTTCTTCCAGTGCATTTCTGACATCACGAAGAATGGTTTCTTTATCTGCATCTTCTTCAAGATAAAAATTCAGATAAGCAATGCCGTCATCCGCCGGTCCTTCCGGCATGATGTCAACAAACATCTGTGCTTTATCTTCTTCGGTCAGGGGCTGGTGATCCTGAATCTCCACACCTTCCACACCGATTTCTGCAAGAGTACAGATGATCATGTCTTCTGCTTCTGTTTTTGTCTTAATGGTAAAACGGTTCCATTTCATATATTGTAATCTCCTGTCTTGTTCTGTACGACAACTTTACGATATCTGCAAATTGTGTCACAGAAAACTGTGTCCGCAATTTTGCCTTATCTTTTATAATACATGATAGCGCAAAAAAAGAAAAGAGGTTTCCCTCTTTTCCTGAAAAGTTTCTTTAAGTTTAGCAGATTTAGTCCTCAAAAGTTTCTTTGAGTTTATCCATAAAACTCTTTTTCTTCTTTTCTGATTTCTCAGATCCGTCTTTTGACTCGGAAGCAGGTCTGTTGCCACAGGCCTCATCAAACTTGCGAAGAGCTTCTTTCGCTTCTTCATTAAGTTTTGTCGGAACCTGAACGACCAGTGTTACATAATGGTCACCACGGATGTTTTTATTTCTCAGAGAAGGAACACCTTTTCCCTTCAGACGAATGCGAGTGTCTGTCTGAGTTCCGGGTTTTACCTCGTATGCAACATCTCCATCCACTGTGTTGATGTGGATTTCACCCCCCAGCGCTGCCTGTGCATAGGTCAGCGGTGCTGTTGAGAAGATATTCATATCCTGTCTCTGGAAGATCGGGTGGCGTGCAACATTTACTTCTACAAGCAGATCACCCCTTGGTCCACCATTGGTTCCCGGCTCACCTTTGTCACGGATACGGATGCTCTGTCCATTGTCAATACCTGCCGGAATGGAGACCTGAATCTTCTTTCTTGAAGATGTATAACCTGTGCCGCGGCAGGAAGTACATTTTTCTTTGATGATCTTTCCGCTTCCGTTACAGTCCGGACAGGTCTGTACATTTCGAACCATACCAAACATAGACTGCTGTGTATAGACAATCTGACCTTCTCCATGACATTTCGGACAGGTAGTCGGCTGTGTTCCCGGTTTTGCACCGGTTCCGTGACAGGTCGTACATTCATCTTTCAGAACGATTTCGAGTTCTTTGTCACATCCAAACACGGCTTCTTCAAAGGTAATGTTTACACGTGCACGTAAGTTAGCACCCTTCATCGGTCCGTTGTTGGTACGGCGTCTTCCGCCACCTCCAAACAGATCTCCGAAAATGTCACCGAAAATATCACCCATGTCTGCACCGTTGAAGTCAAAGCCGCCGAATCCGCCGGCTCCACCACCGCCCTGTTCAAAAGCAGCATGGCCAAACTGGTCATACTGTCTTCTCTTTTCTGCATCACTCAGTACGCTGTATGCTTCTGTTGCTTCTTTGAACTTCGCTTCCGCTTCTTTGTCTCCCGGATTTACGTCCGGATGATATTTCTTGGCTAATTTTCGATATGCACTTTTTAATTCTGAATCACTGGCTGTCTTGCTGACACCCAGGACCTCGTAGTAATCTCTTTTATCAGCCATCTTTTCTCTTTCCTATATCTTTGATTTGCGTTTTCAGATATCACGACCTGTTCTGCTGCTGCACAGCTTCCACCGGTCTGAACATATTCAAAATCCGCTGATTTACTACATAAATCGCTACTTTCTCGTATGTTGCGGGTTTCAAACTCAGGAGTCATCACATGCAAGCATGAATGACTCCTGAATTTTTAAACCCTTGGTATCATTAGACTTCTTTATAATCAGCGTCTACAACATCATCGCCATAACCAGATTCATTTCCGCCCTGAGCTGCACCTGCACCTGCTCCCGGGTTCGGACCTGCCTGACCGCCGGCCTGCTGTGTCTGCTCATACATTTTTGCGAAAAGTTTCTGAGCACTTTCCATCATTTTTTCCTGAGCTGCTTTGATATCTGCGATCTGAGCATCTGTCATTTCTGCATTTGCTGTCTGAGCAAGGAGATCTTTCAGTGCATTCAGATCTGTCTCAACTGCTGCTTTGTCGTTGGCGTCAATCTTATCTCCGGCTTCTTTCAGTGCATTCTCAACCTGGAATACCATGGAATCTGCATTGTTTCTTGTATCGATTCCCTCTTTACGTTTCTTATCCTGAGCTTCGAATTCAGCAGCTTCTTTGACTGCTTTGTCAATTTCAGAATCAGACATGTTGGAACCGGCTGTGATTGTGATGTGCTGTTCTTTTCCTGTACCAAGATCCTTAGCGGATACGTTTACGATACCGTTGGCATCAATATCAAATGTAACTTCAATCTGCGGAACACCACGACGTGCCGGCGGGATTCCGTCCAGACGGAACTGACCGAGGGATTTGTTATCTTTCGCGAACTGACGCTCACCCTGTACTACATTGATATCTACAGCTGTCTGGTTGTCTGCTGCTGTGGAGAAGATCTGGCTCTTCTTTGTCGGGATAGTTGTATTTCTCTCGATCAGACGAGTTGCGATACCACCCATTGTCTCGATGGACAGTGACAGCGGAGTAACATCCAGAAGAAGGATATCACCGGCACCTGCATCACCGGCAAGTTTACCACCCTGTACGGAGGCACCAAGTGCAACGCACTCATCCGGGTTCAGATTTTTGCTTGGCTCTTTACCTGTGAGCTGTTTTACTTTGTCCTGTACAGCCGGAATACGTGTAGATCCACCTACCAGAAGTACCTGACCAAGTTCGGAAGCTGTGATTCCTGCGTCAGACAGTGCACGGCGAACCGGCTCTGCTGTCTTTTCTACGAGATCATGTGTCAGCTCATCGAATTTAGCTCTTGTAAGGTTCATATCGAAATGCTTCGGTCCTTCTGCTGTTGCAGTGATGAACGGAAGGTTGATGTTTGTTGTTGTTGCGGAAGAAAGTTCTTTTTTAGCTTTCTCTGCTGCTTCTTTCAGTCTCTGAAGAGCCATCTTATCATTGCTTAAGTCTACGCCTTCTGCTTTCTTGAATTCTTCGATCATCCAGTCTGTAACTTTCTGGTCAAAGTCATCACCACCAAGACGGTTGTTACCAGCTGTGGAAAGAACTTCGATAACACCATCACCGATCTCGATAACGGATACATCGAATGTACCGCCACCTAAGTCGTAAACCATGATCTTCTGTTCTTTTTCGTTGTCAAGTCCGTATGCAAGAGCTGCTGCTGTAGGTTCGTTGATGATACGTTTTACATCAAGACCAGCAATCTTACCTGCATCTTTGGTTGCCTGACGCTGAGCATCGTTGAAGTATGCCGGAACTGTAATAACTGCTTCTGAAACAGTTTCTCCAAGATATCCTTCTGCATCTTTTTTCAGTTTCTGAAGAATCATAGCTGAAATTTCCTGAGGAGAATATTTCTTCTCATCGATTGTTACACGATAATCTGTACCCATCTCTCTCTTAATGGAAGAGATTGTTCTGTCTGCGTTTGTTACGGCCTGACGTTTTGCAGGTTCACCTACAAGACGCTCACCTGTCTTTGTGAAAGCGACTACAGATGGTGTAGTTCTAGCTCCTTCTGTATTTGCGATAACGGTCGGCTGTCCACCTTCCATTACAGCTACACAACTGTTTGTTGTACCTAAGTCAATACCAATAATTTTTCCCATGATAATGTTCCTCCTGTTTATTCTAAGATTATTAAATATTCAATTAAGGAAGTTCGATTCACTAAATTCGTCTCTCCCTACGGTCGGACTCATTAAGTTCCTTCGAACGACCTTTAAGTGTCCCTCCGAAATCAAGATGCTCATCGCATCTTACGTGCTTCGCACTTCTGATTTCGTCAGGATCGTGCCAGAAAAAGCAAATGTCTGCTTCGCAGCCGCTTCCTTTTTCCTTGAGCACGATCAGTTTGCAACTTTAACCATGCTGTGGCGGACTACAAATCCCTTATAGGTGTATCCTTTCTGAAGTTCCTCCACAATAATATTGTCTCCAACGGATTCGTCTTCTACATGCATTACTGCATTGTGAAGATCCGGATTGAATTCTTTGTCAACGGCTTCGATCGGCTCTACTCCCAAGCTCTCCAGTGTAGTGGTGAGCTGTTTGTAGATTTTTTCCATGCCCTCAGCAAACGGATCACCTTCCGTTGCCTGTGCAAGGCCTCTTTCAAAGTTATCTACCACCGGAAGGATTTTCTCAATAATATCCTTCGCTCCAATGATATACATGCTGGATTTTTCTTTTTCCGTACGTTTACGGAAGTTATCAAACTCAGCCATGTTTCGTTTTAAACGGTCTGTCAGATCTTCGATCTGCTGTTCCAGTTTATTATCTTTTTTCTTTTTGCCAAAGAAAGATGTCTTTCCTTTTGATTCTTTCTCATCTGCGGCATCCGCTTCTTTTTCTCCTTCCGGATTCTCTCCTGCGGTTGCCTCCGGCGATTCTTCGACTGGTTCTGTTACAGGTTCTTCAGTCTCCGGAACTTCTTTCTCTGCTTCGTCCTGCACACCAGTTGTTTTTGTTGTTTCTGACACGTTTCTTCTACCGCCTTTCCAGTTTGACAGCTAACTGTCTTGGTTATTTTTATTTTTTTTGAATACCTCGTCGAGTTCGACCTTGAGGGTCTTCAGACTATTTACTACATTTTCATAATCCATTCGCTTCGGTCCTACGATACCGATTGTTCCATGCATACCCTC
Source organism: uncultured Ruminococcus sp. (assembly GCA_900066355.1). Taxonomy (GTDB): domain Bacteria; phylum Bacillota; class Clostridia; order Lachnospirales; family Lachnospiraceae; genus Blautia_A. The sequence continues at coordinate 72,517 of FMEL01000001.1, forward strand.
GCCCAGTTCATAAGTAGCAGTAACAACACTGCAGTCTTTCATGGTCGAGATCGGAAGTTCATCTCCGATGTACACCTGAACTCCGGTATTATCATCCGCCATCCGTTCTTTGACCAGATCAACCAGCTGCTGCTTTTCTTCGAAAGTAGAAATCAATTCGGTTGCCTTCGTCTTGTCGGACAGTTCCGGATATTTAAAAAAGTTCGTCGCACCTGACGTATAGATTTCCAGATCATCTTCATCAACATGAATCGTAGCTGCAACTGCATCCAGTACTCTTGCAACCAGTCCGCTGTGAATACCTGCCTGTTCTTTCAGTCTGGCAATCATTCCCAGATTGATATCCTGAATCGGCAGTCCGTTCAGATTGGTATTAAGAAGTAAATTCAGTTTCAGGAGTGTCTCATCATCCATCTCTTCATCCAGATCAATAATCTGGTTACGAATGACATTTCCCTCACATACAACCACTGCTACAAGCTGCTGTTCATTAACACGGGACAACTGAATAAATTTCAGTTTGTTTCCGCTGTACTGGGGAACCGAAACCATCGTTGCATAATTTGTATTGGAAGCAAGGACGCGTGCTACATTCTTAAGCACTTTTTCCATCTTGTCTGTCTTCTCAATCATCAGATTACGAATCTCTTCGATCTCGTCTTCCTTTTCCTTCATCAGCTCATCCACATAAAGGCGATAACCCTTGTCAGAAGGGATTCTTCCTGCCGACGTATGTGGCTGTACGATGTAGCCCATATCTGTCAAGTCAGACATCTCATTCCGGATCGTTGCTGAGCTGACATTCAGATCGGCGTCCTTGGATATCGTCCTTGAACCGACCGGTTCACCTGTCTCCATGTATGTCTTAATGATTGCTTTCAGGATTCGTTTCTTACGATCCGTCAACTGTTCATCCATGTTCCCAGCTCCTTTCCGCCTTATTTGTTAGCACTCAATAATGAGGAGTGCTAACATCTATACTGTTAAGATAGCACTGTCATTATTGTTTGTCAACAGATAATTACTAATTTTTTTAAAAATCAAAAAAAATCACAGTACAGACACAAATCGGAAAAATCTGTCTTTCCCCTCTGTTCCTTTGTGTCAGATCTACTGTGATTATGTAAAATTCTGTTCTTAATTTATTGTAAATAAATCTTTCTGCAGATATGTGCTGCTTCCTCAGATTCCGCTTCTGCGGATTGCATCTATTACCTCGCGGATCTTATCCGGCGGCAGTACAAGCGCAAAACGTACATATCCTTCTCCATGCGGTCCGAAACTTGCACCAGGAGTTACGATAACGCCAGCTTTTTCCATCAATTCCATACAGAATGCCATACTGTCAGTGCGTCCACCCGGAATTCTTGCCCAGACAAACATGGTTCCCTTTCCATTCGGAAGATCCCAGCCGATTTCCCGAAGGCCATTACAAAGTGCATCACGTCTTTCCTGATACATATTGCACTGCTCCTGTACACTTTCCAGCGGACCGTTCAGTGCCGCAATAGCTGCTTTCTGTATTGGAAGGAACATGCCAAAATCAATCTGGCTTCTTAATTTACGAAGTGCTGCGATCACATCCGGACGACCTACCAGAAAACTGATTCTCGCACCGGTTACATTAAAGGACTTGGAAAGGCTGAAAAATTCCACACCAACTTCCCTCGCTCCTTCTGTAGAAAGGAAGCTTCCGCCATGCGCTCCGTCAAAGATAATATCACTGTATGCATTATCATGAATGATCAGAATATCATACTTACGCGCAAACTCTACGATTTCTTCGTATATCCCTGGTGTGGCAATACTTCCGACCGGATTGGACGGCAGGGAAACAACCATGTGTCTGGCTTTCTTAGCCACTTCTTCCGGGATGTCCTTTACATATGGAAGGAAATCATGTTCTGCTACCAGCGGATAATAGTAAGGCTTCGCGCCTGCCATCAGACTTCCTGCGGCAAATACCGGATAACACGGATCCGGAAGCAGTACCACATCGCCTTCATCACAAAGCGCCATCCCCAGATGTCCCATACCTTCCTGACTTCCGTAAACGGTCATGACCATATCCGGTGTCAGTTCCACATCAAATCGTTTCTTATAATAAGCACAGACTGCCTCGAGCAATTCCGGAAGATCACGAAGACTGTACTTCCAGTTATTGTCATCCATTGCCGCTTCTGCAAGCGCTTTCTTGATGTGGTCCGGTGTCTTAAAATCCGGTGTTCCCACACTCATATTATAAATTTTCATCCCCTGCTGTTCCAGCTCCATACGGCGATTATTCAGGGCTGCAAAAATTTCCTCTCCAAATCTGTCTAGTCTTTTGGAAAACTGCATATTTCTATCCTTCTTTCGTGTCGTGCTCGTTTTATTTTAGCACGCTCTCCATCACTGTACAAGCGTAAAGTAAAAATTAATCACACGCTACGCGGATAAGCTCTGACATTTTCCCTGTATCTCATGAATCCATCTCATCCAGATTTTTCTTAAGCTCAATCATCTTGTCACGCAGTTCTGCGGCCTGTTCGAAATTCAGATCTGCGGCCGCTGCGCGCATCTGCTTTTCCACCTGTCCAATCAGTTTTGTCAGTTCTTTCCTTGTCATGGATTCCGGATCTTTCTTCAGTTTATCTTCTGTCTCAGCAACGGCCCTGGAAACAGTAATCAGATCGCGTACTGCCTTTTTGATCGTGGTCGGTGTAATTCCATGTTCTTTATTGTATGCTTCCTGAATATTTCTTCTTCGCTCAGTCTCCTGAATTGCCTTTCGCATGGAATCCGTCATCACATCAGCATACATAATAACATGACCTTCGCTGTTACGGGCAGCACGTCCGATCGTCTGGATCAGGGAAACTTCTGAACGCAGGAATCCTTCTTTATCCGCATCCAGAATGGCTACCAGTGTGATTTCCGGAATGTCCAGACCTTCTCGCAGAAGGTTGATTCCTACCAGTACATCAAAAACGTCCAGACGCATATCCCTGATGATCTCCGCGCGCTCAAGGGTATCAATATCTGAGTGGAGATAACGTACACGAATGCCGACATCTTTCATATAATCCGTCAGATCTTCCGCCATACGTTTTGTCAGTGTCGTGATAAGGATCTTATTGCCCTTTTCTACTTCTTTATTGACTTCTCCGATCAGGTCATCGATCTGCCCTTCCACCGGACGCACCTCAACCTTCGGATCCAGAAGTCCGGTCGGGCGGATGATCTGCTCTGCGCGGAGCATCTCATGATCCGCCTCATACTGTCCCGGTGTCGCCGAGACAAACATCACCTGATCCAGTTTGTTTTCGAATTCATCAAAACTCAACGGACGATTGTCCTTCGCAGACGGCAGGCGGAACCCATAATCCACCAGTGTCTGTTTACGGCTCTGATCACCGGCATACATACCGCCAACCTGTGAGACGGTTTTGTGGGACTCATCTATAATAAGAAGAAAATCATCTTTAAAATAGTCCATCAGCGTATACGGCGGCTGTCCCGGTGCCAGGCCGGTAAGGTGTCGTGAGTAATTCTCAATGCCGGAACAGAATCCGGTTTCTTTCATCATTTCTACATCGAAATTTGTCCTCTCGGCAATACGCTGTGCCTCGATCAGCTTGTCCTCACCTTTAAAATAGGCAACCTGTTCTTTCATTTCTTCGAGGATGGCATCTGCGGCTCTCTGAATCTGGCTCTGTGGCACAACATAATGAGATGCCGGGAAAATCGCGGCATGTTTCAGTTCACTGCGAATTTCACCAGTCAGGACATCTACTTCTGTAATGCGGTCGATCTCGTCTCCGAAAAATTCTACACGGATCGCACGGTCAGAATAGTTGGCAGGAAAAATCTCCAGTACATCACCCCGCGCACGGAATGTACCTCGATGAAAATCCATTTCATTACGATTGTACTGAATGTCGATCAGCGCTTTGATCACATCATCTCTGTCTTTCTCCATTCCCGGACGAAGTGAAATCATCATATCAAAGAACTCTTCCGGCGCGCCCAGACCATAAATACAGGAAACAGAGGATACAACGATTACATCCCTGCGCTCACAGAGAGCCGCCGTTGCCGATAATCGCAACTTATCGATTTCATCATTTGTGGAGGCATCTTTTGCAATATAGGTGTCTGTAGATGGCACATATGCCTCCGGCTGGTAGTAGTCGTAATAGGAGACAAAATACTCCACTGCGTTCTCAGGGAAGAATTCTTTCATTTCACCGTAAAGCTGCGCTGCCAGTGTTTTATTGTGTGCAAGTACCAGAGTTGGTTTATTTAACTGTGCGATGACATTTGCCATCGTAAATGTCTTACCGGAACCGGTAACTCCCAGCAGAGTCTCGAACTGGTTGCCTTCCTTGAAGCCTTTTACAAGCTCTGCAATCGCCTGTGGCTGGTCTCCGGTTGGCTTATATGGGGCTTTTAATTTAAAAGCATGTCCGCCCTGCGGGCTGCTTTTATGAGCAAGTAGCTGACTATTGTCAGCGGATTGCGAATGTCCTTTTTCTGCATTCATGGTAAATCCCTCCATTTGTGACTTTTACTATGATCATTATCAGCCAAAAATTCGTATCCAGATTCGTAACGAAAAGCTCATTTTTATAGTGAATAGATGTGTTTCTCACCTCGTTACGAATAAAAGTCACAAAACTAATATTTGCGGATAAAACAGCACTCGGAAATACCTGATGATACCAGGCTCCGGTTCTGTCATATTTTTACTGTTTGTTCTTGTAACAGTCCCTATTATATCAGACATTTTTTTGAAAGTATATAGATGGAGGCAAGAAAAAAGTACAAATGTTCGATTCTCATTTGCACTTTTCTCTCTTACTACTATTCTATTTTTCATCATGCTGAGTTGAAATATTCCTCATAAAATAAAGCGCTATTTTCTACAAATATTTTTATATTATATCATCCACACATGAAATCAAATACATAGTACTGTGAAATCAAAGTAAATATTTCTATCAACAGAACCTTTTATGACAACATCTCTTTCACACAAATACTTCGATAATCACTTGGTGATATTTTATATCTTTCTTTAAATACTCGGTTAAACGTTCTCTGACTTTCAAATCCACTATCCAGACAAATGTTTGTAATAGAATCACTCGTATTTTCCAAACGATGGCATGCATAGTTCAGCCTTGCATCGTTAAGATATTGATTAAAGTTTCTATGGAATGTCTTGGAAAAGAGTCTGGATAAAACATATTTGCTCACCCCCAGATCTTTTGCCATCTCTTCCAGAGAAAACTTCTTCTTGAAATTTGCTGATATATAGGAAACTGTCTGGTAAATAAGATCGTTGCTCCCCACACTGCTCTTTTCTACCAAATTTAATTTTCCTATGCATCGTGCCAACACAATTTGAAGATATGCCTGTGCAACAGTAATATCCGACTGTTCTGTCTCTAAAATTGCATTTATAACCCTATATACCTCCGGTTCAACCTTTTCCACTTTGATGATTGGGTATTCAGGAGCCATGGATTGCATGATATCTGCAAATTTGACTATCGTAAATGGCGATGCGATCAGATAAGTCGCTTTATTTACACCGGGTGTCAGTACCTGATAGTGATGAATAACATCTGGAAATACAAAGCCTATATCTCCTTTTTCCATATGGTATAGTTCCTGTCCGACACCAAGTTCTAATGATCCACTTGTTACACAAACGATCTCCAGTGCATTATGAAGATGTGGTTCAATATGTTTTGACTTCCTATTTATTGCTATAATCTCCTCTTTTGTGTCAACATATTTTAACTGCATGAAATACTCCCCTTTGCAACATTTGTCTATATCTTCTTTCGATTTGGCAAGCAATCCTTTTACACCTATCTTATAATCAACTTGTAAATAAGGAAAGGAGGAATTGCAAATGAGCAACCTAAAAAAATATCTGAATGACCTTTTAGTATTCTACACTGAATATTTTGAGCATCCTTACCATGTATAAATACTAAAAGGACTATTTTGTGAAAACTGAATATTTTCTTAAGGCCATTTCACAAAAATGAAGTGGTCCTTTTTTATTTTCAAATTACAGTTCTATCACTTTATATATAGAAAAAAGCACTGTCTCATCGAGCAACGACCAGACAACGCTTTCTCCTGTCAATTCTAATTTATGTCTAATGCATCTGTTACTTCATCTGCAGCAATTCCTTTTTTTGCTTTCAGTTTTTTATTTGCATCTTCTACATTCATTCTTGAAAGTACCAACATAATCAATACATCAAAGATTAACGGAAGCCAAAGATACATAAACTGCATCATATCAAGTGCAGACTGCGGCTGAGTTGCATTTGTTCCGATATATCCACTGAACTCAAGCAGCCATCCAACAACAGCGGTTCCAATACCTCCACCGATTTTTACGCCAAGAGAAGTACAAGAGTACATCGTTCCGTCAATTCTCTTTCCCTGTGTAAGATAAGTGTACTCAGAGCAGGACGCGATAACTGCATTCATATCTCCCTGCCATGGTCCCTGACCTAAGGCTGCAAGAGCTGTAAATGCCATCATCAGCGGAACACTGCCCATATATCCTGCAACAACAACAAGTGCTCTACCGATGACTGCTAAGACATAACCTCTTAAGTTCAGTTTATACATACCTTTCCACTTACCAACTAATGTCGGTGTGAAAATCAGGGCAATGATCAGTGGAATATTTACTGCCCATGCAAATTGTCCAAACAAATTCTTATTTTTCAGTACCCATGTCATGTAATAAATGCCAGCTCCAATCATGGCACCATATAACTGCTGTAAAATATATGTTCCACAAATCATCATGTAATATTTGTTTTTAACAAGAAGCTTGAATGCCTGTACCATTCCGTACTTTTCATTATCATCCTTTACTTCTCCTTCGTTAAGTTCTTCCTCAGGAAGTTCCTTAACAGAAAGTGCTGAAATCGTATTTACGACAAGACCAATGATTGCATAGATAATAGCAACCGTTCTCCATGCTGCAGCATCTCCACCACATTTATCTACAAATCCAACTGTAATTGCCTGAATCAGAAGACTTGTTGAAAACGCAAAAATAAAACGGTAAGATCCCATCTGCACACGCTCTTTGCTGTTCTTTGTAATCAGTGACGTAAGTGCTGAATAAGCAATATTGTTTGCTGTATAAAACACACCATTTAACAGTGTGTAAGAGATAAAGAACCATGCATATTTAGCCGTTGTTCCCAAGCTGACTGGTACTGCAAAACAGCAGACCAGCGTAATGGCACAACCAATATATCCATATAGCATCCAGGGTTTCGCTTTTCCCATTTTACTGTGTGTTTTGTCAATCATTGATCCAAAAAATATATCCGTAAAACCATCAAATAGTTTTGATACGGCAATCAGGGTACCTACGACACCTGCAGCAAGTCCTACTGAGTCCGTCAAATAGACCATCATAAAAGATGTCAGGAACGCATAGACTACATTACCTGCAATATCGCCTGATCCATATCCAATTTTGTTATACCATTTCAAATACTTTTTTTCTTCCATCGAATTTCTTTGCTCCTCATCTTCATCGCACTTAGAATTTCAAGATGTCTAACAGAGTATGATGTCTAATTCTAGTTTTTTCTCTGTTTTTGTCTGATTGCTCTGTATATCCGGACTTTACATAACAATCAGACTCTCTTTCCTTGTTTACGGGTTACATGAAACTTTATTATCCCTTTATATACGGTATCAGTGTAAACTGGAAGCGGAATAATACATCATCAAATCGGTACTGCTCCAATACAACCGGACCACAACTGTTAGAACCAATGCCATTTAGTGCATAGTCAACACAAAATACTACACTATCTGATTCTGTCAGTTCATAATTATGCTTTTTCTCCTCAAGTTCTTCCTGCGTATAATAAGAAGCATTGAATGAGAAGGCATTTTCCGCAGAGACCACAATTCCATATCGGCTGTTGTTAAGCTCTACATATTCACAATCATAATGGCTTCCATTTTCCTGTGGGCGAATATAATCCTCATGCAAATCATCTACATTTGCCTGATACAAACCGTGACTCGCAGCCTGATGTTTGTCACAATAGCTTTCCTGTGGTCCCATTCCAAAGTATCGTGCAGCTGAAAGTTTTTTATCCAGGAACATCCTCACACCAAATCTTGGCAGGTCCGGAAATTCATCATCTTTTGTTACTGCAATATCTGCATCAATCTTTCCAGCAGCTTCTATTTTCCATGTGATCGTCACATCAAGAATCTTCTGTACTGTCTCTGCCACAACGGATGCATGGCTTGTAATTTTCACACCATGCTTTCCCTGCACGACCTCTGTCGTGTAAGCTCTTGTATAAGCTTTATCATAATGGGCTTTCTTCCATTCAGACTTGATGTACATATCGTTATCTGTTGGAGCTCTCCAAATATTTAATTCCATCGGATGGTTCAAGTATTCCCGCCCTGCGAATTTCATCTCTGTAAAGAGTGCAGTACGTCGGTCGATTGTATATGCGAATTCACGACCTTTGATATGAATCTGTGTATCATCTTCACTCACCTGTAATTCAGAATCCGTCACTGTTTTTTCAACCCATTTTTCTGCTAACTGGCATTTGGCATCCTTCTGGCTTACTTCGATCTCATCAAATCCAAGGATATAATCCTCTTCCAGCAGAGGCATTTCTTTTTTCAGGTGGTAAGTGAGTTTTAAATAACATTTTCCATTTTCCGGAACGTTGACCTGCAGGTTTGTTTTTCCTTCACTATGTGGTACCACAGATACTTCAGCAAGTTTTCCTTTCCCAATCAAAAGTCCATCCTGTGTCAATTCATAGCTAATTTTCACATAATCTTTCAAGTCATCAAAATCCATGTAGTTATGAAGCACCAGTTCTCCGCTTTCTTTGTCATAGGAAATAACCCTTGCCGGGCGATAAACATTCTTGTATTCCAAAAGTCCTGTATGTACCGTTCTGTCCGGATATACTAATCCATCCATACAGAAGTTGCCATCATGAATTTCTTCGCCATGGTCGCCCCCATAAGCATATATAGTCTTTCCATTCTCAGCAGTTCCATGAGCAATCGCATGGTCACACCATTCCCAGACAAAGCCGCCGCACATTTTATCATTATCCTGAATCATCTGGAAGTAATCTTCAAAATCTCCAGGTCCGTTTCCCATACTGTGACAGTACTCTACCAAAAGAAAGGGTTTGCTTCCATCTTTATCCAGATATTCCTGAATTTCGGAAAGCGCCGGATACATCCGGCTGTACACATCCAGATTGCTGTAATCATATGTTTCATCATAATTACGATATCTTGCACTCTCATATTGTGTGATACGGTCTGGATCAAAATTCTTTGTCCATTCCAGTGCTTTTTCAAAATTGCAGCCATAAGCACTCTCATTTCCCATTGACCACATAACAATACAGAAACGGTTTTTGTCACGTTCCACCATGAGTTTTACTCGATCAATGATTGCCTCTTCCCATACCGGATCATCTGCAATCTTCTCATTCCATCGTTTGAACCGATTGTAATCGGTGTCTTCTTTTCTGTAGATCATAAATGGACCATGAGCTTCAATATCTGCTTCATCTATTACCATGAATCCATACTTGTCACACATTTCATAGAAAAATGGTGCGTTCGGATAGTGGCTGGAACGGATCGCATTAAAATTATGCTGCTTCATTAACGTAAGATCGGTTGTGAGCTGTTCCAGACTGATTGTAAATCCAGTAACCGGATCGGAATCATGTCGATTGACACCACGGAATTTAATCTTCTGTCCATTTAGGTAAATGACCTGGTCTTTAATCTCTATCTTTCTTAATGCAATGTGATCTACAATTACTTCATTCTCTGTTTCAAGAATCAGTTTATATAGATATGGATTTTCTGTATTCCAAAGTTCCGGACTTGCAATTTCTAATACAGCTGTTCCTTCTTCAGCAATACTTCCTAGTGCTACAACTGCTCCGTTTCTATCTTCAATCGAAATTTTTACATTTAAGGGAGAGTAGAATTTCATTTCAATTTCTACTTTCGCAAGCATATCCTCAATTCTTGTTTTAATATGATAATCACTGATTGCCTGTTTTGGGCGTTTCAAAATATACACATCCCGGAAAATACCACTCATACGGAATTTGTCCTGATCTTCCAAATAGGAACCATCACACCATTTCATTACCAACACTGCCACCGTATTCGTTCCATCCTGAAGTACATCGGTAACATCAAACTCACTGGTCATATGTGAAACCTGGCTGTATCCTATGTAAGAGCCATTGATCCATACATAAAAGCAGCTGTCTACTCCTTCAAAGTTCAAAAAAGCTTTTGATGCTTTCTCATCTCTGCTGTACTCAAAATTATGTACATAAGCTCCACACGGAATATCCTGTGGCACATATGGTGGATCAAACGGAAATGGATACCGGATGTTTGTATACTGGTGTGTATCATATCCTGCCATCTGCCATACACTTGGGACCTGAATCTCATCAAAATTTTCTGTATCATAATTCTTCTCAAAGAAAGAATCCTGAATGTCATAGATGCTGTTAAAATACTGGAATTTCCAAGTTCCATTCAATAACTGCATACGATCTGATTCTTCTCTGTGTTTCACCAAGTTATCCATTCTTTTGGATGCCGGAATATAATAGGCTCTGGCTGGCATTGTGTTTTCGTGCAGTACGCTTAGATTTTCATAATAACGTGGTACGATCATAAATAGCGCTCCTCCAATACATATACATTTTTTTGTTCTTTGTTTTCCTAAATCAAACCTTATACTTTACTTTTTTGTTTACGTTCCTTCGTTATGCTATATAGAGCTTATCCTAATTCGCAAAATATGTCTATGAATTGGATTAGACAAAATATGCACTAAATGATACAATGATAAAAAGTGCGAAAAGAGGTGCTGTCCTATGTATTTGAACACCGGTTATTTGAACCACTCACATATGGATTTCAAAGACAAAAGTCGTCCGCTGATTGTAGGTAGCTGTGGTACTTACCGTCTTTCCAGACATCCCAAACTTCCGACCTACCGTCCAAGGGGTCGTCTGGATTATCAGATTATATATATCACTGCTGGTTGTGGGCATTTTCATTTTGATAATGTAAATAATGAAACGATTGTTCCAGCCGGCAACATTGTACTGTACAGACCAAAGGAACTTCAGAAATATGAATATTACGGAGAAGATAAGACAGAAGTATACTGGATTCACTTCACAGGAAGCAATGTAAAAAATATCTTACGTCAATATGGGTTTCCAGATAAAGAACATGTCTTTCAAGTTGGTACATCTAATGAATATGAACAAATTTTCAAGCGTATTATTATCGAGCTCCAACGCTGTCAAGATAATTATGAGGAAATGCTTGTCCTTTTGCTACGTCATCTTCTGATCAGTTTCCACCGGGAACTGACAAGAGAGCACATATTAAAAAATGAATACCTTGATCATGAGATGGATAATGCTGTTACCTTTTTCAGTGAAAACTACAATCAAAATATCAATATTGATGATTATGCTGCCTCACGAGGCATGAGTGTCAGCTGGTTTATCCGAAATTTCAAAAAATATACCGGTTCTACACCAATGCAATTCATTGTGGGAATCCGCATCAACAATGCTCAGATGTTACTTGAAACAACAACTTATTCCATCAATGAGATTTCTAAGATTGTCGGATATGATAACCAGCTTTATTTCAGCCGGCTTTTTCACAAGCTGAAAGGATATTCGCCAAGAGAATACCGAAAAATAAGAAATAGGTTATGAAATCACAGCTTTACCCTTCTCAACGAGATAATGTACAACTATAAAATGTTTTTCTTTAGTCGACTGATATGCAAGAAGAACACTGACTGCAAAATCAGTGTCCTTCTTTCTTCCTTTACATATATTTCATAATAGTCGGCAATAATACATTCATATCTATTGGTTTTGCAACATGATCATTCATGCCACTTGCCAAAGCCATCTTCTTATCTTCTTCAAACGCATTTGCTGTCATTGCAACAATTGGAATCTGCGATTTGTTACCGTCTTTCAGTTCTCGAATTCTCCTGGATGCTTCATATCCGTTCATAATCGGCATCTGAATATCCATCAGAATCAGACTGTAGTAATTTTGCTTTGCTTTGTTAAACATATCAATACATGCAACGCCGTTCTCGGCTCTTTCTATCATGATTCCCTCTTCCGTCAAAAGTTCCGTTGCAATTTCTGCGTTCAAGTCATTATCTTCTACCAGAAGAACCCTTTTTCCTTCCAGTTTTTTGATATTCAACTGACCGTCTGCATGTTTCGGATTCCTTTCTTCCGCATTTGCTATTTTTAATGGAAGCGTGATTGTAAAAGTAGAACCTGCTCCCGGTTTGCTCTGAACTGTGATCTTGCCATTCATTAAATCCACCAGTTTCTTCACGATTCCCATGCCAAGTCCGCTACCTTCTATTCCGCTGTCTGACGAAGATCGTTCCTGTGAAAATGATTCAAAAATATGTTTTTGGAATTCTTCTGACATTCCGATTCCGTTGTCTGCTATGATAAGCTCTAATACACTCCAACCTTCTTTTTCGCCGGGATATTGGTTCAATGTACAGCTTATGTTACCGCCTTCACCCGTGTATTTCACAGCATTACTCAAAATGTTAATCGTAATTTCAGATGATCTTGCATCATCCATATACAGGTATGGATATTGAATGTTCTTATTGACTTTCAGTGTTTGATGTTTTTCTTCTATCGGTTTCCTAAACATATCAATACATAAATCAAAGTTTTTAGAAACATCTATTATTGTTTCATCCAGCGTTGCTTGGTTGTTTTCGATTCGTGCTAATTCAAGAATGTTATCAATCAAATGCAGCATTTTCTTTCCGCACAATAATATTTTTTCAAAGTAATCCTCTAATATAGTTGGCTCCTTTAAATGTTTCTCTCCCAATTCTGCATATCCAATGATTGCATTCATAGGGGTACGAATATCATGAGACATATTAAACAGAAATGTTGATTTTGCTTTATTAGCTGAATCGGCCAGTCTTGCAGCTTCCTGCAACAATTTTTGCTGTTTCTGCTCATTTTCTTTTTGCTTCTTATATACAGAATATCCACAGGTACATAATATTAACAAAATACACGCTGTAATGCATCCCAGTACAATACTTAACTTATTCGTCTTCTCAACCATTCCATACGCTTTCTGCATATCCATTTCTATGCAGAAAGCACCTATCACTTCATTAGATTCATCTTCCGCTGTCACAGGATAACAGGCTGTAAAAATAGGTCCCCATGTTGTATCAACAATATCCTGAGAATATACTGTTTTTCCAGAAAGTGCTTTTTCTATATAAGGAACCATCTCCTTTTCAATCGGATCTCCTGGATGTCTGACGTCACCAGCCGATGGATCCAGTCCGTCTACAACGTAAATCAATCTACCGTCTTCATTTCTGGTTGCTGTGTAAATATATCTCGTAGAATTCAGCGTTCTGATTTCATTCATATATGTCGACATATTCTTGAATAGTTCTGTATTCTCATCAGCTTTACTTTTTATTTCATTAAAATCTTTTCGTCCCAGTCTGTTATTTACCAGCTTATGAACCGCATCTGCACTGGAAATATCTCGTTCAATTTCTGTTTTCAGAGCAGTTTGGGTATATGCCTGTTGTAAAATAAAAGTATATGCAACAACAACCAAAATCACCATTGCCAGAAGGAATACCAACTGTCCCTCAAACATTTTCCAATGATTTACCGGATTTTGATCTTTTCTTTTTTGTTTTATATAGTTATTGTTCATCATCGTATTTCACATGCCTTTTCCCTAATTTTAATGTAATACAAAAACGCCTCAACTCTTCACGTATTTTGCAAACATGGGTTACATTTCCAGACTCATCCCATTTTTTTACAGTAAAAAGCATCCTGTGCCTGCTTTAATTGATTCTGGATCGTAGTTTCTTTCTCATACAGATACTGAACCGCATATTGGTCAGCAGAATAATTGAAATTATCACACTGTTTCAGATTCATTTTTTTACATTGGCCCCGTCATTTATATGGAGAATTTCAAAGGAACCGGTATTTAATTCAACATAATAGACAGCCGTAAAATCTGCACATATCTTGTCCAGAATCCGCCTTTCTGCCATCTGTTCTTCCAGCGTACGTTTCAGTTTTCTGTTCCTCATATGTACCATTACAGTTAGGATAAGAAGCAGAATTATCTGCACGGCTATAAAAGCCAACGCCGCCACAGACTGCGGTTGCCTCATAATCATTCATGACAGGCATTTTGCTTTCTCAACTCTTCGCTTACGGTCTGCTTAATTTTTTCATCATCCAACGGCTTTGCAAGATGTGCGTTCATTCCTGCTTCCATACACCTTTCGGCATCTTCCCTGAATGCATTTGCAGTCATAGCAATGATAGGGATTGTTTTTGCATCCTGCCGTTCCAGGGATCTTATTGTTTTTGTGGCAGTAAGCCCGTCCATCACCGGCATCATAACATCCATTAAAATAACATCGTATGTTCCCGGTTCGGAAGCTTCAAAATGCTGAACAGCTTCTAACCCATTGTTCACTGTTTCTACTTTAGCTCCATTTTCCGTCAGCATAAATTCTGCTATTTCCGCATTCAGCTCATTATCTTCAACCAATAATATCCGGACACCTGATATATCTGCATTGAAATCTTCTTTTTCTTCCGGTCGTGCATTCGTATCAATTTTAAATGGAAGTATTACAGTAAAACAGCTTCCTTCACCAAGCTTGCTTTCAACTGTTATGGTTCCGCCCATCTTTTCTACAAGTTGTTTCACAATAGGCATTCCCAGACCTGTCCCATTATAATCAGAACGTGGGGAATTATCTGCCTGTACAAATGGAGTAAACAATTCATTTTTTATAAATTCTTCTGACATTCCAATTCCATTATCTTTTATTTTAAATTCACATGTCATGTGATCTTCTGATCTTTCAATCGTTCTCATACTCATGTAAATAAAACCATTCACCTTATTGTACTTCATACTGTTTGTAAACAGATTCATCAATATTTTTTTCAGATGAACTGCATTGCTCCAAACATATATACCACTGTAATCATCATGTTCTCCTATAACATGAAGTCCTTTTTCTTCTGCCTGAAAGTATAGTGACTCCGTGATTTCCTGACATACCTGATCCAGATTGATGGATTCATCACTAAAAACCACGGTATCCGATTCTAACTTTGCCATATCCAAAACATCATTTACCAATGATAATAGCAGTTTCGAAGACTCATTTATTTTATTCAGGCAATCTTTTGCCCGCTCACCATCATTTCCGCTTTTTTCAAGAATTGTAAGCATGCCCATAATGCCATTGATCGGTGTCCTGATGTCATGAGACATGTTATTTAAAAAGGAAGTCTTAGCCTTATTGGCACTCTGTGCTTCTACAAGTGCATTTTGTAATTCCTGCTGTTTTTCTTCAAGCTCCTGATTCAGCTTCAATGCTTGCTCAGCAGACTTCTTGGATTTTTCTTCCGCACGTTTTGATTTTTTCAAAGAATCAAGAATGATACACAGAACAACGAAAAAAGAAATTCCAGCGATAAGTGAAACTGTCAGTAAATTGTCCTGAATAAAATCCTTCGCTGTAACTTTTCGTGAGGAAGCATTATACGAAACTACTGCACCTGAAAATTGAGTTGTAGGCATAGATGTCAGTGTTTTATTCAGAATGGACAAAAGAACCGGTTCTCCCCGCTGAACAGCAAATGGAACATCAGCTTCTTTTGTCAGGAAAACACTATGAAGCTTATTATTTTTCAAATAGTCTGAAACAGTACCTGAATTGCTTACAATACAATCCGTCTCCCCTTTCTGCATTGCTTTTACTGCTGCATCTGATGTCTCATATTCCACAACCTTCCATTGCGGATAATTGTATGAAAGATATGCTTTCAATGCAAAATCATCTTTTTCAACGGCAACTGTATTCTCTTTATTCTCATCAAAAGAATCCTTTGCCGTAATTGCTGCCATATTGAGAGTCAATAGCGTATCCGACAAAGCAAATCCATTTGTTTCTGCAAAGTATGGATTCTGGTTTGTATGAAAAATCAGGTCTATTTTTCCATCCTGCAATGCCTGAAGCAGTTCACTTCTTGTCTCATATCCATTTAATTCAAATTCCAGAGTCTGACCTTGCAGACAATTTTCTGCAAGATCCACATAATCTGTAATAACACCTGTCAGTTTACCTGTTGATGGATCTACACTGCTGATACCTCCATCCTGATTCAGATACCCTATCCGGATTGCACCATGCTGCCCGATCCACTCACTTTCTTCTTTTGAAAGAAACGAGCTGCTCTGTGCAGAAAGATAACGCCTGTAGAGATCATCTGTGTAAAATGGGTTGTCATCCTTGATTCTGCGCATAGCACTATCCAGTGCTTCTTTGATATCCGGACGTTCTGGATTTATAGCGAAATAGATTTCTGTCTCTCCAATACTTGTAAGCGGTGAAATATCCGATTCTTCCCAACAGGGGTCTTCTTGCGAAACGAAGCAGTCAATTTCATGGTTCGACAGTTTGTCCATAATTTCTGTGTTTGTAGAAACATTGATATGCTTCGTATGCAGACCATATTTTGATTCCCATTCATTAAGCACATCCTCCACTATATTATCTTTAAACACACCAATATTTTTTCCCAAAAAAGAATCCAAATTTCCTGCTGTAAGATCCATATTGGACGCATCCGTATAGATGTAATATTTCTCTTCCCCCATAGGCATATCGGAAAAAAGCATATTTTCAGCACGTTCGTCTGTATAGGAAATGTCACCAAGAATATCAATCTCTCCATTTTCCAACTGTGTAAAGCAGTTTTTCCAATCACTTGTTATGTATTTATATGTCCATCCTGCATAACCTGCAATATCTTGAAGATACTCATAACCATAGCCGCTTCTTTCTCCCTTTTCATTGACTACATTATAAGTTTCCTCAAAAGATCCTACCCGGATAACATTGTCAGAGTTTTCTTTGGCAAATGCAGGAACGGATAAAACAATAAAACATATAATTGTGCAAAATATAATGTAACAAAATTTGAAATTCATTATATTCTGTACTAATTTGCACTTCTTCATCTTTCTCCCACCCTCCAGGCTACAGTCGCTTGCTTGCTTCCAGATTTTAATTTTACATTCATTAATGTTCAATACCCCCACAACATTTTTATAAATATCTTTGCGACAGCTTCTGCTGTACTTTTACTATAATTATACTCTACAGCCAACTTGTATCAATTTACTAACAGAGTAATTACATTCTTTTACTCTTTATTATATAATTCAATTGTATGTTCACAAATCGTTTTTTTCACTTTTTCAATATCCAAAAGTTTAGCTAAATGTGCGTTCATTCCTGCATCTAAACATCTTTGTAGTATAATAATTTTCAATAGCATAACAAGGTGTCTCAAACATTTCTTCAGATTTTATACACGTCGGATAATAATCCCTATCTATAAAAAACATCTTTTTTACAAATGAATATATCGAATTTCCAGAAATTTTTTTATGAAGCTAACATCCACTATTTTCTACCTCTTCAATACACATTCCCATATCTGTTGCCAATTCATCATATTCATTATCAAAAATAAATGGGGAATGTGTTACTGTAATAAGCTTAGTACATTTTTATTTCCGTTAGTTAAACCATTAAACTCATATTCAGCAAATGCACGTATTTCTTCATATGCAAGTCGAGTTGGAATCCGAAATGCATCCGACACTCTATAAATAAACGTTTCTAATTCAGATCGCAACATTATTCCAGATTCAGCTATATTTTGAAGATTGTCAAGCTCTTTTTCCGAAAAAAAACTTTTCATCACCTCTAATGGAATACGTCTTCTTCCTCCAACTATGGATGTCTCTTCCATTAAAAACTTACCTGTCAGACTTCCACTTCAAACGGCAGCCTGTCCAAAATATCTTTCTGTATATCCACGCCCGGATATACTTCGATCAGTTTTAAGCCTTTCGGGGTCAGGCGGAAAACGCAGCGTTCTGTTACATAAAGGACTTTCTGGCCATTCTCGATCGCACGTTTTGCCGAAAAGCTTACGCTTGATACTTTCTCTACAAACTTGGAAATTTCTCCTTCTTTGTGGATTGTCACAACACCTTTTTCCTGCGTAACTTCCAGTCCTTTTGCATTAAATGTCATGCAGAAAACCACGGTCGGTGTTTTTGCTGTAATATTTGCAAATCCACCAATACCAGCAAATGCTCCCGTGCCACGGTGCGCATTGATATTTCCATGGCGGTCAACTTCCAGTGCTCCCATAAAACAAACATCCAGGCCACCGTTATCATACAGGTCAAACTGGTTTGCCATATCGTAAACAGAAGCGGCTCCGATCATCGCTCCGAATGCCTCTCCCGAAACAGGGAAGCCTCCGATTCCACCTGATTCTACAGTCAACGTGATCATATCCAGCATTCCGCTCTTTCGTGCATATCTGGAAACCGTCTCCGGAATCCCGATTCCAATGTTTACAATATCATCCACACGCAGTTCTCTGGCTGCCCTTTTTCCGATAATGTTCGCAGGAATGTTATTTTTGCGTTGTTTCCGGGAAAGCTCATGAATTTTCTCATTCCATGTATGCCATTCTTTGTACGGGATCTCAAAACTTCCGGTCAGTGCCGTGTACGCTTCATTTCGCTCTTCCGGCTCCGCCACAACGATCGCATCGACCAGACAGCCCGGAATGATGGCATTACGCGGACGGGACGGTGCATCTACCAGCCGATCCACCTGTACGATCACTTTTCCACGGTTCGCCTTGACTGCCTGGCAGATAGACAATGCATCTCCTGACATATACATATCATCAAACGTAATATTCCCTTTACGATCGGCCGCTGTACCTTTTATGAGTGCAATCGTAATCTTCGGAAGTTTATAATAAAGAAACTCTTCTCCATCCACTTCCACATACTTAACCAGTGAATCATCAATCGAAATCCGGTTGATTCCCGGTCCTTCTCTTCGCGGGTCAACGAAAATATCCAGTCCAACCTTTGACAGCGCTCCCGGAAGGCCTCCTGCCTGTGCACGAATCGCGTGCGAAATA
Source organism: uncultured Ruminococcus sp. (assembly GCA_900066355.1). Taxonomy (GTDB): domain Bacteria; phylum Bacillota; class Clostridia; order Lachnospirales; family Lachnospiraceae; genus Blautia_A. The sequence goes on from FMEL01000001.1 coordinate 91,722, forward strand.
CATCCCAGTGGCAGATTATATGCTTCAAACCGGTCTTCAAGCACCAGTTTCTTCGTGCTCATCATAGCCCCGAAGTGACCGCAGATCAGCTTGTCTACCGCGCCCTCGCGAATATATCCTTCTGCATTATGTTCCTCATCCCATACTCCGAATCCGGCACTTGATACGATTGTCAGATGCGTCGGTGACTGCATTTTCTGGTATCTCCGGTACAATGCCTCATGGAGTTCCATCGGGTTTTCGATTCCTACAAATGAATTGACACAGATACAGTCTCCATCCCGGATCAGACGGATTGCCTCATCTGCATTCATGATCTCATACATATATTGTTCTCACTTTCAAATTTCTCTTTCGCATATAGTCTTTTCATATCTGTCTGTTATAAGAGAGCTTTTGTCTCAGTATACCATATTTTGACATTCATATCTATCTCAGTACACTACTTTAAAACCAAAGAACAAAGCGGACAAGTCCGCTTCAAAAGCCCTTTATGTAACAGGAACATTACGAAGTAATTTTCTGTTACATAAAAAGGAGACTGCGCCCGAAAGAGCTGACAATCTCCTTATACATACTTTAAATGATCTCAGAACCATGTTGTCTGTTCTGTGTCTTTTTACAAAAACAATTCAATCTGCTTATTTTATTTATATCACAATTTTCTCTCGTACACGGTTCTGCCGCCAAGTATGGTCATGTCTACTTTCGTAGTCCTGATCTCATCCGGATCAATCTTGTAGATATCTTTTTCCAGAATCACGAAGTCTGCATTTTTGCCGATTTCGATCGTTCCATTTTCGTCTTCAGTATAGGACGCATATGCAGCGTCTTTTGTAAAAAGTTTCACCGCTTCATCTACGCTTAAACGTTCCGACGGAATCCAGCCGTCTTTTGGTTCACCGTGAATATTCTTTCTGGTCACTGCAAAATAGATATTTTCCATTGCGTCAAAACTGTCGACCGGTGCATCGGAACCGCCGGATGCATGGATACCAAGATCCAGCATACTTTTCCATGCATAGATTCCTTCCATTCGATGTGCGCCGATTGCCGGTTCTACCGTATTCATGTCAAGATCCACAAATACAGGCTGAATATATGCCAGAATATCATGCTCTTTCATTTCCTTCAAAATCCGTGGATTTGTGATCTGACAGTGTACGATTCCGTGTCTGTTCTTCGCATTGTCCTTACGATATGGAGATTTCGCAATCGCTTCAATCACCATATCCATCGCACGGTCACCGATACAGTGTACCGCTGCCTGCATCTGATGCCGGTCAAAAAATGCAAACAGATCATCCAGTTCTTCCTGTGTGAATGTAATGATTCCGGTATTTCCCGGAGAATCCTCATATGGTTCATTCATCGCAGCTGTCCTTGCACCCAGAGATCCATCCTGAATCAGTTTCATCGGGCCGATTGTAAAGTGGTCTCCACGCTGACCGGTACGGTATCCTTCTTCAATAAATGCTTTCGCATCCTCTGCACGCTCAAACAGACACTGTTCATAATGTCGGACATTCAGCTCACCTCTCGCATCCAGCGCTTTATATGCATTCATGATGCGCTTCCAGTTCTTTCCCGGAAGAGATGCCAGATCATCCGACTGCACTCCGGTGAATCCGCATTCATTCAGTTTCTTCGCACTATATACAATGTAACTTTCCACCTCTTCCTGAGACGGAGCTTCCAACACAGAAGAATAAAACTGTACAGCATTTTCTTTCAGAAGTCCGGTCTCAAAATCTACATCTTTTGCTATCTCCGCAAATTGTGGAATTTTTTTCAGACGTTCAAGCCCCGGTGTATTGCAGACTGCCACATGTCCGCATACACGGACCATGATGATTGGAATTTCTTTTGACAGCGCATCCAGTTCCTCTTTCAGAGGATAACGCGGTTCGTCAAAATGTTCTTCATTCCAGCCGCGGCAGTACAGCCAGGTCAGTGGCTTTCCGGCATGTTCTTCCAGCCTTTTATGTGCTGCCTCCAGTGCCTCTTCAACGCTTTTGCAGTCAAACAGTTTGACCGAGCGTTCAACAAACGCATAATGTAGCATGTGGAGATGTGTATCCACAAGCCCCGGAAGAAGCAGACGCCCCTGCAGGTCTGTTTTTTCCTCACAGGGGATTTTCTGTGCTTCTTCATTTGTTCCAATAAAAGCAATTTTTCCATTTTCGATACCGACTGCTTCTGCAACACAGCCTGCATCATCTAATGTACGGATACATCCGTTAAAAAAAATCTTTTCCAATGCTTATTTTTCCTCTTTTGCTTTCTTATCTTCATAGAAAAGAGCCATATCTTCGTCTACTTTTCCAATACCAAGGTAACGTGCCTTGTAGTCTTTTAACAGTTTGATAAAGGTTCCGCTTAAGATAAATAATGTTGCTACGTTTACAAATGTCGGGAATACCGTCGTAAAGTCGGCAATAACCCAGAGCTGTGCCGGAGTTCCGTTTCCGTAAAGTGTCAGTACGGTAACCAGAAGTCCCCATAATGGTGTTCCGAGAATAAATACTTTTTCTGCGATTTTGAACACTTTCTGATTGTTTTTCAGCCAGTGTTTCAGGATAACACTGTAGTATGTAAACCAGCCTGTTGAAGTAGTCAGTCCAAACAGGAAGATACTGAGCGCAATCAGTGCACGTGCAACTGATCCCATACCGGATTCAAACGCGGTCAGTGTCAGTTCGGAACCCTGAAGTCCGGAATTCCAGTAACCGGTAACAATAACAACCAGACCTGTCATAGAGCAGACCACAATGGTATCTGCAAATACTTCGAACGCACCCATCAGTCCCTGTTTGACCGGATGGTCTGTCTTTGCAGAAGCATGGATCATCGGAGAAGTACCCCATCCGGCTTCATTACTGTATACAGAACGCGCAAAACCAAGACGCATGGCAGTTGCCACTCCTGCTCCCAGGAATCCGCCGACAGCAGCCTGTGTAGTGAAAGCGCCCTTAAAGATCAATACAAATGCTTCCGGAAGTCTCTCATAATTTGTAATCAGGATAAACAGAGAACCTACAATATAGAGCAGACACATAACCGGAGTCATATAGGAAGAAATGACACCGACTTTTTTTACACCGCCGATGATGATAACATAAATTGCAAGTACATATAAAAGTGACGGTACGATATATGGAAGTTTAAATGTACTTCCTACTGCCTCAGATACTGTATAATTCTGAAGTGTGATGAACCATGTCATAAAAATACATCCGCCGAATAACACGGCAAAAATTTTCCAGAACGGAAGTTTCTTTTCGCCTCCCAGACCTTTCTGCATATAATAGGTCGGTCCGCCGAGGTATTCCCCGTTTGGCTGTTTTTCTCTGTAATATACAGCAAGTGTTACCTCAGTCATTTTGATGACCATGGCAAGTAATGCAGCTACCCACAGCCAGAACAATGCTCCCGGTCCTCCTGTAGCGATTGCGGTTGCAACGCCGGACATATTGGATACACCAACAGTTCCACCGATCGCAATGGAAATCGCCTGAAACGGTGTCAGACTCTTGCCATCGTCTCCGCCTTCCTCACGACGTTCTTTACTGAACATATTTTTTACGATATGTCCAAAATGACGGAACTGAAAAAAACCTGAACGGATCGTCAGATAAATTCCGGTCACAAGAATTGTGATCAGCAACGGCAGCCCCCACAACCAGTTCGTTAAATTTTCGAATAATGCAAACATTCCCTCTCTCCTTTTCTTTTGTTTTGCATAAAAATGCACGCGCCCTTATTTTTATTCACTTTAGCATCATACCATATGTCCACTCCTATAGCCAGAAAAAAATCTTATTATCTAAATTTTTTCAGTTTTATAAAAAATACAGGGCAGACGTTTCATCTGCTCTGTATTTGATGACTTTCTCTTTATTTTAGTTTTATTCTACTTCTTCCGGCTCCATGCTCAGTACATGATTTTCATTGTTTACGACATCATATTTCTGTCTGTATTCATTGAAGTATGTGTAATACTCCCAGCTGTCTGTCGGATAGATCTTGGAGTCATGAATATGCGGATCCGCATCTGTCTCGCCGCTCTTGAGAAGTGCTGTCATCGCACTTGCGCTGTGCGCTGCGATACGTCCGAAACTGTTGAGGATATCATTAAATACCGTTCCCTCTTCCAGGCCGCAGTCCCCCTTACTCAGACGCTCTACATGATGCATCTTGAGTTCATCACAGAGATTTGTAATAACAGCTCCCAGCGGAGCAACTCTCTGTGCAGCTTCCTTGTCATCTTTCATAAAGGCATTGCAGGTTACATTGATTTCCTCACGGACAGCTTCCATGACAATATTTAACTCATCCCATGCTGCCTGCGAAAACTCTGTATGGTTGTCATGCATTTCATTTGCCATATGCGCAATATAAGAAGCATGATCTCCGATACGCTCAAAGTCATTGATCGTATGCAGATACAGAGAAACCTGTGTAGTCTGTGCCGTATTCATCTCACGCTTTGTAAGCTGGATCAGGTACTCACCCAGACGGCTCTCATATTTGTCGATCAGATCTTCCTTACGCTGAACCTTATCGTATTTATCCTGCTGATAATCATTCAGAAGATTCATCGCACGGTTGACGTTTTTACGGAGTTTCTTGGACATTCCGTTCATTGCACGGTGACACTGTGCGATTGCAAGCGCCGGATAATTGATCAGACGTTCCTCAAGAAGATCAAAATCCGCTTCATCTTCAAGCTCTTCTGCACTGTCCTTAACCAGATAGCAAACAAGCTTCTCGAGTTTCGGAATAAACGGGAACAGTACTACAACTGTCGCCACACGGAATACAGTATTCAGTGCTGCGATCGTTACCGGTGTCATGATCATATCCATAAATCCGAAATGTACAACTGCATTTACAGTATAGAAGATCACTGACCACATGATCAGACCGAATAAGTCATTCATCAGATAGATCAGCGCTGTTCTCTTACCATTCTTATTGGCACCGATTGCAGAAATCAGAACCGGACAGGCTGCACCGACACCGATACCAAGAACGATCGGAAATGCACTGGCAAAGGTCAGGATTCCGGTTACAGAAAGTGCCTGCAGTACGCCGACTGTTGCTGATGCACTCTGAAGGACTGCAGTAAATGCAATACCTACCAGAATACCGGCGATCGGATTGGAAAACATAGTCAGCATATCGATAAATACTTCACTCTCACGAAGCGGTGCCACTGCACCACTCATGGTCTGCATACCTGTCATCAGAATTGCAAAACCAAGCATGATGTTTCCGATATTTTTGTGAACGGAACGCTTACAGAACATTCTTAAGATAATACCGATTACCGCAACTACTGCTGAAATAGTTGCCGTAGATAAAATACTGGCAATACCTCCGGATCCCTGAATATAGGAAAGGCAGAGTATCCAGCCGGTAATACTCGTTCCGATGTTTGCTCCCATGATGATACCGATTGCCTGTTTCAGTTTCATCATACCGGAGTTTACGAAACCAATAACCATAACGGTCGTTGCTGAAGAGGACTGAATTACACTCGTTACACCGGTTCCCAGTGCAACGCCCTTCAGCGGAGTGTTTGTCATTCGATACAGAAACGCTTCAAGTTTGTTGCCTGCGACCAGTTTCAGGCCGTCTCCCATGAGTGACATTCCGAATAAAAATAATGCCACACCTGACAGCAACGATAAAACCATTGAAAAAATTGCCATAAAATTCTCCTCTGTTGTCTCTCTGTCCTTCTGTTACGGACCGACACCTTCTGTAAAATCTCGTATTTTTACATTCTTTTAACTTAGGTTTATCCTTTTTTTAACATTCCTTATTTATTATGCCATATCAAACGTATGATTACAATATTTGATTTTTTGAAATAAAAAATTATCTGTCTGCTTTTCGGAACGGTTTGCCCTCAAGCCACGGAAAACAGTTTTTTACGACTGCGATCACACCGCATTCTATCAGCATAAGCTCTGCGAGGATCCCTGTGCACTCCAGATAATAGCGAAGTCCTGCCACATTCGACAGCGTATACATGGATTTCCATCCGTTGATGACCAACCCTTTAAATCCGAGTGTACCATGCGTCGCCATAATGATCAGTGAATTTCGTCCACAGAAGCCTAAGAATTCCATCTTACACCAGTTTTCGAGATACTCGAACAGCAAGATTGTACCGGCTGATCCCAGAACACCATTAAACCAGAACATGATCTGACTTTTTCCCAGTCCCATAAGGTTCAGATCCACACCACCATTTATCTGAGAAAGAAAATATGTAGCAACAAATGCAACGATTCCGACAATTCCCTTCAGACGTTTCTGTTTTATATGAATCACTGCAAAATAAAACAGATATCCCAGCCCAACAAAACCAAAGCCTACGATTCCTTTGCTGAGTGCAAGCAGTGGATATGAAATGATCTTATAAATACTTCCCTCATACATCTGCTTCAGCATAGGGAAAAAGTAAACAGACGCATACCATGAAAAAACTGCTGTACCGACTGCAGCCAGAACTTTGATTTCTTTTCTGCTTTTTATTACAAAAATGAAAATCACCTGTGCAAAAAACAGTGTCGGCAGAAACCACAGAGCGCTGATTCCCCTGAAACTGAATGTCATATATGCCTGCAACAGGAATCTCTTAAAGATATCTGTTGTTGATTTCCATTTCATGATACCTACGATCACATTATAGAGCATCACAAAAGCACTGTATCCAAAATATGGTATCAGCAGACTCTTCGCATGTTTTTTGATGTATTCTCCGGTTGACATCTTGCGAAAACTCTGACGCATTGCCAGAAGATAACCGGAAACAAAATAAAACACCGCAAGTTTATAGGCTCCAAACCAGATATCGATCGGGTTCCCGAGTTTTGTGATATGTCCGAAGACCACCATCAGGATTCCCCAGCCTTTTGCCGCATCCAGATATTTTTTTCTCTCTGTTGTTGCAACAGAATCACTCATATGTTTTATCCTCATCTTTCTTTTTGCAGATACATTATAGTATACTGAATCTCTTGATACTTGGCAAGAAAATCCCACATGCCCTCATAGCAAAACGCTCGCGAATATTGCCTGTGAACAGTTACAATCCCTGGCCATTTATGGTACAATAGCACCAGAAAAGGAGGATGCACATGAATTTACGATTATTTCCCACTCTGAAAAACTATAACCTCCGCAATCTGCCGGGAGATATTTTCTCCGGAATCATTATCGCCGCAGTCTCTATCCCTATCTCGATGGGATATGCACAGATTTCCGGCATCCCGGCAATCTACGGACTATACGGATCTGTTTTCCCGATCCTGTTTTTTGCTTTGTTTTCCACCTCAAAGCAATTTATTTTTGGTGTAGATGCCGCACCTGCCGCCATCGTCGGAAGTGCACTTGTCTCTCTTGGTATTGTCAGCGAATCCCCAGACGCACTTGCCTGTGTACCGGTGATTGCTTTTTTTGCCGGACTGTGGCTGTTGATTTTTTATTTCCTGCATGCAGATCGGATCGTTGATTTTATCTCCACTCCTGTGATGGGCGGTTTTATCAGTGGAATTTCTCTTACGATCATTCTGATGCAGATTCCAAAGCTTATGGGAAGCGGTGCCGGCTCCGGAGAACTTCCGGAACTTCTCCATTATATTTTTCTTGCCGCACGCTCGATCAGTTTGCTTTCTCTTGCTATGGGAATCAGCGCGCTGATTCTGATCCGCATCGGCAAAAAAATCTTTCCGAAGGTTCCGATGTCCATTGTGATCATGATCCTCGGAGTCCTTTCCACCACCTGTTTTCATGTACAGAATCATGGCGTGGTGCTTCTACAGGCAGTCGAACCAGGATTTCCGACATTTCTTATTCCTAAATTCGTAGAGGTTGCTCTTACCCAGACAGTTGGCCGCGGACTGATGGTTGCTGTTGTTATTATGGCAGAAACACTTCTTGCAGAAAATAATTTTGCTTTCAAAAACGGCTATAAATTGAATGACCGACAGGAAATCCTTGCCTGTGCCGCTGGTAATATTTCTGCTTCTTTCGTCGGATGCTGCCCGGTAAACGGAAGTATTTCCCGTACCTCCATGAACGAACAGTATGGTGGCACTTCTCAGGTCGTTTCCCTGACCGCCGGAATCACCATGGCCGTCCTTCTCTTTGGATTTACCGGATTTATCGGTTATCTGCCTGTCCCGGTTCTGACTGCCATCGTCATCTCTGCGTTGATGGATGTCGTAGAAGTACATCTTGCGATCCGCCTTTATAAAGTCAGCCGAAATGAATTTTATATTTTCATGGCAGCCTGTATCAGTGTATTGTTCCTCGGAACCATCTATGGTGTACTGATCGGCATCATTCTGTCATTTGTAGCAGTAATCCTGAAAGCAACTGCACCGCCGCGTTCTTTCCGCGGTATCATTCCCGGCAAAGAATCCTATTATGACCTCGGTCGAAACCGGCATGCTTATCCGATACAGCATGTCATCATTTATCGTTTCAATGAAAATCTGTTTTTCGCAAATGCGAAGGTTTTTCAGGAGGACCTTGAAAACAGTCTGAAAGAAGACACAAAAGTCGTGATCATAGACGCTTCTTCAATCAACTCCATCGATATCACCGCTGCAGACCGGATTGAGGCAATTGCTTCTAATATGAAAAGACGTGGTATTCAGTTTTATATTACAGAACATTCTTCTTCTCTCAATGAACAGATGCGAACGCTCGGCATCGGCCATCTGATCAAAGAAGGCTGCGTGCGAAGAACCATCCTCGCGGCACTTAACGATGCAGGTATCCATAAACCCTATAACCTCGAGATACCGGAATCCGAGAAAAAACTGGCAGAACTTCGAAGTCATTCCCATCTCCCTGCTGAAGAAGAAGATACTCTTGAAGAATTTGCCTGGGCATTCGGTGAAGAAACCGTTCAGGAACTGGAACAGGCAACTCACACAATTATCGAACATCTGCACCAGATGCCGGATATCGAACGACTTTCTGATGAAGGTATCAAAGAACATTTCGAAAGCTGGCACACTCTTGGTGCACTGGATGAAGATGAAATTCTCCACCGTATCGAATTACATATCGATGAACTTCCTGAAGAAATGCACAAAGAGCACCGACATATCGTGGAACTTATTGAAAAGCGCCGAACCCGCATCCGCGAGAAGGTACTGGAAGAACATCCTGAACTTGCCGCCAGACTGGAGCAGAACCGTATCCGTCTGGAAAAACGTCTTGAAAAACAAAATCCGGAAGCCATGCGCAAATGGAGAGAATGGAAAAAGAGGGAGTGACTTCCCTCTTTTTTATCATTATCTGATATAAATTCCATCCGCACCTATATACGCACCTTCCGGACATTTTTCTTTATCTGCTTTTTTTCTCATTTCAGCAATAACTTTGTAGTCTGCATCCATCAGTTTCTGTAAAAGTTCTCTTGACATTCCAATCTGAATCCTACGCTCCTCCGTCTGTTCCTGAGTTTCCGAAAAATAAGGGATTGTAAATGTTACTTCTGCAAAAGAATTATACAGTCTCAGACTGCTTTCTCTGTCAAAAAACAGCTCACGGATCGGGTGATAGTATGCTTCAAAATAGTCTTCCGTATGGAACTGCACCGGTTCTCCGTCTGCTTTACCTGAAGCCTGTCTCAGGATTCCACATAAATAACTGTGATCATAATAGGTCATACACACGACTGCCGGATCCGGTTTCACGCCATTCAATGTACCGATTGCCTTCAGCTGCTGAGTACCTTTTTTCAGTGCCTGTTCACGGCGGTTACTTCCGCCCTTTGCTTCCCATGCACTCCATCTTCCATCTACAGGATTATATCCCAACATTTCCGGACGCCATTCGCTTGCAAAAAAGTCATTATACTCACTGTGATCCATCTTCTTTATCAGATTCAAATGTGTTAAATACTCATCTCCATACAATCTGTGACTGATCAGTTTCGTAAAAAACATACCCATATAATAAGAAATTACACTTTTTTCCGAAGAATCCAGATATGCCGTCTTCTGAGACTTTTTCAACCGATCTCCCTCTGTATCCAGTGCCCTTTCCACCACAAACATCTTATATAACATTTCCAGACGTTTTTTTTCCGGATAAGCAACGGTCAGCCTCTGTATCGGCATCCCACAGGTTATGATCTCATGAAGGAGTTCTTTATTGGAAAACTCCAGTTCAATCGTATTACCTGTCAGACCGTTTTCACTGTCACTCTCTTCTTTTTCAAGTGATATTGTATAATTTTTTTCTTCTGTTAAAATCATTGCTGTACTCTCCGAACTCTACATAAGGGCAGTCCCCTGCCCTTTCTTAATTTTATCACTTTATTTCATATAAGTATTTAACCATTGATATACTTTCGCCTGTCTTGTCTTATATGTACCAACCTGATTTCCGCTATCTGAAGCAAGCGCCTTATAAACATTACTCAGATTATATGGTTTTTTTGTTTTGGCAAGCACACGGGTAACTGCGCTGTAACCGCCCTGATGTTCAATATTGATAAACATACCCACTGCCTGAATATCTGTGATGCCCAAAGTACGGATTGCCTTCTCCATCTCGGTAATCTGCTGATACATCAGCTGATCCTGACATTTCTTTCCGATATCCGACTTGATAATATTTACAATACGTTTTTTATAAGTAGTCTTTTTATAAGTAGACCAGTTAGATTTCTGTACATCCTTCCAGAGCTTGCCGTCTTTGTCATATGTTTTCCATTTGGCATCTCCCATCGTGGTATGGATCAATTTCAACAGTCTCTGTGCTTCTGTTGCATACCATTGTCCGGCACCGATCGTAATCGCATGCTCAATGCTGCTGTTTGTGTATGCCTTTGTAAATGCACCGTAATTCTGGTTTCCATATACCTGCCCACCGGTTTCCACTGCGTAGAGAATCTTTTTCATGACATCTTTCTGTGTTGCGGTAAAAGCACTCTGACTGACAACAGCTGCCTTCGGTGTTTTTACACTTTTACTCTGCTTTATCGCTGCCATGTATTTTATGCCGCCGGCTTTCTTATATGCCCTCACGGTATATACATATTTTGTATCACCGACTGCCGTTGTATCTGTATAAGACGTATTTTTTTTATTTACATCTGCAATCAGTGCCCACTTGCCCCCCGATGCTTTACGATAGATCCTGTATCCATCCAGCTTTGAAACTGTCCTCCAGGAAAGTTTCACCTGGGAACTTGACAGTACCTTAGGTGTAACCTTTGTCTTATATGGGCGGGTTGCACCCTTTACCGCAGTATATCTGCTGTATACAAATTTACTTTTTTGTTTGCCATAAGCCTTTACCGCATACTGATATGGTTTTCCGGTTCTAAGATTACGGTCTATATACGTTGTCGCAGAACTTCCTACCATGGCAATTCTTTTATAGGCATGTTTTACAGATTCACGTCGATAGATCACATATCCATCTGCGCCTGAGCATTTGTTCCATTTAATCTTCAGCGCTGTATTACTGGAGCCTGCAATCGTTGCCTTTACATTGGTCTTTTTGACTCCGGAAGCCGCACTGACAGAAACAGCTGATACTAAAACAGCTACTGTCAGAAACAACATCAGCATAACTCCTGTAATTGCTTTTCCGCTCTTTTTGCTTTTATTCATAAATATCGTTCCCTTCTCAAAATATAGAATGACCCTTTGTATATTTTAAAAAAAAACGAAGTAAAAAGCAAGCAGTTTTTACATTTTCTTTAATTTTGTTAATTCTCTATTACATCCAGTGCTTTCTGAAGCTGATTATCTTCCTCATGTGTGATCTCATCTTTGTTCAAAAGTTCAGACGCAAGCTTCACTTCCACATCCGGCTTGATTCCCACTTTATTGATGGAATTTCCATTCGGCGTGTAGTAATTGGAAACAGTCAGCTTTACCGCACTTCCATCGCTTAACTGCCGGAGTTCCTGTACCACGCCTTTGCCATAAGTCGTTGTTCCGACAATCGTACCGACTTCATGATCCTGCACTGCTCCCGCAAAAATCTCTGACGCACTCGCACTGTTTTCATTTACCAGCACGGCAAGCGGCATATCCAGCTGATGTTTCCCGTCACAGGTTTCTTCTTCCCTGTTGCCGTATTTGTCCTCCGTATACACAATCAGTCCCTCAGGAAGGATTTCTCGAAGAATATCGCAGACTGAGGTCAGGAGTCCGCCAGGGTTGTCTCGAAGATCAATGACAAGACGCTCCATTCCTTTATCTTTTAATTCAGCAAACATGTCTTTGTACTGCTGTAGAGTAACTCCTGTAAACTGTGTAATCTGAATATAGCCGGTCTTTTTATCCAGCATTTCTCCAAATACAGACGGCAATTCCACGTCCGTCACATCCACACTGATTTCGCGGGATTTTTCCTCATTTTCACGAAACACTGTAAGAACAATTGTATTATCTTTGTTCTCTCTGATCAGGGAAACCACATCCGAAAGCTCCATGTCCGTTACATCAGTATCATTGATTGCCGTGATCACATCGCCCGTCTGCAGCCCGGCTTCCGCCCCGGGACCGCCTTCATAGCACTCTGCGATCTGCACTCCGCCATTTTTATTTTTCTGGATGGAAACACCGATACCTGCATAGGCACCATCCGTCGAAGCTGTCTCCTGTGCATATTCATCTGCTGTATAATATCTGGAATAGACATCGCCAAGACCGTAGACCAGACCGGCATAAATGCCCTCTGCCATCTCAGCATTATCCACCTCACCAAGATATTCCTGATCTATCATTTTCTCCAGATATTCTATTTTCTGTACATGTGAAGAATCCGAGAGAACTCCGTTGTATTGCCGCTGCTGCACGAATTTCACTCCGCCCGCTGCAAGCGCCACGACCAAAACACCTGTCAGAACTCCCGCTGCATATTCTTTATGTTTCATTTTTCTGTCCTTCCTTAAGCCTGTCTGTATATTAATATACCACAAACGGCATGGAACCAAAAGTCCCATGCCGCGTGATATTTATATTTTATTATACTCTTAAATGCTTTCTTGTTGTCCAGATACTTCCGATAAAGCCGATTCCGATTCCCAGAAGGAGTCCGATTGGAAGAAGCACCTGATAAATCTGCCATACCGGGATAAAATCAACCACTCCGGTCAGTACATTAAACTTCGTCAGAATAAATTCAACTGCCGTATTGTACAGGAAATACAATGCTGCCAGCGGAATTGCCGCACCGATCACACCAAGTACCATACCTTCGAGAACAAACGGTGCCCGTACAAATGCATCGGTCGCACCAATGTATTTCATAATTCCGATTTCTTCCTTACGTACAGAAATTCCTACAGAAACAGTATTGCTGATAAGGAAAATGGAAATCAGCAGAAGAATTGCAATGATGATAATGGATGCATAGGAAACCAGTTTATTAAAGCTTCCAAGTGTATTGGCTGCCTGCTCAGACTGATTTACCTCACGGACATGCTCCAGACCCTGAATGTAATTTACCAGTTCTGTCTGCTTTTCGATCTGATTCAGATAAACCTGATAGTTAGATGAGTTCACAAGCGGGTTATCGTCTTTGAATCCATCTGCTGCGTCGGATCCCTGAAAATATTTATCCTTGAAATTCTGCCATGCCTGATCTCCGGATTCAAATTCGACACGTTCTACTTCCGGACGTGCCTGAATCAGATTTCCGACTTCCTGCATCTGTTCATCCGTCGTTCCTTCATCGAAGAAGACCGTAATCGGCACTTCCTGTTCTACTTTGTGTGCGATATTGTCCACATTAGTCACAAGTGAATAAAAAACTCCTACCAGAAAAATACAGGCTGCCATTGTACTAATGGATGCAAGTGAAAACATCCAGTTTCTTTTTATATTTTTCACTCCCTGCTTGAGGGTATACCAGATCGTGCTAGGCCTCATGATATTCTCCTTCCTTCTCATCGCTGACGATCACACCGTCATGCATGGTAACCACTCGTTTTTTCATTGCATTAACGATTTCTTTATTATGGGTTACCACAAGAACTGTCGTACCACGCTCGTTGATCTGCTCGAGAAGTTTCATGATTTCTTCGGAAGTCTTCGGGTCAAGGTTACCGGTCGGTTCATCTGCCAGAAGAATATCCGGACGATTTACCAGTGCTCTTGCAAGTGCAACTCTCTGCTGCTCTCCACCCGACAGCTCATCCGGGAATGATTTGTATTTCTCTGCAAGTCCAACTTCCTGAAGCACCTCAGGAACACGTCTTCTGATCACACGTGTCGGTCTTCCGATAACACGCTGTGCAAATGCAACGTTTTCATATACATTACGGTCTTTCAACAGACGGAAATCCTGAAATACAACGCCAAGTTTACGGCGGTATTTTGCCACACGGCGGTGTTTCATCTTTTCCAGACGTTCTCCGCTGACGATCATCTGACCGCTTGTGCTGTCAAGTTCTTTCATCAGAAGCTTGATCAGAGTTGTCTTGCCGGAACCACTGCTTCCAACGACAAAGACGAATTCTCCTTTATCTACATGTAAGTTGGCATGGTTCACTGCCGGAAGGCCTTTGCCATACGATTTGCTTACATCAATGATATCAATCATCGTTTCCATAATCTCCTCCTGTATATATACATAAAAAATGCTGCCAGCGTACCGGCAGCATCTTATTGCTTTCTGCGGTATAATTTATTAACATTTCGTAACAATATTGTAACATATTTCTATGCAGAATGCAACCCTTTTTATTGATTTCATGGAATTTTCATATTTGGCATTAATACTCCAAGGTTTCCATATACTTCATAAAACAATTTCAAGTTTTTTGGTGTATTCCACAGTTGACTATTCTATCCTAGAATCCTTGTAATTGCAACGTTTATCTGTGTTTTAACTTTATTTTTGTGTTCTATTATTTCCTATTATATTATACCGTTTTCTACAAACGGTAGGCAAATCGTAGGCAAAAAGATGATACAATATTTCTCCGGCAGATGGGTACCTGCCGGAGTTTCTTCTTAATTATATTACTGTTTCTTCAGATATTTCTTTGCAACAAATCCATAGTACTTGCCTGCAATCCGGATGTAGTTCCATTCCGATTTGTCTGCTGCCCTGATGGTATCGCATACATCTACCAGATTTCCTTTCTTCAGAAGCGGCCACTTCTTAATCTTCGGATTCTCTGCGCCAGCCCAGGAACGCACATTGAGTTCTGTTGCTGTAACTTTCGCTACATACTTCGGTGTCTTGTTCAGCTTAATTGCCGTCGCTGTTGATGTCTGATCTGCGGCTGCACCGTAATCGATCCAGACATATCCGTCAATTGCGGAATCTGTGAGCTTATATTTTTTGTTCCGGCATGCGCCACCGTTGGCGATCACTCCGGAAGCACTGGAAGTATTGCCTTCGTTGGTATATACGTAAGTAGTGTCAAATTTCCGCACCGAACCAATATGTGCACCGTTCCGGAAGATAATCAGCGCGCCTTTCTTCGGAGTCTTCTTCCATGTGCCGTTTGCTTTTGCATGTCGTGTGACGCTCTGGCAGTTATAGAAGCCACCGCCCATAATCTGCAGAGCCTTTTTCAGTCCGAACACTTTTACCAGTTTCCAGAACTGATATACCGCACACCATGACTGTCCCTGGCATCCCGGCTGTCCCCAGCTGTTGACATCACGGGCAAACTTTGTGTAGTTGTTATATCCTGCATTTCGCTGGAAGTCATCCAGATATGCAAGTGTAGCTTTTTCCAGATATGGCTTACCGGTTCCTTCTCCGGCATAGAAATCGCCAAGATCGTTAAATTCTTTCAATTTATCGGTTGCCACTGTTGTTTCCTCCTTCTTTGCTTCTGTATAATCCTTATAAAATACGTTTCTGTCTACCTTACCGGAAATGCCCGGAATAACCGCCTTGCTGGAATACTGCCAGCCCACACCAAAATCCGGGCGGAGTCTTTCAACCACCGTACCGTTGTCGTTTTCTGGGTACCTTGCTACCCAGAAATCGTACTTTTTCAGATGGCTGCAGATCACGTTCACATACCAGTCTACGTTGCAGTAGATTGCGAATTTATAACTTGCAGCTTCGATGATCTCACGGAATGCATCAGCCATCTTGTGGATGCTCTCAGTTCCAAGAGCGCGCTGATTATTGTGTTCCAGATCCAGAAATACTGGAAACTGGATTCTTCTACCGTTCAAGACAGAAACAACTTTCCTTGCCTCTGACTGAATTTCGGAAATATTCATGGCATAGGAGTACTTGTATACTCCTACCGGAATCTTATATTTATTACATCCGGCAAAGTTGTTTTCGAACTGGCTGTCCTTCACATTTCCAACCTCAGTAATACGGATAATGGCAAAGTCCATTCCATAATCTGACACTTTCTTCCAGTCAATTTTTCCCTGCCACGAAGATATATCAATACCTTTTATTTCCATATCTGCCTCCATTAAAAAAAGAGGACGATCACTCGCCCTCTGAATCTTTGTATTTTGTTCTGTCCCAGATCGATTTTACTTTTTCCCATCCACCGGTTGCCACCAGATATACAATGAATGCGGCAACTACAGAAGCAATAATATAATACCAGGTAATCACCATCTTATAATATGTACATAAAATCACCAATGCCATCGGACACAGGATCAGTGATGTGACCAGAGCCACAATACTTGTAGGAACCTGGTTAAGTCCCGGAAGCTCCTTGATCACCTGCACGATAATCGATACCAGAAACGCAAGCACACCGATCAGCGCCAGTCCATAGGTTACATACTGCATCATTACATTTACGTCCATGTCTTATTCTCCTTTTCTTTTAATATGTAATTCTTCAATTTCCTGTTTCATTTTTGTTACCATGCCATTCCCGCCCAGTGCATGATAGGCATCATACATTTCGCAAAAGTTCTGGTAAGCATAGGAAGGAATATCTCCTAATTCCATGTACTTTGCATGATACTCAATCAATTGTGTACGTAACAGGAGCATGGTACCTTTGCTGTTTGCATCCCGGTCTTTTTTCTGATTCTTTAAGAGCCAAACGATATAGCCCAAAAGTACCGGTAATACAATAGTATATGTCTGCATGAGTATTTCTTTCACTTTTTCACTCTTTCTCCGGTTGCGCCGGCGCAATTTTGTAAAATAAAAAACTAGTTAGGCTCTGCTCTAATTTTCTCCATATTATTTCTTCCTCTCAAAAAGCATTTCATATTAAATGCTTCCTTTAGTTTAGTTCGGCATTTTCTCTTAATGCGTTTGCCCATACATTCGCAACACGCTTTCCGCCCTCGTCATTTGGATGCACTTTATCTGCAAGATATAGTTCTGATGTAACAGCATTGATACCGCTCTTTGCGTGTTGGTCAGCCACTGGAATGCCCCACATATTTGCAATACCTCTGACAGCTTCTGCAATATTATCCATATTTCCATATGCCGAATCATTACAGTAAATAGGTGTTGCAAGCATAATCTGGATAGGCTTTGTTTCTGTTGTCTGCGTAATTCCCTCATGAGTCCCAAGATGATAGTATTTGCAATAAACCTTGCTCAAAAGCACATTATAAGCACCAACAAAAGTGCTTGTATCAAGATTATCTCTGCTAATTTCCCCAATGGTTACACCTTGAGCGGAGTCATTTGTTCCACCCATAATCAGCAAACAATCAATGTCTTTCTCCAAAGCGTTAATTCTAACGTCTTGCCACATTGCATTTGCGCCACTCCCACCTATGCAAGTGCCACCGATACCACGATTATAGATATTAGATGCACCTAAATAACTTTTCAAAGGTTCATACCATTTTGCTTGTGCGGTAATGCTATCACCAAAAGCACAAATGTTTTTCTGTTCCATTCCAGTAAAACACTTACTTGCAATATCAGCATAAACGGATTTATCAATAACATAATCAGAAAACATTTTCTGTTTATACAATTCAAAACTACCGCCTAAATCCTCAAAAGCGAACATCTGCATTGTGTAATTTACGGAAATAGCAGTTGCAGAATAGAACGAATATACAACACCGATTTTTCCATCTATTCCGTCTACTTTTACCATATCAACGATTGTAGAACCGCTTGGTACAGTACCCAAATATGTTGAATCAGTCACACCAGTGTACGCTCTTGAAAATCCCGGCAAATCTACGTCAGCATTGTTCGTTATGATTGCACCGACATAGTAAGACTTTCCGCTTTCTGCTGTGAAACTAAATCCACTACCTTTATAATCTACACTAGTATTTACATATGTTAGCTTATTTCCGATATTTGATGTTGCTCCATTAACGGTTGTTTCGTCAATCAGATTAACACTTTTAGCACCTGCGATAGTATCAACTTTATTAGCCCTGTCTGCCACTGTTGCTCTGTCTGCCAGTGTTGCTCTGTCTGCCAGTGTTGCTCTTTCGACAATAACAATAGAATAACTTATTGACATATCCGTAAAATCAATAGCATTTAATACACTTTCGTCAACCGCTGTGACATCAAATACAGTAATTTTAATTGATATAGTACCACTTGGAATGTCTGTTACACAAATAACGGCATCTTTTGTCGGCTCAAACTTTACAAAACTATTTAATGAGAAGCTAGCACCAATATTATTGGAAATAGTATCACTATAAACATATTCGTTCATTCCTCTAAGTATACATGGTCCACTACTTTCATAAGCAACAATATACTTTCTGCCACTTTTCAAATAATAATTATCAAAACTGCCGATAGCACAGAATCCATCCCCACTGGATTCACATGAAAATTCGTTATTCATCCATTGTGGATTTGTTACATTTTTGCTATATCTAAAACCAGAAATCGAGCCAAGCATATCGGTGGCTTTCACATAGTTTATTGCTTCCTCTAACTGTGTTAAATCTTTTTTTAGTAAAGCAACATCTTCTTTATTTTTCTGAATCTGCTGCACGGAATCCTGTGCATTTATCCTGACAATCTCCTGCTCCGCGTGATCTGTAATCTCTTTTTTTGCTTCTGTGTTCTTTTCAGAGATATAGGCTGCAGTCTGATCTTTCACCGCCTGCACGGAAGTATCCTGCTGGCTCGTGATCGTCTGTACAGCTTTCTGTCTCGCCGTCGTAATCTGTTCTGTTGCCTGAGTGACTGATTCAGACACCTCTGTTTCAAATCCTGTTACCTGTGCATTAATGTTCTGTTCAGACTCTGCTGCCGCTTTTCTGGATAATTCTGCGGCCTGCGCATATCCGGCAGAACTGTCGCAGTTTTCTCTTGCCTCGGTAGCTGCCTGAAGTGTTTCTGAATGCATCTGTACCACATCTGTTCGCGCTGTTTCCGCTGCTTCCTGTGCAAGTTCTGCTGCTGTTCTGGACGCTTCAGTCTGTTTTGCTTTGGCAATAGTGTCATCATGCATGGCTATGTATTCCGGTGTAAGTTCACCCGGAAGCGCAATCATCTGCCATACTTCGGTATTCTGCCCAGCTTTCGGAGCTATTCCGGAAACAATCGTTTTAGGCTCTGCAAGGCAGAGGTATGATCCACCCTGATAACTTATGAGATCCAGATATTCATAAGATGCTTTCTCATCATATTCACCTCTTGGATTCGGAGAGATGTTTCCAAGATCGGTTTCCGTATAATCATTCTCAGTTCTCATATTTCCTCCTTATATTTTCAGTCTGTATTTCAGTCGGCTTCCAGACCGTTCAAAACACACCTTGTCGACAGATGCGTCTGAATACATTTTCAAACGGCCGTCCACGACGCGGAACGCTGCAAAAAACACATTTCCGGTATTACCTTTCAGTTCTTCCCTTTTCTCATTGACATAGGCATCTATACTTTTCTTGCCTTCCTCTACTCTGCCTAAAATTGATACAGCTTCTTTATGTGCCTGATCAGCATAATATCTTGCGTTGTCATTTTCTCGCTCTGGATAATTTTCATTTCCATGCACCCACGCTTCGGCAGATTTTTCCGCCACTTCGGCGCGATCAGTTGCGTCATTTACTGTCAGTACTACATTCCTGAATAAATCAGGTTCTTCCGGTGCTACTGGTACTTCTGGCTTTGGTCTTGTCTTTACCGGAATTTTGACCCGATATTCTGTATTCCCTGATTTTTCATCAGTCAAATATACAAAGGCATAAATGTTGTAATTCTGTCCAATCCCATTGTTTTCAAGCATTGAGTCTGGAATTACTACTTCTGTAACACCATCTTTCGACGTTCCAAGTCTTGTAACAGAACTACCGCTTTTATCAGTCAATGAGAAATGGATTTCTACTACTGATGGAAGATTTATTCCCTGAATCCGCAGGACCTGGCCATAGTCATACTGCCAAAGTCCAGACGTCCTGATGTATCTTAAGCCTGGTTCAAATATTGCTATTGTATTGTTCATGATACGTTCTCTTTCTCCGGTTGCGCCGGCACAATTTTCTAAAAATTTAATTTTTAACATACAATGCTGTTACATAGCAGTTTGCCGAAGCTGAGGAAGTCGTAGGTGCCGAAACGTCTCGTACATTAAGTGATAAATTATTTCCACTTAATGTATATCCAGTCGTAGTTAAATAACTACTCGCGAAACTGCATCGCACGATTCCTAAAAGTATATAACCATCTAATGCAGCATTGATATTTACAGTCGCAATACCACTTTTCAGAGT
The DNA here is from genome assembly GCA_900066355.1 of uncultured Ruminococcus sp. GTDB lineage: Bacteria > Bacillota > Clostridia > Lachnospirales > Lachnospiraceae > Blautia_A. The sequence goes on from FMEL01000001.1 coordinate 112,391, forward strand.
TATTTTTTGATCAAAATTTTTAATAGTAACATAATTATTCATTTTCGTGTTTAGTGCATTAATTCCCAGCTTCTCCTTCAGCCACGTGATCAGCTGCGACACTTTTGTTTTTTTCATTGCATTCCCCGTCGCATTAAGGAAATAATCTGTATCTGCCGGTGTTGTATTCTCCGGAAGATCTGTTACTGTCTTACCGGTCACAGTACCATCTACAGCATCTACCATGAGTGACTGTTGCACTGCTTTTTCAATTTCTGCCACATGTTTCTCATCAATCAGGTTCTTGCAATCCTCTGCTGCCTTGGACGCGGCCTCAGCTGCCTTATTTGCAGTATTAGCTGCAGTACTTGCGCTCGATGCCGCAGTATTCGCACTGGAAACTGCCTTGTCTGCATTCGTCTTTGCATCCTGTGCCGCTTTTGTGGCATCCTCACAGGCTTTCAGAGCTACTCCGACTTTTTCCTCGATATGATTGTCGATGACTTCTCCTCCGGCCTCGTCAATCTGATCTAGCATATCTTCATAGGTTGCCATACGTTTAACATCGCCCGGAGAAAAGCACTGGTAGATTGCTTTCCCGTCCGATGCATGAGGATCCCCTTCTGTCACCACAGCAATCTCAGCCGTGCGGAGTTTCTGAGGATCAAATTTGTTGTACGGACCATGCCGCATTGTTATTGCCATGTTTTATTCCTCCAGGCGGGCTTTTGCATCCGCTTCAATCTGTTTCACAGCTTCCAGTACATTTCCTACCGCATAATACGTTGGTGCCTTTGTATTTTTCTTTACTACATTTCCGGAATCATCTACTTCGTTATAGGTTGTAGTGACAGAATACTCTCCTCCCTGATTGATGATGCTTATAATCTTAATTGCTTTCATTTATCAGTTCCTCCATTTCTGTATCATAATCATTAACAAGACCGTCAATGATGTCGCTGTAGTCGTTTTCCGCATTGTTTATATCTTTTGATACCATAGTCCTTTGAGTTTCTTCTTCCAAACGAAGATGTTCAAAATGTTTCTGAGAACACTTAAGCTCCCACGAAAACTTAAGTTCCGGTGTACCCCTGACTACGAAATAGGATTCGTCTTTTTCCTGTATCCACAGATCTCCCGGTCCTTCTTTCTGCAAAAACACCTGATATTCAGTTCCTGTACTGATTGTCTCTGCGAATACAGGATCGATATCAATAATTGCCACCCCCTCTGCATTTGTTTGTGCGCATCCAACATCGCCAAACATCGGAGTTGGAGTTTCATAACAATACAGAAGCCTGTCAGAAAAATTCTGGGTTTCTGCAACACGCGATTTTGTGCCGGACATTACTTCGAAGTTTCCAAGGATTTTTGTAGTCCAGTCATCATATGGATGCATTTGGAACATTTCTCGTCCATTACCGCCAATACCGAAGCTTGTATTTTCGCCAAGATCAATATCTGCAACATTACTATCAGTTGATATTGCTGCCCCCATTTGCATAAGTACTTGTTCATTGATATCATCACCGCCATTAATAAAAGTGATATCTTGACCTGTTATTTTTGCATAAACACCATTGCTTGTTATCGTTTTTACTGTTCCTGTTATATCAGCGCCCGTGTTATCCCATTTTCCGATCTGTGCGCCATTTGCATTCAAAATTCTTAGTACACCATTTTTATTATCTTCACCGCCCAGCGTTAGTGTTCCGCCATATCCCCAATCCCAGTAGATGCCGATCACAGAAAGAATGTTGAGGGCTGCATTGCCGTTGGAGTCGAATCCTGCTTTCCAGACTGTAGTGGAGTCTTTGCCGGTGTAGTTCCGGGTTACGAAGAAACCATCAATCCCTGATTTGTAGACAATTTTTGATTCGGACAGTTTGGGCTTGTTATGTCGGTACACGAGTACAGAGCCATCATCCTGTATGATTTTGGTCTCGTGAAATCCTAAGGTGTTGGCCGCAAGTTGACTCATTTGCTGGACGACAAGGTCATAGGCAGACAAAGTATTCTCTGTTTCCTTACGTATCTTTGCAAGCGTCTGTTCCAGTTCTGTCGGTCGTTGTGATTCTGTCTTTTTCGGAGATTCCGCGTCACATGAAATCGACATATTATCATCAGGATCAAAGCTGAGATTGGTAACAAGTGCTGAATAACTCTTCGATGGTCCATCTGAAATATATGCTATATCTCCTGCCTCCACTGTTGGATCCGGAAGAGCCGATGCATCAAGCGGCCGGAATATCAGCCCGATAAGTTTTTTGCCGAGATATTCTGCGAAATTCGCGGCATTTTCCTTTGTGATAAACGGATTTCCTGATATTTTCAGGACATACCCTTCTTCACCATAAAAGAATGTATCTCCATTTTCAGTATCTTCTGTTTCAGCAGTTACCTGTACACCGCTGATGATCACATCTTCTACAGCAACATCCAACGTGTCCAGCGTGTATATGTGATGGAACGCATCCATATCCTCAAACGTTCCTGAACTGTGTTCATAACCTGTATTCCAGGGTGAAAACGTTCCGCCATCAGCCTCATAGCCTGATGAATAAGGACTGTCATCATCGAAAATGCCTCCATCCAGCAAAGCATTCTGTTCAAATACCTGCTGGTTAAACCAATCAATGATAAGTTTCCCGTTGGCATCACATTTTGCAAACTTACATATCATCTGCATTGCATATGATAGTACCTGTCTACACGTAATTCCGCTGTTAGTCGGCCGCTTTGTAAGTTTAACATTATAGCCATCAAATCTTGCCGACTGCAGCACCACACCGCAATACGTGCACAGATCAGTCACAATCGTTTGAATCGTGGCTGGATATGTAGTCGTTACTCCTGCATATTCCTTGTCAAGCTTATGCATGTTATCGAGGCATTCCAGTGTGATCAGATCACCATCATACGATGTACTGTCAACCTCATAGACACCCTTAGGTATTTTTTCTATGCTTCCGTTATCAAGCTCTATGCCGACATAAGGTATGACCTGTGCTCCGTCAAATACCTGTCTGGATAGCTTTTCATCCTCATCATGCAGTACTACCGTCATTTTGTTGATGATACAGCTTCCAATGGTGAATTCTCCACTCTCAGTAACTCCCTCATCAATCTTGAATCCGCCTTCCCATATGTTGGAATCATCCAGATTCAATACTGTTCCATCAACAAGGGTAATCGTCAGGTATAACAGGAATCTTCCATATTCTATTTTTTCTTTAAATTCTTTCGAAACATTGATCATTTGTTACACCTCAACTATGTCAAAACTCAGCGTACCGTAACGCTCTCTGCCTTTTCTCCACCATTTGACCTCTGCTTCCATGTCACCAGTATAAAACTCTTTGGTCACGTTTTTTCCCTTCATGGGATCCCAGTATTTCACCCACACATATTCTGGTTCAAACGCTGAAAGAATCTCATGGATCATCGTTTTTGATAACTGCCTCCATCCCAGACTCAGAGTACGTTTTTCTGCGCCTTTATTTTTGTGCATTCGATAATCCCTGGTCCTTCCAGCATTACTTTTGCTTATGTCACTTTTTTTCCATTTAAACTGAGATGGGTACTTGAAGTCCCCATCTCCCGTAAGATCGATCACGTTCATCTACCCACCTCCTATATCGTTGCTACCACGTGATACCTGTTATCGTATTTTTTCTGTCCTTTTCGAACCACTTTATATAATGTTTCCGAATCTGCCTTGATCGTAAGGTTAACGATAACGTCTTTATCCTTATCGTTGTTCATAGGTCCACTCATGTCAAAAGCTTCCACTACAGCTTCAAAGACACCTTTTTTGATACCTTCAATGATCTGGTTATTGTTGGCTACGGTATTCCTGCTTCCCATTCGGCCGACCATTTCAGGACCATTTTCTCTTGCGATGAACATTTCTCCATTTTCTGGAAAACCACCTTTTGCATACCAGTTCAGCCCGAAAGAAGGTGTGGAGAAACTTACCGGTCCCACGCTGTGCCTGTTCCATGATACAGAAACATGTGGAAGTGGAATATGGACAGAGCCGAAACCATTTGCAAAGCCCTGAATTGCATTTTTTCCTATCGAGAACAGATTAGGAATTGCTCTCGAAATCTTACTCGGAATGTTTCCCAGCGTGTCCGCAAACGAACTCCAATGATTGGAAAATCCATTTTTCATTCCACTGATAATATCATTACCTTTGGATGTAACCTTTTCCTTGATGTTTCCAATCTTAGTAAATACTTCATTCTTCATATTAGCAACATACTTCAGGAAACGGCTTTCTTTCACAGCTTCCCAGCCACTTTTCAGGCCTTGAATCGCATCGGAACCTTTGGATTTGATCCATGCTTTTGCATCACCGAGTTTTGCTTTTACTTTTCCCGGAAGTTGTCCGAACCAGCTCAACAGATCTAATAACTTGTTTTTTGCACCCTCAAGCAATCCTTCGATGATGTAGATGCCCTGCTGCCTCATTACGGTAGACGGGGAATGGATTCCGAACGCATTCTTAAATCCATCAATGAAAGGTTTAAATATATTGTCTTTAATCCATGCTGCGATACCTTTTATTGCATCTGTGATTCCTTTGAAAATACCCAGTACAACGTTGCCGCCACACTCTTTAATCTTACCCTCAAAGTATTTTTTTGCATTGGTAAAGGCATCCCCAATCAGTCCGCCTATGAATGCTGCGAAACCGCCAAATGCTGCTCCTATGGCTTCTGAGAGCCTGCTTACTATACCCTTCCAGTCAATGTTGACCAGGACTTCTCGGACTTTCTCTCCAACCTGCTGCCAGTCGGTATTCTCGATTGCTACGATAATCGTATCAAGAATGCCTTTGACTGTATTGCTTATAGTCTGTCCTGCCAATGCTGCATCAAATGACTTAACTGCGCCATTTATGCCATCGGATATTGCCCTGCCAAGACTTTTCCAGTGGAAATTCTTCGCGAATGTATTTACGAAACCAAATGCTGTATTAAGGCCTTTGACTATGGTACTTCCAACAAGCTTCCAGTTGGTTGTTTCCAGAAATCCATTGAGGAAAGTAGCAATGCTCTTAGCGATCTTATTGCAAGTATTCTGGATCTTCTTCCACGGAATCTTTTCCAGCGCAGCATTTAGCTTCTCACCGACCATAGAACCAAGTTCGGTGAAATCTGCATTTTTCCATGCGTCCTTGATAAGCTTTGCAAGATCTTTGAACTGGTTCGTGACCGTTGTGGTCTGGAACATGTTGCTTGCATCACTGAGTCCGCCAATATTTCCCGCTGAGGAGCCTCCACCAGAAGAATCTGAGGATGAATCATCATCCATCTTATTAATCTGATCGAACCCCATTATGGTCCGCTTGTATTTCTCTGTAGCTTTCGAAGCCTTATCCGCATTGCTGGCATTATCCGCTAAGCCGCTGGACGTACCGCTCAGGCTCTTTGCATAGTCCTGATTGAGCTTCTTTGCAGTGACAATGGTTGTTTTGCCGCTAAGTGCTCCAATGAGCTGTCCTACCGCATTTACTGCCCGGATAACCATCTGAACAAAACTGTTCAGAATTGGTGCCACTACTTCCAGAATCGGTGCAAATGCAGCTGCAAGTGAATTTTTGAGCTGTGTCAGTGAAGACATCAACATGGATATACTGCTGTTGGTTGATCCGCTATACTGTGCCAGATTCTGGAATCCCTGTTTTGCTCCGTTAATTGCTCCACGAATTACAAAACTTGCAAACATGAATTTTGCAGTCATACCAACTGTTTTCAGTATTCCTGCCAGGCCTTTTCCGGATGTTCCAAGACCATTGAAAGAAGACCTCGCTCTTTTCAAAGTTGGGATCCCGGATGAAAATTTCTGGATCAGGGCACTGAACGCACCAGAAGACTTCTGGATTACACCGGATGCCAGTGATTTCATGCCAGAGCCAACACCTTTGATGGCACCGTCGAAGCCCTTGATAGCCGCGCCGCCGATAACACTTTTGAGAGATATCGGACGCTGCCCGGCTTCTTTTGAATTCAACAAATTAGCCTTTACACGAGACAATTTTTCCATTTCAACGGTACATTTCTGAATCTCTCTCTGATTTTTAATCCACTCATCAGAGCCATATGCAGTTCCTGCTGCCGTAAGTTCTGACATTTTCGTTTTATAACGGCCAAGCTTATCTTCTGCCGCCTGAATTTGCTTTGCCAATTTCTTAGCTGCCTGGGTAGGCTGCTCCATCTTTCCTTTAGACTCCAGAGACTGCATGCTTTTTGCAAGATTTTCAATGTTTTTCTGAGTTTTTGCAATTTTCTCATCGAGATTAATCATTTTTCCATCTTGAGTTACATCTGACAGGCTTAACTTCTTTGCCATGCGTGCATTTTTTTCTTTTTGCAATGAAGTTAATCTGTCTCTCTCGTTCATCATTTGCTCATATGCATTTTGATATTTAGCTGTAAACTCGGTGCCATTTCCCGATTCATTTAATTCCTGCTGTTTCCGTTTCAGCTTATCCAATGCATTTTCAGCCTCTTTTGCTGACTGATATAAATTTCTGTACTTATCAGACATCCCCTGATTTTTTCCCATTTCAGAAAGAGCCTGTTCGTCTTGTAAAAGGGCATTTACTTTTTGCTGCAACTTATCCATAGAATTTTCAACATTCTGAAATTCTTCTGTCGGTACTTTTATTCCCGCTTTAATCTGAAACTCCTGCATTTTTCCTTTAAACCCCAGTTTCGGTGTAACCGAAGATACAACAGCTTTCACTTTCTGCATTGTGCTTCTTACAGATCTTAATGCCTGACTTTCATCTAACTTAAAAGCATTTTTAAAAACATCAGTTACCTTCTTTACCTCTGCACGTGCTGAACCCAGCTCTTTTTTGAGGGATTTCGCATCACCTTCAATGGTGACTTTCATTTTTTTCAGATCTTCACTCACAACTCCACCTCCTTCCCATTAAAAATCCGCCGTAGCATTATTCATGTCTACGACGGTTAAATTCATTTACATATTCTCTACGTTTCTCACTGTATTCCATCCACTGCCGTTCTTCTTCCGCCTTTTCATACATCTCCTGTTCTTTTTCGAACAGTTTCGGGTAGAAGTCCCATGGTTTCAGGAATGGTCTGCTGTTTTCATCGAACAGGGCTCCTACGTTGGCGGCTATTGCTTCTGCCAGTGTGCAGTTATCCTCTATTCGCTGTTTTCTTCTTTTCAGCTGTACACGGTATGCACTTTCTATCAGATCAATGATCTCCGCAAGTGAGGAGTTCCAGAATGTTTCTATGGAAATCCCCAGGTCAAGCGCTTCCGTGTACAGTTCACTCACAAAATCCGTTAGACGTTCTGCATCTCTTCCACCAGAACATCCGCCTGCTCCTGCGTAAAAAAACCGGATACCGCAAGTGTAGGGATAATTACCTTTGAATACAAATCTGTCTGGTTGCCGCCCTCTTTATCAGCCCAGTAATCATACAGGTTCTGAACCTTTGTATAACTCATTCCATGCTCCCATGGTTCCATTGCAGCCTGAATGATCGTAAGCATCACAGAAAGTGGTGGAATATCATCCAGCATATTCAGGATATTCTGACGATATTTGTTTTCCAGCTTACCAATTGTAGATGCTTTCAGTTTCAGACGGTAATCCCTTTTGTTTACCGTCCAGCAATGGAAAGGCTTACGTTCCTTTTTCTCAGTCATCTCCACAACTTTTTCTTCTGCTGTTTCTTCCACAGTATCTAATCCACCGATGTCACTCATGTCATATTCTCCTCTCTACCTTTTTATGCCGGATCCGTATACTTAAGTTCTGACTGAACCATCATGGTCAACTCAAATTCAATAACACCGTTCAGACTGCCACCTGTACGCTTTACCGATACCTGTGCATCAAATTCCGTGACACTGCCATCCTTTAACTTGTCCTGGAATGATAAGACTTCTCCACTTTCTGCAGCTGCCCTCATAACTCGATATGGACTGTCCGCTTTTGTATTGTCATACTTAAATTTGTACACCATATCCGGCAGATCACCCACACCCATTTCATACATCTTATGCGGATCTGTAAGTCCAGAATTTTCTACTTTTTCTCCCTCAATACCCATTTCAGGGATTTCTTTTAATCCCGGAAGATCTGTGTATGTACTAGGTGAGCCAGTTTTTTTCTTATATCCCAGTGTTGCACCATTTGCTAACATCCTATATTCCTCCTATCTCCAATATACTTCGTCGGAATCCATGTCAATAATTCCTTCGTATCTCATCTGTTTATGTTTCATTCCTGAAGGATCTGGAACATCCTGACATTCAATCCTTTTCAGTCCTGTTTCCTTCATTGCTTCGTCTACAGCCATAGCTGCTGCCGATGTGCTGTCACGATGCCATATGTCAATTCTGTACCGGACAAGTGATTTATCTTCTCCGACAAACTCACCATGGGAACTGTGCTCATACACACTATTCTGTTCCTCTGTATACTGAATTGTTATATCTTCCGCCCATGAGCGCGGATAAGCATCTGACACATTATCTGTGACACTGCACAGAGCTTTATACACCTGATCTTTTATGTTTTTCATTTCGATTCCTTTCCTATGTCTGCCTGAAAGCTTGCTTTCATATTTTTCAAAATCTTGTCTTCGTTATCATGAAGTGCCGGGTACAGAAACGGATGCGCCGGCTGTCCCGTACACTGGTAGAATCTTCCCTGTGGAGTATTAATGTAAAACCACCGATATTTTTCTGCCGTTCTGCGGTCAACCTGACTTTCATGGATCCACCACGGAACCTGCGTATAAACCGGTGTGACTTCCGGGGATATTCCAGCATGATTCGCCTGTCCTTTCGGACCAGTACCAAATTCTACATATGGTGCATATGCTCTGTTTGTCCAGCAGGTTCCAACAGCCCTATTGGCATCCCCCTCAACGTCTGCATATATGCTCTGCCGCAATTCTCCAGTATCTACGGGACAGTTCAAAACAGCCGCCGCGCGGACAGTCTGAATCGCATCGGCTACAGCCTGTTTCATATCCAGTTCTGATAGTTTTTTCAATGTCCTGTCAACATCATCTGTACCGCTCACACTCATATCTTTTCTACCTCTAAACTCAATATCCTGTATGGCTTGATGGAGATGATCCTGTAATCCGGTTTTTCATCTTTTCCAGCAAAGAGACATATTCCATCTGATTCCTGAATGTCTGTGCCATTCTCAAGAATATAATGCATTCTTCCCTTTTCATCTGGTTTCACTTCGTACTTTCCAGATATCCGCACATTGCGGATATAATTCAGACGTTCTCCATACTGTTGCACCTGTACCTTACCGGATGCCGGCCAGGATTCCCCCTCTACAGAAGAAGCAGTACCATATGATTCTCTGGTACTGCCCTCTCTATCCTTTTCAACTATACGCTTTTTGTGATAATACGTTTCAATCCTACTTCTTCGAAGCCTCAAAAGCCTTACCTCCCACTCGCGCAAGGCGAAATCTGTTCATAGTGTCGTAGATTTGTTTGGGAGCGTCATCAAAGGTATAATTCTCTCCACCCTCACTTCTCGCTTTTTCTCCCTCTGTTCCCATCCGGTTCAGTGCGATCACAGCAAGATCTCTGACCGCCTTTTCCAGACCGGTTACAATGTTTTTTCTGCCTGTGTAAGATTTGACAAATTCTTCCGCATCATCTAGTAAAAGTTCAATCAGATCTTCGTCCTTTTCTCCTGTTAAGGTTATGATTTTCTCAATGTCTCTTTCTTTTGCCATGTGATCACTCTTTCAGGATTTCAAGAAGATCTTTCTTAGCAAGAGCTGATACTCCTGACAGACCTTTCTCCTTTGCAATAGCTTTCAGCTCTTCAACAGTCATTTCATCCAGATTCTTTTTAGTCTTGTCAGAATCAGAAGGAGCAACTTTCGTTACTCCTTCCAACGGCTCAAAACCACTCTTCATAAGTTTTTCTGCTGTTGCTGCATTTTCTACGTCTATTTCGATATTAGCTCGAATTAATCTCATCATTCTGCCTCCTTGATATTCAGGAAAACAGAATCCAGTTTATTCTCCAATACCCAGAGATCATGGAAACGTCTGTAATCCATCTGCCATGCATTCAGTTTCTGGTTGATGTTCGGATCAAAGATACGCATGATATCCTGTTTAGTCACTGCAATCGGTGTTGTAACCGGGCATACAAAGAAGTTTAGGCTCTTTGCAGTCGTTCCTTTCTCATATCCACCTTTTTCCTGTCCGGGTGTTTTTCCATCATTGATCTTAATCACTGTGTACATACGGTTAGACGGTGTGGAAATGATCGGTACACCATCCACAGACGGTACCTGTGTCTGAATGCCGCCTTTAGAAAATGTAGCTGCCGTGATTTTTCCTGCAAGTTCCAGTTCAAGTTCCATGATAAAATCAGGTGTTGCCTGACACACCAGTGCACCGTTATATCCCTCTCGTACTGCTTTAATAGCTTCTTTCAGCTTACGCAGCGCAGAGGTTCCTGTTGCGCCCGGTGTATATCCACGTGCTACCATACCTGCTTTATTAGCCGTAATGGTCTCGGTTGCCAGTTTACTGATACGGTATGCATCAATTTCTGGCACAACCTGTGTTCGCTGAAATTCTCCCATAGCTGCTGCCGCTGTAGTTACAAAGTTGTTTTCGTTGACATCAATCGGATCCAGCTGGAAGAGACGGCCTCTGTCCTGTGTCATTTTCTTAGTTTCGTATTCCAGCGTAACGGATCCCTGCTGGTAGCCGTTATCACGGTCATAGTTTCCCATTCCCTGTATATTAATCTTAGGGATTTTAACCTCTGCGCCACCGTTATAGATCACCTGTCCGGCATTGGTATCCATCCAGCCTGTAGTTGCCTCTTGCACTGCGATCTGATCCAGTGTGTTCTGAAATAATGTAGCTGTTGCTAAAGTATTAATTGGCATATTTTTTCACTCCTTTAAAATTGTCCCATCATTGCGTTATATACTTTCTGCTGCTGGGTCTTCTGTTCATCTGTTTCCGTTGCTTTCTTCGGCGGTTTTCCACCTTTCAGCTTTTCTTCCACTGCTGCCTCAACAGCTTTCTGGAATGCTGCTTTCACAGTCTCCATGGACTTTTTGCAGGCATCGGCATCTGTGTAGTTCAGAACCTCAGCAAGTTCCTGTGGAAGGTCATCACCGGCAAGCGTGTTTCTTGCCTCCGCCATCAGTTCTTTTCGAGTAATCGCAGCTTCTCTTTCAGAAAGTTCTTTTTCTTTCTTCTGCTGCATATACTGTGCTTTCTCTTCTTTAGTCATTTTTGCAAGCTTCTCAGCCTCAGAGAGCTTATCATCCGTCAGTGCCTGCCACTTTTCCTGTGCATTGGTAACTGCCGTATTGACTGCCTTCTGTACTCTCCGATCAAATTCAGCCTGATTGCCTCCTGTTTTCAGAAAATCGTCAAAAGACTGTGGCTCATTGCCTTCCTCTCCTGCTCCACCAGCTCCGCCGCCATTACCGCCCTCATCGCCGGTCCCAGCACCGTCTCCTTCAGCAAATAACTGTAAATTCATCGGAACTTTGCAAAAAGCTTTGAATACTTTGTTTTTCATTTCTTATCCTTTCCGCCCAGCCTATTCACTTTCGCGCCCGGGCCATTCGTCTCAGATCTTATAGTTTCACGTCATTCCGGACATAAAAATAAGACGCTTCACCCCACGCCTCACAGGGAGATAATCGGATCACCTATTCCTTCCCTTTACCTGTTGCCTTTTCCGCTGTCTTTTCAGTCTCATTTACAATCTCTGCAACTTTCTCATTCACCAGATGGTTCGCTCTTTCTTCATCTACATCAAAAATAGTGTCTACTTCAATGATTTTTTTTAATTTGACATCACTGTAGCGTTTAATGCATCTCATCTTCACCGTTCTCACCTCCCTCCATTGCGCCGGCGCAAATTACAATTTGAAGCATCTGTTTTCAAACTTCTTATAGGCATCCATATACAGTTCATTCTTATCACCGTTATATGTCAGCTCATAGTACATGCCATCTGGTACCGTAGTGCTAAGCAGCGCCTTGTTATTCTGCAAGGTCTTACAGCTCCATACCACATACGCATCATGTACAGTCACCTGCTGCCGATCTGTAACATCCATGTGACTATTGGTATACTCTGCAACTTTTGCTTTACATAATCTCAGAAATTCTTCATTCTCCATGTTGTTATTCCTCCGCAAAAATCCAGTCTTCTGCAAGCATGTCTGCCTGGGATGCAAGCCATCCCATCTGTACACCGGAAGTTCCCACAAAAGCCACTGCTTTGTTGCCGATTGCATCATGTTCACAATTCACAACTTCGCCATTCGCTGTCTTGTAAGAAATGCCGGTCGCAAGCTGAATATACTGTTTCTTGCCATTCCAGCCTTTACGCGCAACTTTCATCCCTCTTTTTAGATATTTGATCGCTTCTCCGAAGGAAAATGTTGCTTCTCCTCCAAGCTGAGGGCAATTAGTTTTATCCGCAAGAGTCCATTCATCAGAAAGAATATTCTGTAAAGTATATTCAACATTCTGTGTCTCACGAATATCCAATTCCTGTCCATCTTTGGTGTGCATGATGATTGCTTCTTTCTCTGGATTCCAGCACCAGTACCCTCCCCATGATGGTAATTTGACTTTACTTCCACATTTCATTGCTTTTAATGCTTCTTCAAATTTCATGTTTCATGTCCTCTCTTTCTTAAGATTTAAAAATGAGTATAAAAATACCACCGGCCATTTCTGACTGGTGGTATTAGTCCATGTTTAATCTTGTTCCACAATTATTACAATAAAAGCATTTTGTTGTTTTGCAATCACCTATAGGAAGCATTATTCCTTTTTTACAATGACTGCAGATAACTTCCTCGCCATTTCGCATTTTTTTAATTCTCTGAAACAGTTCCTCAGCCTTGTTCATGATACTACCTCCATTTATAATCTGGATAGTCTTTCTTAACTGATTTAATTATATCACGCAACTCTTCTCCGGTCAATTTATCAACACCTTTTCGGTGCTTTATTTCCTGTGCCCTGCATACACATTCAGACCACTGATTTCCGCCAATGTCATATCTGTGATGTGTAACTTCATGTACAATAGTCTCAGCTGTTTTTTGTACTGTAGCTGTTCTACTCGCATAAATATAAATATCATTCCCGTCCTGTAATCCCAGAACATCTTCAGGTGCATCTACTTTATAGCACATATTTATATTCAATTCTGGATGTTCAGAAATATATGATACAGTTTCTTTTCCAACTTCTGTTTTGTTGAGGTTGTTCATAAGTCTTCTGGCTGTAATGGTATCTTTTTGACCATTGTTTAATTCAGTGAAACGCTCTGAAAACTTTGACTGTCGAGATTCTCTGTACTGATCATATTGTTTCCAGTCAACTGATGCATTTTTAACCGCTTTCTCTTGGACTTCGGCATCCGGATTACCTTTGACATACTTCTCATACCACTCTTTATATGTCATATTTGCAGGGACTCTCTCAGTACGTCCAGTTTCCGGATTGTATGCAGCACGTGTCATTTTGGACAGTGTTTCATCATCAATCACACTGATTGTGGTAGATCGACACCACGGATGCATCGGCGGATAGTTCTTTCCTGCCTGCCTTTGCGATACCAGAAACGTCTTTCCATCCAGCTCACGGCATATCTTACTGGTTCGCAAGTCCAACGTAGCAACATACCGGTATTTCTGTATGTCACACTCTTCATAAGCCTGAGCTGTCAGTTCTCCAGAAAGGAAACAGCTTTCCGTCCTGATCAGTCGTCTTGCCTTGATTGCTCCACCGCCAAACTTCTCTGTGATGACTGCTGCCGTTTCACGGTCTGTCCTGCCAGTCAGAAGACTCACCAGCAATTCATCTTTGACCGTTTTTGCAAGATCATCCGTATTCTTCCAGATTCTGTTCGAATAATGTTTCCCTGACCAATTCATCCGCAATGCTCGGTCAACCTGTTTCTGGTCTACATGTGAAAAGCTGAATCCCAAGCCCGTTCTGCATTGTGTATTGTATATCGTTTTGTAATAAGCATTTTCCGCAAGCTGTTCAAAAAAACTTGTATCAAACTGCTGTTCCTGCTGATATACATTTTTCATAACTGCATCTACCTGCTGCAGAAGATCCTGAAGGCGTTCAATCCGAACTCTGTATGCCGGAGCTTCCAGTTCTTTTATCAGTTCCTGCTTATTCTCTCCTGAATTCTTATTTTTCAGTTCCAGAAGCAGCATCTCAATAGAATCATTATCCTGCATACGGTTCAGCAGATTCCATGCTTCTGTCTGGGACAGTTTGTGCTTTGTCATATACTTTTCGAATATGTCCTGTGCGGCAAATACAATCTGAGAAGATGCTGATCTGTATACTCTTGCAACCAGATCTGCAGTTGCTTCTGCATCCTCCATCTGCTCATACATGTCCCATGCCAATCGTTTTCTCCAATAATCGCTATCACTCATCTATCTTTTTCTCTTCTGCTTTCTGCTGAGAATCGTCCGAGTTATCTTCTTCCGGAGGATCGTTTTTCTGTAACCCAAACATTTCCTGCTGTTGTTTCAGATTCTCTTCGGATTCCTTTTTGACTGCTGCCAGCTCATCATCAACATTCTCCACGAATGGAATCTGAGCAAGCAGTGTCTTCTGGCTGACGATGCCTTTCAGATTCGATACCATCTGTGAAATCTCCAGAAGATTCTTTGGAAGTGCTCTGGTGAATGTCATGGTGATTCCTGTAGAATCCACATGTTTACCTCTCATGGCGAGGAAATTGCAGAATATACGAATTCTTTTTCTCAGTCCTTTTCGATAGTACCTGGTCTTGATCTTAGTGATATTCTCCATACCAAGCAACTTAAACTCCATAGCCACGCCAGATACATTTCCACCAAAAGCTTCGTCTGACATACAAGGAATATGAGAAAACTTGTGAATGTCCTGTTCAATGGCCTTTTTCAGGATCTCCACACCGGATTCATCAAAAGTCCTTGTCAGGTACTCAGCCTTGGCACCATCTGGCACTTCCAAGACTTTGCGTTTTTTCAGCTGCCTCATGGCAACTTCCATACCATCTTTCTTTTCACCATTCTCATCTTCCACTTCATCATCAGCAATCAGCGTGCCGTATATAGCCAGAATCGCATCAATAAACTGTTCCTTATCGGTAACTCGATCGCTCATCAGTGCGTTGTATGCGTCAATCAGTGGTATCTGCAGCTCAAAGTCACCAATTCCAAGCTTATTGTTCAGGTACTCAATGATTGGTATCTCGCCCATGTAATGAGGCACTGGCTCTTCTGTGGTGTCCTGTCGAATGGTTTTATCATTAATGATGTCCAATTCAAACTTATAATTCTGCGTCACTACTGTTGCCATAAAATGTTCTGGTCTTACCTTCGCATCATCTTTTTTGACATAATAATAGACAGCAAAGAGTTCGTTTTCCTCAATACTGTCGTCTTTGACCATGAAGGTATTCTCTGCGGAGATGTTCTTCATGTTCAGATATGTCTCGTCTTCTTTTGTATAGATGTACTCATAAGCAAGCCCATAGATAGAAAGCTCAAGACCATTATCTCCATCAACTTCATCAGCTCCGGCAACCTCAAATGCATCTGTCAGATCTGTGATATCATTTTCGGATTTGTACGACACCGGATTGCCGATAAAGTAGCTACTGGCAGTATCAGAGATATCTTTTGCATGGTTACAGACCAGCCTGTTTTCTCGGTTCTTATCGTCCAGAATATCATGTTTGCCCTTATAGTAAGCCATATTCCTTTTCAAGTGTGCCACTCTGCTGATATGATTACTAATCAAAGATCTCAGCATCTGCTTATTCGGCTTCAGCTCATCGAACTCATCTCTTGGAATCGTAAATGTATACATCTCAATCACCCCCTGACTTCTTTCATTCTTGCCAACTTATGGCCTAATATCGTACTTACGAAGTATCTCACAGCGTCCATACTGTGATCATGCTGTTTAACTGGCTTATCTTCGCCTCGTTCCATGGCTTTCTCATCCCAGATATAAGAGGTAAACTCTTTGATCGTTTCCACGCATGATGAGGAAAAAACCAGCATTCCTAGATTCAGCAGCATCCCAACCAGCCGTATTCCGTCAAGCACATCATTGTTAGCTTTCAGGACTTTATATCCTCGCTTCCGGAGTTCTGCAATAAAAGAAGCAGCTGATGGATCCACGATGATTGCTCTGATCTTCGTTCCGTCAAGCCACTCCTTCAAGTCGTCTGCATATTCTGAATCTGTCTTTTGTTTGCCTTTATCTCTGCCTGAATAGTAGTACTCTCTGATACAGTACCACTTTCCGTTTATGCCTTTGTTCCACAACAAGAATACAGTTGCATTTTGCGTACCATAGTCACAGGATACATAACGGTTGCCATTAACCAGTAACTGGAAGAAATCTTTAATATCCTGAACATGTTTGTTCTCATCGAACATATCATAAATGATACCTTCTGCCGCCTTCCATAAGCCAAGAATGTAGCGCTGAAAGAATACTCCAACGTACATGCTTCGGTATCTGGCTTTGATTTCTTCATCCAGTGACAGGTTATCGTCCATTGTGAAGTGCAGATACAGAATGTTCTTTTCAGCGGCTTTATCAATCCAGTTGACATTGAACCAGTGATAAGGTCCGTCCGGATTGCAGTTAAACCAGAACTTGGAGCCTTTCACAGAGCATCGACCAGTAGCCTGATTGACAAAGGATTCTGGCATCAGGGCAACCTCATCGAAGAACACACCTGCCAGTGTAATACCCTGAATCAGGTCCTGTGATCGTTCATCCTTGCCACCAAAAATGTAAAAGTAATTCTCTCTCCCGTCTTTGCGAATAGTCAGAAGATTGTCCGCTCTATGGTCCGTGATGGAATATCCTCTGGACCGAAGCATTAGTTTCAGCCAAAAAAGAACATTTCGCCTGAAAGAACCAATGGTCTTTCCACACATAGCAAAGTTCTGACCTGAAAATGAACTCATAGCCCACATCACAAAAGATAGTGACATACTGATGGTCTTTCCTGATCGGATAGCTCCATCAGCTATGATTCCAGTCTTATCGTGTACTGGTGATCCTCTGCACCACCAGGTTAGAACCTGCTTCTGCTTTTTGGAAAACGGAGAAAAATGAAATGTCTGATCAGATTGCCGGTTCTTACGATTCTCTTTCAGCTTCTGCAGCTTGTCTTTCAGAGCTATGATCTTGCTATACATTCTCATCACTCCAAACCTTTTGTGCAGCCGCGTTCATTGCATCCAGAAATCCATCATCTGTGGTATTCTCCTCAACGTTATCCTGTTTCAGCATTGCAAATTCAAGCTGCATAGTTGCAAGC
Organism: uncultured Ruminococcus sp.; assembly: GCA_900066355.1. Lineage (GTDB taxonomy): Bacteria > Bacillota > Clostridia > Lachnospirales > Lachnospiraceae > Blautia_A. The sequence continues at coordinate 129,764 of FMEL01000001.1, forward strand.
TCAAGTTTCGCATCATCATATCCAAACTTGTGAAGTGTCTCAATTGCTTTCTGCTTTCTCGCCTGGACTCTGGTCAGCGCATCTTCAATGGACTGAATCTGTCCAAGAATTCCTTCGTACTTCTTCAGTTCAGTAGGCTTGCCTTTTTCTATACCGGAACTAAATTCTGTTACGGACATTCCCGAAGGAACATGTTCTCCATCAGAACCAGCTCCAAGTTTCTGTTCTTCCATCTGTCGCAGCTGATCAACGCGCTTCAACATCCGTCTTTCACGTACTGTCAGAAGTTGTATCTCCTGCAGGAGTAGCTGTTCCTTATCCGGCTGTACTGTCTGAATCAGCTTCTGTTCATCTACATCCAAGGTATCAAAAAAGAGAGCTTCAAACTCTCCTGTCTTAACTGCGTTCTTATTTCCCGGTGGCCCGTTGCCACCATGACCTTTTGCATTTTTGTTTCCCGGCTGACCACCTTTTCTTCTTTTGGAGCGTTCCGTATTTTTACGGAGCGTTCCATTCAATTGTGTATCCCAGGAATCCTTTGATTTCCATCCTCGAATTGTTCCAGGCGAAATATTCAGTTGACTTGCAACCTCAACCAAATCAATCTTTCCGCCATATTTTTTATATATTTCAAAAGCTTTATTTCGGTTCGGATCTCTCGCTCTTGCCAAGCCTCACCACCTCTCATTCATTTCGTTTTTGATATTTACTAAAATACAGTCCTGCCAGCGCCATACACGACAGCCGATTGCTACCGTGACGAAAGGAGGTGCTAACGCTTACATACAGTGAATCCATGCCTAAAGTATGTAAATGCTGGTGCTGTGCACGCTGTATGAAAATTGGCATATAAAAAGGTGTCCGAATTGGACACCGTGTATCAGAAGAGCACCCCCTAATGGTGCTCTCTATATGAATTTCACTATTTTGTTTCAGAAAAAACATGTATCAAAATCCGAGAATCCAACATATAACTGCCTAAATAATTTAATTCTAAATCATCTGGGATTTTTTCGCCTGTCATATACGAATGTATCGCAATATTTTTATAGCAACACTCTTTTGCTAAAAACCATACACATGGTTTACCGTCTGAAATTTCCAATCTTACAATATCTGTTTCACTGCTTACTGGAATACTTATTTCCTGTAAAGGTTTTATTTCTAAACATTGCTTATATACATTCACATCTATCACCTTTATAAACTATTTACAAATCTAAACGGGATTGTTTTATATTTACCTTCGCTATACGCTCGCATAACTCCTGCAAATTGTATTTTTGTCTTTGAAGTAACTATAATTTTTACTGGGAATCCCGGTGCAGTCGCTCTTTGTACAGTTACCGCTAAAACATTAAAAGACTTCTCACCTATATGTGCTGCCGATTTATTAAATCCATGCATTGTCATCGCTTCTCCCTCGCAATGCCATGTAATATCATTCTCTTCATTTGCAAGGATTATCCCATATCTGGATATAGGTTCCATATATGTTTCTGCATAAAATAATATTTCCGCTTCTTTTTCGCTTATTTTTACATCAGCTTTAACATTTTCGTAATTTTGAGCAGTTCCACGATATGTGTTCACGCCATTAACAACATCAATCATCTGGCGTAATACAACGTCAAATCCGTTTTGATATACATCCAAATAAAGAGTTTGTGTTAACAGTGTAGGCATTCTACTTTTATCAAGTCTTACTGGAATAAATTTTATTTTACCATTTGTTGCTTTTATTATTGCATTTTGCCATTCTAATTTCACCATATTACTTTTCAGACTATTTTCAGACACAAAGAAAAAGAAATATTTTGCATCTGTTAATCCGCTTTCCATTTTATCAATTATTCCATCTCCTGGTTGTATTGACCAGCTATCATAAAACACATTTTCTCTGTCAAAAACCTCTGCCAGTTTATTAGCAAACGGCTCTACTATTCTTTTATCTTTTGAATTATGGCTTAAAAAAATCATCTTTCTTCCTCCCACATACATTTTCTTTTATCATAACTCTAATTATGATATTAAACAATCTACTTAAATCGATATTTTTCGACAAGTAGAAAACGTCCCATATTTCTACAGGACGTTTTCTAAAAATGTATGTAATTGGAGTTTCTCCTGAGGAGAAGTCGGAACAGATGGACTTGAACCACCGACACGCTGGATATAAGCCAGCTGCTCTGCCACTGAGCTATGTTCCGGTATGCTTTTCGGACCGCACAACAGTCATCAGGATAAACAATAACCTTTTCCCTCAGGGATAATTGGTACTTGTATGGGAAAGTACGTATGGAACGCATTGGTTATATCCAATTCGTTCAGGATATACTATAGCATCTTTCATCGTGACATGTGTGACATTCGTGACAAACTTTAATTTTTTTTGAAAAATCTTTGAAATTCTTTCTTCAAACCTGTCTCAGTTGTCTTCCGTCCCATCCGATCTGCTACCTGCTGCCACGTCATATCCTCGAAGATCTTATACTTGATGATACGCTGCATACGGAAAGGAATTGATATCATCCACACTTCCACCTGCAGTTTCAGTTCTTCCGCTTTCTCTTTCTTCTGTTTCAGAACTTCTTTCTTTGTCCGAAGTCTCACATCGTCTGAATAAGAGTATGTTGTTCCCTGTACCTTAAAATGCTGTGGGTTGTAAGGAAATTCCGGATTACTTCCAGATACAGTCTCATTTGCTGTGATATTCTTTTTTGATTCGAGTTTACGGATTTCTGCTTCTGCTTCTTTGATCACCTCGCATGCATCTATGTATTCTTCCAGAATTCTCTTATCCATGATGTCAGCCTCCTTGTTTCTGTTTCTTTTGTCCTGCTGCCGGTTCGTTTTATAATCCTACCCTGCATTCTTCAAAATATGGACAGGTCAGGCAACAGCATCTGCAGTGTTGCTTTCTGGATTGGAATATCCAGTATAATAGCTTTCTCAGTAAGATCATTTTGTGGTCATCTCCTTAAATGCTTTCTCTGCATCTTCGCTTCTGCCGTAGGTGATCAGCTGTACTTTGCCATCTTTCAGATATTTGATTGTGGTGTTACTTGTCATTCTGGGATAATGGATTTCTTCCCAGTCAGCAGGATCCATGTCTTTGTATCCTGGACATCTGTTGTCAAAGATACATCCGTTGCATCCCTCTTCGCTTACTCTTTGCTTTCTACAAAATTGGATCTGTGTATTGTATGCTGATAAAACTAACTGTGGTGTTATATCATAGCCTTTTACCATCATTCGCCTCCTGTAATCTCATCAATGCAAGCATTCCAGCCTTCCGCAAGTAAATTCTTCTGAACCTCGTAATTGCTCACTGGTACAGTCATGTTTTTCTTCTCTGGCAATAATTTCAATGGACATGTCTGTATTAGCTCGTCTAGGGTATCTGCATTGAAATTTGTATTCTCATCCTGCAGCATGCACTCATCCGAGCCAGTAAGAAATAGACAACGCATGCAATCTTCTGGTGTATCTATTGCCAATACTGATTTGCTCATTCAGCTCCACCACCTTTTGCAATTTCTATTGTCTTCTTTGGTTCCCACAGTTCGCAATTCAAGCATCTGGCTTTGCTGGCTACCAGCTGGCCGCGGATCATGGTTGCCTGTTTGCAGGTGGGTTTTACATGTACAGCGAAGTTTCCAACTCTTTTTACGTGTTTGCAGGTGTCAAACTTTTCTTTTTCCACTTCTTCCTCTCTTTCCCTTTTCGTATTTCGAACAGATTTCTTCCGCTTGTCCCATGTTTCGGGTATGCCCGGCTATTTCCAGATAATTACATTTATACGGCAAGTTCTCCCCGCGTGCCCGGTAGATACAAGTTCTGCAATCTGTGACTTTCTTCTTGCGTGGTGTTCTCGGTGTTGGCGGGATATCCAGATTGTATTTCTTCTTCCATCTGGAAACCGTGGTGCTGATCACACCAAATGCCTGTGCTATTTCTTTTGCGGTCATTCCCTGCTGCAGGCACCGTTTCATCTTCTCTTCATCGTATTTCCCGGTATCATGGTTATAAGCCGGTTTCAGGTCGTATTGCTTTAGCAGGCGGTGGATGGTTTCAAACGATGTGTCAAGCCTGACTGCCATCTCTGTCTGTGTCATGCCCTGATCTATGCATTCCTGCATAATTTCTTTTGTGATCATATCTTTATACATAAGCTACCTCAGTTCTATTACGCATGTGATCCAGAGTGTGCACCACACGATTGTAGCCGCGATATCTTTTCGTCTTGCAGCTCCGCACGCGGCAAGGATTGCATATATAATTATCAACAGTAAGATAATTAGTTTTAACACCTCCAATACTGTTATTATCATCGTATTCCGCTCCTTTCATCGTTCCGGAAGAACTGTTTCAGCATCGCATCTTTCCAGTTCTTCCTGTGGTGGTCACAGGTATCATCATCCTCTATCAGTATGCCTTTTCGGTCACAGAGGCCATCATCGTTGTCCCTGCAGGTTTTGCATGTTTTATTTTCCATTCTCTCACTCCAATCTATTCTAAATAACTCTTTCCGAAGATCTCCCGGAACTGCTGCCGGGTATGATTCTTTTCGAATTGTCTCTGTGCTGTTCTTTTCAGATACAGATCAGCTTCACGGTATCTGTGTACTGCTTCTGGTCCTTCACGGTGACAGTCTGCACACAGATGTGCTTTCATGCCATATTCTTCCGATTTTGTCCGGCTGCCAGTGCCGAAGAAGATATGATGATCTTCTATCCGTTGCCTGCTGCCGCAGAGATAACAGATACCGGGCTGATCTCCGGAAAGAATGCTTTTCATGTGTTTCTTTCGTTTTTTCTTTGTTCCGGATTTCGGAAATAATAATCCTTCCTGATCCATTGTGTTTCCTTTCTTTGGGAGAGGTATACAGGCACCTCCCCCGGTGTGTTGTATATGGATTTTAGATTGCACCCGTAACTTTGATTGCTAAAACACAATACCCTTCTTCCAGTCCCGTATAATCATCCAGGATATATGTAATCTCTGTCTGTATTGTCCGGCCGGTGTGTCTGCCGTCCTTAAATTCCATCAGATCCATTTTGTCTCCGATGTGGAAGTTATCGTTTTTGCAGAACCAGAATGTCATTTTTCCGGATACGATCTCATCGTAATAGGTGAATGCCATTCTCAACTGCTTTGTCTTTTTCGGTTCATCTGACGGAAGATGTTCCATCTTTTCCTCATCTTCCTGTTCTTCCAATTTTCTTTTTGTCTCCCTGTCAAGCTTCGCCTGCTTTTCGTTATACTTCTGTTCCGCTGTTTTTTGCGCCGGCGCAATTTCTGATTTTGGCATATATTCCGGGTGGTTCTGGATATTATCCTGTCCCGGGATCTGATCATCTGTTTCGGCATCCATCACAGTATTTTCACCGCTATGGTTCTGTGTTTCTTCTTCCGGTTCAGCAAAATAATTTTCCCACGTATGTTCTCCTGCAGCCATTCCATCAAAGAGCTCCTTTGTCCTATCGGAAAACTCTTGATATGTCATTTTCACAGCCTCACCGCCAAATATCTTTACAAGTATTCCTGTTTCCAGACTGTAAAACATTAAAAATACTGTTCCTTTCCGGTAGCTCCTGCTGCCGGAAGGTGTGATCTTCTCCGCAAGTTCTTTAAGTTCCAGATCTTCCCTGTAAAATGCATTCAGGATTTCTTTGTTGTCATGCCAAAATTCAAATATCGTGGCCTGAAGTTTTTCTTCATCGGTTCTTGCATTTTTCCAATCCAGAAGATTGTCCGGGTTTGATTCATTTTCCCTGTTGAAACGTTTTAATTCCCTGATATCTTCTTTGTGCGTTTCCGGCCGGATCAGTTCGTAGTCTTCTTTCGAAATCTGGAGCATTTCCTCAAGCTGTGAACGGTTATAATCTTTGTATTCATCTCTCAGTTCCGGAGTGTCTCCGGGAACTGAATACTTTTCGTAAACACGCATAAAACGACTTGTTCCGGATGTATTCATGCCATATTCTGCTTTTGCAAATTCAAAAATGGTATTATACCCGTCATTTTTGTAAGCTTCTGATTTATCGATGCGGCTCAGCTGCCATCCGATCCGCACAAAGCTTTTTACAATCGTTCCTAGATTGTTTTTGATGTCATTCTTGCACTGGATGTAATCATCCATGTTTAACTGTATATATTCCATTGTGTACTCCTTTCGTATCAGGCTGTTTTTGCCAGCATCTCCCGTTTCTCTTTCAACTGTTTCAGGTAATCGTTCAGCCATTTCTGCATATTCTTCGCATCCGGTTTCCTGTCATTTGTTCCATACCACTGTCTGATCTTCGGGTTGTTGCTGCTGATCTCTACCGTGATATACGGTTCTTCTGCCTTGTCTTTAAACCGGAGCATCAGAATATAACTCTCCCTGCGGTTGTGTTTTCCCAGATAATTATCACCACCGACACAATGGTGCAGGAGTCTTCCTTCTCTTACGATTTCCCCTGCTGACCTTGCCGGCCGGATGAGATATGTGTCATCCTCGTAAAAATATATCTTCCTGAGTTCTCTATAGATTGCCCGTATGCTCGGATACTTCTGCTCGACTTCCCTTATTCGGATATCCATCTCTTCTTTGTTCGATTCCAGTACTATCTGATTATGTGCCTCTACTAAGTTTCTCGGCTGCTGGTATACTGTATTGTTCATGTCATACCCTAATGCCAGTCTCATGTTAATATAATCCATGTAAGTATTAGCCGTGGCTCTTATCCTGTTTTCTGCCTCTGCACATTTTGTCCCATATGCACATCCTGCATATTTTTCTATCCGATTCAGGATTTTCTGAATCCCCATGTATTTTATTGCTGTCTCAACCTGTTCAGTTCTTAACCCTGTTTCTGCCAAATGTTCTATCTGTTTCTCTGTCCATGCCTGCTGCAGCCTTTTTTCTGTTTTCATTGCCCCGAGAAGTTTTATATCTCCTCTTGAAACAATGAGCTGGTGTACTCTTTCTTTTCGGATTCCAAGAAATGTATCCGGTCTTTTTGCACTCGCATCTGACACAATATCCTGACAATTGTCTACAATCTCTTTCGCAATTCCAAATAATCCCATCTTGACCAATACCTCGATTTGCGGTGTCTGCTGATACTGTTCCAAATATCTGACTATGTTAACGTTCCGGATTTCTGATGCATATTCCTTTAATGCGCTATATTGGAACATCGTATCTTTCATCTCTTTGTAAGTATCTGCAAGGATTGGAGCTTCTTCTATCCTGATGTGATAATTTCCTGAAAGATTGCAGTCATCCCAGAAGTCTTTACCCGAATACGGGTTATGCTTGTGGTAATCTATCTGAACGTCTTTTCCCGGTTCAAAATATGCCCTGGCAATCTCCACTCCCGAAAGTTCTTCATAAGCACCATGCATCTCTGTGCCGTTTTCTCCTGCAATCAGTTCCAGTTTCCATTCCTTTGTAACTTCCACATATCTCATCACCATACCGGTTGTTTTATATTTCTGGCCCAGGAACAGATGCATCCGTTTGCTGTAATCATGCTTTGCCTTGCCCTGGCATTTGTAGGTTCCATATGCTCCGCACATAGGACATTTTCCAGTTTTATTTTCTCTCGGTTCCTGCACGATCTGCTGAAACTGGCTTTCATATGAATCTCCTGCTTTCCATCGTGCATCTGTAACTCCTCCGCATTTACTGCAGGCAATCTGTACCCAGTTCCCATACTTTTTGTAATACAGGTGATGTTCCTGATGGAACCATCTTTCATCAGCGATCTTTAGTATCTTCGCCTCGGGCAATATCTTTGTGTTTCTGCTCCGTTCCTCAAGTGCTGTCTGCCGCCGCTCGTATTTCCGTACTTCTATCCTGCTTCTTTCTGTACGTGTAATACAATTCTGGTGATGTTCAATGTATCCCCACCACCTTTCTTCTTTCCAAATAGTTGTTTTGCAGAATGACTTTATTCGTTCTAAATCCTCTTCCGTCCTGAGAATATTTTTCTTTTCCAGCTGCTGCCAGCCATCTCTGCAGTCTTCTTCACCGTTCCACAGTAATTTTCCATTTATCTTAATCTTTTTCCTGTTCCATTCTTCCTGCTCGGGAAAATACGAACCAAAATCTTTTTTCGTGAGAACTATCCTCACCAGCGGAATCTCTCTTGACGCTTTTTTGTTCCGGTAGACCTCCAGAAAAAGATGTTTCTCATGTCCAACTACCTTTACAGCGGTTGTTCCAACATATTTTGCTCCCTTTTTCACGTTTTCCGGCAGTTTAAGATACGGTATCTTTTCGATTGTTTTCTTTTTCATCTGCTGCCTCCCAGATAATATTCCCGGATCATTCTCTTTGCATCGGCCATTCCCGGAACACCAAAATCTACTCTGCTCGCTTTGATCTTTGCTTCTTTTACGATTTCCTTGTCGACGGTCACACGGTTCTCGAATGAGAATTTCAGCAATACCGCCATGCAGCCTTTCAGATTCTTTCCCTGCTTCCGGACCTGATGAGCGATCATCACTTCCTGCATGCACAGTCCTTTTATGTACTCCACCCAGTCAAGCATAAGTCCTTTCAGTTTCAGTTCTTCCGCCTCTTTGTCCAGTTTTCCAACCGCGGCGGTAGTCAGATCGCATAATTCCGGGATCATGCCTTCCAGATACATCTCTACGAAATCATCCGGGATTCCATTCTCTTTTGCCATTGCGCGGAGGCTGTCCACGTCACCTTCATTAAACAGGTTTTCGGCAAGTTCATTGATTTCTTTGTAACTGTCCATTTCTCCAAATTTTTCAAACATACATATTTCCCCTTTATCTACATGTAAAAACCCGCATTTCTTTCAAGTAGCACGTGTTTTTACACTTTTTTATCCACATTTTTCTACCAGGGTACAAGTTGTACCCCGTTTTGCCCTATTTCTTTCAAGTAGAGCCCTCTTTGGAATACGGCAGCATCGACTCTACTTTGAACCGGACTGCATGGGGCTGTAAGACTTTCTCCAGATCTTTCCAGAGATCCATATTTTTTAGTGCCTGTCCATTTTCCCTTTTCCAGCCCGCAGTTTTCCAGCCCGCTATCTTTCCATGTCCGTTGGCCAGATAGTAGCTGTCTGTATGGATCGTGATCACAGCCGGCCGGATCATCCTCTGCATTGCTGCAACTGCACACTCCATCACAAGCTGATGACCAGTCACGTCCTGCACTTCTATCCTCTTCTCCAGTGTTTTTCCCTGACACACCAGGATATACCGGTACCATGCTTTTTTTAATTTCGGAGCATGTGATGATGTGATCAGAAATATATCCACCTGCTGCATCTTTAAATCCTCCTTTTCAGCGTTATTTTCCGCTTCGGCTCTGGAAATTTTGCCATCGTGTATCTGCGGTACTTAAATCCGGTTGCAGGATTGACCCCTTCATGAATGGCTACGATGTAATACCCTTTTCTCGGTTTTACTTCATTCTTCCATCTCAGCAATTCATCCACGTGAGGTTTTTTCAAAGGCATGTTGCGACTCGTGTTGTAACTGGTCTCTTTCAGACGGGGCTTTTCCAATGTTCCATCTTTCTTTTCTTTTTTGGTATGCTCATCCTTTGTCATGTAAGAAGCAAGCTTTGAAAAGTCCTCATCGTATACCTTTGGTTCATTTTTGATCTCAACTGCATAGGTTCCGCCTTTCTTCCATGCTTTCTGCATGATGCTTGCGGTATCTCCGATCTCGTTGACAACAAAGTGGATATGCCAGGCTCCCTTTGTACCTCTTTCAATATTCCGGATCCAGAACAGTTCTTTTCCCCGTTTCTTGTACTCTGCCCTCACGATCCGGATTGCTTTCTGGAAATCACTTAATGCAGCTTTCATATCCGGTGGCCGGTTCTGCTGGCTGTAGGTCCACGTCCCGAAGCAGTCCCCAGTAGAGAAATATTCCAACAGCTTATGCCTGCACCTCCGAGTTTTATTGTCTGCATTCACCAGACGCATCTGTTCCTCTGTAGGCTTTTTCTTTTTTATTCTCTTTTTGCCTGGTGCTCCATAGTTGCCATCATGAAACTCCTGTATCTCTACAATCTTCCCTTTCCGGAATCTGTATTCTTTTCTTTTGACCATAGCGTTATGTCCTAACTTTAATATCTTTATCAAGTACTATGCGGGGATGTTTTCCCCGTTAAAAAGCCAAATAAAAACAGGATTTCTCCTGTAAAGACTTGACGCTATGTCCTCCGGATGTTAATATGTATATAGTGATTTTTGTCCGGAGGACATAAGCTTTGTGATCTGTACATTGCAGTGTGCAGATCATTTTTTTATACCGGTTTTTGTTTTCAGCAGTTCCCGCAGTTCTTCCGGTGTGCCGAGGTCTTCATATGCTCCCAGCAGATTTGCGACTTCTCCAAAAACAACAACATCTTCCTGCTGCCATTCCAGCCGGATTGTCTTCTGCGTGCACATCGGGATCCTGTATGATCCGTTTGGGTTCTTTCTTGTCAGTCTCATCTCATTCTCCCATCCTTCTCCATATATGCCACCGTCTGAATACGTATATCACCCCACTCAACGCGATTGCTCCGGCAATCTGATCAGCTCTGCTGTCCCATATCCAGAGCGGCAGGAAACTCGCAAGACTTCCAATCAGCGTGGAATCGATTATATCTCTCATTGTTCCTCTCCTTCTATTGTGTAAGATCCTCCATAGTCTTCTTTCCGGAGTTCTGCTATCTCCGTGGCTCCCGATCGGGTGCCGTAGCAGGAGCCGATTGTTCCGTCAGAGAATCTTATGATCCATATCTTTCTCATGCTGTTTCTCCTTGTGGTTCTGCTGGTTTCTGGGTTTCAATAAATCTTTCCAGATCACTTCCCCGAATCTTTCTGGTCCCATTACCCTTTCCCAAAATCAGGTATGGAAGCTGTCCGGTATTCATCAGCTCATAGACTGTAGATACATTGATGAGCAGAATTTGTGCTGCCTGCTTTGCCGTGTATAATGGTTTGTATGGTTCTACCATATCTCTCACCTCGCTTTCCTTTTTGGTCGATAAATGTCGAACTCCTTTTCTTGCTGTTCCACCTGATATCGGTTATGCTTTAAGCAAATATGAAAGGAGCAATCGCCTATGTTAGAAATTTTAATTAATGATGAATCTCTTGAGGTTCAGAACCTTCCAGAACACTTGAATCTTTACCAGCTGTATCTTCTGTACTTATCTCAGCAATTTGATGATTCAACAAAATAAGTTGACATTCCTCACGTTCACTCCTATCCCGTAAGTACAGGCACTGCCATGCCTGATTATTTACTCTAGGAGGTTCTATCTATGGGAAACAAGCGAAAAAACAATCCTTTTTTAAACCCAGAACTACAAAATTTGCAAGATACTATAAATCGAATTTCACATATGTATTCTGGCCACCTGCAAGATATTTTTTCTTCTTCTATGAATGCTCAACTCCATCAACTTCAGGTAGATTTTCTCTTGCCCTATGTCCGAATTATTGATGCATATACACCCACCATGGTTGCCTCGTTAACAGACTCTCTCTCCAAAATGTCTGAAATTATGACTGCTACTGTTCGAGAAAATATAACTACTGGTGTATACAACAATTTAAATGAGTCTTTAAAACAATCATTATCTCTTCTGAAACTTCAAAATCAATTTTTGAACGTAACTCCTGAATTGCATTTCCGTTCAGGAAGAGCCGATCGCCCCGAAGATCTCGGAGGATTACCAGAAGACGACTTCGTAATAGTTGATGAAACTGCTACTAAAACTTATGAGCTGCCTGATTCTGTATATATTCCCGTTGGGAACAGTAGAATAAAAATGTCTACCTCTTTTTTACTGGCTCTCATTGACCTGATTATCAACACAATTCTTACAATTTCCATTGCAATTGCTCAGTCCAATTCATCACAGGCAGAACAAATTAAACAGGTACAAATCGAAGAATCTCAACTTGAATTGCAACAAGCTCAAAATGAAATGCTGCAACAGCTACTTCACGATATAGATACATCTTCTTCCAGTGAAGCCGAAACGATCAAAGAATTGAAAGAAACTGTCGAAGAGCTGAATAAACAGTATTCGCAGACTCAAGACACATGCTCACCTGTTGAAGCAGGTAATGATAATTCTGAATCGACCGAAGACACTGACATCCAAAAATAATGGTAAATACAACCGTTGATATCTGCGTAAGCATTAAACTAATTTTTAGACCTTTTATCTGCTTACGCAGATTTTCAATCTCTTCTTTTTGATCATCCATCTCAACTCGCCTCCTTCTGGTCTGAGTAATAACATTACATCTTGCATGTTTCTCTGCCCTCTGGTACAATTTCTCCAAATGAGGTGATTACATGACATTGCAAGAAATCAAATTTTTAAGATTAATACATAAGTTAACTTCAAAAACAGAACAAGCTTTTTATTATGATGAATTCAATTGTTCTATGCATTTATATGAAAACTCTTCTGTTGAACTGCCTTGTAAAGAATTATCTACTGAAATAATCAGTTTAGAGTCATCATTGGCAGAGCGGGGCTATATTCTTTTATTGCCTTCTCAGGGATTAAACGATCATAATTACCGTTTAACTCAAAAAGGACTCCACTACTTTCAATTTTCTTTAAATGCTTTGATGTCATTTCTTTTTAAATCCATCTTAGTTCCTATTGCAGTTGCTTTTATCACTGCATTGCTGGTCAGTGCATGAACTTGACCACCAGTAAAGCAGTGATAATGCTCACCAATATTGAAACAACTAATTCAACCCCATCTTTTTCTGATTTCATCTTCTACGCTCCTTTCTCTTTCTGGTCTGACAAAAAATATTCGATTGACACATCAAAATACCTTGCTAAGCGTTTCAAACTTTCTAAGCTTGGTTCTGATCTCCCAGATTTCCAATTCGAGAAAGCAGTTTGGCTTATCCCTGTCTCTTTCGATACCTGATATGATGTTTTGTTCACTTTCTCTAATAACGCACTATATTTTTCGTACAAATTTACACCTCCTTACGAAAGTATATTTTCTTGCAATTACTTTCGAGCTGTGATATACTTTCAATCATAAAACTACCACATTTTATAAAAGAAAGCATTTCACATTCGAAAGTGTTTTTATAATTGCTTTCGTTTTCGTAAGCAAATAATACATCTTTTCTCGTTAGTAGTCAAGTATTTTTACTAACTTTTGTGAAAGTATGCTATCTTTGTGAAAGGAGCACAATTTATGTACGAAGTATTTGAGCAACTTCTACAAAAGAACGGTGTTACTTCCTACAAAGTTGCAAAAGAAGCCGGTGTTACCCAAACAGCATTAAGCAACTGGAAATCTGGTCGAAGTACGCCCACAACAAAAACATTACAGAAAATAGCGGATTATTTTGGTGTAACTATTGACTATCTTATGACTGGAAAGGATATCTCCGCTTCTCAAGAACTTACATTAAAAGACAACCGCGACATTGCTAAGGATCTGGACAATATCATGGAAAAGCTCACTGCCGGTGAAGACGGACCTGCAAGTTACAACGGTGAGGAATTAAGTCCAGAAGCTGCGGAGCTGTTCCGGGATGAGTTGGAAATTGCTTTGAAGAGATTAAAGATTATTAACAAAGAGAAGTACACTCCTAAGAAGTACAAAAAGTAGGTGGATTACTTGAATCGTAATATCAAGAAGATTGTTTCTTACTACAAAAGAAAAACAGGAACATCAGATCCTTTTGCCATTGCCGATCAGCTTGGTATCCTGTACCAGATTTGTGATCTGCAATTCGAAGGATGCTATATGTTCCTGAAAAATCACCGCTACATATTTATTAATCAAAATCTTCCGGAACATGAAATGCGTCTGGTCATGGCTCATGAACTCGGACATGCTATCCTACACCGGAAGGAAAATTGTTATTTTATTCGAACTAAAACACTTTTACTGAATTCCAAGAAGGAAATCGAAGCCAACAAATTTGCTATGGAACTGTTGCTTCCAGATTCATTCCTTGAGGAATATAGGGACTTTACTATTGATCAGATGTCCAGAATGACCGGATATCATAAAAAATTAATAGAACTGAAAATACATAATTAGGAGGATTGTTTATTGTCTACAGATTTTTCAAAAGAAGATGTCATCCAAAACAAGAAACATGCTATAAAAAAGTTAAATTCTATGTTAGAAGGATTTATTAATGACCCTAGTGGACAACGTTTAAAAAAAGCCAACTTGCTTTCCTACTGGATTAAAGATTATGTCAGAATGCTCAGCTTTGAAGAAACTTTTGATCCTAAAAAAAATATTGCTTATAAACGCGGTGATATTGTAAAACTGAATTTCGGATTCAATATTGGAAGTGAATACGGTGGATTACATTATGCCATTGTTATAAATAATAAAAATCCCCATAGTTCTTCTGTGGTTACAGTCATACCTTTAACTTCGCAAAAAAACAATAATTCTACTCATCCAAATGACGTAGAACTCGGAAATGAACTATACCGTAATTTAAAATTAAAATATGACACTATTGCACAGCAAGTTCAGGCTGAAGAAGAAGAAATCTCCAAAACGCTTGGTTTATTTGATACTTTAATGAAAGCTGTTGATGAGAATTTATCTGTACCAGATAATTCTCCAAAATCTTCTGATGCGACAAAAGCAGCCAGAACATATTTGGAAATCGCTAAAGACTTAAAAAATGAATGGGAAAAGAAATCAGAACAAAACAAATTGAAAACTATACAGTTAAATAAAATCAAAGCTGAAATCGAGCAAATGAAAACTGGTAGTATTGCATTAGTAGATCAAATCACAACAATTAGTAAGATAAGAATTTATGATCCTCGAAATGCATATGGCGTATTATCAGGGATTCGGTTATCTCCAGAATCACTTGATAAAATAAATAATAAAATAAAAGAATTATTTATTTTCTAGTATTTTTTCTTGACTGCGGTAATAATCTAATATATAATATAAATACTGTCAGAGAGTTGTATCTCTAACAACAGAGCCTATAGGGCATAAAAGAAGACAGATTTATATTATGTGAAGGTCTCGCAGTAATGCGAGGCCTTTTACGTTTATTTCTGAAAAAGGTAGAATACATACTATTATCAGCAACTATATTATCTATTTTAAACCATTTGCAGTGATGAAAATGATTGCTGCTAAATGATAAAAAACAATATTAAGGAGGAATTCTTTATGAAAACATGGAAACTTGTATCAGGGATTTTGTCAATCGTATTATTTATTATGGTTGCATTTCAATCCTGCGCCGTAGGAATCGGCAATACTCTTGGTGAGACCGGAGAAGTCGGTGGTTCCGCTGGTA
The DNA here is from genome assembly GCA_900066355.1 of uncultured Ruminococcus sp. Lineage (GTDB taxonomy): Bacteria > Bacillota > Clostridia > Lachnospirales > Lachnospiraceae > Blautia_A. The sequence continues at coordinate 145,085 of FMEL01000001.1, forward strand.
TCATTGTTGCGATTATGCTTTTAGCGGGCGGAATTGTATCTATTGCAACACGTAAAGGCGGCAAGGGCAGCAATATTGCTCTTATTGTTCTTTTCGGCATCGGTGCGTTATTAGGCTATGGATTAGCTGGAAGTTATTCAGATTTGTACATATGGGCTACTTGGTGCTTGATCAACGTAATTTTGGCAATTGTATCACTTATAAAAAATAAATAAAAGCAATAAAAAACCGATCCAGTGCTACCAACACTGAACCGGCTCAGATCTCCGAAGAGATGCTCATTTTGCAAAGATATTGTATCATCTTCGGAAGCAGCGCACAACCCAAACATTTGTGTGGCTGTTATTTTTTGTACTCAAAATTAAAAGGAAGGTGATATTGTGGGAGAATTACGAACAAGAAAACGTGGAAAAAGCTGGGAGTACAGCTTCGAAGGCGCGCGGATCAAAGGAAAACGCAAACCAATTTCCAAAGCAGGATTCCGGACGAAAGCAGAAGCGCTTGCTGCAGGTACTAAGGCAAAAGCCGAGTATGATCAGGCCGGTATTATATTTAAAGCATCAGAGATGTCTCTCTCTGATTATCTGGATTTCTGGCTGGATGGTAATGTCAAGACTAATATGACATACAACACATACGATACTTATGCATCTGCTGTTAAGTTACATATTAAACCGGCATTAGGGAACTATAAGCTTTCTGCACTTTCTCCTGCTGCCATCCAGCAATGGATTGATTCGCTAAAAGCAAAAGGATTATCCGAGCAGAGCATTGCCAATTATCGTGGTGTGCTCTCTGGAGCATTGAAGTATGCAGTATATCCATGCCAGTATCTTCGCCAAAATCCCTGCTCTTACACTCGTGTCCCCAGCGTTCCGGTTACTCAGGATCAGAGAGAGCACAGGGAGTATGTGTGCAGTAGTGAGGCATGGTCAGATATCGTCGACTATTTCAACGGTACCTGCTACTATCTGCCTCTTATGATCTGCTACCACACCGGTATGCGTATTGGAGAGTGTTTCGGGCTGGATCTGCAGCGTGATGTGGACTTCCGCCGACACACGATTTCTGTCAACCGTCAGCTGCAGAAAGAGGACAAACAATGGATCTATAAGAATCCGAAATATGATTCTTTCCGGAAGCTAAAAATAGGTCCCACTCTCGAAGCATTGTTGAAGTCAGAGATTACCGTTATGAAAATGAATCGGTTAAGATATGGGGAATACTACACAAGAACTTATGTTGATAATTCTTTGCATCTGCACTGTGTTCCTGCAAATCAGGACGTTCCTCCAGACTACAGAGAAGTGTGGCCTCTGACAAAAGAGAATGGCGAAATGCTGACTACCGAAAGCATTAAGTACTGTACCAGAATTATCAAACACAAACTGGGGTATACCGCTTTTCATCCTCATAGTCTACGTCACACTCACGGAACGATCCTTGCAGAAAACGGAGCTTCCCCGAAGACCATTATGGAACGTCTCGGACACAAAAATATTAAAGTCACAATGGAACGTTATGTCTACAATACAGAAAAAATGCAGGATGAAGCTGTAGCACTTTTTGAGGCTGCCATAAAGTAAAATTGCCTACCATCTGAAAAAATGGTAGGCAAACGGTAGGCAAAACCGTATTTTTCACTTTAAGAAATGCCGGAAAGTCGCATAAATACTGGATTAATACTCAAGCGTTTCCATATACTTCATGTACCTTACAACCATCAGTGCAATCTTGAAGGTAATTGCATCTTCGAATACACGAAGATCCAGTCCGGTACTCTTCTGAAGCTTGTCCAGACGATAAACCAGTGTATTTCTGTGGATATAGAGCTGTCTTGATGTCTCAGAAACATTCAGGCTGTTCTCGAAGAACTTATCGATTGTAACAAGTGTCTCTTCATCGAAATCATCCGGTGATTTATTCTCGAAAATCTCCTTAATGAACATTTTGCACAGCGGAATCGGCAGCTGATAGATCAGACGTCCGATACCAAGAGAACTATATGCAATGACATCCTTCTCACCGAAGAAAATCTTGCCGACATCAAGTGCCATGCGGGCTTCTTTATAAGAACGGGAAACTTCTTTCAGTTCGTTGACGATCGTACCATATGCAATATGTGTCTCTTCTGTCTGATTTAATCCAAGTGAATCAAGGATTGCATGTGCAAGCTTATCCATCTCCGGATAACCTTCACCCTCCTCGAGTTCTTTTACAATAATGATGCTCTTCTCATCTACTGCAGTAATGAAATCTTTGCTCTTACCGCCGAAAAAGCTCTTAACGCTTTCCATTGCACTGTGATCCTTCTCCTGCTGAAGTTCAAGAATCATAACTACACGACGGACATCCGCATCGATATGAAGTTTCTTCGCACGGTTATAAATATCAACCAGAAGCAGGTTATCAAGAAGAAGATTCTTGATAAAGCTGTCTTTGTCGAATCTTTCTTTATAGGCTACAATGAGGTTCTGAATCTGGAATGCAGCAAGTTTGCCAACCATGTAAGTATCCTCATCATCTCCATGCGCAACCAGCACATATTCCAGCTGATAATCATCGCAAACTTTAAAATACTGGAATCCCTTTACAAGCTGACTGTCTGCCTGGGATTCTACAAAAGCCTGTATATCTCCCGGCTGAATTGAAAAATCTGCAAACGTTGTTGCGAGTACCTTTCCCTCTGTGTCAATGATGCAAAATTCTGTTCTGGAAATTTCTTTAAGTCCTTCCAGCGTATTCTGAAGTACCTGATTTGATATCATCTGCTTACATCCCTTCTCGCTTACTGCGCGTTTTTCTCCTTTTTCCCCATAGGCTTGCTATACTAAATGTTATTTTAATACAAAATGACCAAAAATAAAAGACCAAAACTTAAATTTTTTACATTTTTTTGTGAATAATTCCTATTTTTCTATGAAACCTTCCCCATGAACCTCTCTTGCATCACCTACGATCACAAATGCATTCTCATCAATTTCGTCAATTTTTTCTTTTAAATGAACCAGCTCTTTCTTTCCGACTACACAGAACAGCATCAGTTTATCCGTTCCGGAGTACATTCCCTTTGCTGAAATCCCTGTGATTCCACGATCAAGATCTTCCATGACAATCTTTGCCACTTCATCCGGCTTATCCGTAATAATGTAAACAGCTTTTGAGAATTTCAGTCCTTCAATAATTCCATCAGAAACTTTCGTCACAAGGAATACTGCAATAATTGCATACAGCGCACGCTCTACCCCAAATACATACATGCCGACTACAACTACTGCTCCATCTATAAACTGCATGATCTGCGCGATTGAATAATGATTCAGATATTTCTGGATGATAGCTGCCAGAAGATCCGTGCCCCCGGTCGTTCCGCCTCCGAGAAACACACATCCGATTCCGATCCCCTGCAGAAGTCCTCCATATAAGGCAACCAGAAGAAAATCGCCGGACAGCTTCCATGCCGGAAGGATTGCCAGCCAGATCGTCAGCGAAAGATCTCCCAGAAGTGCTTTTTTTACAAATTTGAAACCTTTTATTTTAGCGGCGAGAAGAAAAAACGGAACGTTCAATACAAGGTTGGTGACCCAGAGCGGAATTCCATCTCCGTACAGCCCTTTTGTCCAGGCTTTGACAAGAATCGCAATACCGGAAAATCCTCCTGTAACCATTCCTGCTGCATCAAAACAGGATGTGATTGCAGTTGCCATAAGTCCGGTTCCGACAATGATCAGAATATATTCCAGATACCACACTTTTTTTCCAGCAATTTTCATAAGTACTCCTTTCTCTGTTGCTATATCTCAGTAAAGTAACCCTCAACCTAAAAGAACGGGATACAGCGAAATGCTGTTTCCCGTTCTTAGTGTGCCCTACTTGGAAGGCTTATTTGCAAATTTAATAAAATGATAGCTCTCAACAATCTCGAAATATTTGATAATTCTCGGATACAGAGGTTCGGCTGCTTCTCCGAATTCACTCTTCACCAGTGCTGCGATATCGGATACGGTACGCTTTCCATCGATCAGCGGCCAGATAAAAGTGCCCTGTGCGTCAAGATGGACTTTTGTGTACTGAGGTTTGTTGAATACCTTCTGTGCAATTTTATTGAACAGTCCCGTATTCTCCACATCCAGTATCACACGTCCTTTTATGTCCTTATGCCAGTGAAGTTCTTCGGATCTTACCGGAATCAGATCAAGATAGTTGATATCCATATTTTGTTTTTTGCTTTTTTTATTCTGTTTTCTCATCAGGCTTTTTTCTTTTTCCATAAGGAGAATTTCAGCAGTGTCAGGATCATGATGATCATGAGAACAACACCACCGATGTTACCAAAGTTAACAACTCCGGATACATCCAGACTGATACCTGCAACTGCAAGGATAGCAAGTGCGATACCTACAAGACCTTCGCCGGCGATCATACCTGCACAGTATAATGTACCGTCTGTAACCTGATCGTTCTTTGTTTCTTCATCAACGTTCTTTCTGCCATCCATAAACATACGAACAACACCACCGATCATGATGGTTGCGTTCAGATAGATTGGAAGGTAAAGACCGATTGCAAAAGGCATTACCGGAATTCTTAGGATTTCCATACCAAGTGCAAGGAATACACCGATGAATACAAGTGCCCATGGAAGGTTTCCTCCCATGATACCCTCAACGATCATCTTCATAAGACCTGCCTGAGGAGCCGGAACTTCTGCTCCGCCATATCCCCATGCTGCATCCAGAAGATACAGAACACCACCGATTGCAAGACCGGAAGCAACAACACCGATCAGCTCACCGATCTGCTGTGTCTTAGGAGTTGCTCCAAGAAGGTATCCTGTCTTAAGGTCCTGAGAAGTATCACCAGCGATTGCTGCGATGATACAGATTACAGAACCGATTGCGATTGCTGCTTTCATACCATCGATTCCAGTCTGTCCGCTACTCTTGATTACCATTGTGGAAATCAGAAGTGTAGCGATTGCCATACCGGAAACCGGGTTGTTGGAGCTACCGATCATACCTACCATACGGGAAGATACAGTTGCAAAGAAGAATCCGAAGATTACGATAAGAAGTGCTCCAAGCGGATTAACCGGGATAGCCGGTACTGCCCAGATAATAACTACCATTGCAACGATACCGATCAGGATGAAGTTCATCGGAAGATCTCTGTCTGTTCTTGCAGTTCCCTTTACAGATCCGCCCTTCATGCTCTTCATGGAATCACGGAATGTGCTGATGATCAGCGGCAGAGATTTGATCAGGGAAATGATACCACCTGTAGCGATGGCACCTGCTCCGATGTATTTCACATATTTGCTCCAGATTGCTGCTGCACCACCAGCCGCATACAGCTGTGAAATAGTCACTCCCGGATCAGCCGGATACAGCCAAGTATCTGGTCCAAACAGGCAGATCATCGGGATGATAACCAGCCATCCGACGATAGAACCTACAAACATGAACGATGCTACACGTGGTCCTACAATATAACCAACACCAAGAAGTGCCGGATATACTTCCATACCGATTTCACCCTTAAGGGATGTAAATGCTGCAGAAACGTCTGCCGGAATAACTTTCAGACCGTCAACAACAAATTTGAAGACTGCTGCAAGTCCCATACCGGAAAATACAGTAGAAGCGTTTGCACCGCCTTCTTCACCTGCAAGAAGTACGTCTGCACATGCAGTTCCTTCCGGATAAAGAAGTGTTGCATGCTCTTTAACAATAAGAGCGTTACGAAGCGGTACCATGAAAAGTACACCAAGGACACCACCGCAAAGTGCGATCAGAGTGATCTCTACCAGACTCGGTTTATCACAGAGACCTTCTTCTGCCCATAAGAAAAGAGCAGGCATTGTAAAAATAGCACCTGCTGCAAGTGACTCACCGGCGGAACCGATCGTCTGCACCAGATTGCTCTCCAGAATGGAGTTTTTCTTCATGATGACACGGATAACACCCATGGAAATAACTGCTGCCGGAATAGATGCGGAAACAGTCATACCGACACGAAGTCCGAGGTATGCGTTAGCTGCACCGAATACGATAGCAAGGATGACACCCATGAGCACAGATGTGACCGTCATTTCCGCTGTTACTTTTTCAGCAGGAATATACGGTTTGAACTCTTTGTTCTCGTTCATTGATTTCCTCTCCCTTTTTTTTTGTTATGAACCTCTTATTATTATAACCGACTTTGTCAGTATTCGCAAGGGCGATTTTATGAACTTTTTATACTTTTGTTCGTTTTATTTAACATTTTTTAGAAATATTGCACTTTTTTTGTCTATCATTCATCAATCTCAAGCTGTTTTGTCAGATATTTCCCGACAATTCTCGAAAATTTCGTAATATCGTGGATATACGCAAAGTCTTTACCGAAAATCTTTTTCTCCGTATCCAGATCTTTTTCTTCCCCCGCAAAAACACCAAGAACGCTGACATCAAGATTTCGGAGACGCCGCACTTCCATCCCCGTGTCCGTTACTGCTACTTTGCCACGATATGGCTGCGGATTTTTTGCATTCGGACGGTTTACGATCACATCATACGGCCTGCCGTCACTTAAGATGATCATGATTTTCTTCTCTTCTTCCCGCTGGAGGAGATCATATCCGGCAGTCCGGATTGCAAGTCCGTCACGGTTATTGGAAGAAGTTACATAATTAAAAATGTTTTCATTTTCTGAACGCGGATCATCATATTTACGGAATCTGTGCAGGATCGTGTAATCCCAGAAAGTGCAGAAGCTCATGACTCTGTGTGGGATCTCCACATTACTGAGTGCTTCACTGATGATATATGCCTGAATTGCCACTTCACCCTGGCGGCTCATCTGCGAGCCACTTGCATCAATCAGAACATCTACTACAAAATCCGCTGAATCTCCTTTCAGTTCCTGTTCAAAGATTCTTGCCTCTTTACTTCGTCCTACTCTCCACAAACGGGACGGAACCACTCTGCCTCTGTCTGAAAAGACACTCTGGCTTTCACTCCTGAGCACCAGGGATTTTCGTAACGTCTCTGTCAGCTCTGAAATATTCTGTTTCACGATCCGGTGTTTATCATGATACAGCCAGATATTTTTATTTTTGAGGCGTTTCGCGTATTCATACTGGTAATTTCTCTTTACCGGATTTTTCAGAATTCCTTCTGTGAAATACAGGCTGCAGTCACTGTGGATATCTCTGCACATCAGATAATTCATGCGTTTTTCTTCTGCTTCAGTCAGATACGTGATGCCATAATTCAGTTCCACATATGTGTGGGCTTTTTCCTGCATCTCCGGTGTAACCACTGTTACCTTTCGTCTTCTCTCACGTTTTTCTTCCATTTCTTCGGTAACGGCAGCATTCTCAAGTCCGGCAACATTTGTTGTCAGCTTATCTACGTATGTTTCCAGAGCTTCCTCATACATTTCCTCCGAAAGATAATCCTCCCACGAAAATTCAGTCAGATCTTCCAGTGTAACCGCAAGCACCTGTTCCAGAGTTCCATGATTACGCTCAAACTTCGGATCGATCAGCGAATTGTACAGCCGGTCAATAATCCTGATCAGTTCCATCGTATCTTTCGTACTGCCGGCTTCCTGTACCAATTCCATAAACGGCTGCATTTTCTGCTCTGTATGATACTCTCCTTCGGAAAGTCTGCGCCTTAGGACATTCACTTTAAGCCTGCCGGCAAGATCTGCATGTGATGGCATTTTTTCGAATTCCTGATCCAGAATATCCTCAAAACACTGTCTCTGCATAGAACGGATCCCCGGTCGCTCTTCACAGACTTTTTCACCGATAGCTTCTTCTATACAGAGCTGTGCCACGAAAGTCAGCTCATTTTCTCCTGCTTCCATAAATATCTTTTTGACAAGATAAAGCCCGAGCATATCCTTATCATAATATCTGGCAAGAGCTCCCTGTTTGATTCCGTCATAGAGCGCAATTGCCTTTGATCTCAGAAAAAGTGACACGTCAGGCTTCATATCCAGTCCGTAATCACCGCTGACTGTCCACAGGAGATTGCGGATCCTGTTTTCCAGTTCCAGACGGTAATCATCAATTTCAACTGGTTCCGTATTATTCATAGACATCCTCTCTGGTCCATTCCAAAGGAATTCGGGTGTTCACGACATCTTCTACGATTTCTTTTTCAAAGATATCAAACGTTTTGTTGATTACTCCCATGCGGATTGCTTTTGCAGGAGAAAGTCCCACTTCCACGATCTTCATTGCAGCAAGCAGTCCTCGAAGATCCAGTGCCTTCGTAGATATTTCGCTGTTCTGTGCTTTGAGCTGCAGATCAAGAAAAACTCCGATAAACTGTTCAACTGCATGCTCTTTCGCTGTCGGAAACATCTGATGAAAAATAAACTGCAGTGTCTCTTCTGACTGTGCCGGCATATCAATTACCATAAATCGGGAAACCAGAGCCTCATTCAACTCTTTCGTACCGGCATATCCATAATTCATCGTGCCGATAAAACGAGTCGCAGGATGCAGATCGATCTTATCGTATCCCGGAACATCGATGGAACGACGGTGATCCAGTGTTGCATGCAACACGGAAACAGCATCATTCTTTGCCATATTTATTTCGTCCAGCACACCGAATCCACCGCATTCTGCGCAACGGTAAATACTTCCCTTTCGAAGTTTGACCTGATCATCCTCAAACGTATCGGTACCAATCAGATCACCGCTGTTTGTATTTACGTGAAACGATACATTGTATACCGGTCTGTGAAAAATATATGCCAGATTTTCTGCCAGAATATTTTTTCCGGTTGCCTTCGGACCTGCAAGGAGCAGATTCTGTCCCTGAAGCAGCCCCGCAATCGCCATTTCCAGAATTTCTTTCCCATAAAAAGGGATGGCAGGCTTTGTGATCCTGCCTGCCGCTTCATCCGGAACCGGGTACATTTCCCGAAATTCCAATATCTTTTTTATTAAACGGGAGGATACATTCTGTTCCTCCAGAAATTTCAGTTCTTCCAAATTCAATTCTCCCTGATAATATAATCCCTTATTTCTTAAACCTCAAAGATCAAATCGCCATAAGAAGGCATTGGCCACATGGACTTGTCAACGAGCATTTCCAGCTCATCAACCGGGGTACGGAGTTCTTCCATTGCCTTGCAGACTATGTCTTTACAATATACTGCACGTTCTCTGCCTTCCGGAATCTCAGAAACTTTTGAAACAACATCTGAAAGATTTTTCATGGCGCTGTTTGTCACTTTCAGAAGTACGGAGCACTTTTTCAGAAGTTCAAGCTGCACGCTGATATCGATATCTCCGACCGCGCGGACAGTATTTACAGAGTCCGCAAGAACTGTTGTATAACGGATAACTGCCGGAATGATCTGCTTTGTAGCAATGTCAATCATGGTCTTTGCTTCGATATTGACTGCTTTTGCATAAATCTCGTACTGTATCTCTGCACGGGATTCCAGCTCAGTCTGTGTGAATACATGGAATTCCTCAAACAGTTTTACAGCCTTTTCTGTTGTCAGTGCCGGAATCGCATCCACCATGGACGGAAGATTCGGAAGGCCACGGCGTTTCGCTTCTTCTGCCCACTCCGGTGCATAACCGTTTCCGTTAAAGACAATGCGCTGATGCTCAATTGCATATTCTTTGATCAGATCATGAACTGCCATTTCAAAATCATCTGACTGTTCCAGACGGTCGCAGGCTTCCTTGAAAGCCTCGGCAGCGATTGTGTTCAGTACGACATTACATTCAGAAATAGAATCTCTGGAACCGACCATACGGAACTCGAATTTGTTTCCGGTAAATGCAAACGGTGATGTACGGTTACGGTCTGTCGCATCTTTCATGAAATCCGGAAGTGTCTTAACACCGGTCTCAAGGATCGTACCCTTTTTGCTGTGTGTCGCAGTTCCCGTGCTGATCAGCTGATCAAGGACATCCCCAAGCTGCTCGCCAAGAAATACAGAAATTACAGCCGGCGGTGCCTCATTGCCACCAAGTCTCTGATCGTTTCCTACATCCGCTGCGGATTCACGAAGAAGGTCTGCATGAGTATCTACCGCTTTCAGGATACAGGTCAGGACAAGTAGGAACTGAATGTTCTCATGTGGTGTCTTGCCTGGATCCAGAAGGTTGATTCCGTCATCCGTTGTCAGGGACCAGTTGTTGTGCTTACCGGAACCGTTGACGCCTGCAAACGGTTTCTCATGAAGCAGGCAGCGCATACCATGACGGCTTGCTACTTTCTTGAGGATACGCATCATGATCTGGTTGTGGTCTGCAGCGATATTTACCGGTGCATAGATCGGAGCCAGCTCATGCTGTGCCGGAGCAACTTCATTGTGCTGCGTCTTCGCAGTTACACCGAGTTTCCAGCACTCTTCATTTACTTCTTTCATATAGGCAGAAATTCTCTGACGGATCGTACCGAGATAGTGGTCATCCATCTCCTGTCCTTTCGGAGGCATTGCACCGAAAAGAGTTCTTCCGGTATAGATCAGGTCTTTTCTCTGAAGCCATTTTTCTTTATCTACAAGGAAATATTCCTGTTCTGCCCCTACAGACGGAGTTACTTTCTTAGAGGTCTTATTTCCAAAAAGTCGGAGAAGTCGTAAAGACTGTGTATTGATTGCTTCCATGGAACGCAGAAGTGGTGTTTTCTGATCAAGTGCCTCTCCTGTATAAGAACAGAATGCAGTAGGAATGCAAAGTGTTCCGCCGGCCGCATCATGGCGCACAAAAGCCGGTGATGTACAGTCCCATGCAGTGTAGCCCCTTGCCTCAAAGGTTGCTCGAAGGCCACCAGACGGGAATGATGATGCATCGGATTCTCCCTTGATCAGTTCTTTACCGGAAAAACTCATCAGAACTTTGCCGTTCTCTTTTGGTGCTGTAATAAACGCATCATGTTTTTCCGCAGTTACACCTGTCAGCGGCTGAAACCAGTGGCTGTAGTGGGTTGCCCCCTTTTCGATTGCCCATTCTTTCATCTCATGGGCAACTACATCTGCCACCTCCAGAGAGAGTTCTTTACCCTCTTCGATGGTTTTTTTCAGCTCTTTGTATACTTTTTTCGGAAGACGTTCTTCCATGACCGCGTCATTAAATACGTCACATCCGAAAAGCTCTGTTACATTTACGTAATCTGACATTCTCTTTCTCCTTTTGGTTCTCATTCGCGTTGTATTTCTTTTTTACTTTTTGGTACTCTTAAGATAAAGATTCAGCGCTTTATGTCTGTTTTCGATATCAACATAACTGTGATCTCCGCCAAACTCTCCGTCCAGAGTCCACGGTACTTCTTCATCTGACTCTATCGTAAGCTTCTTCGTCTTAAAAGAATAGATCAGGTCTGTGTTGTCTTCAGCCATCACGAGTGCTGTTATGATTTCCTGAAGCTGTAGTGGATTCTTCGGATGAGCAATCAGTGTCACCTCAAAAAGTCCGTCATTCATATCAACATTCTTGCCTGTGAGGTTCTTGAATCCGCCCACAGAACGGGAATTAGTGATCATTCCAACGATGAAATCATCCTCTGCCTGAACTTCATCAGAAGTTACTTTCATATGGTAAGATTTTATATCAAAAAGTCGTTTTACCCCTTCCAGAACATAAGCAACATGTCCCAGAACGTTTTTCAGATCCTGGTCTGTCTCATAAGACACATCCGTAAACAATCCAAATGCTGCCACATATGCAAAAGTCTTCTGATTGAATCTTCCGATATCACAATGGTACAGTTCTTCTTCCATGATCATCTCTGCTACTTTTGTCATGTTTTTCGGCATAAAAAGACTGTTTGCAAAATCATTGGTACTTCCTGCCGGAATATAACCGATCGGAACACTACTTTCTGCCTCCATGATACCGGTAACTACTTCATCCAGTGTACCGTCACCACCACTGCAGACGATCATGTCAACAGAATTTGCATATTCCTTCGCTTTCTCATAGGCATCTCTGGGAGCCTGCGTGGAACGGATAATGATCTCATAATCATGGCTGCTGAATATATCTACGATGTCCAGCAAATGCGTCTTGATCTTTCCTTTTCCTGCTTTTGGATTAAACACAAAGAGCATTTTTTTTGCCACGGTCTGATTTCCCCTTTCTTCTTGTTTTATTGACAGTGTATATCATACAACAAATCACGTCAAATGCCTAGATGCAAATTTTTTGTGTTAGTCCCCTCAAAAAATTTGGAAATATTATACTGGTGAAAATCATGCTTTATCTTTGCATGCAAAAAAAAATCCTCTGAAATAAATCAAAGGACTTCATGTAATAGCGAGAGGGGGATTCGAACCCTCGACACCACGGGTATGAACCGTGTGCTCTAGCCAACTGAGCTATCTCGCCATATTCAGTTAAAGGCATAAAAAAGTAGCGAGAGGGGGATTCGAACCCTCGACACCACGGGTATGAACCGTGTGCTCTAGCCAACTGAGCTATCTCGCCATATTTAATGGGACCTATAGGGCTCGAACCTATGACCCTCTGCTTGTAAGGCAGATGCTCTCCCAGCTGAGCTAAGATCCCATTTCTATGCCTGCCATTGAGCTTTCGCTCAACCGACTACGTTAGTATACTATTTCCGTACCAATGTGTCAACACTTTTTTTATTTTTTTTAAATTTTATTTTTTTCATAAATTTCCGACAATTTTATCTTTCAGAATTGCAAGGATTTCCCTTGGGACATAAATAAGCAGTCTCCAGGAACGATATTTCGACGGAATCGGATAGATTTTTCTGCATCCACATTTCTTTCCGATAGCAACTCCACGAAATACATGAAAGTTGTTTGTCACGACGCCAATGCTGTGCTCCATACTTCCGATCAGGCGGAGACTGAAATCCAGATTTTCTTTCGTGTTGGTTGATTGTTCTTCTTTTATAAGACGTTCTGCTGCAATCCCATGTTCTGTAAGATATCTGTACATGGCTTCGGCTTCACTGATCTGCTCTCCGTCGCCCCGTCCTCCGGAAAGCACAGCCTTCGTACCCGGATTTTCTTCCAGATACAACAAAGCCCTTCTGACTCGTTCCAGAAGGGCTAATGTAAGCTTTGTGCCATTGACATGTGCACCAAGTACAATGATATAATCCAGATCTGATCTGGTTTTCATTATCTGCCGCAGCAGTGTTTGTATTTCTTGCCGCTTCCACACGGGCATGGATCGTTGCGGCCGATTTTGTGCGGTTTTACAACTGTACCGGACTTTTTCTGCTCTTTGTAGAGTTCTTTACGTTTTTCTTCAGTAAAGATGTCGTTCCACTGTGGCAGTTCATACAGCCAGTCAGCCTTTGCATCTACCATATTCTTGTAAAGGAGTTCTTTATCAAAAGCAAGTGTAACCTTTGTATTCTCATCCATGGTCTCAATCGGGTTCGGAATCTTAAGGCTGTCGTTGATACCATCAAGGAAACCAACCATAGTCATAACATCCTGTCCGTATTTCTCAGCCAGCTCTTTCACTGTACCGCTTACAACTTCATCCGGGTTGGAAAGAAGCTGCTCATAGATGCCCTTCTCAATATTGAAATAGTTTGCCCAGAATCTCTGGAGCTGATTGCGGTCTGCCTGCTGATTGTAGGCAATCTCACGCCACTGCTCTAAGATTGTTTTATCGCTCATTTGTTTATCCTCTTTTCAAAAATTTTGCCTGTGGTTCATTATATCATCTTTTTCACCAAAAGACAAACCATATTGTAATAATTTTTGTGAAAATTCTGTATAAATACTCATATAACGGTCATACTATAAGTGTTCCGATAAGATTTCTTTGAAGAACACTGCAAAAGATAATATCAGAAATACTTATTTATATCCTCCCCTTACGAAAGGTCTCAGGACTGACGCCCATGCCGCGGTTTTGGGGCTTTTCTTCTGTTCTTTTGCGAAAAAATCTGTTTTTATTTTACGCCGAGTGCTTCCAGCTCTGCCGCTGCCTGTTTGAAACTCTTGAAACAGATTGTATGGATTCCTGCTTTCTGTGCTCCCTCGCAGTTCACCGGACGGTCGTCAATAAACACACACTCCTCTGCTTTCAGTCCAAACCTGTCAAGCAGTGTCTGATAAATGTCAGCTTCCGGCTTTAACTGCTTCACATCACAGGAAAACACGGTACCGTCCATGTATTTGAGGAATGGCATTTCTTTTTTCGTACGATCCAGCATATATCTGCTGTAATTAGACAGTACATATAACTGATAGCCCTGGCTTTTCAGGTATTTGGTCCACGTTTCCGCATATGGCATCCTTCGTATCGTCTTTGGTGTATCTTTCATCACTGCCGCAATGTCTTCGGCATACTCCGGTGCCAGTTCCTGACATTGACGTACATATGTCTCCTCATCATAGAGACCTCTGTCTCTTTCATCCCAGACCGGGCTCTGAAATGTTGCCTTCGCGATACGCTCGCGCTTTTCTTCGTCAAATCCAAAGCTGTCGAGATAATCCTGCCAGTTAAATTCTACAAGTACAAGACCTACATCAAAAACCACGTTTTTAATCATACTGCTTTTCTCCTGACCATCTTTCTTTTTATTCAGATATTTGAATAACATCAGAATCACATAACACATGACCGCTACAAACATCACTGTAAAAAGTGATGCCATAAATTCTTTCTGGGAAAAGTCACCCTTCAATGCAAAATACATCGGAAGGCAGAAAATCACCAGCAGAACGATCACTCCGATGATCGCCGCATATTTTTTCCAGTTTTTCATACTTACCTCTTTATTAAACAAATGCGCCGGAGAGTTCCCCGGCGCGTTCTATGCTTCTGATTACTTATTTCTGTAAATAATGTCGTTTCTTCCCGGACCGTTGGAGATCATGGTAATCGGGAAGCCGATCTGTTTCTCAACGAATTCTACATATTTACGGCAGTTTTCCGGAAGATCTTCGTATTTCTTGATTCCACGGATGTCTGTCTTCCATCCCGGAAGTACTTCAAAAACAGGTTTTGCCTTCTCAAGAAGACCTGTAGTCGGGAAGTCTGTTGTAACCTTTCCATCGATCTCGTAACCTGTGCATACCGGAATCTCATCCAGATAGCCAAGTACATCAAGTACTGTAAAGGCAACATCGGTTGTTCCCTGCATACGGCATCCGTATTTGGAAGCAACACAGTCAAACCATCCCATACGTCTCGGGCGTCCGGTTGTTGCGCCATATTCTCCGCCGTCTCCGCCACGTCTTCTCAGCTCATCCGCTTCTTCTCCGAAAATTTCGGAAACAAAAGCTCCTGCGCCTACTGCACTGGAGTAAGCTTTGCAGACTGTGATTACTTTTTTGATTTCATATGGTGGAACACCGGCTCCGATTGCACCGTAAGCTGCAAGTGTGGAGGAAGATGTAACCATCGGATATATTCCGTGATCCGGGTCTTTCAGGGAGCCAAGCTGTCCCTCAAACAGAATCTCTTTACCTTCTTTTAATGCATTCCACAGGAACAGAGAAACATCTCCGACGTATGGAGCAACCATTTCTTTATATTTCATGAGTTCATCATAGATCTCATTCGGATCAAGAAGCGGTTTGTGATACAGATGCTCCAGAAGGATGTTCTTTGTCTCAACAACACGCTCAACTTTTTCTCTGAGTGCATCATCATGGAACAGTTCATTTACCTGAAAACCGATCTTTGCATATTTGTCTGAATAGAATGGAGCGATACCGGATTTGGTAGATCCGAAGGATTTACCACCCAGACGTTCTTCTTCGTACTGGTCAAACAGAATGTGATACGGCATAACGATCTGTGCTCTGTCGGAGATCATGATCTTCGGAGCCGGAACACCTCTTGAAACTACTTCGTTGTATTCTTTGAAAAACACCGGAATGTTCAGTGCAACACCGTTTCCGATCACACTTGTTGTATGGTTATAAAATACACCGGACGGAAGTGTATGCAGTGCAAATTTACCGTAGTCATTTACGATTGTATGACCTGCATTCGCTCCTCCCTGAAATCTTACGATGATATCTGCTTCCTGAGCAAGCATATCGGTAATTTTACCTTTACCTTCATCTCCCCAGTTTGCGCCAACTACTGCTTTGATCATAACACTTTATCCTCCTCGTGTTTTAGACGTTTATTTCCGCGGTCATGCCGAGCATTTCTTTATGTGCATCCAGAACCGGCTGTACAGTCTTTGTAATAAATGCTGTTGTCTGCTCTTTTGCTCTGCCGACATATCTGGACGGTTCCATGGATTTCTGAAGCTCTTCGATCGTCAGGTTAAATGCAGGATCTGCTGCAATTCTCTCAAGAAGGTCGTTATCTTTTCCTTCTACCTTAACGGTACGTCCTGCTTCCATGGAAAGCTCACGGATACGCTCATGCAGTTCCTGACGGTCTCCGCCGGCTTTTACTGCATCCATCATGATGTTCTCGGTAGCCATAAACGGAAGTTCTGCCATCATGTGTTTCTCAATAACTTTCGGATAAACAACCAGTCCGTCTACAACGTTCAGGCACAGATCCAGAATGCCGTCAATTGCAAGGAATCCTTCCGGAATGCTGAGACGTTTGTTTGCAGAGTCATCCAGTGTTCTCTCAAACCACTGTGTGGCGGAAGTAATTGCCGGATTCAGTGCATCTACCATTACGTATCTGGACAGAGATGCGATACGCTCGCTTCTCATCGGATTACGCTTATATGCCATCGCAGAGGAACCGATCTGTGATTTTTCAAACGGCTCTTCTACTTCTTTCAGGTGCTGCAGAAGGCGGATATCATTTGACATCTTGTGTGCACTTGCTGCGATTCCTGCCAGAATATTTAAAACTCTTGTATCTACTTTACGGGAATAAGTCTGTCCGGATACCGGATAGCAGTTCTTGAATCCCATCTTCTCTGCGATCATCGGATCGATCTTGTCGATGGTCTCCTGATCTCCTTCAAACAGTTCAAGGAAGCTTGCCTGTGTACCGGTCGTTCCCTTGGAACCGAGAAGTTTCAGAGTGCTCATCACATATTCCAGATCCTCGAGATCCATCAGGAATTCCTGTGTCCAGAGTGTCGCACGCTTACCAACGGTCGTCGGCTGTGCAGGCTGGAAATGTGTAAATGCCAGCGTCGGCTGTTCTTTGTATTTATCTGCAAATTTTGACAGTTCTGCAATGACGTTTACCAGTTTTTTCTGAACCAGTTTTAAAGCTTCGGACATCACAATAATGTCGGTATTGTCGCCTACATAGCAGGAAGTTGCACCCAGATGGATGATTCCTTTTGCTTTCGGGCACTGTACACCGTACGCGTACACATGGGACATAACGTCATGGCGTACCTGACGTTCTCTTTCCTTGGCCACATCATAGTTGATATCATCTTTGTGAGCTTTCAGTTCATCGATCTGCTCCTGAGTGATGTTCAGGCCAAGCTCTTTTTCTGTCTCAGCCAGAGCGATCCACAATCTTCTCCATGTGCGAAACTTCATATCCGGAGAAAAAATGTACTGCATTTCCTTACTGGCATAACGCTCCGAAAGGGGACTTACGTATCTGTCTGTACTCATGTAATTTACTCCTATCATCTCACTCGATTAACCGCAGGAGAAGTATCGCTGCGGTTAATCAGATTTCCTATCATTACGCAGAAATTATATAACATCGCATCATTAAAAGCAATCCCTTTATTCCTCTCCCTGATGAAATTTGCCAAGGAATTCTTTGATTCGTGTATTGTTTGAAGAAAATACCTCCTGCGGAGTGCCTTCCACAGCGATCACACCTTTATCCATAAAGATAACGCGGTCAGAAATATCACGGGCAAAATTCATTTCATGAGTGACGATCACCATTGTAATATGAAGATCTGCAAGAGAACGGATCACACGCAGAACCTCGCCGGTCAGTTCCGGGTCAAGCGCAGATGTCGGCTCATCAAAAAACAGGATCTTCGGATTCAGTGCAAGCGCTCTTGCGATTGCTACCCGCTGGCACTGACCGCCGGAAAGCTGATACGGATAAGCGTTTTCTTTATCCGACAATCCCATCTTTGCAAGAAGTTCCCTTGCTTCTTTGTAAACCTCATCTTTATTTCTTTTCTGCACATGGATCGGTGCATCAGTAATATTTTTCATTACCGTATAATGTGGGAAAAGGTTAAAATTCTGAAATACCAGACCAAAACAGGACTGAATTTCTTTTAACTTTGCTTTGTTCGGCAGACAGACTTTTCCGTTTTCTGCCCAGACTGTTTTCTTTCCCATGTAGCTGATCTCACCATCATCGATCAGAGTCAACAGTGTAGCACAACGAAGAAGTGTGGATTTACCGGAACCAGAAGAACCGATGATAGAAACTACCTCGCCTTCGTTTACATGAATTGACACATCTTTCAGCACCTGAAGACCGTCAAATTCTTTTTTGATATGATTCATTTCCAGAAGACTTGTACTCAAAACATTTCCTCCTAACGATAGTAATTCAGTTTCTTTTCAAACCATTCCATAACCCACGCAACTACAAAATTGAAAATGTAGTAGAATACACCGGCGATCACAAACGGAATAACGGTTGTCTGTGCTGCCGCGATCTGTTTGGCAAGGGCAAACATCTCAATATAGGATACGGAATAAACAAGGGATGTATCTTTTACAAGGGTAATAACCTCGTTTGTCACTGACGGCAGTACGATCTTTACCACCTGCGGAAGCACGATCTTAAAAAATGTCTGGCTCTTGTTATAACCGAGAAGCTGTGCTGCCTCATACTGACCAACCGGAATAGACTCGATTCCGGAACGGTAGATTTCCGCAAAATATGCTGCATAGTTCAGGGAACATCCCAGAATGATCGCAGTAAACTTGTAGTTACCGATATTCATTCCCCAGAGGTAAAACGGTCCGAAGTACCACAGCAGCAGCTGCAGCATCAGAGGTGTACCACGCATAATAGAAATATAAGCTTTAATGATCCAGCTCAATGGTTTGAACCTGCTTACACGTCCAAAATAGACCACCATACCAAGCGGCAGGGAAAATAACAGTGTCAGACAAAAGATCAGCAGTGTCTGCCCGAACCCTACGGTAAGCTGTTGTAACATTACCTGAAAACTCATGTACTCTCCTCCATAAACCTACAAGAGGGATGCTGCCCGGAAACCGGGAAGCATCCCATTTTGTATTCTTATTGTTATTACTTATTTCTCTTCTGCTGTATCTGCTTCAGTATCATCTGCCGCTTCTGTATCGTCTTTCGCATCATCTTTTGATGCATCGTCAGAAGCTTTCAGTGTTACCATATCAGAAATTTCATATTTCTCTGCCAGCTCAGCAACTGTACCGTCATCTGCAAGTTTCTGAAGGTCTGCATTTACGATGCCACAAAGTTCATCGTTGCCTTTCTTGAAGCCGATTGCATACTGTTCGGTATTCAGTGTCTCATCAAGAATCTTGAATCCTTCCCCACGGGAATTCAGCTGATATTTTGCAACTCCGATATCGATTGCGAGTGCATCCAGAGCTCCGGCCTGCAGTTCTGTAAATGCTGTATTGTAATCAGCAAATTCATTCAGGGAACCGAATGTATCAGCCAGTTCTTTCTGTCCCCCCTCTTCTTCACTCTGAAGGAGATCCAGTGCCGCGGAAGCTGCCTGTACACCAACAGTCTTACCTGCAAGATCTGTCAGTTTGTCGATTCCGGAATCCTCTGCAACAACGATTACCTGACTGTTGTCTACATATGGATCTGAGAATGTATAATCATCCTCTCTTCCGTTCATAGTAAATCCGTTCCAGATACAATCAATAGATCCGGAATTCAGTTCCATATCCTTGGAATCCCAGTTGATTGGTTTTTTCTCAAGTTCCCATCCCTCAAGATCACATACTGACTGTGCCAGTTCAAGGTCAAATCCTGTATACTCGCCATCATCGTCCATATAGCCATATGGCGGATATTCTGCATCAAATCCGACGATCAGTGTCTTGTCCTCGATTCCTGCCTGTACGCTGACTGCGGAGACCATTCCCATTGCCATTACTGCTGTCATCAATACTGCAACTGCTTTTTTCTTCATATCTCTATCTCCTCTTAACATATTTTCGTCTTTTAGTACGTAGTCACTCTACCTCGTGAAAGTATTGATATCGTACCATACCGACTGTGCCATGTCAAGAGAATTTCATATTTTCAGACAGTAAAAAAGACAGCGGGATAAGG
This sequence comes from uncultured Ruminococcus sp., assembly GCA_900066355.1. GTDB lineage: Bacteria > Bacillota > Clostridia > Lachnospirales > Lachnospiraceae > Blautia_A. Next base: position 165,261 of record FMEL01000001.1, read on the forward strand.
TGCAATGCACGATATACCCTTATTTTACCGGGTTTTCAACATTCCCCCTGCTGCTGTCACTGCTGTCACCATCGGTGCAGTAATGGCAGCAGAAAGAACACTATTTTTTTTGTCCATCATGTTCTTTGTTGCTCTCGGTTTGTAGTATGAATTTAAAGTTGTCGTGATTTTTTTATGTCCTAAATCCCTTGCAATTTCTGACACTGGGACACCTCCATCATATAGTACACTCGTATAGCTACGGCGGCATGCATGCGTTGGATTATATTCAACCCCTGCGACTTTACAAAATGTTTGAAATCTCACATTCAAATCTCGCTGATTTGCGATTTTTCCATTTCTTGTGCTGACAACGTAATTTGTTAAAATTCCGCTTTCAACCTGCCTTCTTTTTATCTCTTTAAACCAATAAATCGCTTCAGCTGTTAATTCAATCTTTCTTACGCTGTCAGCTGTTTTTGGTGTGCTCATAGCCTGCACGTGTACACCCTCATCATAATCCCTGTAACTGGTAAGTGTTTTGTTGATAGTTAAGATGTGATTTTTTGAATCATAATCTGACCACTGAAGGGCGCAACATTCGCCGGCTCTCAGTCCACTTGCAGCCATAAAAAACAGAACTGCACTGTAACGGTACTTTTTGTTCTCATCCCATTCCTCGGCTGCTGTCTGATGTAACTGCTGCAGTTCCTCGTCACTCCATGCCCGGGATTCGTGAGAGCGAGAACTATCACAGAGCCCTTGATTAATTTTCACAGTTTTCATATAATTAGCTCGTATGTAATCATTGGCAACGGCATAATCCAGCGCCATTGAAATTTCACTCTTGATATGTCTGACCGTGTTGTATCCCAAACCTACCTCACGGTTATCTTTTTTTTCTCTAAAATTCACCACATCAGCGATGATGTCTTTGCAATCTTGCAGTTTGATTTCTTTGATTTTCAGTTTTGCAAACTCTTTATTTTTGATATGGTTTTCATAATGTGAATGATAACCGGCCAGTGTTTGTTTTTTCACATCGCGCTTTTTAGACATCCATTCCTCCATGAGTTCTCCCAGCGTTACAGGTGTGCTATGTGTTCCATTCTCAATTACATCGCACATAGCGGCACGCCATTTTTTCTTACACTCCTCCTCCGTTGAACCTGTGATTTGGTGGCGTTTTCCGTCTCTTGACAAATTCGCCGGCATCATACAGGTATATTGAATTCTATTTTTTCTTGTATGCGCAGTTATTGTTGGCATCGTGATTCCTTTTTCCATAATTACTTTCTCCTGAATCTTTGCGATAGCCTGCTCTGCAATATCTGATGTAATAATACCATCCCTAACCATTTCTTTCAATTCCGCGATTTTATCTCTCATGGCATTGCCTCCAAAATTTATTTGGATGCAATATGCTGAAATTTTGAAAAACGCAGTGCGAAAAATAAAAATTTTTCAAACCTGGGATTTCGTCCTGATTTGATAGTGTTCTTTCTTATATAATGTGCTTACAGTACTAATTCCAGTTCTTTCTGGTCATAATCTTCACCTTGAGATATAATTAAGCCCAAAGGAGGATATACATGAGAACAATTAAAGAACTCGAAGATTTGTTATATTGGGCTAATGACGAAGAATATCAGGATTTGATGGTCAGAAAACGTGCATACCTCTCTAACCCTGATTTGGATACATTCATGGAATTACAATCACTAGCCTTAGCAATATATGCCGATGCCAAATATCTTTTTTCTAAAGGCAAAATAACACTAGATGAACTACATTCAATTCAATCACATATTCTGTCTGGGCTCTGGCATTATCCAGAATAAAGATATATACCTATATTTGCACCATTGCATATCCTAGTGTATGCATAAAATAAAACGTCTGAACTGAACCCAAAAAGATTTTTGGTAATCTTGCTTTACCAAAACCGGAAACTGGCTTTCCGGTGTGAAAAAGTAAAAAAATAAAACAGTCAAAACTGTAGTGCTTGAAACGAGGATAAAAGAAAGCAGCTGCACACATACTTATGTGCACAGCCGCTTTCTGAAAGTTATTTTATTCTACAGGTCCCATTGTCCTGTTCCATTCTCCTGATTCTGCTTCTTCTTATCTACAACGTCAGAAGTATTTTCACAATCCTGATCGTTATCCTGCTGGTCCGATGCGTCCTGCTGCATCAATATATTTTGAGCTATACATGAGTACGCATCAAATGAAAACCGTATTAATTTATGTATCATGAGATAATCATAATTCCTACTGATAGCCCGTAGCTCAGCCGCAGTGTCTATGAGACCGCCAATATCGTATGCTGCAAAAAATTTTAAGAGTGCCTTTCTCTCATTCTGACCAATTTTACGTCCACTTGTAATGCGGTGTGTTAGCTCTATCACAGACACAATCTTTGAACGTAAAACGGAATTATCCACATTATCAATTTGCATACCAATAATAGTTTTCCGAATCTCCTGAATGATAGCGTCCTGCTCATGATGAATCTCCTCTGCCATTGATGCCACATGCCATTCTGGCAATTCTGTTGCATACGAGATTTGTTCATATGTGAGATTACCTATTTGAAGCAATTTTTCTGCTGTTTGTTCTGCCTGCTCGTAATTCATAGTATATATACCCCCTATCTGTTCGCCAGTGGATTCTCTCGATATCTGTTACGAAATTCATTCGCATAAAAATCATCAAGCAGCATTTTGGCCTGTGTTAAAAAAATATAATCCGGTTCATATATACATAATCTAGATGCCATTTTTTTCAAATCTCTCTCCTCATAATGCTGAATCCTACATGTAATGTCCATTTTTTCCTGCATTTCAACTGGCCAGAAATAGATAACTTCTCTCAGCGAGCATATCAAATCTATCGTATCGTGCCGGCGAATTTCCAATTGCAAGCTGTCCTGTTGTAAATAGTGCAACAAACCACGGATACGTTGCATTTTTTCGCGCGTTTCAATTGCTGACTCAGCAACCAGCTCACGTAATTGCTCCTGTGATATGCTTCCAGTTTCCTTAATAATTTCATCAGGTATATCTCCGTCAAAAATGAGATTTTTTAAGATTTTCCGCTGGCATTCTGTCAATTGTTCCATATACACTCCCTCCTGTACGGTTTATATATAAATTATAGCAATGGCCAGATACTCTAGCAAGGCGTCGCCAGAACACCAAACTGCGTGATAAATAATTCGCCAAATTTTTGCAATTTAGAATATATAGTATACAAGAGGCTGTTTTCCGATTCTGATTTATCGTAAAAGGTGAATACTTTACAATTTTCTACAGCCCAACACTTTCCCAAGATTTAATAGCTTTTCCCAACCACTTCCCAAGCATTACTTGGGAGATAAAAAATGGTACTTTTTCTAAATACTGTATTATTTCGTATCAAAGCATACTATATATTGCCATTTTTCTTATATTATTTATTCATTTCCCAGATTCCCAAGTTAAAAAACTTTATATATAAGAGAAATAAAAAAGAAAAATCATTTTTATTTTTATTTATGTTTATATATCCACATGAACTTTTGGTTGGGAATTCTGGAAATCTGGGAAATCATCCTATCATTCCCCGTAAAAAAGCACTGCTGGCTTCTCCAGCCAGTAGTGCTTCATCATACATATCAATCAAATGGGATATCTTCCGCAGGCATCTCTAATGTCTGCTGCTCAAGGTCTCTTGCTGTTGCAGCCTCTCTTGCCGCTGTATCCGCCTTTTGTGCCGCCTGCTGTGCCGCTTTTGCCGCCTGTTGCGCTGCCTCTGCTGCCTGCTGCGCATTTGTTTTTCCGTCCTCTTTTTTCTCTTCCTCTTCTTTATATTTGGGCATAACCAATTTGATAACTCGTTCATTTCGTCCAGTTTTTTCTGATGATGTTTTGGTCTGATTTGTGTCCTTATCTGTGATAATCAAATTGCGAGCTTTCATCTCTCTGTAAAAGAGACTCGTATCAATATCAAACTCCCTTGCCCACTCCTCTAATTTTCCCGGAAAGATAGATAACGATTCAAAAGTACCATCTATACCTTTTCTCTTATCATCTTTTTTATAAATTCCTATGAGTTCTCCACGGATATCTCCGGCTTTTGTAAATCCTTCAATCTTTCCAGGGTTGCTGATGCATCTTTCAATAACAGTGTAATAAAAACGCATATACTGGTCTACATCGTCCGGTTTGACCATAATATCAAGCAGCTCTTCGTCCGAAAACTTCTGTTCATCTTTAAAAAGAAACTCTGTCGCAATTTCATCAGCCGTAAGCAAAACAGCAATGCTCGTTGCCTGTCTACCCTCTCGGCCGTTCTCTTTTGCCAATTTTCGCGCTCTTTCCAAATTTATTTTATTTCTTTCCATAATCTTCTGCTGGCCTAGTTTTTTCACCTGCTCTACAAAATCACGACCGCAAAATCCGTAATTGTTCTGAAAGAACCAGATGAGGTCCTCAATATTCTCGAGGTTTGGATATTTCTTTTTGTCAAGATACGGGAAATATTCATCCACTAATTTAGGTAAAACTCTGTAGATGCTGCCGTTTGTCGTATAATCTTTTGTAATCACCTGCTCAGAACTCACAAGAGCAGTCAAACTAAAGGTATATCTTTTTCTCTGCTTTAAATCTTTTGTTGCTCGGTTTTTACCTCGTCCGTTTGCAATCATCATAACTGCCTCTTGAAATTTTCGTTTTTTGTCCTGGTCTCCTTTTGATGCATCATCCAAAATAACCGGAAAATTATTGAAGGTATCACAAGTTAATTCAAGGGAAGTCGGGGTGTTCTCGGAATCCAAAAAAATTCCGCCGGACATGTTATCCATATCACTAAAAATTGTAGATACGATTGATAGCATAGCACTCTTCCCGTGTCCGCTTCCGCCGTATAAATCTGTGATGAACCCGTCCTGCTTGGGGAGCATGGGTAAGATGACGGATGCTAAAAGCGTTGCTGTCGCCAACTTAAAGGGCTTATAATTTAAATCCCGGATTTCTTTAAATTTTGTATACCACGCATCATGGTTTCCATGCTCTGAAAGCGCATTCATCATATTCGGAAGGTCATCTTGTCTCTCAAAAACATAATCATCGGTTGTATAAGGAAGGAAATTTTTGAAATCCTTATCCCATCCCAATTTGTTCAGAGTGTTCACTATCTTCAAAGAACCCCGTTTGGATGATTCTTTCATCATAGATGCCATAAAATTGACGCATTGGCGCGCATTGTCACTAGTGATTCCAGCGCCCATGTTACTTAAAGAAATAATTTTATTTACGTTTGAAATCACTTCTCTTTCTACCGTTGCTTTTTGCCAGCCTTCTTCACTGCCAAAATGTACCTCAACTCTACGTGTTGCTCCGCTCGCAGCGTTGTCCAGTGGTCTGTAGAGTTTACTTACCAGAATCGGATACATACAGGCCTCGACCTCTTTTACTGTTTTTCCGCTCTCTTCAAACTTTCTGACCCCGTCATCGTCTGCAATCCACTCATCGCTCACATACATATTTTGTACATCTGCAGGTAATTTTGTATAACTGGTCATCTTTCCGGTTTTTTTTGCTTTTTCTTTTTCTTCCTTTTCTCTTTCTCGCATCCGCCGTTCAAACTCTTTCTCCTGCTCTTCTTTTTCTTTTTTTACTTCTCTCTTTTTGGCTGTACAGTTTCTTTTAAACATCTGCGCTAAAATCGTTCCGCCAAGATGTTTTGCCTGCCGCTCCAATTTTTCCTGTAATTGGTTCTGGAGAATTTCGTTTGTAATTGCCTTGAATATCGTTGTATACAATGCGTCATCATAAAACTGTTCTGGCCTTATTACACAATTAATTTTCCCCTCGTTAAAGTACTCGTAGTATGTACCCGTATCAGGTCTCGTTTTCGCCTCAATCTCTGCATCTCTCATAGCTGCATACTCCGGCGAATCCGGGTCAACCTCCGATTTATTCATCATATTGACCATCATAGTCATCATCTGCATCTGTTCCGGTGTCATGTTCTGAAACATCTGCATCATATCTGTCTCTTTTGTCATGATTTTCCTCCTGTATGTGATCCGCATCATTGGCGGTCTGTAATATTAATCTGCTGAATGTAAGATTTCCAATATTGCAAAACATACATTTGAAGTGCCAGCCTATCTGAGCATCATCTTCAGCAATCTTTCATTCACATATTCAATATGCTAAAAAAATACTCAAACGTAACACAAAAAAAATTTTTTCTAAACATACAAAGTAAAATTTGTATCTGATCAACAAACACAATATAAAAAATAGCCCTGGCAGGATTTTCCTACCAGAGCTTTGTTTCAAAAATTATAGAAATATTTGGTAACTATGAATGCCTCCACATGTCTAAAATACAACAAATAGAATTTATAAAACAATCATTTAAATCTTTTGGTTTATCCATAAACAGAAAGCAAGCCGGCAGTAACCCGTTCACACTGCCGGCTTTGTAGAAATTTATGCTGTGTACAGTATGGGGTATATTCTGCACACAATGCACGTTCTGAACTCACGAAAAACAGTCTTAATTTATGTATATCGGCAACAAAGAAAGGAATAAGAATCCGATATACTCCAGCGGAGTCCACGCCGGTGGTTCAGAAAGTGCACTCTACACAAGATATAATCTCAAATTGTATACACAAAATTATATACGGATTATTTTTTTCTTTTTGATTCATCTACCAGTGTAAATGGCTCATCATCAGCCGATTGCTTCCATCCATGTTCCATAATTCTATGGATTTCTTTTTTTGACAAATTCATGTTACGTGCAAGTTTTAACCGCATAAATTTTTTCTGTACACTATTGAAATCCTCAACCATGCTTATCTCCCTCCGTTTCTGATTATATTATAGAAAAAGCCACCGCTAGAGTCAAACAACTCTGCGACAACTTTAATTCAATAAAATAATTCGCTAAAATTTTCTAAACATATCTATTGCACCTGTTGCTCAATCACCATTGCCTCAGTCTCTCTCCTGTATCTTTCACGTTCAACCTTAAAAAGCCACTCCATTTTATTCCGATACATCTCCGCAAAATCATCATTTTTGCCAGCATTGTTGTATATATTTTTTAGATATCTTTCATACATAGCCTGATTCTCTGCATGTATATAAAATGGCGTCAGAAAATTATTGATACACTGCATATATGATATCAAAGATGCTGTTCTGCTGTCACCTCCATACTGAATAAATCGAATATGAAAATCCGTTATATCCTGCCGAATTGTCGGGTTACCGGCCTCTGGCTCCCGCGCATACGCTGATATGAGGTGTTTTAAATTCTCTTGCATATGTAACGGTGTACCGGGATATAATCGACTATGCATCTCCGCTACATACTCCGCCGTTATCAGCTCATCCATATTATCAATACAAAATTTCAACGCATTAAAACAACCGTCAACCTCAATAATGTCTTTTGCAACAAAAATTTCTTCAGGATTATCTGCCCAAAAATATCCAGAATCATAAATCCTGACGACATTTGCCTCTGATATTTTCCCACCATTCCTACTGATAGAATGAAAGGCAAATTTTTTCTGCGTATAATCGAAAACGCCTTCCTTACCGCCTCTGCTCGTTACACATGCACACTCGAACATCAGATACCGCCGCAGCTCCATAATATAATGACTCATATGTAAACACCTCCTTTATGCTGATTATAGCATAAAAGAAAGCCGGGGCAAAACCCCGGCAATATCAACCGATGCCACACCGATGTCACAGCCATTGGCAAATTCATTTCAATATATAGTTATCATCCGTTATAACTACTTACTCTCTTTTTTCTCTGCCTTTTTTATTTCATCTCACCGCTCTATCCGCAGCTCTCAAATAATCCATAAAAATTTTTGTTGCAATCTTTTTATCTTTCGCAAAAATAATCTGCTCTATTACTTCTGGCTTCCCATTAAATTTACATTCATATTTACCAGTTTTAAGCATTTCAATCGTAAATTCTCCACACATATCTTACACCTCCTAAAGCCCATCGCTCTTGCAATATCAATACCTAATGTTATGACAATAATTATACCACTTAGCCTTTATATAATCCGAATCTATAAATATCTTCATTAACATGGTCATAAAGTTCATCTACGCATATCCACTCATCGTACCATGCTTTTTCAAAATATTCTTCCTCTTCATTTTCATACGCATCCAGTAACTCATCCTTTAATTCCAGTTTCTCTTCACTTTCTACTTCATTGCCAAACTCCAACATATCAATGTCTGCGCATTTACTTAACCACTCAATAAATTCTTCTTTTCTTGACGAAAACTCAATAAGTTCAAAATCTGCGTTGCTATAAAATTTATGATATAAAAGTTCTACCATGTCATCCCAGTTCCATGGAATTTCAACATTTTCAAAGAATTCTTCCGGTTGTGCTTCTATGTACCGGATGATTCCTTCCATGATTGCCGTACAGTTTGCATCTCTTTTATCATCTCCACCTCTGGCATTTGCGGTCAGTTTCCTTGCTTCAGATATAATCCATGGTTTTTCATAGTTGCTTTGTTCCATGTCTCTAATAATCATGTAACTATCTTCATACCAGCTTTTAATATCATCTATAAGTTGCTCTTTTATTTTTAATAATTCTTCATTCATAACATTTTCCTCCTTTGTAGTAATATTTTCTGTTGTTGAATTTGTATCTTTCATACTCTTTTCTCCTTTGTCGTTAAACTTTATGCCGTTTTCTCCAGTTCTTTTTTTCTTACACATATACTATGCCGAATTTTTTTTCTGACTGCGATGAAATTTTTATTTTTTTCATACTTAATATGACAAATAAAAAAGATCATAAATTTCAATCAAAAAAGACAGTCTTGCGACTGCCTTCTCATCAAAATGATGTTATATACTACATTACAAAAATATTTACTATTGCGACCATATTTACATCCTGCTATAATCTATCACATGAGTGCTACCATAACGGTAGGCGGTTAGTCCTTCTCCAGAGGGACTGTGACCCTCTGATTACATAGAAACCTGAAAAGGAATCCACTGGAAAGGAGGGCTAAGCCATTGAGTATTGTAGATTTCATTGCAGTAGTAAGCTTCGGCTTAACCTGCTTTAGTATCGGATACACATTCGGTAAGGATAATAATAAGACACAAAAATAGCCGCCCCACGTCTGGTAAACTGAAGCGGCAATTTTTGTCTATTCATATATTGGACTAACCGTCTATCGGTAGCACTCTCTTTCTATTAACATAGTATCATTTCTTCTGATAAATGTCAAAATTTTTTTTTCTATTGCATCTTTCTGTACTCACATTATTTGACTTTTACACGTTTATAACCGGATGCCTTTGATTTCAATACTTTTGAACCAGATTTTCTGATAGATACAACTTTGTAATAATAATTCTTTCTGCTCTTTAAAGATTTCTTATCTGTATAATAGGTTCTTCCTGTTACTGTTGCCACTTTCTTATATTTTCCACGTGGACTGGTTGCACGATATACATAATAGCCGGTTGCATTACTTGCCTTTTTCCAACGAACCGTTGCTTTGCGCTTGCCTGCTTTAATTGATGTAATCTTGGTTACAGAAGGTTTCTTGACGGTGGCTGGTTTCTTTGTAGAACTTGTTGATGGTTTTACATTAGTATTGGAAGAGCTGATAATCGGGGTAGTGGCAAGCTGTAAATGGTAGATATCACCTATTGCCCCGCCATAACCACTCCAAACTTTGACAATCAAATCTCCAGAACATTTATCTACGGTTAAAGTTTCATTTGTATCCAAATCATATCTTCCCAAGGATTTTCTGCTATTATATTCTATTAATTCAATTCTCCATATTTCAGGATTTGATACTGTATCGTCTATCGTAAATCTCAAAGAAAGTTTATTATTTCCATTCAATTTAAAACGATACCAATCCACATCATCACGGCAATACAACTTTCCTGTATAAATTTTATTCGCATATACAATATTTGCATTTGAAAGAGATTTGTCACCATAATACCTTTCTTGTTCCCATGAATCTGATGGTGTATGGCTAACTTTTAAATTATATGAAAACGCAACGCTATAACCATGAGACTGATTTAGTCTTATATAATATTTTCCAGGTGCAAGCCCAATTTTATAATTCTTTGAATTAGTATAAAAATATGCCAGTTGATGTCTATTTGCATCTTCCAAACTCACAGCCCATGTATAGTCTTCATATGTATTCTCAGCATCTCTAGCAATTTCAATTTGTGATACTCCACTCTGTGAAATAGTAAATTGGTACCAGTCCTGATCATTTCCCTGTACTGTCCCCTTCATCCACATATTCAGTGGCAACTGGTTCGCCTGTGCTGGATTGTCATTCGGTTCACTCTCCTGCAGCATCGCTGCTTCTGTCTTTACTGACGGTGAAAATGCCACTACACACAGTGCCATCGTCAGACCCGTAAATATAAGTTTCGTAAGTTTTTTCACTCTTTCTCCTACCATAACTTTCCTCTCCTTCTGGATAATTTATATATGAATTTTCATATATCTATGTTAATCATGAACCGAATGTCATAGAAACAACTTTGCCATTCTTTACTTTTAACCTGACAGATAGACCATTTAATCTTTTACAACACCTTAATGCTCTTGTCTTCGAAATCCGATAATTTCCATCAATCTCTGCTGTATAATACTTTGTCGCAGAAGTTAACTTAAACGTTCTCTTTCCATATTTCTGGAAGTTCTTTTTCGAATAAGTAAATGGAATCTTCTTAGCCTTGGAAAATGAACCATAAAACGTAACGGAATTTTTATTATAGGTGGCTTTTGTCGTTCCCGGCAGCCAGTACTTGCTATTACCACTTCTGCCACCTCTTTTGTGATTCAGCAAAGTGGCATAATATGTAGTTCCTGATGATTTTTTTGCTGCTGCCTGCACTGATTCTGTGTTCATGCATCCTATTACAATTCCAATTGAAAGAATCACTGCCATAATTTTTAAAACTATATTAAATCCCTTCTGTTTCTTCATACTGATTTCCTCCTCTGCTCTTATAAATATTGTTTTGCATTCTGGCGCTCTTTATATAAATTGAGTGCATCCAATGCCATTGGAATAAATGGAAATACAAGCTGTACTCCGAGTACAAAACCACCTGCAATTACTGCAATAACAACATCGAATAATACAAATGGTGTCAGCAGATATCCCCATTTAAAAGCTCCTTTTACATATTTCAATGCTTTAAAGATACTTCCAGTTATCACCATCAATGCTATACCGCCGATCAGATAGATGTCTCCCCAAAATGACGGTAATACGATTCCTGCAATTTCTTCAATTAATACAAGAATCAGAAGATATGCTGCTGTTCCAATTGCTGCCCCTGCTTTAAATTTAAACTTCAGGTTTGTGTTCTCCAGATAATTTTTTGCTGCTGTTGTTTCCATAGTAAAATCCTCCTGTTATTTTATACTTTTTTATAATTGCTACCTGAATACTCATTTTCAGGTTGATTTTCCTTCTTTTTCCTCCTTTCTACTCTATAGACGATTGAAAACAGCAGCAGGTTTTATCTTTTTTTAATTTTTTATATTTTTTGAAACTTACATAATCCTTTTTCTAAATTTCTCAGTGTTTTTTCAAAATATCCATCATTCCTTCACACACGATTTTAATTTCAGGAATGAAACATATAGCCATTGGAATACAGATAAAGATATTCCATAAAAATTTTGGAAGAATTTCATCTGCTACTCCTATTACAACAAACCAGACTGCAAATAAAAGATACAGCCGAAAACCTCCATGCACATGGTCCACATGAGGTCTATAAGTATAAAATCTTTTTCCTTCCGCTCTTGCATATGCTTCCTGTACTTCCTTGTCTGACTCGATGCTTACACCATGAAAAAGATAAAGATTTACAGGATAAAAAGCAACCATCCATTTAAAACCTGACCTTGCATAATTAATGTGAGGAAAGAACTGCTGCGCCAACTCATCTGGTGTCAGCAGACATAACAGCCATATGATAAAATACCACATCAGCCACCCCAGAATTACATCCAGAATTTTCCGTCTCGTCGTTACAGAAGATACCGTCAACATTAAATCATCCCATCTGTTTTCAAAAAAATTCTTTATTTTTCCCATTTCCATATTCCCTTTTCTTCATTTCAATTTTTTTAATTCATATAGTATCCAATATTATTCCAGTTGCTTATAATATAAAGAATATCTTTACCTAATGCCACAACTATAAGTAATGCAATAATCAATGTACATATCTTGGCAATAAAAAACGCAATGGCTTTTTTGTCTTCATTCATTTCAACAACATGCATATAAGCTGCAAACTCAACATAAACGCCCAACAAAACTAATGCAGTTCCAATGCCCAATGCAATCACATCAACAAACTTGAATAATATCACTGTTACTAAAATTGTTGCCAAATCGTATACCGCACGTGTACCCACAACTGCATACATTGCATTTTTAGAAGCATTTCCCTTAAATACTCCATTGAAAACTCTCAGCAGTGCTGTTTCCAGCCAGTCCGCTCCTAATGTAACAGCTACCATCATTAACAACACATTACCATACGGTATCTCTATCCATCCTTGCAGCTTTTTACCAATAGAAACTGCCACAAGCAGTATAATAACGGTCAATACCACCGATTTTGTGACAATCATCTTTAATCCGTCATTTCCGGCATCGTTTTCTGCCATCTCTGTTGCATGAGATACAGGTTTTTTGAGTGTACACAGCATTTTTTTACCAATCTCTTTTATAGTTCCTGCCGCCTGTGTTCCCTTTTCCTTCGCCCATTCAGCATCCTTTTCATTCAGATGAACATCCTTAAATACTTTCTTTTTCTGCGTTTTCTCATCGTCTGCTGCCTGAGCATGTGCCTGTGTCGGTTCTGACTGCGATGTCTGCTCCTGCTTCGACTGTTCTGTTTTCGTTTGTTCCGGTTTCACTATGTATTCTTCAAATTGTTTTTCTCCTGGCTGTTCTACCTGCATTTTCTTTACCTGTGCAGTATCAGCCTGCATATGCGGTGCCTGTGTTTTCTGTGTACAGGTACACACTTCTCCGTCTTCCAGTTTTTTTCCACATTTTGTACAATACATATTCTTTCCTCCCTATATTTGTATCACTATCATTCATCTCCAAATTACTTTTTAAGAACCAAATGACATTTCATCAATTTTTCCATCTGTTACTTTGAGCCTTACTCCCAATCCATTCAAACGCTGACATGTACGTAATGCATCTTCTTTTGACCATAGATATTTTTCATCCTGCTCCCAACCACAATATTCCGTCTGTGGAGTCAATTCAAATGTATACGTTCCATCAGACAAAACATCATATGCCGCAAAATCATCTGATTCAGATTTACTGAATGTTCCATAAAACGTGATAGAACTTTCATCATATTCAACTGCCTTTATCACTCCATGAGTTGAGCTGTCAGAATTTGGATTTAATACTGCTGAGTAATACCCGGATTCCATCACAGGCTCATTTGTCTCCGGCTGATTCTCTGTCTGAACCTGCTGATCCGTTTCAGAATTATCATTTGCCTTTGCTGCATTCGCTTTTGCTTCCGCAGCAGTTTCTCTAACACTTTCTGCAACATCCTGATGATTTGCCAGATATGCATCCCATCCACCTTCATATGATACTTCCGGAGGAACATACACATCCTCTTGTTCTCCATCATCCACATACGAATAGGAATCCGTATCTTCTGTATCTTCTCCTACATCGATCTGCTGAACTGCCTCTTCCTCTTCTGCGTCTGCTTCCTGTCCCTGATTCGTGTCATTCTTATATACCACCTTCATCTTACTCTGGCCAAAAGGAAGTTTATCTGCATTTTTTACTGCACCATATCCAATGCCTCCGGCCACGATCACACCGGCAAGTATCCATGATGCCACTTTTTTTCCCTTCATCTTCTTCACCCCATTCCTTTCCAGCTACTTGATTGCCAGTTCTCCACCATTCAGTCTCAATTCCTCATCCATCATCAGGCTTGCATTCGCCTCCACAATAGACGGAAGTCCCTGCGCATCAAATACTTCCGGTGATACCGTTTCCTGATACCATGATGTAGACTTAAAATAATCTGCCAGTTCCTGATTCTTAAATCCACGGCCCATACGTGCCATCATTTCATTTCGTGCAAAGCTGAGACCTCTTGCACTCAGATTTGCAATATCTGAATAGGTAAGTTCTCGATTCAAACTGTCTGGAATAATATATTCCGGATCTGTTCCCGTAATCTGACCATCTTTGTAGAAATCACTTCGTAAAGCCGGACCAGATTCCACATTTACCGCTGTCCCGGATGTATCAGCCTGTGTAGCAGCCTCTGCCGGAGCAGGTGTAGCCGTCGGCATCGGGGTCGGACTTGCAACCGGAGCAGTCGTTGGGGTCGGACTTGGGCTCGGAATCGGAGTCGGTGTTGGCTCAGCTAAGCCAGACACCACTATATCCTTACTGGTTTGCGTTACATATATAGCATCTTCGTTCCAAAGATCATTTGTATCCGTCTGCAGTTCAACCGTTATTACATCCCCATTTGACAAGTTATCTTCTTCATCAACGTAATACTCTAATGTTTTTCCAACTTTATCATTGGGATTCTCTAATTCAACGGTTCCCTCACCGTTTACTCCTTTAAATGTAACTTTAAGATTTTCAAAGGGATCATACTCTGTAACTTTCTCCAATCCTTCTACTTTATAATCTTTTAAATCTTTGAATTCATATCCAAACGCAGCCTCTAATACATCTTCCAGTTCCTGGCTGTTACATTCAAATGTAACTGTCTGGCCATTTTTCAGTTGCCCATTCGGTGAAATCGTATAAAAATTATTTTCCAGTGCATCACACATCGTTTCAACCGGATCATAATCCTGGAAAGCCTCTATAATCGTATCCGCATAATCCGAATCCTGCTGTTCCTCTGCCCATTTTCTTGCAGAAGCCTCATTCAATGTCAGTTTGTCTTTATACTCTTTCTCAAACTCCTCAGAATCAAATGTCAGCTCAGCAAAGCCATTTCCATTATACCCTCTCAATGTCAGTGTATAAAATTTATTCAGATCTATCATCTTTTTATTTTGATGCACATAAAAGAATCCTCCTGCGGCTACCGCCACAACTACAACAGGTACGATCACTTTACCGGCACCTGATTTTTTGCGTTTTTTCGGATCTGGTTTCGGTAAATTTCGCGGAGCTTTATCATGTACGCTCGCCCCAAGCTGTTCTCTGTATGCTTTTGGCTGTACTTTTTCCTGAGGCATTTTTCTGGTTGCACTTTTTTCCTGCTTCTCCTGTACATCATTTGTTACCGAAATATCCTGTGGTAATCTCGTTCCACAGTTCGGGCAAAAAGCCTCTGGATTTTTAATCTCAATTCCACAATTTGGACAGAACATTTTTTTCTCCCCCCTGTATCTTCTTATTTTTCTTTGTTCTCTGTTCCCGTTTCATTTTCTTTCAGCGTGTATTGCAGTATTCTCTGCAATATCAACCACAGACGTTCCCATGATATTGGCAAATGGTCTGCTGCCGATGTAATCATTTTTTCAATGTCTTTGTCATCCATGCCATCTCTCCTTTCTACTCTATAGACGAGCGAAAGGAGCGGCAGGTTTTATATTTTTAAAATTTTTTTATTTATTTCTGGTCAAACTGTCCGTTCCACTGTAGCCCTCCGTACTATATGGGTCTGTTGTATTCACAAGTGCCAAAGTTTCTGAATCATTTTTATCCCATCGATATCCATAACTACCATTCTCATATGATATCTGAAAAAAATACCCATAATCTGTTAGTGTCACGTTACTGACTATACGTTCATAATCAACTGTATCTGAATTTGGTAAATATGCTTTCACATCATTTCCATCAAACACAATTTTATAATGGTATGGGCTACCTCCACATGTATACCAGGTTCCTTCAATCAATTTGAGAGCCTTCATTGTGTCATCATCCAAACCTGTATTTGTTTCTTCTGTACTGTCTGTAGTCTCTGCCTGCGTTGTCTGATCCGATGCCGGTATAAAGTCATTCCGCACAGAAAATGTATCCTGCTGACTATACGTCGAAGCATCCATCAGCCTTTCTCTGTATAAATCCGAAATCAACGGCTCACCCACGGCATCTCCCGGATCCAGAGCATATTTCATAAGTACATTCTCTACATTCACGATATCTGAATCTGCATTTCCAGTGTAATAATCCGTTCCATTAACCGTACATTCTCCATAGGTTGCTCCAAACATATATTTTATTTCATCTTCCAGTTGGAGATTCGTATCTGTAATCTTAAGGAATGTGTATTTATAAAGTGAAGCACCATGTCCCGGCTGTTCCATTCCATATCTTTCTATGTAACAGGAATCGTCCATCGTTCTTATACCAACCTGCTCTTCAACACCTTCCATATAAGAATTCAGGTCGCTGTCCGGTATCTCGTAATACTGTCTTGCCTGTACTTCCGTACCATCAATTCCATACAGTTCCAGATACCAGACTTTTTCCATATCTGTATAATTGCTGCTGTACTCTTCTTTTTCTTTCCCTCTCGTACGTACCAAAAGCAATTCCTGTTTACCATCTCCACCAAAATCCTGTACACATGCAGCCAGTAACACATCATTAGAATATCCACTGTTCAGATCATACGCAGTTGTAAATCCATCACTGAACACCTGCAGATTCTGTTCCTGCACGTAATTCTCATAAAAAGTATTGTAAATTTTTCTCTCTTCTGTCGGTGTGAGTGTTTCTGTAGCTGTTGTTTCTCCATTTTCTTTATTTTCCGCATTCTCTGCAGAAGGAGTTTCTTCCACTGCCACAGTTGGTGTTGGTTCTGTACTTTCTTCCGCTTCGGTCGTTGTGTTCGAATCCTGCTTCTGTTCCGAAGTCGACACTACTTTATCCGCTACAAAAGGCAGTCGATCCCAGTTTTTGACAAGTCCATAAGTGATACCACCTACCCCAACTGCACCGGTCAAAATCAAGGATGCGACCTTGATTCCGGCATGTCTGGCCGCTGTCTTTGCAACCGTTCCGTTTACTGCTTTGGATGCATTTTCTTTTACTACTGATTTTGCTATTTTAGAAGACTTTTTGACATTTCCATTTTCACCTGAAGTTGCACTTTTTTCTGAAGGTTGTACTGCCTTTCCACTTTCTGTTGTCATTGCTTCTTCAGTATCAACTGGCATTGTACTTTCTGAAGCAGTAGAAATTCCTGACTCGATAATATTCTGCAAAGACTGTATTTCTGATACATCCACTGATATACTTTCCAGTCTGCGAAGCAGATACAGGAAAAATACAAACGGAGCAACTGTGTAGAGCTTTGTTCCTTGTTTTTCCGGTTCCAAAACCTGCTCTTTTACTTTCTTACGTGCATAAACCAATCGACTTTTGACAGTATTTTCACTTACACCAAGAGTCTCTGCAATATCTTTTACCGGCATTTCTTCATAATAAAACATACCAACAACCATTCGCTGGTCTTCCGGCAGCTGGTCCAGAATTTCCATCACAAGTCTCTGCACTTCTTTTTCATCCGCTGCCATTTCAGGATTTACATCTATGTCAGTACTTTCACGTGTTTCTACAAATGAAAGGCCGTCCATTCCCTCCTGATTAGACATTTCCGAAAAAAGTATCGGTTTCTTTTTCTTCAGCCAGTCTTTTGCAGTATTGTTTGCGATCACCTTCAGCCACGGAATCAGACGTTCCGGATTCTGAAGCTGATCCAGTCTTGCAAATGCTTTAATATATGTATCCTGTAAAATGTCATTTACTGTATCATCGTCTTTGACCATGACTTTTACCACTCTGAGCAATTCAGACGAACTATACCAGTAAAGTTCTGATATTGCCTCCTGATCATTTCTTTTTGCTTTTTCAATCAGAGCTGCCAGATCTTTTTGCAGTGAGTTTCCACAATATCTACAGAAATTCGCGCCTTCCTGATTTTCTTTTCCGCATTTATTACATATCATTTTCTTTTTACCTCCATGCTCTTTTCTACTCTATAGACGAGTGAAGGAAACGTCAGGTTTTATATTTTTCCAAAAAAATACTGCCAACACTTTTTTGTCAGCAGTAAATTTTGTTTCCTGTGTTAAAATTGATCAAAATTCACTTCTGATTTGTCAATTTTTTTATTTTCTTCATAATTTTCTTCATCAATATACTTTTCTTCTACATATCCGAACATAGATGCTACAAGATTACCCGGAAAATTCGTAATTGCTGTATTGTACATTCTAATATTTCCATTTAACAGCTCACGGGCTGCAGAGATATCTTTATTCAGCTCCATTGCCTGTCTCAATGCTTCCTGATATCCATTAATTGACTGCAGTTCCGGATATTTCTGTCCCAGAAAAGCTAACTGTTCAAGTCTGTCATTTACAGTTAGTTTCTCAATTCCTGCAATCTCTTTTTCGTAACTCAGTTTTACGATATTTAACGCATCATTCAGGCAAGCCGTTCGCTTGGCAATCTGGATTCCAATATCTGAACCCTCATGTTTGATTGCATTTTTAAGTTCGTTGAATTTATTTCTTGTAACTACTACATATACCGCTATAATGATTAATACAATTATAATTTTCATAATACTTATGCTCTCTTTCCTTTAACATTTTTTATTATTCTAATTCATTACATCTGTAAACTGCTCATACATCTTCCAAACTTCTTCCGCTGTCTTTCGCATATTCTGACAATATTCTTCCACCTCTGAAAACAAGCCTCTCAGCAATTGATATTTGTAAGCATCGACACATCTTTCCGGTCGGACAAGTTGCGGTTCCATAACACCACAAATATGGTCAGAATAGATATGTACAGCACTAATTCTTTCAAATGCACTTGATTTCACCAGTACAATCTGTGTTGTTGGCGAAAGCATTTTCATACTATCCCTCTCCCTGTCTTTCGGAACAAATATCTGGAATTTTTGGTTAAACTCTGATGATGCAATATTTTTTTTCATATCTATAAAATTATTTTCCAAATCCTCAGCATTCCACAATTCCTGTGTCGAATTCTTCAGACAACAAATATGTATAGGTGCAATATTTGAATGAAAATCTCCTGTAAACGTATTCTCGCTTATAATCAGATTGTGTTCTTTCATTCTCACTTCGTCATGGTCTGCCAACCTCCAAATACCCATCTGTTGATAATTCATCTTTGTAAACTCATCCAATTTTTTCTGACAATCTATCTGAATTTTGTTCAATTTCGGTTCACATATTCCGCAAATCTGTTCACCTATGGTTTTTATAATCCAATGTGCTGCAATATAAATAACGAAAGCTGGCCAGACTTTTGACCATTTAAAAACTGTCCAAAAGGCAATCCCTACTAATATAAAAATATGGCCATAAATTCTTGTTTTCGCAGTCAGCTCGTACCTGTCATAATTTTCCAAACTTATCCCATTTTTTCCAAAACAATATATCTTAAATCCTATATGTTGTATCGTCAGGTACATTTTTTGTTCTTTTTCATTTTGAGCTATAAAT
>FMEL01000001.1:185165-379847 GCA_900066355.1 uncultured Ruminococcus sp.
TTTTGGTCTTCTGTTAAATTTAATCTCCCACCATCCTCTGCAAAAAACTGGGCCAGTGTAATTCCAAATGCATCACATATTCTCTCAAGCGTCACAACTGTAGGTATACTCTTTTTATTCAAAATATTCCCCAAAGCCGTTTGTGACATTTCAGTAAGTTGAGACAAGCGATACTTTGTATACCCTCGTTTTTCACATAATTCTGTTATTCTCAATGGAATATACTCCTCTACGCACAAGTAATATACACCTCTCCTCTGGTCTATGGTACTTATATTGTACCGATAACCCTAAGGTTTTATTAGATGTATAATGCTTCACCATATACTCCATTATGCTTTAGTATTTGATTAAAAAAAAGAAGCTCCACAGCTCATATTATTTAACGTATATACAAAATTGTAATATAATTATTGTACCTGCCTCACTCAGAACTGTCAAACAATAAATTGAGAATTTTTTCAGTGTATCATTCCTTAATCTCACTAATAAGAAACTCCATAGCCATTTGTGCCGTCTCTTCGTCTTTATATTTGTTTATAACATATGGTCTGCCTCCATTGGTCATTGCTACGAGTTTATTATCATTCACATATAAGGCTTCAATAGATTTACTATTAAGAGCACATTCACAACTCTTATTCAAAATATACATTCGCTTCACCTCCTCATCAGTATATTTTTAATATCCCCTCATATTTAATATGCTAAATTAGCTTCTTAAAAAAATGCATTTAACATTTGATAGGAATTTTTTTATAATTTTGTGAAAAAAATGTGAATTATTTTTTGTATTAGTGAATTTATAGGCATTTTGCATAGCAGATTCTTTTATGCCATAATGAATTTGTAATAAAAAACTCGCGAGTAAAAAAACAAAGATATAAATTCAAGAAAGGACCTTTTAAATCATGATAAATATCAAAGAGTATTCAAATGGGATACTGCAAATTAACGGATATGATTATCCCCCTGATCAGTTGTATTCCGCAAATTTAGTTCTCCCAGATTTAATTTCAAAAACAAAGACTGAGCTCACAAACCGTTTATTTATAAAAATTCTTCAAAGCTATTGGCCCAGGTATTGTCGTATAGCCAGCCAAGGCTGGCCCCACACAACCTATCAGCCCCAGAAACGCTTAAGCTATCACGGATATCATCTTGAAGACTTTACAATACAGAAGTCTCAATGGCTATCCTCTACCTATGGAAAATATGAACTCTATCGAACCAGATTTGGATGGCCCAGATATTATTTATCATATTCCAACAACTACAGACCCAACGCATGCAGCCTTTGGCATTTTCGAGACCACTGCTTTTCAAATATAGCAGGTTTAGCCTTATACAAATATTATTCCAATTATGCCTTAAAACACGATGGATTAATTGGAAAAGCCCGAAAACCTTTTTTTGAATATCCCTATACAGGCAAAAGTGGAAAAAACTATTCTGACCACTATTGGCACACTTTAATTGATTTAATTAATAATGATGAACCCTACTTAACCTTTTTAAACGGGATTTTTCGAAAACTAACCCGCTTACTGCACAATATACACTTTGATAAGTTCTACGACGATGTATGTTACATGTCCTCTCATCAAGGATTTGTTCCACGAATTTCAAGGAAAAAATACAAAGAATTTATCTATTTCATTGACTGTATACCTCTTCAATTTGATGAACCTAATGAGATGTTAAAATATTTATACAACAATATTATTACGTACTCTGAAAAAGCTTTTGTAAAGACAGCATTAACTGAGCCTCACAAAAGGCCAAGCCAAAAAAGCAAACCCAAACACAACCAAAAAAGGCCATTAAAACAATTTCCATGGCGAGACTTATAAAAAAATTAGCAAAGGAGAATTTATATGATTTACAATACTAATCTTGATTTTCGTATGATGCACATCCTTGATGCATTTGATACTTCATCAATGCACTCTACAACTGACTGTATGAATATTGCCAATTTTCTTCAGGTTGCACTTTATCTGAAATGCTGTTCAAAAATGGTAAAAGATATTGAACCTACTGGATTTATCAGTAAATCTAAAGTAAGAAATAAAATTGGCTTCTATCTCTATCGCCAAAATAGATGGGATGTTTTCGCAAACCGAACCACTATCTATGATTATGAATATTATAAAGCCTCTGTTAAAACTTTATTTACCGAACTTGAAGAGTCCCTCCCTGTCGACATCAGAGTCAATTTTATGTATCTATATAACGGAAAATACGACTACATAGAATATAAGTGTGGAAAGAATTTCCGTAATGTATTCATTGCTATGGACCAATTGGATACCCAAATCGATTCTCTGGAGGATTTAGCCAAAGATGCTACCATTTTTAAATTGCTGGTAATTAATGAACTTGAACGACGCTGTGGAAGAAAGTATACTCTCGCTCAAAATATTATGCAAATTCATGCAGACTATGAGGAATCCAATGATATTTCTGTTGTAAATAATGTAGAATTTCTTGACCATTTTCAGGAATCTGCTTCTAAAAAAGATACTTTATTGAAAAGTATGGGATGGACCTTAAGATGAAAATCGAATATCACAAATACAACACATAAAAAAATTCAAAATTTTTTCAATCTTTCAAAAAAACACGCATATTGAACGTGTAACAAAAAAAGGCAGAAAAGGATGTGCAATTCTATGAGCAATAAATTAATCAAACAGTCACAAGAAACAAAATTTTATTTAATCAATAACACATTGACCGGATTTATGGGCGATGCTAGCAGAAAACAGGTAACTGAATTTGTAAAAGAAATATTTGGCGAAGATGCTGATAAAGTCAAAATCGTAGAATTATAAGGGAGGATAAATATATGTGCAAAAATCATTCAAACACAAACAACAATGAAAATGACTATAACGAGGAAGATATCATGGAAGTACTGTCCTCAGTATTTAGCAATGCAAGATGGAAGCGAAAAGACCTTTTATATAATATTTTTTCACTGTACATCCAGCGTTATGAGTATCTCGAAATTTTGAAAAAAGATAAAAGTGCTGCAGGAAAGTCAAAATTGAAAAAGGCATGTAAACTGTTTGCATATTCTCAAAGTGAAGATGACCCAAGAGATAAAAATGCCATTAAAATTTATGAAGATATCACAAATTACTTAAAGAATCAGCCTCTGGAATATTTTGAAAGCCTTAACTATCCAAGCGGTGATTTAGTCTCACTTTTATATAATATTTATGACGAAGTTTATAATTCAAATCGTTAATAACACTTACTAAAAAAATCAAAAATGGCTTCCCTGAATATTTGTTTCAGGGAAGTCACAACTTACGCTCACCATTATATTAGAGCAGATAAAAATTATAAGCAAGGCGAACACTTTTCCAATAAAATAAGATGTGTTAATATATTAGAAAAAAATCTGTTTGTTCGAAAATCACAAGAAAATCAACCCAAACAGATAAAAGTACAAAGGAGGAGAAAATATGAAAAAGACAGTTCGCTACTATCTAACAGGTATCCTATTTGGCATATTATTTCTTGTTAGCAGTATGGTAAGTGCGCAAGCTGCTGTAGGAGACCATTATACAGTAAATGTGGATGGCACCCTTTATTACACAAAGGCATTTGAGTTGCTGGATTATCTCAATGAAGAGCGTACTGCACAAGGAAGAGGAACTCTCACTATGGACCAGACTCTTATGGACGCAGCAATGCAAAGAGCAGTGGAATGTGCAGTAAATTTTTCTCACACAAGGCCAAATGGTTCTCTTTGTTTTACTGTAACATCTGGTTGCTCCGCAGAGAATATAGCCGCCGGGAACAGCACCGCATCCGCAACTTTCACACAATGGATGGATTCAGATGGCCATCGATATAATATGTTGGGTTCTGCTCACAAAAGTATTGGAATTGGCTGCTATACCCGCGGAAGTATCCACTACTGGGTACAACTATTTTCGGATAAGGAGGCTACAACTCCTATTACATCCGGAAACGATCGTAAAACTAAAACGCCAGTCGAAATCGTGGAAAAAACTAATTCAAAGATTCAATTTAATCTAAACAGTTACGATCAGACTTCTGATTTTATAGTTATATGTGGAAAATCTGAAAAACTACAACCTGGAAGACTAAATCCTGGATGGGAAAGACATTATTGCGGACTATCAGCAGATTCTTTTGTGTGGACAAGCAGCGACCCTTCAATCGCATCTGTGGATGCCAATGGAACAGTTATCGGAAAAAGGCCTGGAACAGCAATCATTTCTGCGGCAGTCAGACAGGGAAATGCCGAAACCGCCACTTTGATGATTAAGTGTAAGAAAGATATCGCAGATATGCAGATTGCAGATATCCCATCTCGGTACGAGAACGGAAGTGCTTATGAACCAGAAATCGAAATCTATGACAATGGAGAAAAGCTGGAGAAAGATATTTCCTATACCACTACCTATTATAGTAATACATCAGCAGGAACAGCGAGAGTCATCATCCGAGGAATCGGAAATTACACCGGCAGTATACAGAAAGAATTTTTGATTTTACCAAGAATCTATGTTTCCAGTCTGACAATCAAAGACATTCCGGATTTTGTTTATTCTGGTACTGCTTATACACCGGAACCTGAAGTTTATGATGGCACAACCCTTCTTCAGGAGGGAACCGACTATACAGTAAGTTATTATGACAATGTAAATGCAAGTACCATGGCATCTGTACAAATTAAAGGAATTGGTAAATATACTGGACGAACCTCCAAATATTTTACCATACGTCCGCTGGCTATCTCAGATGAAATCACAGTAAAATGCACCAGTTTTAATTATGAAGCCTATGGAACACCAGACGAAGCTCTGGAAAATAGACTGGAAGTTTATTATCACGGAACAAAACTAACTAATCGGACAGATTACTACTGTTACAGCAGTTCTTACAGAGAAGCCGATCATCAGATATGTACTTTCGTGGTAAATCTGCGAGGCAATTATAGTGGGCGTCGCGAATACGAATCTCTGGAATATTATTACATGAAACCAATCGCAGCTCAGACATATACAGGAAATGCAATTAAACCACTGATACAGCTTTATCCATCCGAATATGCGATGAATGTGGGCGGAGAGCCACTGAATTCAAATGCCGGATATCAGGTGATTTACGAAAATAATATACAAGTTGGCACTGCAAAAGTCACTGTAATTGGAAATGGAGAACGTTATATAGGAAAAGTAAGCGGTACTTTTAAAATTATTCAGAAAACAACTCCATCTGAAAAGCCGAAAACCACTCCAATTCCGTCCAAAAAGCCAGTTGCAACACCAACTCCCAATAATTCACAAAATGGAAATACCCAAGCAAATGCGTCTGTATTTACAGTAAAAGTCCAAGCAAAGACCTTTTATTACACTGGCAAGGCACAGAAACCCAAACTTACCGTTTATGTAAAAGGAAAAAAAATCACTTCCCAATATTATACAGTTAGCTGGAAAAACAACAAATATGCAGGCATAGCCACAGCAACAGTTATCGGCAAAGGGAAATATAAAGGATATACTGGAAAGACTTCCTTCATCATTAATCTAAAAAAAGTAGAACTTATTTCTGTGAAAGCATCGTCTTCTAAAAAAGTTAAAGTAAAATGGAAAAAAGGTGCAGGTTGCCAGGGTTATCAAATCATATACAGTACAAACAGTAAATTTAAAAATGCAACCTCAAAAATAATCAAAAATGCCAAAACTACCAATTATGCTTTGTCTGGTTTGAAAAAAGGCAAAAAATATTATGTAAAGATTCGCTCTTATAGAAAAGTAAATGGCGGATACTTATTCTCCCAGTGGAGCAATACAAAGAAAGTTAAGGTAAAATAGTAGAAAAAAGGATTAGAACCGTGTATTAACTACAGTCTAAGAGCAGTCCTGCGAGGCTGCTCTTTCTTTATTTTATACAGTAAACTCAAAATTACAGAGACTAATTTATGCTGTAGTATACATAACCTGTAGCCACAAATTCATATTTTTTTAACTCCTTTCTTTGTTTTTGATTTTTTTTACACTATTTTTTAATTTAAAGGAGATAAGGATTATGAATAAAAATATTATTTGTACAGTAACTAGAGTAGATAACGGATTCGTTAAATTTTACGGTCCAGGTTGGGATTGTGAGCAGCTCAGATTCGCATCAATGGCAGATTCCAACTATAATACATACCTGCATCCAGACGATGTAAAGAAATTTGCTGATTGCCCGGAACCAGGTGAGGATGAGCATATCATCCGAATTGTCTATGATGACGGTACAATCAAAAATCTGGCATAATATGCCGTTAGTGGCTACACAGCCCCCGTGCACGACCGGGGGCTGTTTTATTTCATCATCTTCTTTACAATTTTTAAAAATTCTCTTTCATGCCCCACAACCTCACACTCCGGCTCTGCTGCAATGCTGATTGTAATGCAGCTACCATCCGTCTCTCGCCGTAATCTCTCAATCATTTCCACCGTATGAGTTCCACCGAAAATTCTCAGCGCAATTCTTTTCTTTACATTGCCATTTTTTCCCCGTTTTTGTGCTGTAACGTAGATTATGTTACCGAGTTCTCCCGGATCAGGAATATATGGTCTGTCATCAATTATCATCTCTCGTTCCTCCCATCTATTACATATGATAGCACAATATATAACATACGCTATAGCGATTATTTCAATTATGAATGCACTTATCGTGCTACAACACTTCTTTCTATCTTTCCATGCCTCCAGGAAAACAGATGCTCGGAATAGTTTTTGCTTTCTCCAAGGTATCTATCTCTACGGAATCCTCACAAATCATCGTGCAGAAACGCCATATATCGTGTGTATACGGCCATTTCTGGAGTTCCAGCGTAGTATGTGAAGAAATCCCCACCACATCCATTTATGACCGATATCGAGCGTTTTAGGCGCGCACTGATGAATAGCCGTATATCCAACGCCACCTGCTAGAGTTTGTATAAAGCTTTCTTTTCTTTTTTCTCTCTTCCATATCTCCTGTAGCCTCCTGTTTTAGTGCTATAGTTAATATGCAGAATAATCAGAAAAAAAGAATTTTTTTTGCGGCGGATAGCACCGAAAGTGTTCTTAAATTGTTTTGTTTTAATTGTGTGTTGAATTAATACAATTCAAGGCATAAAAAAACAGCATCGGGCCGAATTTTAACGATTTTTCGGTCCAATGCTGCTGTCATTGCCTCTAGGGGCTGCTGTCACCCTGCTGTCACCTACTGCCAGACATCGCAGAACCGGCTAAATTAGCGGTATTTTTAGACAGTAAAAAAGACAGCGGGATAAGCTGTCTTTTTTGGAGAAGGTATTTCTTCTTATGGGGTGTAGCAAAAACTATATAATGTATTGGGGGGTTTTTACGGTTATTATAGTACCACGCGTCCCCCGAAAAGTGTGCACAAACTTCACAAATTTCATCATTACTTTTTGTTTAATTTGTACACCTCATTTTTAATCCTCTGCATTTTCCAATGTAAAAAGTGCCTCAAACTCATCTCGCTGGATCTTTTCCTTCTCTAAAAGAAGGGCTGCGCACTTATGAAGTACATCCATATGCTGTGAAATGATCTCTCTTGCTTTTGCATGGCATTCGTCGATAATGCCATGAACTTCCTGATCGATCTCTTTTGCCACTTCCTCACTGTAGCTTCTTGTATGAGCCAGATCACGGCCGATAAAGACTTCATCCCCGTCATCACCATATGTGATCAGGCCAAGCTTATCAGACATACCATACTGCATCACCATAGCACGTGCGGTACTGGTTGCACGTTTGATATCGTTTGATGCACCGGTCGTAATATCACCGAAGATGATTTCCTCGGCAACACGTCCGCCAAGAAGTGTCGTAATATCCTGAAGCATCTTGCCCTTTGTGTTGAACATCTCATCATTTTCCGGAAGCGGCATGGTGTATCCGGCTGCTCCCATTCCTGTCGGAATGATGGAAATCGTATATACCGGATCCATATCCGGAAGTACATGAAACAGAATTGCATGACCGGCTTCATGATAAGCTGTGATCTTCTTTTCTTTTTCGGAAATGACTTTGCTGCGTTTCTCAGCTCCGATACCAACCTTGATAAAGGCATGCTTGATATCCGGCTGTGTGATATAGCTCCGTCCGGATTTCGCTGCCATGATCGCCGCTTCATTCAGAAGATTCTCAAGATCCGCTCCTGTAAATCCGGCTGTTGTTTGTGCAATCTGTGCAAGATTCACATCCTCACCAAGCGGTTTGTCTTTCGCATGGACTTTAAGGATTTCTTCTCTGCCTTTTACATCCGGTCTGCCGACTGCAACCTTACGGTCAAAACGGCCCGGACGCAGGATTGCAGGGTCAAGAATATCCACACGGTTGGTCGCTGCCATTACGATGATTCCCTCATTGACACCAAATCCGTCCATCTCGACGAGGAGCTGATTCAGGGTCTGCTCTCTCTCATCGTGGCCGCCGCCCATACCGGTACCACGCTGTCTTGCAACTGCATCGATCTCATCGATAAAAATGATACATGGTGCATGCTTCTTTCCTTCTTCAAAAAGGTCTCTGACACGGGATGCACCTACACCGACAAACATTTCCACGAAATCAGAACCGGAAATAGAAAAGAACGGAACGCCCGCCTCTCCGGCTACTGCTTTTGCAAGAAGTGTCTTACCTGTTCCGGGAGGGCCTACAAGGATCACTCCCTTCGGGATTCTCGCACCTACATTGGTGTATTTCTGTGGTGCCTTAAGAAAATCTACCACTTCTACCAGATCTTCCTTTTCTTCCTGAAGTCCTGCGACATTCTGGAAGGTGACTTTCTTGTCATCCGGAAGCATCATTCTGGCCCGGCTTTTACCGAAATTCATCATCTTGGCATTTCCACCGCCGCCTGACATCTGGCGGTTCATCATAAGGAAAAGGAAAATCACCAGTGCACCGGTAAGAAGTACCGGAAGAAGTGTCGTCATAAATACACTCTCCTGCGGAACATCTGCAATCTCAGGATGAATGTCATAACTCTCCAGAGTTGCCTCAGCGTCCTTTACATCTGTTACATATACACGTTTCTGGCCTTCACCCTCGATATCCACAACAACAGATCCTGTCGGGACCTCTCTGTTCTGGTAGATTTTCGCGGATGTGACCTTTCCGTCTTCGGCAGCCTGTTTCATACTTTCCATGGAATAGCTGCTCTGTGATGTCACCTGATTATTCAGATAAAAATAACCGGCTACGAGCATCACGATCAATACAAGATACAGGCTAATTCTGCCTGGCTGTCTGTTCACCTGCTGTTTTCTCCTTTCAAATCTGGTCTGTCACTGTGAACGTATTCACTAATCTTCCTGGTCTAATTCAACCACACCGATAAACGGAAGGTTTCTGTATTTCTGTGCATAGTCCAGGCCATATCCGACAACAAACTCATCCGGAATGTTGAAGCAGCAATAATCTACTTTAACGTCTTTGACTCTACGTTCCGGTTTGTCCAGAAGTGTGCACAGTTGGATGCTGTTTGGATTTCTGCCTTTCAGGATATCGATCAGATAACTTAAAGTTCTTCCTGAGTCAATGATATCCTCTACGATCAGAACGTCCTTGCCGATCAGTGGCTGATCCAGATCCTTTACGATTTTTACGACGCCGCTAGATTTGGTATCATCACCGTAACTGGAAACAGACATGAAATCAAGAGATACCGGAACAGTAATTCTCTTTGCCAGTTCACAGGTAAAAAATACACCGCCTTTCAGGACACAGATCATATGAATCTCTTTTCCTGCATAATCCTTGCTGATCTTTGCGGCAATCTGTCTGATTCTTGCATCCACTTCTTCTTCACTAAGTAAAACCTTGATTTTTTCGCTCATTCTAAGTATCCTCCTTGGTATGTAATTTCCAGCACCTTCTCTGTCTGAGAAGTAATTTTATACCGTTCGCTGATCCTGCCCCCTACGATCCAGAGTATCTCATCCTTTGCAGCCACAAGAGGGATTTCCTGCCGTATCTCACCCGGAATCTTGTCATCGATCATACAGCGTGTCAGCTTTTTGCGTCCGCCCGACTGATTAACGATCATATAATCTCCGCTTCTTCGCGTCCGGACAGACAGTTCGCAATTTATTTTATCACAATCAAACCATTTCGTATACTTTTTTTCTAAAATCTTCTCCCCCGAATATGGAAAAATACGAGTTCTGAAGGATTCATTTACCCAGCTCGTAGTTCCTTCCATGTTCAGCTCCTGTACTTCTTCCGTTCTCTCCGAAACTTCTTCTGTTTTCTTTTGAAGTTTTACACCCTCATAGCAGCGCAGCGCCTCCACTCCATAAGGAAGACTGATTTTTCTTCCGCTCTGATTTTCGTAAAGCTTCTGTACCTGTCGGATATGTCCCGCCGTAAGATCATTCCTATGTCCGCTTAATCGCTCAAGAATTTCTCGTACCACATAATTCTGGAGAATTGTTTCTTTTGCAAAAAACTCTTTGTCCAGAAGATATGTCCCGTCTCCGCCAGCACAGCCTGCAGCAATCTCTTCCGCTTTGGCTTTAAAATATTCTTCGGCCTGCCGGAACAGCTCGGATGCTTCAGCCATATGTGCGACGGCCTTTGCATTGATCTCCTCTGTCATCAGAGGAAGAATATGATGCCGGATGCGGTTTCTCGTATAGTCATCTTCAAGATTACTGCTGTCCGTCACCGACGGGATTCCCGTCTCTTTTATATAATCGACAATTTCATCACGTTCTAAACAGAGAACCGGACGGATAAATTCACCATTGACCGGTTTCAGAGCCGCCAGCCCGCGGATGCCGCTTCCTCTCGCAAGATGATGAAGCATTGTCTCCGCAACGTCGTTTTTGTTATGTGCAAGTGCGATCCGTATCTCCCCATCAGAAGATGTACATTTCTTTTTTTCCTCTTCAAATGCTGCCCTGCGGACCATCCTTCCCGCTTCTTCGCTTCCCATCTTCCATTCTGCAGCCAGTCGCGGCACATCATAACTGTACACACAGCACGGGATCTTCCACTCTTCGCATATCTTCTGCACTGTTTTTTGATCCCGCAGTGCTTCTTTTCCACGAATGCCGTGATTTACATGTACCACACGCAGAGAACATTCATAATCTTCCTGAAGTCTTCGAAGGATATCCAGCATCACCATAGAATCCGGTCCGCCGGAGACTCCCGCGATCACAGTGCACTGTGACTTTATCATCTCTGTTTCAGTAATATACTGTTTTACTTTCTGTAGCACCTGTTCCTGCATTTTATGTTTCTCCCGTGCTTTTATTTTCGAACCACGCTCGCAACCAGAACCGTCATATCATCTCTTGCCCGATAATCGCTGTATCCCAGCACCCGTTCAAGGATTCCCCGGCTCACTTCGCGCGGTGTCTCATCCTGAATATCCATAATAATCTCTTTCATTGTTTCTTCTTCACGTTCTGTCGGAAGTGCATCCAGCACCCCGTCCGTCATCATGATCAGATAATCTCCATGATAAAGTTTCCGCGAAGCCATATCAAAATCGATCCGCTGCACCAGTCCTGCCGCAAGGCTTTCTGATGAAATCGATTCCACCCAGTGGTCACGTTTGATAAATGTCGAGGCAGCCCCGGCTTTAAGGAACTCACAGATTCCCGTATAAAGATCAACTGCACAGATGTCCACCGTAGAAAACATCCCCTCCTGCCCCTTCAGCACAAGCGCGGAATTTACCATACGGGCTGCCGCTTCCTGCGTAAAACCGGATTCAAGGAACTGTTCCAGAAGTTCCACAACAATCTCACTTTCTCTGCAGGCATCCATACCTGAACCCATACCGTCAGAAAGGCACATCACAAACTTTCCGTCTCCTTCCTGCCTGCATATATAATTATCGCCCGATATTTTTTCTTCTTCTCTTGTCAGTCTGGACACCCCATACAGCATCTGATAGCTGACATCTTCTACAAAGTGGACCGTATGAAACTCACCATTTACAATACATCGGCTTCCTGCGGATGAGGTCATCGGCGACTCACATATCTCAGAAAGCATCTGCGAAATTTCTGCTACCGAAACGCACTGTCCGCTTCTTGCACGCATATTGAGAAAAATCTGCCGACGTCCTTCTGCCTTATCCATCACCCATGCCTGCTTCAGGATCACATGTCGCTTTCGCAGCATCTTACGCAGTTCTTCCTGAAATCCCGGCTCCGCGGGGGAGATATCATAAAGGTCACTTGCCACCATTTCCATGATTCCCGCTATCTCTGTCAGTTGCTGCGCAACGGCAAGTCTGCTCTCGATCATACGGTTTGTCCACACCAGATTCTGTTTTTCATTTCGAAAATTGCGTCGTATTCCATCCAGATACTGGTAAGATTTTCCACATAGTTCCGACCACTGTGTCCGAAGTTCATCAAGCTTTTCCTCATTGCCTTCTTCCATTGTCCGAACAATACTTTCCACACCTTTGCACAATTCGGCCGAACGGTTTCCCCAGCACAGTTCCCGATGATAACAGCTTACACATACCTGTGCATTTGTCTCCATCAGAATATTTTCGATCTGTCCGCTGCTCAAAAATTCTTTTTTATAGGGCATTCCATAAAACGTATCTGCAAGCTTCTGAAATGAGGCCGCATAGCGTTCAACCTTTTCTTTCTGGGGATGCTCTTCACACAAAGAAAACGCTTCTTCTTTTTTTGACATTCTCCCCGTCAAAATAGTTTTTGCCATGTCCCGTAATATCAAAAGTACACTGATCACGAGCATGGCAATTATCCATTCCTGCATATATTCCCCTCCCCTAATACTTTCCTAGGAAAATATTATAAGAAGGTTTCTTTAAAATATCTGTCAAACAAAGGCGGCTGTCAAGAAAAACTTTTCTGCAAAATCTGCTTTATTTCTTATGTTACTTCTCTTCTTCAAAAACGATCTCATTTCCTTTGACGAGACCCAGCTTATCTCTCGCGACTTCTGCGATATATTCATCGGTCTGCATATATTCCTTCTGCTCATCGATCTCTTTCGTCCGGTCCTGCTCATCCTCGATGGATTGCTTAAGCGCAGCTGCCTTCGCATCATACACTGCAATACGGGTTTTCAGATTATTACTCTGCATTGTCAGCCCGACCAGAAGAATCAGAACAACGATAGCGATTGCTGCCATACCCAGATAGTTATTCGCTATTTTTTGATGGTTTCTTCTTTTTTTTGATCTTTTCAAAACGCCTGCCCCTTCTAAATTTCCTGTTACGCCTCTTTAAATGCCTATGTATTAAAATACTACATCTTTTTACCGGAAATAGCAACAAATTTAACAAATAATTTGCAAAAAAAGCACCAATTAGTACACCGGGCAGTAAAAACAGTCGAAGTTCCCCGTAATTCCACCGGAACAACGCTAAAAACAGGAGAAATCCCGCTGCCAGCCAGTACAAAATATCCGTCACAGACCTTATTCCGCGTCTTCCGAAAAAGTGATATAACAGGCCGTCGAATATCCGATACGCAGCACACATAATCACACCGCTCATAATTGCGCGAATAAAAAGAGCAGTCTCAAATTTCATGTAACTGCTCATTTCAACGGAACATCCTTTTCAAAATAGACTCATCTTTTTTGTGTGTATTTTTTGTAAGGTACAAAAGACTGTCCACGCGGCCTTCCACCTCTGCTTCACCTTTTTCCAGATTCAGGTTTCGGACATGAAGCTGCTCACCTTTCAGTAGTATTTTCCCTGCTTCCGAAAGAAGAAGCACTTCATTTTCATTAAACGAATGAATATCCTGTACTCCGGTGATCACTGCTTTCCTCCGGTTTTCCAGCGAAAAGCGATGTACTCCGGCCGGCTGTTTCTCTTCCATCCTGATCATCCATTCAGCGTTTCCTTACTCAAAATGTATGCACACTTCGTGGCAAATAGAAGTCTTTCGTGTAAGTCGTATTCTTTACAGATAACGGAAAAGATTTTCTGCGTCTTCCTTGCGCACGGTATCTTTCACATCAAGAACTTCCACTTTTACATTTTTGCTTCCGAACTGAATTTCAACCGTATCTCCTGCCTTCACCTGCACAGATGCCTTCGCCGGCTTGTCATTGACCAGTACACGTCCTGCATCACATGCCTCATTGGCAACGGTTCTTCTCTTGATCAGTCTCGAAACCTTCAGATATTTATCAAGTCTCATGTCAGCCTCCCCAATAAACTTATTGATAAAAGAAAAGGGGGAACTGCACGTTCCCCCGAAATACATCTTTAATTATGCATTTACCATGTCTTTCAGAGCTTTACCAGCTTTGAATTTCGGTGCTTTAGAAGCAGCAATTGTCATAGTCTCGCCTGTCTGTGGGTTTCTTCCTTCTCTTGCAGCTCTTTCGCTTACTTCAAATGTACCAAAGCCTACAAGCTGGATCTTTCCACCTTTTTTTAATTCGTCTGCTACAACATCAGTAAAAGATTTTAATACAGCCTCTACGTCTTTTTTGGAAAGGTTTGTTTCTTTCGCCATAGCTGCTACTAATTCTGTTTTATTCATGGTGTTCCTCCTCTAAAAACCTCATTCTTATTTATTGCGTAATGCTTCCCGGCATATGCACGCTATTTACTATATATATACTCTTTTCGTCAAATTGTCAAGGCTTTTCCGCTCACATCTGGCTCTCATGTGCAGTTTTATTATTTTTGCTGTTGCTTTTTACGGAGCGTTCTTTCGCTTTCAGTGCCTCCCAGGAAAGGGAACAAAGTTCTCTGTCCTCCGGCGCAAAAATCTTCGGATGACGGAATTGCATCTTATCAGTAATTCCGGAAATCACATCCTCGATTGTAAAAATTCCTTCTTCCTGAGCGATCAGGCTGTGAAGCACAACCTGAAACAATACATCTCCCAGTTCCTCACAGAGATTGTCGCTGTCTCCGGTTTCATTCAGCCGGTCGATCCCATCCAGCACTTCCTGTGATTCTTCTACAAGATATTTTTTCAGGCTCTCATGCGTCTGTACGCTGTCCCAGGGACATTTCTCGCGTATCTCCCCGACAACTTTTATAAATCTGTCAAATTCCTGCATATACCTGCGCCCTGATTATTTCATGGAATCAACCATGTCAAGAACTGCCTTGCCCATGATATCGGATTTTTCATCTGCATCTGCAAGAGAAGTTCCCTTAACACCATAGTAGAATTTTACCTTCGGTTCTGTTCCGGACGGACGAACACATACCCATGCATCATCGGTCAGTTCATAGTACAGAACGTTGGAATTCGGAAGACCGGTCGGTTTTACTGCTCCTGTTGCCACATCTGTAATCGTATCTGCCTTGTAATCTCTTACTGCCGTCACTTTGTGTCCTGCAAATTCTGTCGGCGGATTCTGACGCAGAGAATTCATGATCTCCTGAATCTTCTGAAGTCCTTCGATTCCCTTCATTGTTACAGACTGAATTGCATCTTTATAATAGCCGAACTGCTCATACATCTCGATCATTGCATCCCACAGAGTCTTACCCTGTGTTTTGTAATATGCTGCTGCCTCGCAAAGCGCCATAGTCGCAACGATTGCATCCTTGTCTCTTGCATATGTACCGATGAGGCAGCCATAACTTTCCTCAAAACCAAACAGATAGGAACCTTTTCCACTGTTTTCAAAACCGAGGATCTGCTGTCCGATGAATTTAAATCCGGTCAGTACTTCAATCAGGTTTACACCGTAGCCTTTTGCGATTGCATCAGCAAGGTTTGTGGTTACGATTGTCTTGATCAGTGCACCGTCTTCCGGAAGACTTCCGTTTACTGCCTTGCGCTGGCTGAGTTCATAGTTTGCAAGAAGGCATCCTGACATGTTACCTGTCAGATCATGATATTCACCGTTTTTGTCTTTGACACGTACACCAAGACGATCTGCATCCGGATCTGTTGCAAGAACGAGATCTGCATCTACTTCTTTTGCAAGCTTCAGTCCAAGTTCAAAAGCTTCTGCTGCTTCCGGATTCGGATAGCTGACTGTCGGGAAATCTCCGTCCGGAAGTTCCTGCTCTTTAACCACATATACATTCTCGAATCCGAGTTCTTTAAGGATTCTTCTTGCCGGGATGTTTCCTGTTCCGTGAAGAGGTGTATAAACGATTTTGAGGTTCTTGCCCTCTTTCTCGATTGCATCCATATGGATAACCTGTTTCTTAAGTTCTGCCATATAAGCATCGTCTACTTCTTTACCGATCACCTGGAAGAGACCAGCTTTTTCTGCTTCTGCCTTGTCCATGGTCTTAACTGTATTCCAGTCGGAGATGGACTTAACCTCTCCCATGATACCGCTGTCATGCGGCGGTGTGATCTGTGCACCGTCTTCCCAGTATACTTTGTATCCATTGTATTCCGGCGGGTTGTGGCTGGCAGTTACGTTGATACCTGCCACGCAGCCCAGATGACGTACTGCAAAGGAAAGTTCCGGTGTCGGTCTTAAAGATTCAAAGATATAAGCTTTGATTCCGTTTGCTGCCAGACAGAGTGCTGCTTCCTCGGCAAATTCCGGAGACATATGGCGGGAATCGTATGCGATTGCAACTCCCTGTGCTTTCTTGTCTACTTTTGCGATGTAGTTCGCAAGTCCCTGTGTAGCTCTTCTGACTACATAAATGTTCATGCGGTTGGTTCCTGCACCGATAATTCCACGCAGACCTGCGGTACCGAATTCCAGATCCATATAAAAACGTTCTTTTATTTCATTTTCGTCTTCTGAAATACCTTTTAATTCCTCTTTTGTTGCTTCATCGAAGTATGGGTTTGCAAGCCACTGTTCATAAATTTCTCTGTAATCCATACGGAAAATACCTCCCTGTACATTATATTTCCGGTCATCTCTGACCGTTATTTATGATTTCTCATTATACACCTGTTCCCCTGAAAAAGGAAGTATATTTCACTTAAAACGGATAGCTTCCAAAGCATTTCCTGATAAAATATTCCCAGTTTTCTTTCTGTCTGACAAGATTCTGCAATTTCTCCGTATTTTTTCTGGAGACAAGTGTTTTTTTGTGTACATAATAATAGTTCGCAAGCTTCCAGTATTTCTCCGGATAGCTGAAACGAATGCGCAGATTTTCCCATTCAGATGTTGTGATCGGCTTCTTCTGGTGATAGGCACGCAGCATCTCCATTCCGATGCGCACATCCCAGCTGTATTTTTCGAGAATTTTTCTCATAAAGCGATACAGATCCGAAATCTGCACATCAAATCCCCAATGTTCAAAGTTTGTAACGGCAGTCCCCGGTTTCAGCATCAGCACATTATGCTGATTATACTCTCCATGACAGACTTTTCCCTGTTCAATTGCTTCTTTTCGAAGGCCGGCATAATCCGATTCTCTCAATTCCATAAGCGCCCTCTCTCCTGCTGTCAGAAAGCTTTCCACCGTAGCCAGATACAACTTTTCAAAAGAACAGACTGCACCTTTTTTACGGATAAAGCT
Organism: uncultured Ruminococcus sp.; assembly: GCA_900066355.1. Classification (GTDB taxonomy): domain Bacteria; phylum Bacillota; class Clostridia; order Lachnospirales; family Lachnospiraceae; genus Blautia_A. The sequence goes on from FMEL01000001.1 coordinate 202,651, forward strand.
GCGTATTTTTTTTAATTCCTGATTATGTCTCTGATATTCGTCCTCAAGGGAAGGTTCTACATAAAATTCTACCACGGGCATCTGCATTTTCGCATGAATCTGCGCAAGCATACGAATACTGCGAAAAATATCTTCTCTGGAACGTGTATCACACTCCCGTCCCTCGTACCACTGCTGAATAGTATACGGAATTCCGTCACGATCCTTCGCAACAAGCGCACCTTCCTGATTTGAAATATAACAGTCTACCAGACATTCCTGTTCCGACAATTTTTCAAGAAGTTCCTGCTGCTTCTGAAGTTTTTTCTCTGTCCCGCCAAATTCCCTTATAATGACCAGACCTTTTTCGGTTCTGCACAGAAGTGCTCCCCTTGTACGGGCGGAAGACTCTGCATTCAGCCCGTACTGCTCCAGTATGCTCAGTCCATAATCATACAAATAAAAATCCCCCTCCTAATTTGATACCTTCGTAACTGTTCAGTACCCTCGCGGAATACTACCTACTGAATAGTTACATTTTTTCTATCTTATGTCCCAATCGGAGAAGAAATGCAAAAAGGAATTTCCTGTAGCAAAAAGCCTGTCGGAAATTCCTTCGCTATTATTTGTATAAAATTATCATTCTTTCAAAAGTGCCAGAAGTTTTTCTCTGTCATTGTCCTGTGGATATTCCAGAACATGATCCAGCATTTCTTTCAGGATCTCGCCAAGTTCCGGACCCGGCTTATAACCAGCACTTATCAGATCACGTCCGGTCACTGCCAGTGTTTTCAGAGAAACACACTGCTTCTGCTCCAGAACCCTGTGATAACATTCTGTCACACCTTGCAGACGGGCCGCTTTTTCTTCACGGCGATACTCACTCTGCGCAAGCATATCCGCCTTTTGCACCTCAAGATACAGTGGAAAAAGTTCCTCCCCGATCCGGTTGACTGCACGCCTTACCGAACGCATTTCCGGCATCGGACGATCATCATGATACCTGATCAGTCCGGTCGCTTTACTGATCGTGTCGTTGTCAAATTTCAGGCGGCGCAGGATGGTCTTGGCCATCTTTTCGCCTTCCGCTGCATGCATCTTGAAATGATCACGTCCGTTTTCATCCGTCTTTCGCATGACCGGTTTCGCAATATCATGAAGCAGCATCGTCAGACGAAGGACCTTATCAGGGCGGATCAGCATCAGACTGTGCAGGATATGCTCACCCACCGTATAACAGTGGTGCGGCGTATTCTGTTCTGTCTCCATACACCGGTCAAATTCCGGCAGAAATTCTTTCGTGATTCCGGTTTCATATGCCACACGCAGATAATCCGGATGGGGCGAAACCAGCAGTTTCACAAGTTCGGTCTGAATTCTTTCTGCGCTGACACACTTCAGATTTGGTGCCAGTGCACGAATTCCGTTCTTTGTTTCTTTTTCAATCGTAAATCCCAACTGTGCAGAAAAACGTACCGCACGGAGAATGCGAAGCGCATCTTCATGGAAGCGTTCCATCGGATCCCCGACGCAGCGGATGATTTTCGCCTGCATATCTTCCATTCCGTGAAAAAGATCGACCAGACCTCTTACCGGATGATATGCCATCGCATTGATCGTAAAATCACGTCGTTTCAGGTCTTCTTCAAGACTCGAAGTAAACATCACCTGCTTCGGATGGCGGCCGTCTTCATAGTCTCCATCCACGCGGTAAGTCGTCACTTCATAGCCTTCTTTGTCCATCAGTACGGTTACGGTGCCATGCTGCAGACCGGTATCTACTGTGCGGTGAAAAAGCTCTTTCACCTGCTCCGGCGAAGCCGAAGTCGTGATGTCCCAGTCATCCGGTGTGCGACCCAGGATAGAATCCCGGACACAGCCGCCGACCACATAAGCTTCATAACCGTTTTCCTCTAAAATGTGCAGTATTTTTTCCGCATTGGAAGGAATCGTTAATTTCATATTAGTATGCTCTTCCCCAGTAAACCATCTTCTTCGCCGGTTTTCCACAGCATACGCAGACATCACTTAAATGTTCCTGCTCAAATGGCATACATCTGGATGTTGCCTGTACATCTTCTTTGATCTTGTCTTCGCACTCGCGGTTTCCGCACCACATAGCTTTGACAAATCCCGGTTTGTTGTTGATGGTGTCTTTGAATTCTTCATAGTTTGTTGCAACATAAGTATGAGCGTCACGATGTGCACGTGCGCGTTCCAGCATCTCTTTCTGCATGAGATCAAGAACTTCCTGAACTTTGGAAGCCAGCTCATCGAAGGAAACAACATATTTTTCTCTTGTGTCACGACGGCAGATCACAGCCTGTCCGTTCTCGATATCCTTCGGACCACATTCGATACGAACCGGAATACCACGCATTTCCTGCTCTGCAAATTTGAATCCCGGACTTCTGTCTGTATCGTCCACTTTGACACGGATGCCTGCAGCTTTCAGTGCTGCAAACAGTTCGTCTGCTTTTTCCAGAACTCCTTCTTTACGCTGCTGGATCGGGATGATCACTGCCTGTGTCGGAGCAATTCTCGGAGGCAGGACAAGTCCGCTGTTGTCACCATGAACCATAATGATCGCACCGATCATACGTGTGGTCATTCCCCATGATGTCTGGTGTACATATTTCAGCGTGTTATCCTTATCTGTGTACTGAATACCGAAAGCTTTTGCAAATCCGTCACCGAAGTTATGGCTGGTACCGGACTGAAGTGCCTTACCGTCATGCATCAGGGATTCGATCGTATACGTAGCTACCGCACCTGCAAATTTTTCTTTGTCTGTTTTCTGGCCTTTGATAACCGGAATTGCAAGAACTTCTTCACAGAAATCAGCATACAGATTCAGCATCTGGATTGTTCTCTCTTCTGCTTCTTCTGCTGTTGCATGAGCAGTATGTCCTTCCTGCCACAGGAATTCTCTGGAACGAAGGAACGGACGTGTTGTTTTTTCCCAGCGCACTACGGAACACCACTGGTTGTATACTTTCGGCAGATCTCTGTGGGACTGGATATCTTTCTGATAGAAATCGCAGAACAGAGTTTCGGAAGTCGGACGTACACAGAGGCGTTCCTGAAGTTCATTCAGTCCACCATGTGTTACCCATGCTACTTCCGGTGCAAAACCTTCTACGTGGTCTTTTTCTTTCTGCAGAAGAGATTCCGGAATAAACATCGGCATGTATACATTCTGTACACCTGTCTCTTTGAATCTGCTGTCAAGTTCATGCTGGATGTTTTCCCAGATTGCATAACCTGCCGGTTTGATTGCCATGCATCCTTTTACGCTTGTGTAGCCGCACAGTTCTGCTTTTTTTACAACATCTGTATACCACTGTGCAAAATCTTCGTCCATGGAAGTGATCGCTTCTACTAATTTCTTTGCCATGATTTTTCTCCTTTTCTGAATGGTTCTTTTGTCAGATCAGAGGCAATAAAAAAAGTCCTCTGATCCCGGTAAAGGGACCGAAGGACTTCGGCGGTACCACCCTAATTAGCAATTAAGATAACAATTACTCTCTCAATATCCTTTAACGCCGGATCTACGCTGTACTTCAGTTGTACAGAGCTCCGAGGCCGGTTCCATGATTCACGCACAGGATCCTTCCACCATGCAGATCCCTCTCTGAGATTGCTCCTCATGTACTATTCTCATCATCGCCGGGTATGTGTGCCGAAACCTTAAGCTCTGGCACATTTGCTATATATTTTATGCGAAATATCTGTCGATGTCAAGGGGCTGATTCGCAGAATCCTGCCAAAATGTTTTCAGACAGTAATATCAATCTTTCTTCCGGTTCTTTTGTATTTGTAATAACGCACACCTGCTGCGTCCATCATCCGCTTGGATGCGATCACAGACGGCGTATGTTCGTATTTGTCACAGTCATAGATCACCGTTTTGATTCCTGCCTGAATGATTGCTTTTGCACATTCGTTGCACGGAAACAGTGATACATAAAGCTTCGCACCTTCCAGGCTTCCCCCGCGGTAATTCAGGATCGCATTGAGTTCACTGTGAGTCACATACAGATACTTGGTGACCAGTGGCTCACCTTCTCTCGCCCACGGAAATTCATCATCAGAACATCCCTTCGGAAATCCGTTGTACCCCATGGAAAGGATCTTATTGTCCTCACTGACAATGCACGCTCCTACCTGCGAATTCGGATCTTTGGAACGCATCCCGGAAAGCATTGCCACACCCATAAAGTATTCATCCCAGGAAATGTAATCCTGTCTTTTCTGTATATGTACTGCCATTATAAAATCCCCCTTACAGATACCGGCTTCCCACAAAATGCAGGAGGCCGGTATTTAAAATTCATCTGTTTATTTAAATTTCCGGATATGCATCCGTAATGTCTGTATCTTCCTCGATCTGTCTGATGCGGCGGATATGACGTTCGTCCTCTGAGAACGGAGTATTCAGGAATGTATCCACGATCTTAACTGCAAGCCCCGGTCCTACAACTCTTCCGCCCATCGCAAGAATGTTGGCATTGTTGTGAAGACGTGTTGCCTCTGCACTGAAGCAGTCTGAACAGAGTGCTGCACGGATTCCTTTGAATTTATTGGCAGTGATAGAAATACCAATACCTGTTCCGCATACCAGAATTCCCTTTTCACAGTCTCCGTTCTGAATTGCAATTGCGACTCTCTTAGCATAGATCGGATAATCTGTGGAGTCTGTGCTGTCACATCCAAAGTCCTGATATTCTATATGGTTCTCCTCCAAATATTTGATAATTTCCTGTTTCAGTTCATAACCACCATGGTCACATCCTAATGCTATCATTTCTTTTCCTCCTGTGCATTTATAATTTTATGTCCTGCTGCCTTTAAAAGGCGGTTCATAATAGCCTGTCCCATTCTCGGCGTATAAAATGCCTCAGAATAGATCAAATCTACCCGGTCATCATCAAAGTTTCGAAGCACTTCATAAAGATGATGTGCGATCGTTTCTTCTTCTTCTCTGCTTCCGATACTGAATACATCAGCGTGTGCATAACGGTCTTTTGTCTCATTAGTTGCGATCACGCCGACTTTAAGCCCCTTTTGCTCTGCCTCTGCACTCAGTCGGTTGATGCAGCCTATCACCTGTTCCTCTGTCCCTTCCACAATAGAAAGGTCTGCCTTCGGTGCATAATGACGGTATTTCATGCCCGGTGCCTTCGGATGTACACTGTTATCCGTGATCAGAAGCCCCCGGTCCATACGAACATCCCCCAGCGTTTCTTTCAGCATTTCCAGTGAAATATATCCAGGTCTTAAAACTACCGGAACATCCTCGGTGAAATCTACGATCGTAGACTCCAGACCGATTCCCACCTGTCCTCCGTCGATGATCATATCGATCGCATCACCGAGGTCTTCTTCTACATGCTCTGCCATCGTCGGACTCGGCCTTCCTGATGTATTGGCACTCGGTGCCGCAACAAAACCACCGGCTGCTTTGATCAGTTCCTGTGCGATCCGGTCACTCGGGAAACGGACAGCCACACTGTCCAGTCCTCCGGTCGTCTCCTTCGGTACAATGTCCGCCTTCGGAAGGATCATTGTCAGTGGACCCGGCCAGTATTTCTCCGCCAGAATCTTTGCACCCTGTGGAATCTCTGTCGTAATCTCTGCAAGCTGATCAATCTCTGCAATATGAACGATCAGCGGGTTATCTGACGGTCTTCCCTTCGCTGCATATATTTTCATGGAAGCCTGTGGATCCAGTGCGTTTCCTCCGAGCCCGTAAACCGTCTCCGTCGGAAATGCCACAAGTCCGCCTGCTTTCAGAATGTCTCCTGCTCTTTTTATGGCATCCATATCCAGATTTTCACTGGTCATTGCCACAATCTGCGCTCTCATATCTTATGCTTCCTCTCATTTATCTGTATTGTTTTTCATTATAGTCTAAATCCGTTAATTCTACAAGTCAGTTTATCTTCACGATATAGGTCGGATATTCCGAATCCTGAAATACCACTTCACCCAGACTTTTCAGCAGGTCATTATTCATGTCTGCCCCGTACTTGTTCCGCTCGCACGAACCGACAAAAATATAAGAAACGTTGTACTCTTCCAGCAGTTCTTTTACTCTTGCCTCATCCGTCGATGTATAGATTTCCTGTATTTCTTCTATTTTTGCATTCAGATCTGACAGGTTGCCTCTCCACAGCCATTCATGCACATACCAGCCCATGATTGTCGGAAGACCGGTCATCGCGGATACTCGTTCATATTCGGAATAGCTGTCACCATTTGCTTCAAGAACGACCGGCGCATCCGAAATATTTTCTTTCAGCCACCGGATACCATTTACATCTTCCGGAAAATCCGTCTCCAGGAATGCCGTTGCATTCAACCCTTTATACTGTGACGGCTTCCAGACTTCGCCAAACCAGGAATGTACGCTGTTTCCAAAGTAACCACAGGTCCACACAAAGAAAAACAGTCCAATGAATGCCAGCACTTTCAGAATCTTGTTTTTGCCAATAACAAGCAGACGGAAAATGGCATATATCATCGTCATACCAAACATTATATATGCCTGATAAGTCAGTTTGAACATGGTATTTGCCCTGGCATTGCCATTCTCATAAATATCACGGACATATACCAGTTCAGGAATCAGGACAAGCCCAATCGCGCAAAGTCCCATAAGTACTGCGAAAAGATCCGGCAGCCTGATCGATGTAAGCAGATGATAAAGTGATTTCTGCTCTGCTCCTCGTAATTTCTCAATAAGCAGAGAAACTACAAACAGAATTGTCAAAATCCCCGGCAGTCCCCAGAGCACCAGAAGCTGATGTGGCAGAGAATGATGCTGCGCAAGCGCAATTCCCTGTACCATATTGCTGGTATCAAACTGTAACGTAAACGGCATAATGATCACCGTTGCCAGTATCAGAATTTCCGCTGCCTGCGCTGCAGTCACTCCGAGCGCCCATCTGATTTTTCCCTTCTGCCCGATGATATTCATAAACAGTGCCGCTCCGCAGGTTACTACGAAATAGATCACAAAATCCCAGTAGTTTGTCCAGTGGAACATTCCGAGAAGTGCACCTGTTGCCAGAAGCTGCGGCATCAGAAGCTGTTTTTTCCAGAATTTTCTCCGGCTCATACTTTCTCCTGAAAGCTCTGTCGTTCTTACTTTCTTCATCCACGCATAGAGAAGCCCCAGAAGAAGTAACACAAACATGATATCGACCACATGTGCATGCAGATCTCCAAGTACGAAGGAATAGCATGGAAATTCATGGATTGTCTTATCCTCTACATCCGGGTTGAATCCGATATAACGTGTGGCATCCGGGAACCAGTAGCTGCTGACTTCCTCACCTTTTAATTTCTGGATAAACGGAATAATCTGTCCGTAAACCACATAATGCATATTGCCGGCTATGGAAACAGAGATTCCCGCCAGGATTCCGGTTACGGATGGCAGTGCCTTTTTCCATCTGCTTCTGGTCTTTCCTAGACGGTCAGTCACCATCTGATGTACCAGCGAAAACGGCATCGCGAAAGCAAGTCCTGCCACAAACGTCCTCATAAGATTGTAAGTGAGTTCTACTTTTGCCCCGGACAGTTTCGTCAGAAATACTGCAAAATACTGTCCGCCATAATAGTAATTGATTTTGCCCTGTGAATACCAGAGGTCTGTCGCCGGCAGTGTTTTGCTCCGCATCATGGCCTCCATGAAACCATAATCCATAAACTTTTCTGTACCATATGCCGCCGGATGGAATCCCGCGAAATAAGTCCAGAGAAGAAATGCCGCAAAAAACAGAAGTTCCTCTGCATATACCAGATCCAGATGCGCAAACGGAATGCATTCAAATCCGGCTTTTTGTTCCCTGCAATATAAAATAAGCGAAGCTGCCGCACAGACCAGTGTCACCACGATGCAAGTCATCGTCGTAAATTTAATAATTTTTACCGCAACGAGAAACCATGTAAGGAAACCACTTACGGCAATCGCCGTTACTTTTGAAAACATCCAGCCTCTGTCCTGAAATCTTCGGAACAATCTGCCGGTCAGCGGCATTGCCGCTGCCCCAAGTACCAGCGCAAGCAGATACCATGTCCAGAACGTCCACACATCTCCCTGCAAAAGAAATGCAGACAGTGCGACCAGCAAAAGTGCCGGTATTATTTTAAAAATCTGTTTGGTTATCGTTTCAGGTTTCATAAATCCTTATTCTCCCATCTTCTGATTCGTAAACCAGTGTAAACGCACTGGCAATCGTATCTTCTCTGCAGGCTTCCTGCTCGTATTGCATGCCTGCTTCATAAAGAACGTATGTGATTTTTTCCTGTTTTACAAGATTCTTTATTGCTTCCGCATCGGTGGATCTGTAGATTTCTTTTGCTTTCGCTGCACGGTCATATGTATCATATCCTGCTGACCATGCATAATACGGCCAGCCCATATACATCATCACACCGGACATCGTCACTTCATTGATGCTGTATTCCGGTGTCAGGATCAGGTCATTATGATCCAGATGCTCCGCAAGCCACTCAGTCAGTTCACTTTTCATATTCACAGTCACACGATGGCCGGAATCATTGTCTTTCAAAATAACCACAAAATCATAGATTCCCGTAATGCTAAGTGCAATGGCAAGAAGCACCGCCACGATCTTGCCGCCGATTTTTCTCTGAAACAATTTAAGGACTGCAAAGCTCCAGAAAATTGCAAGAAACGCATACGCAATCATGATATATTTGTGATTCACTGCAATGTCCGGAGTCAGTGACATACAGAATGCAAAGATCAGTGGAAATAAAAAACTTACCAGTGCAGCCCTCTGCCTGCGTTCTCTCAGAAAAAACGCGATCAGTACAGCTCCCACAAAAAAGACTCCGCTCATCTGAATCAGATACCAGAGTACTCCTGTAATACTTTTATTTTCTGACAGAAATCCCCAGTAAAAGGACGGACTTACCGCGTTCCCCCAGATAAAGATCTTTGTCTGAAGCACAGAAAAAATCACTGATGTTACCGCCAGAATCAGATAATCCAGCTTCCCATCGGAAAATACGGCAAACCCCATCAGGATCAGAAGTCCGCCGATCACTGCCGCCCCGTTCCAGAAAGAAGTAAGACCGAGGAGCATTCCTGCAAGCAGCGCAGTTTCTGAATGCACGCAAAGCCATGCTTTCTTTGTAAAAATGCGGTTTTTTATCCAGCGTACACCTCTCTCCGGCGCGCTGCATCCTGCCTCGAGCCAGTCCATAAATACCCAGAGCACAAGCGTGACGATCAGAAGGCCGAATGCCAGATGACGCTGATTCAGATATACATTAAAATTCCAGAGTCCCCAGTTTTCATTTGTCGTGTAGCCGATAAACGTTGTATTGTCTCTCAGTGTCGTCCAGAGATCTCCTGCTGACAGATGTTCCATTACAAATCGGAAAAAACTTAAGGAGCTTCTGAAAAAGAAGAAAAATACTGTCAGCACTCCGGCTGCAAAGCTTCCGGTAAGGCGCTTCGCCATATGATACAGAAAGATCAAAAATCCCAGAAGCGCAAGAACACTTACCACATTATACGCAAAATCCAGACGCAGTCCCAGAAATTCGAGATTTCCCACAAAAAACTGGAACATAAAGTGGTACTTTACATCCTGCCCGCCAAAATGCGGATACTCTGTCGGGAAATTGTTCCCCATAGAAAAAGACCGCATCATCGCTGTATGCGGTGCATAATCCCCGTAAACCGTATAACCGCTGTACAGCACTCCGTCTTTGATAAAAAAGACATAAAACATGATCCAGGTCAGAAACACCAGCAAAGCACCAAAAAACACTGCTTCTTTTCGAAACAGCCTGCGCTCCGTAATCATCCCTGTTCCCAAAATTCCCTTAAAGGAACCTGCCTTACGGTATCTTTTCCAATAAAGGATCAGAACAATCAGTGCTGCCACCGGCATGACAACTGCATTCGCATAAATCAGTGGATGGACTGCACCGGCCTCGCTTGCTGCCCATGCAGTCATATAAGTTGCCCATCCCATTATAAGTACGCCTGTGCCAAAAGCAGCTGCCAGAGTAAGCCAGATCTGATCATATCCGGATTTTTTTGAAAGCAGCAGCCCCGCCAGCTCTTTTCCGATAAGCATACACAGAACCAGATAAATTATACCTAACATCATACACCTCTTCTGTAAATCTCTGTATAAAATACTTTCCCTTTATACAGCAACAGTATAGCAAAGGAATTTTCTTATGGCAAACAAACTTCTTTTATTTTCATGGAAGTTCACAATATCTACACTTTTTGCTCTTTACTGCGCATTCAGATATGTACGGATTCCCTCGCTGACTGCGGCGGCAACTTTTTCCTGATATTCTTTTGTCTGAAGTTTCTGTGCCTCCTCCGGATTAGTCAGAAAACCACATTCCACGATCACAAGTGTTCCACTGCTTCTTTTGAGCAGATAATAGCTTGTATTTCCCTTTACCTCCCGTGGTCGGTCCACCTCGAGCAGATCATTCAAACTACTCTGGACTGCCTCTGCCAGTTTTTTCCCTTCCACAGAGCTTTCATAATAAAACACCTGCGGTCCATGCACGCCCGCATCATGATAGCTGTTCTGGTGAATGCTGACGGAAAGCACCGGCATATGTTCCCGGATCATCGCAATCCGACGTTGCATATCCTGTGCTTTTTTGTTCGCTGCGCTGCTGTCATACAGGCCTTTGTCCTCTTCCCTTGTCATGATGACTGAATATCCGGATTTTTCAAGTGTATCCCGAAGGAGCAGCGAAATAGAAAGATTGATACCTTTCTCTTCCAGCCCACCCACACCGATCATTCCCGGGTCGCTTCCGCCATGTCCCGCATCAACAAGAATCAGCGGACTGGCAGCTTTCTGTGTCCCCCGTTCCGTCTGATTCACAGAAATAACAGCGGCCTGTCTGGATAACAGGTAAAAACATACCAGCAGCAGACAGGCCATTGTCAGTTCAATTCTGTATTTTTTCATGCAGTTACACCTCTGCACATTTTCTTTTTATGTATATGCACAGAGTTTTTTGCCTAACACCTTACTCGTATTTTACGATTTCTTTTTTTAGTTGCTTCATGATCCGTTTTTCCAGTCTGGATATATACGACTGTGAAATTCCAAGAAGATCTGCGACCTCTTTCTGCGTTTTTTCCTTTCCCTCTGCATTATTCAGTCCAAAACGCAGACGGATGATCGTCTGTTCTCTCGGGCTTAATTTGTTGATTGCTTTTGCGAGCAGAGTGATCTCTACTTCGTCTTCCATCCGTCTCGAGATCACATCTTCATCTGTTCCGAGGATATCTGACAAAAGGAGTTCATTGCCATCCCAGTCTACATTCAACGGTTCATCAATCGAAACCTCCATTTTGGTCTTGCTGTTGCGACGCAGATACATAAGGATCTCGTTTTCAATGCATCTGGAAGCATACGTCGCCAGTTTAATATTTTTGACCGGATTAAATGTATTGATTGCCTTAATAAGCCCGATCGTACCGATTGAAATCAGATCTTCCACCCCGACTCCTGTATTGTCAAATTTCTTTGCAATGTACACCACAAGCCTTAAATTATGCTCGATCAGCAGAGATCTTGCCTCCTGTTCCTGTTCTGTCTTAAGCTTACTGATCACGTAAGCTTCCCTTTTGGGTTCCAGTGGTGCCGGTAAGACATCACTTCCTCCGATATAATACAGTCCTCTCGATCTTGAAAGAACCAGTTTCTGAAAAAACTGAAACGGACTATAATCCATCCCTGCTGCCGATCTGCTCATATCCTGCCCCTCCTAATGCAATAATCTGGAATTCAGTAATACTTCGTATTCTTTTCCCAAAGCAAAAGGTTCCGGTGACAGTGCGACAACCGGCTCTTTTATATGAACCGTATTCCCTTGGATCTGAATACAAAGTTCCTCCAGTGTCACAGCCAGAAGCAGCCGCTCTCCCCGTCCCACAGTCCGGCAGAACAGATAGTGCGGCTTAAGCCCGGCTATCTCTGTACTTTTTATTTTCTCAGGCTTTTCCTGCAGGCATGCAAGTCTTTCTGTCAGATCTTCCGGCAAAAGCATTTCCATAAGTTCCCATGACACAATAGAAACCGGAGTACCGCTCACCGGATCCGCAAGCAGATTTCCTGTGTCTACGAATCCCTGTGTCTGCTGTTCCCGTCCGCAGTATTTCAAAACTACCGGATAAGATCCGCTTCTCACATGTTCCGTGACATCCAGAAGGTGGATCACAATGCTGATTCCCAGATAGGTTCCAAACGCACACAGTACAAAAATCACTCCGGTCGTTCGGGTATTTCCCATCACTTCCGTCCAGATCCCACCGCTTAAGAATGCAAGCACATAAAATATCAGAACCGCCATTGCAAGTCTTTTCCATGACCGGATCGGATAAGCAAGCCGAATTATTCCAGCCGCACAGAAAATCTGTCCAATGCTCCACAGTCGTGGAATCTGATCTGCCGGTATACAGAGACTGATACTTGAAAAAAGTGCTCCGCCTGCCGCTGCCATAAGACATCTCCGGCGGTTCCTGCCTTCTCTTATAAAAAATCCGGTCAGTCGCAGAAGAATATAATCCATCAGAAAGTTTGCCGCAAATACAGCATCTATGTATACATTCTGATACATAAAAAAAGCCCCCTGCAGCCTATAAATCCTTCACTTTGGTAAGTGAACTCATTATAGGTGACAGGGGGTGCGGATTTTGTCAAAACCGCGTGTCGTATGGCAAGAATTTCTCGTGTCCGTTCGACAGATTATTTATTCTCTTCCTGTACCTCGATCTTACGGATCGTTTTGTTTTTGATTTCTTCTTTAATCGCGCTCATGAAATCTCCGAGGTCTTTCATTCCTTCATCACCGAGGTAACGGCTTCTTACGGAAACTTTGCCCTCTTCCTCTTCTTTTGCACCGACAACCAACATGTACGGTACTCTCTCAAGACGTGCTTCACGGATCTTGTAACCCATTTTTTCGGAACGTCTGTCAACAGAGCAGCGGATTCCTTCTTCTTTCATCTGTGCTTCTACCTTGTCAGCATAAGCATTGAACTTTTCGGAGATTGGAATCACACGTACCTGTTCCGGGCAGAGCCATGTCGGGAACATACCTGCATATTTTTCAATCAGCCATGCCAGAGTTCTCTCATAGCATCCCATAGATGTACGATGGATGATGCAAGGACGTTTCTTATCGCCATTTTCGTCGATGTAGTACATATCGAACTGTTCAGCAAGAAGTGCATCCCACTGGATTGTGATCATGGTATCTTCTTTGCCATATACGTTCTTTGCGTTGATGTCGACCTTTGGTCCGTAGAATGCTGCTTCTCCGACATCCTCTGTGAACGGAATGTTCAGTTCTTCGAGCATCTGACGGATATCTTCTTCTGTCTCATTCCATACATCCGGTTCACCGATGTATTTTTCTCTGTTGTTCGGATCCCATTTAGAAAGATGGTAAGTTACATCTTCTTCTACACCAAGAACCTGCAGGCAGTACTGGGCAAGTGCGATACAGTCTTTGAATTCTTTAACCATCTGGTCTGGTCTTACGATCAGATGTCCTTCGGAAATTGTAAACTGACGAACTCGTGTCAGGCCGTGCATCTCACCGGAATCCTCGTTACGGAACAGTGTGGATGTCTCGCCGTAACGGAGCGGCAGATCACGGTAGCTGTGCTGTTCTGCTTTGTATACATAGTACTGGAATGGACATGTCATCGGACGAAGTGCGAATACTTCTTTGTCAGTCTCTTCATCACCAAGTACGAACATGCCATCTTTGTAATGATCCCAGTGTCCGGAAATCTTGTACAGATCACTCTTAGCCATAAGAGGTGTCTTTGTTCTTACATAACCACGTTTTGTCTCTTCATCTTCGATCCATCTCTGCAGTTCCTGCATCATGATAACACCGTTTGGCATGATCAGCGGAAGGCCCTGTCCAATAACATCTACAGTTGTGAAGATTTTCATTTCACGGCCAAGTTTGTTATGGTCACGTTTCTTGGCTTCTTCCATCTGCTCCAGATGTTCTTTCAGTTCATCTTTTGTAGCATATGCTGTTCCGTAAATACGAGTCAGCATTGCATTCTTTTCGCTGCCTCTCCAGTAAGCACTTGAAGAAGAAAGAAGTTTAAATGCTTTTACACCTTTTACACTCATCAGGTGTGGTCCGGCACAGAGATCTGTCCAGTCTCCCTGTGAATAGAAGGAAATTTCTTCTCCTTCCGGAAGATCTTCGATCAGTTCTACTTTATAAGGTTCGTTTTTCTCTTTGAAGTATGCGATCGCGTCTTCTCTTGATTTTGTGAAGCGCTCGATCTTTGCACCTTTTTTGATGATTTTTTTCATTTCTTTCTCAATTGCGTCCAGATCCTCACGTGAGAACGGTACGTGATCGAAATCATAATAAAATCCTGTATCAATAGAAGGTCCGATTGCAACCTTTGCTTCCGGATATAAGTTCTGTACTGCCTGTGCAAGTACATGAGATGCTGTGTGACGAAGAACAGCAAGTCCTTTTTCATCCTTTGCTGTGAGAATGTTCAATTCACAGTCACTGTCAAGTACTGTACGAAGATCTACAACTTCTCCATTTACTTCTCCGGCGCATGCAGCACGTGCAAGACCCTCGCTGATGTCATAAGCAATGTCGATTACGGACTTTGCTTCTGAATACTCTTTTTTTGATCCGTCTTTTAATGTGATAATCATAGTTTTGAACTCCTTTTGTGTTTGAATAAATTTGTAAGTTTTTCCACAGGGACGAATGGATTTCTTTATTTTATCAACAAAAAAGTCCCTTACAATGCACTTTATGCACTGTAAGGGACGAATAATCTACTCGCGGTTCCACCCTGCTTGCTGCGTCTGCCATAAGGCAGATCCAGCCACTCTTATAAGATGATAACGGAATCACCGGACCGTATTAGGGCCACTCGGAGATGGTCTTCGACTGCTTCCTGTTAAAATACTCTCAGCATGCGTATCTCTCTCTGGAACATTCCACAGTTTACTCTTCTCTTCAACGTGTTTCTTTATTCTGTTACCCATTATATCCACATGCTTTCTGTTTGTCAATGGGTGTTTCCACTTTTTGGTCAGACCAATATTATATAACCTGACTATAACTCACCTGCGATTATTTAAAGTACTCTACACCGGATTCAAAGATCTTAATATCCTGTTCTCCGTAAATGTTGACAGCCACTCCATCGCCACGACGCTCGCTGTGTGCCATCTTACCGAGGATACGTCCGTCAGGACTTGTGATACCTTCGATGTTCATGTAGGAACCATTGACATTCCATTCTTCGTCTGCACTTAAGTTTCCATTCGGAGTTACATACTGAGTTGCAACCTGTCCGTTGGCAAAGAGTTTTGCAAGCCATTCATCGTTGGCAACAAAACGTCCCTCTCCGTGGGATGCCGGGTTACAGTATACACCGCCGAGCTGTGCTTTCTGAAGCCATGGAGACTTGTTGCTTACAACCTTGGTGTAAACCATCTTGGAGATATGACGTCCGATGGTGTTGAAGGTCAGTGTCGGGGAATCCTCTTTCTGTCCGCAGATCTCACCATACGGTACAAGGCCAAGTTTGATGAGTGCCTGGAAACCATTGCAGATACCAAGTGCAAGGCCGTCTCTCTCATTAATCAGTTTCATAACGGCTTCTTTGATCTTTGCATTCTGGAATGCAGTTGCAAAGAATTTTGCAGAACCATCCGGTTCATCACCTGCGGAGAATCCTCCTGGGAACATGATAATCTGCGCCTGATCAATTGCTTTCTCAAAGAGTTCTACAGAATCATGGATATCCTCTGCTGTCAGGTTCTTGAAGACTTTGACGTCTACTTCTGCGCCGGCTCTCTCAAATGCGCGTGTGCTGTCGTATTCGCAGTTGGTTCCCGGGAATACCGGAATAAATACACGCGGTTTTGCAACTTTGTGTTTGCATACATAAATGTTTTCTGCATGGTACAGCTCATCTTTAGCCGGTTTTTCATTTTCTTCACCGGAAACTGTCTTGAAGACTCTTTCCAGAGTTCCTTTCCATGCTTCTACTGCTTCTGCCTCAGTGATCACGGTATCTCCGTAAGAGAATTTGCCATCCTCGGTAACTTCACCGATCAGTGTATAAGTGATGGAAAGCTCACCGACTTTTTCTGCCGGAACTTCCATGATGATGTCACCAAATCCCGGAGCAAAGAAATCTCTCGGATCCAGATTATGCTCGATCTTTACACCAAATGCGTTACCAAATGCCATCTTGGAAACGGCTGCTGCAATACCGTGGCGATCCAGTGCATAGGCAGAAACAACTTTGCCGTTCTGGATATCGTTATGGAGTTTTTCGTACTGATCCATGATTCCTGCATAATCCGGCAGATCATACTGATCATGTGGTGCACGCAGCCATACCAGTTTGTTTCCGGCTTTTTTGAGTTCCGGAGTAATCACATCCTGAATTTTCGCCACATCTACAGCAAAGGATACCAGTGTCGGAGGTACGTCGATTTCATTGAAAGTACCGGACATACTGTCTTTGCCACCGATGGACGGAAGTCCGAATCCCATCTGTGCCGCATATGCACCAAGCAGTGCGGAGAATGGCTGACTCCATCTCTTCGGATCTTCTGTCATACGACGGAAGTATTCCTGGAATGTGAAACGGATTTTTTTGTAATCACCACCTGTTGCAACGATTCTTGCAACAGATTCTGTCACTGCATAGGCAGCTCCGTGATACGGACTCCATGAGGACAGATACGGATCAAATCCATAGCTCATCATAGTAACTGTGTCTGTTTTTCCGTTCTGTACCGGAACTTTTGCTACCATACTCTGTGTCTCGGTAAGCTGATACTGACCACCATATGGCATAAATACACTGCCTGCTCCGATAGAACCGTCAAACATTTCAACGAGGCCCTTCTGTGAGCATACATTGAGATCAGCAAGTGTCTCCAGCCATTTCGCCTTTACATCAGCTACATCCGGGCGCTCTTCAAACAGATTGCCCTCTTTGTTCGGAATCTCTACTTCTACAGTTGTTTCCTGATGTGCACCGTTGGTATCAAGGAAGGCACGGGAAATATTCACGATTTCTTTGCCTCTCCATGTAAGAACAAGGCGTGGGTCTTCGGTAACAACTGCAACCGGAATTGCCTCCAGGTTTTCTTCGTTTGCATAACCGAGGAATGTATCAACATCTTTCGGATCTACAACAACTGCCATACGCTCCTGAGATTCAGAGATTGCAATCTCTGTACCATCAAGACCGGCATATTTTTTCGGAACTTTATCAAGGTCTACGCGAAGGCCTGCTGCCAGTTCTCCGATAGCAACGGATACACCGCCGGCACCAAAGTCGTTACATTTCTTAATGATATGACTGACTTCTTCACGTCTGAACATACGCTGGATCTTACGCTCTGTCGGTGCATTACCTTTCTGTACTTCTGCACCGCAGACTTCGATAGATGCCTCTGTATGTACTTTTGAGGAACCGGTTGCACCACCGATACCGTCACGGCCTGTACGTCCGCCGAGCAGGATAATGATATCTCCCGGATCGGAATTTTCACGGATAACGGCACGTCTCGGAGCTGCGCCCATAACGGCACCGATCTCCATACGTTTTGCAACATAATCCGGATGATAGACTTCTTTTACATAACCGGTAGCAAGACCGATCTGGTTACCATAAGAGCTGTAGCCATGAGCTGCACCTCTGACCAGTTTTTTCTGCGGAAGTTTTCCTTTAAGAGTTTCTTTTACGGATACTGTCGGATCTGCTGCACCGGTCACACGCATTGCCTGATATACATAAGTACGTCCGGAAAGCGGGTCACGGATAGCACCACCAAGGCAGGTTGCCGCACCACCGAATGGTTCGATCTCGGTCGGATGGTTGTGTGTCTCATTCTTGAAGTTGATCAGCCACTCCTCTTCTTTACCGTCCACGTCAACCGGAACAACGATACTGCAGGCATTGATCTCATCAGATTCTTCCTGATCTGCAAGTTTACCTTCAGATTTCAGTTTTTTCATTGCCATCAGAGCAAGATCCATCAGGCAGACAAATTTGTCATCGCGATCTTTGTAAAGTACTTCTCTGTCTGCAAGATATTTTTCGTAAGTCTTAACGATTGGTTCTTTGTAATCGCCTTCATCAAACTTCACATCGGTAAGCTCTGTGGAGAATGTGGTATGACGACAGTGATCGGACCAGTATGTATCAAGTACACGGATCTCTGTCATGGACGGATCACGTTTTTCTTCGTTTTTAAAGTAATTCTGGATGTGCTGGAAATCCTTGAAGGTCATTGCAAGATTCAGAGAATCATACAGTGCTTTAAGGTCTGCTTCCGGCATATCTTTGAATCCGTCAAAGATTTTGACATCTTCCGGTTCCGGGAATACAGTAACCAGTGTCTCCGGTTTCTCGAGACCTGTTTCACGGGAATCTACCGGGTTGATGCAGTGATGTTTGATCGCTTCAAATTCTTCGGCTGTTACATTTCCTTCTATTACATAAGTTGTTGCAGAGCGGATGATCGGCTGTGAATCTCCATCCAGAAACTGCACACACTGAACTGCTGAGTCAGCTCTCTGATCAAACTGACCCGGAAGATATTCTACAGAAAAAATCTTCGCATCTTCTGCTGCTTCGAATTTTTCAAAATACAGATCATCTACCGGCGGTTCTGCGAATACGGTTCTGCATGCTTTTTCAAAAACTTCATCTGAAATATTTTCTACATCATAGCGGATCAGCACTCTGACTTTTGATGCGGATTTGATTCCGAGATAGCTGCTGATCTCGTGCTTTAATTCTTTTGCCTGTACTGCATAGGCTGGTTTCTTTTCTACATAAACGCGTCTTACGTTACTCATAAGTAAGAAACTCCTTTCAGATATGTGTTTGTCTTATAGTTGTATATTAGTGATGCAGACATACTTGTGCTGCTTCAGAATATATAGTATCATAACAAATATCATTAGTAAAATTAATATATCTTATATCTTTTATTATTTAAGCTTATTAGTCAGGAGGTTCCTATGGATATCAATCTTGAGCTTTACAAAGTTTTTTACTATGTTGCCACTTCTTTAAGTTTTTCGGAGGCATCCCGCCAGCTTTTTATTTCTCAGTCAGCCGTAAGCCAGTCGATCAAAACGCTGGAAAAAAAGTTGAATCACACACTTTTTATCCGAAGCACCAAAAAAGTCCTCCTCACACCGGAAGGAGAACTTCTTCTGCAGCATGTCAAACCGGCTTTGCAGATGCTCGCCGAGGGAGAAACTCTGCTTTCCGGAGACAATATGCTGAAGGGACAACTCCGTATCGGTGCCAGTGACACGATCTGCCGTTATTATCTGATCAGTTACCTGCAGCAGTTTCATCAGGTGTTCCCTGATGTTCGCATCAAAGTCACCAACAGCACTTCCATCGGCTGTGTGGAACTTCTGGAAAAAGGCCAGGTCGACCTGATCGTCTGCAATTTTCCGAATTCACGTCTCGGCAATCATATGCAGATCCGTGTCTTAAAAGAATTTCAGGACATTTTTATAGGAAATCCTGAGTATTTTCCTTTAAATGACATGCCCCGTGAGCTGAATACTCTGCTTGAGTATCCGATCCTGATGCTGTCCGGCAAGAGTACGACCAGCGAATACCTTCATCAGGCGTTTGCCTCTCAGGGGTTAAACCTGCTGCCGGAAGTCGAACTCAACAGCAACGACCTTCTGATGGATCTCGCCCGCATCGGGCTCGGCATTGCCTGCATTCCGGATTATATGCTCTCGCCCGATGATTCCCTGAAACCGATCTCAATTATCAGTGGTCTTTCCCCCAGACAGCTTGTACTTGTCTACCATGACGGTCAGCCGCTTTCACAGGCAGCGGAAAGATTTCTTGAAATATTGTAACTTCCGGATGATTGCAGAATAATTTTTTATAATGTAAAAGGCCCGGCAGCCGACGTAGTTTATCTGAAATTCAGATTTTCTCCGCCTCTGTCGGGCATTTATTTACTCTGGCATTACTTCGACTGCCTTCGCGATATATTCGTTGTTGATCTGATCAAATGCTCCTCCGTCAGCCCTGGAAGCATAATCCATATCAATCGGCATCTTACCCACAACCGGTACATTCAGCTCTGCCGCAATCTCATCGATGTGACTTTCACCAAAAATCTTAATCGGTTTACCGCAGTCCGGACATTTTACATAGCTGTAGTTCTCAACGATTCCGAGAACCGGGATCTTCATCATTTCAGCCATGTTGTATGCTTTCTTTACGATCATCTTTACAAGGTCCTGTGGCGAACTTACGATCACGATTCCGTCGATCGGAAGTGACTGGAATACTGTAAGCGGCACATCACCTGTTCCCGGAGGCATATCTACAAAGAGATAGTCGATCTTGTCCCAGACAACATCAGTCCAGAACTGTTTGACCATATTTGCAAGAACCGGTCCTCTCCAGATAACCGGAGTGTCTTCTGTAGGAAGAAGCAGGTTGATGGACATGACCTTGATGCCATTTGCCGTCTCCATCGGATAAATGCCGTTGTCGTCTGCCTGTGCAGCGCCTGTAAGACCATACATCTTTGGAATAGACGGTCCGGTGATATCTGCATCCAGAATACCTACTTTATAGCCCTTTGCTGCCATTGCATTTGCAAGGGAACCTGTTACGAAAGATTTACCTACGCCCCCCTTACCGCTGACAACACCGATCACGTGTTTTACATCAGAAAAAATATTTGCCGGTGCAAGAAAATTCTGTGGCTCGCTCTTGCCTTTGCTTGCACATCCTTCGCAGCTTGATTTGCTGCATGAGCTGTTACTGCATTCCTTTGCCATTTTATTGTTACTCCTTTATTTCATAAATCTGTCGATTGCCCGTTCCAGTTCTTTGATTGCATCTCTGTCACCATGCTCCACTGCATCCACAATACAATGCTCGATATGATCCTGAAGGATGATCTTGCCGGTATTGTTGATTGCTGACTTTACAGCGGAAAGCTGGATCAGCACTTCCGAACAGTCCCTGCCGTCCTCTACCATCCGCTTGATGGACTCCAGATGTCCGATTGCCCTGGATAATCTGTTCAGGACTGCTTTTGTCTGTTCATGGCTGTGATGATGACCATGTGGACCGTGAGAATGCTCGATCACTGTCCCGTCCTCACGAACATGTACATGGGTTTCTTTTGTCTCACTCATGTTTTCTCCTTTTGCCTGAGTTTCAGGCATTCCGGTATTTTATTGCGTAAATCTTATTATACCATAAATACTAAATCTCTGTAAAGGAGCATCGTTGTTTTATCTGAGAAGTCACAATATCAAATACAATCGTGCCGTCCGGCAGAACAGTCTTGTCATAACTTACATCTTTTCCCTGAAATTTGTGTCTGACATACTCTTCCGGGTCTGCAATCTCTACCTCTTCGACAAACACATCTCGCATCTGGTTTCTGGGACACTTATTAAAAATCTCCCAGATCACTTCGTATTCTTTCATAGTTTTCCACTCTTTCCGGATTTCAGACATCCAGCATCCACTTTCCTTCAATTTCTTCTGCAAATTCACGTTCCACCGATGCAAGGCAGTCCTTTTCTTCCTGCAAAACCGCCCAGGAAAGGCCACAGCTTGCTGAAATCTCACGTGGTACCGGAATCAGTCTTCCGGGAATCTCACGTTCTTTACAGAAACGCTCCACTGCAATCGCACCGCTCGTGTTAAAAAAAGTCAGAAGATATCTGGGTACTTTTTTGATCATGGTTTTACAACTTTGGATGCTTTCGCCATCGTCTCTACAATATCATACATATTGGTCACTTCGCCTACTTTGAGTTTCTCAGTCAATCCGTAATAATTCAGGCAGGTACCGCAGGTCTTGATCGTCACCCCCTGTGCCTCCAGACTCTTTAAATCGTCAAGGGAATCGGAGCCTTCTGTCGTAAGCGTCGCACCTCCATTATAAAACAGCATGGTCTTCGGAAGCTCATCAAGCTGTGTCACTGCAAAAAGGAATCCTTTCATCAGGACCTTCCCGAGTTCATCATTTCCTCTTCCCATAGTCGCGGTATCTACAGCGATCACAAAATCACTCTTTACATCCGGAATGCAGTTTACTTCCTCCTGTATACCGGCAGATGGCTGTCTGTCTTTCACACGGAGAATTACATGAAATTCTCTGTCACTTTTTTTCTCGGCAAGTACTTCTGCCCCGGCAGTCCTTCCCATTCTTGTCAGATTCTGTACCGCAGTTTCATTATCTACAAAAACTGTGATCTCCGCATCACCCTGTACACTGTCCAGAACCTTCTTTGTCTTTACAACCGGAATCGGGCACTGCTCGCCCATTGCATTTACTGTATATTTCTGTTCAGCCATTTTATTACCTCCTGATGTCTGCTATTTTTCTGAAATTAACCTCATTGTAGCAGACCTCTCTGACTTTTGCAACGCAAGTACCCTTCAGAACTCGTTTCCTAAAAAATTTTGTCGAAAAGAATTGAACTTCTTCGAAGAATAGAGTATCATTATTATAATTTTATGAAAACGCTTAGAAATCAAAGGAGAGAAATCATGCAGCTTTTAAAGGACCGTATACTGAAAGATGGAATCGTAAAACCAGGAAATATTTTGAAGGTAGACAGTTTTTTGAATCATCAGATGGATATTACTCTCATCAACGAGATCGGCAAAGAGTTTAAAAGACGTTTCGCAGATTGTCCGATTACTAAAATCCTCACTATTGAGGCATCCGGCATCGGTATTGCCTGTATTGCCGCACAGTATTTTGATGTACCTGTCATTTTTGCCAAAAAAGCCCAGAGTCTGAATCTTGATGGTGAAATGTACTGTTCCAAGGTAGAATCCTTCACACATAAGAAAGTATATGATGTGATCCTGTCCAAGAAATTTCTCGGACCGGAAGACCATGTACTTCTGATTGATGACTTCCTTGCAAACGGATGTGCATTACTCGGACTCATCGATATTGTCAAAGAATCCGGAGCAACGCTTGAAGGTGCCGGTATCGTTATCGAGAAAGGCTTCCAGAACGGCGGCCAGAAGATCCGTGATATGGGTGTACGTCTGGAATCCCTCGCAATTGTAGATTCCATGACAGATGACTCCTTAACTTTCCGTGATTAATCTGAATAAGTAAAAGGAACCCCTGCCAGCTGACAGAGGTTCCTTTTTTGTTTGTCTTTTATATAATTCAATTATTTATTCTTTGTGGAACGTTTTAAAGTCACACGTTCCTTTGGAGTTGGTGTCACCTTTTCTGTCGGTGTTGGAGTTGCAGTCTCCTCAGATTCTTCGGTAACCTCCGGAGTTATGGTCGCTTCCGGGCTTTCTGTTACCTCTGGCGTCGCAGTAACATCCGGTTTCTCAGTCATCTCCGGTGTCACAGTCGGCTCCGGTGTCGGTGTAGCTTCCGGTTTTACCTCATCTTCTGTATAATATCCGTTATCGATCAGAATCTCGTAATTATCTATATTGATAAGCTGTGGTTCGCACAGATAAGAGGCAATGATCTTTGTACCATTGTCATACTGTTCATAATCATTAACTTCCGGATCGTCTTCTCCATGCAGATATACATTTACCATATCTTCTGCCTGATCTGCCAGTACTCTGCGATCCATAAAGACGCTGCATGCAATTTCACTCTCTGCGACGTCCCTTACTGCATCCGCATCGCATCCAACTCCGGTGATCATCGGCCAGTTTTCACCCAGTGTCAGTCCATCATTTCGGAGGACTTTCAACACCCCTTCTGCCGCACCGTCAAATCCTGTACAGATAATATCCGGTGTCTCTGTGTCTGAATAAAATTCACTTAACGTTTCTTCAGCCCGTGACTGTGCCTCATCCATGCTCCACCGCAGGATACCGGTCTCCTCAAATGTGATCTGACCGGATTTACATACAAGTGTGCCGTCATCCAGATACGGCTGCAGTTTTTCCATCAGTCCGTTGTAGAAAAACAGTGCCTGCTCATCGTCCAGAGAACCCATAAAGAACTCAATTGTTTTTGATTCCTTTGCTTCCTGAAGTTTCTCAAGTTCTTCTTTATCAATAATTTCCTGTCCAATAAGCTGTCCGATCTGACGTCCGCCAAATGTCACATAGTATTTTAACGCATCCGTATTCATGATCAGATCATCATATGCTATCACCGGAATCTCAGCCTCTTTTGCAGCTTTAAGTTCTTCACTTAAGCCATATGGATCTACCGGTGCAATCACCATTGCAGATATGCCTTCCTCTGTCATGTCACTGACCTGAGATGCCTGCTCATCTGCGTCATCCTGTGCATACATGATTACCGGTGTATAACCATCATCCTTAAACTTCGCCTCGAGTTCTTTGGCATCTCTGGTCCATTCATCTTCATTTGGAAGTAAAATTGCAATTTTTTCAGCGTCTGGTGTGTCTGTTTCTTCCTCCGGAGTTCCCGTCTCCGTTGCAACGGGTGTCCCTGTCGCAGATGTCTTTTTATCGGAGGAAGTATCTTTATCCGCAGAATCTTTATCAGATTTTTTATCTGTTTCAGAATCTTTCTCTACGTCTTCCCCAACGCCTTCCTTCTCGGTCTGCGCACTTTCACTGGCTGCCTCTGTTGCCTTGTTTTTGCCACAACCGGTGAACATGGCTCCGGTCAGCAATACTCCGAGTATGATACAAACTGCTCTTTTTTTCATGCTGATTTCCTTTCTGTCCTTTATACACCTTTATACTCTTTTGCAAGAGTTTTAAGATAGTCTCTATATGCTACTGCCGTCTTTTTGGGTTTCAGGATATGTACATCTTTTCCCATTGCCGTCAGCCAGCCGAAAAACTGCGGACCACTGATCTGTGGTACAGTAATCTGAATTTCACCGTCTTCTTTTATTTTGTATTCTGCCATTGTTCCAAAGAATGCCCGCATCTCTTTTTCTTTTGATTTCCGGCACACTAATTTCATTGGTTTGTCTGCTTCCTGAAGCTCAGATTTACAAAGACTCATAAAACCGTTCTCTGTTCCGGCAGAAGCTTTTGCGGGGACAGCTTTTTGCGCTTTATCTGCTGTCGGTTTTTCCTGTACCGATGGAACATTTCCATTTTTCAGATAATATCCGCCCGGTCTGCCCCTCTTGAACTCTATATCCAGCCCAAACTCACGCAGGGCTTCCAGATCATCGTAAATACTTTTTCGTTCTGCTGTAATTTCATATTCTGCAAGTTTATCAAGGATCTCCTGCATTGTCACGACCCTGTCCCGTGATGTACCTGCCAGAAGATGTTCAAGAATCAGGATTTTTGCTTTCTGATTGTGTGATTTTGCCATTTGTATCCCCTTATCTGTTTTGTGTAAATCGATGAAAAATATAATCGTTCGCTTCTTTTTCCTGACTGTCGTCAAGTTCTGTAAGTGCCGTCTGCTCTCCGTATTTACGCTGAAGTGCTTTCAGGATCAGCCAGTCCGCAAGCTGCGGATTCTTCGGCAACAATGGTCCATGAAGATAAGTTCCTATTACATTTTTATAAACCACACCTTCATACCCGGTCCTGCCGTCATTTCCCTTTCCGTACAGAACTTTGCCCAGAGGTTTGTTATCGTTGATGCAGGTTCTTCCACCGTGATTTTCAAAGCCTACTACCGGCATTTCAAAAAGATCACTCTGCAAAACAATATTACTGATCAGGCGGCCTTCTTCCTGCTCTGTGTACATGTCAACCAGACTCAGGCCTTCGATCATGCCCTGTTCTGTCTTGTAGTAGCTCCCGAGCAGCTGATATCCACCGCATATTGCAATGACAACACCGTTATCCTCCACATATGCCTTAAAATCTTTCTGGATCGCTTTTAATTTCTCACAGACGATCATCTGCTCTCTGTCTGAGCCACCACCCAGAAGCACGATGTCCAGTTTGGAAAAATCAATGGTATCTCCCATCTCAAATGCGATCGTCTCTGCTTCAATACCTCTCCACTGGCATCTCTTCATCAGGCACTGGATGTTGCCTCTGTCACCATAAAGATTAAGAAGTTCCGGGTATAAATGTCCTATTGTCAGTTTCATCAGTGTTCTCCCTCCAGCTTCTTAAGTATATTTCTGGTGCTAAAAAGTGCTGTATAGTTTACCAGAACATATAAGTTTCCGGTTCCGTCCGCTACACGGTCACGGATTGCCTTCTCGACATCAGATTCCAGAATGGACGGAATATCTACATATTTCAGACGCAGACGCATATCCTGACAGCGGATACCGCTGACAGTAATAGAACGGATGCTTTCTTCTCCGAGACGGTCAAAATCCACGTCCCAGAGCCATGAAATATCAATACCGTCCTGCGCATTGTCGTTGATCGCAATGATCACGTCTTTCGGATTGGTATCCTGCATGACAGCAGAAATATTCTGGTTAAATCCAGCCGGATTCTTCGCAAGATTCAGAGTCACACCGGCACCTTTGATGCGGAACTGCTCCATTCTGCCGTTTTCCGGGTTAAAGTTTTTAAGCATGTCCATAAAATGTTCTGCCTTAAAGCCCGCAGTACGGATACCTGCATAAGCTGCCAGAATATTATATACATTATAAAATCCACGGTAATTTGCAACAATTCGCTTTCCCTCTACGGAGAAACTGAGCTGATCGCCGACTTTTACATCTTCTGCATCATAATCCGGAACCGGCCGTTTAAAACCACATTTCGGACACTGGTAATCTCCCAGCTGACTGTAATGATAAAAACTGTACTGCAGACGCTCTCCGCATTTCTTGCAAAAACGTCCTTCACGGATCTCATTTGTCTCATTTCTCATAACCGGATGGCTGATTCCATAATAAACGCATGGATTGCCGCTGTCCATCGCCATATATGCAGACAGCGCATCATCACCGTTTACGATCAGCTTCATATCCGGAACGGTGCGGATCATCTCTTCCAGAATGTTCATCGTAATGTCGATCTCACCGTAACGGTCTAGCTGATCGCGGAAAAGATTTGTCATTACCATATAATTCGGTTTCATTCGTGGAAAAATATGTCTGGTGGATGCTTCATCTACCTCGATACAGGCATAATCCGCATCAATATGACCATTTAGACCTGCTCCAAGTGCAAAAGCAGCGACCACACCATTCAGCATATTAGAGCCAGTATGGTTGCAGACCACCCTCTGTCCTTCTGCTTCCAGTGCTGCACAGAGCATGTTGTTTGTCGTTGTCTTACCATTCGTTCCGCAGACTACGAATATGCCCTTTCTGACTTCTTTTGAAAGTTCAGTAAGAATCTGCGGATATATCTTTAATGCAATCTTTCCTGCCCAGGTCACACCCTGACGCCCCATCATTTTGCAACCTGCACCTGCAGCCTTCGCTGCCCAGATTGCGAGTAGCTTTCTTATTTTCATCTTAATTAACCCTTTATTTCTTCATACTGTTTTGTAACTGATTGTACGCTAAAATGCAAAAATTATCAACCTTAAGGAGAAAGTTGCAAAAAAAAGGCAGAAAAAAGCTCCTGCACTGCCAAGAGTTCTTCTCATCTGGTGCCGGAGCTTTCCTGCGTATCATATTACACTTTACTGTTTTATGGTTATTGTCTGACCACAGTTATAAAATTCATCTTTGTATACCACATAAACATCATAGCTGTCCGCACTCATATCTGTAAGCGGCACTGCCATTTCCTGATTTACCAGCATCATTTTTTTGCTGAAGATCAGTTTGTCGGAAAGATCATATACATAAGTATGGTCCTCACCGGAAAAGATGATCTGTGATATTGCATGATAATCTGATTTTACATAGAGGATACGATCCATAAGTCTCATGCTTACCTCAGATTCATCAGGCATCTGGTCTGTTGTCTTTGTCAGTTTTTTCGTCGTTTCAACCGGCTTTAACAATTCTCCGCAGATGTAGTTTTCATCTGTTTCCATCGCAGAGGCAAGATCATTATAATCAATCTTCATTGGTGTGGAACGATAAAACCAGGAGCTGATCTGATACTGATTGATAATTTCACCGGTTTCATAATCCATTTCATAGTTTATTCCGCTTCTACCTTTGACATATCCGCACATTCCGAAAATATGTCCGCTTGTTTCGTCATAACAGGTATTTGAAGTAATCTGAGAATATGTCACCGGTATTTTTTTAATCTGTTTTACTGTTTTGTCTTTTTCATTCACAGAATAAACCAATACATACGATTCCTGCGGATTATCATAAATATCTTTGATTCTGTCCTTAAAGAAGGAAGCATGATTATCAAACATACTTATTTCCTGAGTTTCCGGATTGCCATCCAAATCTGCTGTCAGCTGATATACACTGTGCTGATAGAACTGGTAAACAAAATCATCTTCCGGCCGCAGAACATATTGCTCGAATTCTGTATTCTTCCAGAGCTTTGGATCTCCCAGCATCCAGACGATCTCTTTTGTAGACCATTTGATCTTTACTGCCGCCGACAGGTTACGCGGACTTATGAGGATTGTATCATCTGATGCCTGATAGGAAATTGTATTGATATGTGCCCAGTCTATCGAACTTACGTATTGTTTCCTGAAGATGTCACTCAGTTTTAATTCATCGACGACTTCACCGGTTTCCCTGTCAATTTCCTGTATCATATCCCAGTAATACTCTTCACCGGAATTACTCAGGATAAGCAGATTTCCGCCCGGTTCTTTTTCCGCAATATCATGGTGTACGCCCTGCTGTATATAATACAGTTTATATGCACGCCCAAGATAATCTGCTTCATAAAGATCGGATGTATCCGGTCTTCCGATATTCGTTATACCAATATCTCCTGCTGCAAAAAGGAATCGGTCATTTGACAACGGGTAAATACCAAACTTATCTGACTTGCGATCCAGATACCACCGAACGTCTCCCATACAGTCATATGCGTATGGATAACGTGCTCCCTGTCCATGGACAATCGTTAACGGCAAAGCAGATTCCCCACTCGTTTTCACCGGTGTCACTGCATTGTTCATTTTTTCCGGAAGTTCATCCGTCGTAATCTTAATTTCCTGTGAATCGGTAACCTTGCCGGTATCATCCAGAAGCTCAAGAAGAACTGTATTTTCCTGTCCTGCATACAGACCAACAACCGGAACTCTGTGCGAAGTTGCCGCATCAACTGTTCCTTCAATATCTGCTGCTTCTGTTTTTCCCTTTACAGTTACACGAACTTCACATTCTTCATCCGTATCAAACAAAATTACAGCAGTCAGTGGTGAATATCTGTATGGATTCTGGACGATCAGCGGTTCTTCCCACGTATATCCGTTCTTCTGCTCTTCTTCCAGCTGCTGATCAACTTCTAAAGACGTATCCACCCAGGAAGCCTCCTGCGTAATAGTGGATTCCACTTTCTCCATATTGCTTCCATTGTCCGCAATCTGTAAAGTTTCTGACTTATTCTTTCCAGTTTTGATCACCTGCTTATGATAACCGATTTCTTTACCCTTCAAAACCCACTGCGTTGTACGGGAAGGCTCACGTCCTGTCATTTTCATATAAGTATTATAAATTCCAAGCCGCTTCTTCCAGGCAACGCATCCGAGTACCGTCAGAATCATGCATGCCACAATGATCAGTATAACAATTTTCCTGACTTTTCCTTTTTTCATTTTACAACTCCCATTATAAAGCTAATTTATATTTCGTATTATAAAGTTTCCCGTCTGCCTGAATATAAATCTCCCATTCCTCTCCATCCAGACTATCCGTAGAAACCCATCCACTGACTTTCACATTGCCCCCGTTATCTCCCTCTGTCGAAGTCTGTGTCAGTGCATATCCTCTTGTTTCCGTATCATTTGAAAGTACCAGAGTTCCGTCTGCAGGCTCATCTGCCTTGCTTTCCGTCTGATAGTTTCCCTCCACAGAGACTTTTAAATCGTCCAATTTGATTGTCCATCCTTCCGGAAGTGCTTCGGCTGATGACAGATCAATCTCCTGTGTCTCATACGGTGTCTCACCAAGACTTCCCAGTACTTCCGGTTTTGCTGTAATATCAAAATCAGTATTTTCTGTATACAAAGGCATTCGGAATGCTCTGAATGTCAGAACACTATACGAATCTCCCGACAAAGTCAGCTCTGCGGTCAGATTTCCTTCATCAACCTGATCAATATGTGTCATCTTTGTAAGTCCCTGACGGAACATGTCTGACGGATAAAAATCACTTCTGTTTTCTTCCTCACTGTACAGATGAGAACCTGCCGTGATAAACAGATGATCTTTCGTACCATCCAGAGAATCTACACCTGATATCCAGTCTGCATACCAGTCTGCGCCTCTTTCTTTTCCGTATTCATATACCTGCGATACAGTCATATCGTCTGTATTGATATGATAAATAACAGCTCTGGAATATACCTGATCTCCCGTCACACGATTTTCATTATCAGTTCTTTTGACTTTTGCCGTACCGTTATCGAACAGCATGATATCGCCATTATCCAGCATGGATACACAGTGCTGAGCATAAAACCATTCAAAATCATCTCCGGTTGGTGTAAAGAAAAGTGACTTGTCTGTCTTGTCCCAGCCGGTCGGATCGCCAAGGATCCATGCAATCTTTTTGTCTGTCTTATGAACTGCTACGATCGCATCTTTGTGCCTTGCAGAAAGAAGGACCAGATCATTTTCTTCATCATACCAGAGTCCATTATTATGGAACCAGTCTTCCTCATCACTTCCATCACTTTCCATGGATGCCGATGCACCATCCTCGATATCGAGAAGATCTTTCATATCCAGTTCCCACACCACTTCGCCGGATTCGCGGTCAATTTCGACTACATAATCCTCTACCGAACTGAGATCCGGACTGTCTGACGCTACAAGCAAATTGCCATTTGAAAGTTCTCTGAAATCGTGATGCTGACCTCCCGGGATGGCATATTCACGATAAATTTTTCCATTCAGGTCTACTTCAAGCAGACCTTCTTTGTAATAACTTGTTTTTAAAACATATGGAGCCGGCATCATCAGATGTCCGTTTGCAAGAAAATGTACACCGAGTGAACCACCCATATCCGTATAAAAACGAATATCTCCGGCACCGTCTACCGCATACACGGATCCCATGGTTGAACACAAAAATGACAGATTGGAGTAATCATAATTTGCTTCATCAAATATTTCCATTTTGACATCGCCGTAATCCATCTCTGTCTTTTCTGTCGTAACCTCAAAAGAGGACTTTTCACCATCTTCCAGGCTGATCTCAACGGTCGTGGTGTCACCGTTATAAAGTCCGTAGATCGGTACAATATGGTCTTTCGCCGACTCAATGTTTCCAACTATATCATTTTCCGGTGATTTTCCTTTTACCGTAATGGTTCCGCCTGTCGTTTCCTCTGTCGAAAATAGAGCTACCGCAGACAAAGGCGATGTTCCGTACGGATTTACCACGATCAATGCATTGTCCAGCGGATATTTATTATCTAATTCTGCTTTAAATGCTTCATCGATCTGATTCTGATTTTCGAAAATATCTGTTTTTTCAAGTACATTTGTTACATTCTCTGTGTTGTTTTCATCCGCATTTACTGTTGTGGAAGCAATTCCAGATACAGACGCAGCACAAACAGCTGCAATCATAAAAAGTTTCAGTCTCTTTCTGCTGTACATACCCTGTCTCCTTTTTCTGATTTACAGATTACAATGATACTCGTCTTCATTAAAGCTGTAGTTTAATGTAAGTCCATCTGCATCTTCATTGACTTCATAGATCATCCAGCCTTCACTGGTGCCGAAATTAAGAGTATTTCCCGGCATACGCATCATTCCCAGATCACTCAGAAACTCATCTTCCATTCTTTCGTATTCGTTTCCGTCAGCATCTGTGACTTTCATATTTGCCCAGTCGATACTTTCTGTACTTCCGTCTTTTTCTATCTTCATTTTGATCATACAGAATGTTTTTCCGTCACTCGCTTCTTTCTTAAAGCTGTTTGTCTCTACATCTGTGTATCCAAGCTCTACACTGACATTTTCAAGTGACTTGCTTTTTTGCACATCTTCTACTGTAAAATTCCAGCCTGATACGGAAGCTGTGTCTGCATCAAATGTCTTTGATTCTTCTGATTTTGCATCTTCTGTCGCTGTATCAGCCGTTTCGGCATCTGCACTATCTGCCATGGCGTCTTCTGATTCTGCATCTTCTGTCTCAGCAGCCTCAGTGCTCTCTGCCGTACTTTCATCTGCGGATGTTTCTGCTTTCGTATCGACCTCTTTCTCTGCTGCATTTCCACAGCCAGCCAGTATAGATATTGAGATCAAACCAGCCATGAAAAGTAATTTTTTATTGTTTCGCATTGTTTTTCTCCTTCTGCAATTTATTTTTTTCTTCATATATCGGTATCTGTAACCAAAAATTTACTCCATTCGCCTGATTTTCAACGCCACATTTACCTTTATGATATTCCATGATTTTTTTTACCATATAAAGTCCCAGACCTGCATTCATCTTCTGCGTGTCTCCGCCCTTTTTCTTTCTTGCTAATGTGTAGAAGCTCTCCCAGATATGTTCCAGCTGATTTTCAGCTATCTGTTCACCTTCATTAAATACATTGACCGTGACATATTTTTTTTCTTTCTGTACTGTAACGCAGATTTTTTTTCCCTGTCCTGTATGCTGCATTGCATTCATCAGGTAATTGTTTACCGCACGCTCCAGATACATCTGATTGCCACATACAACTGCATTCGGCGAAATCTTTTGTTCTATTCGGATTCCCTTTTGTTTAAAAAGTCCTTCATATCGCAGCAAAAGATATTCTATCATCTCCGATACATCTGCAGAACTGATTTCCATAGTATTCAGTGCATTGTCCAGCATACTGAAATCCAGGAGTTCTCCGACCATCTTTGACATTTTATCCAGTTCTTCATGGATTGATGAAAAATAGTACGCTCTGTCTATCTTGTCGCCCATCAGCTCCAGCATCTCAATCTGGCTGGATACTACGGCAATCGGAGTTTTCAGTTCATGTGAAACATTTGCCACAAACTCGGTCTGTCTCTCCTGCAATTGAAAATCTGTCTGATCACTTTCATTATTTTCTTCCATTCTGCATTTCCGATACCACAAATACTGAATTAAAATGAGAATAGCTATCGCAACAGAAAAATAAAATACAGATGCATGTACAATTTCATATGCCGACTGGACATCTTTTTTCAAATAGGCATAATAAATATTTTTCTCCTGAACAATCTTTCCTTTTAAAATAAGCCTCTGACGTGACTGATAGATTCTTCTGTCAATTTCCCCTTCTTCTCTGTACTCTTTTAGACGATCCTGAAATCTTTTACGAATATAGGACTTTGACATTTCTCCTTTATTTGAATAAATTTCCCGGAAGTTGCTATCAACTATCAGAATGTCTATCTTCTCATTCTGATATTCATTCAGACTTTCTCTGTCATCATCGTCCATATCGGAAATTTCTATATCCTTCAGTTCATCATACAATTGATGCATGACATTGCTTTTTGCATTAATATACAATGGATAACAGCCTATGCCATAAGCAATGACTGCAATTATCAGCAATATCGCAGATCCAAAAAACGCATGCCGCATTTTCTTTACAGTACTTTTATCTTTCATCCGCTTTATCCTCAAACAAATAACCCACACCATACACGGTATGAATATAATTACAGTCATCTCCGAGCTTTTTACGTATCTGCTTTACAAGTGTATCAACCGTTCGCACATCACCGGCATAATCATAATCCCATACCGCATTCAAAATCGTTTCCCGGCTCAGAACTGTCTCTTTATGTTCCATAAAATACAAAAGCAGTTCATATTCACGGCGCGTCATTTCTAATATTTCATCTTCTCTATAGACAAGCTGCCTGCCTTTTTCAATTCTGATTTTTCCATAATCCAGAATATTTTTCATTTTTCCGGCTCTCTTCAGGACAGCTTCTATATGAAGTTTTACAAGACCCAGACTGAACGGCTTCGTAATATAGTCGTCCGCCCCTTTTTCAAATCCATTCATCTGATCTGTAACTTCTGAACGTGCGGAAAGGATAATCACTGGAACATCAGAAATCTTGCGAATCTCTCTAAGTACAGAATATCCGCTTATATCCGGAAGCATCAGGTCAAGTAAAATAAGTTCTATCTCTTTTTTGTTTTCCGTAAATATCTTCAATGCTTCACTTCCCGATGAGGCCTGCATAACAGAAAAATTCTGTAATGTTAAAAATTCCGTCACTGTATGCAAAAGTTTGATTTCATCATCGACAACCAAAATCTTTATCTTCTTCATATTGAATCCCCTAACATAATGCTTCAAATTCAACCATTTCAGTATAAAGTACAAATTTGATGCAAATATGATACAAGTGTAAATTATAACATTTTTATTACATTTTTGTTTTTATTTAAAAAAGAGAGATACCATTACGGTATCTCTCCTGAAATTTCAATCACAGACAGAATTATACTAATTCAATAAGTACTTCCATTGCTGCATCACCTTTACGCGGTCCGATCTTAACGATTCTTGTGTAACCACCGTTACGGCCAACATATTTCGGTGCGATTTCTTCGAACATTTTCTTTGTCATGTCGATATCTTTTGTATTTTTCTTTCTGCCGGCACCTTTTGCAGGTACTTCTTTAACAGAGTAGAAAACTTTAGCCATCTGACGACGAGCGTGCAGTCTGGACGGAGCATCTTTAGTGATTTCTTTCTGTACTTCATCGTATACGGTAACTTTCTTGCCGTCTACAACTTCTTTCACTCTCTTACCTTCAGCATCTTTACGTGCAACTTTTGCAGTTACAGTAACTGTCTCAAAGTTGTCTTTCTCACGTACTGCCATAGCGATAAGACTTTCAGCGATCTTGCGAATTTCTTTTGCTTTTGCTTCAGTGGTAACGATTTTTCCGTGATACAGAAGATTTGTCACCTGGTTTCTTAACAGAGCTTTTCTCTGATCAGATGTTCTGCTTAATTTTCTATATTTTGCCATTTTATTTTCCTCCATCTGCGGGACATCAGAACATGCTTGTTCGGTCTTACTGTCCTGATGCTTAGGCATCCCCGCTGCTATTAATCTAACGGTGGATTATTCTTCAGTTGGCTGAAGCTGTAATCCCAGTTCTTTCAATTTTGCAAGTACTTCTTCCAGTGACTTACGACCAAGGTTACGAACCTTCATCATATCGTCAGAAGTTTTGTTGCACAGTTCTTCAACAGTATTGATACCGGCTCTCTTCAGGCAGTTATAAGAACGAACGGAAAGTTCAAGTTCATCGATGCTCATTTCGAGAACTTTTTCTTTTTCATTGTCTTCTTTTTCGATCATGACTTCTGCAGTCTTAGCGTTTTCGGAAAGATCAATGAAAAGACTGAGGTGTTCACTCAGAACTTTTGCAGCAAGGCTGACAGCCTCATCCGGATCCAATGTTCCATTGGTATATACATCCAGTGTAAGTTTATCGAAATCAGTTACCTGACCAACACGGGTGTTCTCTACAACCATATTGACTCTGTCAACCGGTGTATAGATAGCATCAACTGCGAGCACACCGATCGGCATATCTTCAGATTTGCCTTTGTCAGCACTTACATAGCCACGTCCACGTGTAATTGTAAGTTCCATAGCCAGTCTGCAGTCTTTGCCACCGTTGAGGGTTGCAATGACCTGATCCGGATTCATGATTTCGATATCCTGATCTGCCTGAATATCAGCAGCAGTTACAACGCCCTTGCCTTCACACTCAATGTATGCAGTCTTCGGTTCATTGTCAGCGCTGTTATTTTTGATGGCCAGGCTCTTAAGATTCATAATGATCTCAGAAACGTCTTCTTTTACGCCCGGAATAGAGCTGAATTCATGAAGAACGCCATCAATCTTAACTTGGCTAACTGCTGCTCCCGGGAGGGATGACAGCATAATTCTTCTGAGAGAATTACCAAGTGTAGTACCGTAACCTCTTTCGAGCGGCTCTACTACGAATCTGCCAAATTTTTTATCTTCGGATATTTCCGTAATTTCGATTTTTGGTTTATTAAAATCAAACACTATAAGTCCCTCCTTCTGGGTTTGTCAACATTTGAGGGTATTTAACGAGCTAGTATGCATTATTTGGAGTACAACTCGACGATAAGCATCTCGTTTACCGGAACATCAATTGCTTCTCTTCTTGGAAGTTCTTTTACAGTTCCGCTTAAAGCTTCCTGATTTACATCAAGCCATTCCGGAACAAGTCTTCCGCCTGTTACTTCCAGAATACCTTTGTATCTTTCAGAACCTTTGCATTTTTCTTTGATTTCAATTGTATCACCGGCTTTTACAAGGTAAGACGGAATGTTTACACATTTGCCGTTTACAAGTACATGCTTGTGATCAACGATCTGACGTGCTTCACGTCTTGTTCTTGCAAGACCCATACGGAATACAACGTTGTCAAGTCTGCTTTCAAGAAGAACCATAAGGTTTTCACCAGTCTGTCCCGGCATTCTGTCAGCTTTGTTGTAGTAGTTGTGGAAAGGTTTTTCCAGAACTCCGTAGATGAATTTTGCTTTCTGTTTTTCTCTTAACTGTAAACCGTACTCAGACATTTTTCTGTTTGCACGTTTTAACTGTCTTGTGGATTTTTTATCAATTCCTAAGTAAATCGGATCCAGGCCGAGGGATCTGCATCTTTTCAGAACAGGAACTCTATTTACTGCCATTTCAAGCTACCTCCTAAATTAGACTCTTCTGCGTTTTGGTGGACGGCATCCGTTATGCGGAACCGGTGTTACGTCACGGATACTTGTTACTTCAAGACCACATGCCTGAAGGGCACGGATTGCAGCTTCACGTCCGGAACCTGGTCCTTTAACCATAACATCAACAGTTTTTAAACCATGAATTAAAGCAGCTTTTGTTGCAGTCTCTGCTGCCATCTGTGCTGCATAAGGAGTAGATTTCCTTGAACCTCTAAATCCAAGACCACCAGCACTTGCCCATGAAAGAGCGTTTCCTTCGCTGTCTGTCAGAGTAACAATTGTATTGTTAAAAGAAGACTGGATATGTGCCTGTCCGTGTTCAACGTTTTTCTTTACACGACGTTTTGTAGTCGCTTTTCTGGTTGCTTTTGCCATTTTAAAACTAACCTACACTTTCCTTTGATTATAAATTAATAAGCTTCTTGTCTAAGGAAGTTCGATTCACTAAATTCAGCCTTCGTTATCACCCGGCTTCATTCAGCGCCGTCGAACAAAATACGTACTAAATTCATGCTGCGCTTAAAAGCTTGCATTTATTAAGTACTTTATTTTTTCTTATTAGCAACGGTTCTCTTAGGACCTTTGCGTGTTCTTGCGTTTGTTTTGGTCTTCTGGCCACGAACCGGAAGTCCTTTACGATGACGGATACCTCTGTAGCATCCGATCTCCTGCAGTCTCTTGATATTCAGAGCGATTTCACGACGAAGATCACCTTCTACCATCATTGTCTCATCAATGACAGCACTGATTTTCTTTACATCATCGTCTGTCAGGTCTCTGACACGAATGTCAGGATTTACACCTGCCTGAGCAAGGATTTTGTCTGCGCTTGCTCTACCAATACCATAGATATAGGTAAGGCCGATTTCGATACGTTTTTCTCTTGGTAAGTCTACACCAGCTATACGAGCCATGTACTGTTTCCTCCATTTTCTTTTTGAAAGTATTCTGAACGGTACCACTTGCAGTCTCGCAAGGTGAAATGGGGCACTTCTTCAAAACCTTTCTGATTTTCTAGTTTCCTAATTGGGGTGCCTCGGTAAAACACCCAGTCGTCTTTGGCGAAAGAACGACCTTTCCGAAATTGTGTCCTCACGGACGCTGTTGCCTCTCGGTATTAGGCAATACATGCTTCTTTAATAAGATATTAAAACAGTTCGAACAACCCTTCCGGGTGTATCAAACTGCAGCCGCACGTTTCACAAACTGTCGGATCAACCCTGACGCTGTTTGTGTTTTGGATTTTCACAGATTACTCTGATAGATCCTTTTCTTTTGATGATCTTGCATTTTTCGCAGATCGGCTTTACAGATGATCTTACTTTCACTGGAAATCCTCCTTTTCCGTAATATAGGCTTGAATCTGCAGTTCATACACGCCTCAGCGCGTACATATGATATATTAACATTCGAAATTACAAATTGCAAGTATTATTTTACATTTTCTTTAATTTTTTTATTTCAGTTTTTCTTTAATTCTTTTCCATTCAGACTCACTTCCACCAGCTTGTCTCCCTTATAAGACAGTTGCAGAGAAAAGAAAGGCTCTTCATCTTTAAGAAGCTTCAGAAAAATCTTATCACCCTCCCACAGATTCAGATCCATAAGATGCGATTTCGGAACCCACTCCATAATGCCTTCCTCACAGTCATGAAATTCTCCTTCAAACTCATCCGCAGTGTAGAGACACATATATTCTGTCCCGAAATCTTCCTGTGAAAATGTAACGATCCCACGAAATCTCCACGAAAGAAGTGTAAGCCCTGTCTCTTCCTTCACTTCCCGAAGAAGACAGTCCTCCGGACTCTCTCCCGTCTCGAAATGTCCCCCGACACCGATCCACTTGCCCGCATTCACATCATGCTTCTTTTTGATCCGGTGCATCATCAGATACGAATCATTTCTTTTTATATAACAAAGAGTTGTCATCGGACTCTTCATGAAAATCCCCCTTTTTTCACTTCGGCTTTACTCTGCCCATACCAACATCGCAGAATACAAATTATAGTCAGTACCTTCCATACTTTCACAGCCTGTCACTTTTTTTATTATTTCTTAACGAAAAACTCCCCCTGTCCACCAGACGTGGCCAACAGGGGGAGTGTGAGGGGGACAGCGGCCTTCGTAACTCTGAGCCTGTCCCCCTCACGGTTTTACTTATCTCTCCAGATAATCCTTCCCTTGGAAAGGTCATATGGAGAAAGTTCAATTGTTACTTTATCTCCAGGAAGAATACGGATAAAGTTCATACGCAGCTTTCCGCTGATATGTGCCAGCACTACATGCTTGTTTTCAAGTTCTACTTTGAACATCGCATTAGGCAGCTTCTCTAATACAGTACCTTCCACTTCAATTACGTCTGCTTTTGACATTATAAACCTCCTGTGTCACCTGTCATTTTGTAAGAGTCAGAATTTCCGGTTCTCCATCCGTGATCAGAATGGTATTTTCATAATGTGCAGAAAGAGATCCGTCCATTGTTACAACTGTCCACTCATCATCCTCCCACGCAACATCTGCGCGTCCCAGATTGATCATTGGTTCAATTGCAAGTGTCATACCCGGCATCAGTTTGATGCCTCTGCGCTTCTGCGGGAAGTTCGGTATCTGCGGATCTTCATGGAGATGAGTTCCGATTCCATGACCAACCAGGTCACGAACGATACCATAGTTGAATTTCGCTGCATAAGCACCGATTGCCTTGGAAATATCATTCAGATGATTTCCTGCTTTTGCAAATTTTATACCCTCAAAGAAGCTCTGCTTTGTCACTTCCATGAGCTGTCTTGCTTCCGGTGAAACCTCACCTACTGCATAAGTACGGGCAGCATCTGAATGGTAACCCTTGTAGATCAGTCCGGCATCGATCTTGACAAGATCGCCTTCCTGAATAATCTTCTGTCTGGACGGGATCCCATGAACTACTTCATCATTCAGACTGATACAGAATGATGCTGGAAAGCCCTGATAATTTTTAAAGTTCGGAATACAACCCATGGAACGGATCATGTCCTCTCCGATGCGATCCAGTTCTTTTGTGCTGATTCCCGGCTTAATGTGAGAAGCCAGTTCATTATGAACCTGTTCCAGTAAATGACCGGCATGTCTCATAAGCTCAATTTCATGTTCTGACTTAATTGAAACTGACATCTTTATTCTCCCAAGATTTCAACGATTGCCTTAAACACTTCATCCAGT
The DNA here is from genome assembly GCA_900066355.1 of uncultured Ruminococcus sp. Lineage (GTDB taxonomy): Bacteria > Bacillota > Clostridia > Lachnospirales > Lachnospiraceae > Blautia_A. The sequence goes on from FMEL01000001.1 coordinate 242,652, forward strand.
GCGCAGGTTCCGTCTACAGTCTTTAAAACACCCTGCTTTGTGTAGTAATCGATCAGCGGCTGTGTCTGCTCATGATACACGTTCAGACGTTTGGAAACAGTTTCCGGCTTGTCATCATCACGAAGTACCAGTGTTTCTCCACAAGTATCGCAAACATTTTCTGTCTTTGGTGCAGCATACACGATATGATAAGTTGCTCCGCACTTCAGGCAGGCTCTTCTGCCGGACATACGGTTTACAATGTTTTCATCCGGTACATCTACATCAATTGCATAATCAATTTTGCTTCCCAGTTTCTCAAGCGCTGCTGTGAGGCATTCTGCCTGAGGAATCGTTCTCGGGAATCCATCCAGTACATATCCGTTCTTTGCATCATCCTGCTGAATTCTGTCTACTACAAGATCACAGGTTAATTCATCTGGTACCAAAAGACCCTGATCCATATAAGTTTTTGCTTTTTTACCCAATTCTGTACCATTTTTGATGTTTGCGCGGAAAATGTCTCCTGTTGAAATATGCGGAATACCATATTTCTCGGCAATCTTCTTTGCCTGAGTTCCTTTTCCGGCTCCCGGTGCACCCAACATAATAATACGCATAAAAATACCCTCCTTTTCTTTATGAAGCAAAAACAAAAAAGACTGTGATGCTTTCACACCACAGCCTTCGTTTTAGCTGTTCAGAAAGCCTTTGTAATTGCGGACAAGCAACTGAGACTCGATCTGGTTCAAGGTTTCAAGAACGACACCAACAACGATGATGATGGATGTTCCACCGAAGGAAACATTTGCTCCGAATACGCCATTGAAGAAGAACGGAATTACTGCCACAATAATCAGGCCTACCGCACCTATAAATATAATATAATTAAGCATATTAGTCAAATAATCTGATGTAGGTTTTCCTGGACGGATACCCGGGATAAAACCACCCTGTTTCTTGATGTTGTCAGCAACTTCCAGCGGGTTAAATGTAATGGATGTGTAGAAATATGCGAAGAATACACAAAGCACTACATATACCAGAAGCCCCCAGCTGTACTGTGGCTGAGACGGGTTACACCAATTACTTGAAGAGAGACCTCTCAGGATTTCACTTCCAATACCAGTTCCATTTGCCTTTCCTGCAAACTGTGCGATAACACCAGGGAAAGACATAATAGAAGAAGCAAAAATGATCGGGATAACACCAGCAGTGTTAACTTTCAGAGGAATATTGGTGGTCTGACCGCCCATCATCTTCCTACCAACCATCTTCTTAGAATACTGAACAGGAATTCTTCTCTCTGCTCCATTAAGAATAAGGACAAATACAACTACTACCATAATGATCGCAAAAATGACCACTCCTGCAAGCATTCCTTTTGCAATTGTTTTTCCCTTAATAAAGTTCTCATAAAGAGTTGTCATATCACTTGGAATTCGGGATACGATATTTACTGCAAGTACAATAGAAATACCATTTCCGACACCTTTTTCAGTGATACGCTCACCGATCCACATCAGCATCGCGGAACCGGCTGTCAGGCTAACAATTACTACAACACCCTTTAAGAAGTTCATATCTTTAACGATATTTCCACGGGTAAAACCGACTGTCATGGCAATTGACTCAAAAAGAGCAAGACCAACTGTGACATAACGGGTAATTGCAGTCATTTTTTTTCTTCCCTCTTCACCATCTCTGTGCATTTCCTCCAGAGCAGGAATTGCAATCGTGAGAAGCTGAATGATAATGGAAGATGTAATGTATGGTGTGATATTCAGTGCAAATACAGACATACTCTCAAAAGAGCCACCGGTGAAAGCATCAAAGAAATTGAATGCATCACCGGTATTACTCTTGAACCACTGTTTGAAAACGCTGCTATCCACACCTGGGATGGGAAGCTGTGAACCGATTCGGATGATGAAGATCATCGCTAACAGATACAACAGCTTACGACGCATCTCTTTTACTCTAAAAACGCTTTTAAGAGTCTCAAACATTAGATCACCTCTACTGTACCACCTGCAGCTTCGATTTTTGCTTTTGCGGTTTCGCTGACAGCATTTACTTTAACAGTAAGTTTCTTTGTCAGTTCACCATTTCCAAGAATTTTAACACCGTCTCCGGCTTTGGAAATTGCTTTGCTAGCCAGTAAAGCGTCTACTGTAACTTCTGTACCGTCTTCAAAACGATTAAGAACATCTACATTGATTGCAATGATTTCTTTAGAGTTTCTGTTCTTGAAACCTCTCTTCGGAAGACGTCTGTATAAAGGCATCTGTCCACCTTCAAATCCCGGTTTCTTGTGTCCGGAACGAGCTAACTGTCCTTTATGTCCTTTTCCGGCTGTTTTGCCGTTTCCGGAACCATGTCCACGGCCTCTTCTGAAGTTATCACTGTGTTTAGAACCTTCTGCTGGTCTTAAGTTTGATAATTCCATCTTTGGCACCTCCTTTTATTATTCAATCTCTGGAAATTATTATGCTTCTTCTACTTTTACAAGATGCTGAACCTGCTGGATCATTCCTCTTGTAGCAGCATTGTCAGGCATTTCAACTGTTTTGTGCATTTTTGTAAGTCCCATAGCTGTTACAGTTTTTTTGTGTTTCGGAACTGCACCGATTGGAGACTTAACAAGTGTAACTTTTAATGTGTTTGCCATTATTTTGTCCTCCTTATGCCAGAATCTCTTCTACAGATTTTCCGCGAAGTTTTGCAACTTCTTCCGGAGTTTTCAGTTTGCTTAATCCTTCGATGGTAGCCATAACAACATTCTGTTTGTTTCTGGATCCCATACATTTTGTACGGATGTTTTTGATTCCTGCAAGCTCAATAACTGCACGGGCCGGACCACCAGCGATAACACCGGTACCTTCCGGAGCACGTTTCAGAAGCATTTCAGCGCTTCCGAATTTACCTACATAGTCATGAGTGATGGAATTGTTTTCATCTCTTGCAACTGTAACCAGTTTTTTCATGGCATCTTCTTTTCCTTTGCGGATTGCTTCCGGAATTTCTGCTGCCTTTCCTAAACCTGCACCAACATGTCCGTTGCCGTCACCTACTACAACTAAAGCTGTGAAACGGAAGTTACGACCACCTTTAACAACCTTGGTAACACGTTTGATTGACACTACTTTATCTTCTAACTCTAACTGACTAGCATCAATAAGATTATGTTTCATGTGTCTTTTCCTCCCTTTTAGAATTTCAAACCAGCTTCTCTTGCTGCGTCTGCCAGTGCCTTAACTTTACCGTGATAGATATAGCCTCCTCTGTCGAAGACAACGCTTTCGATACCAGCTTCAACTGCTTTCTTTCCGATTACAGTTCCGAGGTATGCTGCAGCTTTTACATCATCAGTATTTTCAAGTTCAGCTTTTACATCTTTCTGAAGAGTAGAAGCTGATACTAAAGTTTTTCCTACAGTGTCATCAATGATCTGTGCATACATATGCTTGTTGGAACGGAATACTGCCAGTCTAGGAGTAGTAGCTGTTCCATTGAGATGATGACGGATTCTTCTATGTTTTTTCTCGCGAATTTCCGCTCTGGATGCTTTGTTAATCATATTCTCACTCTCCTTATTTATTTCTTACCAGTCTTACCAACTTTACGTCTGATAACTTCATCAGCATACTTGATACCTTTGCCCTTATATGGCTCCGGTCTTCTCTTATCTCTGATTTCAGCTGCGTACTGGCCAACTTTTTCTTTGCTGATACCGGAAACGATGATCTTGTTTCCATCAACTTTAGATTCCAGACCTTCTGGATCTTCCATCTCTACCGGGTGAGAATATCCCAGAGAAAGAACAAGTTTCTTGCCCTGTTTCTGTGCTCTATAACCTACACCGTTAACCTCGAGCTCTTTTGTGTAGCCTTCGCTTACACCAACAACCATGTTGTGGATAAGGCTTCTGGTCAGACCGTGTAATGCTTTCATTTTCTTAAGATCGTTTGGTCTTGTAACTACTACATGACCATCTTCAACTTTGATTTCCATTTCTGTCGGAAGCGCTCTTTCAAGTGTTCCTTTTGGGCCCTTAACGGTTACTACATTACCTGCAGCTACGCTTACTTCAACGCCTGCCGGAATAGCTACCGGAAGTCTGCCGATTCGTGACATAATATTGTCCTCCTTACTTAGATTGTCGGAGAGAAATAAATTCTCTCTGTTTTCAGTCATTTCTTCATCTATCAATGAACAAGGAAGTTCCGTTCACTAAATTCAGACTGCGCTTACGCTTGTCTTCATTAAGTTCCTCGGAACGACCTTCTCACTAAATTCATGCAGCGCCATCAGGCGCAGCATTCATTAAGTGTTCTAGGTCTACCAAACAAATGCAAGTACTTCGCCACCAACCTGAAGTTTACGAGCTTCTTTGTCAGTGATAACACCTTTGTTTGTAGAAAGGATTGCGATACCAAGTCCGCCAAGTACTCTCGGAAGCTCGTCTTTACCAGCGTAAATACGAAGACCTGGTTTGGAGATTCTCTTAAGTCCTGTGATGATCTTATCGTTCTTTGTTTCACCATATTTCAGGGTGATGTGGATGGTCTTGAATGCACCATCTTCAACTAAGTCGTATTTTGCAATGTATCCTTCGTCTACAAGGATGTTTGCGATTGCGATTTTCATTTTGGATGCCGGAACATCTACTGTGTCATGTTTTGCAGTGTTAGCGTTACGGATTCTTGTAAGCATATCTGCGATTGGATCACTCATTGTCATGTTAGTTTCCTCCTAATTTTCTCTCTTTTCAGACTTTACATGATTTATACTGTAACATTAATCTTATCAAATTTGCACCTCTTCCCTCAGCTAAACTCAACCTTCGTTCACACTCGGTTTCGTTAAGATTCGGGAAGGGCCTCACACTAAATTCATGCTGCGCTTAACAGCTTGCATTCATTAAGTGTTTCCGGCCTACCAGGAAGCTTTTTTAACACCTGGAATCTGACCTTTGTAAGCCAGCTCACGGAAGCAGATACGGCAGATGCCGTATTTTCTCAGGTATGCATGTGGACGTCCACAGATTCTGCAGCGGCTGTATTCTCTTGTGGAGAATTTCTGTTTGCGCTGCTGTTTGATTTTCATTGCTGTTTTAGCCATTCGAATTCTCCTCCTTATTTAGCAAAAGGCATATTGAACTGAGTTAACAGCTCACGAGCCTCTTCGTCTGTCTTAGCAGTTGTAACGAAGATGATATCCATACCTCTTACTTTGTCTACCTTATCATACTCAACTTCAGGGAAGATCAGCTGTTCTTTGATTCCCAGTGCGTAGTTTCCTCTGCCATCGAAAGCGTTTGGATTTACACCACGGAAGTCACGTACACGAGGAAGAGCAAGGTTGATAAGACGATCAGCGAACTCGTACATCTTCTCGCCTCTTAAGGTAACCTTACAACCGATTGGCATACCCTCTCTGATTTTGAAGTTAGCCACAGATTTTTTAGCTTTTGTTGCGATTGCTTTCTGTCCTGTGATCAGTTCCATATCAGCGATTGCAGCATCAAGAAGCTTTGCATTTTCTTTGGCTTCACCAACACCCATGTTTATTACGATTTTTTCGAGTTTTGGCACTTCCATAACATTTTTGTATCCGAATTTTTTGGTCATGGCATCCATGATCTCATTTTTGTAAAGGTCTTTTAATCTACTCACCTGTCATGCCTCCTCTCTTAATTAATCGATAACTTTACCTGTTGCTTTAGCAACACGAACTTTTTTGTCTCCATCCATCTGGAATCCAACTCTTGTTGCTTTTCCATCTACAACGAGCATTACGTTGGAGATGTGAAGAGCAGCTTCTTTTGTGGAGATTCCGCCAGCCTGGTTTGCTGCTGATGGTTTGTTGTGCTTTGTAACCATGTTGACATTCTCAACGATTACGGTGTTGTCTTTTACGTTAACGGCAAGAACTTTTCCTTCTTTGCCTTTATCTTTTCCAGCGATTACTTTAACAGTGTCGCCTTTTTTAATTTTCATAGCTGACATTAGGCACCCTCCTATAATACTTCCGGAGCTAAGGAAACGATCTTCATGAATTTCTTTTCACGAAGCTCTCTGGCAACTGGTCCAAAGATACGTGTTCCTTTCGGAGTTAAATCGTCTTTAATGATTACGGCTGCATTTTCATCGAAACGGATGTAAGATCCGTCTTTACGACGAGCGCCTTTTTTTGTACGAACAACAACAGCTTTAACTACATCGCCTTTTTTAACAACACCGCCTGGTGTTGCATCTTTAACAGTAGCAACGATAGTATCACCGATGTTAGCATATCTTCTTGTAGAGCCACCCATAACACGAATACAAAGGATTTCTTTTGCACCAGTGTTGTCGGCAACTTTCAGTCTTGTTTCCTGCTGAATCATACTGGTTTCCTCCTTATTTCACTTTCTCTACAATCTCAACCAGTCTCCATCTTTTGTCCTTGGACAGCGGTCTGGTTTCCATAACTTTAACGGTATCACCGATATTGCACTCATTATTTTCATCATGAGCTTTAAGTTTATATGTTCTCTTTACGATTTTTTTGTAAAGAGGATGTTTTACATGGTCTTCGATAGCAACTACAATGGTCTTGTCCATCTTATTGCTGACAACCTTACCCACACGGGTCTTTCTCAGATTTCTTTCCACGATTATTTCCTCCTATATTCACTATTTCGCAGCGTTAGCCTGCTCAGTGATTACTGTCTGGATTCTGGCAATATTTTTGCGAACCTCTTTGATTCTGCTTGTATTGTCCAACTGATTGGTTGCATTCTGAAATCTCAGATTGAAAAGTTCTTTTTTAGCAGCTACTAATTCTTCATTTAATTCTGCAGCTGATTTTGCTTTTAAATCTTCTACGAATTTATTAATTTTCACTGTTATCACCGCCTTCTAAGTCTGCACGAGAAACGATTTTACATTTACATGGTAACTTGTGCATTGCAAGACGTAATGCTTCACGAGCGATTTCTTCAGAAACGCCTGCGATTTCGAACATTACACGTCCTGGCTTAACAACTGCTACCCAGTATTCAAGGGCTCCTTTACCAGAACCCATACGTGTTTCTGCTGGTTTCGCTGTTACTGGTTTATCCGGGAAAATCTTAATCCAAACCTGACCACCACGTTTGATGTAACGTGTCATGGCGATACGGGCTGCTTCGATCTGGTTAGATCTGATCCAGCAAGGCTCGGTTGCAACAAGACCGAATTCACCATAATTGATTTTATTACCTCTAAGGGCTTTACCTCTCATGGAGCCACGGAACTGTTTACGACGTTTTACTCTTTTTGGCATTAACATTATTTATCGCTCCCTTCCTTATTTCCTTTAGTAGGAAGTACTTCACCGTTGTATACCCAAGCTTTTACACCAACTTTTCCGTAAGTTGTGTCAGCTTCTGCAAATCCATAATCAATGTCAGCACGAAGTGTCTGAAGCGGAATAGTTCCTTCGCTGTAGAACTCTGTACGAGCCATATCAGCTCCACCAAGACGTCCGGATACGGATGTTTTGATTCCTTTTGCTCCTGCTTTCATTGTTCTCTGCATTGTAGATTTCATAGCACGTCTGAAGGAGATACGGTTTTCAAGCTGCAGTGCGATGTTTTCAGCAACGAGCTGAGCATCTCTGTCCGGTCTCTTAACTTCTTTGATATCTACGATGAGTTTCTTATCTGTGTATTTCTGTAATTCAGCTTTAACTTTTTCGATCTCAGAACCACCTTTACCGATTACAATACCCGGTTTAGCAGTATAGATGATGATCTTAACTCTGTCAGATGCTCTTTCGATTTCGATTTTGGAAACACCTGCGCTGTAAAGTTTTTTCTTTAAAAATGTTCTGATATTGTAGTCTTCAACAAGATAGTCTGCAAAATCAGCTTCTGCATACCATCTGGAATCCCAATCCTTGATAACACCGACTCTAAGGCCATGTGGGTTAACTTTCTGTCCCATGCTTTTCCTCCTTATCTTTCATCCAGCACGATGGTGATATGGCTTGTTCTCTTTTCGATTCTGTAAGCTCTACCCTGTGCTCTTGGCTGAATACGTTTCATTGTAGGTCCTTTGTTTGCATAGCACGCTGCAACGTAGAGGTTATCTGCGCTCATTCCGTTATTGTTTTCTGCGTTTGCGATTGCTGACTCAAGCAGCTTCTTCAGAACGCTGGAAGCGTATCTTGGATTGTATGTCAGGATACCAAGTGCTGTCTGCACATCTTTGCCACGAATTGCATCTAATACATAGCAGGCTTTCTGAACAGAAATTCTTGCATAAGATAATTTTGCAGACGGTCTTGTCTCTCTATTACTCTCATTTCTGGCTCTCTTAATCTGGCTTCTATGTCCCTTTGCCATTTTTAAGTGCCTCCTTTCGATTTATTCAATATCTGGAATCCGCCATGCTGTCCCCATCGGGACAACAGGCAGTTAATTTTAGTTAATGATTAATACTAGCGAACGCCGGATTTCTTTTCGTCTTTTCCGTGTCCTCTATATGTTCTGGTTGCTACGAACTCACCAAGTTTATGACCAACCATATCTTCTGTGATGTATACCGGAACATGTTTTCTTCCGTCATGGACTGCAATTGTATGTCCTACGAAGGACGGGAAGATAGTGGAACGACGTGACCATGTTTTGATCACAGATTTATCATTTGCAGCATTCAGAGCGTCAACCTTTTTAAGCAGGCTTGCGTCTGCGAAAGGTCCTTTTTTCAATGAACGAGACATTCTGTACCCTCCTTATTATTTTGATAAAGCTTTTCCATCGCGTCTTCTTACGATGAGCTTGTTGGACTGTTTGTTTTTCTTTCTGGTCTTCAGACCAAGAGCAGGTTTGCCCCATGGTGTACACGGACCTGGACGACCGATTCCGGTCTTTCCTTCACCACCACCATGCGGATGGTCATTCGGGTTCATTACGGAACCACGAACTGTAGGTCTGATTCCCATGTGACGTTTACGTCCAGCTTTACCAATATTAACGAGGTTGTGATCGCCATTACCAACAACACCGATAGATGCGCGGCATACAATCGGAACCATTCTCATTTCGCCTGAAGGTAATCTTAATGTTGCATATTTGCCTTCTTTAGCCATCAGCTGAGCACCGTTACCAGCGGAACGAACCATCTGTCCGCCTTTTCCAGGATGCAGCTCAATGTTGTGAACCATAGTACCAACCGGAATAAGTTCCAGTGGCAGGCAGTTTCCTACACGGATTTCTGCTTCCGGACCGTTCATAACTTTCTGTCCGACTTTCAGTCCTTCCGGTGCAAGGATGTATGCTTTTTCACCATCTTCATAGCAGATCAGAGCGATGTTTGCTGTTCTGTTCGGATCGTATTCGATTGTCTTAACAGTAGCATGGATTCCATCTTTTCTTCTCTTGAAGTCGATGATTCTGTATTTTCTTCTGCTTCCGCCTCCGCGGTGTCTTACAGTGATTTTACCCTGGTTGTTACGTCCAGAGTTTTTCTTCAGAGATACAACTAAGGATTTCTCAGGGGTGCTTGTTGTGATCTCAGAGAAATCAGATCCAGTCATATGTCTTCTGGAAGGTGTATATGGGTTATAGGTTTTGATTCCCATGATGTTTCTCCTTTCGAATTTCTTATCGTGCTTTCGTGCACATAGTCATTTGAGAAAGCTGAGGATTAAAGTCCCTCGAAGATTTCGATGTCTTTGCTTTCTTCTGTCAGAGCTACGATCGCTTTTTTAGTTTTAGCTGTTTTACCAACTGTCACACCGCGACGTTTTTTCTTACCATCCATATTCATGGTATTAACGCTCTTTACTTTTGTTCCTTCGAACATTTTCTCTACAGCCTCTTTGATCTGAGACTTATTTGCTTCCGGATGAACCAGGAAAGTGTATTTTTTCTCACCCATGACATTCATGGATTTCTCTGTGATTACAGGCTTGAGAATTACATCATAATATTTAATATCTGCCATTATGCGTATACCTCCTCAATGGATGCAACTGCGTCTTTAGTAACCACTACAGTACTGTGTTTCATAACATCGTATACATTGATAGTGTTTACAGTTGCAGTCTGTACATCTGCAATGTTTCTTGCAGAAAGAACTACGTTCTGATCATCACCAGCAGTTACGATAAGAGCTTTTTCTGCTTTAAGGTTTGTAAGAACCTTCTGCATTTCTTTTGTCTTAGCTTCTGCAAGTGCAAGGCTGTCTACAACAACCAGTTTATTATCCTGAACTTTGGAAGTCAGAGCGGATTTCAGAGCTGCTCTTCTTTCTTTTTTGTTCATTTTCACTTCATAATCTCTCGGTACCGGAGCGAATACTACACCGCCGCCAGTCCACTGTGGTGCACGGATGGAACCCTGTCTAGCATGACCTGTTCCTTTCTGTCTCCACGGTTTTCTTCCGCCGCCGCTTACTTCAGAACGTGTTTTTGTTTTCTGAGTACCCTGGCGATTATTTGCAAGCTGACGAACAACAGCAAGATGAACAAGATGCTCGTTGATTTCTACTCCGAACACTGCATCGTTCAGTTCCATTGTTCCAACTTCATTGCCTTCCATATTATAAACTGTTACGTTTGCCATTCTGATGCTCCTCCTTTCTCATTATAAAGACTTTACTGTCTCTTTGATGGTCACCAGAGATTTCTTAGGTCCTGGAACAGCACCTTTCACTAACAGTAAATTGTTTTCTGTGTCTACGCGAACGATCTCAAGGTTCTGTACTGTAACCTGTACATTTCCCATGTGACCCGGCATGTGTTTTCCTTTGAATACTTTACTCGGATCGGAGCAAGCACCATTGGAACCAGCATGACGATGATATTTGGAGCCGTGAGCCATAGGTCCTCTGGACTGTCCGTGTCTCTTAATAGCGCCCTGGAAGCCTTTACCTTTGGAGATTGCAGTTGCATCGATGTGATCGCCGTCTGCAAAGATGTCAGCTTTAATTTCCTGTCCTACTGTGTATTCTGCAGCATTTTCAAATCTGAATTCTTTAACGAATCTCTGTGCTGCCACACCAGCTTTGTCAAAGTGACCTTTTTCCGGTTTGTTAACCAGTTTTTCTCTGATCTCGCCGTAGCCAACCTGAACTGCAGCGTATCCGTCGTTTTCCTCTGTCTTAACCTGAGTTACAACGCATGGACCAGCCTGTAAAACGGTTACCGGAATTAACTGGCCGTCTTCATTGAAGATCTGAGTCATTCCGACTTTAGTAGCTAAAATAGCTTTCTTCATTTCTTTCTTCCTCCTTATAGCGGATTACCATAAAGGCAATCATATAGTTTTTTGAAACGCCCGAAAGGGCATTTAAAACGAGTTTAAAAATTATTTGGTTTTCATCTTGATATCGATGTGAACACCTGCCGGCATTTCCAGTCTGGAAAGTGCATCAACTGTTTTCTGGGTTGGTGTCATGATATCGATAAGTCTCTTATGAGTTCTCTGCTCGAACTGTTCTCTGGAATCTTTGTATTTGTGAACAGCTCTTAAGATTGTAACAACTTCCTTCTTGGTAGGAAGCGGAACCGGTCCGCTAACAGTTGCTCCGTTCTTTTTAACAGTCTCGATGATTTTTGCTGCTGATGCATCTACTAACTGATGATCATAAGCCTTTAAAGTGATTCTCATTACCTGATTTGCCATAAAAAAAGTCTCCTCCTATTCGTACTCAATTATGCAGTACGACAAGCGGCGACTGTACACATCTCCGTGTGTGTCTTTCGACTTCTTTACACACGTCCATCCCGTTGATGGTTTCTGAACTTGTACAGTGACTTGTCGTCAGTTTCCTAACTTGACATTCGCTCCACGGAAAACCCGCTATCTCTTAGCGGCAACCTCGCGCTTCATTGCTATCATGTCACAGCAAGGATTATTATACACAAGACATAGCACTTATGCAAGTCCTTTTTTAATTTTATTTTGTATTTTTATAAATACAATTTAAGCGGTGCAAGATCACATCTCACACCGCTTTTCTTCTATATTATATATAGTAGTTTTATTCTTCCTCTTCCTCGTCGCCGCCAATGATGTCAGAATAATCAAATAATGTAACCTTTGTAACGGAATCCCTGACTACATCCGGTGCATCGCCCTCTTTTCTTGCTCTGTTAGCAAGCTGAGATGCTGTTCTTCGTGGAATAGCAAGTTTTTTGATTTCAACAGGTGGTTCCTCTTCGATTTCTTCCTCCGGAAATTCTTCTTCAGAAACAGTTGATTCCGCCGGTTCCCCTGATATTTCAGAATAACTTTCAGGTGTTTCTGTTTCTTCTTCGGCTGTCGCTGCTGCAATTTCCTTTTTCAGAAGTTCATGCGCCTCACTTGTTGCAGCCTGTACATTTCCTGCCGGCCGAACTGTTTCTTCCGGTTCGTCATCAAGATCATCTTCATCGATTTCATCTACAAAACCGCCGGTACGAATCTTCCTTTTTTTCTTCTCTTCCTTTTTGGATTTCTTTTTCTTTTCTTTTGCATCCTGGAGAAGTTCTTTATCTTCCTGTTTCATACGTTTCGCACGGGCTTTTTCTTCTGCTTTCAGCTCACGTGATGATTTCACATGTCGTGTATCTCCCTGGAGATCTTCGTATTCATCATCATCCGGATCTTTTCTCCAGAGCTCTGCGATAACATATAATATAATAAGAAAGAGAATTACAAGTCCAAGAACGATCAATCCTTCAACACTCTCCGTTGCCACCAGCAGATATCCAACGAACGGAATCGTGATCACAATCTTCGGCACCCAGTTCTTAACGGAAACCGTAATACTCTCCTGTGCAGAAGTTGTTGTATCAATCACGGTACCTGTATTATTTTCTCTGTTTACGCTCACAAGATTGTATTTGTAGGTTTTGCCATCTTCCTGTACAAGAATCGGAGAACCGGCAGTCACTTCCTCGGTTCTTACCGGAATCGCATAAGTTACAGATCCCAGCGGCAGGTTTGTCGCCTTATCCGTCGAATCCATGATCACGGTACGCACTCCAAAGAATGGCGGAAGCGCCAGTCCAAGGACACATACGATCGTACATATAACTGCAAAGTGTACAATAAACTTCAAAAATTTTGACATTGGTATCTCCTCGCTTTGGTTTGCCTTTATGAAAAGCACTGCACAGGAATTGGTCTCCTTCCGGCAATGCTCTTTATCTGTGATTCGAGAATTACTGATTGCTTAAATAATTTTCGATGCTCTCCATTGCCGCTTCTTCATCGTCCCCATTTGCAGAAAGCGTAATTTCTTCACCTGCATCCAGTCCTAAAGTCATCATCCCCATAATACTCTTAGCATTGACTTTTTTTCTGCCAATCTCAACATAAATCTCGCTGTTGAACTGACTCGCTAACTGTACAAGTTGAGCAACCGGACGAGCTTCCAGTCCTGTCGATAAATGAATGGTGATCGGTTTTTTAATCATAATACTTCCTCCTCGTTTGTCCGCAGTTCATCCGCTATTTCACTCAGTTTGCGAAGCCGGTGATTCACACCTGACTTGCCTACCTGTGGACTTAACATCATTCCTAATTCTTTTAGTGTAGCTTCCGGATACTGTAATCTCAGCTCTGCAATTTCCGCAAGACCTTCATTCAAATTATGAAGCCCTGTTTTTTCTTTGATCAGTCTGATATCTTCGATCTGTTTGACTGCCGCACTAACTGTTTTATTGATATTTGCTGTTTCGCAGTTTACTTTCCGGTTGACAGAATTACGCATTTCCTTAAGAATACGAATATTCTCAAGATTCATCAATGCAACATTTGCTTCCATGATTGCCAGCATATCCACAATCTGTGCGCCTTCTTTCACATAGACCACATATGACTTCTTGCGCAGCACAATCTTTGCATCAATCTGAAATGTATGGATGATATCCCGTAAGTTCTCTGCCTTAGCTTCATCCTGGCATACGATTTCAAAATGATATCCTTTCTCCGGATCGCTGATCGAACCGGATGCAAGAAAAGCACCCCGTATAAACGCACGCTTACAGCAATTCTGCTGCGTGATCAGTCCATTCTCCGGAAACAAAGTTCCTCTGTCAGCCTCATTCACCGAAAGTTTCGTCCCCTGAAGTACATTCTGTACCTGCAAAGGATCTGTAATCTCTATATGATATACATTTCCTTTTTTGAGCAGACTGCTCTCGCGAATGGCTATTTCTGTATCTATATTAAATGTTTTTTGCAATAAAGTAAAGTACTTTCTCACCACGGCATCATTTTCTGTCTGAAACCGCAGACTTCCATCCTTTGTGATGCGGCCGCATGCACTGAGAAGTGCTGCTGTTTCCGCAATCCGGCAATGCCTCGCCGTACTTGTCTGTCTGGAAAGTTCTTCTTTCACCATCCCTGAAAAAGACAATTTCCATTCTCCTTTTGTGCTGCTTTATTTTTTCAGAAGAGCATCCTTTCCTATATCACGATGCTCCAGCCTGATTCCGTATTCTCTTGTTTCAATCAGCCTGTCATACAAAACCCGTGCCAGTGTCACCGAACGGTGTTTGCCGCCCGTGCATCCGATTGCAATGACAAGGCTTGTCTTGCCTTCTTTTGCATAATTCGGAATCAGAAATTTCACCATATCATCAAGTTTTGCCGCAAACTGCCTGGCAATTTCATTATCCATCACATAATCGAACACACCTTCATCCTGCCCTGTCAGCGGACGAAGTTCATCTACATAATATGGATTCGGCAGAAAACGCACATCAAATACAAGATCCGAATCTTCCGGTATGCCGTATTTGAATCCAAAGGACAATACCGAGATCATCATATTGCTGAACTTACCATTATCTACAAAAATATTGTTCAGTTCTTTTTTGAGTTCTCTTGTCAGAAGATGTGTCGTATCAATAATATAATCTGCTCTTTTTCTTAAGAATTCTGTCTTCTGGCGTTCCTGCCGGATACCGTCATCCACTCTTCCGTTAAGCGCAAGCGGATGGCTGCGTCTGGACTCCTTATAACGCTTCACAAGAACTTTGTCTTCTGCATCCAGAAAAAGAATTTCAAAAGTATGTCCTTCTACTTTAAGCTTATCAAGAACCACTTCAAGTTCTTCCAGTGCCTTACCGCTTCGTGCATCAATTCCGATGGCCGCATTCTGCACATCTTCTTCCTGCGATCCGCTCATCAGTGAAACAAATTTCCCAACGAGCGGAATAGGAAGATTATCTACGCAAAAATAACGGGCATCTTCCAGCATTTTCAGAGCTGTTGATTTACCTGCCCCGGAAAGTCCGGTCACTATTACAAGTCGCATATCTTATCTCCCGTCAAACTTGCCGAGAAATTTCACCTCCGGTTCAAGTTTTACACCGAATTTCTCGTATACAATATCCGTCACATTTTTCATAAGTGTTGATACATCTTCAGCAGTTGCACCCCCGGCATTGATCACAAAACCGCAGTGCTTTTCAGACACCTGCGCCCCGCCGACACGATAGCCGCGAAGATTGCTGTCCATGATCAGTTTTCCGGCAAAGTAACCTTCCGGACGCTTAAATGTACTTCCTGCACTCGGATACTCCAGCGGCTGTTTCTCGATTCGCTGCGCACTTAATTTTCTGCTCAGCGCGGTAATTTCTTCGATATTGCCTTTCTTAAGTGAAATTACTGCTTCCAGCACGATATATCCGGCCGTCTTTATGATACTGGTTCGATATCCAAGCTCCAGCTTATCCGCCGGTATCGTAAGAATCTCACCATCCTGATTCATCACGGTAACTTCTTTAAGGACATCTTTCATTTCACCGCCATAGGCACCTGCATTCATGGTCACAGCTCCACCGAGTGTTCCCGGAATGCCTCCCGCGAACTCAAAACCACTCAGAGAAGACCTTCTTGCTGTTGCTGCAATTGTAGAAAGGAGCGCACCTGCTGCCGCCCGTATTTCCGTACCATTTACCGTAATTTCACCCAGATTGCGATCGAGCTGAATGATCACTCCACGATAACCATGATCACTAACCAGCAGGTTGCTTCCATTTCCGAGAATAAAATACGGAATTGCTTCCTGGCGGCACTGCCCGATCACCCATGCAATCTGCTCATAGGAGTCCGGCATCACAAACACTTCTGCCGGTCCGCCGATCCGAAATGTCGTGTGATCGCACATCGGTTCTTCAAAGCGAACCCTCTCGTCTCCGAGCTGTTGACAAAATCTCTGTTTTATTTCTTTATTCACAGATTGTGTCCTCTATCTTTCTTTTTTATTTTTTCCGTAAGAAGATCTTTCACCACTTCACCGGCAATCAGCATGCCCGCCACACCCGGAATAAAAGAAATACTTCCCGACAACATATGCTCATGGTTTTCTTTCTGTTTTCCGATGCGCCGCTCCTTGTATGCCTTTTCTCTGGAGCACAGCACCTTGACCTTACGGATATTTTTTTTGCGAAGTTCTGCACGAATAGCTTTTGCCAGAGGATCATTGCTGACTCTGGAAATATCTGCTATCTCAAGCCGTGCAGGGTTGATCTTATTATCTGTTGCAAGGCAGGAGATCAACGGAACGCGATATTTCCCCGCCTGCTCTATCAGGAGCACTTTGGATGCTGACACATCCATGGCATCCACAATATAGTCAAAGGACTGCAGGTCAAACATTCCCGCAGTTTCTTCATTATAATATGTTTCATATGTGTGAACAAGAATGTTCTCATCAATATCTCTGATATGTTCCTTGGCTGTCTGGACTTTCTTTCGTCCGACGGTAGACTGTCCCGCATACAGCTGCCTGTTGATATCAGACTGTACGATATCTTTATGGTCTACCAGCGTAAGGCTGCCTACTCCACAGCGTGCCAGAGCTTCCACTACATAAGAACCCGCACCGCCGATTCCAAAAACTGCAATTTTTGCGCTGCCAAGGCGGTTCACAGCTCTGGTTCCCATCAGAATCTCCATGCTAGAAAACGCATCATACATGTGCAAACCTCCCTATGATTTTCATATTATTTAAACTTTCTCTATCCCCACTCCGCTTAATTATACTATTCACGCAACTGAATGTACAGTTTTTCATAGTTTTTTTAGAATTTGCGTATGAATTTTTGTAACTTCCATATAATATCCATCAATTCCCTCTGAAATAACATCTTGCCGAAAGGAGTACGGTTATGTGGCAGCAGATTTTTCTGATTTTCGTGGGTTTAAGCTCCGGTATCATCATTGCCGGTGGTGTCGTCGGTCTGATGATCGGTCTTTCTATCGTTCCACGCTACGCAGGAATCACGCACACCGCGGATCACATGCTGTTATACGAAGACATGACTTTTCTCGGAATTGTACTCGGAAATCTTTTCTGTCTGTTTCAGCCTTCCCTTCCACTGGGGAACATTTTTCTTATCTTATATGGTATCTTTTCCGGTATTTTTCTGGGAAGCTGGATTCTGGCTCTTGCAGAAGTTGCCGATGTCTTTCCCGTTTTCTGTCGGAGAATTCATCTCACCCGCGGGCTTCCCGTCATTATTATTGCCATTGCCGCCGGAAAATTTGCAGGATGCTTCCTTTTTTACTTTCTCAGATGGCAATAAGCTTTCTCATTATATGCATAAAACACATAAAAGTCAAAAGAAATCCTGTCTTTTCGCAAATATTTTTATATCTTCCCAAAATTTATCAGGAAAGGAATGATTTTATGAAACAACTCTCACCCGGAACCAAAACTTATAAAGAAAATCAAAAACGCTACGAAAAATATGTAAGCAGCATCACCCCCTCGCACAGTCTGCCTCTTAACATGATAAAAGCATTTCTGACCGGAGGACTGATCTGTGCGTTCGGGCAGCTTATTCTCAATACCGCCATGACAATCGGCGCAGATCGCGAGACCGCCGGCAACTGGTGCTCTTTACTTCTGATCCTGATCAGTGTCATCTTAACAGGATTAAATCTTTATTCCAAAATCGGCAAATTTGGAGGTGCCGGAGGACTTGTTCCCATTACCGGTTTCGCCAACTCCGTTGCAGCTTCCGCGATCGAATACCGTGCAGAGGGACAGGTTTTCGGCATCGGTTGCAAAATATTTACCATTGCCGGTCCTGTCATTCTCTATGGGATCCTAAGTTCCTGGATTCTCGGACTCATCTATTTTATTATTCATCTTATGGAGGTGATGTAATGTCTGCAGGAAAGCAAACAGGAAAAGCAAGTATTTCTTTTACCGACCCGGTCTATATTCAGAGTGCAGCCTCTGTCGTTGGGTCAAAAGAAGGAAGCGGACCACTAAAAGAATATTTTGATATGATCTGCGAAGATTCCATGTTCGGTGAAAAGACATGGGAAAGCGCAGAAAGCACCATGCAAAAAGAAGCCGCCACACTCGCAATCGGAAAAGCCGGGCTTACTCCCCGCGATATCCGTATGGTATTTGCAGGTGATCTTCTCGCCCAGACAATTGCCTCCTCTTTCGGCATTGCAGAAATGGGAATTCCATTCTACGGACTGTATGGTGCCTGCTCCACCATGGGGGAATCCCTTTCTCTCGGAGCGATTGCTGTATCTGCAGGCTATGGAGCACATATCCTTTGTGCCACTTCCAGTCACTTTGCAACTGCAGAAAAAGAATTTCGTTTTCCACTTGGTTATGGTTCCCAGCGCCCGCTCTCTGCCACCTGGACCGTTACCGGAAGCGGTGCCTGCGTAATTGGCGCAAAACCGCCTTGCAGTTGTTCTCTTCCCGGTTCGTCTCCGCTCGCCCACACAAACGGGTATGCAGCCATTACCGGCATAACAACCGGAAAAGTAATTGATTTCGGTTTTCACGATTCGCTCAACATGGGTGGATGCATGGCACCTGCCGCATGTGATACGATCCATCGAAATCTTGAAGACTTTTCACGTTCTCCGGAAGATTACGATGCCATCATCACCGGCGACCTTGGCATGGTCGGTCAGCACATTCTTTTTGATCTCCTTGCCGAAAAGGGAACAGATATTTCATCCGTACATCAGGACTGCGGACTTCTGATCTATGACAATCAGGCACAGGATACTCATTCCGGCGGAAGTGGATGTGGATGTGCGGCATCCGTTCTCAACGCCTGGCTTCTGCCACGTATTGCCAGCGGAGAACTGAAACGGGTTTTATTTGTCCCGACCGGTGCCCTGCTCTCAAAAGTAAGTTTTAATGAGGGTGCCCCCGTCTCCGGCATCGCACATGGAATCATCCTCGAACACATTCCCAGTCCCTGCAAAGGAGGTAAAAACTAATGGACTATTTTAATGCATTCTGGACCGGCGGCCTCATTTGCGCCCTGGTTCAGATTCTTCTGGATAAAACCAAGCTGCTGCCCGGCCGTGTCATGGTTCTTCTCGTCTGCAGCGGTGCCCTTTTAAGCTTTCTCGGGCTCTATCAGCCGTTTGTGAATTTCGCCGGTGCCGGTGCTACGGTTCCCCTGCTCGGTTTCGGGCACACATTATGGAAAGGTATGCAAAAAGCAATTTCCGAAGATGGCTTTCTTGGATTATTTACCGGTGGTTTTACTGCCTGCGCCCTCGGGATCTCTGCCGCTTTGATCTTTTCATATCTGTCCAGTATGATCTTCCACCCGCAAATGAAAGATTGAGGTAAATTTCATGAGTGATACTCTGTATATGCAGACAGACATGAATATTCTCGTAAAGCATCCCCATGTCTATCTGCAGGACATCGCAAGACTTTCCTGTACCAACACCAAAACTCTCAACCGCCTCCGGGTACTTCCCGTCACAAACTTAAACCCGGACACTCCCGGACGTTATACAATGTCTGTGATGGATCTCGTCGATCTGATTCAGAAAAAGGAACCGGATCTTGATATCACTCCGCTCGGAGAACCGTCTTTCATCCTGACATACCGGCCAGCAGGGAAATCACAGACAGTTTTTGATATCCTGAAAGTGATTTTTATATCACTTGCTTCTTTTTTCGGTGCTGCTTTTTCGATCATGACTTTTAACACCGATGTCGATGTCGGAACACTTTTTAAGCAGATTTATCAGCAGGTGACCGGAAATATCTCCAGTGGATTTACGATACTTGAAATTTCCTACTCCATTGGACTTGCTGCCGGCGTTCTTTTCTTCTTTAACCACTTCGGGAGAAAGAAGTTTTCCGCTGATCCTACCCCCATGCAGGTGCAGATGCGTCAATATGAGGATGATGTAAACACTACGCTCCTTGAAGAAAGCAGCCGAAAAAAAACTTCTTCCTGACCGGCATTTTGTAATTTCTTTGTTTGTTCCAAAACAATTTTGTTGCTTTCTCGCTTTTTTTCGTTTATAATGTACCATATTATCATTTTACAACGTTAAAGGAGCGAAAATATGAAAAAGTTATGGAACAAATGGACCGAAATTGCTCTGGTCAAAAGAATCCTTGTCGGACTTGTACTCGGAGCGATTCTTGGTCTCACAGTCCCGGGAGCTACCGGTATCTCCATCCTCGGAGATGTCTTTGTAAGCGCCCTGAAAGCAATTGCACCTCTTCTGGTATTCTTTCTGGTTATCAGTTCTCTGTGTAACGCAGGAAACTCCCACGGCGGCGTTATCAAAACAGTCATCATACTTTACATGTTCAGTACCGTACTTGCCGCTGTCATCGCTGTATTTGCCAGCATGGCATTCCCGGTAAAACTTACACTGGCCACTGCCGTAGCTACAGACACAGCCGCACCACAGGGCATCGCTGAAGTGTTAAACAACCTTCTTTTAAATGTGGTTGCCAACCCGGTATCTTCCCTTGTAAATGCCAACTACGTCGGCATCCTTACGTGGGCGATTCTTCTCGGACTTGCATTCCGTGCTGCAAATGACATGACCAAAAATGTACTGAATGATATCGCAAACGGAACATCTGCTGTTGTTTCCTGGATCATCAACATGGCTCCGTTCGGTATCTTCGGTCTTGTATTCAACACTGTATCCACAAACGGTCTGGAGATCTTCACTACTTACGGAAAATTGCTTGCTCTGCTGGTAGGATGTATGCTCTTTATCTACTTTGTGACTAACCCGCTTCTGGTTTACTGGTGTATCCGCAAGAATCCATACCCGCTGATCTTCCACTGTCTGAAGAGAAGTGCGCTGACCGCATTCTTCACCAGAAGTTCCGCAGCCAACATTCCTGTCAATATGAAGGTCTGTGAAGAGATGGGACTTGACCGTGATACTTATTCTGTAACAATCCCGCTCGGTGCTACGATCAACATGGACGGTGCCGCAATCACGATCACCGTCATGACCATGGCAACAGCATTTACACTTGGTATCCATGTAGATATTCCGACCGCGATCATCTTAAGCCTTCTTGCAGCACTGTCTGCATGTGGTGCATCCGGTGTTGCCGGCGGATCTCTGCTTCTGATCCCGATGGCATGCTCCCTGTTTGGTATTTCTGATGACATTTCCATGCAGGTCGTTGCAGTAGGATTCATCATCGGTGTTATTCAGGACTCTGTAGAAACAGCCCTGAACTCTTCTTCCGACCTTCTTCTGTCAGCATCTGCTGAGTTCAGACAGTGGCGTATGGAAGGAAAAGAGATCAAATTCAAATAATCGCACGCAGGCGGTTCAGAATTTTCTTCTCCATTCGCGAGATCTGAACCTGTGATACGCCGAATTCATCTGCTACTTCCGTCTGAGTCATCTCCCGGAAATAGCGCATGTAAAGAAGCTTTCTTTCCTCCGCGTTCAGACTTCTGAGAAGCTCTTCAAGAAAGATCTTGTTCAGAAGTCTGTCGTGGAGGTTTTCTTTTTCCGGGATCTTATCCAGAAGTCTCAGTTCATTTCCCTCACCCTGATAAATGATCTGATAAATAGATTCCACATCATTTGCCGCATCCATGGTCATTGCCAGTTCTTCCGGCAGCATCTGCACACTCTCTGCCAGTTCTCCAAGCGTCGGTTCTCTCCCCAGTGCTTTTTCCAGCTCTTCTCTTTTTCGCCCGATGCGATACTGATTCTCTTTAACAGATCTGCTGACCTTCAGGATTCCGTCATCCCGCAGGAAACGTTTGATCTCTCCGATGATCATCGGCACGGCATATGTGGAAAATTTCACATCATAAGATGTATCAAATTTGTCCACTGCTTTCAGAAGGCCGATACTTCCGATCTGAAAGAGATCTTCCATATCCACACCACGTCCCAGAAAGCGCTTTGCCGTACAGTAGATCAGTCCTGTATTTTCATGAAACAGGCGCTCTCTCGCCTCTTTATCCCCCTGGTGCGCGCGCCCGATCAGGGCAAGAGTGTCCTCCGGCATTTATCTCTTCCTGCCAATGGTCTTCTTCATATGAACAGTAGTCCCCTTTCCCGGCTGTGATTCTACACGTATCTCATCCATAAATGCCTCCATAAAGGTAAATCCCATCCCCGAACGCTCATGATCCGGCTTCGACGTATACATAGGTTCCATCGCCTTCTCAATGTCCGTGATTCCGATTCCATAATCTGTAATATGCACATACAGTTCGTTCCCATGATACTGTAGTTTCATTTCGATCTTGTTTATTTTACCTTCATATCCGTGAATGATGCAGTTCGTCACAGCCTCCGAAACTGCGGTTTTCAGATCTGCCACTTCTTCCAGTGTCGGATTGAGCTGCGTGCAGAAAGATGCTGCGGTTACCCTTGCCAGTCCTTCATTTGCCGGAACACTGTCAAATACCAGAATCATTTCGTTTGTATTTTCCTTCATGCTTCTTCCTCCTCTGCTGTCTGAATTTCTATATAGCGATGCAATCCGGACAAATGTAAAAGCCGGTCTATGTGGCGGCTTACACCTGTTGCCCGTATGCTCTCTTTGCGCATTCCCATTGCCCGGTATCGTCCCATCAGAAGTCCCACCCCGGAACTGTCCATAAATTCCGTATGTGTAAAATCAAAAATAATTGTGCGTATATAATTCTGATTTATAATATGATCCGTCTCCCGGCGTACGAGGTCCGTTACCGGATGATCCACATCCTGCGGAAGAACCACAGTAAGTACTGTCCCCTCAAGTTTATACATTTCCTGCATTTTCACTCCCCCTAACCTGTTTTAAAAAAGAATCCACAGACACACCACCGGCATCTCCCCACTAGGACAAAGCAAACATGTTCCTCATGCATCTGGTCGCATCCTCACGGAGCGTTTTTATGTAATAGGAACATTACGGAGTAATTTCCTATTACATAAATACAAAAAGGAGACATGCCATATGGCACATCCCCTTATCTGAGGTTCTTCTTATTGTCAAATTTTATTCGTAATATTCGTCTCCGTAATCTCCGCTGTCATCACTGTAGTCACTTCCGTCGTCCGAGCTGTAATCACTTCCGTCATCACTGCTTCCATCCCCGCTGTCAGAAGATGTCTGTGCCGGTTCTGTGTCACCAACGCCGGCCACACCAGTTGCATTCTTGATTGTTGTATAAATCGACTTCTGAGCATCTGTAAGGACGTCCACATGTACCTTCTGTATCTCTACAGCCGCATCGTCAATATCCTGCTGCTGATAATAGCTGAGCGCCATCAGAAGAGCCTGATAGCTCTCGCTCTTTGCCTGCTCAGTTGCCAGTTCCTGTGTCACGGACTCTACCGTATCACCGGATTCTTTCGCTTCACCCTGTGCTTTATTGAGCTCGGCGCCCTGACTTGCAAGCGATTCACTGTACTGCACAATCTGCTGGTTAGCCTCCTGATAGATTCCCTGACGTATTGACGGAACCGCAAGGAGCCAGAATGCCGCAGCACCTGCAAGAATACCTGTGACCAGTATAAAGAATGCTGAAATGCGTGAATGCTCTTTGTATATTGTCTGCGGAGTCATACGATCCACATTTAAAAGATCTGTATCTTCATCCGCTTTTATCTTTCCGGAACGGAACAGACCTTTTTTATTTTTCTTTTCGAGTTTTGTGGTCACTCCCGTCTGCTCGTCTACTTCACGTAAGAATCGAAGTGTTGTTGTATTTGTCTTATCGATTCTGGCAGCTTTTTTGAGGGTTCTTCGCGCACGGTTCCATTCTTCGTTTTTGATCTGGATAAGTGCCAGAAGATGATATCCCTTGATCAGCTTTGAGTTCTGTGCAAGGATCTTACGCAGCTGGATCGCAGCCATATCCTCATGCCCTTCCCTGCACAGAAGCAGTGCATGATTGTATTTCTTGATCGTTTCATTGATCGCTGCAAGCTTATTCGGGTTTGCCTGCAGTTTATTGATATACTCGGATGCCTGATTTCTTGTCGGCTGAAGGTTTTTGCTGATCACCCATTCGCTGAGCGCAGAAACTACCTCTCCCGTCTCAAAATAAACCAGTCCCAGAAGATTACGCGCCTGGATATTTCGTTTGTCATACATAAGGCTCTGTTTCAGACAGGCAATTGCACCGGAAAGGTCACGAATGCTTGCCTTTTCCAGCCCCTGATTATAGAAAACTTTGGACAGGTAATCTACTTTTTTCTGAATCAGTACATTATATCCACAGTTCGGGCAGTAATCGAGATCCCGGTCTGTGAGGAATGCACCGCAGTTCATACAGTTCATGTAGTTCTCCTTATATTTACTTTATCCGTCGGTTACTCTTGGCTTCTCTTAAGACTTCCTGAAGTACATCCAGAATATCTGTCAGCTCTCTGTCATAAATCGCACCTTCAGCGTCTGTAACATCCAGACATGGTTCAAATTTTTTCAGTTCTTCTTCGTAATCGATCATATCGTTCTCCTTTATTTTCTGATTCCCTTCAGGATAGCCGTCTTGATCTCGCCTACCAGATAAAGAGAACCAACACAGAACAGCATACCATCCTCGCCCTTCTGCTCAAGTGCCTTCTTAAATGCCATCTCCACATTTTCACACGCTTCCGCGCTCGGACATCCCTGCTCTTTAAATATCTCTGCAAGGTGCTCCGCAGGGACCTTACGATACCCGCCCACCTGTGTTACGATCACATGGCAGAAGCTGATCTTGTCCAGAATTGTCCGGATCATATCTGTATAATCCTTGTCATCCACAGCCGAAAAAAGAAGTGTCAGCGGATACTGTTTCTGAAAATGAGCGGCAGTTTCAACAAATTTCTCAACACCGTCCTCATTATGTGCTCCGTCCACGATCACACCCGGAAGAACAGTTTCCATACGTCCCTGCCAGCGTGTCTCACGGACACCACGACATACTGCATCTTCAGATACAGAAATATGATTCTTCATAACCTCAATTGTTTTCAGCGCAAGCATACTGTTCATAACCTGATACTTTGCTATAAACGGTATGGAAAATGTTGTATTTCCATAATACTCATTCTTAAATGAAAAATCAATGCCCGACATTGTATTTCGGAGGATCACTGCATCCTCTCTCTTCACTTCATAATATGGACTTCCCAGCTCCTGAGCCCTCTCACTGATGACTTTTGCCGCTTCCGCATCATTACCGTCATAGATCACCGGTACTCCCGGCACAATGATGCCAGCCTTTTCGCCTGCAATCGCAGTAATCGTGTTTCCCAGATACTGCATATGGTCAAAACTGATTGATGTGATCACACATGCCAGCGGATGTTCTACTGCAGTCGTTGCATCCAGTTTTCCACCGAGTCCTGTCTCAAGGACCACATAATCCACACCTGCATCGGCAAATATCACCATTCCCATCAGAAACAGGAATTCAAAATACGTCGGATGATAACTGCCCTCTGCGACAAGTTCATCTGCAAGCTTTTTTACTTTTTCAAAGGCATGTAGAAAAGTGTCATCATCAATATTTTTTTCATTGATCTGAAATCGCTCATTGATCACAACAAGATGCGGAGAAGTAAATAACCCGCAGGAATATCCTGCCTCACGAAGGATTGATGTCAGGAAGGCACAGGTACTGCCCTTTCCGTTTGTTCCTGCTACGTGAATGACCTTAAAGCGCTCTTCGGGACTACCAAGACGTCTCAGGCATTCTTTTGTATGTTCCAGTTTGTTTTTGGTTGTAAATTTCGGAGTTTCTTCAATATAAGCAACAGCTTCTTCGTAATTCATAAAAAAATTCACCACTTTATCTAATGTATTCGCAGCGTTCCGCTCTTAAAAAAATCAGAACGCTACGATATCATTATATATGAGTGGTGAAAGATGTCCAGTACTAATCGTAATCTTTTATTCGTCAGGATTCATTCTCTTCCGTCGGAAGTTTCCATTTGTTTTCAGAATACAGCATATATGCCGATCGATCGTAGCTCTTGCTCAGTGCTTTTCTCGTCGAGCTGTTGCTTCGCTGCGAAACGGAAACCCTGTCAAAATCGTTTAACTCCGTTCCTGAGATCATCAGCGTCGTAGGGTTGATATATACGGTATCTACCCATTCGCCGTTCAGTTTTACCTGACTGGACGGTGTGAAATTCGTACCCTTCAGCCGATAAGTGAAGTCCGTATCCGAAACAAGTTCCATAGATTCCAATGATACATCATAAAGACCCATATGCATTTTGGTCCGCTCAAAAGTCTCTCCGTTTTCTTTATAAGAATAACGGTCTCCATACAACAGATCATACTGCAGTGTTTCCAGATCCACCTGATAGTTTCTGGTGTTTCTTCTTGCCTGATGATAACGGAAGATCGTTCCTTCATGGATTCCGGCACGGTCCATTACCTCAGCCGCCATCTGATAAGCTGCCAGATTGACGTCTTTCTTTTCCATGCCGAAATTGTCCCACATAACATACTGTGTCTGGAACAGATATTTATTTTTCAGATCTTCAACTGTCAGTCCCATAGTCGGAAGGTGGTCACCATACATAACAAGGATCACGTCTTCCGGATAATCTGCAAGTGCATCTGTCAGTTCTTTTACAAAATTATCCATCTCATGGATTTCATTACAGTAGTATTCCCACTGATTATTCTGTGCTTCGGTAGCTGCACCGGTAACGGTGATCTCCGGATCATCGATCAGCTGTTCTTCCGGATAAGCACCATGTCCCTGCGTGGAAATCGTATAAATATAATCCGATCCATTCGTAGAATCCAGACATTTAAGAATCTCATCTGTCAGAACTTCATCCTTTGTCCAGCCAAGCGGGTTCTTATCTTCTTCCTCCGGCATATATTCTGCCGAAGTAAAAGTATCAAATCCAAGATTCGGGAAAATACTCCTTCTTCCATAGAAATTGGCTTCATTGTTATGTACCGCATGTGTGGTATAACCCAGATTTTTCAGTACATAAGGTGCACTTTCGCAAGTCGTTTCTTTCAGAATACTCTTATATGGATACTCACCCGGTCCGAAATAATGCAGACTCATACCGGTGATTGATTCAAACTCGGTATTTGCGGTACCGGCACCTACGGCCGGAACTTTATAATAACCGGAGGTGTACTCCTTCATAAGTTTCCGGAAATTCGGAATCGGGTCTTCCGAAATCTTCAGATAATTGACCAGTGTCGGATCAAAGAAAGATTCCAACTGCAGGAAAAGAATGTTCGGCTTACTGCTATCGCTGGTCGCCGGAAGGTTGTCTTCTGTCTTCTCAATTCTCCGGATCTCCTTTTCGGAATAATCCCTTGGGCAGCTGATTCCTGTATCAAAGATCGTAACTGCCAGACAATATGGATATCCGTAATCCTCATAGGCAAATGCAATATTACCAAAATAATTGGAAAGTACTCTCTTATCCAGAGCAAGCTGCGTGATTCCTGCAAATGCTACCACAGCGACAACTACCATTAAAAGATCATAGCGAAATTTCACTCTGCGTTTATACTTCGGTCCCCTGATAAGAAGAGCCAGAAGAATAAGGACAAACAGTCCCAGCACGATCAATGCAATTATCACACCCCACGCAGGCAGATACTTGTTTAAGATTGCCATACCATCCGTCAGAAGATGCAGATCGGGACCTGTAAACGGTGTAACCCTGTTTGCAAGGATTATGCCGTTTATGATTCCGAGAAGCAGCCAGAATATTGCGATCAGCACTCGCCAGAATGTCCTCCGACGGAACAGATACGCGATTAGGCTGGTAACAAAGATCAGTCCCGCATTGTATGCAAATACCAGCGGTTTTCCTGTCATATAATTCCATGCCTCAACGAAAGAATGGCGGCTGATTGCTTCAATCAGGAAGTAACCGGCAGCACTGCAAAGTGCATGAAGCAACAAAGAAATTTTATTGCACACTTTATACAATCTCATCCAAATGCTCCTTTATTATTTCTCCATCTGTTTAAGCTGTGTATT
The DNA here is from genome assembly GCA_900066355.1 of uncultured Ruminococcus sp. Taxonomy (GTDB): domain Bacteria; phylum Bacillota; class Clostridia; order Lachnospirales; family Lachnospiraceae; genus Blautia_A. The sequence goes on from FMEL01000001.1 coordinate 270,849, forward strand.
TACTTTTTCCATCATTTCTTCGTATTTCTGAAGTTTTTCTTTTTCTGCGTTTACTTTTGCTTCCGGAGCTTTATTGACAAAGTTCGGATTGCTCAGCATTCCCTGGCATCTTGCGATTTCTTTCGTGAGACGATCCTGCTCTTTTTTAAGGCGTTCCATCTCTTTTTCGCGGTCAACCAGATCTTCAAGCGGCATATAAACGACTGCATCGGATACAACTACAGATACTGCATCCTCACCAATGCCTTCTTTGCCTTCCTGTACAAGGATCTCTTTTGCAAATGCGAGATTCACAAAAGATTTCTTGCATGCTTCATATCTTGCACATGTCTCAGCATCTTTGCCGACAATGTGAAGGCTGGTCTTGCGGTTCATCGGTACATTCATCTCAGTACGTGTATTACGGATGCCACGAACTGCTTCTTTGAAGCTTTCAACTGCTTTTTCGGCTTCCGTGAATACCCATGCTTCCTGATATACCGGCCAGTCGGAAATCATGATAGACTCTTCTTCCGGAAGAAGTGTACAGTAGATCTCTTCTGTAATAAACGGCATATACGGATGAAGAAGTTTCAGACCTTCGGTCAGGGCTGTTCTCAACGTCCAGAGTGCATCGTTTGCTGCTTTCGGATCTTCATCTGCTTTCCAGAGACGAACTTTCGCCATCTCAATGTACCAGTCGCAGAGTTCATCCCACAGGAAGTCATAAACTTTCTGTACAGCGATTCCGAGCTCGTATTTATCCATATTCTCTGTAACATCACGAATCACAGTGTTCAGCTTGGAAAGGATCCATTTGTCTTCAAAGCATAGATCATTCAGATCTGCCGGCTCTGTTACAGTCTTGCCTTCCAGATTCATCATAATGAAACGGGATGCATTCCAGATTTTGTTTGCAAAATTACGGCTGGACTCTACACGCTCCCAGTAGAAACGCATATCATTTCCAGGTGCATTACCTGTGATCAAAGTCAGTCGAAGTGCATCTGCGCCGTATTTGTCAATAACTTCCAGAGGATCGATACCATTTCCGAGAGATTTACTCATCTTACGCCCCTGAGAGTCACGCACAAGGCCATGAATCAGTACATGATGGAACGGAACTTCCCCAGTCTGCTCAAGTGCTGAGAATACCATACGGATAACCCAGAAGAAGATGATATCATAGCCTGTTACAAGAACATCTGTCGGATAAAAATATTCCAGTTCCGGTGTCTTCTCCGGCCATCCCAGTGTAGAGAACGGCCACAGTGCAGAACTGAACCATGTATCCAGAGTGTCCTCGTCCTGATGCAGATGTGTGCATCCACATTTCGGGCATTTCTCCGGCATTTCTTTCGCAACGACAACTTCACCGCACTCATCGCAGTAATACGCCGGAATTCTGTGTCCCCACCAGAGCTGACGGGAAATACACCAGTCACGGATATTTTCAAGCCAGTGAAGATAGGTCTTACCGAAGCTTGGCGGAACAAATTCCAGTTCACCCGGTTTCAGCGCATCCATAGCTGCCTTTGCCATTTTGTCCATGCGTACAAACCACTGTGGTTTGATCATCGGTTCTACGGTCGTACCGCAGCGGTCATGTGTACCGACGCTGTGATTATGCGGAACGACTTTCACAAGAAGTCCCAGTGCATCCAGGTCTGCAACCATGGCTTTACGAGCCTCATAACGGTCCATACCTGCATATTTGCCGCCGAGTGAGTTGATGGTCGCATCATCGTTCAGGATGTTGATTTCTTCAAGATTGTGGCGTTTACCGACTTCGAAGTCATTCGGGTCATGTGCCGGTGTGATCTTTACACAGCCTGTTCCGAATTCTTTATCCACGTATTCATCTGCGATCACCGGAATCTCACGGTCAGTGAGCGGCAGTTTCAACATCTTGCCGATCAGGTCTTTGTATCTCTCATCTTCCGGGTTAACTGCAACTGCAGTATCTCCGAGAAGTGTCTCCGGACGGGTAGTTGCAATCTCTACGAAACGACCTTCTTCTCCTGCAATCGGATAATTGATGTGCCAGAAAAATCCGTCCTGATCCTCATGCTCAACTTCTGCATCGGAAATAGAAGTCTGGCATACCGGACACCAGTTGATGATTCTGGAACCTTTGTAGATATATCCTTTTTCGTATAAACGGATGAATACTTCCTGTACAGCTTTGGAGCATCCTTCATCCATTGTGAAACGTTCTCTTTCCCAGTCAGCGGATGCACCAAGCTTCTTGAGCTGGTTGATGATCTTTCCGCCATACTCTTCTTTCCATGCCCATGCATGTTTCAGGAATTCCTCACGACCGATGTCGTGTTTGTCAATTCCTTCTTTTTTGAGTTTGTCGATAACCTTAACCTCTGTTGCGATCGCAGCATGGTCGGTTCCCGGCTGCCACAGTGCTTCATAACCCTGCATTCTCTTGAAACGGATCAGGATATCCTGCATGGTCTCATCAAGTGCATGTCCCATATGAAGCTGTCCGGTTACGTTCGGCGGCGGCATAACAATGGTAAACGGTTTTTTATCTGGATTTACTTTTGCGTGGAAGTATCCGTGATCCATCCATTTCTGATAGAGACGGTCTTCCAGACCCTTCGGGTCATATGTCTTTGCAAGTTCTTTGCTCATAATGTCCTCCTGATTAAAAAAAGCATCTCCCATCTACTGTAATTGCATTTTTTCGCCTTGTCAAGACGGATTGCATATTTTTCACAGATTATGGGGTTCCTTGTAGTTATCTGTATACTTATTCCACAGATTTCAGTGATTCGACCATGTCGATCTTTTTCAGTTTGTTGTGCATAGAGATGTTTACAATCACAGAGAAAATACAGGTGAGCGCGGCGCAGTATAAAAAGCTGACCGGGCGGATATTTCGTCCGAACATAACGGCATCCACCTCAATCGTCATAATGATATAACGGTGTAGCAGAATACCAATCCCCGATCCTGCAAGTATTCCTGCAATCGTGAGAAGAATATTTTCCCTCAGAACATACTGCGAAACTTCCATATCAAAGAAGCCCAGGACTTTCAGTGTCGCAAGTTCTCTCTGTCTCTCGGTAATATTAATATTGTTCAGATTATAAAGAACAACAAATGCCAGCATTCCGGCGGATACGATCAGTACTACGATTACGCTTCCCAGCGTACTGAGCATGCGGTCTACCATATCTACTGTACTTGATGTGTAGCTGATGCTTAAGACAGCCGGTGATTCCATGATCTTCTGTCCGATCTCTTCAAGCTGATCTTTGTATTTGTCCTTTACCGTAAATACAATGTCACTGTAATCCGGTTTCTCACCAAAGGTTTCTTCATATACCTGTGGAGACATGTATGCATAATGTCCGGCATAGTTTTCGGTGATCACCGAAATCTTTACTTTGTATTCTTTGTCGTCTTTTTTCAATGTCAGTTCATCTCCAACTTTTAAGTCGAGAAGTGTCGCTGTTTTTTCACTGACTGCCGCACCTTCTTCCGGCAGCTCATAAGACTGCTTTGTGACACGGTTCTGTAAAGTAACGTCTTTTTTGAATTTTTCCAGATTTTCCGGTACATAAACATACACACTTAAAGCTGATTTTCCGTTCGGCGCTGTAAGCTTGGTAAGCTGGATATTTGTATAATGATCCAGATCTTCATTCTGCTCCAGATAGCTTTGCAGTTCTTTTTTCTCTGCATCGGTCGCATCATCATCCGATATGATCATCGCATCATAATGCTGGAGGTCGGTATACTGAAGATTTACAATATCAGAAATCGAATCCCGTATTCCGTAACCGACCAGCATCAGTGCCATACTTCCTGCAATTCCGAAAACTGTCATAAACAGACGTTTCTTGTAGCGGAACAGATTTCGAAGAGAGGATTTCCATGTAAAATTCAGATGTTTCCAGAGGAACGGCATCCGCTCCAGAAGGATTCTCCTGCCTTCTTTTGGTGCCGGTGGACGCATCAGGGATGCCGGTGTCTCTGCCAGCGCACGATAACATGAAAATACAGTTGCCCCGACAGTACAGATCAGTGCCGCCACCGAAGCAGTCAGTGCATACTTAAGTTCATAATGGATCTGCAGTGTTTTATCTACATTATGATACATCATTCCATATCCTTTGATAATGATAAACGGCAATATCTTTTCACCGATCAGGATACCGACAATACTGCCTCCTGCAGTCGCCAGAAATGCATAGCTTAAATACTTCGAGGCAATATGAATCTTGCTGTAGCCCAGTGCCTTCATCGTTCCGATCTGTGTTCTCTGTTCTTCGACCATTCGCGTCATGGTCGTAAGACTGATCAGCGCAGCGACCAGGAAAAAGATCACCGGGAAAACCTCACCGATATTTTTGATACGGTCTGCATTGTCTCCATAGTCTGAATACTCCGGAAGTCCGTTACGGTCTGTGATGATCCACTCCGGTTTTTCCAGATCGTTCAGTTCGTTCTTTGCATCGTCTATTTTTTGCTGACCGTCTTTGATTTCATCCTGCGCGTCCTTTTTGCCGTCTTCATAATCTTTCTTTCCGTCTGCCAGCTCCTTGCGTGCATCCTTTAATTTCTGTTCGGAATCTTTTAACTTTTCTTCATTTTCTTTAATTTCTTTTTCGCCATCAGTCAGCTTCTTTTCATTTGCTGCAATCTCCGCTTCGCCTGAATTAAGTTTTGCTTCATTTGCCGCAATCTGTGCATCCGCAGAATCAAGTTTTGCACGGTTTGCATCCAGTTTTCGCTGACTGCTCTCAAGTTTCTTAAGGCTTGCATCCAGCTGCTTCTTACTGGCCGCAAGCGTCTTCTCGTTTGCATCAATTTCTTTTTGTGCCGGAGCAAGCTTCTCTTCCTGCGCATTAAGCGTTGCACAGCCGCTGTCGAGCTGTTTCTGGTTTTCATTGAGCGTTGCAAGTGTTCCTGCAAGCTCGGTCTTCTTTGCCTGAAGTGTCGCAAGCCCACTGTTTGCGGCCGCCAGATTGTTCTCAAGTTCTGTTTTCTGTGCCGCTGCCTGCTGGCATGCCCCAAGTGTCGCCTGTGCGTTTTTTAATGCATGATCAGCCTCACCAAGTGCTGTCTGTGCATTCCCGAGATTCTGTGCAAGTGCGTCTAACTGTGCCTTTGCCTCTTCATCTCCTGCATCAGCTTTTTGTTTTGCCTCGTCGTAAGCGGCCTGTGCCGCATTTACTGCTTCCTGCGCCTGACTCACAGCACTCTGCGCTGCATCTGCTGCCTGCTGCGCCCCGGTAAGTCCGGCGGCAGCCGCTTCCAGCTGACTGATTCCTGCCTCAAGCTGCGGAATCTGTGTATTAAGCTGTGCAATCTGTGTGTCCACTGTAGTCTGTCCGGCTTTTACCTGTGCAATAGCTGCTGTCAGCTCCTGCTGCTTCTTATCTAACTCTGCTTTTGCATCTGCAAGCTTCTGTTTTCCTGCCTCCAATTCCTTCTTAGCCACGTCAAATTTAGCTTTGCCTTCATCATATTTCGTCTTTCCGGTATTGTACTTTTTCCATCCACCGTCCAGTTTTTTCTGGGCATCCTCAAGCTGTGATCTGCCATCTGCCGCTTCTTCTTTCGCAGATGCAATCTGGCTTCTGCCGTCACTGATCTGCTTCTTCGCATCGGCAAGCTGCTTCTTACCGTCTTCCAGTTCTTTACGGGCATCTTCAAGCTGCTTTTTGCCATCGTTGTATTTCTTCTCGCCATCTTCCAGCTCTTTTTCGCCATCGTCCAGTTTCTTCTTTGCGTCGGCAAGCTTTTCGTCAGCTTCTTTCTTACCGTCTTCTAACTCTTTTTCTGCATCGGAAATCTTGTCCTGTGCCTCCGCCATGACCTCATCATAACGGATCTGACAGCACTCCGCTTCGATTCCCTCGACTTTTTTCTGAATCTTGTCAATCAGATTTTCGTATGCATCGGTATAGCTGGTGACCTTTTCAACCTCATTTGCACGCACATAAATCTGTGTAAAAACCTCCGAGTCAAAATCATCCGGAAGTACATAGGCAAATCCATTCACTTCCCCGGAACCGACCGTCGTATTTCCCCTGTTAAAAGAAATGTACAGCGGACTTTTTCCGATACCTGTGACCGTGTACTCTTCCGTCTTCAGAAGACCATTATCTCCATCCTGCCGGATCACGAGCTTACTGCCCACTTCGTATCCCTGCGATGCCGCAAACGTAGAATCCAGAAAACATTCACCGCTTTTTTCCGGCAGACGCCCTTCCGTCAAAGTAAGCTGATTGACTTTTTTATTTAAAGATTCCACATGAAGGACTTTCTGCGAATCGTTTTCTCCACAGATCACGTCTGTAGAATATGCACCTTCCACATTTCCGACTCCCGAAAGCTCCTGCACTGCCTTCACATCATCTTCCGTCAACCCCATTGTACCAACAATCTTGAGATCCATCAGTTTTGATGTATTGTAATACGCATCACCTGATAATCTCATATCCGGAGATGCAGCCTGAATACCGGAAAAAAAGGCAACACCGAGCGCAACAATACAGAAGATTGAAATAAATCGTGCCCGGCTCTTGCGGACTTCCATCCAAAAATCTTTATGCAGTGCTTTTTTTCTCTGTTTTCTTTTTCCTGTTCCAGATATATTTCCTACCATTCAATCTCCTCCACCGGTGTGGGATGCTCGTTCATTTCCATTGCGGAAACCGTTCCGTTCTTAATATGGATCACACGATCTGCCATCGGTGTCAGCGCCGAGTTGTGTGTGATGACGATTACGGTCATTCCCTTCTGACGGCACATATCCTGCAAAAGCTTCAATATTGCCTTACCGGTCTGATAATCGAGCGCACCCGTCGGTTCATCACAAAGAAGAAGCTTCGGATTTTTGGCAAGAGCGCGTGCAATGGACACTCGCTGCTGCTCTCCACCGGAAAGCTGCGCCGGAAAGTTTCCCCTACGTTCTTCAAGCCCAACCTCTCTCAGTACTTCTCCTGCATCCAGCGGATTTTTACAGATCTGCATGGCAAGTTCTACATTTTCCAGTGAGGTAAGGTTCGGCACCAGATTATAAAACTGAAACACAAACCCGATATCATTCCGGCGATAGGCAGTCAGCTGCCGGCTGTTGTAATCTGCAATATTTTTGCCATCCACCAGCACCGTTCCTTTCGTCGCAGTGTCCATGCCACCCAGGATATTAAGAACTGTCGTTTTGCCTGCACCGCTCGGTCCGACGATCACGACAAATTCTCCTTTTGATATTTCAAAACTGATCTCATCGACTGCTTTGATCTCAACTTCACCCATTTTATATATTTTGGATACCTTATCAAGTCGTACATATGCATTCTGCATATCTGCCATAATTTTCTCCTGTTTTCTGCTGTTCTGTATAATAAGTTTCTGCCTGCGGATAAATCCGAAGTATATCACTTTTATTATAACAAAAAAACACCATTCGGAACAACATCCGAACAGTGTTTTTTCTGTGTCCTATCTTTCATTTTCTTTACGTTTACTTGCCACGAGTCCGCCGATCCTGCCGGTTTCTTTTGCCGAGAGACTTTTCCATCCGCCTTCCAGTACTTTGTCCAGCACTCCCAGTTCCTGTGCGATCTCATATTTTAGCTTTTCTTCTTCCGGAAGTTCATTTTTCAGATAGGCTTCCACTTCTTTTTCTTTATTCATGTCCCAACTACTCCTTTTATTCATTTCTCAGAGTATGGACATTTTTTCAGAAAAATATACGCCTGTATCATCCTTTCGGAATAATGATCGCAGCAATGATGTATGCCCAGATGCCTGCGCCACCGAAGCAGGTCAGGATCACCCATGCAAGACGCACCAGTGTCGGATCGATGTCGAAGTATTCTGCAATGCCGCCGCAGACACCGCAGAGCATGTAATTAACAGATGATTTGTAAAGTCGTTTATTCCTCATAGTAAAATCCTTCTTTCTAAAAAGTTTGATTTCGTTGTTCTTATCATTACTCAAAATCTATAGTGATGTTTCCCACACCACAGTCAAGATCCATCTTTCCGGATGCTCCGGGGTTGCTGATTTTTTTCTCATGTCCGATACCACTGTATGAACTGTCACCGATATCTACCGCACCTGCGGAACAGGAGATTTCATAGTCATAATCTGATTCTTTCCCATTGATGTCAAGATCGATGTTTCCGATTCCACAGTCTGCTTCCAGATCCTGCACGTTCAGATTCTCCAGATCAACATTTCCCGTACCTACGGTAATATCTGCTTTTTCTGCTGTAACTGCACCATCATTCGAAAATTCTCCGGCAGCTACAGATACCTCCAGTTTTTTTGCATAAAAATCATCATCCAGATTTACGGTACCTGCTGCCACATCTACAGACGCATCCTCAAATTCCATTTTCTTCGGATAGCTGACCGTGATTTCTCTGTCCTGTACCCTGCCGATGCTTTCCAGTACCAGCGTATCTCCTTCCTGTCCGACACGTACTTTCTCTCTATGTTTCCCTGAAACTTCAACTTTTATCTCATTTCCATCGTATTCCTTAAGATAAAGTTCTCCTGTTCTGATAGAAAGATCAAGTTTTGATACTCCATCAATCAGATAGATTTCCCCGTTCGTTCCGGCTGCCTCTTTACTGTCCGATTCATCAATCTCATCCCAGTCCTGATTCCAGTCATCTTCATCCCCAAAACTTACATATTTTACAGTCTGCCGGACAGCACTGCCGAATCCGCCTTTGGATAAATTCAGTCCCGCGATCGTTGCGCCCATCGAAGCACCGCCTATCGTCAGGCCGATTCCCACTACACCTGCTGCCGCCGCTATGACCAGTACCACTTTTGAAAATTTTCTCATGCCCGGTCACCTCCCTTTTTGCCCCTGTTTAATATATTGCCGCAAAAATCCGTGAACCTGCGAAGAATTGCCGGAAGTGCACGGCTCGCCGCCCATACAAAAAATACAAGTCCAGCCAGTCCAAGAGAAAGCAGAATCAGGCCAATACCGATTCCAAGAGCACCAAATGCCGGTGTTGCTGTCACACATGCTCCAATACCGGCGCCGATTGCAATCACTGCGATTGCAAAAAGTGCGAGGACAACTGCCCCTGTGCCCAATACAAGGATAAACGGAAGTAAGATCAGTGCCACAATAAATCCGATGATTCCGCCGACTGTGCCCTTGATCAATGGTGAAATAAATACCAGAAGGATCAGTACAAGTATCACGCCTGCCTTGCCTCCCCTGCGTTCTGCATGATAGCCCTTCTCTGCACGGCTCTGTGGCATCTGGCGTTCATCATCTACACGCTCATCCTGATATCCGCTTTCTGTAAATTCTCCGTAATTCTGCGAACTGTTCTTTAAGTCTTCTTTGATAATTGCCGCAACTTTACCCGGGCTTCCAAGCTCCCGGATCACCTCTGTCTCCTGATCTTCTCCGGCATCGTCAAAATAACTCTCATAATAATCAAGAGCCTCCTGTCTTTCTTCCTCAGAGATATCAGAAAGCAGTTTCTTTAACTGTTCCATAAACTGCGCTCTGTTCATAATTCTATGCCTCCCTCAAACAGCTTCAAAATCTTTGTCGAATAGGCTTTCCATTCGACTCTGTAGAGATTCAGCTGTGCCATGCCTCTCTCTGTGATCTTATAATATCTGCGGTTTCTGCCTGCATAAGCCTGATCATATGTCTCCAGGCATTCATCCTTCTGCAGTCTCCTCAGCACCGGATACAGCGTTGATTCGGATACATCCAGCACACTCCGTACATCCTGGGTGATCTTGTAACCGTAGGTTCCGTCTTTCTCCTTCGATACTACAGCTAAAACGATCGCATCCAGAAGTGCCGCACCTGTGTTAAATACCATGCTCTCACTTCCTTTTTATATTTCCTGTAATATTGTAAATTAATATAATATTATTTCGTTAGCAATACTATACGTCATATAATATAGTTTTGTCAATAGTATTTTCTATTTTCTTCAACTATTTTATAATTTCATTATATTAAGTTCCTGTGGACGAATCCTCAGGACATTTTACTGAATGAGGAGAATTTCATGTCTGACTATAACATTACCGATCTACTCTCTCCGGCATTTCTGGAACGTATGCGGAAAATGCTCGGAGACGAATACGAAGATTTTATAAAAAGCTATGAAGCGCCACGCACCTACGGGCTGCGTGTCAATACCGCAAAGATAAGCTGCGAAGAATTTGAAAAGATCGTGCCGTTTCCGGTCACGCCGATCCCGTGGATTCCGAACGGATATTTTTATCCTGAAGATGTCCGTCCTTCTTTCTGTCCTCTCTATCAGGCAGGACTTTATTATCTGCAGGAGCCAAGTGCCATGACACCGGCATCCTGCCTTCCGATCACTCCGGGTGAAAATGTCCTTGATCTTTGCGCGGCGCCGGGCGGCAAGGCAACTGCACTGGGAGCCATGTTAAACGGCAGTGGACTTCTTGTTGCCAACGATATCAGTTCTTCCCGGACGCGTGCACTGCTTCGAAATGTAGAACTCTTTGGCATCACTAATGCGTTCGTGACCAATGAAACACCGGCTCATCTGAAAGATCGTTTTCCGGAATTTTTTCACAAAATCCTGCTGGATGCCCCCTGCTCCGGTGAAGGTATGTTCCGTAAAGAAGATGCACTTGCCAGAGACTGGACACCAGAAAAATCCGACGAGCTTTCTGTTCTGCAAAAAGAATTGATCCTGCAGGCTGCGGATATGCTGCGTCCCGGCGGACAGCTTCTTTATTCCACCTGTACCTTTGCCCCGAAGGAAGATGAAGGAGTCGTTTCTTATCTTCTCGAAAACCGCCCGGATATGAAGCTTATGGAACTTCCTGCTTACGAAGGTTTCGCTCCCGGAGTCCCGGCATGGGGAAACGACGATCCGGCGCTTTCCCGCTGTGTTCATCTCTTCCCTCATAAAATGCAGGGGGAAGGACACTTTATGGCTCTGTTTTGCAAAGAAGGCCGCACGGATCTGATCGGACAGTTTTCTTATGCAAAACCCAATCCGGACACCCGTAAATGGCTGGAACTTTTCTTTCAGGAAATCGGACTCAAAACACTCGGCGGCCAGCCATTCGACTGGAACCGTGTCGAAACACGAAAAGACAAAGTTTACTACCTTCCGCCGGTCACCGGTGATTTCCGTGGCCTTACCTTCCTTCGAAACGGATTATATCTCGGAGATCTCAAGAAAAATCGTTTCGAACCGTCCGAACCATTTGCACTTGCCCTTCGAAAAGATGATACAGACGGGATCATTTCCCTTTCTGTTAATGATCAGCGTCTTACCCGCTACCTGAAAGGCGAAACGTTGAATATAGAACAGGGAGAAGCTGCTCATACAAAGGGCTGGCATCTTCTCTGTGTCGAAGGCTACCCTCTCGGTTTCGGCAAGCTGGTCGGCAATACCTTCAAAAACAAATATCCCGCAGGCTGGAGAGTTTAACCTCCTGTCCTGCGGGACTTTTTGCATCGTATATCGAAGAGGGGCCGGTGGCGCCTCCGCTGATTTACTGTCACATATCTTATATCATATTTCAGACCGGGATCATTTTCCCAAGTGTAAATGAATAAATACAGGTTTCTTTTACTTTTTTCTGCAGCATGCGCTCCAGTGCCTGCGCATAATCCTCAAGCTGCGTATGATAAAGGTCGATCAGATGCTGTTCTTCACCTTTTCGTACCCTGTCTGTCTTGTAATCGACAAGCACGATTTCTTCATCTTCTATAAAATAAGCATCGATGATTCCCTGTACCAGAACAGTCTCCTCACCATTCCAGTCTTTTTCGATATTTTTCATACTCTTTGCAAGTACAAATGGCTGTTCTCTGTATAACTGATCCGCCTCGAAAGCTTTTTTCATACGCTGACCGATCTCAGAATGCAAAAATGTCATAATATCCTGTATTCGGATGCATTGAGCTTCTTCATATGCCATTTTTTTAGCTTCTGTAAGTGCAGTGATCTGTTTGTGGATCTGACTTTCCGAATCCACTGCTGTATAATCCAGACATTCCATCAGACGGTGATATGCTGTTCCCCGTGCCGCCCCCTTATATTCTTCGTTTCCTCCGGATACAAAATCCGGCACCAGAGGCACGATATCCGGCTCTGAAAACAATGCTTCCTCCCGGTCATTTTCCCCGTGCCAGCTACGCTTCTTAAGTTCGGAAACACTGACTTTCACAGGAAGATCTCTAAGATATGCATATGGATACTGATAACTGAAACGCTTTTTCAGCAGCTTGTGGACCTCTTCATCGTAGATTCTGTTACTGTCCCATTCTTTCAGAAATTTTTCCTGCATCTGCGTATCCGTCTGCCCCAGAATTTCACCCTGAACCAGTTCTGCCACGGTCACTTTGTGTACTGTAAAATGCGCATTTTCCTTCTCGCAGACCACAGCCGGTCTCTCTGTGATTCCATATTCATGAAACAGTTCCTGCATTGCCGGATGCCTTGCAAGCGCCGGCAAAATGTAAGACCAGTAAGTTCTTGCCTTTCCGCGCACGGCCATCGGAAGAAGCGGTTCTTCATGATCCATATAAACACTTAATGCATTACAGACATCTGACAGTTTACCGATGCATCCTGTGATGATCAGCTTTTCTTTTGCTCTTGTCAGCGCTACATAAAGTACACGCAGCTCTTCTCCCAGACTTTCTCTCTGTAACTGTCTGCGGATGATCTGCTTATGAACTGCAGAAAGAATCAGTCTTTTTTCCGGAAGGATCACATCTACCCCAAATCCCATATCCGGATGGATCAGAAAACGACTGTTGATATCCTGAAAATTGAACTGTTTCCCCATTCCGGCTGCAAATACGACCGGAAACTCCAGGCCCTTGCTCTTGTGGATCGTCATAATCTGCACCGCACCACTTCCGGCATCTGCAAGATTTACTTCGCCAAAATCCACCTCATACTTTTGGAGCTTTTCGATATAACGGACAAAGTTAAACAGTCCACGGTAACTCGTCTTCTCATAATCCATTGCTTTTTCCACAAGCATATGAATGTTTGCCCCACGCTGCACACCTCCCGGCACAGCTTTTACATAATCTGCATATCCCGTCTCGGAAAGAATGTGAAGAATCAGTTCATGTACCGGTGTATACGCGGACAAATTCCGCATCTCTTCCAGCTGAGCCTGAAAAGCGCATAATTTTTCCTGCAGGCACTTTTCCTCCTCTGTCAGTTCCGCCTGTTCCAGTTCGCAGTATGCACAAAGGCTCTCATAAAGCATCCCGTCCGGGCAGCGACTCTTAAGGATTGCAAGCTCCTGCACTGTGCATCCCACAATCGGAGAATGCAGTACACCGGTCAGTGGAATATCCTGCAATGGATTATCACAGACTCTCAGATAATTCAAAAGAGTAACGACTTCCTGTGCTGAGAAATATCCTGTCCGCGATGCACTGTAAACCGGAATACCCTTAGATGTCAGCACCTGACTGAACGGTTCCGCCCATCCTGTCGCCGAACGAAGCAAAATCACAATATCTCCGTATTCAACCTTTCGGTATCTGCCGGTCTCTTTATCCAGCACTTCCTCATTGCCGACCATTTTACGGATTCGCTGTGCAATGGCCAGTGCCTCCTGCTCCTGTACTGTCTGATTTCCATTTTCTTCTTCTGACAGTTCTTCCCCGTCCTTTTCGATCAAAAGAACTTCTGTCGTATTCCCGGGATCATTTGTTTTCTCTCCCACTACATGTTCTTTTTCCGGAAAAGAAGCTCCTGTATAAAGTGCATTTTCGTCGTCATAAGTAATGCCCCCGAGATCTTCCCCCATAATCTGGCGGAAAATATAATTAACCGAAGATAAAACTTCTCTCCTGCTTCGAAAATTTTTGTACAGATTCACACGCTGTTCTTTTGCATCTTCAAGAGAATAGCTGTGGTATTTCTCCATAAAAAGTTCCGGTCTTGCAAGCCGGAATCTGTAAATGCTCTGCTTTACATCCCCGACCATAAAAATATTTTTACGTCCATCCGCCCAGCCGGACACCAGATTAGTGATCATTTCCTGTACAAGATTGCTGTCCTGATATTCGTCCACCATTACTTCCTCATATCTGGCAGATAATTCTTTCGCAGCAGTACTTGGGATGATATCTTCGCCTTCTTTTTTCATCAGTATTTCCAGGGCAAAGTGTTCCATATCCGAAAAATCCAGAACATTTTTTTCTCGTTTTTTTTCCGCAAATGCCACTTTAAACTGTAATGTGATCCGCGCCAGTCCCTCCATAGGTTTCCGGCAGTATTTCAATGCCTCCAGAATATGTTCTTCAGACTGGCTGAAATAGTGCTCTTCAAGTTCTTTCCATAAATATTTTTCTGTATCACGAAGGTCTTTCACCTGTTTTTTCTTTTCTTCATCTACATTCAGATCTTTTTTGGCAGAAAGACGTGCATATTTATGTGCTGCCAGAAGTGATGCCATACCATTATAGTCCCTCTTTGCTGCACGTTCTTTTGCTTCTTTCAGAAGGAGACTGTCACTTTCCAATGCTGTTTCGTAAAAATACGGACCATCGATTTCCCGGCAGATATGTGTGGCACGTTCCAACAGATCATCGATCTCCGAAATACATTCCTCTGCCGCCTTCCAGAGAAGTGTCATCCACTTGGTACCCCGAAGATCTTCTACATTATCCACCTGATAGACTCTCAGACATTCTTCAATCCACTCCTCCGGGAACGGATGACTCATAGAAGCATCATATAATTTATAGATCATATCCCGGATTTCATCATCGGTTTTGCCGTTTGCATAACACTCTACCAGATTCAGAAATTTCTCATCTTTCTGCGTATATGCCTCTTCCAGCACTTCCTTCATCACATCTTCACGCAGAAGTTTCAGTTCTCCCTCTTCTGCTGTACGATATCCCGGATCCAGATCGATCATATGAAAATAATTTCGGATGATATATGCACAGAAACCATCAATGGTCGTAATCTGTGCATTATGTATCAGTGATGTCTGACGCTGCAGTTGTTCATTGTCCGGATTATCGTACAGTTTCTGATCAATTGCCGCAGAGATACGTTCTTTCATTTCTCCGGCAGCCGCACGGGTAAACGTCATGATCAGAAGACGATCTATGTCGACTGGTTTCTTCGGATCGCAGATCTTGCTTAAAATACGTTCTACAAGAACGGCAGTTTTTCCGGATCCTGCTGCTGCACTTACCAGAATATTCCGGTCACGGAGCGAAATTACTTTCTGCTGCTCCTCTGTCCATATTACTCCCATTCGTCATCCACCTCCTTTGCAAATGCTTTCCATATCTCATCGTCTGCAAACTGCTTCAGTCTGCGGAACTCATATCCCGGGATTTTGCGGTCAAATCCGCATGTCCCCTGATACGGGCAGTACGTACATGCATTCCGATTGCCCATCTCATAAGGCGAAACTTCTGCATTACCGTCCAGTATTGCCTCCTGGATATCAGTAATCTTCTTTTTGACATAGGCATCCAGAAGTGCAAATTCATTTTCACTGGCTATAGAAGATCCTTTCCGAAACAGCCCTGTTGATGTATAAGCCATCGGCAGAGAAACGGTTGTCCTGTCCAGACCGCTGATCACTTCATCTTCTGCCAGAACCAGACCATTCATTTTGAGTTTCTTAAAGATTTCCGGATCCAGTCCGTCCAGATCATCTTCCATCTCTTTTTGCAGCATAGGATCTTTGACATTGTAATAAAAAATTCCTGCCGGTTTCACCTCTGCATTCGGATATTTTCGCTGCTCTGCCTTCACTGCCGCATCCATATATACAACAAGCTGCATCTGGAGTCCATAATAAATGCTGACCAGATCAAATGTTGTATTTCCCGTCTTGTAATCAATGATCTTTACATAGACTTTATCGTCTGTCTTCATGATATCCAGACGGTCAATTCGTCCGCCTCCGATTGAAACCTCAAATCCCTCTGGTTGAAATTTACCGTTTCGAAGCTGTTCCTGCAGTGCCCAGACTGTTCTTCTAAGAATCCTTCGTGTACGTTCGATCATATACTGGTTCCTTGCACTGCTCTGAAGGATCGTATTACCGTAATCGGCGCTGATCTTGTCCAGACATTCATCTGCGATCGCATCCCGCAGTTCATCCGAAAGTTCGCTCCACTTAAGCTTTCTTCTGTGAATTTCTGCTGCGAAATCTTCCAGTGCCTGATGGATCACATTTCCCATATCCATCGCCTTAAATTCGTATTCTGCACGTTCTTGTACTTCCAGTCCGTATTTCAGAAAATGAGCAAACGCACATGCCGAAAAACGTTCCAGTCTTGTTGCACCGTTCGGTGAGACTTCCCCGTACAGAGCTTTCGCTACGCTTTTGCTGATCTGATCGACCGGTTTGCGGATAAAAGCAGCTTCTATGAGTTTTTTTGTTACTGTACAATATCTCGGACTGTTCAGATACCAGCTGTACAGTTCTGCAAAAATCGGATTATCTTTTCTTTTTTCTTCATCAGTCAGTCCTGACAGAAAATATTCCACTGCTGTATTCGGAGTCTCAATAAGTTCCAGCTCATTCTGTGGTTCTTCCGCACGCTCTGTCTTAAGCTTCGGAAAAAGTGTCTGCACTGTCCGGATCAGAAATGCCGGTCCCGTCGCTTCTCCTTTTCCGTTGGACATACTGTACGAAAGGCAGAGTCTCTCGGATGGCTTCGTAAGGTTGAGATACAGATAAAACCGCTGCGTATTCATCAGTTCTTTTGGTCCCGGTGCCAGCTCGATCCCCTGTCCTCCCAGAAAATCTCTGTCCATCTCTGTAAGGATTCCTCCTGACTCCGTATTTTTCGGTATACATCCTTCATTGACTCCTACAAAAAACAATGCACGGATATCTTTCAGTCTCGTTCTCTCCATATCACCGACCAGTACCTGATCGATTCCCGGTGGAATCAGTGCTACCTTCGCTTGTCCCATGCCTGTTTCAAGGAGCTGGCGATATTCCTCCGCAGATACTTTTTCGTCTCCCAGAATGCTGACCATTTTATCGAAAAGATTCATAACTATACCATAAATCTGGGCATATTCTTTTTCCATGGCACGGTCGCCGTGCTGCTTAAATAAAAGCTCCTGTACCCCAAGTTTTTCCTGCACGCGGCTCTGCACAATAAATTCATAGAGACACCTGCTGTATTCTGCGACTGTTTTTTTCTTTCCGGCAAAGCCTTCTGCAAGGGATCGAACCTCTGTCACAAAACGCTCCCGGATAACATTCAGTTCCATGATCGATGTCGAATCCATATCGCGACTGAGTCGCACCCATCTCTCATCCCATTTTCGAAATCCATGAATTCCAAGTGCCAGTACATAATTTTCCAGACGATCTGTCTCACTTCTGGAAATATCGGACATACCGCAGCGCAGATACCGGAACACGCTTTCATAGCTGAATCCCTGACTTACCATCTCCAGTGCCGCACGTACATATTCCACGAATGGGTTCATCAGTACAGAATGCTTCTCATCTATAAAAAACGGGATCCCGGCTTCTTCAAAGACATGTCTTGCAATACTTCCGTATTCTTCCAGATTTCCTGTGATCACTGCAATCTGCCCGTAGCGGTACTGTGAATCCCGTACCAGCCGGATAATTCTTCTTGCAGTCTCCTGCATCTCTCTCTCCGGTGTCCCCGCCTGAAAAATCTGCACTTCTTTTTGCTCTTTGTCATAACTTCTTCTGCGATAACGAAACAGATTCTGTTCCAGAAATCCAAGGGCAGGCGAATCGGCAAACCGGGAACTGCTGCCGCTCTTTATCCAGACCGGTTCTTCCACATCTTTCGTAAATTCACTTAAAGAACGAATCATTTTATGACTCATATAAAATAATTCATGTGGCTTTCCCTTTGCCAAAAATTCTTCTCTGACATCCATCGTAACCGTCACGGAAACTTTTTTACAGACTGCCAGAAGTTCCCGGATAACCGTATGCTGTACCGGTGTAAATCCCGTGTAACCATCAAGTATGACTGTACTGCCACGCAATTTCCGTGAAAACGGAATTTCTTTCGCAAGGACTTCCAGAACTTCTTCTGATGTCATAAAATGATCTGACAGATATTCTCGAAATGCCTGATAAAGGACAGACACATCTTTTAATTTCATCTGCAGAAGCGGCTTATCCTCTGCGTCATTGATCATCTTATCCATTTCTTCTTCATGGACTTCATACTGCATAAACTCCGAGATCAGGGATTTCACTTCATCGAGATAACCCGGTTTTTTCATCTGATTTTTCAGATAGACAAGTTTTTTCTGGTTCATTTGTACCAGTTTCTGAATAACCATATTCTTTCCGGTCTCTTCCAGAACTTTCCGTGTATCACCGCCGACTTCTTCAAAAATACGGTACGCCAGTCGTTCAAAGCTCAGTACATCAATATTTAAGATTCCTTTTTGCGGATGCATTTCCACGAGTGTTTTCTGTGTCTGCATGGTAAACTGCTCCGGAACGATTACATAATACATATTTATCGGATTTCGTGAGGCTTCGCGTATCACATTCTGATATGCTGCGTACGATTTACCCGCGCCGGAATTTCCAATAATAAACTGAAGTGACATAAAAACCTCCCTGCTAAACATTTACTTTTATGATACATATTTCAGTAAAATACGAATAAGATATACAGAATCATATCCCGCAGTAACCCTGTGGCATCACACCGGGAACCGGACCATTGGATCAGGAGGCTTCAACATGAGTTCGAAAACCAAAATCATCGTCTTACATATGAAAGAGGTAATCTATACCGGAATTTTTCTGCTGCTCCTTGTGATCTTCGGGGTAGTAATGCTTCTTATGTTCGGCTCCGGAAAGTCTGAAACGGCATCCTCAGACACCGTTTCAAAATACACCCCCGGGATTTACCGGACCTCTATACGATTAAATAACAACAGCTTTGATGTCGAAGTGACCGTCGATCAGGACAATATCCGCTCGATTCATCTTGCCAACTTAAGTGAAAGTACTTCCGCCATGTTTCCGCTGGTAGAACCTGTGCTGGACTCACTTGCCAGCCAGATCTATTCTACTCAGTCACTGGAAAATCTGGAGTATTCCAGCGATCAAAAATACACGGCGCTCATGCTGATCCATGCCGTCGATAAAGCTGTCGCAAAAGCTGAAACTGCCGATTAGATCCTGATCTGATCCAGTTCTTTCATCCATAATGTCGCGCACGCATCACTTGGCATACGTAGATCTCCTCTCGGAGATACGGCAACGCTTCCGACTTTCGGTCCATCCGGCAGACAAGAACGTTTAAACTGCTGCATGAAAAATCTGCGATAGAATGTCTTAAGCCATTTCAGAATCGTCTCATCATCATATTCTCCTGCAAAGGCATTCTGCGCCAGACGGAAGATTTTTTTCGGCGGGAATGTCCAGCGGAGCATATAATATAAGAAAAAGTCGTGCAGTTCATACGGTCCTACCAGGTCTTCTGTCTTCTGTGAGATCACACCATCCTTCGGTGGCAGAAGTTCCGGACTTACCGGAGTATCCAGAATATCCAGAAGAATCTCTGCAAGTTTCTGATCTTCGCAGGTATCTGCATAATATCTTACCAGATGACGTACCAGCGTCTTCGGCACGGAACTGTTGACTGCATACATGGACATATGATCACCATTATAAGTTGCCCACCCAAGTGCCAGTTCGGAAAGGTCTCCTGTTCCAATGACAATACCACCGGACTGGTTTGCAATATCCATCAGGATCTGCGTACGTTCCCTTGCCTGTCCGTTCTCATAAGTGACATCATGTACTTTTGGATTGTGTCCGATATCACGGAAATGCAGGTTGACCGCTTCACGGATATTGACTTCTTTCAGAGTTGCCCCCAGACATTCGCTTAACTGGCAGGCATTGTTATAGGTACGGTCAGTCGTTCCGAAGCATGGCATTGTAACAGCCGTGATCTTGCTTCTGTCCATACCAAGCATATCAAATGCACGTACGGTCACAAGAAGTGCCAGCGTGGAGTCCAGTCCACCGGACAGACCGATCACCGCATTCTGGCAGTGAATATGTGCAAGACGTTTCTTAAGTCCCATTGCCTGAATATTCAGAATTTCGTCGCAGCGGCGCTCTCTTTCTTCTTTGATTCCCGGTACAAACGGTCTGGAATCAAATTTACGGGTAAGAACTGTCTCTGTATTTTCCAGGGTAAACGGTGCTTCGTTATAACTGATGTCCTTCCCTTCCGGTGCCAGATCCGGCGCAAACTGACAGGTTGTCATTCTTCTTCGTTCATTATCCAGACGGTGGATATCAAGATCTGCATAGATTACACCATTTGCGAATCTTCGGCTCTCAGCAAGAATCGAACCGTTTTCCGCAATCAGATTGTGACCGCCGTAAACGACGTCCTGTGTGGATTCACCTTCTCCCGCAGTTGCATAAATATAGCCACAGAGAAGTCTTGCAGACTGCGCACTCACAAGGCTCTTACGGTAAGAATCCTTACCGACAACTTCATCACTCGCGGACAGATTGACTATCAGATTTGCACCATGGAATGCATGTGCAACGCTCGGCGGATTTGGTACCCAGAGATCTTCACAGATTTCTGCTGCAATCTGCAGCTTCGGCATATCCTCGCATGTAAAGATCGTATTTGGAGAGATCCAGATATCTTCCTCATAAAGCTCGTCCTCGAAATCCTCATCATCGAAATCCAGGTCGTCAAAATCCTCGTCCTCGAAATCCTCATCATCGAAGTCCTCGTCATCGAAATCTTCATCATCGAAGTCCTCGTCCTCGAAATCTTCATCATCAATTTCTTCATCATCAATTTCTTCATCATCAATTTCTTCGAGTTCTTCAAACTCATCAAAAGATGCCATCTCAATGTCAAATTCCACGTCATCAAAATCGCTGTCATACCGTTCTTTGTATGCTTCGCGGTCAATGTGCACCGTGCCGTCGACATGCTCTCCTGAAGTAAAATATCTTGCCTCATAAAACTCATTATAATTTGGCAGATACGTCTTCGGTACAAACCCAAGGATTTCACCGTGATTGAGTCCTGCTGCCACATTATAAAGCTTACCATTGTATTCCAGAGGGAGTCCGACAAAGATCAGTGCGTCCACCTCTTTTGTTTCTTCTGCAATACGGACAAGCTGAACTTTCGCCTCTTCCAGAAGATTCTCCTGCCAGAACAGATCTCCACAGGTATATGCAGTGATACAAAGTTCCGGAAATACCATAACCTTTGCACCCTGTTCTTCCATCTCATGGATCATACGGATGATTTCTGTTGCATTATATTCGCAGTCAGCCACACGGACATCCGGTGTAGCGGCAGCTACCTTGATAAAACCGTCTTTCACAGCTTTTTCCTCCTATTTGCACTTTCTGAGAATTTCTTTTAACTCCTCTACACTGAAGATATAATTTTTATTACAGAAATGACAGTTCAGTTCTACTTCTTTGCCTTCCTGAATCAGTTCATTTAGTTCTTTACGTCCGATGCTGATCAGCGCACGCTCTACACGGCTCTTGCTGCAGTTACAGTAAAATTCTGTCGGGATCGTATCGTTGATTTCAATATCAAAACCATCAAGTACCTGTTCCAGAAGGCTCTCCGGTGTATGGCCCTGCTCCAGAAGTGTCGTTACGGACTGGATCTTCTGTACATTTTCTTCAAGTTTTGCGATCGTTTCTTCTTCTGCAAACGGCATAACCTGTACGATAAAGCCGCCAGCCTGACGTACGGTATTATCTTTGTTCATCAGAACGCCGAGTCCTACTGCTGACGGCACCTGCTCACTCGCTGCAAAATAATAAGTAAGATCCTCTGCAATCTCTCCTGTCTGTAATGCGACCTGACCGACATACGGCTCTTTCAGTCCCATATCCTTAATGACCTGAAGAAAACCATTGCCGACAGCACCAGATACATCCAGTTTGCCTTTCGCATTTGCCGGGATAATTACTTCCGGATTTCCCACATACCCCTTGACACGTCCTTTAGAATCTGCAGTAACGGTAATTCCCTGAATCAGTCCGTCACCTTTTACCTGCAGTGTCAGGATGTCTTTGTCTCCCTTCATCATCACACCCATCATAGAACCGGCTGTGAGAAGACGTCCCAGCGCGGCAGTTGCCACCGGACTTGTGTTGTGATCCTGTCTTGCAGTCTCCACGGTTTCTGTTGTAACTGCTGCAAACGCACGGATCTGGCTGTCCGCAGCAATCGCTCTTACTATATAATCTTTCATATTCTTTCTGTACCTCTTTTATTTATTTTTTCCTTTTTCCCTTGCAACAAAAAACATTCTCTCGCTGTCCTTCGTAGCAGGTTCCATCGTATACGCATCATAAACCGCCAGAAGATCCATACCTGCTTCTTTTATCAGTGATTCGATTTCTTTCTGCGGATAGGCTTTCTGGCAGTGGACTTCCTCGCATTTTTCATACAGGCCATCCTCTCTCGGAAGAAAAACAGCAAGCTCATAATAATTCAGGCCTTCTTCTTCATCAAAACTGTTGTCCCAGATGAAGCTGCCCTCCTCACGGTTCTCGGCAATTGTCGTATCACCCATAAGGTCTCTGTACTTATGTACGGTATTCATATCAAAGAGAAAAATACCTTCCGGATCCAGATAGTTATTTACCAGACGAAATACCTGAAGAAGTTCTTCTCTCTCCGTGATATAATTCAGGCTGTCACACACACTGACTACCGCACGTACCGTACCATATAATTCAAATTCCTGCATATCCTGTAAAAGATAGAGAATATCCTGCCCGGATTCTACTCTCTTTTCCATTGCCTCTGCAAGCATTTCCTCGGAATTGTCCACACCAATCATATCATAACCCCGATCTGCAAGCAATCCCGTCATTGTACCTGTACCACATCCAAGTTCCAGGACGAGTCCGTCTGTAATTCCGTATTCTTTCAGGCGGTCTGTAACATAGTCTGCCCATCCTTCGTAATCAATATTGTCCATGAACAGATCATAGACCTGCGCAAATTTACTGTATGCTTCCATTTTCTTCCTCTCTCCTGCTGGTAAAAAAGGCAGATGATCTCTCACCTGCCTCTTTTGTGTCTTTGTTATCCTTTTACTGAACAGGCATATAATATACGTCTGCCGCTTCTCCGTGCCAGTAATAGCTGTTGCCGTCTGCATCATATGCATCCTGTTCATCAGCGAAGCTATAGGTATTGCCGTCAAAATCCACCCAGTTTCCGTTACCGTCCGGCTGAATAACGAGTGGATGTCCGTCAGAATT
Source organism: uncultured Ruminococcus sp. (assembly GCA_900066355.1). Taxonomy (GTDB): domain Bacteria; phylum Bacillota; class Clostridia; order Lachnospirales; family Lachnospiraceae; genus Blautia_A. The sequence goes on from FMEL01000001.1 coordinate 294,109, forward strand.
GCGGTAGATGGTTCTTGTCTCATCGGTGTTGGAAAGCTGCTCATCTGTAAATCCACCGGAATTCGTGGATGTGTCTGTAGAAGCAGTTCCATTATCTGCAGCCTGTGAAGCATCGTTCGAACTTCCATCGGCAGTTGTTCCGTCAGTGGAAGCGGATGCATCTGTATTTCCTGCGTTATCAGAAGCTGCTGCACCAGAATTGTCTGCTGCGTTGTCTGTGGAGCTGTTATCTGCTGCCGGAGCCGCCGCCTGCTTCGGTGCTGCTTCTTTCAGTGAAGAATCTCCCAGAATCTGGAAGGAAGCGACTGCTGCCTTGATAGAATCCAGTGCATCTTCGCTCTTTACAGAAGCTTCGATATTATAATATTCGGTATCGTTGGCAAATACTTTGTGAACCACATAAAGGTCTCCGCCACTCTTATCTGTATTCAGCATTTTGGTTGTGTAGCTGTATACACCAATTCCGTTGACATCATTGGATGTATAATCCTGAATTTCAAAATCAGTGCCGTTTACTTTGTCACCATCTGCCTGATCAAGTGAAACTGCCATATCCTGTGTGCTCGGGATCACGGTAGAAGCCATGGTATCCTCACCCTGTCCGTGCAGGATCAGAATGTTTCCGACATTCGGAGACTCAAAGCTTACCATATCTGTCTCGTCTGTCTTATTGGCCCATGTGGCATCCGGAAGGTTGATCGCGATTGACTTATCTGCGGATGTATAAGTTGTGCTCTGTACATTCGGTGCGATTGTCGGTTCTATAGTCGGAGCCGGTGTTGCAGTCGCTTCTGCTGTCGGTGTCACGGCTACAGCCGGAGTGTCTTCTTTTTTATCATTACCGCCAAAGCTACATGCAGACATCAGTACAGATGCCGTTATCACCATTGCTGTCATTGCAAGTAATTTTTTATTCTTCATAATAACATTCTCCTTATAAAATGATAATGTTTATACTCTTTCCCTCGTGCTATATTTTACAGTTATATCCCATCAGTGTCAATGAAAAACCGTATAGTTTGGCAAAGCTTACTTTGAAGTATCCGTTATATACATATGCAGTTCATGCAGTGCTCTCGTCGCTGTAATATACTTTGCCTGGCATTGAAGACCGCTTTCTCTGTCCTCTTCAAATATGCCAAATACCTGATCGAATTCCAGACCTTTTGCAAGATAAAAAGTCGTCACAGTCAGTCCTTTCTTAAAACTCTGGCTGTCGCGGTTCATGTAGCAGAGCTGGTTTTCTGCCTCCGGGGCAATTTCTTTCAGTCTCTTTTCTATATAAAGGAAAGCGTGTTCTGCTTCCCTTTCTGTAAGAAAGATCAGAGCTTCTGTCTCAAACTCTTCCCGACGGTTCAGCCATTTTTCAAGAACAGTCTCAAGTGCTTCCTCTGTCGACGAAAATGTCCGCTCATCTACCGGCTCACCATGACGTTCGAACAGCTCCATATCCTCAATTCCGGTAAGATGGTTCGCGTACTGTGCAACCTCCATCGTATTACGATAACTTCTGTTCATCACAATCTTGCGGATATCTTTCCCGAATATCTTCGGAAGAAATTTCAGCACATCCTGTGTCTCGTCTTCCATTGTCTGGGCCTTATCTCCCAGAATGGTCATCCTGCATGGAAACATTTTATGGATCAGCAGATACTGGATCCATGAATAATCCTGCATCTCATCCACCACAACATGCTTGATCCCATGATGGTTTCGGCACTGGTACAGTGTGTACTTAAGATAAAGCACCGGATATACATCTTCATATCGGAGGCGGCGCTTCTCAATCTGGCAGTGTGGAAGCGGCCGGTATCCTTCTTTCTCAAGAAAACGGCTGTACAGCACATAACAGTCTCTTGTCTCGTACATGCTTCTGAAGCATTCCATTACTTCTTCACGTTCTTCATCAGAAAGATCTCTGTCTCTCAGTGTCTCCACCTGGTCAATAAAATATTCTGCGACAGAATGCATTCTGGAAAGAAGCGGTACATCCAGAAATTTAAAATAAAACAGATCAATAATCTCTTTTTCGCTCAATGTGCAGCCTCTGTATTCCACATCACGGAAATTCATCAGCTCGTCTTCCAGTCTGAGGACAAAACCATCCAGCTTCGAAACAAATTCCGGTGACTGTTTCTCCCGACAAATATCCTGTATCTTCGGATTAAGTACTGTATGCTCAATCTGATCATAACGGTCTTCGCAGTCACCGACAATATCCTTTAGTTCTCTGTATGCAAACAGGTCAAAGCTCATCTCACGGATATTCTCCTCTCCCAGTTCCGGAAGGATATGTGAAATGTAATCTGCAAAGACTCCGTTCGGTGACAGGATCAGTACATTCGATGATTTCAGGTTTTCTCTGTCATGATACAGAAGATAGGCAATTCTGTGCAGGGCTACAGATGTCTTACCGCTTCCTGCCGCTCCCTGAATCACCATGATCTTGTCTTTGGTATTGCGGATGATCTCATTTTGCTCTTTCTGAATCGTCCGGACGATATTTTTGAGCTGTACTTCTCCGTTGCTTCCAAGCTCTGCTCCGAGAATTTCGTCGTCTATCTTGACATCGCTTTCAAATTCATAGAGCATCTTGCCTTTACGGATCTTGTACTGCCATTTTGAAGTCACTTCACCTTCAAAAATTCCTGACGGTGCCTCATAAGACGCCGAACCTTTATCGTAATCATAAAAAAGTCCGCTCACCGGTGCTCTCCAGTCATACACAAGCGGAAGGCTTCCCGCACTCTCGGAGAGATTGCCGATTCCGATATAAAAGGTCTCTGCCTCCTCATCTCCGTCATACCGGAAATCCACTCTGCCGAAGAATGGCGAGTCCTGCATCTTTTTGAAGCGTTTGCGAAGGCGGAACTGCTCTTCGTTAGCATTCATCTGGCGGAAAAGTGCCTGCTGATTATCATAATCCTCATATCCGTACTGATCCATCTCGGTATAGTTTTCCCAGTAGTATTCATGCATGTCCTCGATTTCTTTCTCTCCTTCGAGAATTGCCGCATCTGCCTGGGCAAGACGGTCATTCAGACATTTCAATACATATTGCAGATATTCCCTGCCGTTTTTTATATTTTCCATGAAATTGATCACTGCTCCTCGTTGTCTTATGCAGGAAAATCATGTCGTATTGTTACATGATTTCTCCTATTTTATCATATAAAGTCTGCTCCTCTGTAAGCAGCTTGTTTCCTGTTTGTAACTGTGGCTTAATATTATACCGAAAAAAAGAGGTTATGACAAGGATAATAAATGAACTGATAAGAGTCTTCTCGGGATTATTAAAGACTTTCGGTCTGGAAACAGCTTCGGAATTTGGAAACACTACAGCTCTCTTCGCTCTGCTAAAAACATGGGGAAAAAGTGCACAACTCGCTAACGCTCAGACAATACACTTTTTCCCCATAACGCAGCTCTCGAGAGCTTAAGTGTTACCATAAATTCCTCCAGAGGTTCCCCGACCGAAAGTCTTTATATCCCGAGTCTCTCTTCTTCCCTCATTTATTATGCCGCGGGAGGCGGCGACCGGGAGGGGCAGGCTGGGAAAAAGAAAAACTCCCGTCAGGAATGCCCGTAATTATCATCTGTGTCTGTCTCGCCTGAAAAACTTCGTAGAGATTCTTGGTGTACAGGTTTTTGCGTTGATGCAGAAAATGCTGCTGTCTGAGCATCTTTGATGCGAGTTCAGCATTTTCTGTATCGTTCTTAGCAAAGTTCTGTATACATAGAATCACAGAAGTTTTGAATTGAGACATGCACAGATGATAATTCACGGGCTATCCTAACTGGAGTCCTTTTCTTTACATTCCCATCATCACCGGGAATTCTTTATCGTTATGAACAAAGCTCAGAAGAGCCATTATCAAACTGGCTGTTGTAAAGATCTGCATAGAATCCTTTCGCTGCCAGCAGTTCTTCATGGTTACCCTGCTCAATAATATCTCCGTCTTTCATAACAAGGATCAGATCCGCATCTTTGATCGTAGAAAGTCGATGTGCAATGACGAAACTTGTTCTTCCCTTCATCAGATTATCCATTGCTTTCTGGATCTGCATTTCTGTTCTTGTATCAACAGAGGATGTTGCCTCATCAAGGATCAGAATCTTGTTGTCTGCAAGAATTGCTCTTGCGATCGTAAGAAGCTGTTTCTGTCCCTGTGAAATGTTGCTTGTTTCTTCATCCAGCACCATCTGATAGCCGCCCGGCTGCTGCATGATAAAATTATGGATATGCGCTGCCTTTGCTGCTGCAATGACTTCTTCATCCGTTGCATCCAGTCTTCCGTAGCGGATATTTTCCATGATTGTTCCGGAAAACAGCCATGTATCCTGAAGCACCATACCGAACATCTCATGAAGCTCGCTTCTGTTGAAATTTTTGACATCATGGCCATCTACTTTGATGACACCCTTATTTACATCGTAGAAACGCATCAGCAGTTTAACCATCGTCGTTTTACCGGCACCGGTCGGTCCTACGATTGCGACTTTCTGTCCGTCATGTACATCTGCCGAGAAATCATGAATAATGATCTTATCCGGATTGTAACCGAACTCAACATGTTCAAACTGTACATTTCCTTTCAGGCCTTCAATAGAATCCGGATTTTCCGGCTGCTGTACTTCCTCTTCCTCATCAAGGAATTCAAAGACTCTCTCAGAAGCTGCTGCAGAAGACTGCAGAAGGTTTGTAACCTGCGCGATCTGCTGGATCGGCTGTGTAAAGTTACGGATATACTGGAAAAATGACTGGATATCACCAACTTCAATCGAACCTTTGATAACAAAGATTCCACCGAGAAGTGCTACCATTACATAACCAAGGTTTCCGACAAACTGCATGATCGGCATCATCATTCCTGAGAAGAACTGTGATTTCCATGCAGATTCGTAAAGTTTCCTGTTGTCTTTTTCAAATTCATCAAGTACATCGTTTTCTTTATTAAATACTCTTACGACATCATGACCGCCAAAGTTTTCTTCGATCTGACCGTTGACTGCGCCAAGGTAATTCTGCTGTGCCTGAAAGTATTTCTGTGAATGCTTCATTACCATCTGAATAATAAACATGGATACCGGCAGAATCAGAAGTGCAGCCAGCGTCATCCATACATTGATGGAAAGCATCATAATAAATACACCGATCAATGTAGTTACTGATGTGATAAGCTGTGTCAGGCTCTGATTAAGACTCATCTGAAGAGTATCAATATCGTTTGTTACCCTCGAAAGAATCTCACCGTTTGTTCTGCTTTCGAAATAATTCAATGGCAGATGATTGATCTTCTTTGAAATATCTTTACGGAGATTATAGGTCACATCATTGGAAATTCCTGTCATGATCCATCCCTGAATGAAGGAGAAGCATGCACTTGCCACATACAGTCCCAGTGTCCACAGAAGGATGATTCCGATTTTTGCAAAATCAATGCCGCCTGTTCCGTTTACTTTTGCAACAAGACCTGTATAAAGTTCAGTCGTTGCTTTACCAAGGATCTTCGGTCCTACAATATTAAATACAGTTCCTGCAACTGCAAAAATAAATACCAGCACAAAACGCATTTTATAGCGGCTCATGTAACGGAACAGTTTGCCCATCGCACCTTTAAAGTCTTTCGCTTTTTCCGTCGGGCGCATGCCTCTTCCGTGACCGCCCATTGGTCCACGTCGTTTCTGTTCACTCATGCCAATTCCTCCTCTGACAGCTGACTCATTGCAATCTGACGGTAAACCTCACAGTTCTTCATCAGTTCTTTATGTGTACCGATGCCTGCCATATGTCCGTCATCCAGAACAATGATCTTGTCGGCATTCAGAATCGTACTGATACGCTGTGCCACAATGATCGTTGTTGCATCTTTTGTATGTGCTTTGAGTGCTTTACGCAAAGTACTGTCTGTCTTGAAGTCCAGCGCTGAAAAACTGTCGTCAAAAATAAAGATCTCCGGTTTCTTGGCGATTGCCCTTGCTATGGAAAGACGCTGTTTCTGACCACCGGATACGTTGGTTCCTCCCTGTGCGATCGGAGAATTATATGTTTCCGGTTTTGTATCAATAAATTCTGTTGCCTGTGCTACTTCCGCTGCTTCTTTTACTTCTTCAGCGGAAATATCCGTCTTACCGTATCGGATATTGGAATCGATCGTACCTGAGAAAAGGATTCCCCTCTGCGGTACATATCCCAGTCTGTCTCTGACTTCTCTCTGTGTCATATCGCGGACATCAACTCCATCCACAAGGACACGTCCCTTTGTCACATCATAGAACCGCGGAATCAGATTTATCAGAGTACTCTTACCGCTTCCGGTACTTCCGATCACGGCGATCGTTTCTCCTTTTTCTGCTTTGAAGGAAATATCGGTCAGTACATTTTCTCCTGCTTCCGGATATGCAAAGCTTACATTGTCAAATTCTACCGTTCCTTTTACATCCTGTGCCGGGAGAACCGGATTTTCCGGATCTGTAACACTTACTTTTGTTTTCAGCACGTCGTTAATACGGAGTGCTGCGACATTTGCTCTCGGAAGCATAATAGACATCGCTGTGATCATCAGGAAGGACATGATGATCTGCATTGCATACTGGATAAATGCCATAACATTGCCAACCTGCATAGTTCCGTTATCTACCGCATAAGCACCACTGTAAATAATCAGAACGGAAACGCCATTCATAATAAGCATCATCGTCGGCATCATAAATGTCATACAGCGGTTGACAAACAAGTTTGTCTTTGTCAGTCTTTCGTTGGCTTCCTCGAAACGTTCTTCCTCATGTTTCTCCCTGCTGAATGCACGGATAACCGGAATACCGGTAAGAATTTCTCTTGTCACAAGGTTCAGCTTATCGACCAGTGTCTGTAATACTGTGAATTTTGGCATTGCCACCTGGAACAGAACAATGATCACCGCAAGAATAAGTCCAACTGCCAGACCAAGAATCCAGGTCATAGAAGAATCTGTGTTTAAAACACGGATCACACCACCGATACCAAGGATCGGCGCATACAGTACAATACGGAAGAGCATTGCCATAACCTGCTGTACCTGCTGGATATCGTTCGTGCATCGTGTGATAAGTGATGCAGTTGAAAATTTATGGTACTCTCTGCTTGAAAAAGTGATAACCTTTCGGTATACCGCATTTCGCAGATCATGACCGAGTGCTGCTGCAACTCTGGAAGAAAGAAATACCACACAGATTGCGCAGAGCATTGTGATCAGCGCCATGCCAAGCATTCTCACACCGGCAATCTTGATGTAATGCATCTGGATCGCATCGACGTCTTCGCCGATTGCTTCATACTCACTTTTTACATAGGAAACACCGGCCTGTGTGATAATGGACTCCTGCATACTGTCAACTTTTTCGCTGATTTTTTCTGCCATGGCATCCCGTGCTTCCTGAGGCATCATCGCAAGTGCCTGCATCGGATCTGTACCTTCCGGAATGCCCATCTGCGTAAGCATGGAATTTACTTCATCGCCTCCGGAAGAAAAGCTTGCCACGATGATCATCGGTTTCCCGAAGATGCTGTTTAATTCATCTCTTTCCCCGGAAGTCACATCGTCTTTCAGTACAAGAAGATCACCGTCTTCTTCATAACAGGAATCTACAGTATCTTTATCGTCATCGTCCATAAACAGCCGAAGACTGTCCATGGATGTCTTGCGGATTTTTTCCGGTACGCTGTCTTCAATACCACTCTGCTGGATTCCCACATTGACGATTTTGGATGTGTAATCCGGCAGGGAAAGATCGCAATATGCCTGAAGAAACAGAAGTGCTATGATCAGTACCACATAGCCTGCTGATTTTTTCAGATATTTCATCAGTTTGATCACTTTTGCTGCCTCACTTTCTTTGTGTCATTTTTCCGGATGTTCCGGGTATTTTTTCAATGTTCTCTGTAATCTGCTCCAACATTCTTCTCAAAAGGCAAAGTTCTGTTTCGCTGAGACCATCAAGAAGAATCTTTTCATTTTCCCGGACTTTCTTCATGCCATTCTCTTTTACCTGTTTGCCTTTTTCTGTCAGATAGATTCTGGAGATGCGCTGATCTTTTTCATCGGCTTCCCTGTAAAGCAATCCTGCTTTTTCCAGTCGCTGGACAGTCACATTGACGGTCGGCGGTTTGATTCTTAAATGTTCTGCAATCTCACGCTGGCTCAGTCCGTCTTTGTACGCCAGTAATCCAAGTACCGGAATCTGTCCCGGATAAATCCCCAGTTCCTGCATCTGTCCAAAGCACTTTCCCATGAATCGGCGGTCAATTCTCATAAACATGGATAAAAAGCTGTCCTTATGCTCCGGTGAGCAAAACTCTGGTTCTCCTTCTGTAAACACCTCTTCACCTCCATAAGTAATGTTTGTAGTTTGTTAGTCGGTTATTAATTAGTCGACTAATCATTTATTATATGTAGTTGCACAAAAAATGCAACTGTTTTTTTGTTTTTTCACATTTTATTCATAATTATGACCAAAAAAAGATTTGTTGGACTAATAAATAAAAAACTTATTCTGATTGGCATATAAATACTCCCGTTTTAGAAGCAGCTTCGGAATTTGGTAATACTATGGCCTTCACCATCCTGCTAATTACATGGAGAAAAAGTGCATAACTCGCTAACGCTCAGACAATGCACTTTTGCTCCATAACGCAGTCTGATGAACCCCTGAGTATTACCATAAATTCCTCCAGAGTCTTCCAAACGGGAGCATTTACAAGCCAATCTATTCTTCACTTTTTATTTATCAGGAGCGAGTGGCGGACCGCGCGACGCGCGCTAGCCCGGGCCGGTCGGTTTTTCCCCCTTTTCTGGCAGTGGTATAAAGTGCGGCAATGATGGGAAAGAAAAAACTTCATTCAGGAACTTCTGTGGTTATCATCTGAATATGGCTCGCTTGAAGAACTTCGTAAAGATAATTGGTTGTACAGATTTTTGCGTTGATGCAGAAAATGCTGCTGTCTGAGCATTTATGCGAGTTCAGCATTTCTGTATCGTTTTTAGCAAAGTTCTGTACACCAGCTTATCTTAGAAGTTCTGAACTGAGCCTGATTTAGATGATAATTCACAGAAACTCCAAGAATGAAGTATTCTGTACATTCCCTCATTCCGGGAATTCTTTATACAAACTGATTCTTCTCTGCATCATATTCATAATCAATTGATGCAAGTTTTTTCTTCACTTCCTCTCCGGACAGCTCTTTATCCTCGCAGAGCGCGTCCAGAGAAGAATAAAAATCTCTCAACTGTGTGTTGACATAGCTCAACAACATTACCGGATCCTTTGGTATCATTGCGTACCTCCTGTGGTATTCTGCTGCCGGTCAGATTATACACAGCAGCATATTATTTCGTATTGATCACAAACTCTCCGTCTTTTACATCCAGCACCAGCGTGTCACCCTGATGAACATCGCCGGAAAGAATCTTCTTCGCAGCAAGTGTTTCCACATAATTCTGCAGATAGCGTTTCAGAGGCCTTGCACCATATATCGGATCATAGCCATTTTCAATTACCTGTGTTCTGGCTGCATCTGTCAGTTCCAGAGAAAGTTCCTGATCTGCCAGACGGTCACTGAGTTCTTTGACCATCAGGTCTACTATGCCGCCAATATTCTCTTTTGTCAATGGCTTGAACATGATAATTTCATCCAGACGGTTCAGGAATTCCGGCCGGAAGTGTCCACGCAGGTCATTCATAACCTGTTCCTGAGCTTCTGGTTTTATTTCACCTTTTTCATCAATACCATCAAGAAGATACGGTGAACCGATGTTTGAAGTCATGATCAGAATCGTGTTCTTAAAGTCTACCGTTCTGCCCTGTGAATCTGTGATACGTCCATCATCCAACACCTGCAGAAGTACATTAAATACATCCGGATGGGCTTTCTCAATCTCATCAAATAATACAACACTGTATGGTTTACGACGAACAGCTTCTGTAAGCTGACCGCCTTCTTCATATCCTACATATCCCGGAGGAGCTCCGATCAGACGGGATACAGAATATTTCTCCATGTACTCACTCATATCGATTCGTACCATATTCTGCTCGTCATCAAACAGAGTCGCGGCCAGTGTTTTGGCGAGTTCTGTCTTACCGACACCGGTAGGTCCGAGGAACAGGAATGAACCAATCGGTTTGGACAGATCTTTGATTCCTGCTTTTGAACGAAGAATGGCATCTGTTACAAGACGTACACCTTCATTCTGACCGATGACACGTTTGTGCAGTTCATCTTCGAGACCGAGCAGTTTCGTTCTCTCACCCTCGGTCAGTTTCGTTACCGGGATACCCGTCCAGCGTGAAATGATCCTTGCGATCTCATCATCTGTAACTGCCTCATGGACAAGGCTGCGGTCGCTTTCTTTAACCTGTTTTTCTTCTATTTCAAGCTGCTGCTGGAGCTTCGGGAGTTCCCCGTACTGCAATTCTGCTGCTTTTTCCAGATCATAATTCTGTTTTGCTTTCTGGATCTGTTTATTGATATCCTCAATCTGCTCACGTAATTTCTGGAGCTTCTCGACAGAATGTTTCTCATTATCCCACTGTGCTTTCTGCGTATTGAATGTGTCACGCATCTCTGCAAGCTCTTTCTGCAGTTCTGCAAGACGCTCTTTACTCAGATTGTCCGTTTCCTTCTTAAGCGCAGACTCCTCAATCTCAAGCTGCATGATCTTACGTCTCTGTTCATCCAGCTCGGTCGGCATGGAATCCAGCTCGGTCTTGATCAGGGCACATGCTTCATCAACCAGATCGATGGCTTTGTCCGGCAGGAATCTGTCTGTGATATATCTATGTGAAAGCGTAGCGGCTGCTACCAGCGCACTGTCTGTAATTTTTACACCATGGAATACTTCATATCTCTCTTTCAGTCCACGAAGGATGGAAATTGTATCTTCTACGGTTGGCTCATCTACCATAACCGGCTGGAAACGACGTGCCAGTGCGGCATCCTTTTCGATGTACTGGCGGTACTCGTCAAGCGTGGTTGCACCTATACAGTGCAGTTCACCTCTGGCAAGCATTGGTTTCAGCATGTTGCCCGCATCCATCGCACCGTCTGTCTTACCGGCACCGACGATCAGATGCAGCTCATCAATGAAAAGAATGATCTCGCCTTCGCTCTTTCTTACCTCTTCAAGAACTGCTTTCAGACGTTCCTCAAACTCACCACGATATTTCGCACCTGCAACCAGTGCTCCCATGTCCAGTGCAAAAATTTTCTTATCTTTCAGGCCTTCCGGGACATCACCTGCGACGATTCGCTGTGCCAGACCTTCAATGGCTGCTGTCTTACCAACACCAGGTTCACCGATCAGAACCGGATTATTCTTGGTCTTACGTGAAAGAATACGGACGATGTTTCGAATCTCTGCATCACGACCGATGACCGGATCAAGTTTCTGATTTCTTGCTTTCTCCACAAGATCCTCGCCGTATTTATTCAGTGTGTCATAGGTTGCCTCCGGATTGTCACTGACAACTCGCTGGTTGCCTCTGACAGTAGACAGCGCCTGCAAAAATCTTTCTCTGGTAATGCCAAATTCATCGAAGATCTTCTTCATACCCGGGCTTGGTTGTGTCAGCAGTGACAAAAACAGATGCTCAACAGAAACATATTCGTCTCCCATTGCTTTTGCTTCATTTTCCGCATTTACCAGTGATTTGTTCAGATACTGCCCAAATCTCAGATCACCGCCGGATACTTTGACTTTTGCATCCAGTGCTTTCTTCACTACATTGATAAAATATTCTTTATTAATATCCATCTTCTCAATCAGTTTGAGAATCAGGCTGTCTTCCTGTGTCAGCAGAGCATATAACAGATGCTCCTGCTCCACTTCCTGATTACCGTATTCATAGGCAACCTTTTCAAGATCCTGAACAGCCTGCACGGATTTCTGTGTAAACTTACTGATGTTCATAGGCTCTCCTCCTTATATCGTAGGAAAAGGATACTGAAATTTCTTCTCGTACCCTTAATGTCATCTTTGTTATACTGGTAATATAACACGCGTTGTTAGCACTGTCAAGAGGTGAGTGCTAATTTTTTGTGAAGAATTTGTGATCTGTTAATTGAAAAAGTAAATGCAACCCTTAGATCTTTTTGTTCTCAAACGCAGACATAGGGGTTGCATTTACCTCTGCAATCATAGTAACATGAACTTACTCTCAGGCTCCAACATGAAAGGAGTTTCTATTTATGAATACTTTTATTGAATCCAACAAAGGCAAACACTTTACACTCTCTGACAGAATCTCTATCGAGGCTGGCATCGAAAAAGGATGGAGCTTCAAAAAGATTGCTGACGAACTTGGCAAGAGCCCTTCCTCTGTTTCCAGGGAAGTTCGACGCCATCTGATCTTCTCCCCTCACTATTACGATGACCGCAGCCGCAGGAAATCCGAGTGCATTTATTTTTCTTCCTGCTCCAAACAGGGCGTCTGCGGTAATCTTTCCTGCTCCTCTCTTTGCTCTAAGTGTCGAAGCAGGAAATGCGCTTCTTTCTGTCCTTCTTTTACGACTGCTAAATGCGAGCTCTTAAAAAAACCTCCTTATGTCTGTAACGCTTGTCCTAAGCTGCGCCGTTGTTCCCATGATTTCTTTTTCTACCGCGCCAAACATTCCCATGATACCTCTTTGGAACTCCGTTCTTCCTCCCGCAGCGGCATTAATCTCTCCCCTGAAGAACTTGATCAGCTCGACAGGCTCGTTTCCCCACTTATAAAAAAGGGCCAGCCGCTTTCTCATATCTTTCTTTCTCATATGGAAGATATTCCCTGCTGTCAGCGTACTCTTTATTCCTACGTGGATAAGCAATATCTTTCTGTTATCAACCTTGATCTTCCCAGAAAAGTCCGCTACAAAAAACGTAAAAAGAAACAGCTTGATACACCGGTTCCCGGATATCGAAAGAACCGTACTTACAGAGATCTCCTGGATTTTCTTGCTTCTTCCCACGATTCTTCAATAGTAGAACTTGATGTAGTGGAAGGCGCCGGTGGTAAATCCGGTCCTGTCCTCCTTACTCTGTTCTTTCGGAACTGTTCCCTGATGCTTCTTTTTCTCTTGCCTGGTGACCGAAGGAAATATGTTCAGGATGTTTTTGATCTCCTGCTGTCTGAACTTGGCCCACAGACTTATTCACAGCTGTTTCCGATAATACTGACAGACAACGGGAGTTCTTTCCTGGATCCTTCATTATTTGAGATGCCGCACCGGCAGGATGTCCTTACAAAGGTCTTTTACTGCGACCCCATGTCCTCCTGGCAGAAAGGACGCCTGGAAAAGAATCATGAGTTTATACGTTATATCCTCCCAAAAGGAACTTCTTTTGACTCTCTTACTGAACAGAAAGTAAACCTTATGATGAATCACATCAACAGTACGGCAAGAGCCAGCCTGAATGGCTGCACTCCATTCCAGCTGGCTCTTCTTCTGCTTGATGCAAAACTGATGAGTCTCATGGATCTTCGATCAGTTCCCGCTGACCAGATCCACCTCAAGCCTGATCTTATAAAATAACAAACGCCCAAATATAATGCCTGAGAGAAGCAGTTTTCATCTCTTCAGACGGGTTGCATTTAGTCCTGCAAGATTCATGCCAGCCGTCTTATTTTGATGTTAAAAAGCTTCTGATTTTCATCTGCCTGTATTCTAAGTATAGCCTATTTCAACTGTAACTTCTATCTTATAATTGCATTTACTCTCTCAAAACACCTTATATTTAGCGTGATATACCCGGGTTGCAATAACTCTTGCATTCAACCTTCCAGATAAATATCAATGACAAAACAACCACCGAAAATTATAATCGTAATCAAAATTTCAGTCCAGAAACTTTGAATTCCTCTCACCTGTACAATAGATACAATCTGCCACTGCAGAGAAGCAACAAACTCTGCCAACACAAATGCTCTGGCACAGCAATATCCTGCCCCAAGAGGTTTCATGCTTCCTCCAACCATAAGAAATACATACATTATAGCAACAGCAATAATCATACAGGGAATCCATAAAACCTCTGATACATTACCTGTCGCAACCAGAAAAGCACACTGCAATGCCAGCATAAGCAACACACCAATAAGAAAATGTGCAGATTTCATTTTTTCTCTTTTCAACATATAGAGATAAACCAGACACGCTCCCCACTCCGCAATTGCTGTATAAATTCTTGGAATATCCTGGTATAACATAACTTCCTCCGTTATCCGCCCAACAAAATTAATCCATGTTCAGATTTTGCAAAAGTTTATTCATAAATTCCTTTTTTCTAGTTCTGCTGACTGGTATATGTACACTATGAATCACACAGTCAGAACCAACAATGCCTTCTACATGATTCATGTTTACCAGATACCCCTTGGCGCACCGGAAGAAATTATGAACTATCAATTTTTCTTCCAGTTCCTTTAACGTAACTCTGGAACTGTAATCCCCTCTTAAAGTATGAAAAACTGCATTATGTCCCTGTCCTTCAATAAAATAGATATCTGCTATATCTGTTTTTACGATTCCTTCTCCAATCGTAATCATAAGAAATTCCTTTGCTTCAGAACGAATACGTCCAATTGCTTTATCCAGTTTCTGCGAAAAAGAAAAATACTCAACTGGTTTTACTACATAATCCATTGCATCAACTTCATATCCACGTACTGCATATTGGATCATATTTGTGATAAACATGATAATTACTTTCTGATCCATCTGACGGATTTTTTCTGCTGCTGTCATACCGTCCATAAACTGCATTTGGATATCCATCAGAATAATGTCAAAACCGCCACTGTAATTCTCTGTGATATCTTCTCCATCACCAAATACTGTAACCTTTATTAATCTTCCCCTTTCCGTTTGATATTTCCGGATATACTCTGTTAATTGTTTTACGTAAATTTCTTCATCTTCCACAACTGCAATCTGTATCATCCTATACCCTCCGCAAAAATTGCATTCTTTGTAACTGTTCAATCACACAATTTAGTTCCAGGTTTTTATTATTTTATAAATATCTTTTATTTCAGTATATCACTGCTTCTTTCTTGCATCAAGCGGATCTAATTTTACAAATTACAGCTGTATAATCTGGTTTTCTTTTATCATATATCCACAGTAAATCTCCTCGTTCTTTAAATAGAAAGTAGAAATTCTGTTAAGTTTTCAATAGCATCTGGTTTTTCTGATAGTTCTTTCCCCATCAGTCCCTCTCCCATAATACCGGGATCCGCACTAAGAGATACAGCGACTCGACTTGAATTCCATACAGCTTCATACATCATTTCCTGATTCTCTTTTGTTACTTTATTAAGAACGTAATAAAATGGTTTTCGAATACTTTCCGATAATTCCCCGATTTTTTGGGAAAGCTGCAGGGATTCATAAGATGGATCTATGATTATCAATATCAGATCTACACCGTTATCAATTCCACGTCCAAAGTGTTCAATCCCAGCCTCCATATCCATTAGCGCAAATTGGTCTTCTGCAAGCCTGAGATTTTGGATAAATTGAGTCATAACAGTTCCCATAGCACAAGAACATCCTTCATTTGCTTGATGGATTTTTCCACTGGTCATCAGTTTTACACCGTCCTTCAGACTATAATAATCTTCCGGTATATCATCTATAGTCCAGTTTTCCTCAAAAAACTGATGAGTAAATTTTGATAACATCATATCATTTAAAACATTTTGCTTACCACCGAAATAGTCTGTAAAATCTCTGGGAAGCTTCATACCTAGCTGTCGGTGCAGACCATAATTAGATTCATCGGAATCAATTACCAAAATTTCTTTTCCTCGTCTGGCTAAAGCCTTAGCCAAAAGACTGGTTACCGTACTTTTTCCACATCCACCTTTTCCACAAACTGCTATTTTCATCTCTATATTTACTCCTTTTCTTTTTTCTAAATAATAAGAATTACATATGACCATACTTCAAACTGTCTTACTCCACTTCCTCCAGTTCTGTTCCTTCTGGAAGAATATATCCGCAGTTATCACATACTCCGTCCTCTGCAAGTATCCCGTCTTTCACAAAGGCTTCAATGCCTCCCGGTTCATGACAGCGTGGACAATCTAATTCCTGTATCTTTTTCTGATTTCTTACATCCTGGCAATTGGCAAATTCAATTTTACCCATAGTGATTTCTCCATTTTCATTCCATATCAATTTGTCTTCGCAAAAAAGTTCCTACCATACGGGAAAAATTGCTGATATTACGAATATAGGCAAAGTCTTTTCCATAGATTCTCTTTTCCACGGAGAGTTCTCCTTCATTCCCTACAAAAATACCAATTACGAAAATCCCCTGATTTCTGGCCCGACGCACCTCATAAGCAGTATCTTTCACAGCTCCTTCTCCGTCATAGATCTTGGGCTGGCGGGTTCCTGGTCGTTGTATGCTCATATCACAGGGTTTTCCATCACTTAATACGATTAAAATCTTATTTTTTTCCGGTCGCTCCATGAGAGAGGAACAGACTGTTTTCAGTGCAAGCCCATCTCTGTTATTGGCATATGCCCGGAATTGAAAGATTCTTTCATTTGTTTCCCTTGGATCTTCATAATCCCGAAATCTCTGAAGTACTGTATATCCCCAGAAAGCACAGTATCCTGTCACCCGATGAGGAATTCCTGCCTGGCTTAATGCTTCACTGATAATATATCCCTGCGCCGCTACCTGAGCCTGTCTGCCAGCTTGGGAACCACTGGAATCAATCAGGACGTCTATTACAAACTCAGAATCTTCAGATCTCTTTTTTCTATTAAATAACTTGTCATCGTCTGTTCTTCCAATTTTCCATAACCTCTCAGGAACAAGCTGCCCTGCATCAGATCTGCTGACAGAATCATCCTTTCGGATTATAAATGCCCGTTTCAGTGACTCTGTCAACACAGAAATATTTCTTTTGATGATCCAGTGATTATTTCCATAATAGGCTTTATTTTTTTCAAACTGCAGCTGAGAAAAACGGTATTGATTATTTTTTATCACAGGGTTCTGTAAAATTCCATCTGTAAGATACAGGATACAGTTTTTGTGGATTCCTGTACAAAATTTCCGGTTGATTCTGGCCTGCTCCGATTCACTTAGATACGATTTCCCGTAATTCAGTTCCACATATTCCCGTATCCGTCGCACTGCCTGTGGATTTATATTCTCCGAGCTTTCCGGAACTTCTTCATTTTCCGGAGAGAAATAAAATCTTTTTTTCTTTTTGTTTCTGATATCCAGACTCATCATCTTTTTTTTGAGATCAGAAAGATATTTTTGAATGATGTCTTCCATCTGTTCATCCGTCATGCATTCCTGCCACGCGTCATTGGCCAATGCCATATCCGGTAAATTCAGAATTTTCTCCAGATTTCCATTCCTTTTTTCAAAAGAGGGATCCAGAACATGATTATAAATCTCCTCTATCACGTTTATGACATCTTCCGTATTTTCCGCATCCTTCAGAGAAAGAATTTTGTACAATGCAATCTCTGCCTGTGGATCCGTTCCCTCATCGTTTGTGTTCTCCAAAACATGCCTTATATACAGAAGCCTAATCCTGTGAATCAGGTCTGTTCCAGCTTTGTCTGATACCTGTTCTTTCTCGGCCTTTTCCAATTCTCTGAACGCCTGTTCTCTGATTTCCTTTGTTCCCAAACGTTCTCGAATGATAAAACGATTCACTGCAGCATCCATGCATAATCCAGCAAGAGGCAAAAGCATATCTTCTCCAGCAGAAAAATGTAATTTTTTCATCAAATACATGCCAAGTTTCTTCTGATCGAAATATCGTGCAAAGGCACCCTGCTTCACTGCCTCATATAGAACCGTTTGTTTTGAATAAACATATTTTTCTGTGTCCGGTTCAAATTCTATATCATAATCACCACTGACTGTCCAAAAAAGATTTCTGATACGATTACTGATCTCCAGACGATGTTCTTCCAGTTGTTCTGCCGGCCATCTGACATCCTCCATACAAGTTTACCCCCATATGTCTTTTCCGGTCCAGGAAGATGGAATTCTGGTAGAAACCACATCTTCTACGATCTCTTTTTCAAATACATCAAAACTTTTATTTATGATCCCCATCTGGATTGCATCAATTGGAGAAAGTCCGCTTCTTGTTGCTTTTACAGCAGAAACCAATCCTCTCAGGTCAAGAGATTTTGTTGAGATTTCTCCATGATAAGCCTTGATCTGCAAATCCAGAAACAGTCCTGCAAAAGCTTTCAGTGCACTTTTTTCCCCATCTGGAAAATGCTGTCTTAATACAAAAAGGACACTATCCTCATCCATTTCAGGCATATCAATTACCATAAACCTTGAAACCAATGCTTCATTTACTTCTCTGGTACCTGCGTAACCATAATTCATCGTACCGATAAATCGTGTTGCCGGATGAAGTAAAATCCTGTTATATCCTGGAATATCGATTCTGCGCCGATGATCCAATGTGGCATGCAGTACAGAAACGGCATCATTTTTTGCCATATTGATTTCGTCCAGGATTCCAAATCCTCCAAATTCCGCGCATTGGTAGATAGGGCCTTTCCGAAGGCGAACCTCATTATTTATAAAGGTATCCGTTCCAATCAGATCGGCACTGTCTGTATTTACATGAAAAGAAATGTCGTATTCCGGTCTTCCGAATATCCATGCCAGTGTCTCACATAGTACATTTTTTCCTGTAGCTTTCGCACCGGAAAGTAACAGATTATCTCCCTGAAGAAGCGCTACTGTTGACATTTCCAGAATCTTTTTCCCATAAAATAGGATATCCGGTTTTTCTACCCGTTCCTTTACCTGATTCTCTACCTCATAGCGCATGTGAAAATCTCTCAGTTCTCCAATCAGTTCCTGCGCTATCTTCTGGTCTTCTAAATATTTTTCTATTTCTGTCCAATGACTTCTCATGAAGATTTTCCTTTCTTTGCAATTGGTTATATCAAATCAGATAATATTTCTGTTCACTCAATCTTCAAACTTTCAATCCTCCAACTCACAATCCTATCTTCTTTACAATTTCTCCCATTGCACTTCTTACAGGAGAATCTTTCGGAAGCCGTATGATTGGTTTTCCAGCACAGTCATACTGATATACCTGGTCATCATGTGGTACAACCCCTAACAGTTCCAGTCCCTGATTTCGGATTTCTTCCAGAGTTCCGGCATCCAGTTTTCCATCTGGAACACGATTCACGATTAATCCAGTTTTCTGTGGTTTAAAGTTTAACTCCTTCATCAGCCTTGCAATACGTCCGGCTGCCTGAACACCTCTTCTGGAACAGTCACTCACAAGAATCGCAACTTCCATCATTGGCAGGATTCCTCTGCTGATATGTTCCATACCTGCTTCGTTATCAACCACAATATATGGATAATGGCTTTGCAGTTTCTGAACCTGGGTCTGCACAAGACCATTTACAAAACAATAGCAGCCCTGTCCCTGGGTTCGTCCCATTACCATCAAATCATAATCGTCTTCTTCTGCAATCGCATCAGAAAGACGCATTTCCAGATATGCCTGTTTTGTCATACCGGAGGGAATCTGATATCGTGGGTCTACGCCTGCCCGCTCAATTTCTTCTCTCAGCTCCCCAAGTGTGATCTCCGGCTCAACACCGAGCACTTCGTTCAAATTTGCATTTGCATCTGCATCCACCGCCAGGACCGGACGTTTTCCGCTTTCACATAAATACTGGATCAACAATCCACAAAGAGTTGTTTTTCCTACGCCACCTTTTCCTGATACTGCAATTACATGTCCCATGTTTTTCCTCCTAAAATTCTGAACAATCTGTTGACTTTTTCTTTAAGCCTCATTATAGTTGTTACTATATAAATTACAATAATCAATCTGTGAGATTTGTATGGTTACTCAACACATCAGAAAAATTGTTGAGAAATTATATGATACTAACTAATACAGGAGTATATAATGTCAGAAAAAACGAGAAAACAAGATCGCCGTACCCGCTATACCAGGCAAACCATAAAAGATACGTTCTTAGAATTGTTAAAGCAGAAAAGTTTTACGAAAATTACCGTTACAGAGATCTGCAAAAATGCTGAAATCAACCGTGGCACTTTTTATCTTCATTACTACGATATCCATGATGTATTATCAGATATTTTTAATGATATGACTCAGGATATGTTAACAACGGTAGATCATTTATTCTGTCTAAATCAAAAAAGCTGTTCCTATCCGTTCTGTCAGAAAATACAGATGGAATCACAATACAGAGCACTGTTTCTGGATGATGCAATTGCCCCTATTCTTCTGGAAAAAATAGCAGAAAATACAAAAGAAGGCTATGTGACCTGGCTTATGTCACACAGCCTCCTGACCTTTGAACAGGCAGAATCGGTTTTTTATTTTCAAATGAATGGCTGCCTTTCCATCAACAGACTGATGCTCCGCAATCACTGTAATGACTGGAAACAGATTCAGACAGTAATCGACAGTTTTATCAAAGCCGGGCTGAAAAGTTTTCTGATTCATGATCAGAGAGAAGAAAATGCTTCCGATAATTTTTGCAGCAAAATTTCTCCAACTGTTACCGCATCTTCTACACTTAGATAATGATCGGCATGATCCTGAAGAAATAGTTTTCCAGATACAGGAAATTCTTCATCTGCAAACCATATCTTTAAAGTTACTGAATATCTTGGAAAAACCGGAAAAACAGCACCTAGATCCGCCTTTGTCTCTATAAATTCTGCACCCAGACTTGTACATGCTTTCTGAATTTTCTCAGGATCTTTATCTTGCAAAAGCTTTTCCAGTCTCTGCTCTGCAGTCCGGTCAAACCTGGTTCCTCGAATCAATCCATCTTTCAGGTTACCAAAAGTAATGAGCTTCTGTGAACCTTCTGTTCCATCGGCCATATCCAGATAATGCAGCAATGTCAGATAATGCCATTCGTCCATGTTTGAGTTAATACGAAACTCAGGGAGTTGAATTTCAATCGTTTCATAAAAACTCAGCATTTCCAGCACATTTCGACTGCTATGAAAAACAGCCCCACTTTTTGCAGCAAGATCCTCTCCGGAACGATTTTGCAGCCGTTTTACTGCTGCCTGCAACATTTCCTGAAATGCACGATTTTCTGTTTGATTTTTGTATTCCATAAGCTCTCCTTTGCCATAAGTTTCATTACTGTGTTGACTTTTCTTTTAATCCCCATTATAGTTGTAATTATATTATTTACAATCATCAAACATTAAAAAATGTACAGTTTATCAACACATTAAAAAGAACTGTTGAGAACTTAGGACGTTTTAAACAAACCAGAAATATTTTCACCCCAAAAACGTGAGAACAAGATTATTATATCATACTACAAGGAGCTTCTTATCATGAAATACTCAACGAAATTAAGTGATACTGTTCATGTGATGGTTCTGATTGCTATCAACCAGGAAAAATCCCTCTCCAGTGCCTCAATTGCAGAAAGTGTCCATACAAATCCCGGCTTTGTGCGCCAGCTTATGTTAAAACTAAAAAAAGCGGAACTTATGACCAGTGTAGCCGGACATGCCCGTCCTTCTCTTTCAAGACCAGCAGAGCAGATTACATTGCTGGATATTTATAAAGCAGTTGAAGGTGATAAACCTTTACTTCATTTAGATACTCATACCAATCCAGAGTGTGGCGTTGGCATTAACATTCAGTTATCTTTGCAGGGATTTTACAATGAAATTCAAAAGGATGCCGAAGAAAAAATGAATACGATTACTTTACAGGATATCATAGATACCTACTATCAACGGACATCTATAGAAAATAACTTACAGAATATTATTTAACAGGAGAACACTTTCATGTACCTTCAGCAAATACGAAATGCCACCATTTTTTATATTATGGCGGAAAAAATTTTCTGGATTTTATCAAATGGGATTACATCCAGATTATCGTAAAGATCCGTATGAACGTAAGCGCAAAATATTGCTGCGCTACTCATGAATTACGCTTGCATCAAATTGATAGATGCAAGCGTTTTACTCTATTTTAGTTTTGACAGTTCGTTTTCGCAGTCTCGCTCCATGGGGCAAGCTGTTCCAACTGTTCATCTGACATTTTATCGTCTGTCCGCTGTGATAAGAGATATGTCAGATATTCATAGGTATTCAGATCATACGCTTTTTTCATCTCAACCATTGTATACACAATAGCGCTGGAGGCAACTCCTTTCGGACTGGCGCTGAACAGTCAGTTCTTCCGGTCAACAGTAAATGGCCTGATTGCATTTTTGCTAAGATTGTTGGATAAACTGCAATGACCGTCTTCCATCATCAAGAGGTGAATGCTAATTATTTGTGCACCAGTTTCCAACTTACCGCCTGCTGCCTTGCATCCACAAATCTCTTATAAATACCTTCCTGCTTCATTAGTTGCTCATGTATTCCCTGCTGCACAATTCGTCCTTTGTCAACAACCACAATCTGGTCTGCATGTCTGACCGTTTTTAATCTGTGGGCAATCATAATAATCGTTTTTTCCTTTGTAAGCGCATCTACTGCATCCATCAGATCCTTTTCATTCTCCGGATCAACATTGGCCATTGCCTCATCTAATATGACGATTGGCGCATCCTTCATAATCGCTCTGGCTATCGAAATACGCTGCTTCTCACCACCGGAAAGTGTGGCTCCTCCTTCTCCGATCACTGTGTCATATCCATTTGGAAGTTTGCTTATGAAATCATGACAACATGCTTTCTTCGCCGCTTCCACCACTTCCTCATGACTTGCATCCTGACGTCCGAATTTAATATTATTCTCAATGGTATCTGCAAACAAATACACAGACTGAAATACAAATGAAAAATTACGCATCAGACTGTTCATACTATAGTCTTTTACATTCACACCTCCAAGTGTCACTTCCCCTGAATCCACATCCCAGAATCTGGCGATCAGATTGCAAAGTGTTGATTTTCCTCCACCAGATGGTCCAATGATTGCTGTCGTCGTTTTCTGCGGGATAGAAAGTGATACATCATCAAGAATCTTCCGTTTGTCATAGGAAAATGAAACGTTAGAAAGTCTGATATCGTAATTTTCCGGATGGATCTCTTTGCCGTCGATATCCATGGTGTCCAGCTCCAGTATTGCATTTGCTTTATCTACACATACACTTACCACATGTAAAAGAGATGAATAATTCCCTGCACATTCCAGACTGGAATAAAGCATAAATGCCGAGATTGTCATACCAATTGCATAGACCGCACTCATAGTTCCATTAATATAAAAATATGCACTGCATGCTACGATTACCGCACCTGTGATTTTTGTTATGACGCTTTGCAGACAATGATAAGGGACAAACAACATCTCCATCTTTGTATTAATCTTTTCGCATGCTTCATTTGCATCATTTAATCTTTTTGCCTGTTTTCCAAGCAGGTTGTATGATTTTACTTCTGATATTCCCTGCAGATACTCCATAATCTGATTTACAAGCTCCGTATCGCATACCACTTTTTGCTCTGAATCTTTTTTACCCGCATTCTGCATCACAGAATTGACCCCAAAGAAAATAAGTACTCCTGCTGCAGCTATCAGTCCGATTCTCCCGTCAAAAATAAACAGCATAAGAATGATCATTGATGTTTCCAGAATTCCCTGCATTGTCAGCATAACCACTCTCGCAGCCACATCGCCAAGTATTTCCATTGTATTAGTTGTAATGGAAGAAATTTCCCCGATACTATTGGAATTGAAATACCCCATCGGCAGATATCGCAGATGTTCTGCAATCTTGATTCTCATAAAAGCACTTGCATTATATCCTCCCTCTGTCTGAAGCACTGTAGAGTATCTCTTGCAGATTACGTCGACTACAATTGCAAGAACCATAATCGCAACGGAGCCTCCAATATATTTTCCTGTCGGTTTCCCACTCAGCAGACCAATCAGTATGTACATAATAGCCGGAATCTTCATTGCTGAGGCAAGAGCCTCTATGAGTCCAATCACCATCGACAGTTTGAATTTATTACCTTTTTCCTTGCCTGAAAAACGAAAGAATTTTGCCAGAATTCCAAACATATCATTCTCCCTCCTTCACAGTATCTTTTACAGAAATATGGGCATTCCACATTTCCTTATAAAGTGGGCATGACACCAGAAGTTCCTCATGTGTGCCATGTGCTGTTACATTTCCATCACTTACAACAAAGATCTGGTCACTGTCCTTAACAGTAGAAAGTCTGTGTGCTATTACGATCAGGGTCTTCCCTGCTACCAGTTTTGCGATAGAATTCTGCAGAATTGCCTCATTTTCCGGATCTGTGTAGGCAGTTGCCTCATCAAGGATCACGATCGGAGCATCCTTTAACATTGCTCTTGCAATGGAGATACGCTGCCTCTCGCCACCTGACAGATGTCCTCCTGCACCTCCTACAACCGTATCAAATCCATTCTCCAACTGCATGATAAATTCATAGCATCCACTTTTCTTTGTCACCTCGATGATCTGTTCATCTGTAGCATCCGGATTTCCCTGTCTGATATTTTCACGGACTGTTTCATTAAACAGATAATTGTCCTGTGCAACATATGCAATTTTCCGATTAAAATCTGCAAATGCCAGTTCTTTGACATCAACTCCACCGATTTTGATGCTTCCGGAATCCACATTCCACAGGGACGCAATCAGCTTTGCGATGGTCGACTTGCCGCTTCCGGAAGGTCCTACGATTGCATTTACCGTTCCTGCTTTCAGCTCCATAGTTACTCCGTGCAGGATTTCTTTGTCGTGATAACCAAATCTGACATCTTCAAGAGTAACGGAGTTATCTTTTGGAACACTTTTACTTTTCTCTGGACGTTCAAGCTCCGGCTGTTCCAGAATTCCTGCCACTTCACCAACAATCACTCCGATCTTGCCAAGATCATCTGTATAGGAACCCACTGTGATCAACGGTCCTACGATTCCAAGTGATAAAATAATACAGATGACAAAATCAGAAACTGCAAGTGTTCCATTCGCTACATAAAGTGCCCCAAACGGCAATACCGTAAGAAGCGTATAAGGTGTGACCACCATCATCAGTGCATGAAAGATCGAGCACCGTTTCATCCAGGAAATAAAGGAATCCGCATATTCAAAAGCCGCCTTTGTAAATTTGGCATAAGAACTTTCTGTCTTTCCAAATGCCTTAATTACTTCGATCCCGTCAATATATTCCACTGCCGCATCATTCAGATCTTTTGTTGTCTGAACCGTTCTCTCGAAACTTGGCTTATAATCCAGCATCATTCCAAAATAAGAGAACAGTCCAACAATAACCGGCACCAATGACCAGAGTGCCAGTCTCCAGTCTGTCAGAAAGAAATAAATCAAAA
Source organism: uncultured Ruminococcus sp. (assembly GCA_900066355.1). GTDB lineage: Bacteria > Bacillota > Clostridia > Lachnospirales > Lachnospiraceae > Blautia_A. The sequence goes on from FMEL01000001.1 coordinate 319,497, forward strand.
TCACAATCGGTGCCAGCAGATTGGACGTGAATTCCGGGACAATATGCGCCAGTGTTGTCTCGATACTGTCGACTCTTTCCACCATGATATTCTTAAATGTGCCGGAGGATGTATCCTTTACATAACCAAGAGGTACCCGTGCCAGTTTGTCACAGCAGGTTTCTCTTATATTTGCAAGTACTGCAAACGTTGCTTTATGTGACAATGCTGTCGAAAGTGAATGAAGCAGTTCTGCAATGATAAACGATAATGCAATCAGAACCGCTTTTGCAAGATATATTTCAAACTCCTTTTCACCATTTAAAAACAGCTTTACTACATCTGCAATAATAAAATACGGCAAAATCTTAAAAATCACATTTCCTATTGCAAGTAACACACTCCACACATAGGCAATTCTTTTTTGTCCGGCCCACGTCAGGATCCAGCTGACTGCCGACTTCTTTTTTTCTTTCACATCTGTTCACTCCTTACGTTCGTTTTATTGTTTTGCCTTCTGTTAGTTCGCGCTAACCAGCATGTAATAAAATAGGTGGTTTACTGGCATCAACCACCTGATATTATTATCCTGTCTGAACTTTATTCAGAAATCCAGAACCTGCAACACACATAACCTATTCAGAATTCCTGCATCAGTTATACCGGAAATTCAATATTCCACAATCGTTCCCAGCCACCTGTATTGAATTCTTTCAGCTGATGCACATTTTTCTTTGCAGTCTCTCTATCTATATCATGCTCAATGATCTGAAATACTGATGAAAAAAATCCCGTATAGATCATATGCATAAGGCTTTCCTCTACAATCGGTATTTTTACACCGTTCTCTTTCATCTTTTCCATATAATTCAAGCTGGACTTCATTTCCCGCTCTACCATATTGTGTATGAATAGTTCAAATTTTCCACTGTCTCCGCATTTCAACAATAATCTGAAATTATCATAATGATCATAGATATAATCAACCATCTGCTCCATCCCATCACTGGATGTATCCGACATATTCCTTGTCTGATCACTGGCAGAAAGCTTTTCAAACTCCTCAACGATCTGGTCATAAATCTGATAAATATGTTCCATATAGGGATCCGTCAGCGCATCAAAAAGCGCCTCTTTCGTCGGATAATATTTGTAAAATGCACCAGTAGTAAGTCCTGCATCTTTTACAATGTTTCTTAAAGATGCTCCGGTCAGACCATCTTTCAGGAAATGTTTTCTGGCTGTATCTAATATATTTTTTTGTGTATCTTCTGCTTTCGTCGACATGCTTTTTGTATCCTCAAAATTTTCTTTTCATAAATATAGCATTGTTATATAGCACTGTTATATTTTAACTCATTATAGGAATTTGTCAAGTCTACTGTTTAGATTTTCTTTATCTTTTATCTATCTACTCTTTTCCATTTTGCAACAGCATTTCTTACCCGCTGGTCAATATCCAGTCGTGCTCTGCGACATTCTTCTGGATATTTTCTTGCTGCCTGAAATGCCAGTTTCACAAAGAGTCCGGAGCCAACCGGGAGCATTGTCTTTAGCATGCTATCTGGAAAAACGAAATGGGTTCCATGCTCATAAATTACAAACTCTAATCTGCATGTATGAGGGTGTTCTTCCATTCGCTGTTTCATTCGGCGGATATATCTTGCAGTATCCCACAACACATCATCTTCCGCACCAATCAGCAATAACGTTCCATGGATTTTTTCAATCTTGATCATCTCGTCTTCTGTGATTGGATGAGCCTTTTCCGAGTCATCAAACAGTTTTCTTGAATTAATCATATCACCGGTCCGTTTTGTTTCTTTCTCAATCACATGCCAGTAATCCGGATGTTTGTAGCAAAATGGCATATACGGAAGGGGTTCTCCTTTGTAAGAAAAAAGAGATTCTCCTTCAATCGGCCATTCCTTACAGCCATCTTTTTTTCCCTGCATAAACCCCTGCCAGATAAAATCACTCGGTGTCAGACCTATCGTTAATGTAATATCCTCAAAATAAGAAGCGGCAGTCAATGCAAGTGTTCCTGTAGTAGATGCCCCGACAATTCCTATCTTCTGATTACTATGCATTTTTAACCAATTGATTGCTTTCTCTATACGTTCCAATGGATAATTATGATGTCCATAATCCTTTTTTCCAGGTGACATCGTCATCACATTTACTCCGAGTTTATGTAGCCATTTCACGGATGTACGCGCCAGATAATCCTCTGGATCATCTCCGATCATTGCTATCATTGCACAGTCTGAGCCTGTTTTACATTTCCAATATGCTCCATAAAATCCATCTGTTTCCACATCAAAATGTCTTTTCTTCATTTGTATCATCTCCTTAATATCGGCCACGTTTCTCCAAAACTATTATTTTGTTTGAGATATTCCGAACGATTTGAATCTTTCCTAGCACATGATAAATAGGCATAAGCTTTTTCATTCCTTCAACAAGACTGACTTCCTGTTGAACAGAAAATCCCGGCACAATTCTTTGCAGTTCTGTTCCGTTCTTAACTCCCCATGTAAATTTTGCATTGCTTCCCTCTATGGATTTCTCTTTCATATGCTTTACAACAAAGGGTGACATGGTTTCGACCATTACTGTAACTTTCTGAAATGATTTATCAATAATAGAAAACATCTTCCTGATATCTTTCTCACACAAATACATGGTAAGTCCTTCGATTATTACCAGAATATTCTTACCGTGATAATCGATATCATCTATGTAGGAATCATCCATTGCAGACTTTGCAATCTGATACACCGGATCAGTTTCGGTAAGGAACTGGCTCCTTATTTTCATTGTTTCCGGAAGGTCTACATTATACCAGCGCAGATATTTTCCCTTCATCCGGTAGCATCTGGTATCCAGTCCGCATGCAATATTTACGACAACTGTATTTTCATGCTTCTTCAAATATTGCTCAACCATCCGGTCTAATACAATTGTTCTTGCAATCACACCATAGTTCATAGCGTTATCTTTATCTGCTATAGAAAAGTCATAGTCCAGCTTTTCCACAAGTTCTACTGCAATCTCATCTTTGCATTTTGTTTCTTTTGCTCTTGCATACAGGGTCTGTACCATTGTTTCCGGCACACCTGTCACATTCACTTTTTCTTTCATTATCTGTCGCCTTCCACTGCCTTTCTTACTTCTTCCACCCACTCTGCACTATGACAGCAAAACAGTTCTTCATGCTGCATGTTATGTCTCCGAATATCCGGATTTTTGAAATAAGTCCAATATCTCTTTTCATATTTTTTACCCATCTTTGTAGCGTAAAACACATGGATAGTTGTTCCCGGCACATCAATTCCATGCTGGACTTTCGTAACCAGATCCGAATAGAACTGATTATAAATACTCTGTTTTGTAATCCACGGACATCCTCCTTTACCGATTCCAAACATGTTCAAAAATCCATTATATAATTCTTTTTTAACCTCATCTGTCTTATTCAGTTTTTTCTGCATAAATTTCGGAAGAGCACCTGTATGTATCATTTTATACATGAAAGAGACTACCATGGATGACTTGATTTTTGCCACAATACGACCAGCTTCATCCATATCACTGCTCCCAATAATGCCATGATCTATATGAATTCTTTTTCGCTGAATCAAAAGGGATACAAAACTTCCACCAAGGGAACACCCATACGCTGCTTTAATTCTTCCACCATACTTTTTCTTGATTTCCAGCTCAATCTTTTCACATTCATCTTCCATTGAATAAAATTCTGTTTTCTCATTTGGATCAAATCCATCATAAGAAACGATTACCGTATAAAAATAAGAATGTAATCCATCCAGTACATGTTCAAAGCTGCTATACAGACAACAGGTACCAGGAAATAAAAATATCACTGGTTTACTACTGTCTCCACTTTCATAAAATTTCATATCTGGCCTCCTTTAGTTTTTTCATATAAGCATAAAATTGCTTATGCAGCTCCCTCATTTCATCTGGTGCCTTCCTGGCATGTTGATACATAAATTTATCTCCAAAGCTACTTTCGAATGTAACAGCAAGCATAATCGTCATAATTGGCACATATGCATATCCACTACTTTCTGATATGGTATATGAGCATGCCTTAATATCTTTGAAAACTGCTTTGTCTTTTCGGATTTATTTCCTGATATTTCTGCAAATGTTGTCGGCTGAATCATTCTTGGAGTGAGTGCTGCATCAATGATACCATCATTATTTATACTTCCGCTCGCTCCTGGAAAAGCAGGCAATATTCTCATAGAAATCCGTCCTCTTTTTCATTTTCAAAAAAACTGCCAGTGTTTATGTTAGTAATATCTAACTCTCATTTTCTAAAAAACCGTGTGAAAACCAAACTGTAATTCCACACGGCTTCTTTTCTTATGCATTCAGTATACCACTTTTACCTGGTTAATCAACCAAATTTTGTTTTCATAATATTTAAAATTTCATCTTCATGCGCATTATATTCACTGCACTTGGAATGCAATTTATCCCCTCATCTGGTCATTAAAATAATAATTTACATACAATCAAACTTCTTCCGAAGATATATTCTAATCAGTATGATTCCCATATTGACAAACCCAAATAACACAATTAAATTCACAAGCAGATATTCTCTGATTACATCTCCTAGCACTGCAATCCCCGAAAGACTTCCAAGTAAAAACATCTGAGAAATTTTATCCCACATAAATTTTTCCCAATACTGCAGCATCGCGGTACTCCCGCATCCTCAGTCAGAGATAAGTTTAGCTGCTTCACTGTCTCGCCCTTCATCAGATAAACTTTTATTTATCTTAGCAGATATTTTATTCCTGCAATAAACAACACGCTGAATAGATATATTTGTAGGCTGAATGGTCTTAATTCTTATAATCAATTCAGGGCGATTACCCGCATTTCTACACTCTCCACAGTTTATTTAGTTAAATTATACTCAAACAAACAGTACTTGCAATAAAGATTAAGGCTGACAGTCCCCTCACACGACTGTCAGCCTTAAATTCATCCAGACATATTCAATTTCATTATTACCTTATTTCGTCAGAACCCTATAATTTTCTTTCTTATCATAATCTTTATGGATTCCGTCATCTTCGTACAGAGTATAGCTGCTGCCTTCATATCCAAACATCTTAAGCTTCTCTGTGTCAATATCCTTTACGCACTCAGCTACTTCTGCAACCGGAATGCATTTGCCGCTTCGAATAAAAAGTGGTACTTCATTGAGGGCAACATCCACATAATGAACTCCTTTTGCAAGGACTTCTTCGAAAATGGTTCCATCCGGCATGAACTTGATGAATTTCATTTCTTCCGGCAGATAAACGTAACGGCCTCTTGCGTTCTGCTCATAAACCGGTGCGATCATGATCTCGTTGCCAAGCATCAATTGGTCTTCAACACGGATCGCCATCTTATCATCTGGATAAACAAATCCAAGCGGCTTAAAGTACATATCATCATTCAGTGCAGCTTTCATATATTCACTGTAGAGATATGGTACAAGGCGATATCTGGTGTTAATGACACTGCGGAAATCTTCGATGTTTTCGAACTGGTAACACTCCTGTTCTCTTGTTCCTTCTGCAGCATGGTCTCGCATCAGAGGTGTAAACACACCGAGTGCAAGGAAACGTAGCAGCAGATCTCTGGTCGTGTCATCACCAAATCCGCCAAGGTCCGCACCTGTATACATAAATCCGCACATATTCAGGGACGGAAGCATCTTGAGATTCAGAAGGATATGTGACCACCAGGATTTATTATCTCCCATCCAGATTCCACCATAGCGGTGCATTCCAATATAAGAAGATCTGGAAAACATCAGGAAACGTTTTTCCGGATCAATTCGTTCGAATGCTTCTCCTGCTGCTCTTGTCATATTGTACCCAAAAAGATTATGTACTTTGTCGTGGCGAATCTTTTTTCCATCAACATTATGATAGAATCTTCTGTAATCCTCCGGATTGTTGGCAATGTTTATCATCTTTGCCTGCATAGCCCACGGATGAATCTTACCTTCGGTGTCTTTTGCAAATTCTCCGGCAAGTTCTTTTGCCTCTGCAAGTCCTTCTGAAGAATAAAAGATTGCAGGCTCGTTCATGTCATTCCAGAATCCTTCGATCCCCTGATCGATCAGGAAACGGTATTTATCTCCAAACCATTTGCGGGCTTCTGGATTCAGCATATCCGGAAAATGGGTGTCTCCCGGCCATACAGCCGCAACGAAATCACTACCGTCTTCTCTTTTGCAGAAGTAATTGTTTTTTACACCTTCTTCGTAAACTTCGTAGCCTTTTTCCACCTTGACACCAGCATCAATGATTGGGATCAGGCGAAGTTCCTGGTCTTTCATTTCCTTTACAAATTCAGGGAAATCAGGGAAGTTTTTCTCATTAACTGTGAAGTCCTTAAAATCCTGCATGTAGTCAATATCCATGTAGATCATGTCGATCGGGATATGATTCTCACGATATCCTTTTGCCACCGTACGGAAATCTTCTTTTGTTGTATAACCCCAGCGGCTCTGTCCAAAACCAAAGGCAAACTTTGGTGGAATGTAACTGCGTCCGATCACATGGCGGAACTGTTTTACGATGTCGTAAGCATTTTCACTTTCGATCACATAGATATCCAGATCTGCATTTTCGCAGGACACTTTGAGGGTGTCCATTCTTGTATACCCAATATCAAAGGTCAGTTTTGACGGATAGTCAAAAAACAATCCAAATGTAGTCTTGCCGCTTACTATAATAAAATTGTGGGCTCCATACAGAGAACGCTTGTCCTCTGTATGATTTGGGTCATCCGTACAGTTGCTGATGTAGCAGTAACCTCTTTTGTTGATTCCCCGATTGGATTCACCCAGACCATAGACAATATCATCTTCGTCCATAATATAGGTAAATGCAAATCCATCATTCTGGCTGATCTCTCCATATGGAAAAGCGCCTTCAGCTGTTTCAATTTTTTCGGTCAGTGCCTCCGTATCAAACGGAGCTCCATATCTGTATTTTTTGATCATCTCTGTTTTACCTCTTATTTTTTATAAAGTACAAATGCCTCATATGGTTTCAAAACAATTTTACCTTCAAATACAGTTCTGTCAAAATTTGTGATCAGGCATTCTGCTCCTTTGAATTCTTCCGGAATCTCCATCTCTGCATTTTTGTCACTGAAATTGCAGACTGTCAGAAGTTTTTCCTGATCCTGTCTTCTTATATATGCAAAAATCTGCTCGTCGTCATGGTAAAGGGGTTCAAACCCGCCGTAAACAATAATGTCTTTTTCTTTACGCAGACGAATCAGTTTCTGATAATAATAGAAAATTGAGTTCGGATCTTCAAGCTGCTGTGCTGCATTGATTTCTTTATAGTTCGGATTCACTTTGATCCATGGAGCACCATCTGTAAATCCGGCCTGTGCTGAATCATCCCACTGCATTGGAGTCCTGGCATTATCACGGCTTCTCAGCATCAGGCATTTCATCATGTATTCCGGAGTCATAAATCCTGATTCTGTAAGCTCTGTAAAGAAATTGATGCTCTCAATATCACGATAATCTTCCAGTTTATCAAAGTAAACATTTGTCATGCCAAGCTCTTCGCCCTGATACACATATGGCGTTCCCTGCATCATATGAAGACAGGTTGCAAGCATTTTTGCAGAAGTTTCTCTGTATGCCGGATTGTCATTTCCAAATCGGCTGACACTTCTCGGCTGGTCATGATTTCCAAGAAACAGACTGTTCCATGCTTTACCCTGAAGTTCTTCCTGCCATTTGATCATGATACGTTTGAACTCTTTGAAATCATATTTTTCAGTTGTCCACTTTCCATAATCACCGCTTCCGTTCTCAACATGTTCAAACTGGAATACCATATTCAGTTCATTTCTGGCTTCACCTGCATATTTCTGTGCCTCTTCAATTGTTACTCCTGAGGTTTCACCAACAGTCATGATATCGTATTTTGAAAGAACTTCTCTGTTCATTTCCTGAAGAAACTCATGAATTCTTGGTCCATGTACACAATATGGTCCAAAATCACCATACAGGCTGTTATTCATTTCTCCGTCCGGGAATGACTGGTCTTTTGAGATCATACTGATCACATCCATGCGGAAACCATCGATTCCTTTATCGCACCAGAATTTCATCATATCATAAACTTCCTGGCGTACTTTTTCGTTTTCCCAGTTAAGATCTGGCTGCTTTTTGGAAAACAGGTGCATATAATACATCTGCGTCTGAGGATCATATTCCCATGCAGATCCACCGAATGCTCCGCCCCAGTTGTTTGGTTCTTTTCCGTTTACAGGATCTTTCCAGATATAATAATCACGATATGGATTGGCTTTTGACTTTCGGCTTTCAATAAACCAGTTATGTTCATCAGATGTATGATTGACTACGAGATCCATCAGGATTCTGATATCTCTTTTGTGAGCTTCTGACAAAAGTTCCTCATAGTCCTCCATAGTTCCATATTCTTTATAAATTTTGCGGTAATCAGAAATATCGTAACCATTATCATCCTGAGGAGATTCCAGCATCGGAGATATCCATAACACATTTACACCAAGTTCTTTGAGATAATCGAGTTTCTGTATGATTCCTCTGATATCCCCGATGCCATCTCCGTTGCTGTCTTTAAAACTTTTAGGATATATCTGATATACCACACTTTCTTTCCACCATTTTTTCTCCATGTTATTAATCTCCTGTTTTTTTATTCTTATTTTGTTTACTGATACCTGCGAATCACTCCGCTGCTGCACTGCTCCCGTAATTTACACTCTTACTTGCCTGCTCCGGCAACAACACCATTCATGATCCATTTCTGGCAGAAAAGATATACCAGAAGTACAGGAATAAGTACTAGCAGATAAGAAGCAAACGCCAGGTTATAATCTACTGAAAACTGTTCCAGCTCTGTTTTTCCACCCTTTGCAGAAGATTTTCCGTCGGATGATCCGCCACATCGGACACGTCTGTCCAGTTCCTTTTCGGTGGCTTTATCATAAACCCTGTATCTCAGCAAAATCAACAGGTTTCTCGCGAAACTTAAAATCTAACCAAATTTTTAATTTTATTTTTATGCATATTAGACAAAAAAATAAGGACTCTGTCATTCTCTGACAGAGTCCCTCTTTACCAGATAAACCGGACTTTTTATATTTAATTCCTTCAATTCTTCTCCCTGAATCAGCTGCATCAGACGTTTCAATGCCGTATGTGCTTTTTTCCGTACATCCTGATGAACTGTCGTCAGTTTTGGACGGACCATACTCGCATACATGCTGTCATCGTAACCTGTGATGGAAATCTGATCCGGAACCCTGATTCCCTTATCAAAGAAGAAGTTCATTGCTTCAATTGCATCATAGTCTGACGAAAAAGCCAGTGCTTTAGCTTCGATGAAATGTGGTAAAAGTTCTTCGTATTTCCTGAGTCGATATTTCTTCTCGCCCGGAACAACAATGTATCGGGAACGACTGCAGAAGCCCCCCTTCTTTTCCATCGCCTGCTTGAAGCCCATCCATCGATAATAGTCACTGTCTCTATCCGTTTCTGCAATAAACAAAGCCTTTTTGTATCCACAGGAATAGAAATATTCTCCTATCTGGTATCCTCCAGAGTAATCATCTACACCGACATTCTGAAAGGTATATGCACCTTCAGGGTAAGCATCGATCATAATCATTTTCTTATTCAACTTACGTGAAAGACTACGGTATCTTTCTTCATTATACCCAAGGATGATCAGTCCCTCAACATTCCATTTTGAAGCAATGTCTACAACATTCTGAATGTCTTCGCCACCAATAAGCATAACATAATATCCTTTTTCTTCCGTTTCCATACGAATGTTTCCAATAAGTTCTCCCACAAACGGATCCTGAAGGGACTGCATACCATGAGCATAAGTAAAACCCAGCACTACTCCTATAATTCTGGAACCATGACCGGAAAGCATCACTGATCCCATATGCGGAACATAGTTCTGTTCTTTAAGGATCGCTGTAATCTTATCAATCGTTTTCTGGGAAACTCTTTTGGTATTTCCATTTATGACATTTGATACGGTAGTGCGACTGACACCAGCCATTTCAGCAATATCCTGAAGACGAATCATCTGTTATCCGGCCTCCTTTTATATCTTGTGTATGTTCAAATATTAAATGTTTTTTTCATAAATTATCCAGAATGTATTCCATCTGCCTCTCTTTTGTTTTCATTCCCATTTTTTCATAGAATTTTTCTGCGGAAGTATTTCCGGACCATACATTTAATGTCACTTCATAGCAGTTCATTTTCCTGGCTTCTTCTTTTACATGCTCAAACAAACTTTCACCGATATGCTGACCTCGTGCCTGCTGGTCAACGCATAGATCATCTATAAAAAGCGATTTAAACTGCACCATATTATTTGAGAAGGGTTGTTTCTGCAATTGACAAAAGGCATACCCTACACAAACATCAGACTCGTTCACTGCAACATATATCGGTTTTTCTTCATTTTTTAAAAGCTCTGTTAATTCTTCTACTGTATATTTTGTCGTACCGGGAATAAAAATATCTGGTCTTATGTCCGCATGAATCTGCAACACCTGCCCCAGTAACTCAATAATTCTTGTAATATCTTTTTCTTCAGCTTTTCTGATAGTCATCTTTCGCACCTCCGGTTAATAAATTATTATTTTCATTAAATCATTGAAACTGGCATTTGTAAAGAACAAAGCGGACAAGTCCACTTCAATCCCCCTGCATCCCTCAATCTTTGAGGGACTTGTTACGCTTTGCGTGCCAGATGCAGTCTGCTTTAGCAGACATATTCCTCTTGCATCTGGTCACATCCTCGCGGAGCATTTTTGCTTTATTGGAACATTACGGAGTAATTTCCTATAAAGCAAAAATACCTTCAAGCTATTTTATTATAGCCTGAAGGTGCTTTTTATTCAAAATCTCTGGTAATGTTTGTGAGCCATTTACCTCTGATATAGTGGATGAAGACCACCGGCATTTTTTCGAACTCATCCAGAGTCATTACAAAATATACCCAGACAGGCGGCAGTTTTAAGACATATGCTGCAAGAAAGGTAAGTGGAACTGCAACAAGCCACATAAAGATGGAATCTATGATCATTCCAAATCTGGAATCACCACCCCCTCTAAAGCAGCCGCATATGAGACAGGTATTGATGCCTTCTCCCACAAGACGCCAGGTTGTCATAATTATAAAAATGCCAAGATAATAAATGGCCGTCTCTGTCAGTTTATCCCGATAGAAATCCAGTATCAGAGGCCGAAGTGCCAGAATAATGATGCATCCGACCAGACTTACAACCATTGTTATTCTTAGCATGCGCTTTCCATATTCTCTTGCTGCATCAATGTTGTCTTTCCCCAGTTCCTGACTGACAATGATAGTAGTCGCATTGGCAAAACCACGACAGGCGATCGCACCAATATTTACCACCATGACAGCAACTGCATTTGCGGCAACCATATCATCGCCAATATGGCCGAGTATTGCTGCGAATGCTGAGCTGGCAAAACTCCAGACAACATCATTTATTACAGCCGGGGTAGCAATTTTCATAAAGTCCTGGAACAGAATACCTGATTTTGCAAAGAAGTATTTTATACGGAATCTGACATCGGAACTTCTTAATGAGTAGATTAGGCAAATCAGTACTTCTGTGATTCTGGCAATGACAGTACCAAGAGCCACACCGGTAACGCCAAGCTTTGGAAGTCCAAACAGACCAAAAATAAAGGTGGCATTACAAATTACATTGACACAAAGCGAAACAATGTACGTGACAGAAGGCAGCATTATTTTTCCGATACTTCGAAGGGCGCTCATAAAAACCTGAGAGAATCCCATAAACATAAATGAAAATGAAATTACCCTTAAGTATTCACTGCCGGCAGCAATCGTATCCGGACTGCTCGTAAAGATCTTCATGATCGTAGTTGGCATAGAAAAGGAAATCACGAAAAACACGAGGGAAACAATCAGTGAGATTCGTTCCGCCAGACCGAGAATTCTTTCTACTGTCTTTTTATCACCTTTTCCCCAGTACTGTGCACATAAAACTGAAGCACCCGTAGCCATACCATAATATAAACAGAAAAGAATAAAAGTGTACTGGTTCGCAAGGGATGAAGCCGACATGGCAGTCTGGCTTACATACCCAAGCATTACCGTATCAGCAATGTTTACCAGAGTTCCGATCAGATTTTGGATCATGATCGGAAACGCCAGTTTTGAAGCGTATTTTAAGAAATCTTTTTTATTTAGCATATATGATTTTCCTTAGTTCTTCGTATTTACAACCAATTGTATCATACACTTGCATTATAAATATATACCTTTTAGAATTATTTTTTACAAAGTAAAAACGAGCAGCCGGTAAACTGGATTTATGCTTACTTGCTACTCGTTTGTTGTAATTATATTTCTTGTTTTTTAAATGTCAAACAGAATTTTATTGTCCATTGTTCGTAATGTACTCAATAATCGTTCTACATACTTCCTGTTTTGGTTTTCCAAGAGCAACTCCCAGCTCCATATATAACAGGTTTTCTGCCAGCTGAAAATACCTGGCATCTGTAGCAGTACACTTTTTTCCCTGTGCAAGCCTTTTTTCTTTCCGCTGATAAATCATTTTGATTATAGCAACTAATGCTTCAGGATCATTCGCTTTTACTGCTTCTTTATAATTTTGTTCCCTCAGTTTTTCATTGTTTACCCATGCCGTCGGAATTTCTGGAATTCGTTTAATCAGATTCCATGCTTCTTCTTTTGTCAGGCATAACCTCAATCTTGAATCTGAGTTTGAAACTGGAACATATATTTTATCCTTTTCATCCTCTATTGGCTTTATCAAATAATACATTTTCTTATTTTTTTCATCCAACAGATTCAAATATAAAATATCTTCTATTTTACAGATACCTGTAACTGGTTTACTGACAAGATCTCCAATTTCATATTTCACAAAACCCGCTCCTAACTGACCTGCACTTTTATTCCGTAAATGTATATCGTACAAAAGAGCCGTTATTATCGCCTGTTACTATTACAACGTCTCCATTCTCGTTACTTGTGGTTTCCAAGATCGGAAATCTTCCATTTTCTTTTACATAAGCTTCCGGGCTGGCTGCCTCTGCCTCGATCAGTGTTTTTTTACTGTATTGTTCTCCTCCACATGGATTTATATCCTCAATAAAAATTTCATACTCATGCATATGTGCTTCCTCCTGGAATTAATTTTATAAAAGCGAGCAACGTATTGTTTGCTTTACTGCATGATTACGCTACCCGCCGTTATGAATATTATAAAACTATTTTACTCTGGTTTCAAAAGCAGTTTTTACTAAAAAAATGTCTTATGTTTTTAGGCATTATTACCATATGTTTAATATACTCAAACTTCTTCTACTGTTATTCCATGTTCTTTTTTTCCTTGAGATATCGTTTTATAATTAGGGGAAGCCTTTCTTCTCAAATACATAGAGTCGTCTCCTTTTTTTAAGGCTATCACGTTTCATGAAGTTGTATTTTATGATAATTCACGTTTTTATTTAATTTATAAGTCCGAATTTATGAATCGGGCCCCCCGGATGACTCCCAGGGGCTTTCATACTGTTCATTCTACATTCTCAAACATCTCTGCTAATATCATGGGAATTTTGAAAAAAATTTTAACGTTACAATCTACTGACAAAAGCCATCCGGGACACAAAAAGTGCCACAAACACCGTCCCCATTCATTGACTTTTTCCTTTTTTCAGATCTTCTACGATTTCGTTATAGCGTTTTTTGTTTAATCGATAAAAGAATAAAACAATTGCCGTAACGATCCACAGAATTCCCGGTATTGTCGAGAATGCATGCTTCATGATTGCAATTACTTCCGGATTCTGTGCCTGGTTTGCTATATAACCATATTTTCCAAGCAATGCTGCGAGAAGCGCGGTGCCAATCGCCATTCCGATTTTATTTCCAAGAGAAACAAAAGCATACTGGAATCCATCATTTCTAAGTCCCGTCTTCCATTCACCATATTCCACACAATCTGGAATAATTGCATAAATTGCTGTATTAAACCCAGAGAAAAAGAACTGTGTAATCCCGGCAAGCGCATAAAATGCAACTGGTGATTCTTTGACATTAAAGAAGTACATTGCCAGCATTGCAATACCTGTGAGCAACGCAAAAATCGATGCAGTTCTTCCTTTATTATTCAGCTTCCGAAATACTGGCTGAAAGCATGCCGCACCAATAATGGACGGAATGATAATACACATAGAATATGTTGTATAATAAGAGGCATTTCCCTCTACATAAGTAAAATAATATAAAATATCTGCATTTCTTCCATATAATGTAAATCCAAACAACACCTGTCCAACCAAAGCCAGAAGATATGGTTTGTTTTGCATAACTGCTTTCAACTGTACTTTTATTGAGATTTTTTCTTTCTCAGGAATTACTACCTGTTCTTTTGTCTTTGCGAAACAGAAGAAATGACAGGCAGCAAAGATGCATCCATAAATGATTGCAACTAACAGATAACCACTCTTTGCACTGTTGCTTCCCAGCTTACTGATCAGGGGAACTGTAACAATATTAATGATTCCTATCGCAATCATTGCTGACACAGAACGGGAAGTATTAATCTTGGCACGCTCATCAATATCCTGTGTCATAGCACCACAGAGTGTTCCATATGGAATATTTACACAGGTATAACCTAATACCAGGAGGCAATAGGTTATCACCATATAGATAATCTTCGCTGTATTTGACCAGTCCGGGTGTGCCCAGAAAGAAAGTACCAGAAGAATCGCTGTAATAGGCGCAGCTACAAGAAGCCATGGACGATATCTTCCCCATCTTGTATGCGTCTTATCCGTCAGACCGCCTACGATTGGATCATTGATTGCATCCCAGAATCTTGAAAAGAGCATCAGGGCTGACACAGCAGCCATACTGATTCCAAACACGTCTGTATAAAAAATCATCAGAAAATTACTGACAAACATCCAGCTGAAATTACAGCCTACATCTCCAAATCCATATGCGATCTTACTGATCAGTGGCACTTTCCCATTATTACTTTCGTTCCCCATATCTTCCTCCCTGTCAAAATGTTGTTGAAATTCTATTTTTCCTGAACGTTAATGATAACCTTCATGGTAGTCTCGCGGTTGTCATCAATATACTGATATGCCTTCAGATAATCCTTAAATGCAAATGTTTTGGATATCAAAGGTCTTAAATGTACCTTTCCATCATTTACAAGTGTGATTCCATCGATATAATCATCGTGACGATACATCATAGTACTCTTAATATCCAGTTCATGATCATTTGCGACTGCAAGATCAATTGATGCCATGCCTGCAAATACAGCTACCAGAACAATCACGCTTCCTTTTCTTGCATATTTGATAGCCTGTCCCATTGTGATATTATTTCCTGCACAATCATAGATCACATCCGCTTTATCCGGTCCAAATGCTTCAACCATTGCCTCCCCGAAATCTTTCTCTTTTGTATTTACACATACATCAATGCCGCATTCCTTCGCTTTATCCAGACGAAGATCACTGACATCAGTAATCATAACCTTTGCTGCTCCCATTCCTTTCGCAGCCTGTGCAACCAGATTTCCAATCGGACCAGCACCAAGAACTGCAATGTTCATTCCTTTTACATCACCCATCTGCTTCACAGCATGTACAGCTACAGCAAGAGGCTCGATCATTGCACCTTCTTCATAAGACATCTCTTCGGGAAGCAGTGTTACCTTGGATGCATCTACTGCAAAATACTCTGAAGCAGTTCCTGTTGTCTGGAATCCCATAACCTTCAATTCTTCGCAAAGATTGTATTTTCCGTGACGACATGGATAGCAGTGTCCGCAATAAACCTGCGGTTCAATTGTTACTTTCTGTCCCTCCCGAAAAACTGAAGCATCTTTTCCAACTTTTACGATTTCTCCTGATACTTCATGTCCCTGCGTAACCGGATATTTGGTAAATGGATGTTTTCCATGATATACATGAATATCAGATCCACAGATTCCAATGTTCATGATCTTGACCAATACCTGATCATCTTTTATTTCTGGAACCGGAACTTCTCTGAAAATAATTTCTCCTGGATTTGTCATTACCTGCTGTAGCATAATTAATTCCTCCTTTATTTATTATCTTTTATTAATCGTTTTATTAAAGTAATTACATTATTATTCACTTGTCAGTATTTGTCAATATCCTTTTATTCACTTCTGCCTATTGCACAAGTTTGTTCCTCTGATTTTATGCATTTTTACTACAATATCCAGGAGTAATTTCCTTCAAAGCAAAAAATCCAGAAAGAAAACACTCTTTTCTGTGTTTTCTCTCTGGATTTTAAATTTATGATACTGACATCATAATTATATATTTTTTATAAATTCCTGCAGGAAATGCTTTGCCGCCCCCACTGCAGATGCCTCTCTCTTGTAAGAACACATTTTCAGATATCGCACATCATGGTCGAAACCATTATATTCCATTACTTTTTCTCCTAATGGAATCATATACTCTGTAAGATATCCTCCAATTTCACCTCCCAGAATAATATCCATATCATATGCCATTCGTAAATTTGATATCAAAATTGCCAGATTTTTCAAATATTCCTGCCAGAGGTCTTCTGCTTTGGTTTCCTTATTTTCCAAACTCTTCATAAACTGTTCCAGTGTCTGGCATGTTTCATCTGTCAATGCACTCGCTGCACAATAAGCATCCGCACATCCCAGCTTTCCGCAATAACATTGCTTTCCTTCCGGGACCAGAATCATATGCCCAAATTCACCGGCTTTCTGATTCTCTCCCTGTATTAATTTTCCATCAATACAAAATGCTCCACCAAGAGTATTATTCAGAGACAGATACAGTGCATTTTTATATCTGCCTAAATCTTCTGCCATCATTGCTGCATTTGCATCGTTCACAAAATATACAGGAAGCGAGAATGTCTGCTCAAGAAAACCAAGACTATAGTTTTCTAATTGAAGCGCATGTGATTTGATCAGTATTCCATCACCTGGCTTTATAATTCCCGGAACAGAAATACCAATTCCAAGAATTCTGTCCTGATTTTCTACATCTGCAAGAAAATGATGCAGTTCTTCTCTGAGCCGTGAATAATAAGAAGCTTCTGTTGAAAATTCCAGCCGGATTCTTTTATACTTTTCAATTTCGGATTTCAGATTTACAAGCACAAACCCTACATGTTTTGCAGTAATTCTAATTCCAACTGCATAACGATATGCAGGATTGATACTGATCATTTTTGCTTTTCGTCCGCCTGTGGATTCATACTCTCCCATTTCAACTGCAATTCCACTGGCAAGCAGCTCATTTACATTAGACAAGACCGTTGGCATACTGAGATTCAGATTCCTGGACAATTCCACTTTAGACGTTGCCTTATGATTTATAATATAATTGATAATTTGAAATTTTGTACTGTTTTTCTTTTCCGTTCCAGCCATCTCAAAGTTTCCTTTTATAAAATATTTTATAAAAGAATCTTACCTTTTCCGAAGGGATTTGTAAAGTCACTTTTGTACAAAAAGCATTATACTCCGCTTATTCCTCTCCAAGATAATATCTGCCATACGCATCTGCTGCCTTAATCGCTGCAAATACACTCTCCGGTGTAACTGTAAATGGCATATTGTGAAGTGTATCCCCTTCTGCACAGGCAGCTTTGGCAACTTCCATCAGGGTATCAAAGCAAAGCTCTGCAAGTGCCATAGCAGCACCTGTGTCCAGTTCATTTAATGTCACTACATACTTAGGGTAATAATCTTTTATTATCATCAGGTTTCTTACTTCTCGTTCTGAATTTTCAGGAATCTGTACACATACCTGAACATATATCTTTTCAACTTATTTTTCAACTGCCCTGAATGTAAATTTGATCGGCTGATAATCGCCTGTTGTCAGTGGTAATGGCAGGCCCGCGTTCATAAGTGCCGCACCTGTATACACTTTTCCAGTAACAACATCTTCATATTTCATATCTGCATCCAGACCCTGTGGGTAGAGCAGATAGATATGCGGATTTGCTTCGCTGTGAAGTCTGACTCCACATACAACAGTCTCTTTCTTATCCTTGGAAACAAACTGCCAGAGCACATGGTTGTTATTTTCAAATGGATTGACAAGGCGGTAGTAATCTCCGGTCTGTACCAGATGTTCCATCTCTTTATATTTCAGAATCTGCTCTCTTGCAATCTTTTTTTCTTCTTCTGACATCTTCATCAGATCCAGTTCGTATCCGAAGGTTCCTGCTGATGCTACGATTCCTCTTGTCTCAAACGGTGTAATTCTTCCGGACTGGTGGTTCGGACACACGCTCACGTGAGAACCCATTGCACTGATCGGATATCCAAACGATGTACCATACTGAATCTTCAGTCTGTCGATCGCATCTGTATTGTCACTGCACCAGATCTGCGGAGAGTAATAAAGCATTCCGGCCTCAAATCTTCCGCCACCGCCGGAGCAGCCTTCAAATAAAAGATCCGGATATCTCTGAACAAGGCTTTCCATCATTTCGTATACTGCAAGAACATATCTGTGATAAACCTCTCCCTGACACTCTCGCGGAAGTGCTGCTGAGAATACATTATCTACGCTGCGGTTCATATCCCATTTCACATAATCCACTTTACATGCATCCAGGACACTGAATATCTGATTCATAACATGGTCACGAACTTCTTTTCTTGTAATGTCCAGATTCAGCTGATGACGGCTTCTGTTCATGGCACGTCCCGGAATTTTTAATGCCCAGTCTGGATGTTCTCTGTAAAGATCACTGTCCTCATTGATCATCTCAGGCTCCACCCAGAGTCCAAATTTCAGGCCGAGACCATGGATTCTCTCTGCAAGTGCCGGAAGGCCGCCTTTAATTTTCTCTTCATTTACTACCCAATCGCCAAGTGCACAGAAATCATTGTCTCGCTTGCCAAACCAGCCATCATCCAGAACAAACATATCAAGACCGATATTTTTTGCCTCTTCTGCGATATGATACAGCTTATCTGCGTCAAAATCAAAGTATGTAGCCTCCCAGTTATTAACCAGGATCGGTCTCGGCTGATTGACATATTTACTGCGGATCAGGTTGCTTCTGTATGCATCATGATAATTTCTGGAAAGCTTTCCAAAACCTTCTGCGGAATATGTCATGATCACTTCCGGAGTCTCAAAAATATCTCCGTTTTTCAGAGTCCAGGAGAAATGATACGGGTTGATTCCCATTTCTACACGGGTATGCCCTACCTGATCTACTTCAGTTTCAAATATAAAGTTTCCGCTGTAGACAAGTGCAAATCCATAGCAGTCACCATGAGTCTCTTCTGTATTTCTGTCGCAGAGGATCACAAATGGATTATGGTGATGGCTGGAGGTACCGCGGATACTTCCTACGGACCAGTTTCCATGACCGAGATGCGTTCTTTCCATCTGACGCTCCATGTTATGTTTTCCATAAAAATGAACCGCGTCCAGTTTTCTGTATTCATAGTCCATCTCCATGGACATGGCTTTTTTTACTGTAACCGGTGCGGTACCTGTATTTTCCAGGCGTACAGCTCTTGTGATCACATCAAGCTGTGGAAATACACCATAAAGAAGATGAGCACGCAATCCGCTGGCATGGTCTTTCAGAACGATTTCCAAAGTTTCTGCCTCATCTTCCTTTGCAAACATTGCCGGAAGTCCTTTGAGACTGTATTTTCCTTTTGAGATCTCATAGGATTCATATTTCAGATTTGCAGTGTCACTTCCGTCCGCCTGCTCTGTCTCCAGACCATTGATACGATAGTCACCATTTCCATATGCAGTATATTCCTGTGGAAGTGTATCCAGAGAAAATGTCTTATCTTTTCCTGCTTCATAAGGATTTCCGGAAAATCCTCTGTCCACACCAATGATTCGGTCTGTGATGAGTGTATCTCCTACCGGACTTCCATAATACAGATGAACCAGAGTATCATACTCTCTTACCTGCATCTGATAAGTGCTGTTTTTTGTTTTTAACTCAAATACTTTTTCTTTTTCGTGATACTTAATCCATTCCATAATCTGTACCTCTCGTTTATAAAATATTTTTAGAAGACGTATTGATCCGGTTCTGTATCTTTCACCAACTCTTCCCCGTCATTCTGGGCAAAATATGGGCGGAACAATTTCCACATAAACCATGAATCTGCATAAGCTGTCAGTGAAAATCCCACCATCAGCCAGATCAGCATATATACCGGGAAAAGTTTGGCGTCTACAAGTGTCATTGTCATTGGCAGGATTGTAATCACTGCCAGAGCGCTTTTTTCCATATGGATCAGCACTCCGGCTGCCAGCATCAGAATCCAGATAAGTGTCGACTGTTTAAAATTCTGTTTGAAACTCCTAAAAAAGTCATAAATTACTCTGATATCTCCATCTTTATGGAGCTTTAATGTACAGTAGAATAATGCAGTGGTCGATACCCCTTCCTTTTATCACTTTTAATCATTTATTTTTTTTAAGTTTACCACCTGATGTTGCAATACCTTCGATGAACTGCTTTTTTATCTCTACTCTGCAGTTAAAACATAGATTCTGGATTCATAGTCAGTACAAGGCAGATCTTCGTTTGTCGGTTCTCCCGCCGTCACATCTGTAGTAAGTAACCCCAGATTCATCAGTTCATCTCCATAGTTCTCAGTTCCGTTATACTCATTTTTATAAATAAGATCCGGATCCAGTCCCTGCAGGCGAACTCTGGTGAACTCTGCATTTACAACATTTCTCTCTCTGTACCAGAATACAAGTGCTTTTCTCTTATCCTCGCTTACAGTCATCCACACTGTCTCATTTCCGTCAAACGGACTCTTAAGTCTGTAGAAGTTTCCAAATTGGATAAGCTCTCTGTATTCTTTCATAAATATGATCTGTGCTTTTACCTCTGCGATTTCCTCATCTGTTAATTTATTCAGATCCAGTTCATATCCAAAGGTTCCAAAGTACGCTACATTTGCCCGAGTATGCAATGATGTGATTCGGTTTAACTGATGATTCGGAACTACCGAAACATGGCTTCCCATAGAACTTATCGGATAGCACATGCTGGTTCCATACTGAATCCTTACACGCTCCGCCGCATCAGTATCATCACTGATCCATCCCTGTGGTGCATAATAAAGCATTCCCGGATCAAATCTTCCCCCGCCGCTTGCACAGGATTCAAACAGAATCTGCGGAAAAGCAGTGGTTAATCTGTCATACAAATCATAAACTCCCAGAATATATCTGTGAAATACTTCCCCCTGACGATCTGCCGGAAGTGCCACAGAATAGCATTCGGTAATGCTTCTGTTCATATCCCATTTGATGTAAGATATTTTTGACTCTGAAAGTATCTTGTACATCATATCATAAATGCAGTCCACAACTTCTTTTCTGGAAAAATCCAGTACATACTGATTTCGACCGTGGCAGGAAACTCTCTGAGGTGCATGCAGAATCCAGTCCGGATGTGCACGGTAAAGATCAGAATCTTTATTTACCATTTCAGGTTCAAACCACAGTCCGAATTTCATTCCCATTTCTTCTATACGGTCTGCCAGACCTTTGATTCCAAATGGTAACCTCTCTTTATTCGCTACCCAGTCACCCAGTCCCGTATAATCATTGCTTCTCTTTCCAAACCAGCCATCATCCAGAACGAACAGCTCTACTCCACATTCTTTCGCTTTTGCTGCTATCTCAACCAGCCGGTCTTCCGTAAAATCAAAATAAGTTGCCTCCCAGTTATTATTGAGAACCGGTCTTGGCCGGTCTCTCCAATAGCCTCTCACCAGTCTCTTCTGATATAATTTATGGAAAGTCTGGCTCATTCCATTTAATCCCTGGTTTGAAAATACTACCACTGCTTCCGGCGTCTGAAAGCTTTCACCACAGTCCAGCTTCCAGTCAAAATTCTGTGGATTGATACCTGTTGTAACACGAGTTGTATTATGCGTATCCACCTCTGCCTGCATTCTGTGGTTTCCACTGTAAATTAGAGAGAATCCCATGACTTCCCCGGATGTTTCAGTTGTCGATGGCCGTCTCAACACAATAAACGGATTATGCTCGTGTGAAGAATTTCCTCTGATGCTTCCAACTGCCTGAATTCCCTGTTCAAGTTTACGTTCTATAATATGGCGTTCCCTTGCCCATACACCAGAAAACTGCATCCACACATAATCACTGTCCGGCAGATCAAGACTAAGACTCATTGCATTTAACAAGTGTACTGGAGCGATTCCCTCATTGATAAATCTGGCACTTCTGGCCAGAATGCCTTTTCCGGAAAAAATGCTATAGAGAAGCTCCAGCACTATGCCTGTCACCTCATCCTTCAGTCGCAGACACAGAGTCTGGGCTTCCTCTGGTTCTTCCACATAAGTAGCCGGAAGACCTGCAAGCTCCGGTTTGCCATCTGTGATCTCGTGACTGATATATTTAAATTCTGAGATTCTGCTTCCATTCTCCTGCAGGATCTCAACAGCAGGATTACGATAATCAGATGTTCCATATACCGGATACTCCAATTTCAGATGTTCAAGTGAATATTTGCGGTTTCCCTCATAGACACACGCTGTCATCGGTCTCTGCTTTGATTCGATCAAATATGAAAAATCTTCTCTGTCATGAATTTTTTTACCAAAATACAAATTTCCGATATGTCCATTTGAAAGCACACAAATGATATAGCTGATCTCCTCATTAAACAGATGAAATGTTTTTGATCCTTCGTGGAAAATAATACTCATATCCTTTCCTCCGTCACTTTGAAATTATCAATATGATATATTAATTATTATCGTATGTCCATCGTTATAACACTGCTTCCAGTATTTATAGGTCTGTTTTTATGGAATCAGTTGCCAGATTCTCATTTAGTATGTGTGGTCGCAACAAACATTGATCCCAAATCAAAAATCAGGGTGCTGTAGCCAGTGTCATCTCTGGATTTGTGATCGACCTGGATTGGCTGTTAACTGGTCTGACCGTTTCAACTGGCGTATTTGAAATTGTTCCGGGATTCTTTGGAAGCCTGATTGTAGCTGTTATTGTTGCAAAACTAACTACTGAGTTATCTTTGTAAAAACGACAACCCCAGTTTCATAATCCCTGCGAAAACCATAACCCCTATGGGATTCATCTTTAATTTTTGCAGCAATGCAAAACATATCACAAAAATTATCATCAGACTCCAATTTGTATTTATCAATTTAATGGCTGCATTCCCCCAGAATGCAGTTATTAAAATTGATATACCTGCAGAAGCGATCATCGCTATGACTGCCGGTCTTAAAGCATTCAATATTCCCTGCAGCATTCCCATTTTTCTATACTTCAAATATACTTTCGCAATGATCATAACGATCACACAGGATGGCAGGACACATCCTCCTGTAGCTACAATTGCTCCCGGAATCCCTGCAATTTTGATTCCAACAAAAGTCGCCGCATTTATTGAGATTGGCCCCGGAGTCATCTGAGAGATTGTAACCAGATCTGTAAATTCTGATATATCCAGCCAGTGATGGATAGTCACCACCTGTTCCTGGATCAGCGGCATTGCCGCATATCCACCTCCAAAGCTGAACATTCCCACCTGCAAAAAACTTACAAACAAATATAAATAGATCATTTCTCTCCTCCCTTCTTTGAAAGGAAGGTTCTGATTACACCAATCATTCCACAGACAATGATTATATATACAACATTGATCTTATATACGCACGAAGCTGCAAATGCTCCAGCCATGATCAATAGCGAAATCTTGTCTTTTTCCTGTGCAATTCCCACACCCATTTCATAAACCACTGATGCAATCACAGCTCCAACACCAGCCTGCATTCCTTCAAGTATCTGACTGATAAAATAACTGTCACTGAAAGAATGATAACCAACTGATATCACGGAAATGATCAGAAACGGTGGAATGATCGTTCCCAGGATTGCGGTCACAGCACCCAAGATCCCAGCCAGTTTATATCCAATAACAATTGCACCATTTACTGCGATCGGCCCTGGTGAAGATTGGGCAATTGCAACCAGATCCAGCATTTCCTTCTCATCGATCCAATGATAATCATCCACAAATTTCTTTTTCATCAAGGTCACGATCACATAGCCGCCGCCAAATGTAAATGTGCTGAGATATAAACATGAAAAGAATAATTTTCGTAGTATACTTTTCTTATTTTTCACAAGTTTTCCCCTTCTCAATCTTATACTAGATATGAACTCTCGTAATTCATATCTAGTATACCAGAATTCGGTTCATAAAGAAAAGCCCCTGGCATTTTGCCACAGACTTTCTTCTTATTTATGGAAGATATTTCTCTGTCATGAGCAGTTAATCCGCTGACATGCACTCGAGAAAAAAGGAAGCCGTTATTCACGGCTTCCAAGTCTTTCCTTAAAATCCATATAACCAAAATCTGTAAGCTGCTGCATCGTATTGTCAGCACGTCTGAGCCAGATATTCGGCAATGGCATTCCATTAAATGTATTGTTTTTGCAGGTAGTATAGATGGCCATATCTCCAAACATAAGAATATCTCCGTATTCCGGGAGCTGCCTGAATTTATAATCCCCGATCACATCTCCTGACAGGCAGGTCGGTCCTCCAAGGCGAACTGTAATCCCGTTTTCTTCTGTCTCATCTGTTCCCAAAAGCGGTGGAAGATAAGGCATTTCCAGTACATCCGGCATATGACAGGCTGCGCTGGCATCTACGATCGCGATCTGTGTCTCTCCGTTTTTCAGGACATCCAGTACGCTGGTCAGCAGAAAGCCTGCATTTAATGCCCACGCTTCTCCGGGTTCAAGATAAACCTCTGCCTTCCATTCCTCTTGTACTGTCCGGATACAGCGTTCCAGTCGTTCAATATCATAGCCTGGTCTTGTAATATGGTGACCTCCGCCAAAATTGATCCACTTCACCCTGGAAGCAAAATCACCAAAATACTTCTTTACGGAAACAAGCGTTGTCTCCAGATCATCGGAATCCTGCTCACAGAGAGTATGGAAATGAAGTCCATCGAGTAAATCCAACAGTTCAGGATTTTTCTGAACTGCTTCATCCCACTGTGCTCTTGTTGTACCCATACGGCTTCCCTGAGCACAGGGATCATAGATATCATGTCCTTCCTGGGTAGAACATTCCGGATTGATCCGCAGTCCGACGCTCTTTCCTGCTTCTTTTGCCCTTACACCAAAACGCAGAAGCTGAGAGGGTGAATTAAACACGATATGATCCGCATACTGAAGAAGTTCTTCAAATTCATCATCCCGGTAGCCTGCACAGAATACATGAACCTCTTTTCCCGGCATTTCCTCTGCTCCAAGTCGTGCCTCAAACAGCCCGCTGGCCTCTGTTCCTGCAAGATATGGTTCAAAACAGCGATAGCAGTCATAATTACTGAACGCCTTCTGTGCCAGGAGCATCTTACATCCTGTCCGTTCAGATACTTCACCGAGCAGCTTTGCATTTTTTATAAGTGCTTTTTCATCCAGAATGTAGCAGGGTGTTTTTATGTTCTGGAATTCCGGCGGAATAATTCCGCCGGTGGCTGTAAACGGAGCTCTTTTATCCAATCCGCCCATCAGTCTACCAGCTTCGGATCGTGACTTTCACTGCGTGGCAGACCATAACGGTCAAGAGCATCCAGAAATGGATCCGGATCAAATTCTTCTACAGTATATACACCTGGTCTGATCCATTTTCCTGTCAGCATCATAAGTGCTCCACACATTGCCGGAACACCTGTTGTATAGCTGATTGCCTGACTTCCTACTTCGTGATAGCATTCCTGATGATCACATACATTGTAGATATAGTATGTTTTTTCTTTTCCGTCTTTTACACCGGTAAAGATACAGCCAATATTTGTTTTTCCTTTTGTACGTGGTCCAAGGCTTGCCGGATCCGGAAGCAGTGCTTTCAAAAACTGGATCGGAACGATTTCCTGTCCATTGTACTGGATCGGTGTTGTAGAAAGCATTCCTACATCTTCAAGACAACGCATGTGATCCAGATAGCTCTGTCCAAAAGTCATGAAGAAACGGATACGTTTTACACCTGGGATTGTTTTTGCAAGAGACTCAATCTCTTCATGGTGGAGCAGATACATATCCTTGTCGCCAACCTGGTCGAAGTTATATTCTCTCTTGATATCCATCGGCGGGATTTCCACCCAGTGTCCATCTTCCCAGTAGCTTCCCGGTGCACTTACCTCACGAAGATTGATCTCCGGATTAAAGTTTGTCGCAAATGCATATCCATGATCACCGCCGTTGCAGTCCAGGATATCAATTGTATCAATCTGGTCAAATTCATGCTTTAATGCATAGGCACAATAAGCCTGTGTAACACCCGGGTCAAATCCACATCCAAGAAGTGCTGTAAGTCCTGCATCTTCGAATTTTTTACGGTATGCCCACTGCCAGGAATAATCAAAGTATGCGGAAAAGCCTTCTTCTTTGCAGCGTTTTTCATAGATGGCACGCCACTCTGGATCATCGGTATCTTCCGGCTCATAGTTTGCTGTATCCATATAATTTACGCCACATGCCAGGCACGCATCCATGATTGTCAGATCCTGATAAGGAAGGGCGATGTTCATTACCAGATCCGGTTTATAGCTGTTGATCAGTTCGATCAGCTGATCTACATCATCTGCATCCACCTTAGCTGTAGTAAGAACAGTTTTTGTCTTTCCTTTCAGTTTTTCTACAAGCGCATCACATTTTTCCTTTGTACGGCTTGCAATACACATTTCTGTAAATACCTCATCAACCTGGCAACATTTCTGAATTGCCACACTGGCTACTCCACCGCAGCCGATCACTAATACTCTGCTCATAATTCTTCTCCTTTTTATGT
This sequence comes from uncultured Ruminococcus sp., assembly GCA_900066355.1. Classification (GTDB taxonomy): domain Bacteria; phylum Bacillota; class Clostridia; order Lachnospirales; family Lachnospiraceae; genus Blautia_A. Next base: position 346,508 of record FMEL01000001.1, read on the forward strand.
TGATATGTTACTATTTTCTCTTAATGTTGTTTTATGATGTCGGGACTTTTGACCCTGGTATCATTCTATTTTGCAATTGCCAGAAGCAGTTCACGAAGAACCTTGCAGGCTGTTGCAGTTGAAACACCACTCGCATCCAGCATGGGTGCAAGTTCATTGACATCTGCCCCTACCACATTTGCCTGAGAAACGGTACGGATTGCTTTAAGAAGCTCTAAAAAGCTCACACCTCCCGCCTCCGGAGTTCCTGTCCCCGGAAATACCGATGGATCCAGGCAGTCCAGATCAATTGTAAAATATACCGGAACCTGTTTCTCTTTCAGTTCTCTGATGGTCTCTTCCAGTCCTTCAAAAGTAAACGGATGAAAATCTGTGTGTCTGGAAGCAAACTGAAATTCTTCCCTCTCTCCGCTTCGGATACAGAACTGATGGATATGGCCATCTCCCACAATTTCATGGCATCTGCGAAGAACACAGGCATGACTTAATTTTGCTCCGAGATAATCATCTCTTAAATCTGCATGAGCATCAAAATGGATAATATGAAGATCCGGATATTGTGCGGCTACAGCACGCACCGCTGCCAGTGTTACCAGATGTTCTCCTCCAAGAAGCAGTGGGAATTTTCCTGCTCCCAGGATTTCTTCTGCTCTCTTTTCAATGTCTGAAAGTGCCATTTCACTGCTGCCAAAGCAAAGCTCCAGATCCCCGCTGTCAAATACGCTGATGTCCATAAGGTCTTTATCCTGATACAGACTGTAGGTCTCCAGGCCAAAGCTCTCATGGCGCATGGCTGATGGGCCAAATCGGGCACCCGGACGAAAACTTGTTGTAGAATCAAACGGTGCACCATAAAGAACAATGGATGCTTCCTCAAAACTGCTTTCGCAGCCGATAAAAGTTTCTATATTAGGTAAAATCATAAATTAATCCTCCACTTCTTTCAGCATGTCTTCCAGAAAAGCCGGAAGATAAAATGCCCCTTTATGGAGTCTGGTCGTATAGTAGCGTGTACGAAGATTTAATGCGTTCCAGGCCTCTGCATCCAGATCATCTACCGGATGATATTTTTTACTTGCAAATCCGAACAGCCAGTAACCTGCAGCAAAGGTTGGGATATGTGCCTGATAAACACGGCTGATCTGGAAAGTACTGGCAATCCTTTTATGGCTGCGCTGCATGGCATGTGCATCTTCTGCATAAAACGGGCTTCCCTGCTGGTTTACCATAATCCCGTCATCCTTCAGTGCATTGTAACAGTTTCCGTAAAATTCCCGGGTAAACAATCCTTCAGACGGACCAAACGGATCAGAGGAATCCACGATGATCAGGTCATATTTTGCTTCACATCTTCGGATAAATCGCAGCGCATTTTCATAATGAAGATGAACTCTTCTGTCATCCAGTCTGCAGGCATTTCCCGGAAGATAGGCACGACAGGCCTCAACAACCATCGGATCCATTTCTACCAGATCAATATGACGCACTCTGTCATATCTGGTCAGTTCACGGACAACGCCACCATCTCCGGCACCGATCACCAGAATATCTTTTGCTTCTTTATGGACCGACATCGGCACATGCGTGATCATCTCATCATAAATAAATTCGTCACGCTCTGTCAGCATTACATTTCCGTCCAGAGTCAGCACACGGCCAAATTCCGGTGTCTCAAAAATATCAATTCTCTGATACTCACTCTGTCTGGAATAAAGATGGCGGTTTACCCGGATACTGTGTTTCACATCCGGTGTATGAAATTCTGAAAACCACATTTCCATTGTCATTCCCTCCCTGTCAGAACATTCAGTCTCAAAATATCAGGATCTTCAGGTCCCGTCATGTTACAGCCCTTTGCCTTGGCATATTCAATATAATCCAGGATCTCTGCTGTGATACGTTCCCCCGGTGCAAGAATCGGAATTCCAGGCGGATAGCACATCACAAATTCACTGCAGACCTTACCCTCGGTTTCACGAAGCGGCAGACTGCATTTATCCGCATAAAAAGCATCCTGCGGGCTGGTCACTACCTGAGGATCAATATATTCCTGGCTCAGAAGTCCTGAACCATCTGTCTGAAAACGTCTGCGGATCTCTGCGAGCGCACTCACAAGCCGCTCTACTTCCTGTGCACGGTCTCCTATGGAAAGGTAGGCAAGAATATTACCGATATCTCCAAACTCTATCTGAATATCATATTCGTCACGCAGAATATCATACACTTCGATTCCTGCAAGTCCGATATCCAGCGTATGTACGCTTAATTTAGTTATATCAAAATCAAAAACGGAGTTTCCGTTTACCAGTTCTTTGCCAAACGCATAATAACCGCCGATCGCATTGATTTCCTCTCTGGCATATTCTGCCATATCTGCTACCTGGTGAAAGATCTGACGGCCGCGCTGTGCAAGGTTTCTTCTCGAGATATCAAGGCTTGACATCAGAAGATAGCTTCCTGATGTCGTCTGTGTCAGATTGATGATCTGGCGCACATAGCCGGCATGTACGTCCGGACCTGTAAGAAGAAGGCTTGACTGTGTAAGACTTCCTCCACTCTTATGCATGGACACAGCTGCCATATCTGCACCTGCTGCCATAGCAGAGACAGGAAGACCTCCTCCAAAATAAAAATGCGTTCCATGTGCCTCATCTGCCAGACAAAGCATTCCTGCATCATGAGCCATCTTAACGATCGCACGCAGGTCACTGCATATTCCGTAATAAGTCGGATTGTTTACCAGTACTGCAACTGCCTTTGGATGTTCTTTTATCGCTTTCTCCACCTGTTCCCTTTTCATTCCAAGGGAGATTCCAAGCCGCTGATCTACTTCCGGGTTTACATAAACGGGAATCGCACCACACAAAACAAGTGCATTCAAAACACTCCTGTGAACGTTACGTGGCAGTATGATCTCATCTCCACGTTTGCAGGCAGTCAGGACCATCGTCTGAACAGAACTTGTCGTGCCTCCTACCATCAGAAATGCATGTGCTGCTCCAAAGGCATCTGCTGCCAGTTCTTCTGCCTCCCGTATTACAGATACCGGATGACAGAGATTATCCAGTGGCTTCATACTGTTAACATCAACACCTACACATTTTTGTCCCAGAAATTCTGTCAGCTCCGGATTGCCTCTTCCGCGCTTATGGCCAGGTACATCAAATGGTACAACCCTCATACGACGGAAAGTCTCCAGAGCTTCATGTATCGGTGCATGATTCTGGTTTAATTTAAAACGACTTCCTTTCATCATTCCTCCAATTCCAGTTTCCTTTTACATAAAAAAACGCAGATCAGGGCACTAAGCCACAAACCTGCGTTTGATCTGTATTCGCATGCGTATCAGAGTCTATATAGCAATCATACTTTTACTACTCTTATTGATCGTTTCACAAGTCTGCGCTTCTGACGCATCTCGGTTATCAAAGGAACCTACTTATAAAATTTGAGCTTTTAACTCAATCAATAAGGTAACCAAAGTTACCATAATCGGCAGTGGACCCGGCTGTCCGCATGGCCTTAACCCTGACGGGTGGTCCTAAACAATTGCTTTGAAAAGACTCTGTCTGTTACTCTGCATCTTCGTCTCTCAAAATTCACCTAATCATATCATGTTGAAAAAAAACTGTCAAGTTCCGCTTCATCCTCAACATGTAGAATCAAAAATCCGTTACTGTTCACTCCGTTCACAGCAACTTGGTCAAAATCCATTCCAAATCACCTTCGGTGATGGGATTTTGCCCCGTATGTCTCGGGATTTTGCCATATTCATGGCAAAACACCTCGCGGGATATTACCTGTGAACAGTTACAAAAATCCCTATAACTAACGTAAAAATGTCGTCTCACCATCCTTAGACAGTAAAACGACATTTTCTTACTTACATCTTTTGATTTGGTTTGTTTCCATTTTGAGCTTTATTAAATGATACGGTATTTCTATATTACTTCTGTTCCTGACTCTTTAACAGCTTCCTGAGACGCTGAACTTCCTCTTCAAGCGCATTTGCTCGCTCTTCTGCCTCAATCTTTAACTGTTTTTCCTCATCTGCTCGCTGTTTTTCCTCATCTGCTCGCTGTTTTTCCTCATCTGCTCGCTGTTTTTCCTCATCCGCGCGCTGCTTCTCTTCATCCGCACGCTGCTTCTCTTCATCCGCGCGTTGTCTTTCAGCCTCTGCACGCTGTTTCTCTCTCGCAGTATTTCTTTTTTGAGCCCCTATGTCTATTTCTTCCATATTCTCAAACAAATATCCCATACCACGACCTCCTATTCCACCCATTAGCTCCCGGGCATTCTCACTTGGTACTTTCATTTTCATTAGTAAAGACCACAATATCTTCTTATAAATTTCCTTTATTTCGTCTGGTGCATTCACATAAATAGAATCCACCATTGTTTCGGAGACTTTTTGAAATTCCTTAGTATCCTCCGAAGACTGTATTTTATTAATCAGCATTACCAATGACATTTCATCATGTTTCTTGCTGAGTTCCTCATTCGTATATTTATTCAAACTCACTACCTGGTATGTAAAATCTGGTATATACTCGATCATTTCCTCAGAAAAATCAATTCTGTCTTTCAAATGCAGTCCCGCTGTCCACTCTTTCTTCCCTTCATAATATACGATAGGAATGATCAGTGGATACCGAAAATCTGCACTCGCACTAACACCCTTATGTTTCTTATTCTGAGTTGCCTTATAATCCTGCCAGATCACACTCATATACCGAAACAATTGCATTGCCACATCGTAGTCAATCTCACTCTTATGCTCAATCAATGACAATACATAAACTTCTTTTTCTATTGTGCCATCTGTACTGCGGATATATACCTTCTTAATCGTGTCAGCCTCATACTCCACCCCGAGAAATGCCTGATACTTCTGGGAAACATCCTCGATATCCTCCGGCATTACATTGGATAATAATGGAATATTTGTATAGTTTCTTAAAAACTGGCTTGTCAACAGATCGTTTTTAAAAATCTCACGACTGTTCACATCTCTGACATGCATTTCCGGCTGGTAGTTTATATTGTTTTCTCTTTTGTCCCGTGATACTTTTTCCATTCTGCCTCCTTGCGGGAAACAAATCACAGATCAAAAGATATTTGTAACTGTTCAGTTCCCTCGCGGGATACTGCCTGCTGAATAGTTACAGATATTTACATTTTTATTGTAACATGTTGATTTTGATGGAACAACTGAAAACTTTCTAAAATACAAAAACCATCGCTCAATTCCCTGCTCTGGTCACATCCTCGCGGAGCGTTTTTCTAAATATGAATATGTGTATGAACTCCGATTATTTTCGGATAGATTCTTCCGCTGCCTCAGTACGAAATGTAACTTCTGCACATGGAAGTCCACCTTCAACAAGTGCCTTTGCAAGTGGAACTGCATACAGCCATAGCATTGAGCAGTAAAAATGTTGTCGTACCCAGACTGATTCCCGTGATCAACAGCTCTATTCCTCTGTTTGTAGAAACAACCGGCGGTACTCTGCACGAAGAAACCATAGAAACACACCGCGAAATTGCTGATGCTATCGCGTCTCATGATTCCCTTCGTGCCCAGGATGCCATGTATCTTCATTTAGTCTATAACCGAAAGAGAATACAGCTCAGCAAAATCCTAAATGTCTGAGTCAATAGAGTTCTTTTATGACACACAAATTTGGATTTCCATGCGAATTTGTGATATGATTACAGATATACAAAAGAGATATGCGTGAATACGCAAAGACTGTTATACCTTGTCAACAGAATAAATACAGAAAGGACATATCTCATATGGTAAAGATTATTTCAGACAGCACCTGCGACCTCTCTCCTGAGCTGATTGCAAAATATGATATCGACATCCTGCCGCTCCACATTCTTCTCGGCGAGGACGAATATGAAGATGGCAGAAACATTACACCGCAGCAGATCTATGACTGGTCTGATGCACACAAAACAACGCCCAAAACATCAGCCCCGTCTCTGGCTGAAGCCATTGATCTTTTTCGCCCATATATAGAAGAAAAACGTGAAATCGTCTGTTTTTCCATTTCCGGCAGCATGTCCACTTCCGGAAATGTCATGCGCCTTGCGGCTGAAGAATTAGAAGCATCTGATCTTGTTACGGTCGTTGATTCGGCAAATCTCTCTACCGGAATCGGGCTTCTCGTCATAGAGGCAGCAATTATGGCCGAAAAAGGACAGTCCGCAGCCGAAATCGCAGCTACAATAGAATCTTTAAAACCCAATGTCCGCGCAAGCTTTGTCGTCGATACACTTACTTATCTGTACCGCGGTGGCCGATGCAACGCTGTTTCTGCCATGGCAGGCGGAGTTCTGAGACTTCACCCGAAAATCGTCGTCGAAAACGGTGCCATGGACGCGTCCAAAAAATATCGTGGCAAAATAAATTCTGTCATTATGTCCTATGTAAAAGACATGGAAGAGGATTTAAAATCTGCAAGACCTGAGCGCGTATTTATCACACATTCCGGCTGTGACCGCACCACCGTTGATGCCGTCCGCTCCTACCTGGAAAGTCTCGGGATCTTCCATGAAATATTAGAAACCAGGGCCGGCGGTGTTGTTTCCAGCCACTGCGGTCCTGGTACACTTGGTGTTCTGTTTATTGCAAAATAAGCGATTACACCGGATATTTTACAATTTTACATTTTTGACCCGAATCCCTCAATCTTTAAGGGACTTGTTACGCTTTGCGCGCCAGATACGGTCTGCTTAAGACAGGATTGATTTACGCTGTTCAGCCCGGTTCAGATAAATAAAGAATCCTATGTTCAGGAAGATTCCCACAGTCGTTGCCACCGGTGCAGCCAGACCGATCTTTGTCAGACTTGCGTTCGGCTGGATACTCATAAAATATGCCAGCGGCAAACGTACCAGAAGTGTCTGGATCAGACCCTGTGTCATGACCCAGACAGTCTTGTTATTTCCATTGAAATAACCAACCATACTGAACAGAATCGCTGTCACAAGTGTTTCCGGTGCAAAACCTTTCAGATATGCAAATCCATTCTGGATAACCGCTGCATCTGTAGAAAAAACACTGCACAATACATCACCTTTAAACAGAACCAGTACAAATACCACACAGCCAACAGCCAGACCCACACCGATTCCTGTAAACATCGACTGTTTCGCACGTTTTTTCTTGCCTGCACCTATATTCTGGGAAACGAAAGATGCCATGGACTGCATCAGTGAACTCGGTACGAGCATTGCAAAGTTTACAATTTTACATGCAACTCCGTAACCGGACGAAGCTTCCAGTCCAAGTCTGTTGACAAATGCACAGAGTGCCAGGAAAGAAATCTGTGTCAGAAATTCCTGCAGTGCAAGCGGAAGACCGATCTTCAGGAATTTCCGGCACTGTGGGTTCAGGCGAAAATCCTTCTTTGTGATCGCAAACGGAAGATCTTTTTTCAGCAAAAGCATTACCGCAAATACTACGCTGAGCGCCTGTGCGGTAACTGTTGCGATTGCAGCTCCTGCTGCATCCATGTGAAGACCGGCTACCAGTACCAGGTCGCCGATAATATTTACAATACATGCCACCAGTACAAAAAGAAGTGGTGATTTACTGTCTCCCAATCCACGGAAGATTGCAGACAACAGATTGTACGCTACAATAAAGAAAATACCTGCACCGCAGATTCTTACATAACTTGCAGTCAGATCTACAGCCTCAGCCGGTGCCTGCATCAGAACGGAAATCGGACGGGCAAATCCAACCATCGCAATAAACAGTGCAACAGACATCATGGTAAATACCACTGCTCCACCACCAATGACAGCCCCGATCCTTTCCAGTCTTTTTTCACCAAGATATCGGGCGATCAGAACAGTGATACCCATTGCGAACTGAATTACTACAAATGTCACCAGATTCAATACCTGGCTTCCGGTGGAAACCGCAGAAAGTCCGGATGTGGAACCAAATCTTCCTACAACCAACAAGTCAACTGCGCCGTATGCCGCCTGCAGAATCAACGCCCCGAGAATCGGCATCATAAAGGCGACCAGTTTCTCCAGTATATTTCCCTGTGTAAAATCAGCTTTATCATTTGTCATAATGACTCCTCCTCTCACACATAATCTGATAAAATTTTGCAATCGTGTGGATCATACAGTCTGCATCTTCTTCTGAAATATCACTCAGTTCCCCGGACAGCTCGCCGAAATAATGCTCATCATACTTATGAAACAGCTTCCATCCTTCTTCTGTGATAGATATGTAAGTGACACGTCCATCATCTGGGGATGCAATCTTGCTGAGATAACCTTTTTTCTCCATCTCTTTTACCGTTCTGGTGACTCCCGGCCTTGGGAGATTCATTATATCGCTGATATCAGACACTTTTACATGAATGTCTTTTTTTTCCAGTTTCTGGATTGCATCCAGATATTGAATATAAGACGGCATCACCCCCTGCGGCAGTGGTGGCAGCATCTCCCGGATCCGCTTCGCCTGATAACATGCATCAAGCATTTCTTTGATTTTTTTGGTTGTCATAATATATGCTCCTATATAATTATCATTGTTAATTACCTTTGATAATTATATAGAAAACTGAGGATTTGTCAAGAAGCATTGCATCCTCACGGAACGTTTTTATGTAATAGGAACATTACGGAGTAGTTTCCTATTACAAAATATCGTTTTACCATCACTCAGACAGCAAAACGATATATCCTTACTTAACAATTACCGGGATTAGGACCATCTGATTTTTGTGCTCCTGTTGATTCTATTTGAACTTACTCATTTTTAAGTCATCGAATTTTAACTCTCCCAATGACCTGTGAGAACCTTACTTTATCATAGACCAACCAAATTTACAGAAATTGGTTGACCTGCTCAGGATTGGCTTACGTCTGAGTCATTCACAACCGACAATTTCGTGGACTTTCCCGAGGGTTCCTTCTATCCGGGTCATTTATGACTGGCAATTTCATGAACTTGCCCGGCTCTTACTCCTCCCCAGGTCATGCGCAGACAAATATCGCCAGGAAAAACATCTACACCATGTGCAGACGTTCCCTGGCGGTGTGCTTCACAGCAAACTTTATTTCAGTTTCTTCTTCAGTTCCTGAATCAACTCAAAGTAATCTCTGTGTTTCATCTCAGGAAATGCTTTGATGAGTCGTCCCTGTCCAAATACAGTGTGGTTTGTGATAGAACTGGACAGCTCATCAAACTGTGCCTGAAGTTCTGTTTTTTTCATTCGAAGCATTTCGATTGACTTATCTTTCTGCGCTATTGTAGCATCACGGAGCTCTGCTTTTGCAAGTGTAACCTGCACTTTACCCTCACCGACTTTCTGAGCAGTGTCGATCGTGGTCGTCGCCAGTGTGTTGCTGAGTTTGTCACTTACAATTCTCATATCGGAGCTGACTTTATCCAGTCTGGTAAGCTTCTTGTTCAGTCCGCGGATCGTTGCTACAGTCACTACAAAATCCGCAAAATATGCCGCATACAAAATTGCTATCACAACCCATTCCCAGGTTGCCGGTATATGTGATGCCTGATTTTCCACATACTTCTGGAAAACTTTTACGACCATCACGATTGCAAGTCCCCAGATCAGCGAAAACTCCAGACAGATATATCCGTGAAAATTCAGCGGCTTATTTGAATAATCCCACCATCTTGCATGAAAGCATACGTCAAGCAGCCATCCGGCAATCAGCTCTACCAAAGTAGCCAGGACAAATCCAAAGACAAAGATCATTCCTTCACTCATCACATGTCCTCCGCTCTGAATCGTATTGAGCAGAGCAAAAACGGACAGTACTCCGAAACCATACACCGGGCAGACCGGACCATTCAGAAAACCTCGGTTTATCACCTTTCCAAGTGCAACCGCATGGAAGATAACTTCAACAACCCATCCTCCAAAAGAATAAAACAAAAAATACAAACATATCTGAAAATATGTCATTCCACAAATCATTATCTATACCCTCCTCCATCTTTCCTTTTTGATATAAGCAAATTTATTATACCAGACACGCCAATATTTACCTATACAAATCTTATGAAATATTTCGTCACGTTTTTACGTTATTGGAACATTACGGGGTAATGTCCTATAACGTAAAAATACCGCCAGTTAGCTCCAGGCTATCTGACGGCATTAATATTATCTCTTTACCCCACACTGAATCGCCTGTGTCGGGCAGGCTTTCTTACATCTTCCACAACGGATGCACTCTGCACTGTTCGGGTTTTCCACAGGGTTTACTTCCATCTGGCAGGCTTTTGCACATTTTCCACAGTGAATGCATTTCTCCTCGTCTACACGATAACGAAAAACAGATACTTTGTTAAATATAGAATAAAACGCTCCCAGTGGACAGATATATTTACAAAACGGCCGGTAAATAAGAATTGCCAAAATGATCACAATCACCAGAATCACATTTTTCCATATGTAAAGCCATCCGATTGCACTGCGCATGGACTTATTCAACAATACAAGCGGAAGACCACCTTCCAGTGTTCCTGCCGGGCAGATCAGTTTGCAGAAATACGGTGCGCCCTGTCCCATGATATCTACCACAAACATCGGCAATAAAATTACAAATATAAGAAAAATTACATATTTCAGTTTGCGAAGCAGTTTGTCTCCGCGAAATGTCCTGATTTTTTTCGGAAACGGAATCTTGTTGAGCAGATCCTGAATCAGTCCGAACGGACACAGGAATCCGCAGACCAGCCTGCCCAGCAATGCTCCCACAAAAATCAGAAATCCGACCACATAATATGCCATTTTGAAATTCCAGCTTCCAATTACCGCCTGAAGAGAACCAATCGGACAGGCGCCTGTCGCACCGGGACAGGAATAACAGTTCAGCCCCGGAACACAGACATTTTTCAGCTTTCCGGTATAGATCTTGCCGGTCACAAAACCAGACAGATGACTGTTAGTCAGCAGTGCCCACAATGCCTGGATTCCATGTCGCGGCCATTCGTTTATTTTCATTTTTTTATTATCCAATTCCAATACACTCCATGCAGATATTAATTGCTTTTGTAAAAACTACGGACATCTCGCCTCTGTAGATTCCAAAGATCATCAGAAGGATTCCAAGAATTGCCAAAACAACTCCTGCCCATTTTGTTTCTGTTATTTTTTTTATCATAGTTATCTTTTATCTTTCTGCCGGAAACCGGCATTGCTGGTTATCACAACTATACTCTTTTATTTTGAAACATTCGCAAGCTCTTTTTCTACGATTTTCTTCCACTCATCCAGGCTATGGCTTCCGGAATATGTTTCTCCTACAATATTTCCATCTTTGTCAACAAAGAAGGTTTCCGGGAAAGCAGAGATGCCATTCAGACGTCCATTCATCATTGTTGAATCCGGAATCAGGAAAGGATAAGAAGCTTTTGTCTTTTCCTGAAGAACACCAGCTTTTTTCACGGTAGCATCATCCTGTTTTCCGTCATCTCCTACTGTATCAAGAACCACACCAACAACTCCTACTCCCTTGTCTTTCATCTCTTCATAGAGCTTTTCCAGTTCCGGAATCTCATTGACGCATGGAGAACACCAGGTAGTAAAAATATTGACCAGAGTCAGGTCATAATCGCTAAATACTTTTTCTGTATAGTCTTTTCCGTCAACACCTTTTGTCTCAAATTTACCCACAGTTGTAGAATCACCTGCATTGCTGGTATCCTGTGGCTGATCAAATGCGGAAAGCTGCTGGAATGGTGTCATCTCTGTGAGTGTCACATCAATTTCTTCCACTTCTTTTTTCAGGGATTCATCTGCATCTTTATTAGTGCTCAGATAATATTTATACTTTCCATCACTGCTGCTTCCGATTTCTTTGTGTTCTGTACAGCCTGTGATCTCATCCAGTTCTTTCTCAGAATCTTCGTCATAGATTCCAATCACTCCAATTTTTGCAAGACTATTGCACCAGTCATCATACGCTGTTCCAAGCTTGTCAACCTCTGCCTCTTTCTGCTCCTCGGTCATTTCGCTCCAGCTTATATATGCATATTTAATTGCATCTGCAGTGTCATTCCATCCTTCATTTGAGATCATCGCAATAGTCTGCGCTTTTATCTGTTTAAGCAGTTCCTCTGGAAGTTTCATGTTAAGTCCAAGGAATGGATACTCATAAGAATCCTGTGCCTGCACAGTTGTCTCAGATGGTTTGAAAGTACCCTGTATAAAATCAGACGGGATTGCATCCCCCTCTGCAGCAACTGCATCATCATCAACTACCATTCCGGCCTGGTCTGCCGGAACCGCCATTGCTTCTGTACTTTCTGCTGCCATTACGGATACTCCTCCAAAGGTGGATGCTCCCAATACTGCAGCTGCCATAAGTGCTGTTATTTTTTTCATTCTGAATTTCATGATATATATCTCCCTTCAATTGATTTCGTTTGCATTTTACAGCGTGAGCTGTGCTCACTGCGATTACTATAGACAAAACTATACCATACTATATATAAAATTGGTGTTAAGAAAACACGAAAATGAAATTTTTTAATCAAAATATCGATTTCATTAAAACAGGTGATTTTTTTACAGGAATTTTATGTCAGACATGATATGATAGTATCAGACAGAATTATCGAAATACCTGATGCAAAACAAGTCTCAGGTACTACCACATAAAAAGGAGAGCTTACATGCATATATTAATTATAGAAGATGAAGAACAGCTCTGTTGCTCCATTGCAGAGGGTCTTCGTATGAATGGATATGAAACAGATACCTGTTTTGATGGAAATGAAGGACTGGAATTATGTATGACAGAAAGCTACGATCTGATTCTTCTGGACCTGAATCTTCCGGGAACAGACGGTCTTGACATTCTGCAGCAATTCCGTGCATCTGACAGCACCACACCGGTTCTGATCCTTTCCGCCCGTGGACAGATTCAGGACAAAGTAGAAGGACTGGATCTTGGCGCCAATGATTATCTCACCAAACCTTTTCATTTTGAAGAACTGGAAGCCAGAATCCGCAGCCTCACCCGTAGAAAATTTATTCAGGAAGACATCTGTCTGAAATGTGGCCGCATCATTTTTGATACACGCACACGGAAAGCCAGTGTAGGTGATGTGCCTCTTTCCCTTACCCGAAAAGAAAGTGCGCTTCTGGAATATTTCCTGCTTCATCAGGGTCGTATTATCAGCCCCGAGGAAATGATCGAACACCTCTGGGACGGAAGTGTCAACAGTTTCAGTAATTCAATCCGTGTCCACATTTCTTCTCTGCGTAAAAAACTTCGTGCTGCACTGGGATTTGATCCGATTCAAAACAAAATCGGACAGGGATATATTCTGATGGAGGAAGTATCATGAAAAATTATTCCAAAAAACTCTCCCTGCAATGGCGTCTGACACTGGTCACCGCTCTGCTTGTAACGATCACCTGCATACTGATGTACTTTTTTATCAGTCAGTCCGCAGTTACCGGTATGGATCACCTGCAAAATTATATCGTACAAATCAATGAAACCGGTTCTTCGCCAATTACTTTTAACGTAGATCCAACCATCTTGTTTCCTGATCTCACAGAACAGGTAACAACGACCAAACATCTTTTTCAGATTCGAAGCCTCATTGCCACAATACTTATCATTCTGCTGAGCAGTGCCTGCACATATTTTGTCAGCCGCCGGGCATTAAAACCATTGCACAGTCTCAGCACAAAAATTGAAAAAATCCAGGCACAAAACCTCTCCGAACCACTTGAAGTACCGGACAGTAACGATGAAATCTCGAAGCTGACACTTTCTTTTAACGAAATGCTTTCCCGTCTGAATGACGCCTTTACAGCACAGAAACAGTTTTCTGCCAGTGCAGCACATGAACTTCGCACACCCCTGGCGGTCATGCAGACAAATCTGGAAGTTTTTGCCAGAAAAAAGGAGCCATCCACCGATGAATATCTGGAACTCTTTTCTATGATTCAGGAACAGACCGGACGGCTTTCTCATCTGGCAGAGATTCTTCTCGATATGACCGGTATACAGACAATTAAGCGTTCTGAAACGTTCTCGCTGGCAGAACTTACAGATGAAGTTCTCTGCGACCTGACTTCAATTGCTGAACAAAAACAAATTAAGCTGATTCAGGAGGATGGGGACTGTACCATCACAGGAAGTTATCTTCTTCTCTACCGTGCTGTGTATAATCTTGTGGAAAATGCAATTAAATACAACCATCCCGGTGGAAAAGTAACGGTAAACATCCAGCAGAAAAAATCTCTCCTGAACGCTGCTGTTTCTCCTGCTCCGGCAGACTGTGCCTTCATTGAAGTATCTGACACCGGGATCGGAATTTCTCCGGAATATCAGGAAAAAATTTTCACCCCGTTTTTCCGTGTAGACAAATCACGAAGCCGCGCTATGGGCGGCGCCGGACTGGGGCTCGCGCTCGTAAATGAAATTGCCAGACAGCATGGTGGAGAAGTAAAAGTCCTGAAAAGCGATAAAAACGGCAGCACGATTGCACTCATACTGCCACTGTAAAGCAACAGGCACAAACCACTGTTTTCAAATTTGAACTATTATATTTTTCACAGAACTGAGGATTTTTTATGAATATAAACATTGAATTTGATATTCTTATGTTTCTGGCAAACAATCCGGATTTCCGGACTGCACGCGACATTGTTGAAATTCGAAAATTAAAAGCATTGATCGTCTTCTTTCCGGTCTTGATGAAGAAGCACGTCAGAAATTTATGGAGGTTCTAAGTATCATGAATCAGAATCTTGATGACATATTAAAGTAATTATTATTTATTCTATCCGCAACATCCGATAGCCTATTCCAACATGAGTCTGTATATATGAAACATCACCCTTTTCTGGTTCCAGCTTCTTTCTCAAAGTCGCCATAAACACACGAAGAGAAGCTACATCACTCTCTGCGCTTCTGCTCCAGATCTGCTGCGTGATATATGTATGCGTCAGTACCTTACCTACATTACGCGACAAAAGGCACAAAAGTTTATATTCAATAGGGGTTAGATGCAATTCTTCACCTCTCAGATAAGTACAACCGGCCGTATAATCAATTTTCAGTTCACCATTGGTAAAAGTCGATTCTTCCTGCATCTCGCCCGTCTGGAGCAGTGCAAGTCGTCTCTGCGTGACGCGTATCCGTGCAAGAAGTTCCTCGACTGAAAATGGTTTCGTTATATAATCATCTGCGCCTGCATCCAGCGCTTCTATCTTATCCGTGTCTTCGCTTCTTGCACTTATAACAATAATCGGCATATTTGACCACATTCTGATTTTTTTGATCACTTCCACTCCCTCTATATCCGGCAATCCCAGGTCAAGCAAAACAATATCCGGATTATGTGAGGAGGCCTCCAGAATAGCAGAAGTACCATTCTCTGCTTCCAGATATTTATAATCATGTGTCTTTAATGCTGTTATGATCAGGTTTCGTATCGGACGATCATCTTCAACAACCAGAATCGAATTTTTATTCATTTAATATCACCTCACTTAATGGTAAAGTAAACGTAAACATGCATCCTCTCGGAATATTATCTGTCAGCACCAGAGTTCCCCCGTGTGCTTCAATAATTGAACGACAAAGGGAAAGGCCAAGGCCAAGACTTCGATGACTGTCAGCGATTGTATTATTGCCTGTGTAGAACATTTCAAAGATATGCGGTTTTACTTCATCTGAAATACCCGGTCCGTTATCAGCTACACTGATCTGTGCTTGACCATCCTTCTTTATTCCTCTGATGCATATCTTTGAACCCGGCAGTGTATATTTTATTGCATTATCAATCAAATTTACAAGAACCTGGATTATAAGCCGCACATCCATATGTACGAGAATAAATTCTTCACATTCTACGTCAATCTGATAATCCTCATGTTTTCGGCTGATGTGGCGCAGTGATTCTGCAATGACCTCATCCAGAAGCTGATCTGTAAATTTGATCTTTAATCTTCCATCATTCAGCCTCGTGATAGACAGCAGATTTTCCACAACATCAATCAGCCAGTTTGCATCATCATAAATATCTGAATAAATCTGATGTTTTGTTGCCTCATCCAGACAGTTCCCATTATTTAACAGCATATCTGCATTTCCGGATATCGAACAAAGAGGTGTTCGAAGATCATGTGAAATCGCACGCAAAAGATCCGCACGAAGCTGTTCATTTTTGGCAAATACTGCATTTTTTTCTTTTTCTATTGCATTATGTGAATTTTCCATTGTAAGTGCACATTCATTAATGACAGAAATCAGAATGCTGTTCTCATAAGAATCCAGTTTTTTCTTCTGCAATGGGATTCCAATTACACCATATACATTGTCTCCACTTTTAATAACAAAGTATAAACATCTGGCACTGCTAAAATGATTCGTTGTTGCACCTGCATTCTGCCCATTCTCATATGCCCACCTGGCTACATACTGTTCTTCTGATGTCAGAAGTTCTCCCTGTCTTCCTCTTTCGTCGTTATGAAAAAACAGACTGCCGCCGGACAGTTCTCCGTTTTCTTCAATATACGCAACAATATTACAGTTTAACAGACGCACCAGTTGTTTACAGGTAACACAAAGGATATCTCTTCTGTCTTTTACCTGTTGGAGTAGACGGTTTGTATCAAATAAAATCTGTGTGCAAAAAGCCTGCTGTGCCGATAACCTTGCATGCTCTTTTAGTTTTGCCGCAAGTGTTCCTGTCAGTACGGATGAGATAAGCATGATCAGAAATGTCACAGGATAACCAACTGCATATGTCTGAAATGACATTCTTGGTTCTGTAAGAAAAAAGCAAAAAAGAACGACACTTAAAAACGAACCGGCCAGACTGCAAAGATATCCATCTGTTAAAATTGAAGTGAGCAATACTCCAAGGATATATATGGTAACTATATTCGCATCTGTGAAATACAGTTTCTGAAATATCAGTCCAATCAGTGTACAGCCAATAAATATTGAAACTGTCAGAATATAATCTTTTACTGATGGTGTTTCAATATGGAGCTTAAACTTCTGCTTCTGACCGGTTTCCGGCATAACTGTACCCGGAATGACATGCATGTCTGCATTCTTTTGTCTTCCTTTTGAACTCATCTCGACTTTTTTTAATAACTGCAGATTTGAACGTTCATCAGAAAGTTCTTTTCGGCTTTCCTTAATAAAGCATCCCAGTTTTGACACCATAAAAAGTCCCAGTCCAAATATTACACATACAATCAATATCAGAGTTCCCTTTTCCATTATCATCACCCACTATCTTCAGATATGAAAACATTTTTGAATTGTTTTATAATCACCCAGTACCAGAAGTGTACTCCCATCGTTCAGAACTGTATCAGCCGATATTGCCACACCGATTTCGCCGCCTTCATTTTTGACTGCCAGAATATTTATATTATGTTTCTTTCTTATGTCAAGTTCACCTATGGTTTTTCCAATCCACTCATACGGTATTTCTACTTCGAAGATTGCATGAGATGCATCGACTTCCATATAATCAAGGATATGATCATCCGCATAACGAATGGATGCCCATTTTGCCACCTGTTTTTCAGGATAAACCACCTTATCTGCACCATTTCGCAAAAGGAATTTTTCATGGACATCCCGTTCCGCTCTGGAAATTACCAGTCTGGCTCCCAGTTCCTTTAGTAAAGAAGTCGTCTCAAGCGAATTCTGAAAACTACCTCCAATCGTTACAAAACAGATATCATAATTTCCGATTCCCAGAGATTTCAGAAATTCAGCATCTGTGCTGTCTCCAATCTGAGCATTGGTAACAAAAGGAAGAACTTTCTCTACTCTTTCCTCATTCAGATCTACCGCCATAATCTCATGTCCCATCTGATTAAGCTGCATTGCAATGTGTTTTCCAAATCTTCCAAGTCCGATAATTAAAATATTCTTCATAAAAAAGCTCCTTTAACCCACTGTGATTTTTTCCATTGGCATTCTTGCATTATTATTATTTTTTCCTGAAAATACTGCATAGATCAGTGTCAGTCCACCCACGCGCCCCAGGTACATAAGTACAATCAATATCAGTCGTGATATTATATGTAGATCGGGCGTAACACCCAGAGTCAGTCCTACCGTTCCTATAGCTGAAGCTGCCTCATAAAAACAGGTCAGCACAGGTAATCCTTCATAAGCACTGATTATGATTCCGCCTCCAAAGAACAGCATCAGGTACAGCATAGCAATTGTTGCCGCATTTTTTATCACCTGAACATCAAATCTTCTTCCAAAAGCACCTGCATCTTCACGGCTTCTGAATGTAGCAAATGCATTCAGGATCAGTACTGCAAAAGTTGTTGTCTTCATACCTCCCGCTGTGGAACTTGGTGATCCTCCGATCAGCATCAGCAATATCATAACCGCCTTTCCTGCTTCTGTCATCAACGGGAGATCTGCAGTATTAAACCCGGCTGTTCTCGTTGTAACTGACTGAAATATTGAATACAGCAGACGTTTTTTAAACAGAAACTCTCCAAAATCATTGGCAAAAAATAAAATTGCCGGCAATATAATAAGAAGAACAGTTGTTATCAGAATCACCTTACTCTGCATACGATAACGTCTGAAATTTAATTTATTTTCATAAAAGTCTTCCCAGGTAAGAAATCCGATACCTCCGATTATAATCAAAAGCATGATCACCATATTCAGCCATATATTATCGCCATATCCTGAAAGAGATACAAACCTGTGCCCTTCTGTTCCCAGTATGTCAAACCCGGCATTGCAAAATGCAGATACTGAATGAAATACGGACATCCAGATTCCCCTCCGCCCAAAATCATGGCAAAATACCGGGAGAAGTAAAATTGCTCCAATCGCCTCAACCAAAAAAGTTCCTCTCAGTATGAATTTTGTCAACCGGACAATTCCGCCTACCTGCGGTGCCGATATTGCGCTCTGCATAGTGCTGCGCTGCATAAGAGATATTTTTCTTCCGGAAAGCATAAATGCAGCGACAGCAACTGTCACTACTCCCAGCCCACCTGTCTGTATAAGTATAAGAATAACTGTCTGACCAAATCCGGACCAGTAGCTGCCTGTGTCCTGTACAACAAGTCCCGTCACACAAACTGCAGAAGTTGAAGTAAAAAGTGCTTCGTCAAATGGAGTTACGATTCCATCTGCAGACGAGACCGGAAGCATCAGAAGAAGCGTTCCCAAAAGAATCACTCCTGCAAACCCTAATATGATCATCTGAAATGACGTCAGATGTTTTTTTCTGTGAAAATTCTCCGGCATAAATGTATGGCTCCTTTTTTAATATTTTGCACATGCAGATTTTAATCTTTTTATTCCAGTCTTATTATACATATAACTCCTCAAAGATTGTATAAAATTATCGGAATCAGTATTAAGATTTTATAAAGAAAATAAATAGACGACATTGTGAAACGACAAAACTGACCTGTACCAAAAAGGAGAAGTCTGAAAGATATTTTCAGGCTTCTCCCTTTATAATTATGTCTTAAAAGATTATACCAATAAAGAAAACAGCATCACAACTATTCTTCCGGCAGCCACCTTACGGAACGCAGAACGGTTTCGACAATCTGATCGTTCCCTCTGTTTTCTCCTGCAAAGATCACCATGTCAATCTGTGTCGCATCTTTCTGGTCAATAAACACGATTCCGTAAAGGCTGTCTGTCGAGCAGAATACGCATGGAATTCCATTGATCTCTGCTTCTTTTTCCAGTTTGAATCCCTGCTCGTCGATCTGTTCTTTCAACACATCCATCATTGTCATGTTATTATCAGCAAGCTCCTGCTCAATCTCTTTCCTTGTCTCTTCATTGTCAGGCTCCGTTGCCATCGCCATACAGATATAGGCTTTGTCTTCAGATACAGAAATATATTTCACACCACCTGCAATGTCTTCTTCGTCCGGCTGGCAGGCATCCCATTCTGTCGGAAGATACAGTTCAAACAAATCTTCTACCTTTGTCCATATACCATCGTATCCGGCTTTCGTTTCATCAAAAGAACTTACTTCATCTGTCGGCTCCGCATGACGCATGCATACATGATCTTTTACATAATCAATTTCCGAGAAAAGCTGCTGATATTCCTCGCTGATGCTGCTGTCATCCATGTAGCCCTGCACATCTGTCGGAAATGTCAGGAAATAATTCATCACCGACTCCTCGCCGAATCCTACATAATAATAGGACGGCAGCTCTGTGAAATCACTGTTTACGGAATAAGATAAGGAAAAAAGTTTCCCGCCAACTGTCCCATAATTTTCCTGCCATTTTTCTTTGCTCGCCTTATGATAAAAAGTAACACTGGTGTCCTGTGCCTGCACCGCAACCTTTCCCTTCCAGTCTGCCGGGAGTGTCACAGCAACCTCTTCAAAATAGTAGATCTGCGAGCCGTCATCCATTGTATCATTTACAAAAGTCAGCAGATTCTGCGTATCGACCGCCGCAAAAGCCGTCACCGGAGTCAGAGAAGTGGTCATCAGCATCATCCCCAAGCCAGCTGCTGCCAGTATTTTTTTCCAGTTCTTTTTCATTATTTCTTTCCTCCTTTTCATCCCTCATTATCAATCATGTCTTATTCGATCTCGTCATCACGAATCGGTAATACCATATTTTCCAGTGCATACCGAAGTTTTGGATGATGAATCACAAAATGGATCGCCGGAGCCCGGTTCTTCGATATCATGCACCACTTTCCTTCAAAACACGTGATCTGGATATTGTGAAAACCTTTTATCTTTGTCAGATTGAACTGATAGTTTTCGTTTGCTTTCGCATAGTTCTCTGCCGCACCTATGCATGCATGATATTCCTCATAAGTCAGACGGATATCTTTTTCCAGAAAGCACTCTGCAAGCGGAAGCACCAGTGGATATTTTTCATACTCCGCTTCAGAAAGCACTGATACTTCATCCTCCACTACACTGTGCTTCAGAATTGTCTCCAGGCATGTTGCGGATCTTTTATAGCTTTCCAAAATCACTGTTTTCTCATTCAACACAACATGATTGCGTTCCAGAATTTCTTCCAGCAGTTTTTTCGGCAGGACTCCCAGATCCGGAACCGCCAGTACACGCCTCCGCCGGCCTTCTTTCCCGGCATTTTCAAGCAGAGACGCATGCAGTTCTTTTTTGCGCTCTTCCCTGTAAATATCCATCAGTGGATGTGCTTTTTTCAAAAGAAATTCCATATTTTTCTGACTGATCGATACTTCCTCTTTGCGACTGGTCAGATAATAATGTGCCAGATCATGATGCCCGCTGATACAGTCGCCTGTCATCGCCACCTGCCCGGAACAATAATGCAGATGAGAATAGACACGATTCTGTACACCTTTCAGATAATATGGTGAAATCTGCCCGGTCATATAAAGTGGAACCCAGTTTTCCAGACCGAGCATCATATCTTTCATCGGACGTTCCACATCGTGGATGATATGGATATGCAACCCCTTTTTGAGAACCATCGCAAGACCGAACATGTATTTTTTTGCAAAATCCTCGTCTGCAGCCATATCTTCTACCGGCATATCACTGCATATGTACAAGGGCTTCATTGATTTTGAAAGCACGGTATGCTTCAGAAAATCCAGTTCCCCCTCGCGCATTTCTTTCAGCCCGTAATAATGCCTTGAAACAGGAAGCTGAAACGGTACTTTCGGCACCTTGAAGCTGTCAAAGTGAATGGCTCTTATATAATCGTCCAGATTAAAAGAATCCACTTTACGCAGAAAAGCGGATACATAATCAACCCCGTCCGGCATCGAGGAATTGAGCCACTCCCGCAGTTTCCTCCGATATGAAGAACTGTCTGCAAGTTCATCCTCATTGCATTGAATAAGA
Organism: uncultured Ruminococcus sp.; assembly: GCA_900066355.1. Taxonomy (GTDB): domain Bacteria; phylum Bacillota; class Clostridia; order Lachnospirales; family Lachnospiraceae; genus Blautia_A. The sequence goes on from FMEL01000001.1 coordinate 368,377, forward strand.
TACACCACCTTTTTCCGATCCTGCTCATCCTTATAATTAGCTATCACATATTCACAGACTTTTTCGACAAATTGCTGCTGATGTGCCGGATTGCGCTTGCCCGTCCTTATCTTCGACAAGTACGAGGGATCATAATGCAAAAATGCCGCAAGTCTGGAAATATTGATATCCAGTTCTCTTAGCAGAATGTCGAGTTTCTGGCCGTTAAATACCGGCTCGTCCCGGTCATCCTCCAGACTTTCACGCAGTGTCTGCAAAACTTTGTCCGCCTTAAAATCCCGGATGCCTTTTTCTGCTGCAGTCTTGATGATTCCATCGGATAATTTCTTTAAATATTCACTGTCAGCGTAAGGTGTACGCTCCCCTTTGCGGTATCGGCTGATAACCGTTTCGGATATTTCACTGTTACGCGCCAGCTCTTTTCCATTGCATCGGATCTGTATGATATAGTTGTTCAGACATTCCTGAAAATTCATCTTTTCATCCTCTTCCTGCTCATGCCCATATTTCCTGCTTACAGTATAAAGGATTTTCTGCAAATACACAAAAAATTACCGCCTTTGTCTATGACAGATATGGCAATACTTTTGAGTGACAGCAGAAACTTTGTTATACTTATTTTACCAATATTCAGAAGGAGGTTACAGCGATGAAACAATTAAAGAAAACAATAGTAAGTCTTGTTATGGCACTCCTGTTAGCAGTCACACTTATTCCTTCAACAAATGTGACGGTTCAGGCCGCTTCCGTTGGAAAAGTGACAGGAATAAAGGCTGTCTACACAAAAGGAAAAACAAAACTTACATGGAAAAAAGCATCCAGAGCCAAAAAATATGAAATCTACCGCTCAACCAACGGTAAGAAATTTAAAAAAGTAAAAACAGTCAAAGGACTTTCCTGGCAGGACACAAAAAAGGGAGAACTCTGGTATAAGGTACGTGCCGTTAATGGTAGGAAAAAAGGAAAATTCAGCAGTGCAGTGTCGGTTTATACAATCGGAGGGCGTATTTCACTCCGACAGACAGGAAATTCTTTCCTGAGCGCCGGAACCAGCGTATTTGCTCTGGAAATCTGGAATTATGCATCGAAAAAACCAGCTTTCATAGGATGCAGCAATAATGGCAGAAAAATGACCGATTTTCCGATATATGTTTACAACAAGAATACGCGCAGATATGAAAAGTCGTTAACAAATGAAGCTTACTATCATGGAGCACTTTCATCTGCCGCAGGCGAGACAGACCTGAAAACCAGTATTCTGCACAAGGGAAAGGGAAACTATATTATTTATGTTGCCGGTCTTGGAATGATTTATCCATACGTAAATGCATATGACAATCCTAATATCTATACATATTATATCAATACATATTTTAAGATTGGTTCAAGAAAATATCGCCTCCGGGTAAGCTCTAATTCTTCATATTATAAAGACTATCAGGTACAGCGTATAAGATAAAGTTTGGCTGAAATTAAGGAGAAGTCCGAAAAGACTTCTCCTTTTAGTTTGTTATTCTTTTTCATACAGGAATTCTTCCGGCAGGCTTACCTTGAAATCTTTTGCCAGTGCACGGAAATTATCCGGCTGGATCGTCTGCAGTTTATGTGGTGTCATGGAGAGAATCTTTACAAGGATCTCGGCTGATTTCTCAACAGTGTGGAGCAGTCCGAATGTCAGGTCAAAATCCTCTCCGGAACAGAACATTCCATGATGCGCCCAGATTACAACATCATATTTTTTCATAAGTTCTGCTGTCTTTACGGCAATTTCTCTTCCGCCCGGAACCATCCAGCCGACAACGCCGACACCATCCGGAAATACGACCGGACACTCGGTTGCGGATTCCCAGAGTTCTCTGGTAAACACTTTGTCATCCAGCGGGAGTACAAATGTCAGTGCAATCGTATTTGTGGTATGTGCATGATAAATAACACGATGCTTTCCATTGGTAAGTTTTTTCTTTACTTCATGATTCATCAGATGTGTCGGCAGCTCACTTGTCGGTCTTCCGCCCTCGACCAGTCCCCAACGAATACGGTAATTGCATCCGGTTTCATCCAGTTCAATAATGGCAAGACATACTTCCGGGTCAACAATGATATTTCTGAAATACTTACCGCTTCCTGTCACAAGGAAAAATTCGCCTGCCAGTCCCGGTACTTCGGTTCCGATCGGTGTCCATTCTCCCGGTGCATTCAGACGCGGACGGATCATTTCGACTTCCTCTGCCTTCAGACGGTAGCTTAAGTTACCACCGTTTCTCTCATGCCATCCCTGCAGATAACCGTCGTTCGCCATCTTGATAAAACCCTGTACAAATTTTGACTCTAAGATCCTCATAATAAAATCCCTCCGATTTCGTCCATAAATGGGCAGTTTTGTTGTGTTGTGGTTTTATGTTGTTTATTTTTTCATTTTATGTTGTTTCTCTTTGTTTTCATTTGCATTATATATGGTTTTTTGTGGTTTGTAAAGACCTTTTTTGAAAAAATATTCAAAAAACCACATTTAAATCCCGGCCTTGTTCACTATTTAGTACTTTGACAATCATATAACGGGTTTACACATCACTTAAATACCGTTACAATGAAAGACGTAAAAATGAAAAGGAGAACCACGAAATGGAATTACAGAATGGAAGACCGGAAAATGTAAATGACCGTCTGGACAAGGAGATCCGTGTCTATGACTTTTTAGATAAACTCAGCGTTACTTACCAGCGTGTTGACCACGAGGCAGCCATGACCATGGAAGCCTGTGAGGAAATTGACCGCACACTCGGTGATGATACCGCTATCTGCAAGAACCTTTTTCTGTGCAACCGTCAGGAAACAAACTTTTATCTGCTCCTGATGCCGGGCGACAAACCCTTTAAGACAAAGGATCTTTCCGCTCAGATCGGTTCTGCACGTTTATCTTTCGCCAAACCGGAATATATGGAAAAATATCTCAATATCACCCCGGGATCTGTCAGCGTCCTTGGCCTGATGAACGACCACGAAAAGAAAGTTCAGCTTCTGATCGATGAAGATGTTCTGAAGGATCCGTATTTCGGCTGCCACCCATGCATCAATACATCCAGTCTGAAATTTACTACAAAGGATTTTACAGAAAAGATCATTCCGGCACTTGAACATGAGCCGGTCATTGTGAATCTGCCCGTCCCTGAAGTATAATTTTCGGACAGATAATCGCAGAAATATATCAAATTAAAACTGAATCTGGAGATTTTTTCGATGAAAAAAGAATTGAATTTTGCAAAATTGCTTTTAGAAACGCTCATTTTGACCGGTGCTGTGGCAATCATTGCTGCTGCCGTTTATTTTTTCCTCGTACCGAGCCATGCTTCTGTCAGCAGTATTTCCGGTCTTGGAATTGTTCTTTCTAATTTTGTCCCACTTCCGCTGTCAGCAATCACCATGATCCTGAATGTTGTTCTTCTGATCATTGGCTTTATCACTTGCGGAAAAGAATTTGGAGTAAAGACCGTTTACACAAGTATCATGCTTCCTGTCTTTCTCGGAATTTTTGAAAAAGTTTTTCCGAATTTTACTTCCATGACCGACAGTCAGGAGCTGGACGTGCTGTGCTATGTCCTTGTTGTCAGCATTGGTCTGAGTATTCTTTTTAACAGAAATGCTTCATCAGGCGGGCTTGATATCGTAGCAAAGATCATGAACAAATATCTGCATATGGAACTTGGCAGGGCGATGTCCCTCTCAGGTATGTGCGTTGCACTGTCTGCCGCACTTGTTTATGACAAAAAAACAGTTGTTCTCAGTATTCTCGGTACGTATTTCAATGGAATCGTGCTGGATCACTTTATTTTTGACCACAACATCAAACGGCGTGTCTGCATCATTACAAAAAAAGAAGAAGAACTGCGAAATTTCATTATTCACGATCTGCACAGCGGAGCCACTGTTTATGAAGCATACGGCGCCTATAATATGCAGAAACGAAATGAGATCATTACGATCGTAGACAAAACAGAATATCTGAAGCTGATGAATTATATCAATCATGAAGACCCACAGGCATTCATCACTGTGTATAATGTATCTAATATGAGATATCAGCCTAAAGTATAAATCAGTGGACGCGCCACCGGTGCTTCCTCGATAGGAAATGTAAAACTCCGCCAGAACAGGTAGTTACATACCTGTGCTGACGGAGTTTTGATTATTCGTTATTTTTTACGACGTTTGAGGTAGATTCCTCCACCGATCACTGCAATCGCAGCGATAAGAAGAACTACGAAAATTCCAATCGGTGTGTTATCACCGGTTTTTACGGCGTTTGTTGTCTGGGTTGATTTCGTTGGAGTAACTGATGAAGTTGGAGTCGGAGTATTCTTCGTGGTTTTTTCTTTTATTTCTTCCTCTTCTGTCTCCTCATCTTCATCCTCCGCACGCTCCTGATTTACAAGTGTAACACTAGCCGACTTATTGCTTTCATTAAATGTAATGCTTTCCGTGTCCACACTCAAATCATATTCGAAGCTGTCTGCCTTCTCCACTGGCTTTCCGTCTGCATCAACTTCTGTCACATATAATGTCGTTGAACCACCGTCTGCTATGGCAACTTTTATCTGCGCACCCGCCGAGGAATTTCCATTCAGGTTCAGTGGAACAATATTCTGAGACACCTGGTCAGAAAGTTTTGTATAATCTTTATCTGCAAAAATTCCCGCATAAAAAGTTTCATCACTGTTCTTATCCTTACCATCACTGTTTTTCAGCTGTTTTGTAAGATTCAGAAGTGCTTCTTTATAGAAACCATCCGGGAATTTTACAAATCTGTTTTCAAACTCGACAGCTTTGTTTCCACCATTCGAACCTGTTTCGACGCTGTTTCCGTTGCTGAACATTGCGGTATATGTCGTTCCGTCTGCTGTCTGGCCTCTCAGATAATTTACACCATCCGCTGTACACTCACCAATATAATAAGTTGTATCTATTGCAAGATCTGTAAATGTCACTGTCGATACAGAGTCCATTTTGAACGTGAGCGCTTTCACATCGGATACTCTCTGTGTACATTCCTGGTCTGCATAAAGCGCAACATAGAAAGTCTGATCTGCCGCAAGAATATCTTCTCCTGCAACTGTTTTTAATCTCTTTGTTACAGAAATAGATGAAGATACCGATTTTTCCTTTGCTACATCTTTCATGATTACAACTGCCTTGTTTTCATCGTTTGATACAGCACCTTCAGCTTTACTGGACAATTTCCCATCAAGTCCTACTGTAAAGGTAATCGGATCTGCCATCAAATAGCCAAATGGAGCACTCACCTCTTTCAGAATATATGTTCCTGCTACAAGTTTCACCTTGTGCGGTTTTGCACTTCCATCTTCGTTCTGATCTTCCGCAGACTCTCCGGTTGTCCAGGAGAGTTCATTTCCGGCTTTATCTTTGACTATATTTCCTGCTTCATCCGTGATCTGCAGTTTCGCTCCGGCAAGTTCGGTCACTCCGTCTGCCGCATTTACCTTGCTGATCTCAATTTCATGCTCAGCCAGTTCATTCGTTATAATGATCTGACCGCCATTTTCACAGCAAATAACATTATCTCCTGCGAATGCATCAGAAAAAGCAAAAATCGTCGGAGCAGGATTCAATTCATATCCTGCCGGTGCCTCAATCTCAACCAGCTGATATTTGTATTCTTTTCGAAGGACCCACCCTTTTTCATGGTCATGTCCCTCCAGAATAGCTTTTCCGGCAGTATCTGTTGTAATCGTCACAATGTTATTGTCTTTATCCAACACATCCTGCGGCTTTCCATCAACAAAACGCTGAAGTTTAAATGTAGCACCTGCCAGAGTTTTTGTATTATTATCTTTTTCTACTTTATAAATTGTAATCTTATAGTTGTCAAAATCACCGCTTCCCTGCGAAGAAATATTAACGCTTCGAGCCACACTCCGGGAATAACCATATACAGTTGCTTCATTTATGTGTTCAATCTCACCCTGTCCTGTCCACTTTGCTTTATATGTGATCACTGCCTTTGTTGCATTTGGAACAGTAAAATGAATACCATCTTCACTGAAAACAGCCTTAACCTTGTCAATATCCACATCCGTACCTGCCGCGGATTCCGTATGAATCTCTACCTCATCCGGATTTACTGCTTTCATATTGGTCATGATGTCTTTGACTGTAAGCAGTTCTGAAGTTCCGTATGTTTTCATTCCCGGGTTAATGACAAGCTGATATTCCGCAACATATCCCTCTGCCGAAAGAGAATCCTCGTTAAGCAGCTTTTTGTTTATGATTCCCTCACTGTTTATAACTGTAGTCTTCACAGACGTAGATTTTCCTCTGAAGAATGCTGTATTTGTTACTTTTCCACCTTCTTCAGACGTCTCAATAGAATCCACACCGGCAGCACCATTCACTTTCAGACAATAGGTCAGCCTGTAGACTGCATGGTTTAATCCGTCTTCCGGGTGAACATTTTGAATTGTAAATACCATTCCCGTATCACTGGATGTCGCACCTGCCGTTACTGACTGATCCTGTGTAAATATTTTGCCATCATCACTGTAGCTTACCTGTAATCCCTGTGTAGCATCGTATATCAAATGCTCTTTGTTAAATTCATCAGTGATTTCAATAGAATCACCCTCGATGCCCAAAACCGTGACATTATACTGAATTACTTTTGCATTACCATTCTCATCCTTCTCAATCACTTCCGCTGATTTGGTAATATCCGGGTTATTCTCATACAATTCTACTGTTGCATTTGCGGTTAAATTCTGTCCTCTGGCAGATATCGTTGCACTGTTTTTGTGAGATTTATTCGTCAGCACATTCGAGTTTGCAAGCCATTTTTCATTCGGTTCTGTCAGATAAGTAAACTGAATTGTCCTTGCCTGATCTGAAACTTTCAGGTTCATCTTTTTCTGACCGTTCTCCATATAATAGAATTTAACTGTCAGTTTATTTTTGCCATCACTTGTAGTAGATGAATCAATCTCATAGTTTTCGCCATCAAGCAGACCGGAAATCTGTTCGGATCCTTCTATATAAGAATCGCTGTATAATTCATTATCAATCTGCTGATATGGAAGTGTATCTTTCAATGTGCAGTTTGTGTATTCTTTATTTGCCGGTACAGGGAAAGATACTGTCCACTGAATCTGGCGCTTTCCTGCAGCATCTGTGACAACGGTTCCCTGTTTATTTATATTAAGAACACCATCCAGTGGAATAAGTCTGACGGAGCTTGATGCTTTTCCACCGGTATCATAAATTACATCATTATTGAAGTTCGCACCTGTAATTTCGCGGTTATCTCCCTGAACAGTATAAGTGATTACATATTTGTAGTTTCCCTGATGTTCAGCCGGAATAGTGTACGCCCATGTATAATCTTTGCTGTCTTGCACAGTAATTTCTGACCATGAAACCGGTGTGGACCCAAGCAGAGTATTGGTGCTGTCATATCTCTGAACAGTGATTCCCCCGCCGGAATATTTACCAAATCTTCGAGAACCGGAAACGACCGTATCTGTGATTGTCCTTCCGGAAATATCATACTTAAAGTCCTCGTTCAAAGTAATTGTGTATGTAATCTCATGATTTGAATTATTGAGTGATGCCCTTTTACTGATTGAAGGATTATAAACTTCCGGTTTATTTACCGATACAGTATTATTGCCGCTCCAGTTTCCGGTAACCGTATTCGTTGTCGCATTCACAGCATCATCTTTTGTTGTCGGATGCATCTGGTCTGTATTTACCACCTGAACTGTATATTTGATATAAATATTTTCTCCATGCTCCATGGATGGAATAGTAACAGTCAGTTCTCTTCCGTTAATCGCCTTTGTAACACCGGAAAAATCTCTGTTTTTATTCGATGTAATTACTACATCATCGAGACTGTACATTTCGAGCCAGTTTCCGCTCAGATTATCCGTAAGAACTACATTATTATTGACACCGGCAGATGAAACGGTGATCGTATAAGAAATCGTTCGTCTGGAGGCATCGTAACTTGCATCTTTTTTCAGTGAAAGTGTACGGTTTATATCCACATATATCTTAATGGTCTTTGCATTTCCAAAAACAATTTCCTCTGCATCTGCATTAAAGCGTACATTAAACTCCAGTCCAAAATGTGCAGTAGCTGACTTTTTGAATTCCTCATAATTAGGATCATTTTTATTAAGTCTGACAACGATCCGATTGGATCCTTCCTGATAACTGAATGTATTTCCCGAAAGTGTTCCAATATTAAAAGCAGTCTCTGTAATACTTCCCGGAATAGTCAAGCCGTCCGGCAACGTATAATAAAGTTTTCCCTCTCCATCTCCGTCATTATGAAACTGCAGATCTTCTGTCTCTGCAAATTGAACTTTAAATGTGTAGTCTGTTTCAGGTCGCACCTGATAAACACCGTTCACCTGCGTAATACCTGCTCCGCTGACAGAAGCTTCCGTAGCAAGCGCATTCAGATTCGTCGTATATCTTGTATTGTCATCCTGAACAGCTATTTCTTCTTTGGATTCAGTCTTTGTTTCCTGCGAAGAAACGTCAGACGGTGCTTCCGCAACAGTGTCTGCCGATATAGCGGTCGACTCTGGAATCGTTGCTTCTTCCTCACATGAGGATTCCTGATCCTTCTCCGGCTCCGGTGTTTCTGTCGTTTCAGGACTTTCTTCCGGTACTGATGGCTGCACCTCTTCCGGTTCTTGCTTATCAATATTGTCTGGATCTGGAACCGAAGGCTCCTGTTCGCTTTCCTCAGGTGTCTCAGCTACTGCTGTCGCCTCCTGATTCTGCGCATTCCGGGTGTCCGGTGACAGTTCTTCTGCCAGAGTTATGACACTGCTCTGTGAAATAATCATCAGAGTAACGAGAAGAAATGCTAAAATACGTTTGCATTTTTCAAATCTTTTCATCCTTCACCTAATCCTTTCTATCTCTATAATTAAATTTAGGATAAGAAATTGATCTTATCCCTATACTGTTACTGTTTATTATAATAGAAAAGTTAAATGATGAAAATAGGTTTTTCTACTCGTTTTTTGTCATATTGTGTTCATTTTTGCAATTCTGCAAAAGATCCATCTCCAACCCGGTATCAGAGCCAAATCTTTCAGCCTTTCCGGTACAGTCTCCGGATTCATGATCTCTTTAAAAAAAGAATCGTACAAAAGCTTCACTCCTCGGACTCCCGTACAAAAATCAAGGAACTCCTGCCTTGCTGCATCTCCCCAACTGTAAAATTTTTCTGTGAGTTTTATGCTACCATCGATTTCTTTCAAAATCTCTTCTCGGCTTCTTATCATTGGAAAATAGTTCTTCAGCTTTGTTGTCATAGGAAGACTGTGTAGAAAAAATCCGCCAGAATGGTTTCCCATCCTGACGGACTTTGTAGTTACTTATTGTTTCTTATTATTTTTTGCGACGTTTGAGGTAAATTCCTCCACCAATCACTACGATTGCAGCAATAAGAAGAATTACGAAAATTCCAATCGGTGTGTTATCACCTGTTTTTACTGCTTTTGTGGATGTTGCGTTAGATGAGGTTGTGGTTGTTTTACCTTTGTCCTTATCTTTATCCTTATCTTTGTCTTCATCCTGTTCCTGATTCGTGATGGTTACTTCTGCAGAAGTATTATTCTCATCGAATGTAACTTCTCCGTTCTCCACTGATACATCATATTTGAAAGTTTCTTCATTGATCGGTTTTCCATCCTTATCAACCTCTGTCACATAGAAAGTCTTGGATGTTCCCTGTGCAATGGATACTTTAATCTGTGCTGTCACACTGGAGCTGCCATTCAGATTCAGTGGAATAATATTCTGAGCCACATTCTCTGAAAGTTTTGTACATTCTTCATCATCAAAAATACCTGCATAGAATGTCTCGTCGCTGTTCTTTGCTTTACCGATTTTGTCTTTAAACAGTTTGGTAATACTCAGAACACCTTCTTTGTAGAATCCATCCGGGAATTTCATAAAGCGGTTATCAAAGTAAACTGCTTTACTTCCGTTTGGAGTTTCTACTGTAACACTGTTTCCATCTGTAAACTGTGCTACATATTTTGTTCCTGCAACAACGCCGCTCAGATAGCGCACGCCGTCTTTTGTACATTCACCTACATAATAAGTCTTGTTCGGCTCCACGCCTTCAAATGTAACTGTTTCGGAAGTGGAGTTTTTGAATGTAAGTGCTTTGATCTCAGATGCAAGTTTCGTGCAGTTCTCATCTTCATAAAGTGCTACGTAGAATGTCTGATCAACTGCATAAATGTTCTCGCCTGCAACTGTCTTCAGATTCTTAGTTACTGAAATGGATGCGGATGTGTCTTTCTTCTCATCCTTCATGGTAACTTTGTTGCCTGTAACTGCATCTTTTGTTTCGCTTGTTACGCTGCCTTCTTTGTCAATCGTGAACTTGATGCTCTCAGCAATCTTGTATCCGTCCGGAGCTGCGGTCTCAGAAAGAGTGTATGTTCCGGCTGTAAGTTTCACTTTGTGCGGTTTTGCACTTCCGTCTTCATTCTGGTCTTCTTTTGTCTCTCCACTGATCCACTTAATTGGCTCAAATGTCTCATCATTGTCTTTGGTGATCTGAAGGGATGCCCCTTTAAGTTCAGTGTTGTTGGTAAGGTCGACCTTGCTGATTTCGATGTCGCGTTCCTTTGGAGTGTACTCGTTCGTGAACTCTGCACCTACAGTTTCTTTGTCTACTACAGTTGCCTTTACAATTCCTGCTTCGGCATCTGTTGTTGCTTTCTGGTTGATTGTCACTTCATATCCAGATACTTCATATCCGCTCTCGGTAAAGGTGATCTCCGTCTTTTCCGGCACGTTTTTGATCGTCCATTTATACGGATCTTCTGCTGTTCCCTTTCCTTCTGCATTCTTTACCGTGAACACGTCCTTGTTGTAGTTGTTTGTGATCTGGAAGCCCTCCGGCAGTTTCTCCAGTCCGCTGAATGCTTTCGTTACCTGTACATTTCCAAGTTTCTGGCGGTACTCGTTTGTGAATTCTGCACCTACAGTTTCTTTGTCTACTACAGTTGCCTTTACAATTCCTGCTTCGGCATCTGTTGTTGCTTTCTGGTTGATTGTCACTTCATATCCAGATACATCATAACCTCTCTCGGTAAAGATTACCTCCGTCTTATCCGGTACATTCTCAAGTGTCCATGTGTACGGTTCCTCTGCTGTTCCTTTTCCACTTGCATTCTCTACATTAAACACTGTGTTGTTAATGTTGTTCGTGATCTGGAAGCTTTCCGGCAGCTCTCCTATTCCACTGAATACTTTTGTTACCCGTACATTTCCAAGTTTCCGGCGGTACTCGTTTGTGAACTCTGCACCTACAGTTTCTTTGTCTACTACGGTTGCCTTTACAATTCCTGCTTCGGCATCTGTTGTTGCTTTCTGGTTGATTGTCACTTCATATCCAGATACTTCATATCCGCTCTCGGTAAAGG
>FMEL01000022.1 GCA_900066355.1 uncultured Ruminococcus sp.
TGAGGTGACCCCAAAAAGTTAGACTTTTATTGCGTAACAGATTTTGTCTGTTACGCATTTTTTATGCAGCCAAGAGGCTAAGCCTGTATTGAACAGGACTCATCCATCCTAGTTTCTCTTTAATTCTTTGCTCATTATAATATTTTATATATCGTTCTATTTCAGATTTCAATTCTTCAAAACTATAATATACAACACCATAGTAGATTTCTTGCTTGAGTAACCCAAAGAAATTCTCCATGACCGAATTATCATGGCAATTCCCTTTTCTCGACATACTTTGAAAGATACGTTCCTCTTTTAATCGTCGTGAATAGGCTTTCATTTGATAAGCCCATCCTTGATCTGAATGAAACGTTCTTCGATATGGACAATCAGATGTTATTTTGATTGCCTTTTCTAAAGCTACCAGTACATTTTCAGCAGAAGGATGCTTATCAATCCCAAAACTTAGTATTTCTCCATTGCACAGATCCATAAATGAATCTAGATATAATTTGTGCATTGTCATGTGCCCCTTAGAATCCACCTCATAGTATTTAAATTCTGTTGTATCTGTTGTGATTTTCTGACGAGGTATATGCGTGTTAAATCGTCTACGAATTCTGTTAGGTGCTATAGTTCCTACCTTTCCCTTGTAAGAACTATATTTACGGCTCTTTCGTGTAAATGAAGTGACCTGCAGACCAAGCTTCTGCATAATTCTTTGAACCTTTTTCTTGTTAACAACAATGTTTTGGTTTCGAAGTTCTCCCAGTATACGACGGTAGCCATAGTCCTTATGAGATTTCCTAATTTCAAGAATTCTTTCTTCGAGTTCCTTGTCAGGATTTTCTCTATCAAATCTTTTTTGCCAGTACATATATGTTGCTTTAGGCATGCCTGTGTATGAGAGAAGGTCTTTTAATTTGAATTGTCTTCGGAGACTACTGATGATTCGAGCCGTTCTCTCATTTTGGCGTCGTCCTCTAAACGCAGTCTCCTCAGTTCTTTTAAAAAGGCATTTTCTATTCTTAGCTTAAGAAGTTCATCTTCTAATTCTTTCACATGTTCAGCACTTGTATTAGGAGTATTCTCTTTAACATTCTGAGAAATTTTGTTGCAAACAGAATTATCCAAAGTTTTTTTCCGACCTTTCTTCCGAGGCCTTAACCCGTCGGGGCCAGCTACTCTGAATGCTTCAACCCATCTACTAATCATAGTATAATTGGTGATTCCATTTGCTAATGCCAGTTCCTCATATGAGACCTCGTTTGATAAATAAGATTCTACCATATGAAGCTTGAATTCAAAAGAATAATTATTCTTCTGTCTACTTCTTTTTAAGCCTTCCTCGCCAAACTCATTATAATTATGAATCCATTGTTGAATCTGTCTAGCACTTTTAACATTATATTTTTTTGCTAGTGTTTTTGAACCAACACCTAAACTTAAATGCTCTAGAACAATTTTTTTCTTAAGCTCAAAGTTATATTTTGCCATAAGAAAACCGACCTCCAATAGTTAGATTTTTTGGTCTAACTTCTGGGGGTCGGTTCAATAAGGCGCTATTCTTTAAATACCTTGTTCGCCGGATCGGGTGATGGCGCTCACCTTCCGACTCCCTTATTGAATATATTATATGCAATTTTTATTTTATATGCAACGACAGTTTGCAATTTGACAATATAACACAATTTCACGATCTGTTGCCTTTTTAGGGTGTCGGATATGTCGGATTATCTGTCTTGCTCCTTTTTAGGGTGTCCGAAATGTCCGGATACTTTGGATCTGATCAGCGGACCGGCAGCAGGTGTTACACATACACTTATCAATCAAACGAAAGGAGATTATCATTCTATGGATCACGATGAATTTTCAAGAAAACTTAACGAAATCAAAGAACGCGTTTTATCCAGTTCTACCCCAGAGGAAGAAACCCAGTATACCGAATCTCTCTTTGAATCCATCAAACATATTGATGAAAATGGGGATGAATTCTGGTATGCAAGAGAGTTACAGATAGCCTTAGAGTACAAAGAATGGAGAAATTTTAAAAAAATCATTGAAAAAGCAAAAATTGCTTGTGAAAACAGTGAAAATGCTGTATCCGAACATTTTGTTGAGGTCAACAAAACGTCTCCTGTTCCTAATGGAGGAGTAAGAGTTATTGATGATTGTGAATTATCCCGTCATGCATGTTACCTCATCGTACAAAATGCAGACCCACGAAAGAAAACTATTGCTCTTGGCCAGACATATTTTGCCATCAAAACCCGTCAACAAGAACTGATTGAAAATTTTGATGATCTCACTGAGGACAAGAAGCGCTTGGCCATCCGCAGTGAAATGATTGCTCATAACAAATCCCTTGCAGAAGCGGCACAAATGGCAGGTATTGAAACACCACAAGAATATGCTGTTTTTCAGAACAAAGGGTATCAAGGATTGTATGGAGGTCTTGGTGCTAAAGAAATACATGCCCGTAAAGGATTAAAGAAAAGTCAGAAGATTCTCGATTATATGGGAAGTACTGAACTAGCTGCCAATCTTTTCCGTGCTACTCAGACGGATGAAAAGCTCCGCCGAGATCATGTTACCGGAAAGACTGCTGCAAATAACACTCACTATGAAGTAGGCCAGAAAGTGCGCCAGACAATTAAAGATCTGGGTGGAACTATGCCGGAAGACCTCCCAACTCCATCCAAAAGTATCAAGCAGATCGAACAGGAACAAAACAAGATTGAGAAAAAATAGCCTGTAACACATCCCTTTCATCCTTAAGCCACCGCCCCCGGCAAAGTGAAAGGAGTGTTGTTCGATGCCATGTTATTACGACGAAAACACAAAGTCCTGGTACTGCAAATTCAACTACACGGACTGGGACGGGCAGAGCCGCCAGAAAATGAAACGAGGATTTCAGAAGAAAAAGGACGCGAAAGACTGGGAGAGCCGTTTTATTGCGTCCCGGAAGTACGACAGTAAAACCACGATTGGAAAGATCACAACGGACTTTCTGCAGGAGATCACCCCACGAAGACGGTACACCACCATAAACAACTATCAGAATGCTTTCAAGAACCACATCAACCCACACTTTGAAGATTTGCCTATCGGAGCACTAACCGAAAAGCATGTTGTCGAGTGGCAGAACCGGCTCATAACGTCCGGGCTTGCTGATACCTACATAAATAAGTTAGACACTATCTTCCGTACTGTGTACAAGTTCGGTGCGCGCCGGTGTAAGATCCTGGACAACCCTTTTGACGGTCTGGAGAAGATCGGAAAGGGTAAGGCGCAAACTATGCAGTTCTGGACACTGGACCAGTACCGGCGGTTTATTGCCCTTGTGGATGATCCGGTAAAATATATTGCTTTCGAGCTGCTGTACTATACCGGTATACGTCTCGGAGAGCTGATGCCCTTAACTGCTGCCGATGCAGACACACAGAACGGGATTCTGTACATCAACAAGTCACTGCAGCGTGTCAAGGGAACAGATATTATTACACCCCCAAAAACAGCAAAAGGAACCAGAGCCATCATAATGCCCCGATTCCTCTGTGATGAGCTTGCAGCATACAAAGAACGCTTGTACGGATGCGAAGATAACACAAGACTGTTTACCATGGCAAAGTGTGCCTTGTATTATCCCATGAAGAAATATTCTAAGCTTGCTGATATTCCCCAGATCCGGCTGCATGATCTTCGTCACTCACATGTGGCCCTGCTGATCGAACACAATGTTTCACCGCTGGTCATTGCCGAACGCTTAGGACATGAAAGCATTGATGTCACACTTGGCACCTACGGGCATCTGTACCCGAATAAGCAACAGGAAGTTGCCGATATACTTGATAATCTTTAACCAAAACACCCCGGAGGTCTTGCACACTTCCGGGGTTTTCGTATCAAATTCGTATCATCACATCTGAGAAATGCCGTATTTTCCAGCTAATCAGAAGTTTTTCAATACTCTTTCCACAACTTTAACGTTGGATTCTCCATATTTTTTCCTGAGTTCACCTGTCAGGGAATCGCTGATCCGCGCGTGATATCCTGCCGGAAGGCGCTTCATCGCATTTACATCTTTCAGATAGATCACAACTGCCGAAACACCGGAATATCCTTTCAGCGTCTCAAGAAGTTCCTGCTCTTTTTCGGCATACTCGGCTTTGTCTTTAAACTGAATCCAAAGTTCCCGCGGCATATCCTCAAAAGCTCTGACTTTTTCAAGGATCAGCTTACTCGGCTTGTCGTCTTCTGCATTGACACGTCCCTGCACAAATACACGTGCATCTTCATTAAGCATTGACTGCCATTTCTCGTAATCACGCGGAAATACCACGATCTCGACAGTGCCAAGCAGATCCTCCACAGTAAGAAATGCCATTACCTTATTGTTCCTGGTGTATTTAATCGTCTTCTCCGTGATCATTCCACCAATGATCACCTTCTGTCCATCATACACTTTCGGTATACCGGATTCTTCATCCGGTTGGAAATCCGTAGTTTTCGCGGATATCATTTTTTCCATGATGTTACGGTATCTTTCAAGCGGATGACCGCTCAGATAGATTCCGAGTACATCTTTCTCGAAAGCGAGGATCATTTCTTTGTCATATTCTTCCACATCCGGCATCCGGATCTCATATTCTTTCTTTTCTTCATCACTTACCAGGTCAAACAGACTCATCTGACCGGCAAAAGAATTTTTCTTTTCCTGTGCAATACTGTCCACGATCTGACCGTAAACAAGCATTTTCTGGCGGCGGTTGCCTTCCAGACAGTCCAGCGCACCGGCTTTGATAAAGTTCTCTATTGCACGCTTGTTGACCGTTCCTGTCAGTCTCTCGATAAAATCTTTCAGAGAACGATACTCGCCGTTTGCTTCTCTTTCTTCTACCAGCGCATTGATGACCGGGCGGCCCACACTCTTGATCGCAGAAAGCCCATAACGAATCGCGCCATTATCCACAGAAAATCCATATGCACCTCTATTGACATCCGGCGGAAGGATCTTAATATTCATCTGTCGGCATACCTGAATATATTCTGCCACTTTTGTCGGCATTTCAATCACCGATGTCATAAGCGCAGCCATAAATTCCACCGGATAGTAATATTTCAAAAACGCCGTCTGATAAGAAACAACCGCATAGGCTGCTGCATGGGATTTATTAAATGCATACTTTGCAAAATCGATCATATCATCATATATCTTGTTTGCCGTCTGCTCGGAAATCCCGTTTGCAATACATCCCGGAACTCCCTCTTCTTCATTACCATAAACAAAGTTCTGGCGCTCTTTCTCCATGACTGCGGCTTTTTTCTTTGACATGGCACGGCGCACAAGATCGCTTCTTCCAAGCGTATAGCCGGCCAGGTTACGTACGATCTGCATAACCTGCTCCTGATATACGATACAGCCATAAGTTGGTTTCAGAATCGGCTCCAGCTGAGGACAGTCATATTTGATCGTATCCGGGCGGTTTTTGCCACGGATATACTGCGGAATAAAGTCCATCGGACCCGGACGGTACAGAGAAATTCCCGCAATAACGTCCTCAAGACTCTGCGGCTTCAGCTCCTTCATGAAGTTCTTCATTCCCGCACTTTCCAGCTGGAACACACCGTCAGAACGGCCGGTTCCGAGAGAATCCAGTACTTTTTTATCGTTATAATCAATATGCTGCATATCCAGCTTCACACCGGCATCCTGTTCGATCAGATGCACGGCATTTTGAATAACTGTCAGCGTACGAAGACCCAGAAAGTCCATTTTCAGAAGTCCGAGTTCTTCAAGTGTCGTCATCGTAAACTGTGTAACAATCGAACCGTCGGATGCCCGAGAAAGCGGTACATACTCTGAAACATCCTTCTGACTGATCACGACACCTGCTGCATGCATGGATGTATGCCTGGGAAGTCCTTCAAGACGCTTCGCCGTATCGATCAGATCATGAATCTCTTTCTGATCCTCATAGACTTTTTTGAGTTCAGGGTTCATCTGCAGCGCTTTGTCAATCGTGATATTCAGCTCCTGCGGAATCATTTTTGCAATAGTATCCACCTGTGCATATGGAAGATCCATAACACGACCGACATCACGGATAACACCACGGGCCGCCAGTGTACCAAATGTAACGATCTGTACGACACAGTCATCCCCGTATTTACGTCTTACATAATCGATAACTTCCTGTCTTCGTTCAAAACAGAAGTCAACGTCGATATCCGGCATGGATACTCGTTCCGGATTCAGGAAACGCTCAAACAGAAGATCATATCGAATCGGATCAAGCTGTGTGATCCCAAGTGTATAGGCAACCAGACTTCCTGCAGCGGAGCCTCGTCCCGGTCCTACCATAATGTCATGGTCGCGCGCATATTTAATAAAGTCCCATACAATCAGGAAGTAATCGACATAGCCCATATTCCTGATCGTGGACAATTCATAATTTAACCGCTCTTTCAGTTCTTCAGTGGCTGGCTGGTAACGCTCCTCCAATCCTCTGAAACAAAGCTCATTCAGATATTCCCATGAAGTGTAACCTTCCGGGACATCGAATTTCGGAAGCTTTGTCACACCGAATTCAATTTCCACATGACATCTCTGTGCGATCTTGTGTGTATTCTCAAGCGCCTCCGGCGCATATGGAAATAGACGTTCCATTTCTTCGGAAGATTTCACATAATACTGACCGCCCTCATAACGCATACGGTCTTCATCTGCCAGTTTCTTACCTGTCTGAAGACAAAGCAGTACATCATGCGGCTGTGCATCCTCTGCAAGCGTATAATGCACATCATTGGTCGCAACAAGTTCTATTCCTGTCTCACGATGCATTTTCAGAAGCTGCTGATTGACATTCTGCTGTTCCGGAATACCATGATCCTGCAGTTCCAGAAAGAAGTTTCCTTTCCCGAAAATATCCTGATAACGAAGAGCAGCTTTTTTGGCATCTTCATACATCCCTCTTGTGAGAAATCTCGCCACTTCGCCGGCAAGGCACGCACTTAATGCAATGATTCCTTCATGATATTTCTCAAGAAGCGAAAGATCCACTCGTGGTTTATAATAAAATCCTTCAACAAATCCCTTTGATACGATTTTCATCAGGTTACTGTAACCCTGATTGTTTTCTGCCAGAAGCACCAGATGATAATAACGGTCATCGCCGCTTCCCGCTTCACGGTCAAACCGGGAACCCGGTGCCACATAAACCTCACAGCCGAGGATTGGATTGATTCCTGCTGCCCGTGCTGCGCGGTAAAAATCTATCACGCCATACATGACACCATGATCTGTAATGGCCGCACTGTCCATGCCAAGCGCCTTGACACGGTCTACATATTCTTTTATTTTGTTGGAGCCATCCAGAAGACTGTATTCTGTATGAACATGAAGATGTGTAAAATTCATAATCTCGTCCTTTGCTTTATATGTCCGATTTAATGTACAGTTATTTCACCAGATAGATTCTGCGATCTTTAATCTGAATTTTTCCTTCTTTCAGAAGATGCCCTATGGCACGCTTGAACGCATTTTTGCTCAGGCCGAATTCACGGCGGATAACTTCCGGGGAAGCCTTATCATCAAACGGAAGAACTCCTGCAAATTCCTCAATGATTCCAAGTACACTCTCTGCATCCTCGCTGATCTGCAGATATGCCTCCTGCCGGTCACTGACATCCATTTTGCCGTCTTCTTTGACTCTTGTGACACGGAGATCCAGCACAGTACCCGGACGGTATTTGCCCTTTGCCTCTCTTGCCGGGATCAGTGCAGTATATTTATTGTCTACCGCAACAAAAACGCCGAAGTTTTCGCTGATCTGGTATACACGGCCCTTTACCTGATCACCTTCCCTGTACGGTGCCTCCTTAGAAAGATAAGGATAAACTTTCATGGTTGCACAGAGGCGGCTGCTTTTGTCCACATAAACAGCAACAAGACATTCCTGTCCTTCAAAAATCCTTGTTGTCTGCTCATGATACGGAAGAAGAAGGTCTTTTTCCAGTCCCCAGTCAAGGAATGCTCCGATCTTTGTCACCTGTTTTACTTTAAGAAGACCCGCCTCGCCTACTGTGAGCTTCGGCTCATTCGTTGTGGCGATCGGACGATCCTGCGAATCTTTGTAAATAAATACTTCGATCTTATCTCCATCCTTTTTGCCTGCCGGAACCTGCTTTGCCGGCAAAAGTACCTGATGCTTCGTATCTGCATGCATATCTTCTGCCAGATATACTCCAAATTCTACAGATTTTACGATAAATAAAGTCTGTTTCTTTCCTAATTCAATCATATTTTCCTCCGATACTGAAACAAATATATGTCCGTTTTTCTTCTTTACCTAATTGTGAGATTAATTGTAACACAGAAAAACAGGAATGGATATAAAAAAGCCAAATCTTCTTGAGATTTCTCTTGTGGTTTCTCCCCTTTATCCTGTATAATATTTCTTAGAAAAAGGTTTTTCCAAATATGCTATGAATATATTGGGAGGTTTTATTATGTGCAAAAATCTGAATATCCTGAAAAAGCAGGAAGAACTTCTGCAGTTCGAGCATTTCTGCAACGACGATGCCTTTGAACTTGGCTCATTTATGGTGTCCTATGCCAGAAAGCACAACATCACGATTGCCATATCTATCCGTCTTAACAATGGCTGTATTTTGTTCCAGCATTGCCCTGACGGAACCAATCTTTTAAACCAGAAATGGATGGATCGAAAATTCAATTTCGTAAAACTGATGGAACGCAGTTCTCTTTTATCCACATTTACTTTTGAACATGACAACGACACCCTGGAAACACACGCTTTATCAAACAACGATTATGCATTATGCGGCGGCGGTTTTCCTATTCGCATAAAAGGCAGCAAAACCGTAATCGGTGCGGTCATTGCTTCTAATCTTTATCATATTGCAGACCATGAATTTATTATTTCCTGCCTGAAAGAATATCTGAACTGTCCGGATGCTCCAGCTTTTCCTTATACACTTCCGGAATGACTGGATTTCGTATTGATGATTTGGCTCTTGAAGTATTAAAGCGTGCTGTACATAAAACCGTACAGCACGCTTTGTATTTTTTATCGGATTTTATTTCTTAATCTGTCCATAATAAGCATTTGCTCCGTGTTTTCTGTAGTAATGCTTATCCTGAAGTTCCTGTGGTGCCGGTCTTACCTGCGAATTGATCAGTTCACAGCGGCATGCCATCTTTGCCACTTCTTCCAGAACAACTGCATTATGAACAGCTTCATGTGCATCTTTTCCCCATGTAAATGGTCCGTGATTTTTGCACAGTACTGCCGGAACAGCTTTATAATCGCTGTTTTTGAAATGTTCTGCGATCAACACGCCCGTATTTTTTTCGTATGCCTCTTCGATCTCATCTTTTGTCAGATTACGTACGCACGGAACCTCTCCATAGATATAGTCTGCATGAGTCGTTCCATAGCACGGAATGGATCTTCCTGCCTGTGCCCAGCTTGTTGCCCACTCAGAATGTGTATGTACGATTCCCCCGATATCTGGAAATTCATTGTACAGAACCACATGTGTCGGGGTATCCGAAGACGGATTGTATTCACCCTCTACTTTATTTCCCTGAAGATCCACAACAACCATATCTTCCGGTCTTAATTTGTCATACTCTACTCCACTCGGTTTAATAACAAAAAGTCCTTTTTCACGGTCAATACCGCTGACATTTCCCCATGTAAATGTGACCAGTCCGTATTTCGGCAGATCCATATTTGCTCTGTATACTTCTTCTTTTAATTTCTCTAACATTTCGTTCTCCTTTTTAATACGTAATTTAATTCATTTTCTCCAGAATCGGTTTTGCCATTCCCGCTGCAGAATTAAGATCTGCTTTCCAGTTTTCGTTTCCGGTGTACCAGAATTCTGTGACAAACCTGCGTACTCCCAAGTCCCACGCTTTGCTGATTGCCGCTTCAAAATCTACATGACCTGTACCATACGGCACTTCCCGGAATCTTCCCGGAAGTGTTTCTTTCAAATGTAATGAAGTAAGATTTCCTCTTCCCAGTTCCATATCCTCCAGCACATCTGACTGATATGTAACAGCTGCATTTGTCAGATTTCCAATATCCGGATATATTTTCAGATAATTGGAATTACATAAAGTAACATATTTCATAGCCTTTTCAACAGTATTCATAAACTCATTTTCCATTGTTTCAAGGCCCAGTTGAATTCCAGCCTTCTCCGCCAGTTCTGATGCTTTTTTCAGGTTTTTGAGAAATCTCTTCTTTGTTTCTAAAGTTGACGGCTCATAATACACATCATAACCCGGTATCATGACTACTCTGATTCCCAAATCATCTGCAAGCCGAAGTGATTTCTCAAGGATTTCCATTCCACGCTTACAGTATTCTTCCTTGTCATTTCCAAGAGAATATTTTGTAAGCGCACTTACACACATCGTTCGGATCGGCATTCCGACTTCATACATGGCTTTGATAATCTCGAAACGATCTTCTTTTGTCATATCCAGACGTGCGATTTTTTCTTCGGTCGCGTCAATACTAATTTCTACAAAATCATATCCGGCCTCTTTTGCAGCCTCCAGTTTCTCTTTCCAGTCCAGAGTTCCCGGCATTGCTTTCTCATATAACCCCAGTGAATATTTTTTCATCTTTTTCCCTCTTATTTCATGATCGGAATTTCGTATCCCCATGACCTACGCATTTCATCCATGATTTCCATCACACGTATTGTTTCTCTGTGAGGCATCTCCGGACATTCCAGTCTGCCCTCTTCAATTGCTTTGCAGCATGCTTCCACTTCGTATTCATATCCTGTGATCTGTTTCGGCGGAGTGCATGACAGCACTTTTTCATACTGGTCGTTGAATACTTTGATTTCTTCCGGATTATTGATATTTGTGATCTCAATATAACCTTTTGTTCCAAAGATCGTACCCTGACGGTTCTGTACTGCATGAACATTGCACTGCATGGATGCTGTTTTTCCGCCGGCAAAAGTCATATTGATGTTGTCAATCATATCGACACCATTTTTAAAAACAGCTTCTGACTGTACATGCTCCAGATCTTCACCGAAAATCATACTTGCAAAGTTTACCAGATAAACCCCTACATCAAGCAGGGCCCCGCCTGCCAACTGCGGATCCCAGATTCGTTTTACTTCGCTGAGTTCATATCCCAGATTTGCAGTCAGAGAGGTAACTTCTCCTATAGTTCCGTCAGCAATAAGCTTGTTAATCATATTTCTTGAAGGCATATATCTTGTCCAGATAGCTTCTGTAAGCAGAAGTTTCTTTTCCTCTGCCAGTTTCAGGATTTCTTTTGCCTGCTCAGCATTTACAGTAAACGCCTTTTCGCAGAGTACATGTTTGCCTGCTTCCAGACACATTTTTGCGCATTTATAATGGTGTGAATGTGGTGTTGCAATATAAACAAGCTGTACTTCAGGATCTTTTAGCATTTCTTCATAAGAACCATAAAATTTTGTAAATCCATATTTCTTAGCAAATGCTGCTGCTCTTTCTGTATCTCTGGCTGCAATGGCATATGCCTTTACATCGTTCATTTTTGTAATGGTATCCGCCATTTTATTTGCGATAGAACCAGCTCCCATGATTGCCATTTTTAACATAATCTGTCCCTCCTGTTGTTAGTTTTTGAAACGTTTCCATGCGCTGCTCAGTCCGTCGATCACTGCACGGTATGTTGCATATTTTTCTTCATAGATTTCTTTGTATTCCGGTCTCGGATAAATGGTTTTTGTAATCTTCACAGTCTTTTCGATTGCTTCTCTGTAATCTTTGTAAACACCGGCTGCAATACCTGCCGCCATCGCAGCCCCCTGTGCACCAAGTTCTTTGTCACCGACTACATCTATCGGTATCTGGAGTGTATCCGCAAAAATCTGTACCCATACATCAGAATTTGCCGCACCACCGGAGAGTCTTATGCTCTTTGGAACGCCACGGTTTCGGAGCAGTTTCTTCACATGAGTCATGTGTGAGAAAACAATTCCCTCATAAACTGCACGCAGCATATGTTTTTTAGAATGATAAGCAGTGAGACCCACAAAAGTTCCCTTTGCAAGCGGATCTTCATTGGAACCGTTCAGAAACGGAAGGAAAATCACATTACTGTCCTGTGGCTCGATGGATGCTACCCATTCATTTGTAATGTCATAAACAGATCCTCCGTTTTCTTTTGCTTCTTTCTTTTCATAGCTCATCAGGTTTTTAATAAACCATTCCATGTTTCCTGCGGAAGTCGGGCTGCTCTCCTCAATGAGAAAATATCCCGGCATACAGAACATGGAATTTAATGCTACCGTACCGTTTAATACAGGTTCCTTTCGGATAAATTCATTGATACTCCATGTACCGGCGATCATACACATATCCTCTTCACCGCAAAGTCCGGATGCAATACCGCAGGCATTCACATCAAACATTCCCGCTGCGACCGGTGTTCCCTCTGGAAGCAGAGTCTTTTCACTTGCTTCTTTTGTAACATATCCGCATATGTCAGCAGAATATTTCAGCGGTGGCAGTTTGTCATAGCAATCTTCCAGTCCATACAGTGCCATCAGTTCCCGGTCGTGCTGTTTCGTAACCATGTTGACCAGATTTCCGCCAGAGCAGTCTGTATATTCGCTGTATGCTTCTCCGGTGAGGCAGAAACGGATATAATCTTTTACCGCAAAAATATATTTTGTTTTTTCCAGAATTTCCGGTTTGTTATCCCTGAACCAAGCCAGCAGGCTCACCGGCTGCACAGCCAGAATTTCCTGAAATGTTTTTTCATAAACTTTTTTATTTGTACCATCTGCATACCATTTTTCCACCTGCTCCCAGGCTCTTGTATCAGTTGACATAATTCCGTTATAGGATGGTTTTCCATCATAGCCAACCATATAAAGGCCTTTTCCTGCTCCGGAAAAAGAAATTCCTACGATTTCTTTCGAATCGATTCCGCTTTTCTCAATTGCATTTTTGATTGCCTGTGCGTTCACGTCCCAGAGATCATCCAGATTTTTTTCTGTGTAACCCGGTTTTGGTGTAAGTGTCTCTGTCGGAACACTTGCCACTGAAATCTGTTCACCATTTTCATCAAAAATCGCTGCTTTTGAAAATGTTCCGCCATTATCAATTCCCAGTAAATACTTCATATCCATCCTCCTATATACAAAAACAGCCCAGGACACACCAATTTCCGGTATCCTGGGCAAATTTTCACAAAGATATTCCCGTTTTATTCAGGCTTACCTTCTCACAGCATTTCTTAGTTTTCAGGTACTTCCTGCGGTACACCCGGGCAGTTCGGTCCAAAATGTTTCAGAACTACGAGCGGTTCTACCTTGCTGGTATTTGTAATTGTGATTCCTTTTACAGATGCCTGCTCTGATACGAAGAATTCATCAGAGCTCTGCTGGCCAAAGTGAAGTAATGTCGGGGCCTCAGCATCATAAACACCAAATTTTCCATGCCCCTGAACGAAGATACAGCCATATGCAGCGCCGTCTTTAATTGTTACAGTCTGTCCCGGATATACGGTCAGCTCTTTTGCTGCAATGTATGGATTTGCGTATGTAATCCATTTCTGTACATACTGTTCTGTTTCTGTCTCTACGATTGGTCTGCGGAAGTAGTGTTTTCTGTAGTGAGGATCCACGTTCTTATCCCAGTCAAGAAGTTTGAATACATCTTCAATATCTTTCTTGTCTTCCGGAAGCTCCTCATCCAGCATTTCCGGAGGATAAACTTCACCAGATACAATGTTTTCATATACGGAGTTTACATCGGAGTTCCACTGTGGCTCATATGTCAGTACAGATGCCGGTGCATGGATAACGCCCGCCGGTGTATACCAGCCGGTTCCAAGCTCTACTCTGTAAGCTCTGGAAAGTTCTGTAATTCGTGTATCATCATCTGCAAAATGACGGATTCTGTCTTTAATCTCTTCCGGATCAACATCCGGGTCAAATCCGAAATATGTGTAGTTTGCTTCACCAAAATAGTTATTTAACTGTTTCGGGAAATAATAGTTTTCCGGTTTTCCGAGTTTGCCTACTCTTGCAGCATCTTCAAATCCCAGATGCAGATGATGGAACAGTGGATTTTCATTATCAAAGAATTTGGAATACATCGGCCATCCGTTGTATTTTTCCATTAATTCTTTACCAACAATCTCTTCTCCAAGTACTTTTACAGCGTTTCTCAGAGAAAATTTTTCGTCACTGTCATAATCTACACAAACATATGCCATACCTTCATCGGCTTTTGCAGTCTCACCATTCTGTGCTGCAATTGTTGATGCAAACCATCTCTCAGTGATGGAACCTCGTGCCATACCAAATGCAAAATAATCATCCGGATGAAGTTTTAATCTGTGACCTGCTTTACCAAATCTTCTCGGTACGAATGCAGGAAACAGGCGGAAAACGCCTTCTCCTTTTTTAAATGTGGAGCGAATAACTGCTTCATCTTCTGTTGCATCTTTTACTACAAGATTTCCTGTTTTTTTGGCTTCTTCAAGCTTTGCATCCAGTGCATCGCCGGCTTTTTTGATCAGATCTTTTTCTGTCATGATTTTTCTCCTTTTACTCTTAAAGATTTTTTACAGCTTCGAACTCTTCTCTTCCCTTTAAAATTTGAAAGGTCAGATTGTATTCTTTTACTTCTCCTGGCTCGAGGTATTTCATTGAGCCGTTATTTACCGCATCTTCGATTCCATCAATCGTAGAGTTTGCAGGTTCCAGACCCATAACATAGTCTCCTGCTCCCATCATCTTCCACTGAACAAGGTGATCCAGAGTACTTAAGTCGATTTCGATTGCAATACCCAGATCAAGTTCCGGATTGAATATGGCAACTTTTGAATGATTGTTTTCATCCGGTTTCAGTTTGTGATAATAACACATCTCCTCATAATCCGGATCTGCCGCTTCAGGATACATCCAGTCTGCAATGCCTTCCTGCGCATGTTCATCTCTTGCCTTTGTTTCCAGTGCCGGTATATATACTTCGCTGTCCGGTGTAAGGATCGGATAACCGATATTACAGTGATAAAGAATCATCTGGCGGACTTTTTTGAATCCTTCATTTTTTACCTTATCTCTGACTGTGATTTTTCTGTCTTTGTAATAGCAGCGGATTTCACGGTTCAGTGACATCTTGTCTCCGAAAATAATCGCATCACGAACGGTTCCTCTGATCACTGCACATGGTGTTTCGCCACTTTCGTCGATCACATAACTGACATTTTCTGCCGGTGTATGTGAAAGATTTCCATGAAGTCCATAAGAAGTTCCCTCATACTCGCATGGGGCACCTGCAACTTTTAATCCACACGTGGTCATGAATCCCGCGGTAAAGCTTTTGAGGAATCCAAGTCCCTTGTCATCAAAATATTCCGGTGCAACCACACCACATGGTGAAATAAATCCAATGTTTTCTCCGCAGAAATCAAGATACGGAATATCCATTCCTCTGCTTATATTTACATCAAAATGCATACCCGAACGATTCTGAACATCCACCATTTCCACACCGGATGCCTTTCCATCTTCCATACGGATCTTCTTTACTTTCATCAGCTGATCCTTATGTCCGATGTACTTTTTCTCTTCCTGATAATTCATTTTTCAGCAAACCCCTTTCTGAAGGATTATGTTTCCATAACGGGATTCGTCTCCTGTCTGAACGATCACAAATGCATCTTCTGCTGTTTTGTAAAACGGAAGACGATCTATAAATTCAAAATCATGGAATGCATCATCTTTGTCATATTTGTTTAAAAGTTCTCTGTATGTTTCCCAAATCTCCGGAACCGGCTCTGTCGGAAGGTTTCTCATAAGTCTCACCGGGTTGTCGATAAAGTTGTCCAGCGGAAACAGCTGCAGTATTGCTTCCAGAAGCTCTGGAATCATAATGCCGTCCATACGGATCATTTTTTTTGCATGTGCGGTTCCGGGGAAATTAGCATCTGCCAGAATCAATACATCGGAATGTCCCATTTCCATCATTGTCTTTACCAGTTCCGGAGGTAAAATTTTTGGTATATTTCTCAGCATTTTGTGTTTCCTTTCTAATTTTTTCTCTGTTTTTGGGCGCAAAAAGCACCGCTGCAAAGTCCATTCTTTGCCAGCGGTGCCTTGCGTTACTATCTAGGTCTCATTTTGTTTTATAAATTCATATTGTCAGCTTCTCTGAATCAAAAATTATTTTGTTTCTTCTTCAGTTGTATCTTCTGCTGCTGTATCATCCGCTGCTTCGTCTGTTTTCTCTTCAGTTGTATCTTCTGCTGCTGCGTCATCACCGGAGATAGCATCTACACCACCTTCAAGGTATGCATCTACGTTGTCTTTTGTGATCGGGCGGAATGGAATTCTTGTATCAGGCTCAACTTCTTCGCCTTTAGCTGCTGCAACTGCAACATCAACACCAACACGTCCCTGTCCTGCGGAGTCCTGAAGAACAGATACACCATAGGAACCATCTTTAACTGCTGCTACTGCATCATCAAGACCATCTACACCACCGATGATGATGTCGTCTCTGCCTGCTGCCTGTGCTGCTGAAAGAGCACCCATACCCATATCATCGTTCTCGCAGATGATAGCTTTCAGATCATCACCATAAGTTGTGATCCAGTCTTCTGCAAGTGCCATAGCTTCATCACGTTTCCAGTTAGCTGTCTGAGTAGCTACTACATCGAAATAGTCAAGCATTCCGACTTCTTCGAATCCTGCCATACGTCCAACCTGTCCTGACTGTCCCATAGGTCCTTCAATGATCGCTACTTTGGATCCTTTTTCAAGTCCGGATTCTTCCATGAACCATTTACCGAGAAGTTCACCGGATTCCTGATCTGTACAACCTACAAATGCTGTGTAATTCTTATCACCGATGTCACCATTGTCAACGATGATCGGAACACCTGCGTCATTTGCCATGGAAACAACAGGAGCACTTCCTTCTACACTCTGTGGAATTACAACAAGAGCATCTACTCCTGCTGCCAGAAGAGTTTCGCAGTCACTGATCTGTTTATTTACATCGCCGCCTGCATCATACATAAGAAGCTCTACGCCAAGTTCTTTTGCCTCTGCCTCAGCTGCATCTGCAATAGCTGCTACGAATGTGTCAGAGTTGTCTTTTGATGAGAAACCGATCTTGATATCAGCATTGTCCTTCTCTGCTGCTGATACTGATACATTAAATGCACCCATTGTTGCGATCATAGAAACTGCAAGTAACCCACCCAAAACTTTTTTCTTCATATTTGCTTCCTCCTTAAAAGAAAATGTTATATTTTTAATATCACTGTGATATTAAATTCCCCATTATTCAGTTTTTATTTTTGTAGTGCTTAATTATGCTTTTTTACCTTTTGTTCTCATATCCAGGAATACTGCGATGATGATCAGTAAACCTTTTACAATCTGCTGCCAGAAAGAGTTGATATTCATCAGGTTCATGGAGTTCTGTAACAGACCCAGAATTACGAAACCGATGATAGTTCCTGACAGAGAACCGATACCACCACTCATACTTGTTCCACCGATCGCTGTTGCGGCGATAGCATCCATTTCATAGGATTCACCAGCTGTCGGCTGACCGGAACTGATACGTGCTGCAAGGATCAGACCAACCATCCATGCACAAATGGAAGACATTACATAAACCATAAGCTGTACTCTCTGTGTACGTACACCTGAAAGTTTTGCGGCGTTCATGTTACCACCGATTGCAAATACGTAACGTCCAAAGGTTGTCATTGTAAGAATGACTAGGCCAATGATACAGAAGATTACCAGAAGGATGATCGGAACCGGGATTCCCAGAAAGTATCCCTGACCGATTACCTTAAAGCTCGGATCGGAGATCGTGTACGGTTTACCATTGGAATAAACCTGTGCAAAACCACGTCCGATAGTCATTGTTGACAGTGTTGCAATAAATGGCTGGAATCCTACATAGGAGATGAGCCATCCGTTAAATACTCCACATATAGCGGAGATTACCAGTGCTGCAAGACTTGCAAGGAACCAGTTTGTACCACTCTGAAGCAGTGAACCAACGATAACACCCGTGATAGCAACTACAGATCCGACTGAAAGGTCGATACCGCCGGTAAGAATTACGAATGTCATACCAACTGCCAGAATACCATTTATGGAAATCTGTCTCAGAATATTAATGATATTCTGACTTGTCAGAAATACATCTGATTTGATGCTCATAAAGACAATGATAAAAAGAGCAACAAATACAAGTCCAAATTGTCTCAGGATCTTTCCTATATCTTTTTTTTGTGTCATTGTTCATTTCCTCCAAATGCTAGATTCATAATAGCCTGCTGAGAAGCTGTTTCTTCGCCTTCCAGCTCTCCTTTTACTCTGCCGTTTGCCATAACCATAATACGGTTACTCATTCCAATCAGCTCAGGCATTTCAGAGGAAATCATAATGATCGCAATACCCTGTTTTGCCAGATCGATCATAATGTTATAAATTGCGGCTTTTGCACCTACGTCAATACCACGTGTAGGCTCATCCATGATCAGCACCTTAGGCTCTGACATCAAACATTTTGCTAAAACAACCTTCTGCTGATTACCTCCCGAAAGACTGGATACCAGATCATCGATTCCATTCATCTTAGTTGCCATTTTTTCTGTATATTCTTTTGCAAGTTTTCTTTCCTTCGACTTCTGAATGAATGATGCACCAGATAATTTATCAAAGTTCTGTAAAGATACGTTTTCTTTAATATTTCTGCAAAGCACCAGTCCCAGTTCTTTTCGGTCTTCTGATGCCATTACAATGTGATGTTTGATTGCATCCTGTGGATGTCTGATCGTAATCTGTTTTCCTTCCAGATAAATTTCTCCGAAATCCAGTTTGTCATAACCCACAAGTGCTCTCATTACTTCACTTCTTCCAGCACCTACCAGTCCCGCCAGTCCAAGAATCTCACCAGCTCTTACTTTAAGATTTACATCTTCAAAAACACCTTTTCTGGTGAAATTCTTCAGTTCAAGAACTACTTCTCCTTTTTTCGCCGTGTTGGTCGGATAACCACCTTCTAGTTCACGACCTACCATCATGTTGATCAACTGTTCTCTGGATGCATCAGCAACTTTCATGCAACCTATAAACTGTCCATCTCGAAGTACGGAAACTCTGTCGGCAAGTTCAAAAACTTCTTCCATTCGATGGGAAATGTAAATAATTCCAACTTTTTTTGATCTCAGATTATCAATGATATGGAACAGTGTCTCTGTCTCTTTTTCTGATAAAGAAGAGGTAGGCTCATCCATAATGATAACTTTGGAATTGTAGGAAACCGCTTTGATGATCTCCATCATCTGAATCTGAGCAATATTCAGATTCTTCATTTTCATTGTTGGTTTTATGTACTGGTCCAGTTCATATTCAACAAGAAGCTCCTGTGTTTTCTGATTTAACTGCTTTTTATCTACAAAAGGCAACCCTTTGATTTTTTTCTGTTCCCTTCCAAGAAAAACATTCTCTGCAACTGTCATTTCTGGAATAGGGCTTAATTCCTGATGGATCATGGATATTCCGGCATCAAGTGCTTCTCTTGCCGACTTGAATTCAACTTCTTTACCGTCAAGAACAACCTTGCCTGCGTCTTTTGTATAAATACCCATAATAATTTTCATAAGAGTAGATTTTCCTGCACCATTTTCACCCATCAGTGCGTGGAGCTCACCTGGTTCAATACAGAGTTCTGCTCCTTTCAGTACAGTTACTCCGGAGAAAGCTTTATCAATTCCTGTGGCTTCCAGTATGTATTTGCCTCCCAAGACTTTTCTCCTCCTTCAATTTTCTATTCAATAACCAAATCCGGGTTTTCCGAGAAATGTTTCAGAATCACGATTGGATCTGTGGTGGATGGATTTGTAATCACAACACCTTCTTTTGCTGCTTTTTCAGTTACAAAATA
The DNA here is from genome assembly GCA_900066355.1 of uncultured Ruminococcus sp. Taxonomy (GTDB): domain Bacteria; phylum Bacillota; class Clostridia; order Lachnospirales; family Lachnospiraceae; genus Blautia_A. Next base: position 19,973 of record FMEL01000022.1, read on the forward strand.
TTCGTCATGTGTCAGCTGTCCATAATGGATCAGTGCCGGAGATTCGATTTCCCATTTTCCGAAAGTTCCGTGGCCTTCCAGACAGATCAGACCATATGGTGCGCTGTCTTTGATTGTTACAGTCTGTCCCGGGAGAACAGTCAGGCGTTTTGCACAGACTGTTTCACACTTATAGCAAATCCACTCTTCAATGTATCCATCTGCGATCATGTCTTCCATCGGTCTCACCGGCTTCGGTGCCATAAAACGGTTCTTATGGAAATCAGGATCTACGTTCTTATCCCAGTCGATAACATCCAGCAGGTATTCATAATTTCCAAGCTCTTCTTCCGGTGTGTTCTTCCAGAGAAGATCTTCTCCTACGATCTGTCCGTTCAGAAGGACTGACTGATACATTGCGTATACATCTGATGCAAACTGCGGTTCATAAGTACAAAGGCTTCCAGGTGCATGTAATACTCCCGGAGGTACATCCCATCCGGTATCAAGATCCAGCTTATATGCCATTGCCAGAGAAGTGATTCTGTTATCTCCTTTTGTAAAGTTTTTCAGAGATTCAAGAACTTCTTCTTTTGTAGTTTCAGGATTCAGTCCGAAGAAAGTAAATGGAAATTCTCCACCGTGGTTATTTAACTGTGACGGGAAGAAATACATTTCCGGTTTTCCTGAAGCACCAACTCTGTTCGCATGCTGATCTCTGTGATGGATGTGATGCGGCAACGGGCCTGCATTATCAAAGAATTTGGAAAACATCGGCCATCTGTGATATTTATTCCAGAGTGTCTCTCCGATAACCTCTGCTCCCAGAAGTTCCACAACATCTCTGAGCAGAACTTTTTCTTTTCCTTCATCATCAACTACAACATAGCTGAGGCCTTCATCTTCCGGTGTATCCGGCCCATTCTCAGCCCATGTGGTAGATGAAAACCATCTCTCATCTATTCCACCTCTCTGACCCAGAACAAAATAATCATCCGGATGAAGTTTGATTCTTTTTCCCGGTCTGCAAAACGATCTCGGTACCCAGGTAGGAGCAAGTCTTAAAATTCCGCCACCCTGTTCCAACGCTTTTTCAGCAAGTCTTTTTTTATTTTGCATATGATCCTCTCCTTTTTGGTAAAACGTTTTTCTAATGGTTAAAAAAAATAGTCTTGTTGATTATTGTGCTTTTTGCACTATTTTTCACATAATATACATATGTTTTAAGTGCTTTTGCCGTCTCAAGATAGATTTATCATATCTTTTTATATTGTATTTGTCAATTGATTTTTGTACACAATTTAATATTTGTAAATAGTGAAACGTTTTTCTGGTGCGTTTTTGTTAAAATTGCACAATATTTTTTAAGTTTTACCCCCCCCGTTCCGTAAAACGTTTTTTCATTTGTTTTGATTATACAATTATTTATATTTTTTGCAAATTTATCTACAAAAAAATCCCCGACGCCACCATCATCAGATGATATCGGGGATATCCTTTTACCAGTCGACCAGATTCCAGTCTTCCGGTGCATCTTCTACTGTTGATTTTCGTACAACAAGTCTTGCATTCATTTTGATACCTATTGCATCATAATATTTCTCATCCTGTTCTTCTATTCTCTGAAACAGTATCTTCGCCGCTTCGATCCCGGCATGTCTTTTCCGGATATGGATTGTTGAAAGTGACGGTTCTATCACACTCGAGAGGAAAACATCATCATATCCCATAAGTTTGATTTCTTCCGGTATTCTCTTTCCATATTCTTTCAGGACTTTCAGCGCACCAATCGCCATCTGGTCGTTTCCACAGAATACACCGTCCAGATCCGGCACCTGTTCCAGTAGCTGTTTCATACATGTATAACCGCTCTGATGGCTGTAATCACCGTAGGTCATCATTTTTTCCCTGTCATAATACATGTCATTCTTCTTCAGGCAGTCTTCGTAGCCTCTTATACGCTCCAGCGCGATCTGCAGTTCTGTGGCACCCGTAATATGACATATTTTTTTGCATCCACAGTCGATCAGGTGCTGCACTGCCTTCTGTGCATTTGCATATCCGTCAAAATACACAGAATCAATCCCAACGTCCGTCATGTCACGTTCCATACTTACCAGCGGGATTTTTTTATATTTATTTGCCTGTTTTCTCAACTGTGAAAAATATTTTTCTGCGCTCTCATTTGATATTGAAGAGACAAAAATAATTCCGTCTACCCGGTTCGCTATCAGTCTTCGAAACAACTCTTTTTCTCTTTTGATTGCATCCTTGTCACCATAGGTTGCCTGTGTATCACAAATGATGATCTGATATCCTTTTTCTACTGCTACTGAATTGATTCCCTTTACTACGTACGGATAAAACACTCCGCACATATCTTCTGTGATCACTCCGATCGTTCCCGTTTTATTATTTTTCATGCTTCTTGCTATCGGATTAGCCTCATAAGAAAGCTCTTCTACAGCTTTTTCTACACGCATCACCAGATCCGGGCTTACATATTTTGATTTGTTCAGGACATTGGACACCGTTGAAATGGACACTCCTGCTTTTTTTGCAACATCCTTAATTCCACTCATATATTTTTCTCAGCACTCTCCGTATTCTTTTTTCATTGCCTGCTTCATTACTTCCACAGGTGCTTTTCGTCCTGTCCACAACTCATAAGCCAATGCACCCTGATTTACCAGCATTTCCAAACCATTAAACGTTCTTAAATTATGTCTCTCTGCCTCCTGTAAAAACGAAGTTCTTAATTTATTTGGAATTACATCACATACTACCAGATCCTTCGGCAGTTTTTTATACTGAATATCCGGTTTTGCATCATCCTGAAAACCGATTGATGTTGCATTCACCAGAATATCTGTATCTTCCGGAATCTGTACACAGCCATCCCACGGCATAAAATTTCCTGTTGCAAGTGTCTTTTTGTTTATAATATCCACAAGTAGCTGTGCATGGTCTCTGTTTCGGTTGATCACCATAATATTACGCATTCCTGCCCCGGCCAGTTCCACAGCAATAGCTCTGGCAGCACCTCCGGCGCCCAAAATCACTGCGTTTTTCCCTTCCGTAGCGACATTTCCGTCATTCAGACTTTTCAGGAAACCTTTGCCATCTGTATTTTCACCGGCCAGTTTTCCGTCTTTCCAGTAGATTGTATTTACGGCACCCATGATCTGTGCGCTCTCTGAGACTTCATCCAGATACCGAAGAACTTCTCCCTTATGTGGCATTGTAATATTAATCCCGGTAAAGTTCATTGCGCGCAGACCCTTCATCGCATTTTCAAGATCACCGCACTTTACCTGGATTGTCAGATAGTCCATCGGTATCTGTTCTGAATCAAAAGCAGCCTGTTCCATAATTACTGTAGGATTATCATCTACTGGATCACCGAAAACGCCTACCAGCTGTCTCTGATACTTTCCCCTCATACATATACCTCCTGTCTGTTTATCTCACATTTTTTCCATAAATTCAACAACGGCATATGGTTCATTATTCCGGTCATTTAATAAAATTTTAGTCACACCATCTGCTTCTGCTTTTCCCGGGAAAATTTGATTATTCAACCGTGCCTGCTGCTTGTATTCTGCACGCATCTGATAAATCTTATAGTTCGCCGGAAGATAATCCATTGCCATCTGTACATACTGGCAATTGTTTACATGATGATTCGTATCCAGGTGATGCTTCTGGACATAAAATACATCTTCTTTTATATATTTCTCTGGTAAAACGATTTTCCTGGGGGCATAATCCATTTCCAGTTTTTCTTCCAGACCATACCCCTCCATATCTCTTTCGGTCAGCCTGACGGGAACCCCATTCTCTCTGTTAATATACGTCCAGAAAGTATTTGCATAAGCCAATCGTTCGCCATCTGCTGTATCCATAGTAAAATTACGAAAACCCATAAACCCCCGAAAACCATAAGCCCATGTGGAGGTTCTGATCTGTTCTCCCAACGCCGGATAGCGTTCAACAATCACCTGCCATGCAGACAATACCCAGAAACGTTTCCATTCCTTCAGTACTTTAAGGCCAAGTCCGACTTCTTCTGACTGAAATGTGCTGCAATCCTGGAAATAGTTCAGAATCCCCGGCAGAGTAAGCAGACCATTTTCACCGGTCTCACTGTATCGTACTCTTCCATCAAAACTATATATCATAATTTTCGCTCTCTTTCAATGTATTTCTTTATATTATGTCATATTTTACCATGTCTTTTATCTTAAGGTCAATTGTGGTATGCTGAATGCAGAAAATATTCTGAATCAAAATTCATCCAATTCAACGGAGGTATTATCATGTCATCAGCCGCTTCAAACATTCACATTCGTACCGCCTCCCCCGACGATGCAGCCGCACTCCTTGCAATCTATGCACCTTATGTTCGTGAAACCGCCATCACCTTTGAATATGAAGTTCCATCCACAGAAGAATTTACCCGGCGGATCACACACACGCTGGAAAAATATCCATATCTCGTTGCAGAAAAGGATCATACGATTCTGGGATATGCCTATGCAGGACCGTTTCACGAGCGTGCTGCATATGACTGGGCTGTTGAAACTTCCATCTATGTAGATCAGAATCTAAAGCACTCCGGCATCGGCAGACTTCTCCATGATGCGCTGGAAAATGCATTAAAAAAACAGGGCATTCTCAATATGAATGCATGTATTGCCTGCACACCAACAGAAGACCCTCACCTCAATAATAACAGCGTCGAATTCCATACACACATGGGCTATCGTCTCGTTGGTGAATTTTATCAGTGCGGATACAAATTCCGCACGTGGTACAACATGGTCTGGATGGAAAAACAGATTGGAGAGCATCTGACAGATCAGCCTGAAATCCGAAAATTCAGGGATATAGAATCCGACATCTGTTACAGGAAATTTATGAAGTAATTTCCTGTAACAGATACGAAAAAAAGCACCTCTTCCGAGGTGCTCCACTTAGCAGGGCTACAAGGATTCGAACCTTGAACTGACGGAGTCAGAGTCCGTTGCCTTACCGTTTGGCGATAGCCCTTTATTGTTTTTCGCTTGCTCATCGCTCGCGACGAATGTTATTATATTACAGCCTTCCGAAAAAATCAACCCCTTTTTTAAATTTTTTTCAAAAAAATATTTCGTGCCGTTCTACGGGAATAATGGTATAATAGATTAACCTTAAAGAAAAGGAGATAACAGATGAGAGCAATGAATCTGACCCTGCTCACCGATTTATATGAATTAACCATGATGCAGGGCTATTTTAAGAACCCGACCAATCAGACTGTAATTTTCGACATGTTCTATCGTGTAAATCCTTGTGGCGGCAGTTTTGCTATTACAGCAGGTCTGGAGCAGATGATTGAATATATTGAAAACCTTCATTTCAGTGATGAAGATATTGAATATCTCCGCAGCCTTCATATTTTTGAAGATGACTTCCTGGAATATCTGAGATCATTTCATTTTACCGGTGATATTTATGCGATTCCGGAAGGAACAGTTGTCTTCCCACGCGAACCTCTCGTTAAAGTAATCGCGCCGATCATGGAAGCTCAGCTTGTTGAGACTGCGATCCTGAATATCATCAACCATCAGAGTCTGATTGCCACAAAGGCAGCCAGAGTATGCTATGCAGCCCGCGGTGACGGAATCATGGAATTTGGTCTTCGCCGTGCTCAGGGACCGGATGCCGGTATCTACGGTGCACGTGCTGCAGTGATCGGCGGATGCGCCGGAACATCCAATGTCCTCACCGGCCAGATGTTCAATGTACCTGTTCTCGGAACACATGCCCACAGCTGGATCATGAGTTTCCCGGATGAATATACCGCATTCAAAACCTATGCAAAAATGTACCCGAATTCCTGTACCTTACTCGTAGATACCTACGATGTGCTGAAATCCGGTGTACCAAACGCGATCCGCGTATTCGAGGAAATGCGCGAGGAAGGCATCCAGCTCACTCACTATGGTATCCGTATCGACAGCGGTGACCTTGCCTACCTTTCCAAAGAAGCTTACAAAATGCTGGCTGCTGCCGGTTTTGACGATGCAACGATTTCTGCATCAAGTGACCTCGACGAATACCTGATCGACAGCCTGAAGACTCAGGATGCCAAAATTAATTCCTGGGGTGTCGGCACCAACCTGATCACCAGCAAAGATAACCCGGCTTTCGGTGGTGTATATAAGCTCGCCGCAGTCAAAGATGACGGAAGCAGCTCCTTCACTCCGAAGATCAAACTTTCCGAAAACACTGAGAAAGTCACCAATCCTGGCAACAAGACCGTTTATCGTATTTACAGCAAATCCACCGGCAAGATCAAAGCTGATCTCATCTGTCTCGCAGACGAAGTCTTTGATCCGGAGGAGACGATGATCATTTTTGATCCGACTGATACATGGAAGAAGACTAAAGTCCTCGGCGGCACCTATGAACTCCGTGAGCTTCTGATTCCAGTCATCCGTGAGGGCAAACGTGTCTATACTTCTCCTGAAGTCATGGATCTGCGTGCATACTGCCAGAAAGAACAGAATACTCTGTGGGATGAATCCCGCCGTCTCGTAAATCCGCAGAAAGTTTACGTAGACCTTTCTCAGAAGCTGTTCGATCTTAAGAAAAACCTTCTTGAAGAAATGAGCGAAAAAGCGCTCGATTAAAAAGGCCTCATACTCCCCTCTCACCTTTCATATACTGGAAAATGAGGGGGGATTTTTATGATTACTGATTACACACGTCTGATCAATAAAGAGTATCCACTTCCACCGGACTATGTGCCACCGGATCTGATCGACATCGGGCTTCCATTTGACTGTGCTCCCGGCAATCCCAAAAGACTTCTCGAAAAAAGAACTGCATATGCTGCCAGAGAACTGATCTGTCGCGGTCAGCACGAGGGAATCAGTCTGTGCTGTGTCTCCGGTTACCGCTCCTATGACCGTCAAAAGGAGCTTTTCCGTGGCAGTTCCTACGTCGCAGCTCCCGGTACCAGCGAACATCAGAGCGGTCTCGCCATTGATCTTTCCAGTCCATCCGTACAGATGAAGCTTACAGAAAAATTCGGAGATACTCCGGAGGGACGCTGGCTTGCCTCCCACGCACCTTTTTATGGGTTTATCCTGCGCTATCCTTTCGGAAAAGAAGACATTACCAGGTATCCTTATGAACCCTGGCATATCCGTTTTGTCACCCGAACCCTTGCCATCTACCTTACAAAAACAGGCATGACACTGGATGAATACTATACTATTCAAAAAAAGGACTGTGCTATGACAGTTTAACGCGTTAATTTACTTTATTTTTTGGAAATAACGTGTTATACTACTGTTCAAAGCTGAAAAAAACACAATATTTGTGTGAAAATATCCATGGAGGAAACGATTATGTCTATGAAAACCAATCACCAGCTTCCGCTCCCGGAAGTGTTGAAGCAAGAATATCCACTCAGCGAAGAGCTGCAGAAAGCCAAGCTGCTTCGCGATCAGGAGATCCGTCGTATTTTTACCGGCGAATCAGATAAATTCGTCGTTCTGGTCGGTCCTTGTTCCGCAGACAACGAAGACACGGTCTGCGAATACGTCAATCGTCTCAAAAAAGTCGCTGACAAAGTATCTGACAAGTTAATGATCATTCCAAGAGTCTATACCAACAAACCACGTACTACAGGTGACGGCTACAAGGGCATGCTTCATCAGCCGGATCCGGATAAAGCCCCGGATCTTCTTGCCGGCATCATCGCAATCCGCAAAATGCACATCCGTGTGCTTGAAGAAACCGGTCTTTCCTCAGCAGATGAAATGCTTTACCCGGAAAACCGAAGCTATCTGGACGATGTGCTTTCCTATGAAGCAATCGGTGCACGTTCCGTCGAAAACCAGCAGCACCGTCTGACTGCAAGCGGCATGGACATTCCGGTCGGCATGAAGAATCCGACAAGTGGTGACCTGTCCGTTATGCTTAATTCCGTAATTGCCGCACAGCACCCACATCACTTCATCTACCGTGGATGTGATGTAGAAACCAGCGGAAACGAACTTGCACATACGATTCTCCGTGGTGGTGTCAACAAATACGGTCAGACCATCCCTAACTATCATTATGAAGATCTGATGCGTCTTTATGACCTGTATGGCAAAAAAAATCTCAAAAATCCAGCTGTCATCGTGGATGTAAATCATTCCAACTCCGGCAAACAGTTCAAAGAGCAGATTCGTATCGTAAGCGAAGTACTTCACAGCCGCAACTACAATCCGGATCTCCGCAAACTGATCAAAGGTGTTATGATCGAAAGCTATCTGCTTGAAGGCAGACAGGACATCAGTGACCACATGACTCCGGGCTGCTCCATCACCGATCCGTGCCTCGGATGGGAAGATACGGAACGTCTCATTTACGAAATTGCTGAGAAATGTTAACTTATTTTCAATAAACTCCCTGTTACCAAAAATGGAAGACTTTCGGTTCTCCGAAAATCTTCCATTTTAGCTTTTATTATTTTATGATTCCATCTGTCGTCCGAGAAACCCTGCTGCCGTCTGTACGAGCATCTTTTCCGGGTTTCCGAACTTTTCTCCATTGCCTTTTCCGATCAGTGATACTGAACCAATCGCATCTCCGTCACAGATGATCGGCTGTACGATCACTGCTCCCGCATTTTCTTTCTGGTTCTCGACCAAAGATATTTTCCCGCGTTCCCCGGAATGAAAACAACGCATTTCTCTGTCTGAGATTACTCTGTCCAGTTCCCTGCTGATCTCCTTACCGGCAAATTCCCTGCTCCTCTGCCCTGCTGCCGCCACCACCTGATCGTGGTCTGTGATACATGCGATCATTCCTGTCGCCTGTGCCAGTGCCTCGGCATATTCTTTAGCGAAAAGATTCAATTCTCCGATAGGCGAATACTTTTTCAGGATGATTTCGCCTTCTTTATCCGTAAAAATCTCAAGCGGCGTACCTTCCTTTATCCGCAATGTGCGACGAATTTCTTTCGGAATCACAACTCTTCCGAGATCATCGATACGGCGGACGATTCCTGTTGCCTTCATATTTTTTATGTTCCTCCTGTTGTTTTTCCATATTTATATCTTCACTAATGTCGTTTGCTGTATCGTTATTATATGGAAAAACAGGAGAATTATGTGTAAAACTGTGAAATCGTTTTTAATGCAATCGGACTGATACTCGTCGGAACAGGATGCGGTTTTGCAATATAAAATCCCTGAAGCAGATCCACACCAAGTTCCAGAACTTTGTTGATCTCTTCCGGTGTTTCCAGACCTTCCGCAACAATCTTCATGTCACGCTTGTGCGCATACGCAACAATATTTTCCACGATCTGCTGCTTGTCCGGATCCGTATCAATGTCACGAATGATTGAAAGATCGACTTTAATATAACCCGGTGCCAGATCAAGAAGGCTTTTTTCATTACTGTAACCGCTTCCATAGTCATCCAGTGCAAAGACACCACTGAATGCCGACGCATTTTTCTTGTGCTGCAGTGCGTGATAATCCAGTGATTCTTCCTCTGTGATCTCGATGACAATCTGCTTTGCAAGATCTTTAAAACGCCTTGCAAATTCTTCCTCGTCTTCTCTGTCCATATGCTGGCTCGCAATGGAATTTACAAAGAGGAGTGCATCTCCCTTTATCAGATTCTTTTCTTTCAGTTCTTTAAATTCCTGTGTCGCGTGGAATAACGTCATACGCTCAATTTCACGCAGTGCACCTTCTTCCCGGGCAATTTTCATCACCACATCCGGTCGCTTCAATATCGGAAGTTCTGAGCGCATCAGAGCCTCATAAGCTTCAATCTCACCGGTTTTTGCGGAAACGATCGGCTGGAAGTAGTACGTAACCAGTTCTTCTTTCACAAAACGATGAAATTCACACCGAATCTGACTGTCACGAAATTCTTCTTCGTAAACATCCTGATCAAACTCTGCAATTTTGCCTTTTTCTGTCTTTTTGACCTGATACATGGCAAAATCCGCATGTTTTCTCATAACTCCCAGACTATTGCTGTCCTCCGGATACCATGCCACACCACCTGAAATACTTAAATGCAGTTTCTGACCATTCGGCAGGTGAATGACCTTTCCTTCGATTGCTTTTCTCAACTTATCAAGCTGGTAACGAATCTCATCCTGACTCTTATATCCATGGAATAAAAGATTAAACTCATCGCCGGAAATATGCGCACTTAACGTTCCTTTCGGTGTGCCCTCTTCCAGACAACGTCCTGCCTGACGGATATATTCATCGCCCCAGTCATGGCCAAATGTATCATTTGTATACTTGAGGTTATCCAGATCCATCATAACCAGAGCAGCATGGCCGATCTTGTCCGGATGGCTGAATATCTTTTCACTTTCCCGTTTAAATGCACGACGGTTATGCAGACCGGTCAGTGCATCATAATCTCTTTCATGTTCGATTCGGAGACGTTCCATCATAGCAGTTGTCACGTCTTCCACCAGTCCAACCTGTACCCAGCCTTCCATTTTCACTTCCATTCGCACATAACGAAGACCTCTCTTCGGAAGCCGGACACAGTAAATATTTGTATCACCTGATTCTGATTTAAAGAAATAATTTTCTGTAAAATCTCTAAGTATCTTTCGAAACTCGTCAAGATTCAAAACAGCATCTGCACTAAAAGGCGCTCCTATCACGGTAAAGAAATTTTCTGTAAAAAATACACTTCCTGTATCAAACCGAATCTCATATCCACCAATCTCCACACTCGCCATTTCCATAATACGCAGGAATTTCGTAGAAGTGTTCAGTACATCCTGACTGAGCTGTGTGATCGCATCAGAAAACTGATCAAGTTCACGGATTCCTGTGCCGGAAAGTTTCGGAATCTTATCTCTGCTTCCCTGTGCTTCCGCCACTTCCTCTGAAAGTTTTGCAATCGGGCTTGCCAGACGCCGACTGATAATATAACTGCATACCACACCAACCAGCAGCGTAATCAAAATTATCAGTTTCAGCATCGCAAAAACCTGATTTCCAAATGCATAGAGATTTTTTTCCTCTACTGCACCGATCAGCATCCACTGTTCTTTTGAAAATGGCGCATTTTTGTTGTACAGTTCCAGCGGATATGCCGATGCCATGTATTTCTTTTTGCCGGTCTTCATTTCATATATATTCTTTGAAAGCCGATTCAGAGTAAGGTCTTCACCCACTGTACTTTTCAGTGTTCCTTCTTTTGACGATACATCTACAGATTTTACATTTACAGTATCTGAGTCCGGTTCTTCTCCTGTCTCAGCCAGAAGATACGTACCCGTACTGTTATTCTGAAGTTCCGTATATGGAAGCATCGTCTCCAGATAAGTCGTAAGCATTTCAACACCTATGACACCATATACTGTTCCATCGTCCAGAATCAGCGGAACAGAATATGCCACCACCGAACGGTCATCTCCCGGCAGAGTATACGGTGTGCTTGTCCAGCGTCCGTAATCTGCTGCATTTAGCTGTCCTCCATCCTTATATGCTGCCTGAAAAACAGGATAAAGAATTCCCTCGGTTTTGTTATTTTTGAATTTTATTCCCGGTGTCCAGCCCCTGTCCGTAGAAATTTCAAGCGATTTGACAATCTGTACCGGTGAACGTTCCAGCAGAAGATCATGATTTCTTTCGGAAGCGGCTGTCATCGGATCCAGATCTCTGATATAAATTCCCTGCAATACAGAATCTGTCTCACGTTCATCAAGATCATGTGTATTAAATATCACAAAAATACCATTGACCGACCTGTGGCGCAGCACATTGATAAGACTGTCACTGGTTTCTTCCATCAGAGATGCACAGGCTTTTTCATCAGAATCAAGTTTTTCAATATCCAGTCCTGATGCAATCCTGCTTTCTACAGCATTATTCAATATGCCGGATATAGACGACAGATTTTGATTTTCTACCATAGTGGTTTCCAGATAATTCTGTCTGTTTTCCACCTGTTTTTTCAGAATATCCACGGCATTCTTGTTAAGCTGTTTCCCTACGTTTCCAAAATACAGCGTAGCCACTAAAAGGAACAGTTCTATTATCAATACAATCAGCATTGCCTTAAATATTGACTGAAAAATCGATTTTTCTTTTTTCTTCTGTTGATGCATCCGGAAAAATCCTCCTTCTCCAGTTTCAGAATACACTAACCCTCATATGTCTGTAATTTTGTCAGCGTATCTTCATACCATCTGTCAAAATATTCTCCGGTCAGAAATTCTTCGGTTGCCGCTTCCATCGTCTGTCCGGCATCAATTCTTTCCTGAACAGCCTTTCTGTCCGCATCCGCAAGATCACTCATTGAATATTCCAGTACTGAACGGGCATCCTGCCCGCCTTCAAATGCCGGTGTTGTATATAATTCATTGTTATTTACTGTTTCAACAGCTTTTGTCAGAACCTTATCCATAGATTTTGGAAGATCTGTTCCACCCTTTCTGATCTCAACCATATCGTTTGCTTTTTGGGTTACCGGAAGATATCCCGACCCAATAGAAAAGCTGGTATTGTTCTCCGGTTCTGTAAGATATTTCAAAAATTCAACGCTCGCTTCGATTTCTTCATCAGAGCCTTTCGTCACAACCATTCCGGCTCCCTGCTGTACTGCAACCTTTTTTCCTCCCTCAAACTCAGGCGGTGTAAGTACTTCCAGTTCAATATCATGTGATTCTGTGTCACTGGTCATTACCTGTGTCGGGAAAAATGTGGCACTTGAAGTTGCACCCACATATGCCAGAATATTTCCGGTTTTAATATCATCACTGCGAAAACGACCGGATGCCGCAAAATATCCTTTTACATATGGAACATAATAATTGTCCCAGAGTTTACGGACAATCTCTTTGTCAAAATTCAACGTCATCTTACCGTCTTTCACTTCAAAAAGATTTCCTCCGAGCTGTCTCGCACCTACAAACATATAATTTGCCATTGCATCTCTTCCAAACAGTGCCTTACCGTCATCTGGTTCTTCTGTCTGTTCATCTGTCCAGTTATAGTATTTCTCTGAAGTCTCTACCAGGTCTTCTACTGTCTCCAGATCTGACTCGTCTGCGCCGGTTGCTTCTGCAAATTTATCCCAGTCCGTTTTATTCAGAAAAAGAAGTTCTGTAGATTTTGCAACCGGGAATATCTTAATACTGCCGTCACCGGAGAAATCACCTTCTTTTAAATAAGCATCTATATATTCACTTTTTTCTTCATCAGTCAGATAATCACTGAGATCGACCACCTGACCTGCCTGATCTAATTTATATGCAGTATCTGCATATGCAGAAAAAATATTCGGCATATCGGCCGCACCGACTTTTTCTTCGGCAGCATCCATTACATTTGATTCCAGGTCATTAACACTTCCCTGACTGGAACTTTCCACAACAATATTCTTTTCTTTACCTACACTTTCATTAAAAGAATCTACCAGGGCATTAAATGCATCCAGCTGCTCTCCATTATAATAAGTCCATACCGTCAGGTTTACAGGTTCTTCTGATTTTCCGATCCCGGGCTCTGCCCCGCATCCTGTAAGCAGACCTGCAAGCATTGCGCTTCCTGCCAGTACAGTGATTATTCTCTTCTGGTTCATGTTGTCTCCTTCCCTGAGCCTTCTGTACATCTTTACAATTTTCAAGCATAACCTGGTACCATTGTACCATCTCAGGACTACGTCTTCAACAATAGCTGCCTTGTATTTTCCGCATTTTCTGCACAGAAAAAGGAGCTGCCGCACTGATTCCTGCTCAGTACGGCAACCCCTATTAATCTTATTTCAGATATTTTTTATCTGTTCTTTCTTCTTTTTTCCTTAAGCAGAAGAATTACTGCTGCCAGGGAAAGTAATGCCAGATACAGATTTACTTCCGTCGGTGTGGAATCTCCAGTCTTTACAGAAAGAGGAATTCCTTTTGTCTTCTGATTCGGAATATCCTGGCCTGACTTCTTCTCCTCCTCTTTTTCGGAAGATGGTTTCTGTTGAGGTTTCCTGTCTGTTTCCTGTTCAGGCCGTTTTCCTGAATTCTGATCATCACCGTTGTTTTTATCAGGTTTCTTAGAAGGTTTCACCTTACGGTAACTGTTGACATAATGAACTTCGCCATATGCGGAGCTGATATCTACGTTTCCGCTGACATGGATCAGAAGAGGATTATCTTCATAACCAGTATGTCCATTGGAACGGATCACAAGATTACTGGAATCTACATCTTTTCCAGATACATCACCTCTTGCGATAATGTCAATGTCCTCTGCTGTCATTCCTCTGATTTCCATTTTATCTGAAATATTATCCAGATAAATGTTGTCTGCTTTAACCTTGATACTGTCTATATCTGTTGTCATTCTGTCATCAGGTGCTCCAAAGTTTCCATTGATCTCTGCTTCCAAATGTCCGCCACTGATTATGGAATCTGCCGTTTTACCGGTCAGATCACCGTCAACTCTGATCTGTACAGTGCCATCTTCTCTCTTTCCGTGGATTTCATCCACGATAAGATCTCTGTCATTTTCGAGATAAACATTATCTGCGCTTGCTTTGACTTCTGAAACACTGACACTGAATGGATTATCCGTTGTTCCGATGTCGCCATCCGCCGCGGACAGATCTGCTCTTTTTGCTTTAACTGCCGGAGATTTTCCCGGAACATCTTTCAGATTTCCATCTACCCGGATCGTAACATCTCCGGTTCCGTTACTGCTGTTGATGTTGTCTACTGTAAGATCAGACGGTGATGTAAGAGAAACATAAAGTAATAATATCCCTCTTCACTCCGGTCCAGATTTATGAGTTCTGTACAGCCCTCCATAGCTTCATCAAATCTTCCTGCTGAAAAACAGAGAGCCGTTCTGGTCATCTTCATCTGTATCTTTTCTTCTTCTGTAAGTTCCATTTCTTTCAGAAGATAATCAACCGGTTCTATAGCTTCTTCGTATTTTTCTTCTTTAATGAGTTTTTCGGCTTTATTACATGCATCAAGAAGTTTCTGTTGTTTATCCTGAAGTTGTCTCTTTGCATCTTTAAATGCTTCAAGCACTTTCATTGGATCTTTCAGTACTTCCTGTATCTGTGCGTCCAGAAGTGTTTCGGGTCCGAAATCTGTCTGTATTTCCTGCTGTGCTGTATAATGAATTACAAATTCCGATACAACAAGCACTGTCACAAGACAGACCGCCGTTACACGGAGCCACTTTTTGCGGTACCATTTCGTCTTTGTCCTTCCGGGATTCTCAGAAGGTCCTCTGATTTGTTGTTTCTTCTCTATCTTCATTATTTCTGTTCTCCACCGCCTTTTCTCAATTTTCAGAATTTTCCATTAAAGAATATCAATTCACAAAAATATAGTTATTTTTATAATACTTCTCTGAAATATTTTTTTCAACATCAAAAGAATGAAACGTACAATAACGAAACGAAAAACAAAGTGAAATATAATACATGAAAACATCTTGATAATATGATAATTAATAATATTTCAGTGTGAAAAATCATGATATGGAAATAAAGAAACTCAGATAAAAATTGATAAAGAAATGTACGATTAAAGATGTGTATTAATAAATATATATGGCCCTAAAATTGTTTTTCGGTATAATTCCATATTGAAATTATACCGAAAGAATCTGTCTGCGAATCTCATCATATTTTTTCCGTGGAACCGGGAGCTCTGTACCATCCTGCATAGTAATAGCATAACGTCTTATAGCCGTAATATACTGCGGATTGACCAGATAACTTCTGTGAGTCATAACAAAGCAATCCTGCGTCTGCTGTGCAAGTTCTTTAATACTGTTTTTTGCAAAAATGCAGTCTGTAAGAGTCCTGACAACAGTTTCTTTACCCAGTGCAGAAATAAACATAACATCAGACAGCTGTAAAAATATCAGGGATCCGTTAACGTCACAGACAGACAGCTTCCTGTCACTGGTCAGACGTAAAATTTCTTCTTTCATATAGTGACTTGCCATTTTTCCCATTGTATCAGGAAATGCTTCATCTTCAGCAATTTTCAGTTCACCTATTGGATTGGAAATATGGATATGACTGATCTGCAGTCCATTGCCGGTATTCTCCCACACAAACGTACAACGCTGCTGTGCAGACAAAAAGAACTTTTCTTCAGAATCTGTTGTTACAAGATATTTGCCGGTTATAACGTAAAGTTCGGAACAACTGGCTGCAACCTGAAATTCTGCGTGCTGAAGATGACATGACGGAATAGCCGCACAGTTTGTTTCTAAATTCTCTCTCACCTCATCACGAGTCAGAAGATATTCATCCTGTCGTGCACTGATCCAGACTATTTTAGGCGCACAATGACTGAAAACAAACATATAATCACGCTTCCAGTATCTGGTCAGACATTCTGCTGTCAGCCTGACAACTTCATCTTCTGTTTTATTCATGGGCGGTCACCTCTTTCTTTACATCCCAATTTATTCTTTTAAAATATTATAACTTAACTCGTCGATGACCGTCAATATTTGCCCCGTATGTCTCGGGATTTTGCCATTACTCATGACAAAATGCCTCGCGGGATATTACCTGTGAACAGTAATTTAGATTCTTTTAATAAATTTTCTCTTCACAAATATGCATAAAAGTGTTATAGTTTCAGTATACTTCTTATGTAGTATTGATTACTACATGACATGTTTTTAATTATCTCATATTTGTTTTACAGTTTAGGAGGCGTTTACTATGATGCATATAAACTCACTTGTCTCAAAATTAAATTTAAAGGATCCGTGGAGTGCCATTACACATGGAATTGCCATGCTTCTTGCCATTGCCGGTACCGCTCCTCTTTTGCTACGGGCTGCTTCCGGTGAAAATGCTCCACTTCATATTGCGGCACTGGCAGTTTTTATCCTCACTATGATCCTTCTCTATACAGCAAGCACAGTTTATCATTCCGTTAATTCTACAGAAACCGTTAACCGTCGCCTGCGTAAGATGGATCATATGATGATCTTCGTTATGATTGCAGGAAGCTACACTCCAATCTGCCTGATTGCACTGCATAATCGTATTGGTTACATCCTCTGTGGACTTGTATGGGGCGTTGCGATCCTGGGCATTCTACTTAAGGGTCTCTGGATCACCTGCCCGAAATGGCTCTCTTCTGTGCTTTATATCGGTATGGGATGGCTGTGCGTCCTTGCCTTTGTCCCGATTTTTCACTCTCTTCCGCGTGCCGGTTTCGGCTGGCTTCTCGCAGGAGGCATTATTTACACCGTCGGCGGCATCATCTATGGTTTGAAACTTCCTTTATTCAATGCCCGTCACAAAGACTTCGGTTCACATGAAATCTTCCATGTATTCATTATGCTTGGAAGTGCCTGCCACTTTATCCTCATGTATTGCTTCATCTCTACCCTGCCAATTTAACGGCAGGGTATTTTGCTTATGAAAGTTCTTTCTATAATAATATTATTTTTCTTTCAAAAATCCATCAGGGCAAGTTTTTCTTTCCTTGTAAGCTGCTTAATCGCATACTCCCTGCTCATCGCTTCTTCTTTCGTCGCATATCCCTCATAATAAACCAGTTCCACCGGACGCTTCGCCCTTGTATACTTTGCACCGGCCTTCCCCTCATTATGTGCTTTCAGACGTTTCTCCACCGAGGTTGTCCACCCCGTATAAAGTGTACCATCCGCACACTTTACCATATATGTATAGTTCATGATTTTCCTCTTTTACTTATCGTTCAACCGCTTCTGCACTGCAAGAACTCTTTCTTTTTGATTCCTATATATGTAAAGGATAACTGCCATTCTTTCCGACAGTTACCCTTATTTCTATATAAAGCAGCCGGCTGCGAATTTTCGTTTCCCACCTGCTTTATTATACGTTGTGTTTTTCTTTTTGTGAACTATTTACGGCAGATATGCGATCGGGTCCACCGGTTCTCCGTTCTTTTTCATTGCAAAATAAAGATTGCTGCCTTCCTTACTGTAATACTTTGTCGGAGTCCCTACATACCCGATCACAGAACCTTTTGTAACGATATCTCCTTCTTCAACTGTAAGATCCTTTAACTGTCCGTAAACTGCCTGATAGCCGCTTCCGATTTCCATAGTTACAGTAGTTCCTGTCTGTGGATCTTCCTCAATTGAATAAACAGTTCCCGAAACAGATGCCAAAACGGGAGCTCCTTCCACTGCCTGAACAGAAATTGCCGGGCTTAATTTGTACTGATCCAGCGTCGGAAAATAAACTGTCTGATCCATGTTATAATCCAGCAGGATTGATCCATCTACCGGCCATTCCATCAGCGTATCTTCCGTAAAACTCAACTTTGGAGCTGCTTCGGCACTTGCCGAAGTGCTTACACTTTCTGTACTGACTGCACTCTGTGCTGCTCCGTTCTCATCTACGCTCTGTACGGTGGTCTGCTCCGCATCTTCGGAATCTGCAAGTACTGTGTTTTCTACGCCGGTCATCTCTTTTTCAGTATCTGTTCCTTCGTCCTTCATCTCCGCTTCTACAAGACTGGTTCCCGCATCTACTGCCGAATCCTCATTCTCTTTGGTGTCTGCTGTGTCATCCAGATACGATGGTGCTTCTTCCTGAATTTTCACATCCGTTCCGGATGTTCCGAGCTGATAAACTCCAATTCCCGCCGCTGCAAGAACCGCCAGAAGCGCCGTATTTGTTACGTACCTTACAATTCTGTTATTTGCCATATTCTTTTCACCTCTGCTCATAATCATTTCTGTATTAACAGGGTGTCCAGTATATGCAAAAATATTCAGTTTTACTAAATATAATCAAAATCTTCTGTTTCAATTTCCATCAATGGAAAATAAATATGTAAAATTTCCTGCCATGTTTTTCCCTCTTTGGCAAGTGCGTCCCCGCCATATTGAGAAAAACCAAGTCCATGTCCTTTTCCTTTGCTTAAGAATCGCATCCTGTCATCCAGCTTCTGCATGGAAAATGCCGGCGATGCAATTCCCATCCCTGACGCAAAAGCAGTTCCTTCTAATATATTCTCATCTGCCATAAGACTTTGTACATATCCGCTTTTATCCCGCAAACTGATCGTCAGATCCTTTGGAAGCTGCTGTTCCGATACATAAGTACTGTTTAAATATTCTGTTGCATCTTTATCTGCACTGCTGTCCACTGATTTCAGATAGGCATATTGCGGATCATGAAAAGCTGCTTCCCCGTCTCTTGTTTCTCCGGCACTGATTTCATGATAAGGTACCAGTTTTAACTCTCCGTCTACGGTAAGTATCTGACCCTGCGTATTTTTCACCGCTGTCTCATAACATACTTCCGGTATTTTCCATACCCTTCCATTTTGTTTTACGTTATTGCTGATTTCACGAAGGATGGAACCTGTATCTTTTTGCTCCTGAATCTTTCGCATAAAATTACTCCTTGCTATGACTGCCTGTGCCTCGATTGTTTCTATCTGGTGCTCCGGTGAAATCTGCCCCCTTAAGATTATCGGAAGTATATTTTCCATATCTGTTGTTTTATTTACAGAAACTGCCTCCGGACCGTTTACAAAGACCGTAACCAGATATGGAAGTGTCAGTAACAGAAAAATTTTTGTAACCCACGATTGTTTTCTGCCCTTCATATTCATCTTCCATGCTCGTTTTACTTTAATATATGAAAATCATCCATGCTTTATAAGTAAATTCGATATTTTTCCCTTTTTTCTTTCTTTGACATCAAAAAACATCCATTATATAATGTAAAAAAATTTCGGAGGTTTTATATGATTGCAATTTATCTTGCACCTGTCTATATTATCCTCAACCTGTATATACTACGGTGGGCATATTTGTGGATGGGCAGCTGTCACAGTATTTTGCGTACTATGGCATTTCGCACTATTTTCGCAATTATCTATGCCATAGTCTCGACCAGCCTTGTATCCGGTTTCTTTATTAAAAAGCCAAGAGTGCTGCATCGCGCATTAAAAATAACCGGAAATTATTTTCTCGGTATTTTTCTTTACTCGCTGATGATCGTAATGGCGGCTGATCTCGGACGGTTATTTTTCAAATATGTATGCAAAGTATCGTGGATTCATTCACGGATTGCCTTTAATGTTGCAGGTGCTGTCTGTGTACTGCTTATCATTGGTCTGTGTGTCCGGGGAATTATCCATGCAAAATACATTAAAGTAACACCTTATGAAGTTACGATAAGTAAAACCGTTCCCGATACAGATAAGCTTAAAGTTGTTCTCGTCGCTGACACACATTTCGGTTACAATGCCGGTGTCATCCATGCACATGAACTTGTCCGTAAAATCAATAAGCAAAAACCAGATCTTGTCTGCATTGCCGGAGATATTTTTGACAATGAATATGATGCGATCCGCAGTCCCGAAAGACTCGCAAAAATCCTTCGTTCCATCAAATCCACTTATGGAGTATATGCATGCTGGGGAAATCATGATCTGAACGAGGCAATTCTTGCCGGATTTACCTTTCATCACAAAGGAGATGATATCTCAAATGTAAAAGATCCCCGTATGGATGAATTTCTCCGTAAATCCAATATTAAGCTTCTCGAAGACGAAAGTGTCCTGATAGATAACAAATTTTATATTGTCGGGCGCAAAGATGCCTCCCTCATAGAAAAGATCCATGAAACAAGAAAAGCCCCTGACCAGCTTACCAAATTGCTGGACAGGGACAAACCAATCCTTGTTATTGATCATCAGCCAAAAGAATTTCAGGAACTTGCTGACGCGGGTGCTGATTTAGATCTGTGCGGTCATACACACAACGGACAGACCTTTCCCGGAAATCTGACCATCAAACCGATGTGGGAGAATCCATGTGGTATCAGCCAAAAGGATGCCATGACCTGCATTGTAACTTCCGGTGCCGGTGTCTGGGGACCCGCCATGCGATTAGGTACGGACAGCGAAATCTGCTCAATTCAGGTTAATTTCGTATCACCCGGACCCTGAAGCCAGAAAAAAAGTTTTTTCCACATGCGATGATGTTTTCGATTGTGCACTATCCACATATTCACATCTTTATCCATATTTTCTGCAGAGACAGTTGCTGCGCCAACTGCATTTCCATTAACCGGAGATGCAGTAACAGCCTGTCCGATCACAGATACATCTACTTCATCCCTCTTCGGAACCATACTTACCAGAAAACAAAGAATTACAGTTATCAGTTTATGAAACCTTTCCTTCATATTTTTCATAATGAACCTCCTGCTATTCTCCATAAAAAGCACCGGGACTGCGCACTTCCCACTACTACATATGTAATATAATATATACAGAAGTTGCCCTTTTTAGAACGACAGTGCATCTTTGTTTTAACTTTTTTTCGAGTACAAAAAAAGCACTATCGAAATGATAGCGCTTTCTAATGAGACATCGGGGATTCGAACCCCGGACAACTTGATTAAAAGTCAAGTGCTCTACCAACTGAGCTAATATCCCATATTCATTTGTTACCTTTGTCTTATAACATTTTACAAGGTAAATGCTCAGGCTTTTTCAACCAGCATATACTCTTTAATGTAACCTTACAAGGTAAATGCCCAGAGCCGGAATCGAACCAGCGACACGAGGATTTTCAGTCCTCTGCTCTACCAACTGAGCTATCTGGGCATAATAGCGGGAACAGGATTTGAACCTGTGACCTTCGGGTTATGAGCCCGACGAGCTTCCAGACTGCTCCACCCCGCGATAATTATGAAATTTGAAGCCGATGATCGGACTCGAACCGATAACCTGCTGATTACAAATCAGCTGCTCTGCCAATTGAGCCACATCGGCTTAGCCAATTAGGCTTAGTGGGTGGAGAAGGATTCGAACCTTCGAAGGCGGTGCCAACAGATTTACAGTCTGCCCCCTTTGGCCACTCGGGAATCCACCCGGATTATATGGGACCTATAGGGCTCGAACCTATGACCCTCTGCTTGTAAGGCAGATGCTCTCCCAGCTGAGCTAAGATCCCACATATTCAATTAATGTACACACCTTTCGGTATGTAACGACCCAGATGAGACTCGAACTCACGACCTCCGCCGTGACAGGGCGGCGCTCTAACCAACTGAGCCACTGGGCCATGCAAATTACTTTGCTATAGAAGATATATCGTATCTTCAAAACCACATACATGTTGACAATCAACTGAATCTTTCTGACCATGCTTTTTGGTCAAGCCCTCACCCTATTAGTAGCAGTCAGCTCCATGTGTT
>FMEL01000030.1 GCA_900066355.1 uncultured Ruminococcus sp.
TTATTTCCAGCTATTATACCAGCAGTGCGTTTTATTAGACAGCGGCTAATAGGATTCTTTCCGTATTAGCTGATATTCCATTCCTTTTTCCCTCTGAAAAAACAAAAAAGCAGAAATCATATTAGAAATTTTTCTAATACATTCCGCTTTTGATAGGACGTCCCGTGCGGGAATCGAACCCACATCTAGTGCTTAGGAGGCACTTGTTCTATCCATTAAACTAACAGGACAAATACCGGATTTTTGGCTTAAAATCAAGGTTTTCAGCCATTTCAACGGCATTGGATTTTATGATTTAAAACTGACTTACGTCAGCTGAATCAATCTTATATGATGAAATTTTTTGGTATGAAGCTATCGCCTTTTCCAAAAACGCATGTCCTTTTAATTGTGACATCACATAACAGAATCGAACTCAAATTCATTTTTCTGTTATACGCCGAGGCGATAACTCTGGTCACCGCTTAGGAGGCGAGTGTTCTATCTATTAAACTAAGGAAACACATATATTATTTAATATGGAGCAGCATATTGTGCTACTCCACATAAAATTGTACTATATCTTTCTTTAAAAAACAAGACCTTTATTTTTGAAGATTGAAAAAGTCGTTATCACGATTTTTTGTATCAACCAGATCATTATACTGCAAGATCGAATAGTCCTGAAGTAATGAATAATATGGTGATGTCTCATCATTCAGCTCATAGAACTTTCCGTCAGATCCGACATATCCGTTTCCTGTCAGCACCGGAATTTCCTTCTGCAGATCCTGCTGATATTTCTGAAAACCGGTCAGTTCACTTCCTGTCGTTTCCATGAGAAGTGTCTGAAGGTAATTCATGCTGGTCTGCTCTACTTTCTGACCACCAATGTCATAGTTTGCCCAGATCATAAAAGGAATCGCATAACGATGCCGCATCATTTCTTCATCATTCCAGTTCTTATATTGACCCTTTGTGAGTGCATTCATGGAAGCATCATTAATTCTCGGCTGGTGATCTCCTGTCATAAATATTACAGTCGGTTCATCTACATTTTTGAAATATTCCACCATATCTTTAAAAGCATCATCTGACAATTTAATCAGGCTCAGATATGTCTCTACGTCTTCTGCTTTTATGTCTTTAAGTGAAATTGTCTGGGTATAATTTTCATCACCCCTGCTGATAAACGGGCTGTGATTCTGCACTGTCATGACATATCCAAGATACGGATCATCTGAATCCTTCTTATAGCTTTCAAAATCTTCAATGATACGCTGATAAGAACCTGCATCTGTAGCATAATGTCTCAGTTTTTCTATCGGAGTCGTTACCGTATCATAATTGTAGAAGTTTTTAAATCCAAGTAACGGATACGCTCTGTCACGTCTGTAATTGCTTGCTCGATGAAGATGAATCGCAGTACTTCCCATGTACTCTTCATCCTGAAGCTGTGTCACAAGTGACGGCATTGCATCTTTTACAAAAAGCTGGAATGCAACCGCGCCTGTTGGAAGAAATGCAAGCGAATTTCCTGTCAGAAATTCATATTCTGTATTTGCTGTCTGTCCGCCTACAATAGACGCATAGGTTGTACCACTTACACAATTTTTGTCATTCATCAGTCCATGGATAAACGGCATATAATCTTCGTTTGTTTCAAAATCACTCAGAGCTTTCAGATCTGAAAATGCTTCATTGATCACCACGATCACATTCGGATGTTCCTTGGTTTTATCCACTGTATCTGATTCATATTTTGAAGTAATTTCTTCGACTTTTTCGAGGCTGTAGCCTTCTGGTTTTTTCAGTATAGAATAATGAATGCTTCGTGAAAAACCTGCAATACTGCCATATGTTCGATAGCTTCTCATTGGGTTAAACAGACTCAGATTCAGCCCATGATTATCAAGATAATCCGAAAGGATGAATTGTTGCACACCTACTACCGATATAATGACCATTACAATGATTCCGCAAAGTCGAAATTTCTTTTTACTGAAAACAGGTTTACATTTTATAACTCTGCCAACCATAAAGAAATCAAACAGAAGCAACAGTGTAACCAGCAGATACCAGTTGAATTTTATTTCGTATGAAGACGCAACCTCTGCCGCTGTACTTATAGTTGCAATATCAGAGGCAATGATCGGAGTTCCTCTGAACTCATATATAAAATGGTTTGCAATATTGAACATAACACATATAAAAGCGCAAATGTCAGTTCCCAGTCGTATTCTGTTTGTAAGAACAATACATATCAATTCTAATATTAAAATGAAACCTATATTAAAAAGTAAAAGACTTTTATTCAGTCCGGAAAAGCTTTTTCCCATTGTAAATGTAGCTGCTTCCATATTCAGAAAAATGAAACATGGAGACAAAATCACATACAGGATATTTATGATCCGACTGGTCTTTTCTTTTACTTCCAGCTTTACAAAAATAAGTACTGTGCCGATTGCCCACAGGCCTGCAAGAACAAATATTTTTATTCCATTTCCCAAAGTGTTTGAGTTGTATATGATACTTTTATAATTAAATCCAAAATATAAAACAAATAAAAACGAAACGAACAGGCAGATATAATCTCTCCATCTCTGCCTGCCTCTATTTTTTAGTTCCTTCATTTCTTATCCTCAATTCTAAAATTGCAACTTACCCTGCAACCAGACAGTGCCTTTAAATCTTCTGCCCACCTGTGGGTCTCCCAGAAGATCTTTTCGGTTAATACACACATCAAACTGCATATTGTTGCTTTCTATAGTCATCTGAACAAGTTCCTCATCTGTGACAATATTGCTGCCCGTATGCACTTCCAGAATTTCACCCAGTATGCTGTATTGATCACACTGGATTCCGTAAGGCATAAAATAAGAATCTACAATAGAAAGAATATCTTCATTCACAATTCTGGTTGAAATCATGGAATACGTATCCATTTCTTCCATTGTCAGATTTTCCATTGCCTCTTCATCGCCATTTCTGGCCGCAGCAATCATGGAACTTCTGTTCTTTGCAGATTCCTGCTCCACCTTGACAGCTTCTTTATCTTTGAGGACCGGGAGAAGGATTTTTCCATCTCCCGCAAGTCCTGATAAAATCAATGGATGATTATCAATTTTTTCTTTTCCACTTTCCTTCATATATTCGGCAGCATTTTGAAGATAAAAAATCAATGTAATTCCGATTCGCAGATCATCGCATGCTCCGGAAAAAGCATTCTTGTCTACATGCTTTTCTACCGTGACTGCTTCCTGCGTCGTAACTCCTGTCCCACGAAAGAACGGATAATAGTACTCCACATGAAATCTGTCTTCCTCATCATACTGGCCACAAACAGTGATTCCACAATCGTTTCCATAGTTTCTCGAAAATTCAGCAAATGTACCATCTGGATAATCCTGAATAACATTTTTTGTATCATAATTTTTGATGACATCGAGAATGATTTTTTTCATCTCTTCTCGTTTACTGATCTGAGAAAAACCGATTGCTTTTAAAAAGCTGTGCAAAATATACCTCCGTACCCTTATGCCTGGGTCTTTTTCTCAATCTTTTTCATGCCGCCCATGTATGGCTGCAGTGCTTCCGGAATATTTACAGATCCGTCTGCATTCAGGTTGTTTTCCAAAAATGCAATCAGCATTCTCGGAGGTGCTACTACAGTGTTATTTAATGTATGCGCAAGATATTTCTTACCATCTTTACCGTTTACACGGATTCTCAGACGACGAGCCTGTGCATCGCCAAGGTTAGAGCAGCTTCCTACCTCGAAATATTTCTTCTGGCGTGGAGACCATGCTTCTACATCAAGGGATTTTACTTTCAGGTCTGCCAGGTCACCAGAGCAGCATTCCAGTGTACGTACCGGGATATCCAGAGAACGGAACAGATCAACAGTGTTCTGCCACAGTTTATCAAACCACATCGGGCTTTCTTCCGGTTTGCAGACAACGATCATTTCCTGTTTTTCAAACTGGTGGATACGATAAACACCTCTCTCCTCAAGACCATGAGCACCTTTTTCTTTACGGAAACATGGAGAATAGCTTGTAAGTGTTTTTGGAAGTTCTTCTTCAGGAACAATCTGATCTATAAATTTGCCGATCATAGAATGCTCACTTGTACCTATCAGATAGAGATCTTCGCCTTCAATCTTATACATCATGGCATCCATTTCTGCAAAACTCATTACGCCTGTTACAACATTGCTTCTGATCATGAAAGGCGGTACACAGTAAGTAAATCCTCTGTTGATCATGAAATCTCTTGCGTATGCAATAACTGCGGAATGAAGTCTTGCGATATCACCCATCAGATAATAAAATCCATTACCTGCAACACGTCGTGCACTGTCAAGATCGATTCCGTCAAAATTTTCCATAATTTCTGTATGATATGGAATTTCGTAATCCGGAACAACCGGCTCACCAAATTTTTCAATTTCAACATTTTCGCTGTCATCTTTACCAATCGGAACAGATGGATCGATGATATTCGGAATAACCATCATATTTTTCAGAAGTTCTTCTTCTACTTCTTTTTCTCTTGCAGAAAGTTCATCAATACGCGCACCGGATGCTGCAACCTGTTTCTTTACTTCTTCTGCTTCTTCGCGTTTGCCCTGTCCCATCAGTGCACCGATCTGTTTGGAAATTTTATTTCTTTCAGCTCTGAGAGCTTCGACTTCCTGTTTGATTTCTCTGTTTTCTTTGTCCAGCGCGATTACTTTATCAACCAGTTCCAGTTTGTTGTCCTGGAATTTGTTGCGGATGTTCTGTTTTACGATTTCCGGATTTTCTCTCACAAATTTAATGTCTAACATAATTTCTCCTCCTGACAGTTTCTACTGTCTCTTTATTTTTCTATACCACTTTCTTCTTCACTGATATCGGCAAGTCCAAAATTTACTGCCTTACGCAAAGCCTCTACTTCTTCCTGACTGAGCATCACATAAGATTCACCTTTAACAATTTCTTTTAAATAAAGAAAACAGTTATCTCGGCTGTGTACTGCATTCAGAATCAGGCCGGTATTGTCTTTATCTAACAATGCAAGTGCAAAACTGAGTTTACCACCTACATCATCAAATGCATCATATTTCTCTACGCCATATTTACTGAAAATAATTTTAAAATGCTGTTCCAGTGCTTTTATTGCATGCTCATGGTCTTCTTTTGCTTCATACAATCTGTCGATCTGAGCAAATTTACGTACAAACGTTTTTTCTAAGGATTGTGCGTCGCTTCCTTTCATAAACATTTTGTATTTTCTTTCCAGTCGTGTAAGGCGCATACCATTACTGATCATAAATCCAATCAGAATAACGACTATAACCAGTAATACAATAATGATGATTGCGGAGTCAATACCCATACTATCAAAAATTGTACTCATATCATACTCCTTTTAACCAATGGATTCAAACAAATCGATAATTCTGTCCAAATCGTCTCTGGAATAGTATTCAATTTCTATTTTTCCTTTATTATTTTTCTTGCGGTGAATGAATACGCGTGTTCCTGTAATGCCTTTCATTTTTTCCTCAAGACTTTCATAAATGGCATCTTCTGCCGGATTTGCGACTTTATCTTTTCTCTTTTGCGGTGTAAGTACTGTTTTTACCAGTTTCTCTGTCTCTCGCACGCTGAGTTTTTCATCAAATACTTTCATCGCAGTCGTGTACTGTTTCTCTGGATTCTCAATTGCAAGAATTGCTCTTGCATGTCCGGCTGAAATCATCTCATCAACCATCATCTGCTGTACACGTACATCCAGTTTCAAAAGTCTCATAGAATTGGTTACTGCTGTCCTGCTCTTTGAAACTCTTTCTGCGATTTCATCCTGTTTCATGTGAAATTCATCAATCAGACGTTTATATGCCATAGCTTCTTCCACTGGATTGAGGTCTTCTCTCTGAATGTTTTCAATGAGAGAAATTTCTACGATTTCCTGCGTGGAAAGTTCTCTTACTACAACCGGAACTTCTTTCAGTCCTGCAAGTTTCGCAGCTCTCCATCGTCTTTCACCAGCAACTATCTCATAGTAGTCTTTTTTATCAGACACGAGTAGAGGTTGCAGTACTCCATACTGTTTGATAGAATCAGCCAGTTCCTGAAGTGCATCTTCATCAAATTTTTTGCGTGGCTGTTCTCTGTTTGGCTCGATCATAGATAATTTCATCATTCTCTCGCCATTGCTGTTTTCGTGCTGACTGGATTTCTTTGTTTCTGGTGTAGCTGTTTTTGTTTGTTTTGCAGTTTTAACTGTTGTTTTTGGCTTGCTTTGTACTGTTTTTTCTGGAAACAGTGCATCCAGGCCGCGTCCAAGTCCTGACTTTTTTCCAGTCATCATTCATCCTCCCTGTTTATTACTTCTTCTGCAAGAAGACGGTATGCCTCTGCGCCTGCGGATCTTGTATCATATAAGGTTATCGGCTGTCCATAACTCGGAGCCTCTGCCAGTCTGACATTTCGCGGAATAATCGTTTTGTAAATATTCTGCTGAAGATTATCCTTAACATTTTCTACAACTTGCAGGGAAAGATTTGTTCTTGCATCATACATAGTAAAGACGACACCTTCCATAACAAGTTTTTTGTTCAGACGGTCTTTGACGAGGTCAATTGTATGTATCAGCTGGGACAGTCCTTCCAACGCGTAATATTCGCACTGAATTGGCACTAATACGGAGTTTGCAGCCGTCAGTGCATTAATAGTAAGCATGTTTAATGACGGTGGGCAGTCAATAATGATGTAGTCATATTTTCTACGGACTTTATCAATAATTTTCTTCAGGATGTATTCTTTTTCATCTACACCAATAAGTTCAATTTCTGCTCCGGATAAGTTTACATTTGATGGAATCAGATCTACGTTTTCAACAACATCTTTTACAATTGTATTTTTTGTTTCTGCTTCTCCTAAGAGTAATTCGTATAATGTATTCTCTACATTATTTTTATCTACTCCTAATCCACTTGTGGTGTTTCCCTGTGGATCCATGTCGATTGTAAGTACTTTCTTTTCTTTTTCAGCAAGGCATGCAGAAAGATTGATTGCGGTTGTTGATTTACCAACACCACCTTTTTGGTTTGCTACTGCTATTACTCTTCCCAAGTTTCACCCTCCCTTCGGGATGTCAAGTCAACTATACTTTTTTGTGTATAGCGCACTGGTATTATTATAGCACTTTTAGTTTTATTGTTCCACAAAATGTTTCACGTGAAACATTAAAATTCGAGAAAGTTTTTAAAAATTTATTGTTTATATTTGACAAGATGAGTGGGGATGTTGTTTTATTTCAGATGACATATTTTTATTTCACGCAATTGAATAAGATATGATGTGCGGCAACGGCTTCGTCGTTCGATAGTTCTATGAGATAACCTGTCTGTTAAATACATGCGCAGAAAATCACAAACTCGCTGACGCTCAAACAGTGTGATTCCCTACGCATAACACAGCCAGAACATCTCTAAGAACTTCTCGAACTCCTGCAGAGGTTGTCGCATACCATATCTTTTCATTGCTGATATATAAATTTGTAGTGAAATGCCGGGTAGCTGTGGGGGATAGGCTACCAGTGTAGACGCTCACTAATGTTTCACGTGAAACATTTCATGAATACAGCAGGATCTATAACAGGACGGATACGGGAACCTTGGTCTAATTTCGTTACGAGCTTTGCGCTAGCTGCCGTCACCGAGCGCATTGTCTGAGCGCAGCGAGTTTGCGCGAATGACGGCTTATCGGCACGCGAAGCGAGTAGAAATTTGGTCTTGTTCCAGTATCCGTCCTGTTTATAGAGACTGCGTAAGTTCATATTATTATTTCAGATTACAAGTTTTTATTTCACGCAATGGAACACGATATGGCATGTGGCAACGGCTTCGTCGTTCGGTAGTTCTATGAGATAACCTGTCTGTTAAATACATGCGCAGAAAATCACAAACTCGCTGA
>FMEL01000005.1:0-76602 GCA_900066355.1 uncultured Ruminococcus sp.
AATTGGGGAAAGTGTGCTGGCATATACAAAACTGACAGAATTAAAACTGCCATCTAATATTGAATATTTAGGAAGAACAATTTTAGGCGGAAATAAAGGAGTAACAGAAATTGTCATACCAAAAACATTGAGCAGTACAGGATCTTCATACTCAAATCTTATAGAGGGAGATGGACCATTTGCGGAAAGTAATGTACAAAAAGTAACAATTGAAGCGGGAATGACGGTGATTCCAGAACATCTATTCCATAAAAATAGTACATTAACATCTGTAGAGATACCAGATACGGTAACAGAAATCAGTCGCTATGCATTTGCACAAACGGGATTGGAAAATATTGAACTTCCTTCATCAGTTACTACATTGCAGTATGAGATTTTTTCAGGTGGTAATCTTCTTCAGATTAGTATCCCTGATAGTGTGACTGGTATGGGAAATGCAATTTTTCAAAATTGTAGCAAATTACAAAAAGTAAAGCTTCCAAAAGCCAGATATAATATCAGCGACTATACATTTGCGGGCTGTACCTCTTTGGAAGAAATTCAGCTTCCAAAAACAGTAACAACGATATGGCCACATGCATTTGATGGCTGCAGTTCTTTAAAAAAGGTGGAGTGGAGCGACTGTCTTGAATCTATAAAAGACAATGCTTTTAAAGGCTGTACATCGTTAACAGAAATTGTGATTCCGAATACAGTAAGAGAACTTGGAAATGAAGCATTCAGAAATTGCGACGGATTGGAAAAAATTGTAATTCCCAATTCTGTTACAACGATAGGAAATGGTGTTTTATATGATTGTGATAGCCTAACAAATATTTCGGTAGGAGTAGGGATTTCTAAATTATCTGAGTCGTGCTTTGAACATTGTGATAATTTGGAGAAGATTGTTTTACCATACACAATAAAAAGTATTGATAAATCAGCATTTAAAGAATGTATCGCATTAAAAGAAATTACAATTCCAAGAAATACATCTTCCATTGGAACTTCGGTATTCAGTTACCCGGCAAAAATGACAATTTATGGTGTGGCAGGAACATATGCAGAAAAATATGCTGGTGAGAAGGGAATAAAATTTGTTGCCATAGATAAAAAAACTGAGAAAGTTTCTCTGGATAAATCTGAAGTTACAATTAATGAAGGTCAGACAGTCCAATTATCTCTTAATGTAGAACCAAAGGATTTCACAGATGAGGTTTCATGGAAGAGTACCGACAGTAATATTGTGACTGTGAGTGGTACGGGAGTAGTAACTGCTAAAAACACGGGAACTGCTAAGATAAAAGTTATTGTTGGTGAACAAAGTGTGTATTGTAATGTAATAGTCACACAGCCGGTAACTTCGATTTATTTGAACAGAGAATCTGTATCAATGGAGGCTTTGGAGACATATCAGCTGAAAACCAGTATTTACCCGGAAAATGCAAATAATAAAGAGGTTGAATGGAGTTCATCGGATGAAAAAATCGTAAAGGTGGATCAGACAGGTTGTATAACAGCTTTAGCTAAAGGTACGGCAACTGTTACGGGCAAAACAAAAGATGGAAGCAATCTTTGGGATACTTGCACGGTAACAGTAACAAATACTGCGTGTATAGCGAAGAGTGTTGATGAACTGGAGAGCCCACATAAATATGAAAATAATTGTTCTGATTATTGGATTTATTCAACTGAAAGTGACGGGGACACATTACAGATAACTTTTGATCCTCGAACTGAAGTGGAAGACGGTTTTGATTATATTCATATTTACAGCTCGGATGGAACGGAGGTAGGTAAATATACAGGCACACAATTAAGTGGTGCAACAATTAATGTGCCGGGAAAATCTGTTAAAATAAAACTAGTGTCGGATAATGCCGGAAATGAATGGGGATTCAAAGTAACAAATATAACCAGTATTTTTGAAGGAAATGAAAAGAAAGAACAGAGTATTGAATGTGATGATAGTTTTGTAAAAGACAGAGAGGATGATGTGTTTAATTTAAATGTCAGTCTTGCAGTAGGTGACGGCATTTTGAGTTATGTATCGGATGATACGAAAGTTGCAGAGGTAGATTCTGATGGTAATGTAACTATAAATGGCGCTGGAAGCGCAAATATCACAATCATAGCGTCAGAGACAGAAAATTATAAAGAAATGAGAAAATATGTCAAGATAACTGTGAATGAATCTACAATAAAAAATCTGGCGGATTGTACAATAAAACTTGAAGGAACAAGTTTTGTATATAATGGAAATGAAATCGTGCCCAAAGTGACCGTCTGCTATGGAACCAAAATATTGCAGGAAAATGAGGCATATGAAGTTGAATATATAAATAATATTAATCCTGGTACTGCGACAGTTCGTATTACTGCAATTGATGGAAGTGGATGGGAAGGTTTTGTTTCTACTACTTTCGAAATAAAGAAAATGCCAGATGGGTTGACTGTAGAAATTGAGCCAAATGCATTTGCAAATTGTGAAAATCTTTTTAATGTTAACATAGGTGCAAAAGTAAAGAAAATTGGTGATCATGCATTTGCGAACTGCAAGAATCTCAAGAATATATATTTCTTTGGAAATATGCCGGAAATGGCAGAAAGAAGTTTTGAAAATGTATCAGGTACTGCATATTATCCATATAATGACAGCAGCTGGACATTAGATAAATTGGAGAATTATGGAGGCGACATTATATGGATGCCGTGGAATCCGGAGACTAATGAAGTTCAAAAGCGTAATCTTTTGATGTGCTCAATTGAGGTGAGACAGGATTCTTGCATATATACAGGAAGACCAAACATTCCAACAGTCATGGTAAAAGATGCAAGTTATATTTTGCGGGAGGAAAAAGATTATACAATTACCTGTTACAATAATATTAATGCTGGTGCAGCAAAAATTGTAATACAGGGCGCCGGAGCATATAGCGGAAAGTATGAGACAGAATATACAATACAAAAAGCGCAAAATGTGATAACGGCAAAAGAAATTACAAAAAATGCTTCGACCAAAAAACAGTCTGCGAATATTGGTGCGTCGGCATATGAAAGTGCAAATTTAATGTACACCTCCAATAATAAATCAGTGAAGGTAAGTAGGCAGGGAAAGATTACTATTTCTCGAAAATTTGTTGGCAGTGCAGTAATTACAATTAAAGCGGGTGGTACGCAAAATTATAATGAAACATCAAAAAAAATCACGGTTACTGTAAAGCCGCTGGGAACAAAAATTTCTAAAGCATCAAATACATTAAAAAGAAAAGTTACAGTTAAGTGGAAGAAGAAAACTTCTATTAGTGGATACGCAATTCAATATTCTACGGATAAGAAATTTAAAGCAGGCGTAAAAACTGTAAATGTTAATGGTGCAAAGAAATCACAAAAAGTACTTTCCAAACTAAAAAAAGGAAAAAAATATTACATAAGAATTGCTACTTACAAAAAAGTCGGAAAGGTTAAATACTATTCGTCATGGAGTAGGGTAAAGAGTGTAAAAGTTAAGAAATGAGGTGGAGATACATGAAGTATAACAGAAAAATAGCATTGTGCATGTTGGGCCTTATAACAGTAATCGGTATTTGCGGAAATACAGGGCATAATGTACAGGCATCTGAAGAAATGGTAGATGAAGAAGTAACTGTATTTGATGATGAAGAGGAACAGATAGAACTGGAAATACCTGAATCGGAACAAAATGATTTTGAAACAGATGTAATTGAGGATGACGAAGTGGAAATTGAAGAGGTAGAAGGGGAAGATTGCGAGGATATATTTCAATCGCAGGAGATTGATATAAATGAAGAGGGGGAAAATGTCTTAAGTGAAAGTATAGCAAGACAAGGAGAATGTGGAGCAGAGGGAAATAATGTTTGCTGGGAATTTAGTGAGGATGGTATTCTTGAAATAACAGGGCAGGGAGAGATGCTATGCTGGAACGAAGAAAAAGATGTTCCATGGGCACTTTTTCAAACAGATATTAAAGAAATTAAAATTTCTGAAGGAATTACATCCATAGGAGATTATGCTTTTTATAATTGTTTGAATGTTGTTGAAATAGAAATTCCTGACAGCGTACAAAAGGTTGGGATATGTGCCTTTTTCAATTGTAGTGGATTATCAACGGTTACAATTGGATAAGGTAAAAAAATGAAGTAAGTTTGCTAAGGACTGTTGTGCTAAGTAATTGGCGCACAGTCCTTTTGAAAAAGGGCAGAATTTGTCGAACGTTTTTTCTTGCCGCTCACATGCAGGAATGCTAAAATAATCACATCATTTATTTATCTTTTGATCTGCACTGGCGTTTCAGCCGAAAATCTCAAATTAATGTAAAGAAGGATATGTAAAGATTGAATTTTTATAGTGAAGTTCGTATAATTAAAATAAGAACAAAAAGTTCTTAAAACGCATATCCAGAAAGAGAGGTGTGATGGCAAAAAAGGATATTCCTTCAATCAACTACTTTAAAGATAAAACACGGATAGCCGATCTGCTGAATGTGTATCTGTATGGTGGAAATAAAATCATAAGCCCGCAGGATGTTTCTGAGCTGAATCCGATACTGACAAAATCATGGTGGAACGATAAGGAATTGAAGACAAATGTAAATATTACAGATGTTCTTTTTGAAGTTAAGATTCCAGTTGGAAAAGAAAACGATGTAAAGAATGCTGATAACGATATACAGAAGATACCGATTATCATATCCATTCAGAATCAGTCAGATATCAGTTATGTGATGCCGGTGCGCGTGATCAATGCAGATGCAAACGGCTATTATTTACAATGGAAAGACATTGAGCGAAAACACAAAAGAGAAAAACAGACATGGGCAGATCACGGAGAGTTTTTATCAAAATTTAAAGAATCTGACAGGCTGAAACCAATCCTTACTATCGTTATCTATTTTGGAAAAGATAACTGGAATGGAGCCAAAAGCCTGAAAG
This sequence comes from uncultured Ruminococcus sp., assembly GCA_900066355.1. Lineage (GTDB taxonomy): Bacteria > Bacillota > Clostridia > Lachnospirales > Lachnospiraceae > Blautia_A. The sequence goes on from FMEL01000005.1 coordinate 4,935, forward strand.
AGATTACAGATCTGAAAGTCTGCCCGTTACATATACAAAATCAGATACAGAACTATTCCATCAATCTGATAGAAGTACGAAGTTTTTCTGATGTTGAAAAATTTACTACTGACCTCAGAGAAGTTTTTGGATTCCTGCAAAATGATGGGAACAAACAACAATTGGAAAAGTATGTACAAGAGCACAGAGAGACATTGATCAATCTTGAAGAAGATGCATATGATCTGATATGTGTGATGTCTGATATGAAAAAACTACAGGAACTTAAATCAGAATTAAGACAGGAGGGAGGCTGCAATATGTGTAAAGGTCTTGAAGAAATAATAGAAGATGAAACACGGCAACGGGAAACTTTAGTAAATATCTTGTATGAACATTTATATAATGATGAGCGAATGGGAGATATGAAGCATGCATTTACGGATAAGGATTATCGCAGACAATTGATGAAAGAGTACGGATTGCAAGTAGAACCGTATAGTTTTTTTAAATAGTAATTTTTAATATATTTTCAAAAGAGGGAGCAGCGCTGGCTGTTCCCTTTCTTTCTATATTATGATATCATAATGGAGGCTTTTAGCGCGACACTACAACACAACAAACACAGGAGGAACATCCATGAACATAACAATGCTCGGAACGGGAAATGCAATGGTGACGGAGTGCTACAACACCTGCTTTGTACTGCAGGATGGAGAAAAACATCTTCTGGTCGACGGCGGAGGTGGAAACACTCTGCTTCGTCAGTTGCAACAGGCAGGTTTTGCCTGGCAGGATATGCGGGAGATTTTTGTGACTCACAAGCACGTCGATCATCTGATGGGAATTGTCTGGATGATCCGCATGATCTGCCAGCATATGAAACAGGGACAGTATGAAGGAGAAGCGTGGATCTACGGTCACGATGAAGTGATCGGTCTGCTTGGAGAGATGGCAGAGCAGCTTTATCCGAAGAAACTGACCGATTTTATCGGCAAACGCCTTCACCTGGTCGTGGTAAATGACGGCGAAGAGCGTACTCTTATGGGACATAAGGTGACATTTTTTGATATTCAGTCCACAAAGGCTAAACAATATGGATTCTGCATGGACATGGGAAACGGTGAAAAACTTACCTGTTGCGGTGATGAACCATACAATGAATGTGAGAAAAAATATGCCGAAAACAGCAAATGGCTGCTTCACGAGGCTTTTTGCCTGTATGACCAGGCGGATGAATTTCACCCATATGAAAAACATCATTCCACAGCAAAGGATGCCAGTGAACTTGCAGAACTGCTTGGCGTAAAAAATCTGATCCTTTATCATACCGAGGATAAAAATATTGCATGTCGTAAACAATTATATACAGAAGAAGGCAAGAAGTATTTCCACGGCAATCTGTATGTGCCGGAAGACCTCGAAAAGATTGAATTATAACGGATTTTATGTTATTGTATTTTTGATAACTGTTCAGCAGAAAGCACTGCACAGTTACTATGATTATTATAGAAAGAAGGTGAAGCTGTGGTTGAATTAGATCAGTTCAAGAGCATTCTTGCAACATACACAGAACCATTAGTGGAAGTGAGGGATTCACTTTGACCTCGCTAACAAAGAGCAGCGGGTTGAAGAATTAGAGCGTGAGATGGAAGCGCCTGATTTCTGGGATGATGCAGAAGTTTCCCAGAAAAAAATGAAAGAACTCAAAAGCATGAAAGACGACATGGAGATCTATCACAGTCTGGAGAGCCAGATGGAAGATATGGAAACCATGATCGAGATGGGCTATGAGGAAAATGATCCGGAGATCATTCCGGAGATTCAGGAGATGCTGGATGAATTTGAGAAAAACTTTGACAGCATCCGTGTTAAGACATTATTATCCGGAGAATACGACAGCGAAAATGCAATTATCAAGCTGAATGCAGGAGCAGGCGGTACAGAGGCCTGTGACTGGTGCGGCATGCTTTATCGTATGTACAGCCGTTGGGTAGACCGTAAGGGATTTACCATGGAAGTACTGGATTATCTGGATGGTGATGAAGCCGGTATTAAGTCTGTTACTTTTCAGGTAAATGGCGAAAATGCCTATGGTTATCTGAAATCCGAAAAGGGTGTACATCGTCTCGTACGTATTTCACCGTTTAATGCAGCCGGTAAGCGTCAGACCTCATTTGTATCCTGCGATGTTATGCCGGATATCAAGAAAGACCTGGATGTAGAGATCAATGACGACGATATCCGTATCGATACTTATCGAAGCAGTGGTGCCGGTGGTCAGCACATCAACAAGACTTCATCTGCGATCCGTATTACACATTTCCCGACAGGAATTGTAGTACAGTGTCAGAATGAACGTTCACAGCATATGAACAAAGACAAAGCCATGCAGATGCTGAAAGCAAAGCTGTTCCTTCTGAAACAGCAGGAGGCAGAAGCCAAACTTTCCGGTATCCGTGGTGAAGTGACAGATATCGGATGGGGTAATCAGATCAGATCCTATGTCATGCAGCCGTACACGATGGTGAAAGATCACAGAACAAGTGAAGAAACAGGTAATGTAGATGCTGTTCTGGACGGCGAGATCGATCCGTTCATCAATGCATATCTGAAATGGATCGCACTGTCAAAAAAAACGGCTGAACAATAATAAATTCAGCCTTGGAGCCTGTCAGGATTCATAAAAGCCATTGCAGAAGCGGGCATAATATGGTAATATATCCCTCGTAGGAGAACACGTGTCTCTTATAAACGGACATATCTCCGCGAGGGTATATACTGTAAAGAATGTGGATTCAACAGGAGCAGGAAATCAGACATGGAAAAAACAACACAGAAGAAAAAGTATTTTGTAGTCAGGGAGCGGGCAGTTCCGGAGGTATTGCTGAAAGTTGTACAGGCAAAGAAATTACTGGATTCCGAGAAGGTAAGCACGGTACAGGAAGCAGCAGAGCAGACCGGGATCAGTCGAAGCTCCTTTTATAAATATAAGGATGATATTTTTCCGTTTCATGAAGAAACGAGAGGAAAGACGATCACCTTTATCATTCAGATGGATGATGAGCCGGGAATTTTGTCTGTAGTACTTCAGACCATAGCGCATTTCCATGGAAATATTCTTACGATTCACCAGAGTATTCCGATCAATGGAATCGCAACTCTTACGCTCAGTGTGGATATTCTGCCGGGCGAGGGTGACGCGGAAGCCATGATAGAAGAAATTGAGAGTCAGGAAGGAATCCATTATCTGAAGATACTCGGTAGAGAATAGATAAAATTTATGAACTGTAACATATTACACAGGAGGAAGACATGGTAAATATTGCGGTATTAGGATACGGTACAGTTGGAAGCGGTGTAGTGGAAGTCATCAACACAAACCACAAAAGCATCAATAAGCGCGCAGGCGCGGAGATCAATGTAAAATATGTTCTGGATTTGAGAGATTTTCCGGGTGACCCGGTCGAAAAGGTTCTCGTACATGATTATGAGATCATTGCAAACGATCCGGAAGTCGATATTGTAGTAGAAGTTATGGGTGGAATCGAGCCGGCATATACCTTTGTAAAACGTGCACTCGAATCCGGCAAGAGCGTCTGCACATCAAACAAAGCGCTGGTTGCGAAGCATGGTCCGGAGCTGATGGAAATCGCAAGCGCAAAGAACATCAACTTCTTATTTGAAGCAAGCTGTGGTGGCGGAATTCCGATCATCCGTGCGCTGAATTCTTCTCTGACCGCAGATGAAATCGATGAGATCACCGGTATTCTGAATGGAACAACCAACTACATGATGTACAAAATGGCGACAGAAGGATCAGAATTTGATGCAGTTCTGAAAGAAGCACAGCAGAAAGGCTATGCAGAGGCAGATCCGACTGCAGATGTTGAAGGATATGATGCATGCCGTAAGATCGCAATCCTGTCTTCACTGGCATATGGCAGATTTCTCAATTATGAGGATATTTATACAGAGGGAATCACAAAGATCACACCGGAAGATATGGAGTATGCCGAAGAACTTGGCATGACGATCAAACTTCTCGGTACAAGCCGCAAGATCGGGGACGATTCTTTTTATGCAATGGTTGCGCCGTTCCTTGTAGGTCAGACCAGTCCACTCTACAGTGTAAATGATGTATTCAATGCAGTTTTCGTACATGGCAACGTGCTTGGTGATGCGATGTTTTACGGAAGCGGAGCCGGAAAACTTCCTACCGCAAGCGCCGTTGTTGCCGATGTTGTGGATGAAGCAAAACATCTTCACAGAAATATCATGACAAACTGGTCCAGCCGTCCTCTGAAGCTTATGACAATGGATGAAGTTGAAGGAAGATTCTTTGTACGTGTCAAAGGTACGACTGTAGAGCAGGTGGAAGCTGTGTTTGACAATGTGCAGATCGTAAACCTTAAAAATCTTCCGGGTGAATTTGGATTTATCACAGAATGCATGAAGCAGGGCACATACGAAGAAAAGGTACATAAATTAAATGGTAATGTAATTACCATGATCCGTGTAAAGGATTGAAAATATAATTCCGGGAGGAAGCTATGTTAATAGTAAAGAAATTCGGCGGCACATCTGTAGCGAATAAAGAAAGAATTTACAATGTTGCGAACCGATGCGTAGAAGAATACAAAAAAGGCAATGACGTGGTGGTTGTACTTTCTGCAATGGGAAAATACACTGATGAGCTGATCACCATGGCAGAAGATATCAACGAAAAACCGCCAAAAAGAGAAATGGATATGCTTTTTACGATCGGTGAGCAGATGTCTGTATCACTGATGGCAATGGCTCTTGACAAGCTTGGAGTACCGGCGGTATCTCTGAATGCATTTCAGGTATCTATGCATACGACAAGTGTACACGGAAATGCACGTCTGAAACGAATTGATACAGAGCGTATCCGCAGAGAACTGGAAAACCGTAAAATCGTAGTTGTTACAGGTTTTCAGGGAATCAACAAATACGATGATTATACCACGCTTGGAAGAGGCGGTTCCGATACGACAGCCGTTGCACTGGCAGCAGCCCTTCATGCAGATGCATGTGAGATCTATACAGATGTGGATGGTGTTTATACTGCTGATCCGCGAAAGGTGCCGAATGCACGCAAACTGAAAGAAATCACTTATGATGAGATGCTGGATCTGGCAACGCTTGGAGCCGGTGTGCTTCATAACCGTTCTGTCGAAATGGCGAAAAAATATGGCGTACCGCTTGTGGTACGTTCCAGTCTGAATAACAGTGAAGGAACTGTCGTAAAGGAGGAAGTAACAGTGGAAAGAATGCTGATCAGCGGAGTGGCTCTTGACACAGACGCTGTACGAATTGCCGTGATCGGACTTAGAGATGTGCCGGGTGTGGCATTTAAATTATTTGATGTACTTGCCAAAAAACATATCAACGTAGATGTGATCCTGCAGTCTATCGGACGTGCCGGTACGAAGGATATTTCTTTTACCGTTGACGGCAAAGATCTGGATGATGCGATGGCAGCATTGGAAGAACACAAAACACGTCTTGGATATCAGGAACTGCATGCCGAAAGAAATATTGCGAAACTTTCCATTGTCGGCGCCGGAATGATGAGCAATCCGGGTGTTGCAGCTAAGATGTTTGAAAGCCTTTATAATGAAGGGGTCAATATCAACATGATCTCTACTTCCGAGATCCGTGTCACCGTTCTGATCAATGAAAAAGACGGCGTAAGAGCTATGAATGCCGTACATGATGCTTTTAATCTGGCAGACTGATCCTGCAGATTAAATAAAATAAAAAGCACAGGGGGTAATCACTAATGAAAAAGAAAACACTGATTATGGTACTGACAGGTTGTATGGTGCTTTCACCGGTGTCTGTCTATGCAGCAGATGCGACAGAGACAACCACAGAGGCAGAAGTGACGGAGACTGCGGCGCAGGAAGATTCTGCAGATTCTGAAAGTACCGGAGAACTGGGAGATGACATCTACAGTTTCAGCATGGAGTTTGACGGTCAGATAATGAAATTTCCTATGACCTATCAGGATTTTGTCGGTATGGGATGGGAGTTAAGCTCCAGAGAAGATCCAGATATGAAAATATCAACAAATTCTTATGGCTTTGTATCTTTCAACAAAGGCAAGAACAGTGTCAGTGCAGAGGTCATGAATCTTGGAATCAATGAAGTGGGACTGGAAGACAGCCTGATCGGTGGAATTACAGTAGATGGAAGCTATGACATTGATCTGACATCCGTTTCCGTAAAGCTTCCGGGCGGAATTGAGCTTGGAAAATCTACTCTGGATGATATTAAGGCAGCATATGGAGAACCGAGCGATACGTATGAGGGCGATCTTTATACAAAGGTGACCTATGAGAAGGATACGTATCAGGAAGTTGAGTTGTCTGTATTTAAAGATGATAATACACTCAAAAAAGTAGATATGGAAAACCTTGAGGAACCGGAAGGATACGATAAGGGAGCAGTCAGCGATGAGGTTCCGGATATCGTTACCGCATATAAAGCACCGGACGCACTGGGAAGTGATATGCTGGATACAGCAGTCGAATACATGGGAGATCTTTACAGCCTTCCGGCACCGGTATCTGCATTTACAGCAAACGGATGGGAAATTCAGAATGCTGAAGACACCCCATATGTAGAAGGCAACGGTCTTGCTTTTATTGATATGATGAAAAACAATCAGAGCATTCATTTTTCTGTTTATAACGAGACAGAAAATGCAACAGCTCTTGAGAACTGTTTTGTCAGAGAACTGTCTTTTGCAACTTATGATCCGGAAAGCATTGAAATGAAACTCTCCGGAGATATTACACTTGGAGCGGACAAGGCAGAACTTATAAAAATGGCAGATGAAAAAGGTTACATTTCCGAAGAAAATGATGATTATCTGAGAATATATCCAAACAAAGATTCAAAGATCAGAAATTATGTGGAATTCTGGTTTAACAAAGATGAGGACAGCAACAAAGCTGCTTCTATAACAGCTCATCACGAATAAAAACGGAAGAACTTTTTTCAAAACTGCCCAAAAGGAGTTTTTATGAACGGCAGTATAAAGTACTGGAAAAAACAGGCAAAAATGAACCTCAGTGGACACTGGGGTTCTGCAATTGCCGGAATACTCGCAGTTGGCGCGGTAACTTTTATCGGAAATATACTTTCCATACAATTATTTCCCGGAAGCACACTATGGCCAATGGTGGCAGGACAGGTCTTTGTATTTGTCTTTTCACTGATTGCCATGGTCTTTCGCACCGGGTACAGCTACATGCTTCTGAATATGGCTCGTGACAGGGAGGTTTCCTTAGGAAACCTTCTTTATCTGTTTCACAACGGACCGGATCGGGTGCTGGTGGCAGGATTTATTCTTTCACTTCTGAATACTGTGGCGCAGCTGCCATTTTACTACGTGTCATTTATAGTGAAAGCAGGAAACACGGAAGCAGAGCAGATTGCATGGATCGAGCTGTGTCTTGTGATGCTTCTGGTTGGAGTTGTTCTGGAGGTAATCCTGACGAGCCCGTTTATGCTGACTTTCTGTCTGCTTGCAGACAGTCCGGAAATGGGCGGAATAGAAGCACTGAAAACAAGTGCACGTTTGATGAGAGGACATATCCTGAAATACTGGCTGATGATGCTCAGTTTTATTCCGCTGGCGATTTTATCGCTTTTTTCGATGTATATCGGTCTTCTCTGGCTCTTTCCGTATATTTATATGAGTGAGACAGTTTTTTATATGGAGCTTATTGGTACAGAGCCGCAAAATAATACATTTTACAGTGAGACATAAAGGAGAATACAATGGATATTATTCAGGTCATAACCAGAGAACTTAAAGTAGAAAAATGGCAGGTGGAGGCAGCTGTCAAACTTATTGATGAAGGCTGCACAATTCCTTTTATTTCCCGTTACCGCAAAGAGGCTACAGGTTCTCTGAATGATGAACAGCTTCGTACACTTCACGAAAGACTGACATATCTTCGTAATCTGGAAGACAAGAAAAATCAGGTGCTCGGAAGCATCGAGGAACAGGGCAAACTGACACCGGAACTGAAAAAACAGATTCTGGATGCGCAGACACTTGTAGTCGTTGAGGATCTTTATCGTCCTTATCGTCCGAAACGTCGTACACGTGCAATCATAGCAAAAGAAAAAGGTCTGGAGCCACTGGCAAATGTTATTATGCTTCAGATGACAAATAAATCTCTTGAAGAAGAGGCAAAGGCATTTTTGTCCGATGAAAAAGGTGTGGAAACGATAGAAGATGCGATAAACGGCGCAAAAGATATTATCGCAGAGCATATTTCTGATGAAGCAGATTACCGTATCTATCTCCGTAAACTTACCATGGAGAAAGGAACTGTAGTATCTGCAGCCAAAAATCCTGAGGAATCTTCTGTTTATGAGATGTACTATGAATTTGAAGAACCGATCAAAAAACTTGCAGGACATCGTGTACTTGCGCTGAACCGTGGTGAAAAAGAAAAAATGCTCACTGTCAAGATCAGTGCACCGGAAGACGAGGCAATGGGATGGCTTCAGAAACAGGTGATCACCAGAGATAATTCGGTTACAAAACCGGTTCTCCGTGAAGTTGTAGAGGACAGTTACAAACGTTTGATCGCACCGGCAATTGAGCGTGAGATCCGAAGTGACCTGACTGAAAAGGCAGAGGACGGAGCAATTCATGTATTTGGAAAGAATCTGGAACAGCTTCTGATGCAGCCTCCAATTGTCGGCAAAGTGGTACTCGGATGGGACCCTGCATTCCGTACAGGATGTAAACTGGCAGTTGTAGATGAGACCGGAAAGGTTCTCGATACAACAGTTATTTATCCGACTGCGCCGACAAACGATGCAAAGATTCGCGCATCAAAAGAAACTCTGAAAAAATTGATCAAAAAATATAATGTATCTCTGATTTCTCTTGGAAACGGAACTGCATCCAGAGAATCTGAACAGATCATTGTAGAACTTCTCAAAGAGATTCCTGAGAAGGTACAGTATGTGATCACAAATGAGGCAGGTGCGTCTGTATATTCTGCAAGTAAGCTGGCAACGGAAGAGTTCCCGAATTTCGATGTAGGACAGAGAAGTGCGGCTTCTATCGCAAGACGTCTGCAGGATCCGCTTGCAGAGCTGGTTAAGATCACACCGCAGTCTATCGGTGTCGGGCAGTATCAGCATGATATGAACCAGAAGAAGCTTGGCGAAGCTTTAAGTGGTGTTGTTGAGGACTGTGTAAATAAAGTCGGTGTGGACCTGAATACAGCATCCGCGTCCCTTCTGGAATATATTTCCGGCATCAGTAAAGTAATTGCTAAGAATATCGTTGCATACCGTGAAGAAAACGGCAGATTTGAAAGTCGTCGTGAGCTTCTCAAAGTAGCGAAACTCGGACCGAAAGCGTTTGAGCAGTGTGCAGGTTTTGCGCGTATCACCGGAGGCAAGAATCCGCTTGATGCGACAAGTGTGCATCCGGAAAGCTATGAGGCAGCAAAGAAAGTTCTTGAAAAGCTTGGCTACACACCGGAAGATATTACGGGTGGTAAACTGAGTGGTATTTCAAAGCAGATCAAGAACTATAAGAAGCTTGCAGAAGAGCTCGGAGTCGGTGAGCCGACACTTCGCGATATTGTAAAAGAACTGGAAAAACCGGCACGAGATCCGCGTGATGAAATGCCGAAACCGGTACTCCGCACAGATGTGCTTGATATGAAAGATCTCAAAGAGGGCATGATCCTGAAGGGAACTGTCCGTAATGTCATTGATTTCGGGGCATTTGTGGATATCGGGGTTCATCAGGATGGACTGGTGCATATCTCCGAGATGAGTGAGAGATATATTAAACATCCGCTTGAGGCAGTTTCCGTTGGGGATGTGGTGGATGTAAGAGTACTTGGAGTGGATATGAAGAAAAAGAGAATCAGCTTGTCCATGAAGGGAATTAAGTAAAACAAAGTAAATAGTATATAAAGGATCGGCAGATATTCGATACATGGATGCGACAGCATGTATCTGGAAGTACTAAGCACATAGAACTTTGCTAAATGCAATACAGAAAATGACAAACTCGCTACGCTCAGACAGTGTCATTTTCTGTATTAACGCAAAAACCTATGTACTAAGTACTTCATCAGACACATACAGAGCATCCTGATATCGAATATCTGCCGATCCTTCTTTGCTTTGTCATTCATTTTTTATAGCAATCCCCATCGTCCTGGACAGCGCTATCGGTAGTAGTGCGTGGGAAGAAAGCAGTGTAGCGCGCCATCGAAATTATCCTATTATAGATTGTTTTGAACGGCGCGTGGTCCGGGTACCCTCCGGGCAGGAGGTAGCTGAGCACCGGATGGAAGGGGAAATATAAGAAGTTACCAAAAAAGATATATGATTTATTCAATACTTACCTGCAATAAAAAGATATGGTTCGTCAGCCTCTGCAGAAATACGAGAAGTTCTTAGGAATGTTCCGGATGCGTTATTCATAAAAATCACACTGTCTGAGCGTCAGCGAGTTTGTGATTTTTATGAATGCAATTAGCATTCGGATTATTCCTTAGCACTTCCGGATTTCGAAGCCGTTGACGAAACCATATCTTTTTATACTTCAGATATCTTGTGAAAAATTATATCTCCATCCTAGCTCAGCAGAGCAGAATCATTACTAAACTCCTGTCCGCTTGCCTTCTCAAACTGATCCAGCAGATTTCTCACAGTAAGTTTCTTTTTATCCTCACCCTGAATATCCAGAATGATCTTACCTTCCATCATCATGATCAGACGATTTCCATGTGTGATCGCATCCTGCATATTATGAGTGATCATCATAGTTGTCAGATGGTCGCGGTTGACGATCATTTCTGTGATTTCAAGTACTTTGGCTGCGGTCTTCGGGTCCAGAGCAGCAGTATGCTCATCCAGAAGCAGAAGCTTTGGCTTCTGCAGTGTAGCCATCAGAAGTGTCAGTGCCTGACGCTGTCCACCGGAGAGAAGTCCGACCTTGGAAGTAAGACGGTTTTCCAGTCCGAGACCTAAAACTTTCAGCAGTTCTTTATATTCTTCACGCTCTTTCTTTGTGATTCCCGGTTTCAGTAAACGTGTTTTGCCACGGCGTTTTGCAAGGGCAAGGTTTTCTTCGATTCCCATTGTAGCAGCGGTTCCGGTCATAGGATCCTGGAATACACGACCGAGATATGCGGCTCTTTTGTGTTCGGATAATTTGGTGACATCGATACCATCGATAATGATCTGTCCTTCATCGATCTGCCATGTGCCGGCAACTGCATTCAGCATGGTAGATTTACCGGCTCCGTTACCACCGATAACAGTAACAAAATCACCTTCATTCAGTGTGAGGTTCAGACCGTTCAGAGCCACTTTTTCATTGATGGTTCCCGGATTAAATGTTTTATATATGTTTTTCAGCTCAAGCATCAGTTGTTACCTCCACGTTTCGTAGGTTTTGTAAAATATTTTGTTTTCCAGTAAGGCACTGCAAGGAAGACAGCTACAACAAGTGCAGACAGCATCTTCAGAAGGTCAGTGTCGATTCCGAGCCAGATAACTGTCTGAAGTACCAGATAGTAGAGAATAGAACCGAATGCAACACTCAGAAGACGCAGGGCAAAGTTGCGGAAAATACGTCCGAAGATTGCTTCACCGATGATGACTGCAGCAAGACCGATAACGATTGCTCCACGTCCCATGTTGACATCGGCAAATCCCTGATACTGTGCCAGAAGTGCACTGGAAAGTGCAACCAGACCGTTGGAAATCATCAGGCCGAGTACTTTACATACGTTGGTATTGATTCCCTGTGCACGGGACATATTCGGATTACATCCGGTAGAGCGGAGTGAACATCCGAGTTCTGTTCCGAAGAACCAGTAGAGAATTGCAATCAGCACGACGATAAAAATAGCAACGATCAGAATGGTATTCTGATAAAATGGAACACCTTTTACATTACGAAGGGAAACAAGAAGATTGTATTTGTTTCCGTTGACTGCCTGATTTGCCTTACCCATGATCTTGAGGTTGGCAGAGTAGAGACCAAGCTGTGTCAGGATTCCGGCGAGGATTGCCGGGATTCCCATAAAAGTGTGAAAGATTCCGGTTGCGAGTCCTGCAAGCATTCCGGCTCCGGTAGCGGCAAGCATGGACACCCAGATATTATGTCCGCTCATCAGCATCATGACACAGACAGCACCGCCGGTACACATGGTACCGTCAACAGTCAGATCGGCAACATCCAGAATACGAAAGGTAAGATAGACACCGATTGCCATGATTCCCCAGATCAGCCCCTGCGCGGCTGCACCCGGGAGTGCGTTTACTAAGCTAAGAATATTCATTTTGTGATTCCTCCTGACGACACAGAAAGCGAGAAAGGATATTCCTCTCCCGCTGTCTGTATAAATTTGTGTTTTTTACTTAATTATGAGAAATTATTCGGCTTTTTCAGTTGTTTCTTCTGTTGTATCGTCTGCAGCATCTGTATCGTCCTCAGAAGTTTCTTCTTCTGCGTCTGCACCGATTGCTACATAATCATCCGGAACTTCGATTCCGAGTTCTTTACAGATTTCCGGATTGTATTCTTTTGTGAACTGTGGCGCATACTCGATAGGCATTTTGGAAATATCTTCGCCGTCTACCAGAACTTTCAGAGCCATCTTACCGGTAGCAACACCGAGGTCATAATAGCTGATGGAAAGAGTAGCAACACCGCATCCCTCGCAGATACCTTCTTCGCCGGCGATTACCGGAACTTTCTCCGGAAGACAGATGTTATTGATGATTTCTGTGTTGGATGCAACGGTGTTATCTGTTGGTAAGTAGATAACATCACTTTCTGTAGCAGCTGTTGTAGCTACGGAAGAAAGATCGTTGGAGTCTGAGAATGCATAGTATTCACAGGTGTAACCTAATTTTTCAAGAGCTGCTTTTACTGTATCTACCTGATACTGGGAGTTTGCTTCTGCGGAGCAGTAAACAAGTCCGACATTTTTGGCATCCGGGAAGAGCTCGTTAAGCATTGCTGCCTGATCTTCAAGTGGAGCAAGGTCTGATGTACCGGAAATATTATTTCCAACAGTTCCGTCAAAATCGTCAAGGTCAAGTGCTACACCGTATTCAGTAACAGAGGTTCCGAGAATCGGAATATCTGCTGTACCTGCTGCAGCTGCCTGAAGAGCAGGAGTTGCGTTTGCAAGAATCAGGTCTACATTATCGGAAACAAAGTCTGTGATGATAGTAGAACAGGTATTGGAATCACCCTGTGCGTTCTGCTCATCAAATGTTACCTTGTCACCAAGTTCTTCTGTAATGGCATCTTTGAATCCCTGTGTTGCAGCATCCAGAGCCTCATGCTGTACGAGCTGGCAGATACCGATGTTATAAGTTTTATCGTCAGCACCATCTGCTGCAAATACGCTGACACCACCCATGCCAACTATCATTGTTGCAGACAGAACGCCTGCTAAAATCTGCTTTTTCATATTTTAAGTCCTCCTGTATTGTTGATTCATGTTCCGAATCGAATTAACTTTTTAAAGTATAACGCTTTAACGCGAAGAAGTCAAGAAGCAATAAATAAAAATCAACAAAAGCGGAATGAAAAAATAAATAAAGTGAATATATTTTGCGGATTCCTTTCTTATAAATATACAAAAAAAATTAGGGTGTCAAATAAATAGTACGTTTTTGCTTGAATTTATTGACAATTCACAAAATGGCATGTATAGTAAAAGCACTTGCAAAGAGGCGTAACAGAAATTGTTGTGCCTCTTTTGTTCGGTAACAGGAGTAAGAGGAGAAAATGGAGGAAAGAAAGATGAAAAAAGCATTGGCAATTGGACTTGCAGCAGCAATGGCAGTTACGATGACCGCACCTGTATATGCAAGTGATGACAGTGAAAGTGGTGCAGGTATTGCAAAAGAAGATTTAAAGATCGGTGCGATTTACATCGGTGATGAAAACGAAGGCTATACAGCTGCACATATGGCTGGTATTGATGAAATGGTAGAAAATCTTGGACTTGATGATTCACAGGTTATCGAGAAAACACTGATCGGTGAAGACGAAGGATGCTATGATGCAGCAGCAGACCTTGCAGATCAGGGATGTCAGATTATTTTTGCAAACAGCTTCGGTCATGAGACCTATATCCTTGAAGCAGCAGGAGAGTATCCGGACGTACAGTTCTGCCATGCAACAGGAACTCAGGCAGCAGCAAGCGGACTTTCCAATATGCACAACTATTTTACAAATATTTATGAAGCTCGTTATGTATCCGGTGTTGTTGCCGGTCTCAAACTGAATGAGATGATCAAAGACGGCACAATTACAGAAGATAACTGCAAGATGGGTTATGTTGGTGCATTCCCATATGCAGAGGTTATTTCCGGATATACTTCTTTCTATCTTGGTGCTAAGAGCGTATGCCCATCCGTAACTATGGAAGTTAAATACACAAACAGCTGGGCAAGCTTTGACCTCGAAAAAGAATGTGCAGATGCACTGATCTCTGACGGATGTGTCCTGATCAGCCAGCATGCAGATACTACAGGTGCTCCTACAGCTTGTGAAACAGCAGGTGTTCCTTGCGTTGGATATAACATCGACATGACATCCGTTGCTCCGAATGAAGCACTTACATCCGCATCTATGGATTGGGGTGTATATTACACATATGCAGTACAGTGCATGCTTGATGGAACAGCAATCGACACTGACTGGTGCAAAGGCTTCTCCGAGGGTGCTGACAAGATCACACCTCTCAATGAGAAAGTTGTAGCAGAAGGAACAGATGAAAAAGTAAAAGAAGTTGAAGATGCACTTGCAGATGGATCCCTTCATGTATTTGATACTTCTACATTTACTGTAGATGGCAAAGAACTTACTACCTATAAGAAAGACGGCAGTGATACAGAATACATTTCTGACGGATACTTCCATGAATCAGAATATGGTTCTGCACCGGCATTTGATATAGCAATCGACGGAATCACATCCATCACAGAATAAGATTTTGGAACAGGCGGAGCTGCTTGCCAGCAGCTCCGTTTTTTGAATTGTATATAAAGGAGACGCCGGTGGTGCGTCTGCTGATTTTTGTTATATGTGTAAAGGAAATCTCCTCCGATTGGATATGGAGGTTTCTTTTGCACATATGACAATTTGTGATATGAAAATCAGGTCATAAAGGAATGACTTTATGACTGGGATAAAAGGAGGGAATGACAGTGGGAGAAACTTATGCACTTGAACTTAAGGATATTTCCAAGCGTTTTGGATCAGTCCAGGCGAATGATCATGTAAATCTCACGCTGAGAAAATCAGAGATTCTTGCAATCTTAGGTGAAAACGGAAGCGGCAAGACGACTCTGATGAATATGATCTACGGAATTTATTATCCGGATGAGGGACATATTTTTGTGAATGGAAAGGAAGTAACGATCCGTTCACCAAAAGATTCCTACGAACTGGGAATCGGTATGGTACATCAGCATTTCAAACTGGTAGATGTGCTGACAGCAGCCGAAAATATCGTACTGGGACTGCCGGGTAAGGCAAGACTCAATATGAAAAAAATCACGGAAGATATTCAGAAACTGGTAAATAAATATGGTTTTGATCTGGACCTTTCAAAAAAAATATACGAGATGTCTGTTTCGGAAAAACAGACTGTAGAAATCGTAAAAATGTTGTACCGCGGTGCGAAAATACTGATTCTTGACGAGCCGACCGCTGTTCTGACGCCACAGGAAGCAGACCGTCTGTTTGATATTCTGCGTAATATGCGTGATGACGGATGTGCGATCATTATCATTACACATAAATTGCAGGAAGTGCTGGCATTATCTGACCGTGTGGCAATTCTTCGAAAAGGACAGTATATTGATACGGTAGAGACTGCTACTGCAAATGTGCAGAGCCTTTCCGAGATGATGGTAGGCGCTAAGGTCGATCTGAATATTGAGCGCCCGAAACCGGAAAATGTAAAGAAACGTCTGGTGATCGAGGGGCTGAACTGCAAAGACAAAGATGATGTAAAAACATTGGATGATGTTGATCTTTCGGTCAATACAGGTGAGATTCTCGGTATTGCAGGTATTTCAGGAAGTGGACAGAAGGAACTTCTGGAAGCAATTGCCGGATTACAGGAAGTGGAAAGTGGTTCAATCCGTCTGCTGGATGACAATGGCGGAAGTATGGAGCTTTCCAAAATGGATTCCATTTCTATTAATGAAGCGGGAATCAGTCTTGCGTTTGTCCCGGAAGACCGTATCGGTATGGGACTTGTCGGAGACATGGATATGACCGACAATATGATGCTTCGAAGCTACCGCAATGGAAAAGGACCATTCCTGGAGCGTAAGGGACCGAGGGCGCTTGCATTAAAGATCAAAGATGCGCTCGAGGTTATGACACCGAGTATTTCAGCTCCGGTTCGTCAGATGTCCGGTGGAAATGTACAGAAAGTTCTGGTTGGCCGTGAGATCGCGCAGAGCCCGAAAGTGCTTCTTGTTGCATTCCCGACCAGAGGTGTGGATATCAATACTTCTCATGTCATTTATAAGCTTCTCAATGAGCAGAAGAAAAAAGGCGTGGCTGTAGTCTGTGTCATCGAGGATCTGGATGTGGTACTTGAACTCTGTGACCGTATTGCAGTGCTCTGTGGCGGAAGAATCAGTGGAGTGGTTGACGGAAGGACTGCAACAAAAGAGAGAATCGGTCTTCTCATGACGAAACATGAAAAAGGAGGGGCTGTCAATGAATAAAGAACCTTTCTTACAGGTAAGCAAAAGAAGAAATAAAGCCGGATGGCAGGAAAGACTTCTGATTCGCTTTATAGCACTGATTCTTGCTTTGATTGTGTGTGGAGCAGTAATCGTAGCACTCGTCAAAATGAATCCGGTGGATGTATATAAGGCAATCTGGGACGGAGCAATGGGTTCCGAGCGCCGTATCTGGCAGACAATTCGTGATACGATGGTGCTTCTGTGTATCGCAATCGGTCTGGCACCGGCATTCAAAATGAAATTCTGGAATATCGGTGCAGAAGGTCAGATCCTGATTGGTGGAGCATGTTCCGCAGCAGTGATGATCTATGCGGGGGATAAAATGTCTCCGGTAGTTCTTCTGATCGTGATGTTTGTTGCAAGTGCGCTTGGTGGTATGATCTGGGGAATGATCCCGGCAGTGTTCAAAGCATACTGGAATACAAATGAAACTCTGTTTACCCTGATGCTGAACTATGTTGCCATGCAGGTTGTTACATACTGCATCGTTTTCTGGGAAAATCCAAAAGGTTCCAACACGGTTGGTATCATTAACCAGACTACTCAGGCAGGATGGCTTCCGGAACTGTTTGGACAGAAATATGGATGGAATGTCCTGATCGTTATGATTTTGACGGTCGGTATGTTTATCTACCTGAAATACTGCAAACAGGGTTATGAGATCGCAGTAGTCGGGGAGAGCGAAAATACTGCAAAGTATGCAGGCATTCATGTAAAGAAAGTCATTATCCGTACCATGGCAATCTCCGGTGCAATCTGTGGTATTGCCGGATTTGTTATTGTCAGTGGTGCAAGTCATACAATTTCCACTGCGACAGCTGGCGGTCGTGGATTTACGGCAATCATTGTTGCATGGCTTTCCAAATTTAATACATTTATTATGGTAGCTGTTTCTTTTGGTATTGTATTTATGAATCAGGGTGCGGTACAGATTGCAACACAGTATGGTTTGAATGAGAATGCATCCGATGTTATCCTCGGTATCATTCTGTTTTTCCTGATCGGTGCAGAATTCTTTATCAATTACAGAGTTAAGCGTGCGAAAAAATAGGAGGTAGATGCAATGAGTGTACTGATAATTTTTATTCAAAAAGCAATTGTCCAGGGCATCTGTATTCTGTATGGTGCGCTTGGGGAGATTATGACAGAAAAATCCGGTAACCTGAATCTTGGTATTCCGGGAATCATGTATATGGGCGGTATTGCGGGCCTGATGGGAGCTTTCCTTTATGAAAAAGACAATCCGGATCCAAATGCTTTTATAGGTGTACTGATTTCTTTTGTGTGTGCATTTGCATGCGCTATGATCGGAGGTCTGATCTACAGTATCCTGACGATCACGCTTCGTGTAAATCAGAATGTAACCGGTCTTGCACTGACCATTTTTGGTACAGGGTTTGGTAACTTCTTCGGTGGTTCCATTTCCAAACTTGCAGGTGGTGTCGGACAGATTTCCGTAAAAGTGACCGGAAGTGCCTATACGGCAAAAATCCCGGGACTTTCAAAGATTCCGGTGATCGGTGATGTTTTATTTAATTATGGTTTTATGACATATCTTTGTGTGATCGCAGCGGTTGTACTGTCTTTCTTCTTATTTAAAACAAGAGCGGGACTGAATCTTCGTGCAATTGGGGAAAATCCGGGAACTGCGGATGCAGCAGGTATCAATGTTATCAAATATAAATATCTGTCTACGTGTATCGGCGCCGGTCTTGCCGGTCTTGGCGGACTTTATTTCGTCATGGAATATTCCGGTGGAACATGGACAGACAATGGATTCGGTGACCGCGGATGGCTGGCTGTTGCGCTGGTAATCTTTGCATTGTGGAAACCGCTGAATGCGATCTGGGGTGCGTTCCTTTTCGGAGCACTTTATATTCTGTATCTTTATATCCCGGGACTGGGACGAAGCATGCAGGAGGTGTTTAAGGCATTGCCGTATGTGGTAACGATCATTGTACTTGTGTTTACAAGTTTCCGAAAGAAGAAGGAACATCAGCCGCCGGCTGCACTGGGATTACCGTATTTCAGAGAAGAACGATAAGGATAAAGGATTCCCGGTGAGGGGGATTTGAAGTAAATGAACTCCGGGCAGGGTGTTTTATGGATCATTCTCTGGATCTGTCTCAATTCAGAACTTCTAAGGTACCATGGTGTACAGAACTTTGCTAAAAACGATACAGAAAATGCAGAACTCGCTGACGCTCAGACAGCAGCATTTTTTGTATCAACGCAAAAACCTGTACAACCAGGAACCTTGACGAAGTTCTTCAGGCGAGACAGCACCAGAGAATGATTATAAAATCTCCTGGCTGGAGTTTTTACATTCACTCCCTTCACCGGACTTTATCTGAGGTAGCGGCGAAGCCGCGAGTGGAAAGAAAATTAAAGTTTTATAAAGTCTGTTGAAATGTGATAGTACAAATGGTACTATAAATCTGAAAAGAGTAATGAAGTAGTAATCTGAAAGCATATTTTCTAAAGTTCAAGACAGGTGTGTCGTCTATTTTTATTCATTTCATGGATTAATGTTATTGAATTCAATTCCCAAAAGAGAAATTAAGTAATGGAATATAGTAATTGGCAGTTTTGGGTCTTTGCAACCGTAGGAGGGGTGGTCTATGGCAAAAAGCAGAAATGTAAGTATTATTGAAGATCTAAACGGAGATAGAATTGTTGTTATAAATGACATCATTTTTAAAGGAAAACGAAAAATTGAATGGAATGATGTAGAAGAGTATTTGCAACGGTATGTCGGAGAATTCTATGAAATAGCAGATACGAAGGAAATTATTTACATTGGTACGGATTTGCCGGATGAATATGCAAATTCTAATTATACGCACAGACTGAAAGGGACAAGTGCAAAAGCAAAGGCGAATGCGGCACAGGGAATTCCTGAGATGATAGAAATTGCGACAGAAAAACTATATGAAGAAAACAAAAAGGAAAAGCATAGTAAAGATGCAAAATATGGGTGGTATAAATATGAAAGCAAATTTGCGCTGCCTGTATATGACAGAAGTGGAAATGTGGAGAGATACAATATTTTTGATGCGCTAATGGTGATAAGATGCTCGAAAGAACACAAGATGTATTTATATGATATCATAGAAATAAAAAAGAAATGAGATATCTTTTCAGGTTATTAACCGTACTCAGTAAAAGAACTCATTTCTTACTTTATAAGTATAAGACGAGAGAAAATGTATGTCAACAAATTTTGAGATGGATTTTATAGAAGATAAAGGATTCCCGGTGAAGGGAATTTGAAGTAAATGAACTCCGGACAGGGTGTTTTATGGATCATTCTCTGGATCTGTCTCAATTCAGAACTTCTAAGGTACCATGGTGTACAGAACTTTGCTAAAAACGATACAGAAAATGCAGAACTCGCTGACGCTCAGACAGCAGCATTTTCTGTATCAACGCAAAAACCTGTACAACCAGGAACCTTGACGAAGTTCTTCAGGCGAGACAGTACCAGAGAATGATTATAAAATCTCCTGGCTGGAGTTTTTACGTTCATCCCCCCTCACCGGACTTTATCTGAGGTAGCGGCGAAGCCGCGAAAGAAGCTAAGAACCACGCGAAGCGCCGGCCAGTGGGCACCCATTGCAATATAAAATAGAAGATAACCGACAGAAATATGCAGGAAGGGAGAAGCTGTCTATAAAGATATCGGATACGGAACGTTATTGTCGGAGATATCAGGAAGAAGGGCACTCATGTGCAGAGGACAGGAAATGTTTGCGAGGCTTTCGTTATGACGTGCAGGCAAGCTGTCGCCATCAAGCCCACTGTTTGAGGCGTCGCCGAGTTTGGGCGACTGGCGGCAAATAGGCGCGTGCACGTCATAGAAAACGTAGCACCATTTAATGTCCCTGTACATGAGATGCCGCCTTCCGTAACATCCCACAGTCGTTTCCGTGTCCGATATGTTTAACAGCCAGTTTTCCCCTTCCGTCATATCTCAACAAATCTTCAATTTTATATTGCAATCTCATAAAGTTAGATATATAATACAGTCATATAAAAGAAAATTCTTCGGGGCAGGGTGACTGAATACAAATCAGAATTCCCTACCGGCGGTAAAGTCCGCGACCCGCGTAAGGCGGCTGATCCGGTGACTGATCACAAGTTAGAATTCCGGAACCGACAGTAAAGTCTGGATGAGAGAAGAACACGAATAATTCATACGTGCTCAATACCCCGGGAAGAAACTCTCGGGGATTTTTTATGCATGAGAAAGCCAACCAACAGAACCTTTCTAAGGCATAACGTAGAATTTTCTTTTAAAAAAAGAACAATTCAAAGGAGAGACAAGTATGAGTGAACAGGTTTTAAGAAGTGGAAACGTAATGGAAAGAAGCCGCACCAGAACGATCACACAGATCGCAATGCTGGGCGCGCTGGCAGGAGTATTAATGAATATTGAGTTTCCGATCCCGTTCCTGGCACCATCTTTTTACCAGTTGGATTTCTCAGAGATTCCGGTACTGGTTGGGACATTTGCCATGGGACCTGTAGCAGGTATTCTGATTGAAGTCGTAAAGGTTCTGGTACACCTTGTAACAATGGGGACAGTAACAGCAGGTGTTGGTGATTTTGCAAACTTCATTTTCGGATGTGCATTTGTGGTACCGGCAGGACTGATCTACAGACTGCATCACACAAAGAGCCGCAAACATGCTGTACTCGGAATGGCAGCAGGAACGCTCCTTACAACAGCCGCAGCCTGCCTGATGAATGCCTTTGTACTTCTTCCGGCATATGGCAAAGCATTTGGAATGCCGATCGAAGCATTTATTGAAATGGGAGCTGCAGTCAATTCTTCCGTACACAGCCTTCTTGGATTTGTGGTACTGATCATCGTTCCGTTTAACTTATTTAAATACACCCTCACTTCCGTAATCGTATTCTTTATTTATAAGAGAATCCGTGTTATCCTTAAAGGAGACTGATCATGTCAGCCTGCAGACCGTATCTTTATATGGCTGCAGGCTGTTTTACAAAGATGCATGGTATACTTCATGCAGAAAAGAGGAAACCTATGGGAAAGATTCATAATGTAGAAAAAATGACCGACAACCGTTTTGTCAATCTGTATCATGTAGATGCGACCAGCATACACAACACTCCGGTATCATATTATGTGGCATCCAGAGCTAAAGATGTACCCTCATTAAAACTTAAGACCGGGCGTAACGATCCGGATGGTGTGATCATCTACAGCATTTACGGAGAAAAAAGGGACAAAGTCGTTTTGGTGCGCCAGTACCGCTATACACTTGGCGACTACATTTATGAATTTCCGGCAGGTCTGGTAGAGCCGAACGAAGATTTTCATGAAGGCGCAGTCCGTGAAATGTATGAAGAAACAGGACTGAAATTCGAACCTCTGAAAGTTAATCCGGCATTTGAAAAGCCATATTTTACAACGGTTGGTATGACTGACGAATCATGCGCGACAGTTTATGGATACGCAAGCGGTGAGATCAGCAAGGAAGCACAGGAAGATACCGAAGAAATTGAAGTCGTCCTGGCAGACCGCGATGAAGTAAAACGAATCCTCAAAGAAGAGCGAGTGGCAATCATGTGTGCGTATATGCTGATGCACTTTCTCAAAGATAAAGAACCATTTGCATTCCTCGAAGAATGAGGACAGACTGCATATTATACCAGTGAAAATCACGGATTGCAGTCGAAATATACCGATGCATAAAAGGTATAAAAAAACATCATAAAAACTATAAAACTACAAAAAGAGCGGGTTGACAAATTCTCTGAGACCATGTTATATTCTATTTGGTTGTAGTGTGTAACTCGATTTAGGAGGCATTAACTATACATAACAAGGAGTGTTTATGTATGTTAGTGCCTTTTTTTGTACAAAAACCGGTTAAAAAGCGCTTTTATATGTACTCACTTCTGGAAAAATATACAGAAGGAGAGTCTCAAATGAAAGACAAGATTTTTAGTGTTTTACAGCGAGTAGGAAGAAGCTTTATGCTTCCGATCGCGATCCTTCCGGTAGCCGGACTTCTTCTTGGTATCGGAAGTTCTTTCACAAATGCAACGACGATTGAGACATACGGACTGACAAAGATCCTGGGCGACGGAACACTGCTTCATTCCCTGCTGGTGATCATGAACAGTGTCGGAAGTGCAGTATTTAATAACCTTCCGCTGATCTTTGCAGTTGGTGTTGCCATTGGTATGGCACAAAAAGAAAAAGAAGTTGCAGCTTTGTCCTCAGTAATTGCATTTTTTGTAATGAATACTGCGATCAATGCGATGCTGACGATTACAGGACAGATCCTTGATAATGGCGAGATCGCAGAAAGTGTTCTGGAAGGAACGATCACTTCTGTCTGCGGTATTCAGTCCTTACAGATGGGTGTGTTTGGCGGTATTATCGTAGGTCTGGGAGTTGCAGCCCTGCATAACAGATTCTACAAGATAAAGCTTCCGAATGCGCTGTCATTCTTTGGAGGAACCCGTTTTGTACCGATTATTTCCACAATCGTGTATATGTTTGTCGGAATCCTTCTTTACTTTGTATGGCCGGTAGTTCAGACCGGAATTTACGCTCTGGGCGGTCTGGTAACAGGCTCCGGCTATGTGGGAACACTGATTTTTGGTCTGATCAAACGTGCACTGATTCCGTTCGGTCTGCACCACGTATTCTATATGCCATTCTGGCAGACAGCCGTTGGCGGTACGATGGAAGTAGCAGGACAGATGGTACAGGGCGGTCAGAATATTTTCTTTGCGCAGCTTGCTGACTCTGCAAACATTGCACATTTCAGCGCAGATGCGACAAGATACTTCTCCGGAGAGTTCATTTTCATGATCTTCGGTCTTCCGGGTGCGGCACTTGCTATGTATCAGTGTGCAAAACCTGAGAAGAAAAAAGCAGCAGGCGGTCTCCTTCTGTCTGCAGCACTTGCATGTATGGCAACCGGAATTACCGAGCCGCTGGAATTTTCTTTCCTTTTCGTGGCTCCGGCATTGTTTGCTGTTCAGGTTGTTCTGGCAGGTACGGCATACATGATCGCACATATGTTAAATATTGCCGTAGGACTGACTTTCTCCGGTGGTCTCCTCGACTTTTTCCTGTTTGGTATTCTTCAGGGAAATGCAAAGACAAGCTGGATAAGAGTTATCCCGGTTGGTATTATTTATTTCTTCTTATATTATTTCATTTTCAAATTCATGATCAAAAAGTTCGATTTCAAAACTCCTGGTCGTGAAGATGAGGATGTAGAAACCAAGCTTTATACAAAGGCTGATGTAAATGCCCGCAGAGAAGCACAGAACGGTGAGGACGGAGCTGCGATTTCCGATCCTGTCAGCGAGGCAATCACACAAGGTCTTGGCGGTAAGAAAAATATCAACGATGTAGACTGCTGTGCAACACGTCTTCGCTGCACAGTGAGGGATGCATCTCTGGTAAATGATGGTATCTTAAAGGCAACAGGTGCATCCGGTGTCGTACACAAGGGACTTGGTGTGCAGGTCATTTACGGACCGAATGTAACCGTGATCAAATCAAATTTGGAAGATTATCTGGAAACAGCACCAGACACTCTGGAAACACCTGCAGAAACTTCTGAGACAGCACCGGAAAGTGAACAGAAAGAAGAAGCTGAGCGTAAAGTCATTGACCGCATTGTAATCTCAAGCCCGATTACAGGTACGGCAGCAGATCTTGCAACCGCACCGGATGAGGCTTTTGCTGAGAAAATGATGGGTGACGGCGCAGTGGTTACACCGGAAGATCCGTATGTACGTGCTCCGGAAGACGGAGAAGTTGCCTTTGTCTTTGATACCAAACATGCAATTGGATTTGTAACAGAATCCGGAATCAGTCTTCTGATTCATGTTGGAATTGATACTGTTAAATTAAATGGTGAGGGATTTGAGGCACTGGTAGAAAGTGGTCAGGAAGTGAAGAAGGGAGATCCGATGCTGAAACTGGATCTCGATTATCTGAGCAAAAATGCACCTTCTATTGTTTCTCCTGTTCTTTGTACAGAACTGGAGGATAACCAGAGAATCCATCTGCTGAATGAGGGTCAGGTCAAAGCCGGAGAGCCGCTTTTCGAAATCGAGGTTCTTCAGTAAGAACTGCCCGGATGGGGAAAAGATACGGATGTTGTACAGGATAGCAAAAATTTTAAATCATAATTCCTTTATGGGAATTTCGGACGAAAACAATCAGGAATGTCTGGTTATGGGAAAGGGTGTGGCTTTTGGCAAAAAGGTCGGACAGACCGTGTCGGTTGCCACAGAAGCAAAGGTTTATTCTCTGAAGGAGATGACGGAGAGAGGTGATGCCAAAGATATCATCAAATCCGTTTCGCCGCTCTGTCTCGAGCTTGCGAATGAAGTGCTGAGCCGGGCAGAAAAAGAATTCGAAAAAGTAGACCGCACGATACTTTTTACCATGGCAGATCATCTTGATTTTGCAATCCGCCGTATTCAGAATGGTGAGCAGATCAGCAATCCTCTGACAGATGACATCCGTGTCATGTTTTATAAAGAATATAAGGTGGCATCCTGTATCCGAGAGCTTCTTAAGGAAAAATTGCAGATGGAGATCGATGACCATGAGATCGGATATATTGCACTTCATGTACATGCCGCAGTTGTAGACGAAAATGTCTCACAGGCAATGGAGATCGCAAGGACTGTCCGAGAATGTATTTCCCTGGTCGAGAAGGAAACAGGAAATTCCATCGATGTCATGTCTCTCGGCTATAATCGTCTGATGAACCATGTACGATACATGGTTGCAAGAGCGATTCATGGCGAGAAACTGAAAATGAATCTGAATGAATATATGTCTGTGAAGTTTCCGGGACCGTATATGGCAGCGGAGCGTATCTGCCGCCAGATGGAAAAAAGCCTGAAGCTTCCGGTTCCGGATATCGAGATCGGATATCTCGCCATGCATCTTGAGAGAATGCTTGATACCAATGTGAATGAGTAAAAATAAAAATATAATATAAAAGGAGATAAAATTATGAAAACATTCGAGTACACAATCAAAGACGAACTGGGAATCCATGCAAGACCGGCAGGACTTCTTGTAAAAGAAGCCAAAAAATTTGAGTCTGAATGCACCATCACAAAAGATGGCAAAACAAAGAAACTGACACAGCTTATGATGCTGATGTCCCTCGGTGTAAAACAGGGCGATACTGTAACAGTATCCGTAGACGGAGCTGATGAAGATGCAGCAGTTGCAGCACTGAAAGAATTCTTTGAAAACAACTTATAATTCACCGGAATGATCATATTTACTTTTGGCAGATGTGAATTCAGGGAGGAAATAAGAAATGCAGTGTTTTCAGGGAAAATCTGTATATAAGGGAATCGCAATGGGACCTGTTGTGGTTCTCAGGAAAAATGATTATCAGGTAAAACGTACCAGAATCGAAGACGCAGAGGCAGAAGCAGCACGTGTGGACGTGGCACTGAAAGCTTCTCAGGAGCAGCTTCAGAAACTTTACGACAAAGCAGTCAAAGAAGTCGGAGAGGCCAGCGCGGCAATCTTCGAAGTACATCAGATGATGCTGGAGGATGAGGACTATCTGGAAGCAATCCAGAGCATGATCCGCACCGAACAGGTCAATGCCGAGTATGCCGTTGCAGTTACCGGCGATAACTTTGCAGAAATGTTTGCTTCCATGGATGATGATTACATGAAAGCACGTTCCGCGGACATTAAGGACATTTCCGAGCGCCTTGTCCGCAACTTAAGTGGTCAGGGAGATGTGGACTTAAGCTCGATCGAACCGTCTGTGATCGTTGCAGATGATTTAAGTCCGAGTGAGACTGTACAGATGGATAAGGACAAGATCCTTGCATTTGTAACAGTTCATGGTTCTACAAATTCTCATACTGCAATCCTTGCACGTATGATGAATATTCCGGCATTGATTGGTGTGAAGATGAATCTGGAAGAACTTCAGACCGGAATGACTGCTGTTGTAGATGGTTTTGGGGGAAAAGTGACTTTTGAGCCGGATGAAGAACTCAAAGCACAGACTGAAGCCAGAATGCAGGAAGAAGAAGAAAAACTGAAACTTCTTCAGGAACTCAAAGGCAAAGAAAACATTACTCTGGATGGCCGCAAAATCAATATCTATGCAAATATCGGAAGTGTTGGCGATATCGGTTATGTAATGGAAAACGATGCCGGCGGAATCGGACTTTTCAGAAGTGAATTCCTGTATCTCGGAAGAAATGATTTCCCGACAGAGGAAGAGCAGTTCCAGGCATATAAACAGGCTGTACAGATGATGGCAGGAAAGAAAGTGATCATCCGTACACTGGATATCGGAGCTGACAAGCAGGTGGATTATTTTAATCTCGGAAACGAGGACAACCCGGCAATGGGGTACCGTGCGATCCGTATTTGTCTGAAACAGCCGGAGATCTTTAAGACACAGCTTCGTGCACTTCTCCGTGCAGCTGTTTATGGAAATCTTTCTATTATGTATCCGATGATCACCTCTACCGAAGAAGTAAAACGAATCTATGAAATCGTTGCAGAAGTAGAAGAAGAGCTGAAAGCACAGGAAATTCAGTACAAGATTCCGGAGCAGGGAATCATGATCGAAACTCCTGCAGCAGCAATCATCAGTGACAGACTTGCAGAGATGGTAGACTTCTTCAGTATCGGAACCAACGATCTGACACAGTATACTCTGGCAATCGACCGTCAGAATGAAAAACTTGACGAGTTCTACAATCCACATCATGAGGCACTTCTCCGCATGATCCAGATGGTAGTGGATAATGCGCACAAGTGCGGTAAATGGGCCGGTATCTGTGGAGAACTTGGTGCAGACGTGACTCTGACAGAGCAGTTTGTACGCATGGGACTGGATGAGCTTTCCGTAGCACCGTCCATGGTTCTGAAGCTTCGTAAGATTGTAAGAGAGATGAAAGTGGAAGAATAAGTAATATAGTGGATAAATAATATTTGTCCGATATGAAAGTGTGGATAAGCATTTTTTTATCGGGCAGTATTTTTTGAAAAAATATCAAATTGAAAACCGTTTTCATATTGACACGAAATCAGAATGTGCTATAATATGAAAACGGTTTTCAATTTGCATAAAGTATAAAATGTAGATTTATTTGCCGGAAATTCCGGTGGAAGGAAGATATTATGGGAACGAAAGCACCTTATCAGACAAAGCAGATGAAACAGATTTTGTCCTACCTGCAGACCGTAGAGGGGACGCATGTGACTGTTGCGGATGTCTGTTGTTATTTTAAAGAGCAGGGAATTACGATCGGAACGACGACTGTCTACCGAAACCTTGAAAAGATGGTAGAGCAGGGGATGGTTGCGAAGTACAACGTAGATGGAACGAGCAGTGCCTGTTTTGAATATCTCGGGGCAGAGGAGCATTGCCACAAGACCTCCTGTTTTCACTGCAAATGTGAAAAATGTGGCAAACTGATTCATCTTCACTGCGAGGATGTGGTTAAACTGGAGCAGCATCTGATGGACAGCCACGGATTCCGGATGGATCCGTGCAGAACTGTTTTTTATGGTCTCTGTGAAGAGTGCAGGAGTGCGGAAGATGGAGAGAAAGAATCAGAGACAGTACACATACGTTCAAAATAAGAGAGAGTAACAGTGTTATAGAAGAAAGAGAGCAGAAAATGAAAAAATTGATCATGGGTTCGCTGGCAATTTTGCTGGGTGTGCTGAGCATCAGTATTCCGTTTGCGGGAATACACACAGCGGAAGCAAAGACAACAGAAAATACAGATAAAAAACTGAACATTGCAACGACCATCTTTCCGGAATATGACTGGACAAGAGCCATTTTGGGTGACCGGGCAGATGACGTGAACCTGACTATGCTCCTTGATAACGGTACAGATCTCCACAGCTTTCAGCCGGCAGTCAAGGATATTATGAAGGTTTCAAGCTGTGACCTTCTGATCTATGTGGGTGGTGAATCTGACCAGTGGATCGAGGATGCTCTGGAATCTGCGCAGAACAAAGATATGAAGACGATCAATCTGATGGAGGTTCTTGGTGATTCGATCAAAGAAGAGGAAACAGTTGAGGGTATGCAGGAGAGTGAACACGATCATGATCACGAGGACGAAGAAGAAAAGGAATATGACGAGCATGTCTGGACGTCTATGAGAAATGCCGAAGTGATCTGCGATGCGATTGCGGAAACTCTTGAAGAAATGGATCCGGAGAATAAAGAAATCTATCAGTCCAATGCAGAAACTTACAAAGAAAAACTTTCTGCGCTGGACGAAGCATATCAGGAAACTGTTAACAATGCAAAGCAGAAAACACTGGTGTTTGCGGATCGTTTTCCATTCCGTTATCTGGTAGACGATTATGACCTCAGTTATTATGCGGCATTTTCCGGATGTTCCGCAGAATCCGAGGCAAGTTTTAAGACAGTTACTTTTCTTGCGGGAAAAGTGGATGAACTCGGGGTTCAGAGTGTGTTGACGATGGAAAAATCGGATGACCGGATTGCACAGACTGTTATTGAGAATACCAAAGCAAAAGATCAGAAGATTTTACAGCTTAATTCCATGCAGTCGATCACATCAGAAGAAATTGCAGATGGAGCAACGTATCTTTCCGTGATGGAAGACAATCTGAGGGTTCTGAAGGAAGCACTGAACTAAGAGGATGACCGGACAGAAGCAAAAATCTGTCTGTTTGAAATAACAAACTGTCCATGACAGGAGGGACAAGAATGGCACAGCTTACATGCAAAAACCTTACACTGGGATATGACAACCGGGCGATTCAGGAAGATTTGAATTTCTCCATTGATGCAGGTGATTACCTCTGTATCGTCGGTGAAAACGGTTCCGGTAAGTCTACTTTGATGAAAACATTACTTCATTTGCAGCCGCCGATCAGCGGAAGTATTGAACTTGGTGATGGATTAAAGAAAAACGAGATCGGTTATCTGCCGCAGCAGACACTGGTACAGAGAGATTTTCCGGCATCGGTACGTGAGATCGTGCTTTCCGGGTGTCAGAGTCGGTGCGGATTGCGTCCTTTCTATAACAAAGAAGAAAAAATGGTCGCACAGAAAGCAATGGAAAAAATGATGATTCAGGATCTTGCAGATCAGTGTTATCGTGAACTTTCCGGTGGACAGCAGCAAAGGGTACTTCTTGCAAGAGCACTTTGTGCTGCACAGAAAATCCTGCTTCTTGATGAGCCGGTGTCCGGTCTGGACCCACGTGTGACCGCAGAAATGTATCAGTTGATCAAAGACCTGAATAAAAAAGACGGAATTACGATCATCATGATCTCACATGATATTGCAGCGGCAGTTAAATATGCGACACATATTCTTCATATCGGAGAACACTGCTTCTTCGGAACGAAGAAACAGTATCTGCAGAGCAGTCTGGGCAAAGCATTTACCGGACAGGAAGGAGAGGATGAGTAAGATGTTTGAAACACTTCATATGTATTTTCAGTATCCGTTCGTTCGGTATGCACTGATCGTCGGTGTTCTGATCGCGCTTTGTTCCTCGCTTCTTGGTGTGACGCTGGTACTGAAACGATTTTCCTTTATCGGTGACGGACTTTCGCATGTGGCATTTGGTGCGATGGCGATTGCATCTGTCTTAAATATTACAAACAATATGCTGTTTATTCTTCCGGTGACGGTAGTATGTGCGATTTTTCTTCTTCGTGCTGGACAGAATACCAGGATCAAAGGCGATGCGGCAATCGCGATGATTTCTGTCGGAGCGCTTGCAATCGGTTATCTTCTGATGAACCTTTTTTCGACAAGCCCGAATATCTCAGGGGATGTCTGCAGTACGCTGTTTGGTTCGACTTCTATTCTGACACTGACAAAAGGCGAAGTATGGCTGTGTGCGATTCTTTCCGTCGTGGTTGTAGCAATTTTTATTTTGTTTTACAATAAGATTTTTGCGGTGACGTTTGATGAAAATTTTGCGAGAGCGACGGGGACGAGAGCCAATGCATACAATCTGCTGATCGCGGTTGTGATCGCAGTGATCATTGTACTTGCAATGAATCTGGTCGGTTCACTTCTGATTTCAGCTCTTGTGATCTTTCCGGCGCTGTCCGCAATGAGACTTTTTAAATCCTTCCGCTCCGTTACGATCAGTGCGGCAGTAATGTCCGTACTCAGCGCAACGGCCGGAATTCTGATTTCTATTCTTGTCGGAACACCGGTTGGCTCTACGATTGTAGCAGTGGATATTGCAGTATTTCTTGTTTCCTATGGGATTGGGAGAATTACGGGCAGGTAGAAGAAAGGATAATCCGAAAATTTTGTCAGGAATATGAAAAAACTGAAATTAAAATATCTCAGCCGACATCAGACGCTGACTGAGATATTTTTGCAGATATTGACAGTAACAGTTCAGAAGGTTATCTTATATGAAGATACTGAATTGTTACTATTTACAGCAGGGATTCCTGTGGAGATCAGATCTCTACAAGAATTCCTTTTTCTTTGTCATAGCGGCAGTATTTGCCATTGCCGGAAATAAACGGCTGATATGTATCGGTACGTACATCTTTGACATAAACGATACCGGTTGCGATCATCTCAACAAGAGAGAAACGTTTGCTCAGGCTGGAAATCCAGGCATAAGTTTTTTCACTGTCGGAATCAGCGGCAATCAGGCTGTAGCCGCCGTCGCATGCCTTCAGTGAGAAGTAGATTTTCTCCGGTTTTACCACTTCTTTAAAAACCTGGCTGGTGATGTAGGAAGAGAAATTCTCTTTTACAAATTTCTGGAAGGTTTTTGTGGTATAAACTTCTCCGGATCCTTCATCTGTGATCCGGTCACCGCGCTCCAGGCGATTTTTGATCAGTGTCAGAACCTCAATAGTCCAGTTGATAAAGGAGATACTACTGTAGGTCATGCTTTCCTGAAGCTGATCGATCAGCTTCTTTGTCAGGACGTTTGATTTCGCTGCTTCGTTAAAAAGTTCTTCGTTCATAATGTTCCCTCCATAAAAATTTATGTGGTAATTGATAATTTTTATTATAAAAGGTCGTTGTGCAAAAAGCAATGAAAAAGCTGTAAAAGAGGATGAAAATTATATAAAATATACATGCAGATTTTGAAGTTGCAGATACTAAAAAGCTGTGACTTTTTTTGTGAAATAAAGAAATAAAAGGACTTGACAAGCAGTAAAAAAACTGTGTTATATAAATTATACAGGAGTAAACAGAAAGAGAGGCAAAAACGATGAAAAAAATCAAATGGGGCGTTATGGGAACTGCATTTATCTGTGAGCGAAGTACTTTTCCGGGAATGTTGCAGGCAGAAAACTGCGAGATGTATGCAATTGCCGGAAGAAGTATGGAAAAAGCAGAGCAGTTCAAAGAAAAATATGGATTTGAGAAAGCATATGGAAGTTACGAGGAGCTGCTGACAGATCCGGAGATTGAAGCAGTTTACATTCCGCTTCCGAATACCATGCATTATGAGTGGACGATCAAAGCACTGAAAAGCGGCAAACATGTACTCTGTGAGAAACCGCTTGCACCAACAGAAGCACAGGCAAAAGAAATGTTTGCAGCAGCAGAAGAAAACCATGTATACCTGATGGAAGCATTTGCTTATCAGCACAGTCCGTATCTGACAGCCATCAGAGAAGAAATCAAAAATGGAACGATTGGTGATATTCGTTACATGGAATCTGCCTATATCACTTCTGACTATAACAAAAATAACATCCGCATGCGCAGAGATACTCTCGGAGGATGCACCTACGATCTTGGTGTTTACAACACAAGCCTGATTTTGAGGACTCTGGCAGAAGAGCCGACAGAGATCAGGGCAATCGCAAGTTTTTCTGAAGAAAAAATCGACAAATTTACTTCTGTTATAATGGAATATGGTGATGGCAAAAAGGCTGCTTTTTCCTGTGGAATGGTGCTTGCAACTGACCTTGACCGTCATATTGACCGTTTCGAGATTCAGGGAACAAAAGGAAGCATTAAAGGAACCGGATTTGAGTTCAACGGTGATGGTGAGCTGAGTTACACAGTAACGATGTTTGACGGAAAAGAAGAAGTAAAAACCGTTTCTGTGCCACAGAATTACCGCCTCGAAGTAGAACAGCTCGGACGCTGTGTGGCAGGAGAGGAAACACCGGCGGTCACTAAAGAATTTTCACTTGCAAATGCAAGGATTATTGACAGCATTCTGAAAGAAATCGGATATTGAGGTTCACATTTGAAAATTAAAGAAATGCATTTATCGAAAGACATGTACGCTGTAAATGGCGTGCATGTTTTTTTATGTAATAGGAAATTACTCCGTAATGTTCCTATTACATAAAAACGCTCCGCTTTGTTCCTAAAGCAGAACGAGGTTGAGAAAAGAAGATAAATCGGCTATAATGAACATAAGTGTGAAAATGAAAAACGAACTGCAAATTAATTGTGGATCAGTTGCAGGAAGCAATAATTGTATACTGGCAGGATGGGTACAGAATGAAGAAAAAAGAGAAAAAGCAGATTTTCTTCTTGCGTGCGGCAATGATGGTACTGACGACCATTTTGATCGTATTGTTTTTTGCGATTATGTCCATGGTAGGCAAGATTCAGGGAACTGCGCGAGTTATAAATTATGCGGGGCTGGTGCGCGGTGGCACGCAGCGAATGGTAAAATTGGAAATTTCAGGGACACCGCAGGACAAAATGTATCAGACGACTTCTTCTTATATAGAAGGACTTCGAAATGGCAGTGATGAGCTTAATTTTATCCGTCTGGATGATCAGAAGTTTCAGAGCAAAATGGACGAACTGGCAGGATATTTTGAAGAGCTTCGGGATGAGATACTTCTTGTCCGTGAAAAGGGATACGAAAATACAGATATTATCGAAAAAAGTGAGCATTTTTTCCAGATTTGTGATGAGGCAGTCGGGCTTTCTGAGGCGTATTCACAGCGTAAGGCAACAGCGCTGGATTACCTCGAAAAAGTTGTTATAGTGGATATCCTTGGGCTGGTGCTGATCATCGGTGCAGAACTTATCAAAGCGGTCCGTTTTGCTGCCCAGAATAAAGTTTTACAGAAAAAGGTATACCTCGACGAGGCGACCGGACTTCCGAACAAAAACAAATGTGAGGAGATCCTCAACGATCCAAATCCGATTCCGGATGGAGAACAGGTTGCCATGTGCGTATTTGATATGAATAATCTCCGAACGATCAACAATACACTTGGTCATGATAAGGGAGACGAGTATATCTGTTCATTTGCGATACAGCTCCGAAAGGCAGTTCCGGATGAGTTTTTTGCAGGACGTGACGGCGGTGATGAATTTATTGCTGTCTTGAAGGGACTGGATCATGCAGGAGTGCGTGAGTGTCTTAAGAAGATCCGCGAGCAGTCGGCTGAGTATTCCAGACAGCATCCGGAGATGCCAATCAGCTATGCGGCGGGATACGCGCTTTCCAGTGATTTTGAGGGAAGCACGATGCGTGAGCTGTTCCGATTTGCCGACAAAAATATGTACATCGACAAGAACCGTGCCAAGATAGAAGAGGCGGATGAGAAACAAAAGATGAATATCCGCATCCTTGAGAAAATCACAGAGAAGGGATATCAGTTTTCTGACTGTATTTACTGTGACGCGCTTTTGGATCAGTATTATGTGCTGAGAGCAAGTTCGCACTTTTTCCTTGCAGAGGATGGAAGTTATTCAGGTGCGGTTGAGCAGATCATTCAGGAACTGGGGACAGATGAGAACCGTAAGACAATGCGGATGGAACTTCAGACTGCATATCTGGCAGAACATCTGAAGGAAGACGAGAAAATTGAACTGCTGTATCAGTATGAAAGAGATAAAAATATTCGACGGGGAAGAATGACAGTACTGCCCGGAAACAGGACTGAGGACGGCAGACTGCATCATTTTATTCTGGGATTTGAGCCATTTCAGACAAAGAATGAGAACTCTGCGGTTGAGAAAATGCGCCTGAACCGTTATTATGAACAGCTGAAGCAATCTATTGTTGAGAATGGTAACTATGCGGAGGCACTTTTGCAGACGGCGAATGCGGTTTATACGGTTGATCTGACGAATGACCGTCTGGAAAGTGTTTATTATAATACATCGGCGAAAGAATTTGACAATGATGTGCAGACTCCATGCTCTTACAGTAATTACTGCAGCGGACGAAGCCGGTACGTTACGGAAGATACGCTGGAGAATTACAGAATCGTGGATTCTTCGTTTAAAATCCTGAAGCGTTTTGCGACCGGATCGAGACAGATTACGGTGGAATACTGTGAGACAGGGAAAAACGGTCATCCGATATGGTTACAAAAGACAGTCCTGATGTCCAGAGATACCGTATACGATGCGAAGACAGATAAAGAAAGTAAGATTGTGCATGGAATTATCCTGTTCAAAAATACTTCAGATTTCCACGAGAAGGAGCAGCAGGAAAAAGAGCGTCTGCAGATAGCGTTTGAAGAAGCAGATGCTGAAAACAAAGCAAAAACGGAATTTATGAACCGTATGAGTCATGATATCCGCACTCCGATCAATGGTATCATGGGTATGGTGGATATCATCCGCAAAAACCGCAATGACTGGGAAAAGGTTGATGACAGCCTCGAAAAGATCCGGCTTTCGACGAAACATCTGTTGGAACTGGTAAGCGATGTACTGGATATGAGCAAGCTGGAAGCCGGTATGTTTGAAATTGAAGAAGATGCTTTTGATATGAGTGAACTGATGGATGAGGTTGCTGCACTGGTAGATGCACAGCTGATTGAATCGGGAATCACACATCACAGATACAGAAAAAACATTCAACATACCGCACTGTGTGGGAGTTCCCTGCAGCTGCGCCGTATCATGCTGAATCTTCTGAGTAATGCGATCAAGTACAACAAACCAAATGGAAGCATTGATACGTATGCCGAGGAGCTTTCCTGTGACGGCACGACTGTATGGTATGAATTCAAGCTTGTGGATACCGGAATCGGAATGAGTGAAGAGTTTGTCAGAGAGCATCTTTTCCAGCCGTTTACACAGGAAAAAAATGATGCACGAACCCTTTACAAAGGCACCGGGCTTGGTATGTCGATCGTGAAAGCACTGCTGGAAAAAATGGGTGGATGTATTGATGTCGAAAGTGTTCTCGGTGAGGGAAGTACCTTTACATTCCGCCTGCCGTTTAAGGTAAATGATATGCTTCCTGAGAAAGAAGAAAGAGCTGAAAGCACAGAAAAAACGCTGGCAGGTATGCATTTCCTTCTGGCCGAAGATAATGAAATCAACATGGAGATTGCAGAGTTTTATCTGACAGATCTCGGTGCGACTGTCAGCAAAGTATGGAACGGAAAAGAAGCACTCGAAACGTTTGAAGCCTCAGAACCGGGAAGCTATGATGTCATTCTGATGGATGTGATGATGCCGGAGATGGATGGTCATGAGGCAACACATCGGATACGCGCATTGAAACGTCCGGATGCACAGACTGTCCGGATCGTGGCGATGACAGCCCAGACGTCAGAGGACAGCATTCAGAAGTGCCTGGATGCGGGAATGGACGGACATATTGCGAAACCAATCAATGAAGAAAAGCTTTTATCAGCACTGCATAAAAATATAGAAACTGAATAACATACATCTGTCTGAAATTAAACAATATCAGGGAACTATTTATGGATAAAAAGAAAGATATAAAAATTATAAGGATCAGAGCCGAGCTTGTCTTTCTGGTTACGCTGCTTATGGTGTTTGGCTGTACGTTTCTGGTAAATCAGAATCAGCAAAGAAGGGAGAAACTAAAGGCTGCATATACGGCTGAATCCACAATAAGCAGGATTGAAGTTCAGCTGAACCGTTATCTTGCGGAATCAGATCTGGTCAAAAAGAGTATAGAAGAAGGTCTGACGATAAGTGATAAACAGTTTGCAACATTATCCAGGCTGATGCAGGATGAAGATGATATCATAAAAGTCCATGAAATTGCAAAAGACGGAATCGTTTCGCAGATATATCCTATGGAGGGAAATGAGGATGTGATCGGGCTGAATATGATTGAAAATCCGGAAAGAAAAAAGGAGGCGCGTCTGGCAAGAGACAGCGGGGAATATACGATTGCCGGTCCGTTTGAACTGGTGCAGGGTGGAAACGGTGTGTTGCTTTTTGACCCGGTATACAGAACGGATGCCAAAGGTTGTAAGAATTTCTGGGGATTTTCTATTCTTGTTATGGACTGGCGAAAATTTATCAAAAAAATGGAGCTGGACCAACTGGAAGATGCCGGATATCACTATCAGATATGGAAAAAAGGAACGGACGATGAAAAAATCGTAATTGCGCAGTGTGACAATTTACAGGAAATAGATACATTGGAGGTTGCATGTACAGTTCCGAATGATACCTGGTATTTTGAGATCGTACCAGAAAACGGATGGGTGACAATGACTCAGAAACTCTGGGGACTATTCATTTCGGTGATGACAGCTCTCATTGTAATGATCATATATCTGCAATTCAAAATGAGACGCTACAGAGATGCGCTTCATGA
Organism: uncultured Ruminococcus sp.; assembly: GCA_900066355.1. GTDB lineage: Bacteria > Bacillota > Clostridia > Lachnospirales > Lachnospiraceae > Blautia_A. The sequence goes on from FMEL01000005.1 coordinate 42,315, forward strand.
AAAAGAACTGGAAAAAGCTGTTCTCGAAGCAAAAAATGCGAATGAGGCAAAGACAAGGTTCCTTTTTAATATGAGCCATGATATCCGGACCCCGATGAATGCAATCATTGGCTTTTCGGAGCTTCTGGAAAAACATATAGATGAAAAGGACAAAGCAATTGATTATCTAGGCAAGATCAAAAGTTCCAGCAATTTCCTTCTGTCACTGATCAACTATGTGCTGGAAATGGCACGAATCGAAAGTGGCAAACTGGTTCTGAAAAAAGAAGTCGGATGTGTGACAGATCTGATAGAATCTCTGATAGATGTTTTTGAGCCGGGAGTGAAAAAGAAATTTATTACATATTCATGTGAAACAGATATACAACATAAATATGTGATTGGTGATGAGATAAAAGTTCGGGAGATTTTTATCAATATCATCGGAAATTCTGTGAAGTATACGCCGGAAGGCGGAAAGATTTCCGTAAGTGTTAAAGAAGAATCATTTGAAAAAGAAAATTATATAGCTTACAGAATTATTGTAGAAGACAATGGCATCGGCATGAGTAAAGAATATCTTCCTCATATTTTTGAAGAGTTTTCACGTGAGCATACAAGCACAGAGAGTAAAGTGATCGGTACCGGTCTGGGACTGCCAATCGTAAAAGCTTTGATCGATATGATGGGAGGCACGATTGAAGTTGAAAGTCAGCTTGGATGCGGAACAAAGATGACCGTCGTTCTGCCATTTGAGCTTGCCTCAGAGAAACAGATTCTGGAAGAGAAGCAGAAAGAAAAAGAGAAGATTTCGGACAGCATTCTGGGAAAAAGAGTGCTGCTTGCCGAGGATAATGAGCTGAATGCCGAAATAGCAATGACAATTCTGAAAGAAAATGGTCTGAAAGCAGAACGTGCTGTGAATGGAAAACAATGTATGGAAATGCTGAAAAAGATGCCGGAGGATTATTATGATATGATACTCATGGATATCCAGATGCCGGAGATGGACGGATATGAAGCAACAAAGCTGATTCGTAATCTTGATGATGCGCGGGCTGACATTCCGATTGTAGCCATGACTGCCAATGCATTTGAAGAAGACAGGCAGAAAGCTTTGGAAAGCGGCATGAATGCACATGTTTCCAAACCGGTAGATATGAATATGCTGTTTAAGGTAATGACACAGATTCTGAAAAAATGAATCGGAAAGTAGATAGGGGAGGGCTGTTTATGGAGCAGCGGGAAGAGGTAAATATAAAAGAAATTCTGCGTGCATCCCGAATGGGAATGTGGCGTGTGGAAATAGAAGAAGGAAAACCACCGAGATTTTATGCGGATGAAGTGATGGATGAACTGCTTGGAATCGACAGAGAGATCACACCGGAAGAGAGATTTGTATTTCATCGTTCGCGTATATATCCGGAAGACATGCGGCTGTTTCAGGAGTATTCAGATAAGCTTACAGAGGCGAGGACGGAAATCGTTTATCGTTATATTCATCCGGTATCCGGAGCGATGTTTGTACGTTGCGGTGGAGAGAGAGACACATCGGTGACAGAATACGTGGCTGTCACCGGAATACATCAGGATATTTCTGAGACAGTACGTATTGAAAAAGAAAAAGAGGCGGAGCGACGCCTGGCAGAACTGAATGATTCTCTGCGCAAAGAAAAACTGCGTCAGGATATTTATTATAAAGAACTGCTTGATATAGAAAACTGCGGTGTCCTTGCATATACAATGCCGGGACACAAGGTCATACATATGAATGCAGAGGCGCTGAGAATGTATGGGATTGAGAGCGTCGAAGCTGCACAGAGGGAGCTCGGACCGCTTCTGAGGCAGGTTTATTATCCGGATTCGGATGTGCTCAATCAACTGAAAAAGCTTCGAAATGAAGATGATATGGTGGATTATGAGTGCATTATCGGTAAGGGTAAGGCAAACGAATGTCATGCACTTGCCAAAACGAAAGTTGTCCACATTCCGACGGGTGAGAGGGCAGTACTTACTACGTTTGTGGATGTGTCTGATATGGTGATGCTCAAAAATGCCCTTCGCCGTGCGGAGGAGGGAAGCCGTGCGAAATCGTCTTTTCTGTTTGCAATGTCCCATGATCTGCGTACACCAATGAATGCGATCATTGGTTATGCGGAGCTGATGGAAGCACACTGGGGCGAAAAAGAAGTAACAACAAACTATCTGCAAAAGCTGAAAGGCGCAAGCCAGTTTTTGCTTGCGCTGATCGGCAATGTGCTTGAGATCGCACGTATTGAAAGTGGTAAAGAAACACTGACTGAAGCACCGTGGAATCTGATGAAGCTTGAGGAGACACTGGACATCCTTCTTGACGGAGAGATTTCACGTAAGCAGCTGACTGTAAACAGAAATGTAAATATCCGGCATGCAAATGTATACTGCGATGCCCTGAAAATCCGAGAGATCATTATGAATCTTTTGAGTAACGCAGTGAAATATACATCGGAGGGTGGCAAGATAGTTCTTGATATTGAAGAAAAACCGTCAGCTCGGGATGGTTTTATGACTTTGCAAATCCGTGTGTCAGACAATGGCATCGGTATCAGCAAAGAATATGTACCATATATTTTTGATGCATTTACGCGTGAGCGGAGCTCCTCTGAGAGCGGCATTATTGGAACAGGTCTGGGACTTCGTATCGTGAAATCATTTGTAGATCTTATGAATGGTGACATTTCTGTAAAAAGTGAACCCGGGAAAGGTACCTGTTTTACTGTCGAAATTTCATGCAGAAAGATACCGGAGGAAGAATTACAGCAGCAGATGGAAGAACAGCCGGAAAATGTATCTCTGGCAGGAAGAAGGCTTCTTCTGGCAGAAGATAATGGATTGAATGCGGAAATCGCCATGACGATCCTTCAGGATGCAGATGCGGAGGTAGAGCTTGCTGCGGATGGGAAGATTGCGGTTGATAAGCTGAAAGATGTGCCGGTTGGTTATTATGATGCGATTTTGATGGATATTCAGATGCCGAATATGAATGGTTATGAGGCAACGAAAGCAATCCGGAAACTGACAGATGAACGGGCGAAGATGCCGATCATTGCCATGACCGCCAATGCTTTTGAAGAAGACCGTCAGGCAGCACTAGCCGCCGGAATGGATGATTACGTTGCGAAACCGGTTGAAATCTCAGAGCTGTTCCGGACGATTATGAAAAATCTGAAATGAAAGAACTAATATATTATGTTTAGAAAATGAGAAGATAGAGATAATTGGGGCAGATTTTATGTGATAACGACATAGAATCTGCTTGATTATGTAATAGGAAATTACTCCGTAATGTTCCTATTACATAAAAACGCTCCGCGAGGATGCGACCAGATGCATGAGGAACATGTCTGCTGAAGCAGACTGCATCTGGCGCGCAAAGCGTAACAAGTCCTTCAAAGATTGCGGGATTCAGGGAGTTTAAAGCGGACTTGTCCGCTTTGTTCTTAAATGTTCATTGACGGGGTAACTTTAACGTGGTATACAGATAGAGTGCATAAGTTTTTGTTACAGGAGGCAGTTTGACATGAAGATAGAAATAAGAGAATATCGTACGGAGGATGCAACAGCAGCAAGTGAAATCTGGAACCAGGTTGTAGATGACGGAGTGGCTTTTCCGCAGGAAGAGGATCTTACCGCAGAAGTGGGGGATGCTTTTTTTAAAGAACAGACATATACGGGAATTGCAGAAAATACGGAGACAGGTGAAGTGGTCGGACTTTATATTCTGCACCCGAATAACGTAGGAAGATGTGGACATATCAGCAATGCAAGTTATGCGGTACGCCGCGATATCAGGGGCGAACATATCGGAGAAAAACTGGTACTTGACTGTTTGAAAATGGCAAAAGAAAAAGGATTCCATGTCATGCAGTTTAACGCAGTAGTTGCATCGAATACGCATGCACTTCACCTTTATGAACGTATCGGATTTACAAAACTCGGTGTGATTCCGGGTGGTTTCCGCATGCCGGACGGACATTACGAAGATATTATTCCGCACTATTATGTGCTGTAAGAAAGAGGAAACTGAATGCTTTATAAAAAGATAGAAATCAAAGTTGATGGATATGAGGAGACAGCCGATTTATATACATATATTCTGGATAATTCCGTAGAAATGCATCCTCAAAAAATGCGTCCGGTTATTGTAATCTGCCCGGGAGGTGGTTATGCAATGACTTCAGACCGAGAGGCAGAACCGATTGCGATGCGGTATCTTGCGAAGGGTTATCATGCTGTGATTTTGCGTTACAGTGTTGCTCCGGCTAGATATCCTCTGGCGCTTATGCAGCTTGCAAAGACCGTGTTATATCTGAGAAAACATGCGGACAAACTGCATATTGATACGAACAGAATTATCTTACAGGGATTTTCGGCAGGGGCACATCTTGCAGCGAGTCTTGGTGTTTTCTGGAAAAAATCATTTCTTTCAGAGCATCTGGACACAAACCCTGAAATGATAAAACCGAATGGTATGATCCTCAGTTATCCGGTGATCACATCCGGAAAATTTGCACATGAAGGTTCGTTTGAATGTCTGCTGGGAGAAGAATGCCATGACGAAACAAAAAGGAGAGAACAGTCGCTGGAATTACAGGTAAGTCCGGACACACCGCCGACATTTCTCTGGCATACTGTCACAGATGATACAGTTTCGGTTGAAAATTCAATTTTATTTTTTGAGGCATTACGAAGAAATCATGTGCCGGTAGAGATGCATATATATCCTGTCGGCGGACATGGACTCAGCCTTGCAAATGAAGAAACAAGTCACGAAGATGGCGGCTGTATACAGCCGGAATGTCAGTCGTGGATGGAACTTGCATGTATATGGCTGAAGAATAGATAAAAGAGAAATAAATTACATGGATTATAGAAATTTTTTATAAAAGCTGTAACGTTTTTATCTCATATATCGTCATATATGTGAAGGAGGACAAGAGTACAAAGAGAGGAGAAACAAATGCTGAATATTCAGGAAGTATACGAAAAATATTTCACAGTCGTATACCGCTATCTGCTCTCGCTTTCACACAATACCCACATCGCAGAGGAACTTACACAGGAAACATTCTTCAAAGCACTGAAAAAAGTCGACGATTTCAGAGGGGAATGTGATCTGCGTGTATGGCTCTGCCAGATCTCCAAAAACACATATTATGACTATCTGAAAAAGAATAAAAAATACGTGCCGGAAGCGCAGAATGAGTTGTCAGAAGATGTATTTTCTGCTGATTTTGTTCAGGATTTTGCGGACAAAAAAACGGCATTTCGTGTCCACAAAGTTCTGCATAAACTTTCGGAACCGTACAAAGAAGTCTTTTCCCTCCGAGTATTTGGAGAACTGTCATTTAGTGATATATCAGATCTGTTTGGCAAAAGTGAAAGCTGGGCGAGAGTTACTTATCACCGCGCATGCAAAAAAATCAGGGAGGAATTAGACGATGAAGATCACCTGTAATATTATTGAAGATCTGCTTCCGCTTTATATTGATGATATGGTCAGTGAGGACAGCAGACAGCTTGTAGGAGAACATCTGAAAGAGTGTGCAGCCTGCCGCAAAATGCTGGATGAGATGAAAAAAGAGAACCAGTTGCGGACTGTTTCAGGGAATGCCAAGAGGAATTCAGACCGCCGTACTGAGATTGCACCATTAAAAAAAATCCGCAGACGTATCCGTCGAAAACGTATGATTTCCATTATTTTAGCAGCGGTACTTGTGCTGCTTGCGAGTGGAATCGGGCATTACTGGTATTACGATAAAAAGACTTATATATCCTGGGACGATGCCGGAATGACCTTAAGGGATGGAAAAATTTACAGCAAAATTGATCCGGACGGACATAAGACAGCTATCTTATCCGTGGATCAGAAAAATATGTTTTACATGCTTTCCGAGACGGCATGGATACGTAAAAATTACCCATCTGCGCAGGCTGCAGAGAATCTGATGTTTGATCTTGATGAGTTTCAGAAGGCACATGACCGCCTGCCAGATACAGCCACTGATGAAACTTCATTGCCGACCGGTATCGAAAATGTTTATTATGTAGATCCGGAAAATATAAAAGAGGCATTTGCTCTCTGGGATTATCAGGATGAGCCGGACAAAGCGCAGCAAAAAGAACAGGAGCTTGCAGCGAAGTGTCACCTGATCTGGAGCGCTGATTGAACCGCGATTTTGCCGAAAAATTAAAAAAAGTTGGAGAAATTTAAAGGAGAATGCCGTGAACAACATCATAGAAATCAATGATTTTAATACACCGGAGCTGGACATTTATGCGAGAACATCAGAGGTACAGCTCCGGCGGTATAACGAACCGTTCCCGGGACTTTTTATTGCGGAAAGTCCGAAGGTGATTGAGCGTGCGTGCAGCGCAGGCTATGAACCGGTTTCATTTCTGGTCGAGCATAAGGATATTGAGGGCGAGGCGAAAGAACTTCTGGCACGTTTTTCGCAGACCCCTGTATATACAGCAGAATATGAAATCCTTGTAAAACTGACTGGTTATGCTCTGACTAGAGGTCTGCTCTGCGTCATGAAACGTCGCACCCTTCCGACTGTTGAGGAAATCTGCCAGAATACCAGACGCATAGCAATTCTGGAAAATGTCGTAAATCCAACTAATATCGGTGCGATTTTTCGCTCCGCGGCAGCACTCCACATGGATGCAATCCTTCTGACCGGTGGCTGCAGCGATCCGCTTTACCGCCGTGCTTCTCGTGTGAGCATGGGCACGGTTTTTCAGATTCCGTGGACTTATTTTGATAAAAAAACTTCCTGGCCGGATACAGGCATGCAGACTCTTCGCGTACTCGGCTTCAAAACCGTGGCAATGGCACTGCGGGATGATTCTTTCAGTATTGACGATCCGCAGCTTCATGCAGAAGAAAAACTTGCCATCGTCCTCGGCACAGAAGGGGATGGCCTGGCATCCGACACAATCGCAGACTGCGATTATACCGTGAAAATTCCGATGTCTCATGGTGTTGATTCTCTCAATGTAGCTGCTGCAAGTGCAGTTGCTTTCTGGGAACTTGGTAAGAAATAAAATTTCTAAAATCAATATATCTAAAATTATTGTCATGCATTGACGTCTTTCTGTAGATGCTATAAAATCTATATCGGATAAAAAATTCTTTGAATTTTCAAAAACATAAAACTTTTTTTCAAATCTCCCTGTCTTTATAGTAACAGCACAAAAGACAGGGAGGTGAAATCATGTCATTACCATATGAAAAACAGATCATGCAGCTTTTGCAGGAACTGGGACATTATCAGGTGATCATAAGACGATGCCGGCGGGAGAAGCTTCCATATTATGAAAAATAAAGAGGCTGCTGAAGATGTCCTGCAGGAAGCTTATATGAAAGCGTTTTCCAAACTGGACAAACTCAGTGAGCCGGAGGCTTTTGAAGGATGGCTTGGCACGATTGTTGCCAATACTGCCCAAAATGCACTGGTAAGGAAAAATCCGCTTCTGTTCACCGATGTTGCAGTGGACAATGAAGGTGAGGAGTTTACCTACGATGTGGAAGATGAAAATCCTGATAACCAGCCGGAAATGGCATATACAAGAGAAGAGACGCGAGAACTGGTACACTCTCTGATGGATTCACTTTCAGAAGAACAGCGTCTGTGTATTTTGATGTTTCATATTGAGGGTGCATCTATTTTGGAGATCGCCGAGGTAATGGACTGTTCGGAAAACACGGTCAAATCGCGTTTGAATTACGGAAGAAAAAATCTCAAAGTTAAAGCAGAAGAACTGCAGAAAAAAGGCTACAAGCTCTACAGTGTGGCTCCGGTTGTACTTCTTGTATACCTGCTTCGTTCCGACAGAGAGGTTATGGCAGCAGAAAATACAGGCAAAACTTCCGGCAGTTCCAACGTCGGAACTGCAAAATCTGTGGGAAATGCAGCCAAGAGTTACATTTAAAGGCAACTACAGTGGCACGTTCAGCAGAAGCTACACAATCAATCCGCAGGCCACATATATCACAAGACTCAGCAAATTGTCAAAAGGCTTTGCTGTGAATCTCAGGAGACTTTCATCAGCAACAGCAACCGGATATCAGGTACAGTATTCTCTGTACCGCAATTTCAAAGGTGCGAAAGTTAAAGTACTCAGGGGCACATCTATGAATATCAGAGGATTACAGGGAAATAAAAATTATTATGTCAGAATCCGCGCATATAAAGGATCAGGCGGCAGAGCTTATTATTTCGCATGGTCCGGTGTCAAAATCGTAAGAACCAGACGATAAAAGAATTACAATCCTCCGGAAGTGAAGACTTCCGGGGGATTGCTGTTTATGAAGAAAGCTTCGGAATTTACAGATTCCGGGGCTTTTTGCTTGTCTTTTTATGGGATTTTCTTTATAATGCAAGAGATAATAAAGATGGGGTGAATCAATGTTACAAAGATTTTCAAAATATGTATTTCAGAGTGTTGCCGGTATGGTCGGTGTTTCCGTCTATGTTCTGGCAGACACTTTTTTTATCTCTGTTTATGCGGGGGCGGACGGGCTGGCGGTGCTCAATCTGATCCTTCCGGTGTATGGGCTCATCTATGCGATAGGATCTATGATCGGCATCGGCTCCGCGACGAGATACGGCATCAGTAAAGCAAAAGGAGAAAAGGCAGATCATTATTTTACACAGGCAGTCGCGTGGAGCGTATTGATCAGCATTCCGTTTGTACTGCTGGGGATTTTTATTCCGGACAAATGTCTGGCACTGCTCGGCGCGGATGCCGGACTCGTTGCACTCGGCAAGACCTATCTGCGTATCATCCTCATAGGAACACCGTTTTTTATGTCGAATTATTCCGTCACGGCATTTGCCCGAAATGACAATGCAACATCAATCGCAATGGCCGGCTCTCTTGCCGGCAGTGTCTGGAATATCGTTTTCGACTATATTTTTATTTTTCCGGTTGGTCTTGGATTTGCCGGAGCGGCACTTGCAACAGCGTTCTGTCCGATCGTTACGATGTCCGTCTGTATGGTACATTATTTTGGAAAAAAATGTCACATCGGATTCAAATGGAAGAAAATGTCTGTCCGACATTTGATCTCATGCTGTCAGCTCGGTGTATCCGCGTTCGTGGGAGAAATTTCTTCCGCCGTGATCGCATTTGTGTTTAATATGCTGATCCTTGGACTCGCAGGCAGCGTTGGTGTGGCCGCTTATGGAATCGTAGCGAATCTTTCCATTGTCGGAATGTGCATCTTCAATGGCCTTGCACAGGGCGCGCAGCCGCTGATCAGTGAAAGCTTCGGCAGGGGAGAAAGTGAGCATGTCAGAAAATATCTTCGCTGGGGCATGAACAGTACGATTACGATAGAAATCGTAATGATTGCTCTGATCTGGCTGTTTACAGATCCGCTCGTTGCGATCTTTAACAGCGAAAATAATGACATGCTGCTGCAATACGCACATACCGGCCTGCAGCTGTATTTCCTCGGGTTTCTGTTTGCCGGAGTAAATATCATGCTTGTCGCGTATTTCTCTGCAACAGCGAATGCGCGTCCGGCGATCATCGGTTCTCTGATGCGTGGAGCGATCGCCATTGTACTCTGTGCGATCGTACTTTCCAGAATACTTGGAATGAACGGAGTCTGGCTGTCTTTCCTTGCTTCTGAGATGCTCACGTTTGTCGTGATCCTGATCCTTTCCAGAAAGAAAGAGAGAGTGTCCAATGACTACATTTGAGATATTGCTTCAACAGATCGGACTGTTTGTAATCTATATTCTGGCGGGCGTGACACTTGTCCGGACGAAGGTACTGAACAAAGAAACGCTGGAACCAATCTCAAAATTCGTAATTAAAATGGCACTGCCGGTGATGATTTTTATTAATATCATTGATGGTGTAAACAAAGAAATTTTGTTCGGTTCGTGTCTAATCCTTTTGATCGCGGCGGGATTCTATGTAGTGATGTTTCTGGTCAGTTTATGGATGACGAAATTTTTCCATCTGGCAGAAAATCGTGCCGGAATCTATCAGGCGATGATGTTGTTTGGAAACATTGGATTTATGGCAGTTCCGGTGATTTCAAATGTTTTTCCCGGGAATGGAATTTTGTATGTTTCTGTATTTATGATTTTTGATCAGTTTATGCTCTGGACACTGGGAGTAAAGCTGACGACGCCAAAGGGAAGCGGAAGATTTGATCCGAAGAAACTGATTAATCCTGCGACAGTGGCGATTTTGATCGGAATGATTTTGATGCTGACGGAAGTACGGATACCGTCGCTTCTTGATACCGGACTTCGGAAAATCGGCGCCACGGCATCACCGCTGGCAATGATCTATATAGGTGGTATTTTTGCAGAACTTCCGCTGAAAAAATATCTGAAAGAAATTTCCCTGTACGGGATTGTGATTGTGCGAATGCTGTTTGCGGCGATTTTGATGTTTCTTGTACTTGGATTTTTCCCGGTCAATGCGGAGATACGGCTTGCGATGGCGCTGATCACAGGAATGCCGACAATGACAGCCGTCGTGATGATGGCGAATGCATCAGGGCTGGATGGAGATTACGCGCTTGGAGGCGTTTTTATTACAACAGTATGTGGAATCATAACTCTGCCGTTTGTGTGCTGGCTCTTACAGTATGTGATGTAAATTCGATTAAAAATGAATATTAATATTAAATGTAAGAGGTCACTGAGAGAAAAGCTCCCGGTGACCTTTTTGCTTCCAAATATAAGTGTGATATTATCTGTGAACAATAACAGAGTGATTTTTATTCTCAATAAAACAACAGGAAAAATCTTGCATGACCGCACGAATTAGTCTATACTAACTATGAAGTTAGATGAAAGAAACTCATAGAAAGGGGAATTGGGTCATGTACCTTGAGATCGAAAAAGTAGTAGGAAGAGAAATTCTGGATTCCAGAGGAAATCCGACAGTTGAAGCAGAAGTTTATCTGCTGGATGGAACTGTAGGCAGGGGAACCGCACCGAGTGGTGCATCTACAGGTGAATTTGAAGCTCTGGAACTCCGTGACGGAGATAAAGCGCGTTACCTTGGAAAGGGCGTGCAGAAAGCAGTTGAAAATATCAACACTGTGATCAATGAAGCAATCGAAGGTCTGGATGCAAGTGACATCTATGCAGTTGATGCAGCTATGATCGCAGCAGACGGAACAAAAGATAAATCAAAACTTGGTGCAAATGCAATCCTTGCAGTATCTATCGCATGCTGCAGAGCAGCCGCAACCGCACTTGAAATTCCGCTGTATCGTTTTCTTGGCGGCGTATCCGGCAACCGTCTTCCGGTACCGATGATGAACATCGTAAACGGTGGATGCCATGCATTGTCTTCCGGACTGGATGTACAGGAATTTATGATCATGCCGGTCGGAGCACCTTCTTTCAAAGAATGCTTAAGATGGTGTGCAGAAGTTTTCCATGCACTGGCATCTATCCTGAAAGAGAGAGGACTTGCTACATCTGTAGGTGATGAAGGTGGTTTTGCACCGGCACTGAAATCTGATGAAGAAGCAATTGAGACAATCCTCGAGGCAGTAAAGAAAGCTGGATACGAACCAGGCAAAGATTTCAAAATCGCAATGGACGCAGCTTCATCTGAATGGAAGAGCGAAAAAGGCAAAGGCTATTACAAACTTCCGAAGGCCGGAACAGAATATACATCTGAAGAACTGATTGAGCACTGGGCAAAACTCTGCGACAAATATCCGATCATTTCCATTGAGGACGGTCTGGATGAAGAAGACTGGGAAGGATGGCAGAAACTTACCGTAAGACTTGGAGACAAAGTACAGCTTGTCGGTGATGACCTGTTTGTAACAAATACAGAAAGACTTTCCAAAGGTATCGAGCTTGGTGCAGGCAATGCAATCCTGATCAAACTCAACCAGATCGGTTCTGTATCCGAGACACTGGAAGCAATCAAAATGGCACACAAAGCGGGCTACACTGCAATTTCGTCACATCGTTCCGGTGAAACAGCCGATACAACAATCGCAGATCTTGCAGTTGCACTTAACACCTGCCAGATCAAGACAGGTGCGCCGAGTCGTTCCGAACGTGTTGCAAAATACAACCAGCTTCTCCGCATCGAAGAAGAGCTGGGCGCAAGTGCAGTATATCCTGGAATGAAAGCATTCAATGTAAAACAGGATTAAGTTTCATTCGTTTACTTACACAATAACGGGTATTCACAAAACATTCACAATAACATGAAAAAATCTCCGACACAGACAGAGTTTGGTTTCTGTCAGTGACGGAGATTTTTGTATTAAGGCTGTCAGATTACGTTGGCAAGCCCCTTCTGGAGTGCGATAATTTTGTCATATATTGCATCAGCGAGGGCAGCATGACCATTCTCATCCAGATGTTCACGGTCAGTAACACTTGGAAGTGCATAATCTGCAGCATTCAAAAATGCAGCATGATTTTGAAGTGCAACTTTGCGATATTCGTTTGCGAGATTTCTGGAAACAGATTCAGATTTTTCATTAAATTCCGGATCGAAATCCGGTTCTCCGATGCCATGTCCCAGATGAATCGGTGAAATCACCAGCAGATCGAAATGCTGCGAAGCGTTCAGGCGTGCTTTGCGGATCACCTGATCCAGCCCCTTTGCAATAACGCTGGCGGAAGCACCGTAGCGGCTTTTGCAGTCATTGGTTCCGAGCATGATGATCACGAGGTCAAGAGGATTATGCATTTCCACAGTGACACCGATCATATCCAGCCCACGGCGGCTTTCGCGGAGCTCATCCTGAAAAACGGTAGTTCTTCCGCAAAGACCTTCTTCAATAATATGATATTCCGGACCGAGTTTCTGCTGCAGCAGCCCGGTCCATCTTGTTTTTTCATCAAAACGGCCGGTCTTATCCGGCTTGTATCCCCAGGTATTTGAATCGCCAAAGCATAAGATATTCATGATATCACGCTCCTTACTAAAAAACATATAAACATATCAAATAAATATGTAATAAAAATAATAAGCGTTTTATTCTGAAATGTCAATGCTTATTATAAAGTTTTAGAAAGAAAAAAATAAAAAAATTTTTTAATTTGTCCAGTAGAAATGAATATAAATAAATGTTGCGGATTTATGCGTGAAAATGTATAATAAATATAAGTTAAATACAACTAACTTAAATATAAATCACTTTTACAGATGTTTCACATAATATAAACAGAATGGTATTTAGGGTTATAAATATTCATGACAAAATGTGAGAGGGAGGGAAAGTATGAACTTAAATGTTTTTTACGGAATTTTAATTCCGTTTGTCGGGACATCGGCTGGGGCAGCGTGCGTCTTTTTTATGAAAAAAGATCTGAGGCAGTGGATGCAGAGGTGCCTGACCGGTTTTGCGGCAGGAGTTATGGTGGCGGCATCTGTGTGGAGTCTTTTGATTCCGGCAATTGAGCAGTCCGAGGGAATGGGGAAGCTGTCGTTTGTGCCGGCAGTCCTCGGATTCTGGGCGGGTGTATTGTTTTTGCTTTTACTGGATCATATTATTCCACACCTGCATCAACAAACTGATAAAGCAGAGGGACCGAAGAGCAATCTGCAGAGAACAACCATGTTGGTGTTAGCCGTGACATTGCACAACATCCCAGAGGGAATGGCTGTCGGTGTCGTCTATGCGGGGTATCTGACCGGAAATGCGCAGATTACATTGATGGGAGCGCTTGCATTGTCGCTTGGAATCGCAATCCAGAATTTTCCGGAGGGCGCAATTATCTCCATGCCGCTTCGTTCCGAGGGAATGGGCAAGATGAAAGCCTTTGTGGGAGGCGTTTTGTCCGGAATCGTGGAACCAATCGGTGCAGTACTGACGATTCTGGCGGCAGGTCTGATCGTATCGGCATTACCGTATCTTCTGAGCTTTGCGGCCGGGGCTATGCTTTATGTTGTTGTAGAAGAGTTGATTCCGGAGATGTCTGCCGGGAAGCATTCCAATATCGGAACAATTTTCTTTGCGGGTGGATTCACTCTGATGATGCTCCTGGATGTAGCACTGGGGTGAAAGCAGAAGCTCCGATGCTTGCCGGTCTTTGGCCGTTGGGATGTGAAATGAGCATCGGACGGAAGAAAGTTTTTAAGTTCCGATGCCGGGATGCGCTGAATCAGAGGAAATGAGCGCCAGATCAGGCTGAATCAGCGATGGTAGATGCTGAACAAATGTCTAACATATACAATATGCACAAAAAAGTGAGAGTGAAATTATGAAATATATTCAAAAATGAGGTTGATGTTTTAACAAAAAAGGAGTAAAACATTAGATAAATAAAAAAGAGAAATGCTTAGAACAGGACAGGTCACAAAAAGAAAACCGGATTACAGAGAGTCGTAGACGGTGAGAGGCGGCAGAAGGTATTTTGTGATATCACCCGGGAGCATCCCGCTGAATATAAAAGCGCTCAGCTTTCAGTAAGCCGGGACGTATTCTTCACGTTACAGAAGAGGTTGTTTACATAGACAGCAGCAAGAGATTGTACTTAGTGATAAATACAATAATACAAAGTGGTACCACGGAAGATTCCGCCTTTGTTATCCGCAAGGATAGCAAGGGCGTTTTTTATGTAATAGGAATATGTCTGCTGAAGCAGACTGCATCTGGCGCGCAAAGCGTAACAAGTCCCTCAAAGATTGAGGGATTGAAAGCACTTGAAGCGGACTTGTCCGCTTTGTTAATATATATAATCAATCATAAGAAAGAGGGCAGATATTATGAGTGGAATCTTAATGATGGTAATAGCTATCGTAGTGCTCGGTGGAGCATATCTTCTGTATGGCCGTTATCTCCAGAACAAATGGGGCATTGACCCAAAAGCGAAAACTCCGGCATATGAAATGGAAGACGGAGTTGACTATGTACCGGCGGATACAAATGTGGTATTCGGACATCAGTTTGCGTCAATCGCAGGTGCAGGCCCGATCAACGGACCGATTCAGGCAGCAATCTTCGGATGGCTTCCGGTTTTACTCTGGATTCTTATTGGTGGCGTATTCTTCGGAGCAGTACAGGATTTTGCATCTATGTATGCATCTGTAAAAAATAAAGGACGTACAATCGGTTATATTATTGAAGAGTATATCGGTAAGTTAGGAAAGAAATTATTCCTTTTATTCTGCTGGCTGTTCTGCATCCTGGTTGTTGCCGCATTTGCAGATGTTGTAGCAGGAACCTTTAACGGATTTGTTGCAAACGATGCTGGAGAACTGACAAAAGTAGCAGCAAACGGAGCTGTTGCAACAACTTCCATGCTGTTCATCCTGGAAGCAGTTGCACTTGGATGTTTTCTTAAATATACAAAGTTTAATAAATGGATCAATACAGCAGTTGCAATTGTATTACTTGTAGTTGCAATCATACTCGGACTTAATTTCCCGATGTATGTAAGCCTTGATACATGGCATATCATCATCTTTGCATACATTCTGGTAGCCAGTGTCGCACCGGTATGGGCACTGCTTCAGCCACGTGATTATCTGAACAGTTATCTGCTCATCTTTATGATCGTCGGCGCAGTTATCGGTGTATTTGTTGCAAATCCATCCTGCAACCTTAAAGCATTTACAAGCTTTAACGTAGACGGACAGTATATGTTCCCGATCTTATTTGTAACGATCGCATGTGGTGCAGTTTCCGGTTTCCATTCACTGGTATCTTCTGGTACAGCATCCAAACAGATCAAAAATGAAAAGAACATGCTTCCGGTTTCATTCGGAGCCATGCTTATGGAAAGTATGCTTGCCGTTATCGCTCTGATCGCAGTTGCATCTTTTGCAAACGGTGAGGCAGCAGCACAGGGACTTACGACACAGCCGCAGATTTTTGCAGGAGCTATCGCAAACTTTCTTTCTGTAATTGGTCTGCCGCATTCACTTGTGTTTACACTGATCAACCTTGCGGTATCAGCATTTGCGCTGACATCTCTTGACTCTGTAGCTCGTGTGGGCCGTCTGTCCTTCCAGGAATTTTTCCTTGATTCTGATACAGACGAAGAAAATATGAGTCCATTCTTAAAAGTCGTAACAAACAAATATTTTGCAACAATTATCACACTGGTACTTGCATACATGCTTACAAAAGTCGGATATGCGGAAATCTGGCCGCTGTTTGGTTCCGCAAACCAGTTGTTATCCGTACTTGCACTTGTAGCCTGCGCCGTATTCTTAAAGAAAACAAAACGTCAGGGCTGCATGCTCTGGATTCCGATGGTATTCATGATGGCTGTTACCTTTACAGCACTTGGCATGACCATCACAAAACTTACCAAAGCACTTGTAACAACAGGTCTTGATCTTGGAAACACTCTGCAGCTTGTATTTGCGGTATTACTGCTGATCCTTGGTGTCCTGGTTGCAATCCAGGGCGTTAAGAAACTGTTTGAAAAAACAGATGACAAAAAAGTAACAGCATAAAAAATATGCCCCGGTATATCACACATAAGTTGATATATGGGGCATATTTAAATAGTCTGTATTATTGCTTTAAAATTTTGTGGATCACATATCGGCAACAGTTACTTTGACAAGTGTGCAGTAATGAAAAATTTTTGTAAAAGAATAATATTATGAGACAGTGTGTAATATATAAGTAAGTATTTAAGTGAATGGATCAGTTATGCCGGAGCAGAAAATAGATAATCTTTTGAACCTTGCAATGGATGCAACACCGCAGGAACGTGCAAAATCCGAAAATTTGAATGTCGGATATGATTCTTCGGAAAAATTATGGGATGTGATCGTGAAGTACAGTGGTCCGGAGAGTGGACTTGGCGGTGAGGGAATTCAGGTGGTGCCGCTTCTGGGAGGTTATGCAGTGGTGACTTTACCGGAGTCGGAAATCAAGGCGTATTCCGCCCGGGAGCAGATTGAATTCATTGAAAAACCAAAACGGCTTTATTTTGAAACTTTTCAGGCAAGAGAGGCGAGCTGTATCCTGCCGGTACAGACCGGAAGTAATGGTTTGACCGGCAAAGGAATACTTGTAGGTGTGGTGGATTCGGGAGTGGACTTTTTTCATCCGGATTTCAGAAATGAGGATGGCAGCAGCAGGATCTTACGTTTGTGGGATCAGAGTGTAAATGGAAATCCGCCGAATGGTTACACAAAAGGAACTGAATATACGAAAGAGGAAATAGATGAGGCGCTTGTACTTGGGGAAACCGAAGGCAGGCGCCTTATTGCATTGCATATCGAGGAGGCGCCGGTGGCGCGTCCGCTGATTCCGTCAGGTGATTTCAGTGGACACGGGACTGCAGTGCTTGGCATTGCAGCCGGAAACGGCAGGGCATCTGACGGTGTGAATCGGGGTGTGGCTTATGAAAGTGAAATCCTTGTTGTGAAGATGGGCAATGCAGGGACAAATTCTTTTCCGCGGACGACGGAGCTGATGGAAGGAATCGACTATCTTGTGCGGCAGGCGTCTGCAATGGGGAAGCCGATCGCAATTAATATCAGTTTTGGGAATAATTATGGGTCACATGAACCTTATAATTAAGGGAAAACATAAGAAAACACTGATATTTGTATGCATTATTTGACATGGACGAACATAAACTAAAACGGGTATGTTCTCTTTGACAAATCTGTTTGGAAAGGCTGTGATGTACCTAGTGATCGCACTATGGAAACTTGAGAAGCCCATAGTCCGGAAGGCTCCTTCGGGGGCCTTTCGTTATTTATACAAACAATTAGTAAAATTGATGAGAGGTGGTGAAAAACTTGGAGAAAAAGCAATTTCTAACATATGATGAACAGATTACTTTTCTGGAAGAAAAGAAAGGTCTGAGCGTCAACTTAAGGGCATATTAGTGAATATCCTCCAATGCAAACTACAAAATAAATCGGTTTATGACAGAAAACAGTTGCTGTTTTGTTGGAAACCAGAAGATTTATAAAAATGACCGCATTTAAATAAGCCTATTGATGAATGCTGGTTCTATTTTAAAAAGAAACTTTTTTATTTCGGAAATGCGAACGTCCCTTGGATTTCAATTTCTTCCTTGGAAATGACCTTCCGGGCAGGAGCTGTGATCTGCAACGTACAGCATCTATATATAACTGTTCAATAATTGAAAGCTCAAACAGTCCGCAGAGTATTTTAGGAACAATACTTTTAATCCGTTCAATGATAAATGCACGATTGGCCTGATAACGGAACTTATTTGTGCTTTTGGCAGAAATCTGTATTTCCTCATCTGCTTCATTTTTTATAAGGGAAGCCAGATTCGATAGAAGCATATTTATATAAAATTCCTGCTGTATTGATACTGCAGTAGCACCGGAAAACTCTTCCATGGCAAAACGGCTTTTTAGTTCTTTGTACTTAAGTTCTACAGGCCATCTGTAGAAGTAAAGTTCCCGGAACATATCTTCTGAATAATAACCTCTGTCAAAAATAATAATACTGTTGTTATATAGTCCCATATCTTTAAGAACTTTAAGATCTATATTCACCATGAGCTGTTTCTTGCGGAGAAGAAGAATCCGGGTGTCAGTGTAAATGTATATAAGGAATATGTTTTTTATCGGATTAAGGAAATGAACTTTCCTGTCATTGTGAAGGATACATTAGGTGCAGGGTCAATCGGAGTGGAAGTCATGAACTCCTATGAGGAAGTAGAGAGCTTTCTTAATTCCAATCGGAACAATTCAGATATAATGGTGGAAGAACTGATCCAGGGAGAACAGTTCGGAACGGAAATTCATGGTGTAGAGGGACGTTACAGTGTCCTTCCGCCGATTGCCTTTTCTGTAACAAAAGAGGGCATTACAGATCCGTTAAGCTCTGTAAAATTTGGTCCGGAATGACAACAACAACGGCTGCCATGGAGGGAAGAAATCCACTATCTATTTTTGTGGACAGCATACTCGGAACTGACAAAAATTACAGTATGAAACGGAACCTGAAATATGTATTGAACTTTAAGATGAAAGCAAGGTCGCAGGAGGAGCTGATCCGATTATATGGGAATCCGCATGTGGATTATATTATGCAGCTGGAAACCTCAGTGGCAGGTATGGAGAAAATCAACTATTGCGAGGTTGTTATCAGCACCGATCAGGAAAAAGAAGATATTCTTAATATCCTGAATGAACTGGAAGAGGAATTCCCGGGGCTTGTTTCCGATGATGTGAAAGCAAATGCCGGAGAGCTTGTTGCAAAATATCAATGAGAATTCTGCGGTCGATAAGACCGCCGTTTTCTGCTGTTTGCAGAAATTAAAACCATTTTGCAGCGTATTGCTGTAATTGTTCCTGGACATCCCGGTAGCTGTATTTGCTGACCGGGATTATTTCATGATTATTCAGTGTGATTTCAAAGCGTTTGATTGAACGGACAGCATACAGAGAAACAATGTAGCATCTGTGACATTGCACGAAGATATCTTTCGGCAGAGTTTCACGGACTGCAGAAAGGGATTTATATATCTTCGTGACAGTACCGTCCTGAAGGTGAATCTGCAGTTCTTTATTGATTATTTCAATATAGGTAATATCCCTGATATGAAAGGATACAGTTCTGGACGGAGTGTCGATTATAATGGATTTCGGGATCAGATGTCGGATCGCACGGGTTAGTGCTTCTGCAAGTTTTTGACGGCTGATCGGCTTGAGGATATAACCTACAGGTTCAGCAGAATATGCATCGAATACAAATTTCTCACTGCTGGAAATGAAGATAACGGGAATTTGGTTTTCAGTGTCACGGAGACATTCTGCAAAGCTGATCCCATTGTTTTCACCCAGCATAATATCAAGAATCAGAATGTCACAGCTTTTGGGAGTATTCTGCAATGTATTTTTTAATTCTGAAATAGAAGTATATTTTCGAATCTCACAGGATTCTCCCATGGATGCTAAAATATCGATGATCATTTCTGATATCTGTGTTAAAAAAATCGGTTCATCATCACAGATGACAATATGGTACATAGTGAAAGCCTCCTATTATTCGTTATTTTCGTCAAGACAAAGCGTTGTTGTTACAGCAAAAAAACCACCACGTACCTGTACGCTCAGTATACCATTGTATTTTTCGGCGATTCCATTGATGATCTTAAGACCGTAACCGTGTCTGTCACTGTTCTTTTTACTGGATTTATATTTTCCATTCGTGATTCTCAAGTTATCCTCATTGTAGGAGTTTTCACATTTAATAAACAGAAAATTTCCCTTTGAATGGAGATTCAGTCGGATGATCCGCTGTCCTTCAGAAACCTTCTGACACCCTTCTACTGCATTTTCCAAAATATTTGTCAACATCCGGCACAAATCAATATCTTCCATGTTGAGTCTTCTGCCAATGATAATACTGTACTCCACTATGGCTTTATAACGGCTGGCACGTTCTGCAAATTCTGAAAGGATGGAATTGACCAGAGCATTGGCTGTGTAGGTGACAAAAGGAAGCTGTTCGGCTTCTTCAGTAAATTTCTGTATATACTGTCTGGCACCTGCATAGTCCTCCTGTTTAAGATAGGAGGACAGGGCATTCATATGATGCCGGATCTCATGGTGTATTTCCAGAATATGTTCATTGTTTTCTGCCTGATTCCGGTAGTTTTCCAGTATGCGCTCGGAAATCCTCTGTTCTTCCTGTTTACTGCGGATGTATTCCATGACACTGAAGAATACGGCATATACTATGAAAGCAAATACTGCAAACAATACAAACATAGCATGGACAATTATATTGGTGGAAAGATTTATTATGCTTGAGAATTGTGCAATACTGGCAATTAGAATAAACAAAGCAGGGAGGGAGCAGAGAATCTTCCAGATACGTGATTCCAGATCAGCGTTGATCATAGTACGGATTCGCTCCATCAGCATGAGAAATGGTTTCGCAAGAAGCAGATTTATGATAAGTGTGAGAATCAGTGCAAGGGGCGGATACATAAAATGATCGGATGGGAACCGGAAAGTACGGTGCAAAAAAGTAACAGTACTTGTGACAAAGAATCCGTAGCTCATTACAACAAAAAATACAAACAGTTTTTCTACTGTTTTTGCCTGGATGATAAAGCAGTACAACATTCCGAACAGTAACAAGGCAATATAAAAAATAGCATTCGAGATCAGCTCTTTGTAATCACCGCCGATGTTGAACTGTGCGATAAGAGAAAACGGAATGACCATTACAATAAAAATGGACAGTGCCATGAGCATTGTCTTTTTTGTGCTTAGGCGGAAACGATCCCGGAATGGATACAAACAGAAAAATGCATAAGGAAAAATCTGAAAAGAAAATCCGCAGAAATAACGCAATGCTATCATAAAAATCTCCTGTCAAAAAGATAGATAATGGTCAGGTTACCTATTAAAAATAAGTATACCATTGGCAGAAGGCAAAATCAAATCATATGAAGGCCTTTTTACGCCATATTTTGACTATTCACGCAAAAATATGGACAAGGGAATTAAATTCAAATAATATAAAAATATAAATAATATAGCCACAAAAACATTCAAAAGAAAGGAGACTAAAAAATGAAGAAAAGAATGATTATTGTGACAGTACTGATTATGGGAACTCTGGCATCAGGATGTGTGAGCGTTCAGGCATCAGATATTTTACCTGAACTGACAAAAGACAATGCACTGGAACAGATGATGAAAGCAGGAGAAACAGACAGTCTTGTAAGCAATCATAAAAGCTATGAAGCTACCTGTGAATATATACTGCAGAATACAAAGGTATATGACTATGAAGATTCTGAAGTGATGTATGTAGATATGTATGGTACTACCCAGATGCTCTATAAAGATGGCGAATTAAAATACGGAAAAGAAGGAGATGAGTATCTCTCCTGTCTGTATATTGATGAAGCAGATGGAAATGCAGATGATCTTATAAGCTTTTACACAGATGAAACCATAGAGGAAGAAGTGACGGATATGAAGGAAGATGGTGATACGATCATTATACAGACAAAGGTACCTGAAGAACTTACGCAGAGTGCATTGAATTCTCAGGGAGATGGAGAATTCTACACAGAGGGAGACTGGATTTCTATGGAATATGTGGTTGCTTCGGATGATTACAGACCACTGAAACATACTCAGATTCTGAACCATAAGGACGGCACTTCAGAAGAAGCTTCGAAGATGGAATTCTCCTACGGCGTGGATAGACCTGAGGATGTAGCAGATCTTTGTGAAAAGTACGAAGAAGCAGAAAAAGCAGAAGGTGATGTACGTAATGTGACAGTTACTGCAGCTCCTGGTACAGAGCAGGAAAAGGATTATGCAATCACGGTTCCATCAGATAATTATGTATGGATCATGCTTCATGACGATAATTCTTATTACATTATGTATACAGATAAGGAGTGTAAAGAACTGTACGAGCCAGAGGAAGATGTGAAAGAAGATACACATCTCTATGCAGAGATTGAGTCTTATGAAGAGGCGGAGGATGAAGTATGAGGAGTTTGAGCGTATTTATCAGGAATATTATCTGAAAATTTTGACATTTATACATAAAAGAGTTCCTGATCTGTATGAAGCGGAAGAACTGACTGGAGATGTATTTCTGTCTTTTTACAGAAATATGGACAGTTATGATGAAGAAAAAGGTAGTATAGCTACCTGGTTGTATGCAATCACAGCAAACCGCCTGAAAAACTATTATGGGGATAAAAAGATTCATTATTCTCTGGAAATCCTGAAGCAGCAGACGGAAGATTTTATTATCAGAAAAGTTCCACAGAGCTTGGCAGGCAGATGAATTTATCACCGGGAAATGTAAGGATGATACAGAAACGTGCTCTGGAGAAGTTGCGAATGATTATGGAAAAACAGGGGGAATAGGCGTTCAGGCTACAGAGACTCTGCCTGAACTGACTGGGGATAATGCATTGTAATAGATTATGAAAGCCGGATGACATATTTCAGATATGAGATATTTGCATAGGGCAGTTTGATGAGGAGGGAAATAAGTGGGCTGCATTTGTATTAGATCTGTCTTTTATAGGATGGAGCCTTCTGGGAATTATAACATTCGGGTTGGTTAATATATTCTTTGCCGGACCATATCAGTATTTAACACAGGGTAAATATGTGCACATTTACAATTTTGAACGTTGTCATTCTGCACTCAATAATTAGACACCGGCATCCTGCTATTATCCGATTCTGTTACTGGATAATCATGCGGCCTAAGGGGGGATTTTCTCCCCTACTCAGTTACATATATCAGTTCATTATAAAAAGCTTAGATTTTTGTCTTGACAACTGAACCACTATACACTCTGTACCCAGTAACGGGAAAGATACATAAATAGTCAAAAAGTACGTATACTATCTTCCATGTAGAAAGTAAATTTTTATACAGGAGGACAGACATGGACAACAGCACAAAGAAACTGTTAGAAGAATGCAGTGTCGGATGCAAGATGGGAATTGAGAGCATGGAACAGGTACAGCATCATGTGACAGATGCCAAAATCGCAGCAACGATTGAAAAATCCTGTTCAAAACACAAGGAACTGGAAGAGGAAATTTCCAAAATACTTCTTCGCGCAGGCCAGCCGGAGAAAGAACCGGGTGTTATGGTATCCACATTTTCGTGGATGACGACAGGTGTAAAAATGATGACCGGAGAAGATGAGAATAAACAGGCGGTTAAGATCATCATGAATGGCTGCAACATGGGAACCCAGTCTATCACAGAAGCCATGCACCAATGCAAAGATGCGTCGTCCGAAAGTATTTCCATTGCAAAGAAGCTTATTGGAATGGAAGAGAATCTGCGGGATGATATGCAGAAATATTTGTAAGCTGAGAACCTGCATTTTCCTTCCGTAGTGTGTAAAAGGAAGGTATGCCCGACAACCAGCAAGAAGAAATTTGCAAAGAAATGTAAAGAGGTTCACAGGCTGATAGGCAGCATGCGGACTTTGAGAGTAAAAGAAATCATTTCCAAGCTTAATGAGATACTGACTGGTTATTTCCATTACTATGGCATCACTGACAATTCAGAGAGAATCACAGCATTTCGTTATAATGTTATGAAAAGCCTTTTCTACTGGCTGAACAGAAGAAGCCAGAAGAAAAGCTACAACTGGGTAGAGTTTCTGAATATGATTGATAACAGTTACCCGTTAGTAAGAGCAAGAATATATGTCAGTATATACGATTGATAAATGTGAACGATTCGTTTCGTAAAGAGCCGGATGCGGGAAAGCCGCAAGTCCGGATTCTGCGAGGGGCGTACGACCGCAAGGGGTGCGTCTACTCGACCCATGAAATACCTATGTATTTCCAGCTTTAAGATGATCATCGATCTGATCAAGTCCGGGTATGGAATCTCATTTGTATATGAAGTACTTGCCAAAAGCGACCCGGAGCTTGGAATCTTTACACTGAAGGGTGAGTCCATAGTCAGAGAATTTAATGTTAGTTATCTGAAGCATGCGGATGTGAGGGAGAAGATGGAATGGTTTTTATGACCGCGTCTTTCGCACTCTGCTGAACTGTCTTAAATGCATTATTTACGAGGATTGCTATGGATTTTGGAATGCTGATAGAAGTGAAGATCCTAAAATAATAGTTGCGCCTTTAAGAAGTTGCTTTGCCATGAAGTAGCTCTCGCAATTCGCATAGAATACATATAATATAAGTAAGTGTGCAATGAAAAGGAATCATTTATGGCAGACCAGAAAATAGATAACCTTTTAAATCTTGCAATGGATGCAACCCCACAGGAGCGTAGAAAGTCGGGAAATCTTAATGTAGGATATGATCCTGCAACCAGGCTATGGGATGTGATCATAAAGTACAGCGGACCGGAAAGTGGCCTGGCTGGAAATGGAATTCAGGTAGTGCCACTGTTAGGCGGCTATGCAGTGGTAACTTTGCCGGAAAGTGAGATTGATAAGTATTCCCACAGAGCGCAGGTGGAATTTATGGAGAAGCCAAAACGGTTGTATTTTGAATTGTTTCAGGCAAAGGGTGCCAGCTGTATCCGAACAGTGCAGACTGGCAGAGACGGGCTGACAGGAAAAGGAATTCTGATAGGTATAGTCGATTCCGGAGTTGATTATTATCACACGGATTTCAGAAATGCAGATGGAAGCAGCAGGATTTTGCGGCTGTGGGACCAGAGTATCCCGGGAAAACCACCGCAGGGATATGTGACAGGAACAGAATATACGAAAGAAGAAATAGATGAGGCGCTTGCACTTGGAGAAAACCAGGGCAGGCGCCTTGTTCCATCTGTGGATTACAGTGGACATGGAACCTCTGTGCTGGGAATCGCGGCAGGAAATGGGAGAGCTTCCGATGGAGTCAATCAGGGAGTAGCTTATGAGAGTGACCTGATAGTGGTAAAAATGGGGATTCCCAGAGAAAATTCTTTCCCAAGAACAACCGAACTGATACAGGGAATTGATTATTTGGTGCGTCAGTCATTGTCTTTGGGGCGGCCGATTGCTATCAATATCAGTTTTGGGAATAATTATGGTTCCCATGAACCTTATAATTAAGGGAAAACATAAGAAAACACTGATATTTCCTGTGTTTTCAGGCAATTCAGTGTTTTACTCGGATTCATGTTTGGTTGTTGTTTGAGTCTTATAATACTCGGTCAGGATCATGTTAATCTGCTGGGAACGTGTACGATAGTTCGCTTTTGCATCCTTATCAATCTCAGCAACCAGTTCTTTGGACAAAGTAGTATAGACCTGAATATTGTTGGAACTGATAGCCATGTGGCACCTCCGATTCAATTTAATAGAATTATTCTATCATACTTCTTCGGGAGGGGCAATGTGAACTGAAAATTGAAGAATTATTGTTACTGTAAAATTGGAACGGTCGTAAAGAAAATCTATGAATAGAGAACGATAAGAAAGGTAGAACAGACAATGAAGAAAACAATTTTTGAAGAGATGGGCGGTACTTATATCAGACATGGGGATTATCTTATCCCTGCTCTTACCTTACCGAAGGAAGAAGAACAAAGGGTTGTCGGTGTATGGGGACAAAGACATTTGCGGTATTTGAAGGAATACCGCAGATTGCTATATCTGAATATGCTTACAAGCGGCAGGCTGAATGGTTATTTGGCTGATATAGAAGAACAGGCACAGGAACGCTTTGAAAGACTTGTAGAACAGATGAAACAGGCACAAGGCATTACAGAACAGCTAAAGGTGGAAAATGTCTTGGAATGGATAGGAAGAATGAACAATATACAAGTATGTGCGAGGGAGATTGTGGATAAAGAGATAATTTATTAAGAATGAAATGTAAGATAAATAGTGTATAAAATGTAGCAGGGCATCATAAGATAAAATTGTAATTGCATTTTCCACATAGTTCGTGTAAAATGTAATTAGAAAAGCTGTGCATCAGCGGTGGGTTGACACCTAAAATCTGATACGTTTTCCGAACGAAGGTGTCGGAGGTTGGCAGGCAACGGAAAAACCTGATATTTTCCAGACGAAGGTGCTGGAGGTTGGCAGACAACGGAAAAATCAACCATGAGAAGGGAATGTTTAGTGCTGCGGCGTGAACATTCCCTTCTCTAAATTTTATGGGATAAGGATTAAGTTATGGACAAAAGACGTGCAATTCAGATTATGACAAAAGCGGCACAACTATATAAAGAACATCTTGAGGATCAGAAGGTTTTGTTCCTATATGGCTTACCGAAAGAGGTGAATAAGCAATTACAGGAAAGTAATAAGATTTTGTCATCTGTACAGGGATATGAAGTTGTTTTCCATAGATACAATTTTTTACATTTGACAGGAGTTCGATTGAATAAAAAGGAGACAGCTTCTGCAATTCATTTTTACCAGAAATGCCTGGATAAGCGATTAACAGAAAATGATTTTGTTTTTGCAAAAGATGGCTCTACGGGGCAAAAATTGGATATATTGGAACGTATGATGCTTATTAAGAAAAACGTAACAATGATAGGAGAATTTACAGATCGAGGACCGAAATTATATACAGAAAAAGCTGCCGGGAATATATGTGGTTGTATTGGCTTCGTAAAAGATAAAAATACGAAATTAAATGTACCGAACACATTGCTGAAAAAGGACATCAGAGATGTAACAGCACAGCCTACATATAAAGTATTTGCTGTAATATCAAAACACTATACAGATGAGAAATATACAAATCTTGTGAAGATGGACAAAAGTATTGATTTGAAAGAGTGTTGTTTCTCAGAAACAATAGAAAATATGATAGATAGAGAAAATCTATAATGAAATATAAAGAAACCATGCTACTGCTTTTTGTAACAGTATCATGGTTTTATTGTTTGTCGTCTATATTTTAAGTTGATTATTACTTTACAAAATTGGCAATGTTATAATTATCATTGATTTTAGAAGAAGGGAGTATCGAGGGAAATTAGTGGAACTGGTTTTGCAAGCATAGCGTTTGGATATCCAAACGCACTTTGGGAGCCCCCCAAACCCCATTTGTTGGCTTTACAAAGTAGGAATTTTTTGCTCAAGATAAAAAGAGAGTGCGTAAGCGGAAAGAAATCAAATTATGCTTACGCACTTTGTGCCTCACTTTTGCTCGGTGGTTAGCAGTTTGTGAATTATTGGGATGAAGCAATATAACTGTTTTGAGAAAACGGGATATTTTTTATATTAGTAGTTTAAACATTATAGTTCTGTGTTGTGCGATTTTTGCCTGGATTGAACAGGATGTTTTTTTTGCAATTCCTGTTTCCTCTGATATTCAAGTTCCCAGGTACGATGAGAGAAGCTATAGGGATCTTCCATATTGAGATCATCCACTTCATGGGTTGCGATATCACGATAGTGATAGTCATAATATTCACCAAAAGTACCTTTGAGCTGCTCAATCAGTTTCTCTCGGAAAGTAGGTCGTATCTGGATTCTGGCATCCAGTAATTCTGTATATTGCTCTGGTTTAGGCCGGAGTTTTTCCTCTTGGAAAGCGACAGCATCTTTTTCAAGCTGCTCTTTGAGAGCCATATCCTGAGAATCGAGAATATCCAGATTCTTATCCATCTGGTCGTATTTTCTGGAAAGGCTCGCCATATCTTTCTCTGTGGAGCATTCAGCCTGAAACAGCAGCTGTTCTTTGGCAGATTTCAGTTCCTCGATTTCTTCTGTTACGGTTGTAAGCTGCTGGTTTAACTTTATATGCTGGAAAGGATTTAGAATACTGGTTTTACTTTTTTGCACATTTAGTTCTTTCTTTTCAGTAACTTTCGCTTTGATCTTTTTCTTAATGGTATCATATTTATTTAGGATAGGACGAAAATGCTGCATCCAGTCATGGATCACTTCTTTTTGCATTTCATTATGAAGTAAATGATATTGTGTAAAAATCATATGATTGCGGATTGCTTCTAATGTTTCTGCAATTACCGGAATAGATTTTTCGACAGCTTGAACCAATTTTTTTATCTGTGTTTTTAATTCCCGTAGTATTCTGTTATCCGCACGAACCCGACGGTTGATTTCACACCGGTCTGCTATCATGCCTTTCTTTTCC
This sequence comes from uncultured Ruminococcus sp., assembly GCA_900066355.1. Classification (GTDB taxonomy): domain Bacteria; phylum Bacillota; class Clostridia; order Lachnospirales; family Lachnospiraceae; genus Blautia_A. Next base: position 70,842 of record FMEL01000005.1, read on the forward strand.
ATATTCTGGGCAATGTAGCCTTCGTGGATGGTTGGCTGTTCGGTGATTCCCTGATCTGCAAAACTGCGGTGATCAATAGTGGTATTTATCTGATTAAGGGCAAGCATTTTATTTACGGCATCTGCCCAGTTTGCTCTCCAGAGGCAGAGCTGTTCTTCACTGTTCCATTGTTCGGAAATCGGGTTTTGTCTGCCATACCGGGTGCTTTTTGGATGTTTGTCGATACGTTCATAACCTTTCTCCTGTGCTGCCGAGGGAGTCAGATATACTTTCTTTTTCCCAGCTTTATAACGATACTGTTTTTCCCAGCCCTCTTTCTGAGCATCCTTAAATTCAGAAGCAGTAAATCCCTTTTCTTCCCCGTCTTTTACACAAAGGTATTCTTTTTCTGTTTTGTATTGCCATGTTCCGTTTTCGTTTAATGGACGGACAGTAAGTAGAATGTGTGCATGGGGATTGTGACCATCTGTATCGTGAATGGCGAAATCGGCACACATTCCCATATCTACAAAATTCTTTTGGATAAAATTCTGAAGAAGAGAAATATTGCTGTCTTTATCCAACTCAATAGGGAGTGCGACAACAAATTCTCTTGCCAGTCGGCTGTCTTTTGTTTTTTCAGCAGCTTCTACAGCATTCCAGAGTTGCTCCCGGTTTTTCCATTCAGGCGGAGCCATAGGGGGAAGCATTACTTCCTGATAGATCAGTCCATGTTTTCGGGTGTAGTCATGCTGGATGCCATCGTAATCATTGTATATGCGGCTACAGCTCATATAAGCAGATGCAGCGACAGCAGACCGCCCGGAACCACGGCTGACGACCTTGGCTTGCATATGATAAATTGCCATATCTGGCACCTCCTTTCGATGTTGCCTGCAACAGCGGATAGCCCTCGGCAGAGCGCACGAGCCCCGTAGGGGATACCACCGCCCGATTTATCGGGTGGTGAGTAAGTGCGCCCTTCGGGAGTAGAACTTGTGTATTTACATTCCTCTTAGCCGGAGCATCAGCTCCCGCTTTAGGGTATCTAAATCCATTTCTTTAATATGTGGAGCAATGCTTTCCAGAATCGCTCCTTCTTGAATCAATCTGCGTGTTCTGGCATTACGTTCCTTTTTACGGTTTCTTGCTTCGATTTCTTCCAGTCTGTGTTTTGCCTGTAAAAGCACTTTTTCTTCTGGTGTCATAATTCTTTTATTTGCCATATCTGGCACCTCCTTTTTATGCCCGTATCCGGGCGATTTAGTTTTAAAATCTTGTGGTTTAGTACTATAGTTTTAGATAACTGACAGTGGCATGTCTCTGGTGATAAATAAGAAAAGAAAGTAGTACTACTGTCAGTGAAAAATAGTTATTGTGCGATGCTGCTTTGTTTCAACTCTGGTTTGAAGTGTGATTATTTAACAGAATTTTTTTCGTTTTTTTTAAATTAGCTGTTGCATTGTCCTGACGGATATTCCGGTTATTGATACGGATGGGAACACATCTCTCCAGAATCCGGTCATAAATTCGCTTGTGTGCGATATCAGCGGCGTTATTCAGCTCTGATAAAGTGAGATTGGTTGTTATGATCAGGGGCTTTTTACTGCGGTAACGGCTGTCAATCACATTGAATACCTGTTCCAGTGCAAAGTCAGAGTTCCGTTCAATTCCGAGGTCATCAATGATCAGAAGGCTGTAGCGGTTTAAGCTGTGGATGAACTGATTCCTGTCTTCAAAATGCATTCCGGTAAGGGTATTCAGAATCCGGGAAAAGTTGGTCATCAGTACCGGGACGCCTTTTTCCAGAAGGGCATTGGCAATGCAGCCTGCAAAGAAAGATTTTCCAGTACCGACATCGCCCCAGATGAGAAGTCCGGAAGCGTTTGCTTTCATCTCTTCCCAGTTACTTACATAATTGTGTGCAAGTTTCATTTCCGGATTGCTGCCGTTATCTTTGGCAAAGGTGTAGTCATAAAGTGATTTGTCCTGTAAGCCGCTGGTTTTGAGATGCTCTATTTCCATTTGCTTTTCATGAAGTTTTCTCTGGGCTTCCTCCTGTTCAAAGATCTCCTGCTGGCACTTACAGCGGATGGAAGGAATAAGAACCTTTCCCTGTAATTCATGCCTGCACTGTCTTGGCGTATTGCATTTGGAACAGTAGATCAGGTGATCTGTTTCGTTAAAATATTCATCAGACTGAAGCTCTCTGTTTGGTGTGATAGCTGTTGGTTTTTCTGTAAATGTTGTCATAATGTTTCGTATTCCTCACTTTCATAATTTCGTTGCCGGGAAACAGGATGATCCTGTCTTGCCCAACGGATGATGGTAGCTGCATGGTTTTGGTATTGCTTTCCGGTAGAAGCCATATAACCGGATAAGCGTTCCATATAGTCCTGCCAGTCAGGGATTGTCTGCCGGATATTTTCCAGCTCCGTCTCTGACAGAAAAACATTTTGAAATGTTCCATAGGGTGAGCGTGGCTCTTTACTCCCTCTTATTGTTAAATGGTTCTTTTTTATCTCTTTCTTATTACTGGACAGTTTTCTGTCTGTATCAGGGAAAGAATCCTGTCTGTCAATAGGACAGTTTTCTGTCTGTCTTGAGGAAAGAATTCTGTCTGTATTGCTGAGGGTTTCTTTCGGGATTTTTACATAGATCCGATTAGGGTGTCCGGGTCCCTGCCGTTTTCGGAAGATAAGCTCTTGTTTTTCCAGTACTGCCAGAGCAGTTTTCACCGTCATCTGGCTTTTGTGGAGAACTTCTGCCAGTGCTTCAATCGTAAAGTAGAGGAACACATGACCATTTGTATCTGACCAGCCCTCATTTTTCTGGGAAAGCCTTGCACGGTCGAGCAGGATCATATAAAGCATTTTGGCAGTTTCGTTTATTTCCATGTCCAGAAGAAAACGGGGAAACATCATATAAGATGGCAGGCTTGTGTCTGCTGTCAGAAAGTCCGTCATGTGTTCACCTCCAATCACAATGGTTTATTCTCCAAGAAAATCCCAGTCTATATCACGATCCGGCTGTTCTTTTTCAGGAGCTGGAAAGGGCATCCTGATGGGGGATTCCCTTTCCAACATGCCTGCAGTCAGCCCGGACAGAAAAATCGGCAATGACTGTTTCAGGCTGTGTTCTACTGCTTCTACAATCTGTTTCACAAAAAGTTCTTCCCGTTCCCTTGTTTCCAGATAGGGATCAGCCTGAGTGCGGTAGTAGCGGTCAAAATAATCGACCAGTGCAAGGGAGATTACCTGGCTGTAAGATTTAAAATTCTGTCTGTCCATCGTCTGTAAATATTCCCAGGCTCTCCGCTGCTGGTCTTTGTCCAGATTAAATCGCAGGTTTGTGTTGCGGATATGGTTCTGCATGGCTTATCCCCTCCTTTTCAGGCTCATATAAGCCAGAGATTCATAACCTTTGGCAGTGGCACAGATATCATCAAGGATGGTAACTCGTGATTTGTCATACGCTCCAAAGTTACGGATCAGGCATCCACCGCCTCCGACCACATACAGGCGCATCAGGCCAGGATTGTATTCATATTTGCGGAGCGTGGCAAAAATATCTGTGACATACTGTCTGGCAACAGCAGTAATACAATCCAGATAAGACGCTGAAATGTCAGCGGTTCCAAACCGCAGAATCTGCTCTACGGTAGATTCTTCAATCTTTACTCCGAAGTTGTCCAGAACAGCGTTTTTAGCGGCAATCATGCATTGGTTTACGCCAAACTTTTCTGTCCAGCACCGGCTTTCCTGTGCTTTCTTATTATTGATATACAGAATGTTCATGGTTCCGTTGCCGATATCTGCAAGAAGATTTGTCCCCTTGAAATCTCCAAGTCGGTTTACGATAGCCGGATATCCCTGCGGGTAAAGGCTGCATCCCACAAAACGGAGATGATACTCTTTGCTGTTAAATCGGTAATGGACTTCTGGATTCTGGAGCAGATAGGAACGGAAATCTTCTCTCTGGTTTCTGATCCATGTCAGAGGAAGCCCGGCAGCCAGATGAACGTCTGCTTCACGGATGGAAAAGACATTCAGTTCCCTTGCAATCGCCATGAGAGTTAGAAGATAATATTCTTCGTCCATAGCTTTATCTGGGATAAATTCTTTGTGTCCTTCGCCAATCCGGTAGTAAATGCCGTTATATTCCAGAATATTCCCGGTGAAGATGGGTTCTGTTTCATAGGCTTTGATTCCGGTTGGTGTGACGGTATTTGCTGTTTTCATGTTGCCGTAGCCGTGATCTACAGCAATGATTTTTGTGTTTCTGAGTTCTCGCATAAAAAACACCTCCATTTTCGTATTGATTAATTCAGCAGGCTGTACCGGTGTGGTACTGCTTTGCTGTGAGATAAGCATACGAAAGTTGGAGGAAAAAGACATTGAGGGAAAATTGAGTTGGAATTGAAAAATAGGATATAATTTTGTAAAATAGAGCAATTTCTTTAGTTTTTTATAGCCCTGCATTTTTTTGTTATAAACGTTCATTAAATGTTGACATGTTATTATATAAATAGTAAAATTGTACAATAAAATGTGGAAAGTTGGATGGAATTTATTGAATTATAATAAAACTAATCGTACTTAACTGGCGGCTTATGTATTTGTAGAACTTAGAATAATAGAAAATTTAAAATATTATCAATTTTTACAGCTGTTGCAATGCTTTCAGTAGGAACAACAGTTTTTGCAAGTCCTTAACTGTTGTTTGATAAGGAGTGTAGTTTTATACAAATAGTGATATTATTGCAAAAAACTAGGATTTTATAAAAATAAAAAAATCAAGTCTATAGCTGTTTGAAGTGAGGAGAAAAGCGTATGAGAAATGTGTTGGCAACGGACATAAAAAACAATATTCGAAGCATTCGCTTTATTTTGGGGATTTTTCTAATCGTTTCGGCTACCCTGATGTCTGAGCATGAGATGTTGCAGAAGATCATAAATGCAGGCGGATCTGCAGAAGGACCAGGCTGGTTCGTAGCATACACCTATTGTATGAACAGCGTTAATATGCTTCTGTTTGTTCCCATTGCCGTTGCTTTTGCGGGTGGAGAGAATACGGAGGCTGAGCTGCACAGTCGTTTTTTTCTGTTCAGTTATATCCGTTCAGGGAGAAAACAGTATCTCGTAGGAAAAGCAGCAGGATTGTTGGTCTCCGGAGGTTTGACAGCTTTTTTAGCCATGGTGTTCCTTCTTGTAATCTGTATACTGAGGTTCGGTCAGTATCCTTCTCTGATTGACGGAAATTATGAGATGGCAGTGCTTGTGGGCAGAACGGCGGTAAGCTTTCTGAGATTGTTTTTAAATGGCGCTTTTTGGGCGCTAATTGGCGGTACGTCGGCTGTCATAACAAAAAATCGCTATATGTCCTATGCCGTTCCTTTTATTCTTTATTATGTCCTGACCGTATTTCAGGAGCGTTACTATCAAAAAGCATTCTTTCTGAGTCCCCGCTATTGGGCGGCGTCTATTTACTACAATGATATCTTCTGCATTGCTATATTAGCGGTTGGAAGTTTTTTAACGGCACTGATCTTTATGTGCGCAATAGAAAGAAGGTTGCGGTATGCGTGATATTAAACAGGCTTTTTGGATTGCAGGCCAGAATTTCTATGGATGGAAAAAAAGTCCGAGGATCTGGATGACCTTTATTTTGGCAGCTATATTATGTCTGATGCTGTCGGATCAGATTATTTCCCATGCGATAAAATATGAGACAATCCTTCAGGTATTCGAGCCGTTTATTTGGACATATGGGGATGCATCCT
>FMEL01000005.1:76888-234736 GCA_900066355.1 uncultured Ruminococcus sp.
GGGCTATGGCGGTGGGGAGAGCATAACCGTTCCTGTTTCCATAAAAACAATGGAAAGCTCAACTCCTTATATGTGCGCAGCAATAGTGTTTGGACTTGTACTTTTATATACTCTTTTTATCGCAGTTCTCATGTTGTTTTTAAATCTGGCTGCGGGAAATATGGCAGGGGTGATCGGTGCTTTTGCAGTCAGTCTGTATGGGCTCCTGCTGAACCCAGATGTTTTCCGGAAACTGTTTCATTTTACAGAAAGTCAGGAATATAGGGCGAACGTGTTCTGCGGCTGGCTGTCTCCGTTGAACCAAGCTACCTTTCCCATGCACAGCTTTGGTTATGATTACCTGCCAGGGATCGGGATGAGCATGTTCATATTTGCAATATTAATCATAGCGCTGATCGGCTTGTCAGCCGTCCGAATTAAGGGCTATAATTTCTCTTTTACGCAGACAAACGAATAAATGGAGGGCAAAATGGAATATGCAATCAGGTTGAAGGGACTGACAAAATCCTTTCAAAAAGAAAAAGTATTAAAGAACATTACCCATGATTTTGAAAAAGGGAAGATTCATGGGATTATGGGGTTTAACGGTTCAGGGAAAACCGTAATGTTTAAATGCATCTGTGGATTTTTACAACCTGAGAGCGGCACAGTGCTCGTAGGGGGAAAACAGATCGGGAAGGAGCTGGACTTTCCAGATTCCGTAGGCATTATCATTGAAAACCCTGGCTTCTTTCTGGATCTCAGCGGTTTTGCGAATTTAAAGAGACTGGCGTCTCTGAAACACCGTATTTCCGATGACGATGTGAGGGCGACGATGCGTGCCCTAGGGCTTGATCCTCTGTCTAAAAAGAAGGTAGGACAGTATTCTCTTGGAATGCGTGAACGTCTTGGTATCGCACAGGCAATCATGGAAGATCCGGAGCTTTTGATATTGGACGAGCCTTTTAATGGTCTGGACAAGCAGGGGGCAGGAGAGGTCTGCGAGCTTTTGCGGGGATTAAAGGAACGAGGGAAGACTATTCTTATCGCAGCACATAACATGCTGGAGATCGAATGGCTCTGCGATACGATCTGTGAGATGGATGCAGGTGTCCTGACGCAGATAAAATAAAAATACGGGGGAAAGAATATGGGAAAGGTATTAATTAAATGCATTCAAACACCAATGCAGAAATATTTTTATGATCGTTCTTTGGATTCTGTAGTTATGGTGAATGATGAAGAATATCAGATATTAAAAACTGTGGAAAAGACAAAATTGGTTCCTGATGGAGTGTTAAGACGGTTTGTGAAAAGTGGATTATTGCGTGAGACTGCGATAGAAGAAATTGAGCATCCTGAGACAGAAAACTTACATTTGTTGGCAGAACATTATATGGGCAATCTGATTTTGCAGGTAACTCAGCAGTGTAATTTGAGATGCAAATATTGTGCATATTCTGGAAACTACTATAATCGTTCCCATACGTCAAATAGGATGGATTTCGAGACAGCCAAAAAAGCAATAGACTTTTATTTGAAAAGAAGCGAAAAAGCGGATCAACTTGCATTATCATTTTATGGGGGTGAGCCTCTTCTGGAATTTGAATTGATTAAGAAATGTGTTTCCTATATTTTACAACGTAAAGGGGATAAAAAAATTCTTTTTACTATGACGACTAATGGGACTTTAATGACAGAAGATGTCATAGAATTTTTGGTAAAATATGAGTTTAATCTTATGATTAGCCTTGATGGTGATAAGAAAAGTCACGATATAAATCGAAGATTTAAAACAGGAAAAGGTTCATTTGACATTATTTTAGAAAATTTGAGTAGACTGAAAGCTTACAATGAAGAGTACTATTCAAAAGTTTTGTTTAATTGTGTTATTAGTTCTTCATCAGATCTTGAAAATATATATCGATTTTATTCGGAAGAAGAGCTGTTTGAAGCAGGGACAGTGAATTTCAATTATGTAAATCCAGTTGGTTTAAAAGATGAGACATTGTCGCGCATAACACAAAAAAATTTCAGAGTACATCGACTAGCATATATAAAGATGATTTTATCTGTATTAGAGAAGCGAAAATGGGATGCACAAAGTCGATTGTTGCGAAGAGAACTGCAAGATATTGAGTTATTATATGAACAGCTACATAGTCATGTTGCTGAAGGCAAAAAAACACATCATGGTGGTCCATGCATTCCTGCAGTTAGAAGACTATTTGTGGATACAAAAGGTGAATTTTTTCCATGTGAAAGAGTTTCGGAAGAAGATTCAGAAATGTGCATCGGAAGTTTGGATTCGGGATTTGATTTTGATAAAATGAGTTTCCTACTTAACCATGGTAAGATGATTAAAGAAAAATGTTTAGGATGTTGGAATTTGAGAATGTGTGCATATTGTTTGGCGCAAATTCCAAAAGATAATCAGATATTAACAGAAAATATGTTGCTACAGCAATGTGAAAACTCAAAAGAAAGTACACTTTTATTGCTATATAAATTGTGTATACTTGTTGAGTTTGGATATAAAGGAAATGAAAATTTGCAAGTATTAAAATAAAGGAGTGCATATGGAAAAATTAGTTGTGTTTCCATTAAATAATGACACAGAAATACTTATCAAGGGATTGAAAGAAAACAAATTATATCAGGTGGTTGCGGTATCCAGCTATATAGAAGATAGGAGTAGGCTTGAACTATTACAAAAGAAGAGTTCGATATATTGTAGTACAGAATTTGAAGAATGTCTTACTCGAGCTGATGCTATTGTTTTTTCAGAAAATACAATGGGATATAGTTATGACGGATACCAAAAAAGAGTGCAAATGGCATTAGACTCAGGGAAAAAGATTTATGCTGGTTTAGCACTGCTAGATAAGATTCAAATTGACAGAGATAAAGTATGTATATTACAGGAAAGTGAATTGTCAGATGAAGTTGTTTCGCCAAATAAAAAAGAAATAGATATTCCGGTAATATCAGTCATGGGATTGGGCGAAAATTGCGATAAATTCCAATTGCAAGTGAAGATTAAAAAGGTGATTGAAAAACAGGGGTATCGTGTACTGGCACTTTGCTCTAACGTTCTCGGTGGATTTTTAGGAATGGAAAATCTTCCTGGCTTTCTATATTCAAAATTCATGTCTTATCCAGAAAAGATTATTGCTTTAAATCATTGGATACATACAAAAGTAAAACAACAGGAGTACGATGTGATTCTTGTGGGTTGCCCTGGTGGTGTTTCGGAATTTGAAAAATATGAAACAAATTATTTTGGCGAGTTACCTCTGATTATTTCAAACGCATTGGATGTAGATATAGGCTTTTTGGCTTTGTATAGGTATACTGATTTGAATTATACTGTATTAAAAAATATAAGCGATTTTGTTCTAAGAAAATATAATACACCAGTGAAAGAATATATTCTTTCACGACAATTTTATAAGGCGGATCATGAATGGAAAAAGATACGGTATTATACCATGGAGGATATGAATGAAAAACCAGCGATACCTGAAAATTCTGAATATCAAGTCCTTGATATATTTGATGATACTAAAATTGAAAAAGAAATTTTGAAAATTTTGGAAGAACTTGCAAATAATATTTTTGTAATATAAGTGAGGAGATAGGATGGAAGAGCTAATTAAAAATGTGATATTGAAATACACAATGATAAAAGTAGAAAATTCAGAACAGAATCTATTGGATTTGCCTGTAGTAGAAGAGTGCTGGATATATGTGATAATGGAATTAGAGAATACATATAATTTGCCGATTATAAAATTGCTGGATGATATAAAAGTGGATGAGTTTAATTTGCAAACAATATGCGATAAATTAAATCACATACGAAAAGTAGCATTTTGAATTAGTTTATTCTATATCCGGAAATTATAATATGAAATATCATATATCTGTTTCTCTTGGCACCAATGAAGCGGAAATATTGATATTATTTTAACAGAAAGGAGGAGAACCGTATGAAGAAACTCAACAAAAATATGAAGAAAAACAGGAACACGATTGAGTCTTTTGGGTGCGTTTGTGGATGTGGTTGCCCATGTTCATATTGTGCTGCGACTTGGTTATCTCAGCATAATGCGGATGCTTCAAGAGTGGTTATTAGTAATGACAATAGCGTAATGTACTAACAAGTTATAGTTACTAGTACATAGAACAGACTGCCTTATACATTAAAATAAATAAGGTAGTCTGTTTCTAAAAAATATACGAAAACGTTAATAGTGTCAGGAAGGTATTTATAAGTTAAAGAGTTTATAATTGAAGTTTCGTGAAAAAGCGACAATTCTATAAGATATATGGAGGAAAAATGAAAAAAAGTGTTCTAGCAATTATGGTAGGTGCGTTGTGTATTATTCTTTCCAGCTGTCAGGAAACACCAGAGGAGAGTTCGGTAGTCAGCAAAGTGGATGGGATTAGCGAGGCGGCTGTCTGTGAACCTCTTAAAAAAGGAGAAAAGAGAGAGACAAATGTTCCAACGCATTGGAAATTTGAAGAAAAGAAAAGCAACGACCGTGTGGTTATCCAGGCAGATATTAAGTTGGGCGAACAAAGCATTGGCAATCTTCCAGTCATAGAGATGCAAAATCACGAGTTAACGCAGGAAGAACTGAATGGATTGATTGATTATTTTACGGACGGTGAGGAACTATATATGCCACAGATGGTGACAAAGGATGCGTATCAGGAAGTGTTAGACAGGATTTCCAGCAAGGAAGGAAGTTACTTGCAATCAGCATATTCTACATCGATTGCAGGGATTCAAAACGCAACCCGAGAGGGGATGGAGCTTGCACCGGATGAAGCGTCTGCACCGGAAAAGATGGAGATAAAATTTCAAAAAAAAACAGAGGATCACGGTGTGGAAGCGGCACGGAGTTGGATGAGTACTGAATTGGAAAACACAGATACAGAGGATTATTTTACTGCAGATGTGGGCGAGGACAGGAAGGCATATATAGAAGCAGAGCGGTATAATCAGGAAATTGACAATGACAGTAGTTTTCTCTGGATGGAGGGTTCTAATTTTATAGAAGAAGAAACAATAGAAACTGAGGAAATGCAGAGTGAGTATTACAGTAGCTTTGGCATGGATACCAACGGCTATACAGAGAAATTTCATGAACTGGCAGATGCGTATCGAAAGTGCATGGACAAGATCACCTTTACAGAGGAAGATGGAAAGGAACAGGCAGAACAAGTTTTAGAGGATTTAGGTATCGATGGAATGGGCCTTGTAGATTCTGATCGTACCGTGTGGTTCCCGAATGGCGCATGTTCAGAGCGCAATGGTCTGGGACTTGGTAGTGATGCTTTGTGGCAGGGAGATCTGGATAGAGGATTACCGGGATATCTGTATTGTTTTTCGAAAAGTGTAGAGGGTATTACTTCAGTTCCTGATGGCGTGGTTGCGGAAGAAACAGTGGATAGTTATGTGCCTCCGTTCCAGGTAGAAACAATCTCTATTCTGATAACAGAGGAAGGAATTAAATATTTTAAATGGGATGGGATATCGGAAGAAGTCTGTACGGTGACGGAAAATACAAAGCTTCTGCCTTTTGAAAAAATACAGGCAAAGCTGACAGATCAGATTTTTTATTGGTATTCCGGAAAAGGCCAGTCTGCCAACGACACTACCGCACTGGAGTATGATGTGGTAAACGCAAAATTGCAGTATACTTATACCACAGCCTATCAGGAGCCGAAACACGCATGGTTGGTTCCAGCATGGATTTTTACTGTCAGGGAAAGTATTGGTGGAAATTCTCTACAGGAGCTTTCTTATGTGATCAATGCTTATGATGGCAGTGTGATTGGAGAAGCATATTAGGGTTCAGCGACACTTGAATTTTTATTGACCATAGAATTACAAGGTTTATCATGAGAATAATAAATATGCGATATTTGGCTTGGATATATAACAGGTAAGAATAGGAATAGTGCAAATGATTAAGCTCGCATTGATTGATAACGGTATACCTTATCATATGAGAAATAACAGGAATCAAAGGATTGTTCATAAATCTTTTTTGGCTTCTAAATGCGATCCAAGTGAGTATAAAGACGATAAATCATTCCATGGCGCTGTATGCGTCGGAATTATCACAAGCATATGTAGTGATATAGAATTATGGGACTTGAATGTGACTGACTCTGCAGGAACAACACAGATCACAGTTTTGCTGGAAGCTTTGGAATGGTGTATTCAAAATAAAATAAAGTTAATTCACATGAGTCTTGGAACAATCAATTATTTTGATATTAAACCCTTATGGATTCAAATAAAAAGATTACTTGATGCTGATGCGATTATAGTAGCAGCATATCATAACAGAAATATAAAGACTTATCCAGCTGCATATCCAGGTGTTTTTGGTGTCAGGCAGGATCGTTATGGTCTTTTGGGAAATGGTCAAATTCTGTTTCAAGAACAAAAAGGTTATAATATTGAGAATTCTATTATAGCAAATTTTTCGTGGAATGGGATCGTAAATCAAGCCAATAGTTATGCGGCTCCTGTTGTCACTGGACATATTGCTACATATTTAAACAGAAAGCCCACAGCAGGATTTGATGATGTTATGGACTTTTTGATGACTATAGCAACGCATAAATCTGATTATCCGGATATACTAGAAAATGTAATAAGGGATAAAACCAATATAGAGATACCGGTAATTGCCGGTATTGATTTAGATTACGAGGAAATGATACAGCTAAAAGTGATGTTTAGTCAGAACGGTTATTACGCAATAAATCTGCAGAAAAATCCTTTAGATGAAAATGTAATTCCTTTAGAATATTATGACGATTCCAATGAGTCATTGAACGATATCCTTTATACAGTATATATAGCTTATGAACCTGATATTATTCTTTTGAATCAAGAGGAAGAAATATTTGAAAGTAGTAAGGCATCAGATATAGATATGTATATTGTGCGTAAAAATAATATGTATGAATTGTATGCAGAAGATCGAATAGGAATAACTTACAATATAGAGGATATATATGAGCTTGTTTGTCAATATTTTGCTTAACGAATAGTGAGGATGGCAATTGGATATGAGAGAAAATGGGAAAACATGGTATCGAATTTGTAAAATGTTGTGTGAATATAAAAAGTATTTTCCAGGGATTATCTGTTGCCTTTTGGGTTCATCATTCATAACGTTTATACACCCACTGCTTATAAGACAAATAACAGATTGTGGTATATTGCAGAAAAACATGAAATACATTCTTTTATTTTCTGTTATATTAATAATAATTTCTTTAACCCAGCAAGAGTTAAATATAATCCAAACAAAATTATTTTCAAATGTACATAATCAGTTTACACATTCTCTCTATAAAAAGACTTACTGGAAAATCAATAGGATGAAAATACAGTATTTTGCTGAAAGAGGAAGTGCAGAGATTATAAATACAATTGGTATGGATATTGATAATGTGTCATCTGTTGTGGATCAGATTACTCAGTTTTCTATATCATCAATTCTCCAAATAATAGGAGGAGTAGTTGGGCTGTCCTTATTAGACTGGAAATTAGCAATATTGATAGAAGCAATTATTCCACTGAAATTTATAATAGTGTCCTATTGTGCAAACAAGAAACGGGAAGTGTTTGAACAGTGGATTGAGGATAAACGAAAGTTTATGAGTTGGTTTGCCGAGTGTATAAATGGAATTCATGAAATGAAGCTCTGGAATCTGTTTCAGGTAAAAAAATCTCAATTTGAAGGTCTGCAAAAAGATTTGATGGATTCATATAAAAAGAACGCAATGCTAGATGAATATAGTACTGTCAGTGTTGTAGTAATAGACACGGTTGTAAATGCGTTATTATATATATTAAGTGGGCTTTTTATAATAAAAGGAGAATTCACTATAGGCGGAGCATTTGCTTTTATTACATATAGTGCATATGTTGTAAATCCAATTTCAGCATTGATAAACATTAAATATTATTTTGCGCAAATTGAGCCATCGGCAAAACGTCTTTTTGAGTTATGGGGACAACCGGAAGAATTGGAAATGAAATTATGTGAAATGAAACCTGAGAAAATTTATCAAGATAGGGATATGGTTTTTGAAGTAAAAAATCTTGTCTTTGGTTATGAACCAGGACACCCTATTTTAAATGGTATTTCACTATGTGTAAAAAAAGGGGAACGAATTGCGATCGTAGGAGAAAATGGAAGTGGCAAATCAACACTTTTGAACCTTTTGGCGGGATTCTACCGGCCACAAAAAGGAATAATAAAATTGTATGGAGCTCCTGTGGAATTGATGGATATACAAGATATGAGAAATAGAATTGCGGTTATAAGCCAAAGACCATATCTATTCCAAGGGACTATAGAGGAGAATGTTAATATCGATGGAAAGGCGTCAAGAGATGCAGTTGTTGAAGCATGTAGAAAAAGTGGTGCTTTAGGTTTTATTGAAAAATTGGATCATGGATTTGGACAAAAAATTGGACAAGATGGTGCAAAACTTTCTGGAGGAGAAAGACAAAAGATAGCTGTAGCTAGGGCTCTGCTGAAAAATGCAGACATTTTACTTATGGATGAGGCTACAGAAGGATTTGATGTTGAATCAAATGAAGCTTTACGTGAGTTATTACATAGTGAATTAAAAAATAAGACTATCGTTTTTATTACGCATAAGTATAAAGAACTGGAAAGTGTTGATAAAGTATATCGCCTTTCAAAAGGAATTTTAGAATTGGTGCGGAGTTAGAGATATAAATTTCTAATAGAACTGAGCCACTATGCATTTGACATATTGTATCAAACAGTAGGTTGATGACGAGATGATTGTAATGTATCGCAGATTGAACAAGCAGAGGAGCATATTTACAAGTTCTCAGGCATTGATGAAGGCAATATACCTAGACTATAAAAAATTTGAGATAGGAGGAGCGAAAAGTGTCAAAAAAAGAAAAGTGATCCTTATGTAAACGCTCCATGTCTAAGAAAAAATGGAAATGGACAAGCGCCTAGTCTTGGAGTGTATCTCAAAACTAGGCGTTTACATTATTGAGGCAATATATTTTACAAGTGTTTGTAGGAACCGTTAGTGCTTGGTGAGAAGAATACTTTTTGCCAGAGCAATTCCAGCTTGTGGATACAATTCTTGAATTGCTTGATATTTTTCTTCAATCAATTCGGGTTCGTCTGCCCATATATCCTCATAAATTTTCAAGGCTTTTTTAAAATGGGTTTTCGCTTGCGAAATATTTGCAGTGATCAGGCAGATACTTCCAAGGGATTCCTGTACCTGGGCATAATCCAAACAGTGGTTTGAATTATATTCTTTGATAATCTGTGCTAATTTCTGAAGAGCAGACAGGGCAAGGTCAGGTTCTTGTATTTCAATTAAGAGGACAGCATAATTATTAATCTGAGGAATACTGTCATTAGTATAAAGAAGCTGGTATTGTTGTAAAAGAGAGATACCCATTTTCATGTGCCTTTTAGCGAGATCAAGTTGTCCGTTGATTCGGTAAAGCCCTCCAAGATTGGAATGGAGGTTGGAAACCAGGTGGGCATTTTCTTTTGTGGTTTCTTTTATTTGAGCAAGTGCTTCTTTTTCTAATTTTATCGCTTTTTCTGTTTTGGGTTCCAGAGTTGCCTGATAATCCAATAGTAAGGCACGGTCAGATGCAGTCCCGTAAGTATTTGCTTTTATAAAATGCTGTAGTTCCTGGATGATTTTTTTCATACCCTTTTGATAGTGGTACTTCTCCATATATGGAAAAACATCTTCTAAAAATAACAGGTATTGGGGAATATCGTCCTTTTCAATGAAAAGCATGATGTTTTCTACTGTTTGAAATAATTTTTTATAATAGCTAACTTCAATGCCATGCATCAAACATATTTTTTGCAGAGAATCCAATAACGTGTGGCAGCTTGTAACAGAAGGTGCGGTCTCGGAAACTGCAATTTCCTGAATCATTGGATGCAGAGAAATAGTATGCCGGAGACTTGACTGTACAAAACCTGTCTCGATCAGATCATTCACGTCATTTAAAGTAGGCAGCTCCAGCCATTTGGAAAATATACGGGCAGAAATACCAGATGAAGGCATAAAACACATATTGCACATAATATCCTGCTGTTTCCGTGATAAGGAGTATAACGAAAACAGGGTATGGATATGGTTGTAATAGGTGGCTTTTTTGCTCTGACCATCTTTCATTACTTTAATCTTATCTTCATTATGAAGAGAAGCCTTTTCCTCTTGAAGTTTTATCAATAATTGCTCTGGAGTTAAAATTCCATTTTCCAGAAGTTTGGCTGCCAGTTCGACAGCAAAAGTATGGTAGTGTACAGTTTCTATGATTTTTTCTACGATTGCCCGGTTTTCCTCTGCTTCTGAATAAAATACAGATGTCAGTTGAAAAAGAGTGGGTATATCTTTCAGTTCTTTTAATTGAAAACTACAGTATTCAGACAGTTGGCTTCTGGTTGTAAATAAAACCCGGCAACGGTATTTTAATACGACTGACAGGCAACTGTCCTGTGTGGATGTGACATTAAAATTGTCTATGATCAGCAGTGTATCAGATTTCAAAGAGCGTAAGAAACGGTTATGTCTTTGAAAACGTTCCTGCTCACTGATTTCTGGTGGATCATCAATAAAATCCATGTCTACAATATCTTGATATAGATTACCGGTGTATTCCATATAGAGAATATTGGTGTACTGTTTTCTGTATTGCTTTGCATAGGCTTTAGCAAGCTCGCTTTTTCCAATTCCGGCAATTCCATAAAGAAATATATGTCGGTTCTCTTCAAACAAAGTATGGAGTTCATCCAGTTCTTCTTCTCTTCCTAGAAAATGACGGCATGGTTTTGGGACTTCGCTGTCCATAATGTAATCCAGAACAATCGGAGATAGAACACCTCCTGCAATCAGTTTTTGATTTCTTGTATCACGTTTAATAAATTGCCGTTCCATACCAAAAGAAAGTACTTTTGCTAAAAACAACAGCCTTGAATCAGAAGGTTTATATAGAGATACAAGTTCCTGCTTTTTTGTATCCGAAATCGTATCGTCCTGTATGAATAACGTGTAAATGTCCTGTATAACCATGTTGCAGTCTGCCATTAAGGGAAGTAAGTTCCGCTGAATGGTTGTTGCCAGTTTTTTCTGATTGCTGGGTTTTGCATAATATGAGGTTATTTTGGGACTGATTTTTGCTTGTCCGGTTATCCAGCGGCAAATTAGACCATTATCCATAGAAAAATCTTCATTTATCGGATCATTCATAAAATCTTCAAATAATTCGTATAAAAAATCAGGTTGGTTCATCTGATTGCTTTCACTGATTTGATTTTTTAGGCATGTGCTAATAGAAGAAAAATCACATCGTTCCAACAGAAATCCCTCCTTTGGTTTTCGTGTTTTATATTCTTAAAGTCTTTTTATTATAACACGAACAAATGTTCCGGACAATAGGAATTGATACTGTATAGGAAGAAAATGAATCTTAAAAACTCAATCTGCGGTCAATTTCAATTCAATGTGATTGGTGCAGAATAATTTTAGAATGTAATCAGGCTTTCGAAAGCCGAATTCAATTCATACAGAACTTTTGTACAATCCTGCCGGCATAGGATGTAGAGAGAACTGTATGCTGAAGGAGGCATATAGCATGAATACGTTATTTGATTCTGTAGAAGTTCTGGATACAAAAAAAGAAATCCAAAAAGAGAATGTAAGCTATGAACATGCAGGATATCAGATTCGAGTGCATTTTAATGGGGAAAAGACATTGATCCAGTGCATTCAGAATCTTACTGAACGAAAAATTGCAGGTTGATTTTCTTAAGTTCTTGTTGTAAAATAAAGACAATTAAAGACAATGACTACGCAAGACCGATGAAAAGAGGGATAGAATGTATCAGGCAGGAATTTATTGCCGAATTTCCATTGAAGAGCAAAATAAAGAGGGTGAATACAGCAATAGTATTCACTCTCAGATTCAGATGGCAAGAGATTATATTGCAGAGAATAAAGATATTGCAGAGAAAAAAGTTTATGTAGACGATGGGGCTTCTGGAAGTAATTTTGAAAGAACTGAATTTCGGAGGATGCTGGCAGATATTGAGCTTGGTGTTATCAATATGGTGATTTTTAAGGACGTATCTCGACTTGGAAGAGAACATATTGATACCAACTATTATCTAGGCAAATATTTCCCGGAGAAACAGATTCGGATTGTTTCGATTCTGGATAATTATGATTCAGCCGTTGGAACTTATGATGAAATGTTAGAAATAAAAACTTTGCTGAATGATATGTATTTGAGAGATACATCCAGAAAGATTAAGACAACGATTCAGACCAAAAGAAGTATGGGCGAATATACTCCGAAACAGCCCCCCTTTGGATATGTGAAAAGTAAAACAATTCATAATCATCTGGAAATTGATCCTTATGCAGCCGAGGTTGTTCGAAGAATTTACAGAATGTATCAAAATGGATTTGGCTGTACGGTTATTTGCAGGACTTTGAATGAAGATGAAATCCCTTGTCCCGCAAAATATAAAAAGGAAGTTTTAAAAACCAATTATGTATGGGATTCGGGAAAAGGTCTGTGGACATCGTCTACTGTAAGTGGAATTTTAAAGAATCCGGTCTACACTGGGGCGGTTGTGATTCGGAAACATGAAAGACCGTCTTATAAGCTGAAATACAAAAAGGCAATTCCCCTGGAAGAAATGGAGCTGGTGCCGGATGCACATGAGGCAATCATTTCTAAAGAAGAGTTTGATAGGGTTCAGCAAATAAGAAAGGGGCGCAGAGTTTCCTATTTTGATAAAAACAATGAACCACATAAATATGTGGGACTGCTCTTTTGTGGGAAATGTAAAACAGCCATGCGAAAACGTTATCTGGCATCTCATAAAGACTATGACGGATATATGTGTGGTTTTCATCAGAAGCAGGGGCAGAATTACTGTGAGCTGAATCATATTACATTTGAAAAGCTGGATGAACTGGTTGTATTTGCAATCAACCAGCAATTGAAACAGATGAAGATGGATATGAAGAATCTGGAAACTCAGATCAGACAGAAACAGCCGGAACTGGATGGTAAAATTGCAAAATTGCAGGCAAAAATAGAAAGAAATCTGGAATACCGGAAACGAGCATATGAACAGTTTATGGATGAAGTACTTTCCAAAGAGGAATATCTGGAATTAAAACAGATGTATGAAACAGAGAATCAGAAATATCAAAAAGAATTATCAGAACTGAACCATGAAGAGCAAAGGCAGCGGGCGGCGGTCAATGAAACAAAGATATGGTTGGAGCACTTTAATCGCAGAAGAATAACGGTAAAGCAGCTTACCAGAGAAGCGCTTGTGGAGTTAGTTGATAAAATTTATGTATATCCAGAGCAGAAAATAGATATATATTTTAAGTTTGCTTCAGTAGAGAGTTCACCAGATAGAATACTTGAGAAAGATGGGGTGATATGATGTATCAGATGGGTGTATATTGTCGTCTGTCGAAGGATGATGGAGAGAATAAAGTTAGTGAGAGTATTGAAAATCAGATGAAACTGATTCGTGAGTATGTGACTAAATCAGAGGATCTGGAAATCGCAGATATTTATATTGATGACGGTTATTCGGGGCTTTATTTTGCGAATAGACCGGAATTTCAGCGGATGATGGAGGATATCTACAAAGGGAAAATTCAAGGCGTTATTACGAAAGATATTTCCCGGCTTGGGCGTGAACATATTGAAACCAGTAACTATATTGAGCGTGTTTTTCCATCTTTGGGTGTGCGTTATATTGCAATTTTGGATGGCGTGGATTCTGTTCATCACAGTAATGAAGAATTGGCACAGTTTAAGACGTTGTTTAATGATATGTATAGTCGTGATATATCTAAGAAAATCAGAGGTGCATTGACCGCCCAGAAGAAACGGGGACAGTTTATGTCTGGGTTTGCCCCATATGGATATGTAAAAGATCCGGCAGATAAGCATCATTTTCTTGTAGATGAAGAAGCAGCTAAAGTGGTACGGAGAATCTTTTATATGAGTTTGGAAGGATATTCCAGGGATGGTATTGCAAAGAAACTGAATCAGGAAGGAATTCTGACACCGTCAGAGTATAAGAGAAAGGTGCAGGGATTGAAATATGCCAATGCATTAGAAAAAGCGGGTGCAAAGGGCTGGGCATATCCTACGATCAATGTAATTTTGCGAAACAGAGTTTATACAGGGGCTATGGTACAGCATAAATCAGAAAAGATATCCTATAAAGTGGAAAAGTATCAATATATTCCAGAGGAACAGCAGTATATTGTGGAAGGAATGCACGAAGCAATTATTAGCAAAGATACTTTTGAGCAGGTACAGGAACTTATGAAGAAAAGAACACGGACACCGGGATTTAATAGCGAAGTGAGAAAGGTAAATCCATACGCAGGAATTATTGTTTGTGGAGATTGCGGATATAATTTCCAGAGGGTTACTTGTCGGGACGGTTATGAGTGCGGTACCTATCACAAAAAAGGAAACACAGTTTGTTATTCTCATTTCATTAAAAAAGAAGTATTGGATTCTATTGTAAAAAATGAAATCCAAAGACAAGCGGAACTGGCACTGAAAGAAAGTGATAAGGATGAAATATTAAAAGTAGCAGATAGGAAGAAGGAGGTGCAGAGACGATGTGCAGAAGCAGACCAGCAGATTGAACGGTTACAAAAAGAACTTGCGGCTGTCCAAAAGTATAAAAAGAAAACTTACGAAAATTATGTAGATGGTGTTCTGGATAAAGAAGAATATCTCTCCTATAAGGCAGAATATGAAAAGCAGGATAAAGATATCAGGGCGAAGATTCAGTTGGCAGAACAAGAGAAAGACAGCTTTGGAGAGGCAGAAGAATCTTATGAAAACTGGATAGAGAAATTTATCAAGTATGGAACATTATCCGAAGTGACAAGAGAAATTGTGACAGAATTGATTGAAAAAATTGTTGTGAATGGAGATAAGAGCATTGATATTGTATTTAAGTATCAGTCGCCTTATCCGGTAGAAAAACAGGCAGTGTAAAGACTGCAAATTTTTTTACAGTAATTTTCCCCTAGTTATAATGAACACATCAGGGAGATTCTCTGCTGGAAACATACATCAGCAACGTGGCAAATGTGGGACGCTCGGTCATTTGCGTAGGAAGTGGAAATAACGGAAACGACCGTATCCATACTGCGGGAAGACTGCAGCAGGGGCAGAGTGAGATTGTAGAAATGAGTATTGGTGCTTATGAGACAACTCTGAATCTGCAGTTGTGGAAAGCTTATGCAGATGAAATTGAAATTTTCCTTGAGACACCGGCTGGCGAAAATTTACCGGTTCTGTCTGAAAAAATTGATATACAGAGATACCGGGCCGGGGAAACGGAATTACTGATTTATTATGGAAAACCGGGACCTTTTCAGGTGACACAGGAAATCTATTTTGACTTTATCCCGAGGGGAACATATCTTACTCCGGGTGTCTGGAAAATTCATCTGCAGGGCAGACGAATCAAAGAAGGTAACTATAATCTGTGGCTTCCGGGTGGAAATGTTCTGAATACGGTGACCGGATTTTACCGCCCGGTTGCAACTGAGACTTTGACAATTCCATCTACAGCAGCGAAAGTGATCACTGTAGGAGCATATGATTCAAGGCTTAATGCATATGCTGATTTTTCCGGTCGGGGTGGTGAAAATCTGTCTTATCCCAAACCAGATCTGGTCGCACCGGGGGTCGACATCCTTGCACCGTCGGTCGGTGGCAGTTATACAGGCGTGACGGGGACTTCTTTTGCGACCCCATTTGTGACCGGCTCTGCTGCCCTTATGATGGAATGGGGCATCACACGAAGAAACGATCCTTTTCTCTGGGGCGAAAAAGTGAAGGCATATCTCCGCCGCGGCGCCCGGCCCTTGCCCGGGTTTGACCGGTACCCGAATGAAAGTGTGGGGTGGGGACGTTTGTGTATTGAAGAAAGTATACCATAAGAAATAACACAGAGATGTATGTGACAGGAGATAAGGCGAAGGTGCAAAAAGGACACCGGGCCTGAAAAAATGGTGGCGGAATAATACGACGCTGTGATATAATAAAAGGAATGATTTGATGTGTATATCAGGAATTTTTGGAAGAGAATGAAACGTGGATAAACTTTAGAAGTAAACCAGAAAACTTAAAGTCATTTAAGTCTTTTTTTAGAAAGAGGGAAGCATATGGATGATTTTAAAAAACTCACAGAGCAGCTTTTTAAAATATATATTAACGCTGAATCAGTAAATGATTTTGGGATAGAGAATTATTTTGATGAAAATATCAGTCTGATTGGAACTGGGAAACATGAATTATTCACGAATCTGCATGAGTTTTTGGAATCATTTAAAGTTGATGTAAAACGAAGAGGTAAAATCAGCATTGAGGTGAGAAATTTACATCAGGAAGAAGAACGACTCGGTGATGATCATGTTCTTGCGCACGGAACAGTAGATTTTACCGGCCTGTTTAAAGATGGTTCAATCTGTTTTGAAATGGAGACAAGATTTACTATTATCTATAAATGGACAAATGGGAAATGGCTGGTTCAGCATCTGCATCAGTCAATACCAGATCTGGAACAGATGGACGGTGAAGAGTTCCCTGTTACATTGGGAAAGCAGGTGAAAAAAAACCAGCAGGCGGTTCATGCATTAGGTACTGCCTATTATTATATCTCAAGGTTGAACTTAAAAACAAAGAAGATCGAACTAGTCAAAAGATCCCGGGAAATGTATTTGGATATTAAAGATAATAGCGCAGATTGGAATCCTCAGTTCGAGCTTATCGAAGGTATTATAGCAGAACCGTTTGTACAGAAGTATATAGATTTTTTTGATATACAAACTATGGCAGCGCGGCTTCATAATAAAGAATCTATGTCTTCCGAATTCAAAAAGAAGAATGGATCATGGTTCCTTTCCATAGTTGTTCCTCAGAGTTATGATAAAAATGGAAATGTTACATCAGTGCTGATTGCAAATCGAGATGTGACAGATGAAAAACTGCGGGAATTAAAACAAGAGGAAGAATTGCGGGAAGCCAAATTAAAAGCAGAATGTGCAAATAAAGCAAAATCATCATTTCTGTTTAATATGTCTCATGATATCAGAACTCCTATGAATGCAATCATTGGTTATTCAGAGCTGGCATCCAGACATTTGCAGGAAACAGATAAACTTGGCAGATATCTTGAAAAAATTCAAATATGCGGAAAAGAACTTTTGGCGATGCTTGGTAATGTTCTGGATCTTGCGAGAATTGAAAATAATAAGGTCGAAATGGAATATACTGTTTCGAATGTCCATGAGTGCTTTGAAAATTGTGCCATTATGTTCCAGCAACAGGCAGAAAGTAAAGATCAGACGTTCTCTCTGACAGAACAGATTATGTATCCGTATGTATATATGGATGCACCGCACCTGTCAGAAATCTGTCTCAATATTATAAGCAATGCAATAAAATATACAAATACAGGAGGTACAATATCCTGTAATGTCCTACAGAAATCCTGTGAAAAAGAAGACTGGTGCGATATGATCATTACCATTGCCGATAACGGAATTGGTATGTCTGAAGAATTCCAAAAGCGTATTTTTGAAACTTTTGAAAGAGAACGCAATACTACATTAAGTCATATTGATGGCAGTGGAATTGGAATGGGAATTACGAAAAAGCTCGTAGAACTCATGGATGGTACAATAGAAGTGAAAAGTAAGCAGGGTGAGGGTTCCACATTTACAGTGACTATTCCTTGCAGGAAAGCGTCAAAAGCAGAAACCCTGGCGAAGAAAAATAGTAATCTGTGCAATAAGAATTGCCTGAACGGTGTTCGGATCTTACTGGTCGAAGATAATGAAATCAACACTGAAATCGCAACGGAACTATTGACAGAAGAAGGATGTATTGTTGAGACTGCTAATGATGGTGTTGCATGTATCGACATGCTTGAAAAAGCTGATGCTGATTATTACAAGCTGATCCTTATGGATATTCAGATGCCGGTTATGAATGGATATGATGCTACATTAGCTATCCGAAAGATGAAGGATACGAAAAAAGCCAGGATTCCAATTATTGCGATGACTGCCAATGCTTTCGCGGAAGATATACAAAAGGTTCTTTCTGTTGGCATGAATGCTCATGTTGCAAAGCCTGTTGATATGAACATTCTTGTGCCAACAATGATGAAATATTTATAATAGACAGTTTTTTAAGGAGTGGAATTAAATTTCGCCGTTGTTTTTTATGTAGTCACGGTACCAGTAAGCGGAATCTTTCATGATCCGCTGCTGTGTACGGTAGTCTACATAGATAAGTCCGAAGCGTTCAGAGTAACCTTTTGACCATTCGAAATTATCCATCAGTGACCAGTGGAAATAACCACGGATATCGGCAGCAGTAGCTGCTTTTTTTAATTCGCCGAGATATCTTGCGAGGAAGTCGATACGGTTCGGATCATGTACTTTGCCGTCTTCTGTTATAGCACCTTCAATCTGATAGGAACTGGTAGCTGCTCCCCATACAAAATAAGAAGGGAATTTTGCTTTATCAGAAGGATCATTGGTGATTTTTCTTACAGGGGATTTATTTCGTTTCTTTTTTGAGGATTGAATTGAACAGTGTCAGGAACGTGATTGTGGTCGCGGCGGCGGCAAGGATATCGCTTACCGGTTCTGCGAGAAAGACTGCGAAGACTTTATCCGGCAGGAAGTGCGGCAGGATAAAAATCAGCGGGATCAGCAGGATAATCTTACGGAGACAGGCAAGCAGCAGGCTGACCTTTGCCTGACCGAGAGCCATGAAGCTTTGCTGGCAGCTTATCTGAAAACCAGTAGAAAAGATGCCCGCCATATAGATGCGCAGCGCCCATGAAGAGTACTCTACCAGTTCTTTGTTTGCAGTAAATATAGAAGCAAATACCTGAGGGAAGAACATGATCACAGCCCAGAATGTAAAGGTATAAGCAACACATGCACAGAACTGCGTAAAAAAAGCCTTTTTGACACGTTCCGGCTTGTCTGCACCATAGTTGTAACTGATAATCGGCTGCCCGCCCTGACAGATTCCCTGAACCGGCATTGCTACAAGCTGGTTGATGCTTGTGATGATCGTCATGGCACCGACTGCTACATCCCCACCGTAGCGGGAAAGACTGTTTGTGAAACTGATCGACAGAAGACTTTCTGTGGACAGCATGACAAATGTTGAAATACCGAGTGCAAGGCACGGACCGAATACACGAACTTCGAGACGCATGTTTTCTTTCTTTAATCGTAAGATTGTTTTCTTTCCGGTCAGGAAGCAAAGAATCCAGATGGCGCCGACTGCCTGACTGAGTACCGTGGCAAGTGCGGCACCTTTTACGCCCATTCCCAGAACAAAGATAAAAACCGGATCAAGGATGATATTGATCACAGCACCGATGACGGTGGTCATCATACTGATTTTTGCAAATCCCTGTGTAGTGATAAAAGGATTCATACCAAGTACGATCAGTACAAAGAAACTTCCGAGAATATAAATTCTTGCATAAGCTGTGGCATAGGACATGGTCGCACTGCTTGCACCGAAAAGCTTTAATAAGGTTGGTGCGCTTATGTAAAAGAGGATTGTCAGAATAACGGCAAGCCCTGTCAGCAAAGTAAAACAGTTACCGACGATTTTTTCTGCCGTATCATGGTCTTTCTTTCCCATTGCAATTGCAGCGCGCGGTGCACCGCCGGAACCGACCAGCATGGCAAATGCATTAAGGAGCATCAAAATCGGTGCAAAAAGTCCGACACCGGTCAGGGCAGCCGCGCCGATCCCCGGGATATGTCCGATATAAATTCGGTCTACGATATTATAGAGCAGGTTGATGATCTGTGCGACAACGGCAGGGATTGCCAGCTGCGCCAGTAGTTTCGGGATACTTCCCGTTTCCATGGGATTTGTATTGTTTTGATTCTGCATGATGATCGTCTCCTGAAAATGATATAAAACAATTATATATAAAAATCAGGTTCGTGACAATAAGGGGGGAATAGAAATAGTTTCCTGGATTTCAGAGGAAATAATGTCAAATATCGATCAACTATGTTAAAGTATAACTAAGGAATAAAAAGAGGGGGCAGGGAGCCTATGAAAGAATTACTGTACGGAGCAGCCTATTACGATGAATATATGCCATATGACCGGCTTGAAAAAGATGTTGCCATGATGAAAAAGGCCGGAATCAACACAGTCCGGATTGCGGAATCAACGTGGAGTACATGCGAGCCGCAGGAGGGCGTCTTTGATTTTTCGCATGTGACCCGTGTGATGGATGCGATGGAAGAAGCGGGAATCAACGTCATCATTGGGACTCCGACTTATGCGGTGCCGACATGGATGGTGAAAGCTTATCCGGATGTGCTTGCAGAGACTGTCAAAGGACAGGGCATTTACGGTGCAAGACAGATTATGGATATCACACATCCGGTCTATCGCTATTATGCAGAACGCGTGATCCGTAAACTGATGGAAGTTTCGGCGCACCGAAAATGTGTGATCGGATTCCAGCTTGACAATGAAACAAAATATTACGGAACTGCGGGCAAAAACGTTCAGCTTGGCTTTGTCAAATATCTCAGAGAAAAATTCAACAACGATCTTGATGCACTGAATCATGAGTTTGGGCTGGATTACTGGAGCAACCGGATCAATGCATGGGAAGATTTTCCGGATGTGCGTGGAACGATCAATGGAAGCCTTGGCGCAGAGTTTGAAAAATATCAGCGCAGCCTTGTTGAGGAGTTCCTGGGCTGGCAGGCAGAGATTGTTTCAGAATATAAGAGAGAAGACCAGTTTATCACCCACAATCTGGATTTTGAATGGCGTGGCTATTCCTATGGTGTGCAGCCGGATGTAGATCATTTTAAATGTGCGAAACACCTGACACTTGCCGGTGTGGATATTTATCATCCGACGCAGGATGCACTTACAGGTGCTGAAATCGCTTTTGGCGGGGATCTGATTCGTTCCCTGAAAAACGATAACTACCTTGTGCTGGAGACGGAAGCACAGGGATATCCGGGATGGACTCCGTATGACGGGCAGCTCCGCCTGCAGGCATACAGTCATCTGGCAACGGGAGCACTTGGCGTCATGTACTGGCACTGGCATTCCATTCATAATTCTTTCGAGACGTACTGGCGGGGACTTCTGAGCCATGACATGGAAGAAAATGCCGTTTACCGCGAGGCATGTATTATAGGAAATGAGTTTAAAAAATTATCTTCCGTTCTGTCTGGCTTTAAGAAAAATAATAAAGTTGCAATTATGGTGAATAATGAATCTCTGACCGCGCTCAAATGGTTCGGAATCGAAGCGGACGCTGCCGGAAATAATGGAATCAGATATAACGATGTGGTACGCTGGATCTATGATGCCCTCTATAAAATGAATATTGAGTGTGACATTATTTATTCAGAGAGTACGGATATCGAAAAATATAAGGCAGTCATCCTGCCGGCAATGTATGTGGCTGATGAAAAGCTCCTGAAGCGTCTGAAAGATTATACAATGCATGGAGGCACACTGATCGCTACATTCAAGACAGCCTTTGCCAATGAAAATGTGAAAGTATATCCGGACAGACAGCCACACATTTTAAACGAAGTGTTTGGCATATATTATCAGCAGTTTACATTTCCGAAAAATGTGACTCTGACCGGATTTGAGAGTGGTGCGCCGGAGGCAGAACATTTTATGGAGCTTCTGATGTCGGAAGGTGCGGAAACTGTTTTGTCATATCAGCATTCAAACTGGAAAAAATATGCCGCGGTTACGCGTCATGCATATGGCAAAGGTGAAGCGTGGTATATTGGATGTATGTTTGAAGAAAAGTACCTGCAGCAGTTATTTGCCCGGATTCTGGGAGAGAACGGAATCCATGCGGCAGCGCCGGAACAGTTTCCGGTGATCGTCCGTGAGGGCATAAATGAAAAAGGTGAAAGGATTCGCTTTTACCTGAATTATGCATGGGAAGAGCAAAAAATTAAAGTTTCAGAGAAATTCAGTACAGTACTCGGTACAGCAGATGAGGAACACCGGGAAGTTTCTCCTGGCTCATGGGATGTATGTATCATAAAAATCGGGTAAGGATAAGAAAATAAAACAGAGTTACAGAAGAGAGGTTTTGTTCCATTTTGGGACAGAATCTCTTTTTCGTTACATGACTGTGGATGGAGACTCATGTTATAATCCTGACATTCAAAAGACGAAGATGTTATAATTGTGACAAAAATATTTTGAGGGAGACAAAAATATTTGAATAAATTGTACAAATGCATTGAGCTTTTAATGCTGTTGTGGTAAAATTTGACTATGCGCAAAGGGAAAAATAGACAAATATTGGTAAAAAAGGAGAATAGTATTGAAACAGTGGTCGGAAATCATGCGTAATGTCACGATGCTGTCTCAGCTGGGGCTGTCGTTTATTACACCGCTTCTTTTGTGTCTGGCTCTCTGCTGGTTCATTATTTCAAAGACAGGTGTGGGCGGTTGGATCTACATTCCGGGATTTTTCTTCGGCATGGGCGGATCAGCTACTGTGGCATATAAATTTTATCTTTCTGTAAACAGACAGAACAAGAAACAATCAAAAAGTAAAAAAATATATTTTAACAGACATTCATAAACATCTAAATGAAGGACAGAATAAATGAAGGGAATGGAAAAAATATGAGTGGTTTACTGGAAAATGTGCAGCCGGCAGTAAAGAAGGAAACAAAGAGGGTCGTGATGATCACAGGAGCAGGAGTGATCCTGATGTGGATCCTGTTTGCGATACTTCATTTCACAATGCCGGATAAAGTACCATTTGATTATACGGTAATTTTAGGTGGCATCGGCGGCGGTGTGATCGCAGTCCTGAATTTCTTCCTGATGGGGCTTGCAGTACAGAAAGCTGCGTCAGCCACAGATGAGGGGACAGCGAGGATGAAGCTCAAAGCCAGCTATTCGCAGCGTTTTATGATGATGATTCTGTGGGTGATCGTTGCAATCGTTGCTCCGTGTTTTCAATTTGTAGCGGGAATTGCTCCACTTCTGTTTCCGGGAACGGGACTGAAATTTGTGGGGATATTTCATAAAGCAAACTAGGAGGGGACGAATTTAAAGAGACGGGAGGTGAGTGAACGTATGGAACTGGATATTAATGGGGCAAGGATATTTTTCACTTTACCCATTGACCTGCCGGTTCTGGGACAGTTAAAAATCAGCGAGACCATGATCGTAAGCTGGATTGTTATGATTCTGATCACAGGTTTGTGTATCTGGCTGACACATGATCTTAAAGAAGAAAATATTTCCAAACGGCAGGCAGTAGCAGAGCTTCTGGTTGAACAGGCGAACAAATTCGTTATAGGTAACATGGGAGAGAAATTCAGATACATGATTCCATTTGTTGCAGCGCTTTTCGCAACAAGTGTTGTATCAAACCTGATCAGCCTTGTCGGACTTCGAAGCCCGACATCAGATCTGTCTACAGAAGCAGCGTGGGCGGTTGTGGTATTTATCATGATCACTGCGCAGAAAATCAAGACCAGTGGTTTTGGCGGTTACTTAAAGGGATTTACACAGCCGATTCCGGTTATGACACCATTTAATATTCTTTCCGAACTGGCAACACCGGTCAGTATGGCATGCCGTCATTTCGGAAATATTCTTTCCGGTGTTGTTATCAATGGCCTGATCTATGGGGCGCTGGCAGTGGCAAGTTCCGCACTTCTGGGGTTGATCCCGGGACTTGTGGGAGATGTTCTGTCACAGATACCTGTTCTTGATGTAGGTGTGCCGGCAATTTTATCTGTATATTTTGACTGGTTCTCAGGAATTATGCAGGCATTTATTTTCTGTATGCTGACAGTTATGTACATTGCGAATGCAGCAGAAGAAGGTTAGGGATTTTGAGTGCGGGGCACTCGCAGAAACAAGGGATAACGTAACTGTGAGGGTACTGAACAGTTACGGATAATTAATTTATTACAGGAGGATTTTACTATGGATTTTCAGTTATTGGCAAAAGGTATCGCATTAGCAGGTTGTGCAATTGGAGCTGGATGTGCGCTGATCGCAGGTATCGGCCCTGGTATTGGTGAAGGTAATGCTGTTGCAAGTGCTCTGGAAGCAATCGGACGTCAGCCGGAGTGCAAAGGAGATGTTACATCTACTATGCTTCTTGGTTGTGCAATCGCAGAGACAACCGGTATTTATGGTTTTGTAACCGGTCTTCTTCTTATCTTCGTAGCACCGGGCATGTTCATGAATTTCCTTGGATGATAGAGAATATAAGGTAAAGGCAGAAGGCTGCAGCGGACAGATCAGGCGGCAGCAATAGGAGGTTACAAACATGCAGGTACAGGAATTAGTAGGAATTGTGCCTTGGAATTTTATAGCGACGATCTGCAACCTTTTTATTCAGGTGTATCTCATCAAACGTTTCCTTTTCAAGCCGATCAACGAAATGCTGGACAAACGCAAGGCGAAAGCCGATGCCGAGATTCAGGATGCGGTGAAGGCCAAAGAAGAAGCTCAGGCCATGAAAGCTGAGTATGAAAAGAATATGCAGGAAGCAAAAGAACGGGCAAATGAAATCGTGATGACAGCACAGAAAACAGCGGCTGTTCAGAGTGAAGAGATGCTCAAAGAAGCTTCCAGTCAGGTAACAGCCATGAAAGAAAAGGCAGAGAAAGACATTGCACAGGAGAAACGTAAAGCTGTCAATGAGATCAAGGGAGAGATTGGCGGTATGGCTGTTGAGATCGCCGGCAAGGTAATCGAGCGCGAAATTAATGAAGAGGATCACACGAAACTGATTAATGATTTTATTGAGAATGTAGGTGAGGCATCATGACACAAGCTGCCAAAGTGTATGGTGGCAGTCTGTATGATCTTGCTGCCGAGGAAAAGCTCGCTGGACAGATCATGGAGCAGATGAATGAAATCAGACAGATCTTTCGGGAAAATCCAGAATATCTGAAATTACTGGGAGAGCCGGCAATTCCACAGGAGGAGCGGATAAAGATGCTGGACGAGGCATTTGGCGGACAGGTAGAACTGTATCTTTTGAATTTTCTGAAGCTTTTGTGCGAAAAGAAAATCTTAAGAGAATTTGCCGGATGCTGCGAGGAATTTACGCGGCGGTACAATACCGATCACGGAATTGTGGAAGCGGTAGTCACCGGCGCAGTGAAATTAAAAGACGACCAGATGGAAGCGCTGAGCGCCAAACTTGAAAAAGTCAGCGGTAAGAAGATACATCTGACACAGAAAACAGACCCGACCGTACTTGCCGGTCTTCGTGTAGAGATGGAAGGCAGACAGCTTGACGGAACGGTGCAGGGACGTATTTCAGATATTGAAAAACGATTGAACGAAGTAGTGGTGTAGTAAAAAGTAATAGCAAACGATAACAGGCTATGAAGCTATAAAATGTTAAAGGATGGAATGGACACATGCAATTAAAACCTGAAGAAATATCCAAAGTCATCCGAAGCCAGATAAAATATTATGAAAATGCCATTCAGCAGAACGAGACAGGTACGATCCTGATGGTTGGTGACGGAATTGCCCGTGCCAGCGGACTCATAAACTGTATGGCGGGCGAGCTGCTGGAATTTGAAGACGGAAATTTCGGCATGGCACAGAACCTTGAAGAAAACAGTGTTTCTATCGTAATATTTGGCTCCGATGAAAATATTGGTGAAGGTCAGACCGTAAAGCGTACAGGCAAGGTTGTGTCTGTACCGGTTGGTGAAGCAATGATCGGACGAGTAGTAAATGCTCTGGGACAGCCGATTGACGGTGCAGGACCTGTTGATACAAAAGAATTTCGACCGGTAGAGACGAAAGCACCGGGAATCTGCGAAAGACGTTCCGTATATCAGCCTCTCCAGACCGGTATCAAGGCAATCGACTCCATGATTCCGATCGGTCGTGGACAGCGTGAGCTGATCATTGGTGACCGTCAGACCGGTAAGACAACGATTGCGACAGATACGATCATCAACCAGAAAGGCAAAGATGTAATCTGTATCTACGTAGCTATCGGACAGAAACGTTCTACAGTTGCTTCACTGGTAGAAAATCTTACCAGAAACGGTGCGATGGACTATACCATCGTAGTCGCGGCAACGGCTTCTGAATCCAGTCCGATGCAGTATATTGCTCCGTACTCAGGATGTGCGATGGGTGAATACTTTATGAATAAAGGAAAAGATGTGCTGATCATTTATGATGATTTAAGTAAGCATGCGGTTGCTTACCGTGCACTTTCTCTTCTGATCCGTCGTCCACCGGGACGTGAAGCATATCCGGGTGATGTTTTCTATCTGCATTCCAGACTGCTGGAACGCGCGGCAAAACTTGATGACGAACATGGCGGCGGTTCACTTACGGCACTGCCGATCATTGAAACACAGGCAGGCGATGTATCTGCCTATATTCCGACAAATGTAATTTCTATTACAGACGGACAGATCTTCCTGGAAACAGAGCTTTTTCATTCCGGTATCATGCCGGCGGTAAACCCTGGTATTTCCGTATCACGAGTTGGTGGAGATGCGCAGATCAAAGCAATGAAAAAGGTTGCCGGTACTCTGAAACTGATTTATTCTCAGTATCGTGAGCTGCAGAGTTTTGCTCAGTTTGGATCTGATCTGGATGCGGATACGAAGGCACGTCTGGAACAGGGTGCACGTATCGTGGAAGTTCTGAAACAGAGCCAGAATGCACCGGTTCCGGTAGAAAAGCAGGTAGCAATCCTGTATGCAGTTACCAAAGGTATCCTTGAGAAAGTAAAGGTAGAGGATGTCAATGCATATGAAACAGGACTGTATACGTATCTTGATACAGATGCTGCCGGACTTGAAGTAATGCAGCTGATCAGCTCCACAGGTAAACTTGAGCCGGAGACTGAAGAAAAACTGCGTCAGGTACTGGAAGCATATACAGAGAATTTCCTGAATACAAGACCTGAAAAATAATGTGATTAGGAGGGTATGATCATATGGCTGGAAATATGAAAGCGGTAAAGCTGCGTATCAAAAGCGTACAGAGTACGATGCAGATTACCAAGGCCATGGAACTTGTAGCATCCTCCAAACTGCGTAAGGCAAAGGAACGTGCAGAAACCTGCCGTCCGTACTTTACAGAGCTGCATGAGACACTAAAAGACATTGCAAGAGAAAATATTGATTTTTCCTCCGTATATGCCAGAGAATCATCCAATCCCCGTTGCTGTTATGTGGCGATTGCCGGTGACAGAGGTCTGGCAGGCGGATATAATGCAAACCTTTTTAAATGTCTGGAATCAGCAGCAGAAGGTAAGGATTATATGGTTCTGCCGGTTGGCAAAAAGGCAGTTGAGTATTTCAGGCAGCGGGGCATTGAATGCCTGACAGACCGTTTTGCAGAGATTGCAGATGTTTCTGTCGCAGACTGTTTTGAGATTGCGAATCTGCTTTGTGAAGAATTCCGAAAAGGAACGTTTGGGCATATTGAACTGTGTTACACAGTTTTCACATCAATGCTTTCCCAGCAGCCTGAGGTGTTTTCCATACTTCCGATGACTGATATCAGGGAAGAAAGCGGCGGCAAAGTAGATACAAAAAATCTGATACTCTACGAGCCGAATGCAGAAGTTGTGTTTGATGCCATCGTTTCGGAATATCTGGCAGGTCTGGTTTATGGCGGTGTTTGCGAAAGTACAGCCAGTGAACTTGCAGCCAGACGTATGGCTATGGACGCTGCGACCAGCAATGCAGAAGAGATGATCGATAAGCTCAATCTGTATTACAACAGAGCGCGACAGGCCAGCATCACGCAGGAGATCACGGAGATTGTTGCAGGTGCGGAAGGGCTTTAAAATATCATAGGAGACTTAAAACATGAGTGAAAAACACATTGGCGAAGTAGTACAGGTCATCGGTCCGGTTCTGGATATCCGCTTTGCGCACGATGAACTCCCGGCTCTTCTCAATGCCATAGAAATAGAATCAAACGGCGCAAAGCTGACAGCCGAGGTAGCGCAGCAGATTGGCGACGATGTCGTAAGATGTATTGCCATGAATTCTACCGACGGTCTTGTCCGGGGCACGAAGGCAGTAGATACCGGCGGCCCGATCACAGTTCCGGTAGGAGATGCATGCCTGGGACGAGTATTTAATCTTCTCGGAGATCCTGTAGATAATCAGCCTGCTCCGGAGGCAACAGAACGTTGGTCTATCCATCGTCCGGCGCCTTCTTATGAAGAGCAGATGCCGGCAACGGAGATTCTCGAGACTGGTATCAAAGTTGTTGACCTGATCTGTCCTTACGCAAAGGGTGGTAAAATCGGTCTGTTCGGTGGTGCCGGTGTAGGTAAGACAGTCCTGATCATGGAATTAATCCACAACGTAGCGACTGCTCACGGTGGTCTGTCTGTATTTACCGGTGTTGGAGAGCGTACCCGTGAGGGTAATGACCTTTATAATGAAATGAAAGAAAGCGGAGTTATTGACAAAACAGCGCTGGTTTATGGTCAGATGAATGAGCCGCCGGGAGCACGTATGCGTGTCGGACTTTCAGGACTTACCATGGCGGAGTATTTCCGTGATGAGAAGAATCAGGATGTGCTTCTTTTTATTGATAATATTTTCCGTTTCACACAGGCCGGTTCTGAGGTATCAGCACTTCTCGGACGTATGCCGTCTGCAGTAGGATATCAGCCGACACTGGCAACAGAAATGGGTAACTTACAGGAGCGAATCACTTCTACACGTAAAGGCTCCATCACATCGGTACAGGCTGTCTATGTACCTGCCGATGACCTGACAGACCCTGCTCCGGCAACGACATTCTCACATCTGGATGCGACAACCGTACTTTCCCGTGAGATCTCCAGTCAGGGTATTTATCCGGCAGTAGATCCGCTGGATTCCACAAGCCGTATTCTTTCACCGGAGATTGTCGGAACCGAGCATTATGAGATCGCAAGATCTGTACAGAGAGTGCTTCAGCGTTACAAAGAACTTCAGGATATCATCGCTATTATGGGTATGGATGAGCTTTCCGAAGAAGACAAACGTACGGTAAGCCGTGCACGTAAGGTACAGAGATATTTGTCTCAGAGCTTTTCTGTAGCAGAGCAGTTTACCGGTATGCCTGGTAAATATGTTCCGCTGAAAGAAACTTTAAGAGGATTCAAGATGATCCTTGACGGAGAATGTGACGACATTCCGGAGAGCTGTTTCCTGTTTGCCGGCACTATTGATGAAGTATTTGAAAAAGCTAAGAAGCAGTAAAGGAGGTGTCTTATGAGTACCTTCCCTTTACGGATCGGAACACCGGACGGTCTTCTTTTTGAAGGAGATGTGGAGCGCGTGGTTTGCAGAAGTGTAGGCGGTGATCTTGCCATTCTTGCAAGACACTGTAATTTCTGCACTGCCCTTGGTATGGGCGAAGCCAGTGTAGTCATGGAGGACGGAACCAGACGAACAGCGGCCTGCATCGGTGGAATGCTCTCCGTGATGAACGGAACCTGCCGCCTTCTTGCTACCACATGGGAATGGAAAGAAGATATCGACGCAGAGCGTGCGCAGGCAGCAAAAAAACGCGCCGAAGAAATGATCGCCAAAGGCGGCCTCACCGACCAGGAATATAAGATGGCATCTGCAAAACTGCAGAGAGCACTGGTGCGTCTGAGTGTAAAAGAATAAAATGAATTTTTTCAGGGAGGGCGGCAGCTCTCCCTGAAGTTTTCTGTGTTTACGATTCGCTTGTAAAGTGCTATGATGTGTATCACAATCATAAAAAGAATTGCCAGAGAAAAGGGAGTGGAGTTTATGAAGGATATGACGCTTGAGGGCAGGGCGAAAACGAAAAACGGTGTCACCAGGCTTGTTTTTTCGGTTGTATGTATTTTGCTGGAAGTGATATTTGTTTTACTGTTGTTTACCGGACTGAATCGTTACGCAGAGGCAATCAACCTGTGTACGAGGATATTGGGATTGATCGTCATTTTAAATATGTATGCATCTCCGGTTACCTCGACGATCAAGATGCCGTGGATTTTCCTGATCATGGTATTTCCGATCATGGGACTTACATTGTATCTGATGGTCGGTCTGAACGGCGGTACGAATAAGATGAGGAAACGTTATAAAGATATCGACGAACAGCTTTTGCCGCTGCTTCCGAAGAATCATAAGATTCAGGAAAAATTACAGCATACAATCCCAAAAGCGGGAAATATTTCTTCATATATACAGAGAAATGCCCTTTACCCTGTGTATCAGAATACAGATGTAACTTATTATAACGAGGCTTTGAAAGGCCTGAAGGCACAGCTTGAAGAACTGACTAAAGCAGAGCATTTTATTTTTATGGAATATCATGCAATCGAGGATGCCAAAGCTTGGCATCGAATCCAGAATGTGCTGGAAGAACGGGTAAAAGCCGGTGTAGAAGTTCGGGTGTTTTATGATGATATGGGCTCGATTGGCTTTATTAATACAGATTTTATTAAGAAGCTGGAAGCGGTCGGAATCCGATGCCGTGTTTTCAATCCATTCATGCCGGGTCTGAATATGTTTCTGAACAACCGTGACCATCGTAAGATCACAGTTATTGACGGTAAAGTCGGATTTACCGGCGGATATAATCTTGCAAATGAGTACTTTAACCTGACGCATCCGTATGGTCAGTGGAAAGACACCGGTATCCGTCTGGAAGGAGACGCAGTGCGTTCTCTGACAGTGACTTTCCTTGAGATGTGGAATGCGGTCAGTGACAGGGATGAAAATGATACAGAGTTTTCAAGGTTTCTGACAGATTATCCGTATGAAGCACAGCAGACCGGATTTATTCAGCCATATGCAGACAGTCCACTGGATAATGAGCAGGTGGGAGAGGAAGTTTATATCAGTATGGTGAATAAGGCAGAAAAATATTGTTGGTTTATGACCCCATATCTGATCATTACTGATGAAATGGCGCACGCGCTGACACTTGCTGCCAAACGTGGCGTGGATGTAAGGATCATTACTCCGGGAATTCCGGACAAAAAACTGATCTACAGTGTCACCCGATCTTTTTATCATGAACTGGTAAAGGATGGTGTACATATTTATGAATGGACACCAGGATTTTGCCATGCCAAAATGAGCGTTGCAGATGACTGTATGGCAACCTGTGGAACCATCAATCTGGATTATAGAAGTTTGTATCATCATTTTGAAAATGGTTGTTTTATGGCAGACTGTGATGCAGTTCTGGATATCAGAAGGGATCTTCAGGAGACGATGAGAGAGTGCCGTGATGTTACTGAAAAATACCGCACTGGGCGCAGCGCATATCTTCGTCTGGGGCAGCTGTTGATGAGGTTGTTTGCCGGACTGTTATAATTGCAGGTTTGTATGAAAATAGAAAACTTATGAGTTGCTGTGAACGGAGTGAACAGTAACACTTATGATAGTAAAACAGCAGGATATATATCTGTTAGCATTGACTCACTACACTTCTGTAAAGTACAATAAAGTCAGATAAAAACGTAAAATAAGAAAGAAAAGAATGAAAACAGAACAGACTCTGACGGCAAGGAATCATCCGAGCGGGAATAGTTGTTGATGTGAAATTTACAGGTTACTGCGAGCGAATCATACAGTGACATTTACAGGACTTCTCTACCCTGACGGTGGAGAAGTCTTTTTGTATACCAAAGAATGCAAGAGAGGATTTTTCGGGTGAAATCTGTAAGAACTGTTTTTTATGAGGAGGGTATTTACAAATGCTGAAAGTAGCGATTTATGGAAAGGGTGGCATCGGGAAATCAACCGTGACTTCCAATCTGGCGGCGGCTTTTGCATCCATGGGAAAGAAAGTCATACAGATCGGATGTGATCCAAAGGCAGACTCAACGATCAATCTTCTGGGCGGAGAACCGCTTCGTCCGGTCATGAATTATATGCGTGAGGAGGACGAGGAACCGGAGACTCTGGAGGATATTTCGAAAGAAGGATTCGGAGGAGTACTCTGTATCGAAACAGGTGGACCGACACCGGGACTTGGCTGCGCCGGGAGAGGGATCATTGCAACTTTTCAGCTTCTGGAAGACCTGAGATTATTCGAAACATATCAGCCGGATGTCGTACTTTATGATGTCCTCGGTGATGTTGTCTGCGGTGGGTTTGCAGCTCCGATACGTGAAGGCTATGCAGAAAAAGTCCTCATCGTGACCTCCGGAGAAAAGATGGCACTGTATGCGGCAAATAACATTTCAAGTGCAGTACGGAACTTCGAAGACCGGAGCTATGCGCGGGTTTTCGGAATTGTTTTGAACCATCGAAACGTCGAAAATGAAACGGAAAAAGTGCAGGCATTTGCGCAGAAAAGCAACATTCCGATTGTGGGTGAAATCCCGAGAAGTGATGAGATCATCCGGTGGGAAGATCAGGGTAAGACCGTGATCGAGGGAGACAAAGATTCAGAGATCAGCCGGAGATTTTTTGATCTGGCAGAAATGCTTCTGAAAGCAGAGGAAGAAGAATGAGCAGAGCCTATTATTGTACGGTAAAAGAATTAAATGAGCTTGGAAAAGAGAATATTCCGGATCAGTTTAAGTCCAACATGCATCTGATCTACAGTTCACCGGCAACGCTTGCGTTTAACTCGCCGGGCGCAGAAGGTTTTGGTGTAAAGCGTGCCGGGCTTGCCATACCGGATTCGATCATGCTGATCGTGGCGCCGGGCTGCTGTGGGCGAAACACATCCCTGATCAGCTCCATGCGTGAATATGACAATCGTTTTTTCTATCTGATGATGGATGAGACTGACATTGTGACCGGACGCCATCTCAAAAAAATTCCGAAAGCGGTTGAGGAAATCTGCGAAAGTCTTGAGAAAAAACCATCAGTCGTGATGATCTGTATTACCTGTGTGGACGCACTTCTCGGTACGGATATGGAGCGTGTCTGCCGCAAAGCAGAGGAGCGTGCAGGGCTTCCGGTACGTCCGTGTTATATGTATGCACTGACCAGAGAGGGGCGGAAGCCACCGATGGTACATGTACGACAGTCGTTGTATTCTCTTCTTGAACCGGCAAAGAAAAAAGGAAATGTTGTTAATCTTCTGGGATTTTTTTCACCGTTAGTGGATGACTGTGAGCTGTATGATATTCTGCACAGTGCGGGTATAAAAACAATCCATGAAATTTCCAGATGCAGGAATTTTGATGAATACAAAACGATGTCTGAAGCGAACTTCAATCTGGTACTTCACCAGGAAGCAAGAGCAGCGGCAGAGGACTTTCATGAGCGCTTAAAGATTCCGTTTATTGAACTTCGTCGCCTGTATCAGACTGACAAAATAGAAAACCAGTATCAGGCATTTGGTTCGGTGCTGGGAGTTACTTTTGATACAACTGCGTATCGAAAGGCGGCAGAACAGGCGGTAGAAAACTTCCGAAAAGTCTGTCCGGATGCTTCTTTCGCAGTTGGTGAATGCATGAACGGTGATCCGTTTGAACTGGCACTGGCGCTTTTGAAATATGGATTTAAAGTACCGGAGATCTATGGAACGATCACGGTAGAAAACTTTGTTTATATGAAACAGCTTGCTCTTTTAAGTCCGACAACAAAAGTATTTTCAAATATGGAACCTACCATGATCTATTATGAACCAAAGGAGAGCGGCGTAAACATCACCATAGGAAAAGATGCCCTTTATTACCATCAGGACTGCCCGGGACTGATGTGGAATCAGGATGAGCAGCCGTTTGGATTTGCCGGGGTGAGAAGACTGTTTGAGGCACTTAAGGAGGTGGCAGAATGAGAGGACTTCGGAAATATCTGACACCGTTTGCACCGGATCAGTCAGGTGCAGTATCAGTGCTTTTTGAATTGGGAGGCATTGTGGTGATCTGCGATGCGGGAGGCTGTACCGGCAATGTCTGTGGTTTCGACGAGCCGCGGTGGTTTGAGCAGAAAAGTGCGATTTTCAGTGCGGGACTTCGAGATATGGATGCGATTTTGGGGAGAGATGACCGGCTGGTAGCGAAGCTTGCGGATGCGGCACGGAAGGTAGATGCGACGTTTGCGGCGGTGATCGGGACACCGGTTCCAGCAGTGATTGCAACGGATTATCTGGCTCTGAAACGCATGAGTGAAAAGAAAATAAATCTTCCGATTCTGACTGTGGATACGGATGGAATGGAGCTTTATGATAAGGGTGAAGAAAAAGCCTTTCTGGAACTTTTTAAGACATTTGCAGTGGAAAAATATCCGATAGATGAGCAAAGAATCGGCATTCTTGGAATGACTCCGCAGGATGTCAGCGACCTTGACGCGACAGATAAAATACGGGATTTGTTTCAGCAAAAATACGGACGGAAAGCAGTCTGTTATTGTATGGGAGATGGATTGCAAGAAGTAAAAAAATCCTCTTCCGTAAGCCGAAATATTGTGGTTTCTCCGGCTGCACTTGCGACAGCAAAATATCTGGAAAAAACATTCGGAACACCATATGAAATTTATTATCCGCTGGTGGAAGATTTGATTCCAGAGATGGATTATACGGGTAAAAGAATCCTTGTCGTACACCAGCAGGTGATTGCCGATTCTATCCGAAAAGAACTGCTGAAACGAGGCGCAGGAACGGTTCAGACAGCGTGCTGGTTTATGATGAAAAAAGAACTTCAGACAGATAGAGATGTGATTCTTCGTGATGAAGATGCCTACATAGAACTGGTGCAAAACGGTGAGTTTGATATTATTTTTGCAGATGAATGCATGGAGCGGATGACACCGGGATTTGAAGGAACATTTGTGAATACAAGGCATTTTGCGGTGTCCGGGAAATTAATTGAGAAATAAATAAAAGAAAGCCTGATGTAGTCTGGAAAACCAGAATCATAATTTGAATGGAAGGACTAAAAACAGAGGGTGGGAGTGAGCATATGAACCAGGAAATCACCAGACAGATCCGTGTCTATGGAATCGTGCAGGGGGTGGGATTCCGGCCGACAGTCAGCCGCCATGCGACTGCGAGGGGAATCCGTGGAAATGTCTGTAACAAAGGGCCTTATGTCGAAATCTATGCGCAGGGGTCCGAAGAAGCGGTAGAAGAATTTATTTCAGATATACAGAACCGGCCGCCGAAACGGGCTGCAATTTTGAAAATAAATGTAGAAAATATAGAAACGCCGGAGCAGTATACGCAGTTTGATATTATCGAAAGTGAGAAAACAAAAGGAGAGATTTTTGTTTCACCGGATATTGCAATCTGTGACGAATGTAAAGAAGAAATGTTTGATAAAAAGAATCGCAGATATCTGCATCCTTTTATCAACTGTACCTGCTGCGGACCGCGCCTTACCATTCTGGATTCATTGCCATATGACAGGGAACGTACCAGTATGAAAGAGTTTCCGATGTGCCCGGAATGTGCGGCGGAGTACCATGATCCGGCGACGAGAAGGTATGATGCACAGCCGGTATGCTGCAATGAATGCGGGCCGGAAGTTTACCTGATCGGACGCAAAGAACGTGGCAGAGATGCAATCACTTTTGCGAGAAAAACAATTGCAGAAGGCGGCGTTGTGGCAATCAAAGGAATCGGCGGTTTTCACCTCTGCTGTGATGCTTCAAATGAAGTGGCAGTCAGTCACCTGCGGGAGCTTAAACGTCGTCCGATGAAGCCTTTTGCAGTGATGGCCAAAAATCTGGAATCAGTAAAAAAAGAATGTGAAGTATCAGAAGAGCAGGCGAAAATTCTGGACGGACACCAAAAACCGATCCTTCTTCTGGATAAAAAGAAAACATCCGAAATTCTCTGTCCGTCGGTGGCTCCGGGGAATCCGAAAGTGGGTGTGATGCTTCCGTATGCACCGGTGCAGCTGCTGATTTTTACATATGATGACGGAATCGAAATGCCGGAATTTCTGGTGATGACAAGTGGCAATACTTCCGGTGCACCAATTTGCAGAGATGATCAGGAAGCAGAATCTGAACTGTCCGGTTTCTGTGACTGCATGTTATCTCATGACCGAAAAATTCGCATCCGGGCGGACGATTCCGTGATGGATTTTTATGAGGATAAACCATATATGATCCGTCGTTCCAGAGGTTATGCACCACTTCCGTTCATGGTTTCCACACCATATCGGGGACAGGTGCTTGCCATCGGTGGAGAGCTTAAGAATTCTTTCTGCATAGGTGTGGATAACCGCTTTTATCCATCGCCATATGTGGGAGATCTGGAAGATTTGCGTACAGTCAAAGCACTTCGGGAAACGGTCGGAAGGCTTGAAACGCTTCTGGAAATACAGCCGGAACTCGTCTGCTGTGATATGCATCCAAAGTACAATTCCGTGATGGTGGCGGAAGAACTTGGACTTCCGGTCGTAAAAGTGCAGCACCATTATGCGCACATTCTTTCCTGTATGGCGGAAAATGACTGTGCGGAGCAGGTGATAGGAGTGTCTTTTGACGGAACCGGATATGGAACGGACGGAACTATCTGGGGCGGCGAGATTCTTCTGGCAGGTCTGCATAAATTTAAGCGAGTCGGAAGTGTTGTGCCATTTTTGCAGATTGGAGGAGATGCATCCTCGAAGGAAGGATGGCGAATTGCGGTTTCATTGATTTACGGAATGACCGGCGACAGAGAAAAGGCTGCCGAAATAAT
Source organism: uncultured Ruminococcus sp. (assembly GCA_900066355.1). GTDB lineage: Bacteria > Bacillota > Clostridia > Lachnospirales > Lachnospiraceae > Blautia_A. The sequence goes on from FMEL01000005.1 coordinate 113,673, forward strand.
AGAAAAGTTAGCGCTTTGTACGAAGCAGGAAGCAAACGTACAGTTTACCATGGCAGACCGTAAGATTAATGCTGTGATGTCAACAAGTGCCGGGCGGTTATTTGACGGAGTGAGTGCAATACTTGGAATCCGCAGGAAATCCACATTCGAAGGAGAAGCTTCGATGGCACTGGAATTTGCAGCGGAAGAGTACCAGAAAACATTACGTGAAAAGAGTACGCAGCAAATTTTGGAAACTGAAAAATATAGTTACCATAAAAAGAATACAGGTGTTCTCGTTGAAAATAAAAATCAGCCGGATATAGCAGATGAAATGTATCGAAAACAGACTGGGGACAGAACGATTCTTAACGATGAGCGACGAATTGTGGAAAGTGACCGGCTGCTGCTCAATACAGAATCCTTAATAAAAGAACTCATGACTCGCTGTCTGAATGATGAAGATCCGGGCAGACTGGCATATTTTTTTCATCGGGAACTTGCTTATCAGATCATTGATGCATGCGTACAGATCAGGCAGCAGAATGGATGCAATAAAGTGGCATTGAGCGGCGGTGTTTTTCAGAACCGGCTGCTTCTGGAGCTGACAGATCATGGACTTAAAGATCAGGGATTTGAGGTGCTGAAACATCAGCTTGTGCCGCCAAATGACGGCGGAATCGCACTCGGACAGGCGGTGTATGCGATGGAATATTTGGAGAAAAACAAAGGGAGGCTTTAACATGTGTGTTGGATTATCAGCAAAAGTTGTAAAAATAAGTGACGGAACAGCAGTAATAGATGCAGGCGGAGCAAAAAGAGAAGTTTCTGCACAGCTTCTCGAAGATCTGGAACCGGGTGATTATGTAATGGTTCATGCCGGCGTGGCAATCGCAAAAATCACAGAAGAAGATGATGACGAGACTGATCAGCTTATGGAGGATCTGCTGTAATGGAAGAAGAAAAAAAGAAAACAGCGCGGGAGATCATAGAAAATTATGATGGCCCGAAAGTACGAATCATGGAAGTGTGCGGGACACATACACATGAAATTTTTCGTCTTGGAATCCGCAAACTTCTGCCACCTCAGGTCGAATTGATCTCGGGACCGGGCTGTCCTGTCTGTGTGACACCGGTCGGATTTATTGACGAAGCAATCTGGCTTGCACTGGAAAAAGGCGTGACGATCTGTACGTTTGGCGATCTGGTTCGTGTACCGGGGACGAAGATGAGCCTTGCAGGAGCAAGAGAAAAAGGAGCAAAGATACGCATCGTATATTCTCCGGCAGATGCAGAAAAATATGCATCAAAACATCCGGAGGAGCAGGTGGTTTTTCTTTCGGTGGGCTTTGAAACGACCACTCCGGCAGAGTGTCTTTCTGTAAAAAAAGCGAAGAAAGACGGGCTTATGAACTATTCACTTTTGATGGCAAACAAGACTATGCCACAGGCATATGAAGCCTTAAAAGGAAGTGCAGATATTTTCCTTTATCCGGGACATGTGAATGCAATAACAGGCACAGAACTCTGTGAGAAACTGACAGAAGAAGGTGTCAGTGGTGTGGTTGCCGGATTTACAGCGAAGGAACTTCTCACCGCGCTGGCGGTTGCACTGGTGAAATTTCAGGAAGGAAAACCGTTTTTTGTAAACTGCTATCCGAGAGTGGTAAAAGCAGAAGGAAGCCGGGAGGCGCAGCAGCTTACCGATGAAATGACCAAAGCCTGTGACAGTGAGTGGAGAGGACTGGGAATGATTCCGGGGTCAGGTGTCTGTCTGAAAGAAGATTGGAGTGCATTTGACGCGAGAAAGAAATATGATATTCCACCGATTCAGGGCAAGGCAAATCCGGCCTGTCGGTGTGGAGATGTCCTGCAGGGAAAATGTAAACCTTCGGACTGCAAAGTATTCGGAAAAGTCTGTACTCCGCAGCATCCGGTAGGGGCATGTATGGTTTCAAATGAAGGTGCATGCGCAGCGTATTACGCATATGGTGATAATAAATAATATCAGCGTATTCCGAATGTTTGTAAGATTGCGAGAATTACGAAGTAATGAAGCACTCTGCAGATATGACTATATTACAAGAAAAGAGGATAATCCTATGAGCGGTTTAAAAGATAAAACAGTAACGATGGCACATGGAGCCGGTGGCCGTCAGACCTCCGAACTGATCGACAAGATTTTTGCAGCGCATTTTGCGAATCCGGATCTGACTGCAGATGATGCAGCGGTTTTGATACCTCCGGCTGGGAAAATGGCTGTTTCTACAGATGGATTTATTGTTTCACCGGCATTTTTTCCGGGTGGAAACATCGGCAAACTTTCTGTTTGCGGAACGGTAAATGACCTCGCATGTATGGGGGCAAAGCCGCTGTATCTGACCTGTGCGTTTGTCATTGAAGAGGGATTTTCGATGGAAAAACTGGAAGAAATCGCGGCTGCAATGGAAAAAACGGCCTCAGAGGCTGGTGTACATATTGTATCCGGTGATACGAAGGTTGCAGGTAAAGGACAGGTGGACGGTGTATTTATTACAACGACCGGAATGGGGCAGATTGAAGATGGTGTGAAAGTAGGCGGAACGCTTGCACAGCCGGGAGATGCGATCATTGTGACCGGTGATGTGGGAAGACATGGATGCACGATTCTTCTTGCAAGAGAGGATTTCGGAATTGAAGCAGATGTCACGAGTGACTGCGCACCACTCTGGAAGACAGTTGAAGCCGTAATGAATACGACACATGATCTGCATGTGATCCGGGATGCGACACGTGGCGGGGTCGGAACTGTTCTTTATGAGATTGCGGGACAGAGTAATGTCGGAATCAGACTGGATGCAGCGTCTGTACCAGTAGCACCGGAGGTAAAAGGTGTCTGTGGAATGCTCGGACTGGAACCGCTTTATCTTGCCTGCGAAGGCCGTATGGTAATCATGGCACCAAAAGCTGAAGCAGACAAAATCGTCGAAGCACTCCGCCAGTGCCCGTACTCCAAAGATGCTGCAATCATCGGAGAAGTCACCGCGGATCAGCCGGGCAAAGTGGTCATGACCACCGAGATTGGAACTCAGGCACTGCTCCCACAGCCGGGAGGGGAGTTACTGCCACGTATCTGTTGATTTAAGAGTTTGCAAAATATATACATAGATAACTGCCTCGAGATGGAAAACTGGTTTCCTGACACACTGCGATTTCTGTTCGTTACGTGCGCTTATTTGCTGTCATTCGCGCAAACTCGGCTTCGCCTCAAACAGTGCGCTCGGTGACAGCAGCTAGCACATAACTCTCGACGAAATCTTCGTTTGCCGTCAGTTCAATCCAGTTTTCCACTCACGCAGTTTGCTATGTGACATACAGTTGCTGTGGATCAAGGCAGGAAATATACTATTCTATTCAAGCAATATTTGAACTTTACAGTCTTATATACAAGGAGAATCTATTATGGATACAAGAGTAGCAGTAATATCCATCATTGTCGAAGACAGCGATTCTATCGAAACCCTCAACCAGCTTCTTTATGATGCCCGCGATCACATCATTGGCCGCATGGGCATCCCGTACCGCGAAAAAGGAATCAGCATCATCAGCATCGCCATTGATGCCTCACAGGATATCATCAGTGCTCTTTCCGGAAAGATCGGCCGTTTGAAAGGCGTGTCCACCAAGACCGCATATTCCAATGTGATTACACATACGGAGGAAAAACATGATTAAAATTGCAGTATACGGAAAAGGCGGAATCGGCAAATCTACCACCGTTTCCAACGTGGCAGCTGCCCTTGCCGAAAAGGGCATGACTGTGATGCAGATCGGCTGCGATCCGAAAGCTGATTCTACGATTCAGCTGCGTCATGGCAGAGAAATGCGCACCGTACTCGATCTGTATAATGAAAAAAAACAGAATTTAAAATTAGAAGACATGACTACGACCGGGTATCAGGGAGTGATCTGCGTGGAAGCAGGCGGCCCGACACCGGGACTTGGCTGTGCAGGACGAGGTATCATCACAGCTCTCGAAAAACTGAAAGAAACAGGCGCTTACGAGACCTATAAACCGGATATTGTCCTCTATGATGTTCTTGGTGATGTTGTCTGTGGTGGTTTTTCCATGCCGATGCGAAAAGGCTATGCAGACAAAGTCTTTATCATCACTTCCGGAGAAAATATGGCGATTCATGCCGGAGCAAACATCGCCATGGCGGTGCAGAATTTCAAAAATCGCGGCTATGCATCTCTTGGCGGCATTATTCTGAACCGGCGGAATGTCAAACGGGAAGAAGAAAAAGTGCAGGAACTGGCAGATGATTTTGAGACAACTGTTGTCGGAAAACTTACCAGAAGCGAATTGGTCACGGATGCGGAAGAGCAGGGAAAAACCCTGATGGAATGCTATCCGGACAGTGAGATGGCAGAGGAGTACCGTACACTGACAGAAAATATCCTGAAAATCTGCAGGGAGGACGGGTTATGTTGAAACGAGTCGGTGGAGAAATAAATTCGGAAGGTGCAGTCACGACGATCGGTGAGGCTGAATTTCCTGTGCCGTTTCCGCCTGGTCTGGAATTTAATTCTCCGGTACATGGCAACTGGAATATTGTACATACCGGGATGCTGATGCCCGAGGCCATACAAATTTATGTCTGTGCGGACAACTGTATGCGCGGGGTGGTGCTCACAGCGGCGGAAATGAATGCGGCAGACCGTTTTTCTTTTGTAATTATAGAAGAAGAAAATCTTCTGAACGGAAATCTCGAGGATGTTACAATCGAAGGTGTGACCGATGTTTTAAATAAAACAGAAGAAAAACCAAAAGCGGTATTACTCTTTACAGTATGTCTCCATCATTTTCTCGGATGTGATCTGGACAGGGTATACGAAGAACTGGAAAACCGTTTTCCGGAGATTATATTTGTACGTTGTTTTATGGACCCGATCATGCAGAAACATGGGCTGACACCGGATCAGAAACTGCGAAAAGCATTATATGATCCGCTGGAAAAAAGGTCATCGGATGAAAAAGTCGTCACCCTTGTCGGAAATGATTTTGCACTGGATGAAACCTGCGATATCAAACGTCTGCTGAGATCCGGCGGATATACATTAAAAGAACTGACGGCCTGTACAAACTGGGAAGAGTATCAGGAACTTGGCAGTGGAAAAATGTTGATTTCCTGCTATCCTCCGGCAAAGTACGGCGCAGAGATGCTGGCAGAACGATTACAGCGTACACATCTGTATCTGCCGGGCAGTTTTGATTATGAAGAAATTAAAGAAGAGATCCGGACATTTGCAGAGGCAGTGAAAAATTCAGTCAGTAATGTAGAAAAAAATGACAAAGGAGCGATCCTGCGGAATACAGAAAACAGTATGAGTTTTGAAGATCTTGAAGCATTTTTTCAACAGGAGATTGTTCTTTGCGAAGATGCCCTTAAACACGCAAAATCCATCATCGGCAGAACTCCGATCGCGTTGGATTATCTTTATCATCCGAGACCGCTCGGACTGGCAAAACTTCTTCTTACACATGATTTTAACGTGACTACGATCTATCTTGACAGTATCAGTGCGGAGGAAAAAGAAGCTTTTGACTGGCTGAAGGTGAACTGTCCGAATCTCGAATTACGCGCTACGATTCATCCGAAGATGCGTGTTCTCCCGAGAGAAAATGAGGGAAAAATCCTTGCCATCGGACAGAAAGCAGCGTGGTTTACGGGGAGCAGAAATTTTGTCAATATGGTGCAGGGCGGCGGTTTATGGGGATTTGACGGAATCCGCAGGACAGCGGAACTGATGACAGAAGCGTTTCTTGAAGAAAAAGATACGGAAGATTTGGTTGTACGTAAAGGATGGGGGTGCGAAAGCTGCATATGAGACAGGCATATCGAATCATACCGGTTTATACAGCGGATGTTTCCGGAGTGTGTTCCGCACTCTACGAGCTTGGCGGCATGGTAGTCATGCACGATCCGTCAGGATGTAATTCTACTTACAATACCCACGATGAGATCCGCTGGTACGAACAGGACAGCCTGATCTACATTTCCGGACTGACTGAGATCGATGCTGTGATGGGGAACGATGCAAAATTTATCCGTGACATTGAGGAGACGGCAAAAGAACTGCATCCAAAATTTATTGCGCTGGCAGGTTCGCCGATTCCGTTTATGAATGGCACGGATTTTCCTGCGATTGCACAGGTAATTGAGAAAGAGACAGGAATCCCGGCATTTGCAATCCCGACAAACGGGATGCATGATTATACGTATGGCGCCGGACTTGCCCTTGCGAAGCTTGCGGAACGTTTTGTACAACCAATTGGCGCAACAAAAGTAACAGGTGCAACAAGAACTGACATCTCTGATGTAACATCAACAGATAGATTTTTCCACACACTCAATCTTCTCGGAGTTACCCCTCTGGACTTCGGCCCACAGCAAAACGCAGACTGCATGAAACAAAATCTCGCAAAGCACGGATGGCAGGTAATATCGACCTGGGCAATGGGAGATTCGCTGGAAAACATAAGTCATGCGGCAGAAGCAGAAGTCAATCTTGTCGTATCATCTGTGGGACTGGAGACTGCAAAAATATTAAAAGATAAATTCGGCACACCATATGTTATCGGCACACCGGTTGGTGATTTTACAGAAGATCTTGTAATGGCACTGGAACATGTGACGAAAAATACAGAGAAAAAATTATCTGAGGAAGAATCCGCATCAGTTTGTCAGGACGAATCGGAGATTCCATATCTTCAGAATCGTCTGTCTGAACCACAGGAAATCACGCTGATCGGAGAGGCAGTAACGATGGGATCACTGGCAGCTGCAATCGAAAAGAAATACCATAAAGCCGTCCGCGTGATATGTCCGCTGGAGACAAATACGGGACTTCTTGCCCTGAATGACCGTGTCACAAAAGGTGAGGAAGAAGTACAGGAACTTTTAAAAGATGCAAGGATTATCATTGCGGATCCACTGTACAGACCAATCTGTCCGAAGAGCAGCAGTTTTTATGAATTCCCGCATATCGCTTTCTCGGGAAGAATCTTTTTGCGCGGTATAAAAGAAGGAAAATATCTGTCAGAAATATAGTGTGAACAGTAACTGTGAAATCACGAAAAAACCATGAAAAACGTGATTGGCATTGACGCATTTTTCGTTCGGTGCTAAGATGAGAAAAATGAAAAATGGAGGATTAATCATGAAAACTCTTGAAACTAAAAAGGCTCCGGCAGCAATCGGACCATATTCTCAGGCTAAAATGGTAGGAAACTTTGTATTTGCATCAGGACAGATCCCGGTTGATCCGGCAACAGGCGAAGTTGCAGGCGACAAGATTGAAACTCAGGCAGAGCAGTCCTGCAAGAATGTAGGCGCTATCCTCGAAGAAGCCGGCCTTACATTTGACAACGTTGTAAAGACAACATGTTTCCTTGCTGATATGGCTGATTTCGCAGCATTCAACGCAGTTTATGAAAAATACTTCACAAGCAAACCTGCTCGTTCCTGCGTTGCTGTTAAACAGCTTCCGAAGAACGTTCTGTGTGAAGTAGAAGCAATCGCAGTTGCTGAATAATTTTTTGACTGTATTTGATTCAGACTGAATCATGTGGTGAAAAGAGGATCATTCCGAAGACGGAGCGGTCTTCTTTTTTTATGTAATAGGAAATTACTCCGTAATGTTCCTATTACATAAAAAGTTGTGTTTTTTTTGCGGGCAGGTATAATAGAACTATCGTAACGGTGAGAGTACGGAACAGTTACGATATTAAATTATGCAGGAGGCAGCATGGCAAAGAAGAAATTTTATGCAGTAAGACAGGGAAGAAAGACCGGGATGTTCCTTACCTGGGATGAATGTAAGAAGCAGGTGATGGGGTATCCAGGAGCAATATACAAAAGTTTTGGCACAGAAGCAGAAGTAAAAGAGTACCTGGGAATTGGCAGTGATGATAAAAATGAAAAAAATGCCGGAGAAAATAAATCTGCTGTAAAGAATCCGGAGACGAGCGGAGACATCCGGGCGGAGACGGCAAATTCAGATGCGGTCGAAATTTACGTTGACGGAAGTTATCACGTGGGAACAAAGGAGTTTTCCTATGGAATGGTCGTCCTGATCGACGGAAAAGAGGAAAAATTTTCTCAGAAGATGACAGATCCACAGCTTGCACAGATGCGAAATGTAGCAGGTGAGATCAAAGGAAGCGAAGCCGCGATGCAGTATGCACTGGATCACAAAATTCCTTCTATTATTATATACCATGATTATCAGGGAATTGCGAGCTGGTGCAACGGAGACTGGAAAGCCAATAAACCGGGCACGATCGCATACCGCGATTTTTATCAGAAGGCAAAAGAAAAGGTACACATCGAATTTCGTAAGGTCAAAGGTCATTCCAATGACAAATACAACGATATGGTCGACGAACTTGCAAAAGAAGCCCTTGGAATCCATTGACAAAAACCTTATAAAAGACTTATACTATCACTGTCTCCGGTATGACCGGAGAACATGTACTTTTTGAGGAGGATATAATCATGAAAAACAACAGCAGTATCAAAACCGTTGTTGCCGTCGGAATCGGCGCAGCACTGTTCTTTGTACTGGGACGTTTTGTTGCAATACCGAGCCCGGTACCGAACACAAACATCAGCCTTCAGTATGCAGTACTTGCACTTCTGGCTGCAATGTACGGCCCGGTAGCCGGTGGTCTGATCGGTTTCATCGGTCATGCACTGATCGACCTGTCATGGGGCGGAAGCCCGTGGTGGAGCTGGGTAATCACTTCCGCATTCGTTGGTGTGGTTATCGGTCTGTTTGCCAAGAAACTGAAGGTTCAGGAAGGCGAATTCGGTAAAGGCAAAGTTGCTGTATTCGTAGTTTCCAACGTGATCGCACATGTGATCGGCTGGGTAGTTGTAGCTCCGGTACTTGACATCCTTATTTATGCAGAGCCTGCAAACAAGGTATTTGCTCAGGGTGTATTTGCCGCAGTTTCCAACACAGTGACAGGTGTGATTGTAGGCGGACTTCTGATTCTGGCATACACAAAGACCATTGCAAAGAAAGGTTCCCTTGATCAGGAATAAGATATGATGACAAAGCCTTCTCATGTAGCTTTTATGGCTTGTGAAAAGGCTTTTTCTATGCTGTTGTTTTTGGATTATTTTATTGTAATAATATAATTTTGAGGTGTTTAAATGACTGAAAAAAAATCCCCTGTTATTTCATTCAAAGATTTTTCATTCCAGTACCGGGCACAGAAGAAGCCTACACTGACAGGAATCAATCTGGATATTTATCCGGGCGAAAAGGTGCTGATCGCAGGACCTTCCGGCAGTGGTAAGAGTACACTGGCAGGATGCATTAATGGTCTGAATCCTTTTTCCAATCCGGGAGAATGCAAAGGTACGCTGACCGTGGATGGTGTGGATGCACCGCACAGCAGTATTTTTGAACTGTCTGCCCACGTGGGAACGGTTTTACAGGATCCGGACGGACAGTTTATCGGACTGACAGTAGGTGAAGACATTGCTTTTGCCCTGGAAAACAGTTGCACACCTCAGGATGAAATGCATGCGATCACCCGTCATGCCGCAGAGCTTGTCGGAATTGAAAACCATCTGGATTATGCACCGCACGAGCTGTCCGGCGGACAGAAGCAGAGAGTCAGCCTTGCGGGTGTTATGGTCGATCAGGTCAAAATCCTTCTGTTTGATGAGCCACTGGCAAACCTTGATCCGGCAACCGGCAAGCAGGCGATCGAGCTGATTGATGAAATTCAGAAAAAAACAGACACGACGGTTCTGATCATTGAACATCGTCTTGAGGATGTGCTCTGGCGTCATGTGGACCGTATCGTACTGGTCAATGACGGAACGATTCTTGCGGATCTGACACCGGATGAACTTCTTTCTACAAGTCTGCTCTGTGACAATGGTATCCGCGAGCCGCTTTATGTGACTGCAATGCGTTATGCGGGAATTGCCATTACGAAAGAAAAGAAACCGGCACACGTGGATTCTGTTGTGCTGGATGAGGTGGATCGTAAGAAACTTAAAGACTGGTTTGAGGCACAGTCGCTTCCGAAGGATGCAGGGGAGCGTGAAAAACTTCTGGAAGTGAAACATTTAAGCTTCGGATATACGAAGGGGCAGCAGACGCTTCGAAACGTCAGTCTGTCGATTGACAAGGGCGAGATGGTCAGTATTGTGGGGCGAAACGGTGCCGGCAAATCGACATTTTCCAAGTTGATCTGTGGATTTGAAGATCCGGATTCCGGGGAAATTACCTTCCGCGGTAAAGATCTTTTGAAAGAAAATATCCGTCACCGTGCAAAATATATCGGATATGTTATGCAGAATCCAAATCAGATGATTTCCAAAACTATGATCTATGATGAGGTGGCGTTGAGTCTTCAAAAGGCTGGGCTGCCTGAGACGGAGATTCGTCAGAAGGTAGAAGATACACTGAAAATCTGTGGACTTTATCCGTTTCGTAACTGGCCGGTATCGGCGCTTAGTTTTGGACAGAAAAAGCGTGTGACGATCGCAAGTGTGCTGGTGCAGGATCCGGAACTGATCATTCTGGATGAACCGACGGCAGGACAGGATTTCAAACATTATACAGAAATCATGGAGTTTTTGCGTAAGCTGAATGAACGTGGCGTGACGGTTGTGATGATTACGCATGATATGCACCTGATGCTGGAGTACACACCGCGTGCACTGGTATTCTCAGATGGACAGCTGATTGCGGATCGCAGAGCTTCGGAAGTTCTGTGTGATCCGGAACTGATCGAGAGAGCAGCGTTGAAAGAAACGAGCTTGTTTACGCTGGCAAATCAGTGTGAGATCACACCACCGGAAGCATTTGTAGAAAGATTTATCGGAGAAGACAGGGAGGTGCGCAGCAATGGCCGCTAAGACGGTATTGAATTATCTGGATCGCGACAGCGTCGTACATAAGATGACAGGAACCACGAAACTGGCATTTTTTCTGTTGTTCACGTTCGCAAGTATGATCACATACAATACATGGGTGTTACTCGGGCTGTTCGCAGTAAGTCTTGTGGCATTCAGGCTCAGCAAGATTAAATACAGGGAAATCCGTTTTATGATGATCTTTATGCTGGTCTTCCTGCTCCTGAATAATTTGTTCATTTTCTTATTTGATCCGAATCAGGGAACGAATCTGTATGGAACGAGACATGTGCTCTGTCATCTTTTCTGGAGATACGATGTGACGGCGGAGCAGCTGTTTTATATGCTGAATATTTCACTGAAATATTTTGTGGCGCTGCCGGTAGCAATTTTGTTTATCTCGGCGACGAATCCAAGTGAATTTGCGGCGAGCCTGAACAGTATCGGAATCTCCTATAAAGTAGGATATTCTGTGGCAATCGCACTTCGTTACATCCCTGATATCCAGAGAGATTATCACAGTATCAGTCAGGCGCAGCAGGCGAGAGGCGTGGAGCTCGGAAAGAACGAGCATTTCTTCTCACGACTGAAAAACTCGGTCAATATCCTGCTTCCGCTGATTCTGACAAGCCTGAACCGGATCGATACTATTTCTAATGCCATGGAGCTTCGTGGATTCGGTAAGAATAAGAAACGTACATGGTACACCAGAAGACCATTCGCGGCACGGGATTTTGTGGCACTTGGGATCGGTGTGGTGTTGCTGGTGGTGAGCCTGAGCGTGACGATTAAGTTTGGAAGGTTCTATAATCCTTTCTAGGGGACTGCCCTGGAACCCGTCAATTTACATTGACATGTAAAGAAGACTGCAAAGGGGAACTCGCCGTTCCCCTCTGCACACCCCTGGGCTTTTTTAAGCCTCCGAGGGTGTGGAAGTATGCAGGAATATGAGAAATGCCAGAATCCCTGGTCTCCATATGGGGAAGGGGATTCTGGTATTTTTTCATGTAATAGGAAATTACTCTGTAATGTTCCTATTACATAAAAACGCTCCGCGAGGATGCGACCAGATGCATGAGGAACATGTCTGCTGAAGCAGACTGCATCTGGCGCGCAAAGCGTAACAAGTCCCTCAAAGATTGAGGAATTCAGGGAGTTTGAAGCAGACTTGTCCGCTTTGTTCTTCTATGGGTGTGAGGTGACTGAGAGAAGTAAGTAGTTGAGGAGTCAACGGAATTTGGGAAGATGAATTGCCCCGTGGATGGGAAAGGTGTCAGGAAGTCAACGGAATCTAGGAAAAATGGATGACTTAGAGAAGAATAAATCTGACAAGAGTCAACGGGGCGCATGAAAATGGATGATCTGGAGAAGAGTAAGTCTGACAAAGGTCAACGGAATACATGAAAAGGGATGACTTAGACTACGGAAACTTGCTTGAAAGTCATTGAAGCAGGAGCTGGAAGATGACTCGGTTTGTGGGAGCGGAGTTCCAGGTCAACCAAATCTGTGGAGAAGAGCAGGAGACCAGGAAAATAACAGCAGAATATTAGCAGAGTAGCAGAATAAATATCAGAACAATGCCGACTAATTACTGACATAGTAACCAACAGAATGAAAAAATAGCGGGACATCTTCTCCATATGACAGAGAAGAAGCCCGCTATTTTTATATACTGCGATATTATTTATACGAAAAATTGCTGATCTGAAACACCAGGAGAATTTTTCTAAGGGTACTACATAAGACAAAGTTTCCGTCTTACATTCCGCCCAGGGGTTGCAAGGGGACTGGCAAGTCCCTTTGCGGTTTTTCTTTACACTTGCCAGTGTGAACTGACGGGTTACAGGGAAGTACCATATGAAACTTGCGGGTTACAGGGAAGTACCCAGTGCTGCCTTCTTTACCTGAGTCAGTGCTTTGGACACTGCAGGAATAGAGATTACGATCACGGTGATGATTCCTTCTGCAAGCAGGTAACTGTAGTTATATACGATTGGGTAGATAGCTGTGAGTGATTTCGGGAAATTATCCGGCATGTAGCTCATCCAGTACAGGTATCCGCCGAGTGCGTGGAAAAATCCTCGTGCGACCACAGCTGCGATGTAACCTTTCAGAAGGCCGTGGTTCTGTTTTGCAAAGAAGCCGGCAATACCAAGAGCGGCGAATGCAAGGATGTAATCACAGCATACCTGGAAAAAGGAAAGTACATATGGTTCCTGAATGAACTGCAGGATTCCGTAAGCAAGACCAACGGTGATGCCGGTGCCTACGCCATACCAGTTAGCAACCAGTACGATGAAAAGCATACTGCAGAGTGTGACGCTTCCGCCCCATGGAAGGGTGAAGATTTTAAGATAAGAAGTAACAAAGGCGAGCGCCATTGCTACGGCACAGAAAACAAGCTGTCTTGTTGTGAGTTTTTTCTTTTCTGAATTTTTGCCTGCAAAGTAGATTGCGGCGAGGAACAGAACGATTCCTGCGATGATCGCGATGGCATATCCGGCTGTTGTCAGTCCGCCTTCGCTTGTTACCATAAAGCTGAACATAAAATAAGACCTCCCTCGTCTTCGACTGAAAACAAAAGAGATCATAACATGTCATGCCTCCCCGTAACCGGGTAAAATGCAATCCAAATCATCTAACGCATCCCTACGCTGGCATTATCCAAATCAGGTTATGGGTCGAAGTTACAAACTTCCTCTCAGCCTGTTTTACAAGCTCCCCTGTTATCAATCTGTATGTAATTTGAAATGTCTGAATAAACAGTATTCATCAGACAAGCCTATTATAAACAAATATGCTGTAACCGTCAAGTACTGCGGGAGGGTGTGACATTGAATCTTAGATTATTTAAAGTTTTTGACTTTAAACCCCAAAAGTGCTTGTGTTTAAGGGGTAATATGGGATATACTGAGATAGTGTCTGCCCGGAGTTCTTTCGGGTATGTGAGAAATGGAAGAGGGTTTAAAGTATGATTGTTAATCTGATTGAGAAAGTATACAGCTTTTTGTGGGGAGATCTGGTGCAGATTCCACTGCCGGGCGGCAGCACTCTGGGGATTTCGCTTCTAATTATATTATTGATTCCCACAGGAATTTATTTTACAATTCGGACGCGTTTTCTGCCGATCCGGTTGTTTCCGGATATGGTGCAGGCGCTGGTTGAGAAGAAACAAGATAAAAACAGTCTGTCTTCCTTCCAGACCCTGATCGTTTCGACGGCAACCCGTGTCGGTATGGGAAATCTGGTTGGTGTTGTTGCGGCAATTTCGGCAGGCGGTGCCGGTGCGATTTTCTGGATGTGGGTGACTGCAATTATCGGTTCGTCAACGGCTTTTATTGAAGCGACACTGGCACAGCTTTACAAAGAAAAAGACCCACTGTACGGCGGTTATCGCGGTGGTCCGGCATATTATATTCATTCATATGTAGAAGAAAAACAAAAGAAAAAGAGAAACAAAGTGGTAATTTCTGTATTGTTTGCAATCTCCGGTCTGATCTGCTGGTGCGGTATCAGTCAGGTAATCAGTAATTCCGTTGTCTCTTCTTTTAAAAATGCATTTTCAATTCCGCCGATCTATACGACGGTAGTACTTGTTGCTGTGGCGGCTGTGATCGTGCTTCGTAAAGATGCGACAGTTAAGATCCTGGATATGGTAGTACCGGTCATGGCGGTATGCTATTTTGCAATCACGATTCTGATCATTGTGATGAATATTGGAAGTCTGCCGGGCGTTTTTGCAAGGATTTTTGAGGAAGCATTTGGATTCCGGCAGGCAGCCGCCGGCGGATTTGGTGCTGTACTTATGAATGGAATCAAACGCGGACTGTTTTCCAATGAAGCAGGTTCCGGATCTGCTCCATGTGCGGCGGCAGCAGCAGAATGTGATCAGCCGGTCAAAGCCGGACTGGTACAGGCCCTCGGGGTATTTGTCGATACGATCGTGATCTGCAGCTGCACGGCATTTATCATGCTGCTTGCACCGGAAGAGAAAGTTGCCGGACTTTCCGGAATGGATCTTCTGCAGACAGCTATGGAACATCATCTTGGGAGGTTTGGCGTGATCTTTATTGCGGCAACGCTGTTTTTATTTAGTTTTTCGACGTTTCTGGGCATCCTTTTTTATGCGAGAAGCAATGTTGCATATCTTTTTGGAGATAACTGGGCTTCACAGACTGCGTACAAAGTACTGGCGCTTGTGATGCTGTTCATCGGCGGCCTTGCAGCATATACATTTGTGTGGGATCTTGGGGATGTCGGAATCGGACTTATGACGGTCTTTAATATCATCATTCTGTATCCGCAGGGTGAGAAAGCTCTGAAAGAACTGAAAGAATATGAAAGAACAAAGAAAAAAGAATCCCCCACTCAGTGATGAGTGAGGGATTTTTTGAGGTTAAAATCAATAATAATCAACTGCTGCTACAACTTCGCTTCCGGAAGTGAAGTCTGTTGTAACGGAGAAGTCGTTGTAGGAATAAACACCACCTACTTCGTTGCCGTTTGCATCATATGCCGGCTCATATTCGATCGGTGTACCGTATGCATCCATAAAGGAAGTGAAAGAATTTCCAACAGAGGCAGAAGCATCTCCTGAAGAAGTACTTGTACTGGAAGCGCCTGTATCAGAGCCTGAGTCAGTACCGGCAGATGCATCAGAGGAAGTACTGTCTGCAGAAGTTGATCCGTCAGAAGCAGTTCCATCTGTTGTGGTTCCATCTGCTGCTGCAGTGCCTGCAGCGTCTGTGCCGGAAGCGCCTGCTGCCGGAGTTACGGTCGGAGCCGGTGTAGCTGTAGGAGCTGGAGTGGCTGTAGGAGCCGGTGTAGCGGTGACTTCTGCTTCTGGAGTTATGGATACAGCCTGGCTGTCAGCAGGATCCTCTGCGGAAAAACCGCAGCCTGCCATGGTGATCGATGCGGCAGCAATTGCTGAAAAGAGCAAAATGTTTCTTTTTTTCATAAGATAATCTCCCTTACTTAAAAATAATATCTACTTCCATTATGCGTTCTTTTTTCAACTTGTCAATATAATATAGAAAAAGTTTAGAAATAAAACACAAAATGTACATAAGAGGTTATTGTTGGCAGGTAATATTCCGCGAGGTGTTTTGCCATGAATATGGCAAAATCCCGAGACATACAGGACAAAATGCCATCACCGAAGGTGATTTGAAACGCATTTTGACCAAGTTACTGTGAACGGAGTGAATAGTAATCATAAAAGAATCCAGTTGGAACACGATGGAAGACTTGCCGACAACTGCCGGAAATGATATATTAGTAGAGAATGCAGGAGGTGGGGTTATGTTTAAAGAAATCGGAGACGAGCGGACGTTTAACGGAATACTGAATCAGATTACAGACAATATTCAGAGCGGGCATCTGAAAGCGGGAGATGCACTTCCGGCAGAACGAACGATGGCAGAGACGATGGGAGTGTCCCGACCGGCAGTACGTGAGGCGCTCAGAGCGCTGGAGTTACTTGGAATCATCAAACCGGTACCGGGCGGTGGTAATTATATAGCGGATGATCTTGAAAGCTGGCTGATCGGGCCGTTATCAATTCTGTTTAAGCTGAATAACAGTTATTTCAGACAGAATCAGCAGCTCCGTGCAGCACTGGAGAGAGAAATGGCAATTCTTGCGGCAAGGAAATGCACACCACTTGACGCTGCGGAACTTCTCAGAATCCTGACACAGATAGATTCTGCGGAAGATGAGATACGTCGGGGTGAGCTGGATAAAGAATTACATACAAAGATTGCGAAGATTGCAGATAATCCGATGATCTACAGTGTGCTTGCAGCAGCAGATCAGCTTACCGATAATATTATTTCAGGAACGCGGGAATACATCATGCAGAAAAACATGTCGGCCGCTGAAATTGATGAACAGCATCGCAGACTTGTGGAAGCTATCATAAATAATGATGACAAGCTGGCAGAGCTTTGCATGTCAGAACACATGGACACAATTGAGAAATGCTTGGATGAAATGCAGCAAAATAGATCGCAGGGATATACAGGAGGAAAATAAAATGGATTACGCAAAAGAATCACTGAGATTACACAAAGAATGGAAGGGCAAGATCGAAGTTGTTACACGCGTACCGGCAGAAAACAAAGAAGACCTTTCTCTGGCTTATACACCGGGTGTAGCGCAGCCATGTCTGGAAATCCAGAAGGATATTAATAAATCTTATGAACTTACCAGAAGATGGAATATGTGTCTGGTTGTTACAGATGGTTCTGCTATTCTCGGACTCGGTAACATCGGACCGGAAGCCGGAATGCCGGTTATGGAAGGGAAATGCGCACTTTTTAAAGCATTTGGTGATGTTGATGCTTTTCCTCTGTGTATCAAGAGTAATGATGTTGATGAGATTGTCAATACAATCTATCTGATCTCCGGATCTTTCGGTGGTATCAACCTCGAAGATATTTCTGCTCCGAGATGTTTTGAAATCGAAAAGAAACTGAAAGAAAAATGTGACATTCCGGTATTCCATGATGACCAGCACGGAACTGCAATCGTCGTGGCTGCCGGTCTTACTAATGCACTTCGTTATGTACACAAAGAGTTTTCCGAGGCAAAGGTTGTAATCAACGGAGCCGGTTCCGCCGGTATTTCTATCTGTCGTCTGCTTCTTGAACTTGGAATCGGTGATGTGGTTCTTGTTGACCGTAATGGTATTCTTGCACCGGGTGAAGAATGGATGAATCCGGCACAGAAAGAAATGGCAGAGATCACAAACAAAGAGCGTCTGCACGGCGATCTGAAGACAGCCATGAAAGGAAGAGATATTTTTGTCGGTGTATCTGCACCGAATATCGTAACTTCGGAGATGGTAAGCACGATGGCAGATGATGCAATCGTATTTGCAATGGCAAACCCGACACCGGAAATCATGCCGGATGAAGCAAAAAAAGGCGGTGCGAAGGTTGTAGCAACCGGACGTTCTGATTTCCCGAATCAGATCAATAACGTACTGGTGTTTCCTGGCGTATTCCGTGGTGCATTTGATGTACGGGCAAGTGATATCAATGAAGAGATGAAGATTGCCGCATCAAAAGCAATTGCGGCACTGATCAGTGATGAAGAGCTGAGTGCGGACAACATCATTCCGAAGGCTTTTGACAAGCGTGTCGGACCGGCAGTAGCCAAAGCTGTTGCAGAGGCCGCTACGAGAACGGGTGTTGCACGTATCTGATTTAATAAAGAAGGGACAGACTTTAGAATGAACAACTGGGAAAAAAATATCCGCAAGGTAGTTCCATATACACCGGGGGAGCAGCCGAACCAGCCGGATATGATCAAATTAAATACAAATGAAAACCCATATCCTCCGGCACCGGGTGTAGCAGAGGTTCTTAAAAATACAGAGACAGATGCACTGAGACTTTATCCAGATCCTGCCGCAAAGGATCTGGTTCATGCGATCGCGGCTGAATATGGCCTTTTGGATGAGCAGGTGTTTGTAGGCGTCGGTTCAGATGATGTGCTTGCAATGAGCTTTCTGACATTTTTTAACAGTGAAAAACCGATCCTCTTTCCGGATATTACGTATTCTTTCTACGATGTATGGGCAGATCTGTTTCAGATTCCGTACGAGCGTCCGGAACTGGACGAACACTTCCATATAAAGAAAGAAGATTATTTCCGTGAAAACGGCGGCATTATTTTTCCAAATCCGAATGCACCGACCGGTGTGTCTCTGCCGCTTGATGAGATAGAAGAAATTATTTCTCATAATCAGGATGTGATCGTGATCGTAGATGAAGCATATGTAGATTTTGGTACAGAATCAGCACTTTCCCTGATCGATAAATACGAGAATCTGTTGGTCGTTCAGACATTTTCCAAATCAAGATCCATGGCAGGCATGCGTATCGGATTTGCAATGGGAAGTCCGAAACTGATTGCTTACCTGAATGATGTGAAATATTCGTTCAACTCTTATACGATGAACCGTACATCGATTGAAGCAGGTGTGGCTGCGATCAAAGATCAGGCATATTTTCACAAGACCTGTGATAAAATCATAGAGACAAGAGAATGGACAAAGCAGGAGCTGAAAAGACTTGGCTTTTCTTTTGAAGATTCCAAAGCCAACTTCATTTTTGTTTCTCATGCGAACTGTCCTGCAAAACAGCTGTTTCAGGCATTGCGCGAACAGCATATTTATGTACGTTATTTTCCGGGTGGAAGAACAGATAACCACCTGCGCATTACAATCGGAACAAGAAAAGAAATGCAGACTTTCCTTGATTTCGTAAAAGAGTATTTCAAAAAGGAGAATTTATGGAAGTTTTAGTTCATTGGTTTACGGATAACCTGTCACAGCACATTTCAAGGGAGATGGTCATATTTATCATTTCCATGATCCCGATTCTGGAGCTTCGAGGAGGGCTTCTGGCGGCATCACTTCTGAAAGTATCCGCAGCAAAAGCCATCCCAATCTGTATTATAGGAAATATTATCCCGATTCCGTTTATCCTGCTTTTTATCCGCCAGATTTTCAAACTGATGAAAAAAACAAAGATTTTCCACGGACTGATCGAAAGACTGGAAAAACGTGCCATGGGAAAGAGTGACCAGATCAAACGATATGAATTTCTGGGTTTACTTTTGTTTGTGGGAGTGCCACTTCCGGGAACCGGTGCATGGACAGGTTCTCTGATCGCATCCCTTCTGGAAGTCGATATCAAGAAGTCATCTGTTGCGATCTTCTGTGGACTGATCATGGCAACCGTGATCATGTATGTGGTTTCTTATGGAATCGTAGGTAACCTGCTCCACTAAAACGATACTGTGATCGGGTTTGGCCATTATTCATGGCAAAACACCTCGCGGAATACTACCTGTGGACAGTAACATCTAAACTTCTGTTCTATCTGCTGGACAGAAGTTTCAAGTTGTGATAAAATATTCTTAAGTATCCAAAAGAAAGCTCTCTCAGAGTTTTCTTTTGGCATTCTGAAATTCATGTCGAGTCAGACAGATATTCCTGAATAACTGGTATCAAATAAATAGGCCTTGAAAAGACTGAGAGGATTTTTATATGAGAGAAAAATATGAATCGTTGTCCCTTGCTACATTAAAAGACCTTGCAAAGGCAAGAGGATTGAAGGGGATTTCTACTTTGAGAAAGCCGGAACTGATAGAGCGCATGCTCGAAGAAGACGAAAAGGAAAAGGCGTCTGCAGGCAGTGCGGAATCTAAGAATACTGAACACAGACAGGAAGAGTCCGCCAGAGAAGAAAGTTGTGCCAGAGAAGAAAACCGTGTTCGGGAACCACGTACTTCTTATGATACATCAGAAAGAAAGAATTATCAGGAACGTACAGAGTACACCTGCAAGAATCCGGCGGAGACAGCCCAGCTTGACAGCGGCGAGAAAGCAAATGGCATTCTGGAAGTACTTCCGGATGGATATGGATTTATTCGCTGTGCCAATTATCTGCCGGGTGAGAATGACATTTATGTATCTCCGTCCCAGATCAGGCGTTTTAACTTAAAGACAGGAGATATCGTGCAGGGAAGCATCCGCATCAAGACACAGGGGGAGAAGTTCAGTGCGCTTCTCTATGTAAATTCCATCAATGGTTTCCCACCGAGCGAAGGTCAGAGAAGATATAATTTTGAAGATATGACCCCGATCTTCCCGAATGAGCGTCTGCGTATGGAGCGTCCGGGCGGTACAGTTGCAATGCGTATCATGGATCTGTTAAGTCCGATCGGTAAGGGACAGCGAGGCATGATCGTTTCTCCTCCGAAAGCAGGTAAGACGACACTTTTAAAGGATGTTGCAAAGTCTATTCTTAAGAACAATCCGTCCATGCATCTGATCATTCTTCTGATCGATGAGCGTCCGGAGGAAGTTACCGATATCAAAGAAGAAATCAAAGGCGATAACGTTGAAGTTATTTATTCTACATTTGACGAGCTTCCGGAGCACCACAGACGCGTTTCTGAGATGGTAGTTGAGCGTGCGCGCCGTCTGGTAGAGCATAAGCAGGAAGTCACGATCCTTCTTGACTCTATTACAAGACTTGCCAGAGCATACAATCTCTGCGTGACACCGAGCGGAAGGACACTGTCCGGCGGTCTTGATCCGGCAGCACTTCACATGCCGAAAAGATTTTTTGGTGCAGCCCGTAATATGAGAGAAGGCGGAAGTCTGACGATCCTTGCAACAGCACTCGTCGATACAGGAAGCAAGATGGACGATGTTATCTACGAGGAATTCAAGGGAACCGGTAACATGGAACTTGTACTGGACCGTAAATTACAGGAAAAGAGAGTTTTCCCGGCAATCGACATCCAGAAATCCGGAACGAGACGTGAAGACCTGCTTCTGACGAAGGACGAGCAGGAAGCCGTGTATAACATGCGCCGTGCACTCAACAGCCTCAAGGCAGAAGACGCGGTAGAACAGATTCTGAACATGTTTTCACGTACCAAAAACAACGCCGAATTTATACAGACTGCAAAAAAACAGAAATTTTTATAAACAGCTTGCATTTGCATATTGAGTGTGTTATAATCAGAAAGCTGCGAAATAGTAAATTCGTCAAATTAATACGAATAGAAAATAGAAGAATTATAGAGAGGTGAAAATCATGCGTGAAGGAATCCATCCGAACTACTATCAGGCAACTGTAACCTGCAACTGCGGAAACACATTTGTAACAGGATCTACTAAGAAAGATATCCATGTAGAAATCTGCTCTAAATGTCATCCATTCTATACAGGACAGCAGAAAGCGGCTCAGGCTCGCGGACGTATTGATAAGTTCAACAAGAAATACGGCTTAAACAAATAATCAGACAAGATAACGAAACAAGAGACAGGTTGAGGTTGGGGAAATCTCAGCCTGTCTTTGCTTTTCTGCCAAAATATGCAGGAGAAGCTGCCGGTGGCAGGTTCTTTGTAAGAAAATATATTTTTTATGGAGTGATATATGAAACCATCGAATATCGGCGGTCAGGCGGTAATGGAAGGCATTATGATGCGGCATAAGGATAAATATGCTGTTGCAGTGCGACGTCCTGATAAAGAAATAGAAATAAAAGTAGAAGACTATAAATGTACCTTTGGTAAAGCCGGATTTCTGAAATGGCCGATCATCCGCGGTGTGGTAAGTTTTGTGGACGGTCTGGTTGTTGGCACGAAATGTCTGATGTATTCTGCAGAGATTGCAGGAGATGAAGAAGACGAAAAAGAATCAGCAAAAAACGCTGCACTTTCTGAAGAAGAGCTTTCTGCAAAGAAAGCCAAAGAAGCTAAGCAGTTCCAGTGGCTTCTTTACATAACTGTGGCAATTTCAATCATATTTTCCGTAGCTGCATTTATGTTGTTACCGTATGCACTGGCCAGTCTGCTTCGTAAGGTTGGAGTCTCCGAGTTTGGCGTAACAGTAGCCGAAGCATTCGTGAAGCTTGCGCTTTTCCTGGGATATATGTTTCTGATTTCCAGAATGAAAGATATTCAGAGAACATTTATGTACCACGGTGCAGAGCATAAATGTATCAACTGTGTGGAACACGGACTTCCGCTTACGGTTGAGAACGTTATGGCCAGTTCCAGACAGCACAAGCGCTGCGGTACGAGCTTTCTGTTTCTGGTCATGCTGGTAAGTATCTGTCTTCATTTTGTATTTGTACTTGTTCCTGGTTACTGGGTACGCCTTTTCGGTCGTCTTTTGATGGTGCCGGTTGTATCCGGTATTTCCTTTGAGATCATTCAGTGGGCAGGCAGAACAGATACCAAATTTGCAGATATGATGAGCAAACCGGGACTGGCAATGCAGAAGCTGACAACGAAAGAACCGACTGCAGATATGGTTGAAGTAGCAATCAAAGCGGTAGAAGCAGTTTTTGACTGGAAAGATTACCTGAAAAGAGAATTCGACTGGGTTGACCCGGAAGACAATAATGGAGAAGAACATGCGGACATATAAAGAAGTACTGGAAGATGGAATTCATCTTTTGGATGCGGCCGCGATTGAAGAAGCCGGGTTGGATGCCTGGCTTCTTCTGGAGTATGCGGCAAATATCAACCGTGCCTGGTATTATGCACATATGGATGAAATTCTGGATAAAAAGACAGAATCACGTTATCTGGAGATGTGTGCCAAACGTGCACAGCATATTCCATTGCAGCATATTACCGGCAGGGCTTATTTTATGGGATATGAATTCTGTGTAGATGAGCGTGTGCTGGTGCCGCGTCAGGATACGGAAGTACTGGTCGAAACAGCACTCACACATTTAAAGGACAGCCGTTCACCGAAGATCCTTGATATGTGTACCGGTTCCGGCTGTATTTTGCTCAGTCTTCTTATGGAGAGGCAGGATGCGTCAGGAACCGGTGTGGATGTATCGGAGGGAGCACTTACTGTCGCAAAGCAGAACAGAATGCATCTGCAGCTTGAAAATCGTGCGGAATTTGTGCAGAGTGACCTGTTTTCCGGTGACTATTTTGAGAAAAACAGTGGAAATACAGCTGTGGAATATGATATGCTTATCTCGAATCCGCCCTATATCCCATCGGGAGACATTCCGGGGCTTATGGAGGAAGTGCGTTCCCATGATCCGGTGCTTGCGCTGGACGGGAAAGAAGACGGACTGTTTTTTTACAGAGAGATCACCGCACAGGCAGGGAAATATCTGCGGGCGGGCGGATGGCTGATGTATGAGATCGGCTGTGATCAGGGAGAGTCCGTCCCGGAGATCATGAAAGCAAATGATTTTGTTAATGTAGAAGTAATACAGGATCTGTCAGGACTTGACAGAGTCGTGATCGGACAGAAAAAGTAAATACAGGAGGAACAGGATGTTTGATAAATTAGAGGACCTGCTTGTTCGCTTCGAGGAAGTTCTGAATGAGCTCGGAGAACCGGGTGTAACAGATAATCAGGAACGTTTTCAGAAGCTGATGAAAGAACAGAGTGAACTGCAGCCTATCGTAGATACCTACAAAGAATACAAAGAAAATAAAGAAACCATTCAGGACAGCTTATCGATGCTGGAAGAAGAAAAGGATGAAGAAATGCGCGAGATGCTGAAGGAAGAGCTTTCTGATGCAAAGAAGCGTGTGGAAGAACTGGAAAAAGAACTGAAGATTCTTCTTCTTCCGAAAGACCCGAATGACAGCAAGAATGTTATCGTTGAGATCCGTGCCGGCGCCGGCGGAGATGAGGCAGCACTGTTTGCAGCAGAGATTTACCGTATGTATGTGAAATACGCAGAATCACGCCGCTGGAAGACGGAGATGATGAGTCTCAATGAGAACGGAATTGGCGGATTTAAGGAAGTTACATTTATGATCCAGGGACAGGGAGCATATTCCAGACTGAAATATGAGAGTGGTGTACACCGTGTACAGCGAGTTCCGGAGACAGAATCAGGCGGACGTATCCATACATCCACCTGCACCGTTGCAATCATGCCGGAGGCAGAGGAGATTGACTTCCATCTGGATATGAATGACTGTAAATTTGATGTGTTCCGTGCATCCGGAAACGGTGGACAGTGTGTCAACACTACAGACTCTGCAGTACGTCTGACCCATATCCCGACCGGAATCGTGATTTCCTGTCAGGATGAGAAATCACAGCTTAAGAATAAAGACAAGGCACTGAAAGTTCTGCGTTCCCGTCTGTATGAGATGGAACTTGCAAAGCAGCATGATGCAGAGGCTGAGGCAAGAAGAAGCCAGATCGGTACCGGAGACCGTTCCGAGAAGATCCGTACCTACAATTTCCCACAGGGACGTGTGACAGATCACCGTATCAAACTGACACTGCACCGTCTGGATGGAATCCTCGGAGGAGATCTGGATGAAATTCTTGACAGCCTGATCGCAGCTGACCAGGCAGCAAAACTCAGTTCTTTAAATGAAGAATAGTAAATGCATGTAAAATATATGCATAAATAATACAGAAAAATATGTAAAGTGCATAAAGGGAGGAAATTTATATGAAAAAAACAGCATTGGTAATCATGGCAGCAGGAATCGGAAGTCGCTTCGGAAAGGGCATCAAGCAGCTTGCACCGGTAGGACCGAATGGTGAGATCATTATGGATTATTCCATTCATGACGCGCTGGAGGCAGGATTTAATAAAGTTGTCTTTATTATCCGTAAGGATCTGGAAGAAGAATTCCGCCGTGTCATCGGAGAAAGAATCGAAAAGATCACAGAAGTAGAATATGCATTCCAGTCACTTGAGAATCTTCCGGATGGATTCAGCAAACCGGCAGACCGTACCAAACCATGGGGAACCGGCCAGGCAGTCCTTGCCGCACGGGAAGTGCTGGATGAGCCTTTTGTTGTAATCAATGCAGACGATTACTATGGAAAGGAAGCATATGTAAAAGTACATGAATATCTGGTACAGGAACAGCCGCAGGATGATAAAATTCATATCTGTATGGCAGGATTCCGTCTTGGAAATACACTGAGTGATAACGGAAGTGTTACACGTGGTGTGTGCCACATCGAAAATGGTGCACTGACAGGTGTTACAGAGACACATAATATCTTTAAGACTGCTGAAGGTGCTGAAACACGCAGCGATGACGGTACAGTAGAAAAACTGGATGTTAAGAGCCTGGTTTCCATGAATATGTGGGGACTTACTCCGGCATTTATGGATACACTGGAAAAAGGTTTTGTTGAATTTCTTGAGGATCTGAAACCAGAAGATATTAAGAAAGAATACCTTCTTCCGGTTATGATCGACGAGCTGATCCAGAAGGGAGAGGCAACTGTTGATGTACTGGAGAGCAGGGACACCTGGTTTGGTGTAACTTATCAGGAAGACAAGGCTTCTGTGACAGAGGCTTTTGCTGAGCTGGTCAAAAAAGGAGTTTATCCGGCTGATCTTTACAAATAAGCAGGACAACGCATTAGATATGCGCGGATAAGGAGGAAAATAATGGGCAAATATTTTGGAACAGATGGTTTTCGTGGGGAAGCAAATATACAGTTAACAGTAGATCATGCTTTCAAAGTCGGCAGATATGTCGGCTGGTACTATGGCCGTGAACATAAGGCCAAGATCGTAATCGGCAAGGATACCAGACGCAGCAGCTATATGTTTGAGTATGCACTGGTTGCCGGACTGACGGCTTCCGGAGCAGATGCATATCTGCTTCATGTAACGACAACACCGAGTGTTTCCTACGCGGTCCGCACAGAGAATTTTGACTGCGGAATTATGATCTCTGCAAGTCACAATCCATTTTACGATAATGGAATCAAGCTTCTGAACGGTAACGGACAGAAGATCGAAGCAGAAGTAGAGGCAAGAATCGAAGCATATCTGGATGGTAAGATCGAAGATCTTCCATATGCAACACGCGAAGATATCGGACGTACCGTGGATTATGCTTCCGGACGTAACCGTTATATCGGTTATCTGATTTCTATTCCGTGCCGTGATTTCAAAAACATTAAAGTCGGACTGGATTGTTCCAACGGAAGTTCTTCTGCAATCGCAAAAAGTGTATTTGACGCACTTCGTGCAAAGACTTATGTGATCAACAATGATCCGGACGGAACCAACATCAATCGTGGCTGCGGTTCCACGCATATCGAAGTACTGCAGAAATATGTGGTTGAGAATGGGCTGGATGTCGGTTTTGCCTATGACGGAGATGCAGACCGCTGTATTGCGGTAGACCATAAGGGAAATATCATTGATGGTGACAAGATTTTGTATGTATGTGGTAAATTCCTGAAATCACAGGGCAAATTAAACGGCAATACTGTTGTTACGACCGTTATGTCCAACATGGGACTTTATAAAGCATTTGAACGTGAAGACATCAACTATGAGCAGACTGCTGTAGGTGACAAATACGTAGCAGAAAATATGCTCGAAAACAATTACAGTATTGGTGGCGAGCAGTCCGGACACGTGATTTTCAGCCGTTATGCAGCTACCGGTGACGGAATCCTGACTTCTCTTATGATCATGGAAGCCTGCGTAGAGCAGAAAGCAACTCTCTGTGATCTTGCAAAAGAGATGAAAGTATATCCGCAGATTCTGCGCAATGTGCGTGTAGCCGATAAGAAAACTGCAAGAGAGAACCCGAAGGTTGTCGAAGCAGTAGAAGCAGCTGCAAGAGCACTGAGTACAGAAGGACGTATTCTTGTAAGGGAAAGTGGTACAGAGCCGCTGATCCGTGTCATGGTAGAAGCCGGAACAGAGGAAATCTGTGCAGAGCACGTAAATAATGTAGTACGTGTCATGGAAGAAGAAGGACTTATTGTAGAATAAAGGATATTGATGAATAAAAAAAATATTATAAAAATGGGAACAGCCGGTCTCTGTATGCTCATGCTGACCGGCTGCGGAGGGCAGAATAAGAAGACTTACGACCAGGCTGTAACAGATCTTGAGCAGGGAAGTTATGACTATGCGCTGGAAGGTTACAAGTCTTCGATCACTGCCGGATATAAAAGTGCAGAGTCGTATCGTGGGGCAGGTATAGCAAGCCTTCATCTTGGCAATTACCAAGATGCGATCGACTATCTCACCAGTGGACTGAATGATGAAAAAGCAGGCAAAACATTGAAAAAGGACATGCTTGCTTACCGTGCGACTGCAGAGCTGAAATCAGAGCTTTTTGATGCTGCAATGGCAGACTGCCAGACCATTGCCGAAGATTACGCGATGGATGCAGACACGTATTACCTGACTGGCTGTGTTGCACTTGCCATGGATTCTTACGATGAGGCATCCTCTAATTTTACTGATGCATACGATGCCGATACGTCCTATGAGATGGCCATCGAGATTTACGAGGCATATCTTGAAAAAGACATGGAGGCAGACGGTACACGTTATCTGGAAACTGCATTAAAGACAGAGGCCAAAACTGCAGACGACTACTGTGACCGGGGAAAAGCTTATTACTATATGCAGGATTACAGCAATGCAAAGAAAGAGCTGACAGAAGCAGTCAACAAAAAGAGCACAGAGGGAATCCTGCTTCTCGGTATGGTTTATAAAGCACAGGGCGATACAGCCAATGCACGCGCCATGTACCAGCAGTATATTGAGACGGAGGGAAGCTCTCCGGCAAAAGGTTACAATGGTCTTGCACTCTGTGATATTGATGACGGCAATTACGATAATGCACTGGCAGATATCACAAATGGTCTTGCAGACGCTTCTACAGAGGAAATGCAGGATCTTCTGTATAATGAAGTTGTGGTTTATGAGAAAAAACTGGATTTTGCCACAGCATTAAGTAAGATACAGGAGTATCTCAAGATGTTCCCGGATGATGAAAATGCATCCAAAGAGCTTATTTTCCTTCAGTCGAGAAACGGAGGCTGAGTATGCAGTTTTACGAGTTTAAAGATATAGAAGAACGGGTTATTCTGATCGGCGTGCAGACAAGCGAAGACGAGGATGTCGCTGCATCTCTTGATGAGCTGGAAGAACTGGCAGAGACTGCCGGTGCAGTGACTGTAGCAAAGGTGATACAGAATCGTGAGGCAGTCCACCCGGGTACCTATATCGGCAAGGGTAAGATCGAAGAAGTTGCGGCACTTATTCAGGCATATGACGCAAACGGTGTGATCTGTGATGATGAACTTTCGCCGGCGCAGCTCAATAATCTTGAGCGTGAACTGGACTGCAAAGTAATGGATCGTACACTTCTGATCCTTGATATATTTGCGGCGCGTGCAGTAAGCAGCGAGGGAAAGATCCAGGTCGAGCTTGCACAGCTCCGCTATCGCGCGGCGCGTCTTGTCGGTTTACGTGAATCTCTGTCCAGACTCGGTGGTGGAATCGGTACGCGAGGTCCCGGTGAAAAAAAACTGGAAACAGACCGACGTCTGATCCGAACCAGAATTTCAGCACTGAAAGCCGAGTTATTTCAGGTTGAGAAGCACAGAGAACTGATCCGCGGTAAAAGAAGTCGCGGGAATCTGAAGACCGCTGCGATCGTAGGCTACACCAATGCCGGAAAGTCCACGCTTTTAAATACGTTGACCGGAGCCGGAATCCTCGCAGAAGACAAGTTATTTGCGACACTTGATCCGACGACAAGAGTACTGGAATTAAAAGACGGGCAGCAGATCCTTCTGACCGACACTGTAGGGTTTATACGGAAGCTGCCGCATCACCTTGTAGAAGCCTTTAAAAGCACGCTGGAGGAGGCAAAGTATGCCGACTATATCATTCATGTCGTAGACGCGTCAAATCCGCAGGCAGAGCTTCAGATGCACACAGTATACGAGACACTTCGTGAACTCGGTGCAACCGGAAAAAAAATCATCACTCTTCTGAACAAGCAGGATCAGGTAAAAGATATCCAGATCCGGGATCTTCAGGCAGATTATACTGTAAAGTGTTCTGCACGTACAGGGGAAGGTCTGGAAGAATTTAAAGACGTTCTTGCAAAAATTCTTGCTGAGAGCCAGATTTATCTGGAAGAATTATTTTCTTACAAAGAGGCAGGAAAAATTCAGCTGATACGTGAATATGGAAGCCTTCTTTCAGAGGAATATACAGCCGACGGAATAGCCGTAAAAGCCCGTGTTCCTGCGGAAATCTTCGTTTCCGTGCTCCCTGAAAGTCACTGAAAATACAAATAAAAAAGTTTTTTGGATAACACCATATAGTTGTGAAGAGGATAAAATGACACAATATATGGTGTTTTTTGCGTATTGACGAAACGAAGAGAGTTTGCTACAATAGGTCTACAGCGCATAAATCATATGGGAACATGTGGTCGTAAATAGATACAGATGCAGCAGTAGAGGGAGGTTTGATTTAAGTATGTTTCAGGTAGTTAAGCGTGATGGTGAGATCGCGGAATTTCAGATGTCAAAAATCACTGCAGCGATTGATAAAGCATTCGATGCCAAAGAAAAAGTTTACAGCAAGGATATGATCGATCTGATGGCACTCCGTGTGACCGCAGATTTT
The DNA here is from genome assembly GCA_900066355.1 of uncultured Ruminococcus sp. Classification (GTDB taxonomy): domain Bacteria; phylum Bacillota; class Clostridia; order Lachnospirales; family Lachnospiraceae; genus Blautia_A. The sequence continues at coordinate 143,534 of FMEL01000005.1, forward strand.
CAGAATAAGATCACAGACGGCAAAGTAACAGTGGAAGATATTCAGGACAGTGTAGAGAATGTTCTGATCCAGGCCGGTTACAGTGATGTGGCAAAGGCTTATATCCTTTACCGCAAGCAGAGAGAAAAGATCCGTAACATGAAATCCACAATCCTCGATTACAAGGAAATCGTAGACAGTTACGTAAAGGTTGAAGACTGGCGGGTAAAAGAAAACTCCACCGTAACTTATTCTGTCGGAGGGCTGATCTTAAGCAACTCCGGTGCTGTAACCGCAAATTACTGGCTTTCCGAGATCTATGACAATGAGATCGCAGAGGCGCACAGAAATGCAGACATTCACATTCATGACCTGTCCATGCTGACCGGCTACTGTGCAGGATGGTCCCTGAAACAGCTGATTCAGGAAGGTCTTGGCGGAATCGAGGGCAAGATTACTTCCGCACCGGCGAAGCATCTGAGTGTACTGTGCAATCAGATGGTTAATTTCCTAGGCATCATGCAGAATGAATGGGCCGGTGCACAGGCGTTTTCTTCTTTTGATACTTACCTTGCACCATTTGTCAAGGTGGACAACTTAAGCTATCATGAGGTAAAGAAATGTATCGAGTCATTTATCTATGGTGTCAATACACCGAGCCGTTGGGGTACACAGGCACCATTTTCCAATATCACTCTGGACTGGACTGTTCCGGACGATCTTGCAGAGCTTCCTGCAATCGTTGGCGGCAGGGAAATGGACTTCAAGTACAAAGACTGTAAGAAAGAGATGGATATGGTCAATAAGGCATTTATTGAGACCATGATCGAGGGCGACGCCAACGGACGTGGTTTCCAGTATCCGATCCCGACCTATTCCATCACGAAGGAATTTGACTGGTCAGATACAGAGAACAACCGTCTGTTATTTGAAATGACTGCGAAATACGGAACCCCGTATTTTTCCAACTATATCAACAGCGATATGAAACCGAGCGACATCCGCAGCATGTGCTGTCGTCTCCGTCTTGATCTTCGTGAACTGCGTAAAAAGAGCGGCGGCTTCTTTGGTTCCGGCGAGAGCACCGGTTCCGTCGGTGTCGTAACAATCAACATGCCGCGTATCGCATATCAGTCAAAGACTCCGGAAGAGTTTTACCGCAGACTGGATCGTTTGATGGATATTTCTGCGAGATCTCTTCACATCAAGAGAGAGGTCATCACGAAACTCCTGAACGAAGGTCTGTATCCGTACACCAAACGTTATCTGGGAAGTTTTGACAATCATTTTTCAACCATTGGCCTGGTCGGAATGAACGAAGCCGGACTGAATGCCGCATGGCTTGGCTGCGATATGAGTGATGAACGTACGCAGAAATTCACAAAAGAAGTACTGACACATATGCGTAATCGTCTTTCTGATTATCAGGAAGAATATCCGGGCGAGCTGTTCAATCTGGAGGCAACTCCGGCAGAGTCCACTGCATACCGCCTTGCTAAACATGACCGTAAACGCTGGCCGGATATCCGTACCGCAGGAAGCAAGGGTGATACTCCGTATTACACCAACAGCTCCCATCTTCCGGTGGAATTCAGTTCCGATATCTTTGATGCACTGGATATTCAGGATGAGCTTCAGACACTGTATACGTCCGGTACTGTATTCCATGCATTCCTTGGTGAGAAACTTCCGGACTGGAAAGCTGCTGCATCTCTTGTACGTAAGATCGCAGAGAACTACAAGCTTCCGTATTATACGATTTCTCCGACCTACTCTGTATGTAAGGAACATGGCTATTTAAGCGGTGAGCATTTTACATGCCCGAAATGCGGTAAAAAAGCAGAAGTTTACAGCCGTATCACCGGATATTACCGCCCGGTACAGAACTGGAACGACGGTAAGGCACAGGAGTACAAGAACCGTACATTATATGATGTGCTTCATTCCAAACTTAAGAAAGTTCATACAAGTATGGTGACACTGACTGACGATGATGTAAAGATCGAACCATTGGAAACGCATAAATATCTTTTTACTACAAGTACCTGTCCGAACTGCCGTATGGCAAAGAAGATGCTGGAAGGCGAAGACCTCGAGATCATCGATGCAGAGAAAAATCCTGATATGGCACGCCAGTTTGGAATCATGCAGGCACCGACGCTGGTTATTACCGATGGTGAACACCTTAAGAAATATGTAAATGCATCCAATATCCAGAAATATGTGGATGAAGAACTGGATGCCTGATCCGCTGTGTGGATAAGCATAAGGAAATAATACTTAATGAAAGAATATGAATCCTCGTGGGGCAAGAGTGCTTCACGGGGACCTTTTTACGTTACAGGAAATTACTCCGTAATGTTTCTGCAAAGGTTTACATTTAGGAAAAACGTGAGTATAATGATATTCATTGGTATATTATGCAATATAGACGAATTTTTATGCGAGGGACGAGGAGAGAGAATAATGATTAAACAAAACATAGTATTTATTGAAAATAAAGCAGGAAGTCTTCAGAAAGTAACCGGTCTTCTGGCAGAAGCAGGTATCGATATTTATGGATTTGCATGCTTTGATGCACCGGAATTTGCGCTTTTTCGTATGGTGACAAACCAGGCAGACGAGGCCGGAAAAATTCTTACAGAGAATGGATATATGAACCGTGTGACAGAAGTTATCGCCGTAGATCTTAAGGATGAAGTCGGCGGACTGAACACAGTATTGCAGGTACTTGGTAACTGTAATGTAAATCTGGATTATATTTATACATCTTACCACAGAGGAAATGCCCTTCCGATCATGATTCTTCAGACAGATGATGTATTTGTAACCGAAAATGTGCTGAGCAATAATGGATTCCGTGTATTAAATTCTCTGGAGGGCTGAAACCATCATGAATAAATCCGCTTTTCAGAAGGGACTGAAAGACGGAATTCCGATCGGACTCGGGTATTTTGCAGTCTCTTTTACGTTTGGTATTATGGCAATACAGGCGGGATTAAGTGCATGGCAGGCTGTATTGATCTCTCTGACAAATCTGACATCGGCAGGTCAGTTTGCAGGTATCGGGATCATTGCAGCAGGCGGATCTCTCTGGGAGATGGCACTGACTCAGCTGGTCATCAATCTTCGATATTGTCTGATGTCTTTTTCGCTTTCACAGAAACTGGAAAAGGGTGTGTCAAACGGCCATCGCCTGGCAGTTGCGTTTGGTGTGACAGATGAGATCTTTGGCGTCAGTGCAAGTCAGGAGGGAAGAATCAGTCCATGGTATAATTATGGTGTGATGTGTGTGGCAATTCCAGGATGGACACTCGGAACTCTTGTCGGTGCCGTATCGGGAAATCTGCTTCCGGATTTTCTGGTCAGTGCACTGAGCGTTGCAATTTATGGCATGTTCCTTGCTGTCATTATTCCGCCGGCTAAGAAGAACCGTGCCGTGCTGGGTGTTGTGATCGGTGCTATGGCAGTAAGTACTTTATTTGCGACTGTGCCTGTACTGAATAAAGTATCAACCGGTTTTGTGATTATTATCACAACCGTACTTGTGGCAGGAATTGCAGCATACTTCTGCCCGATCGAAGAAAAGGAGGAGGCAGACTGATATGAAACCGAATGTATATATCTATATTCTGGTGATGGCAGGTGTGACTTACCTGATACGTATGCTTCCGCTTGTACTTGTTAAGAAAGAGATCACCAGTCCTTATGTAAAATCTTTCTTATATTATGTGCCGTATGCCTGTCTTGCGGCGATGACATTTCCGGCGATCCTTACCGCAACGGCGGGGGGAATTATTTCCGGTGCTGCAGGACTGATCGTGGCGCTGATCGTAGCCTATCGCGAAAAGAGCCTTCTTACGGTTGCTTTGTTTGCGTGTGCAGCAGTGTTTGTGGTAGAGAGGATTATGGGATTTTTGATGTAAATAATATGAAATGCCTTCCGGCTTTGCTTCTGGCAGAGCCGGATTTTTTACGTTACAGGAAATTACTCCGTAATGTTTATATACGAAAAATGTGCTCCTTTTTCGAAAATAGTTAGCTTCGACAAATATTCTTGACAAAACGGAGTAGTCTGAACTAACATAAGTATAGATGCGGCTAACCGAAAAAATTGGTCAAAAATCGAGGGGAAAAGGAGAAACGTATGTTTTTGGAAATAAGAGAAATCAAGAAATCATTTGGTTCGGGCGACAGCAAAGTCGATGTGCTGCGCGGTCTGGATCTGGATATTGCGAAGGGAGAGTTCTGTGTCCTTCTGGGACCATCCGGTTCCGGTAAATCCACACTTTTAAATATTATCGGGGGAATTGAGAGTGCCGATGATGGAAGCATCTCCATTGAGGGAGAACGTCTTGCCGATATGAAAGAAAAGAAGCTGTCACAGTACCGCAGAAAGCATCTGGGCTATATCTTCCAGATGTACAACCTGATCCCAAATCTTACAGTGCGTGAAAATATCGAGGTCGGGGCATATTTAAGTGACCGTCCACTGGATGTGGATGAACTTCTGCATACACTGGGACTTTTTGAACATCAGAGAAAACTTCCGAATCAGCTGTCCGGAGGCCAGCAGCAGAGAACAGCAATTGGTCGTGCTATCGTAAAGAATCCGGATATCCTGCTCTGTGATGAACCGACGGGTGCGCTTGATTACAATACATCCAAGGAGATTCTGAAACTGATCGAAACCGTTAATCAGAAATATGGAAATACGGTCGTCATGGTTACTCATAATGATGCAATCAAAGATATGGCGGATCGTGTAGTCAAGCTTCGAGATGGTATGATCCGTAAGAATTATCAGAACGAACATAAGATTCCTGCGATGGATCTTGACTGGTAAGGGGGCGATAATATGAAAAGTCCTCTCAGAAAAAGGATTCCCCGTGAACTCAAAGGAGAAATCGGAAAGTATCTGGTTGTTTTTATCCTAATGGTCGCGACGATCGGACTGGTTTCCGGATTCCTTGTTGCGGATGGAAGTATGATTCAGGCATACAATGAAGGCTTTGAGAAATACAACATCGAAGATGGCAATTTCCGTCTCGGAGAGCGTCTGTATCGTGGACAGAAAGAGGCAATCGAAGATGAAGGCATTAAAGTCTATGAGAACTATTATATAGAAGATTCTCTTTCAAATGGCAGTACGATGCGTTTCTTTAAGAACCGTACAGATGTCAACAAAGTCTGCCTGATGGAAGGCAAGCTTGCGGAAAAAACAGGTGAGATCGCGATTGACCGTATGTATGCGGATAATAATAATCTGAAAGTCGGAGATACGATCGATGACGGTACAAAGAGCTGGAAGATCACCGGGCTGGTTGCTTTATCTGATTACAGCTGTCTGTTTCAGAACAACAGCGATACGATGTTTGATGCCGTAAAATTCGGTGTCGGTCTGGTGACAGAAGAAGAATTTGATACGCTGGATCAGGATAAGCTGCAGTATAATTATGCGTGGATCTATGATAAAAAACCGGAGACAGAAGCAGAGGAAAAAGATGTTTCCGAGGATCTGATGAAAGCAATGGGCAAAGTTGTTACACTGGAAAGCTTTGTGCCACAGTATCAGAACCAGGCGATCATCTTTACCGGTGATGACATGGGAAGTGACAAAGCAATGATTGCAATGCTTCTTTATATCATTATTGTGATCATGGCATTTGTATTTGGAATCACGACAAGCAACACGATTGCAAAAGAAGCCGGTGTGATCGGAACACTCCGGGCTTCCGGATATACCCGAGGAGAACTGGTTTGCCATTATATGACATTGCCGGTTATTGTAACACTGGCAGGAGCGCTGATCGGAAATATTCTGGGTTATACAGTTTTTAAATATATATGCGCCGACATGTATTATGGAAGTTACAGCCTGCCAACATATAAGACGATATGGAATGCAGAAGCGTTTGTTCTGACGACTGTGGTTCCGGTTATCATTATGTTTGTAGTCAATTATGCTATTTTGTACCAAAAACTGAAACTTTCACCGCTTAAATTCCTGCGAAGGGATCTTTCAACAAGAAAGCAGAAACGTGCTCTTTATTTAAGTCCGAAACTGAAAATATTTTACAGATTCCGTCTGCGTGTGATCTTTCAGAACATCAGCAATTATCTGGTGCTCTTTGTGGGTATTGTTTTTGCAAATCTGCTTCTGATGTTCGGACTTCTGCTTCCGTCGGCACTGGATCACTATCAACTGGAGATTCAGAATAATATGCTGGCAAAATATCAGTATATGCTTTCTGTTCCGGTCAGTGTGATGGGCGGAAGCAATAAGCTTGAGGGAATGCTGGATATGTTTCTTTTTTCTCATGATACAGAGACGGATAATGAAGATGCGGAGGAGTTCAGTGCATATTCATTGAATACACTTCCGGGCAAATACAAGAGCGAAGAAGTTACTCTGTACGGCATTCATGATGACAGTAAGTATATTGATGCAGATTTTTCAGATGGTGTTTACATCTCGCAGGCATATGCGGATAAGTTTTTGCTGAAAATCGGGGATACGATCATTCTTAAGGAAAAATATGAGGATGATGAGTATACGTTTAAAATCGGTGGGATCTATGATTACAATGGTGGACTATGTATCTTTATGCCGCAGGAGGATCTGAACCAGACATTTGATCTGGGAGATGATTACTTCAGTGGTTATTTCAGCAACAGCGAGATTACGGATATAGACAGCAGTTATATCGGTTCGGTGATAGATCTGGATGCCCTGACCAAGATTTCCAGACAGCTCAACGTATCAATGGGAAGTATGATGGGACTGGTTAATGGATTTGCAATTGCAATCTACATGATCCTGATCTATCTGTTGTCCAAGATCATCATCGAAAAAAATGCACAGTCAATCTCAATGACAAAGATTCTGGGTTATACCAATGGTGAGATCAGCAGACTGTATATTATGTCAACGTCAATTGTCGTAGTTCTCTGTCTCCTTATCAGCATGCCTATTGAGGCTGCTGCCATGAAGGTGCTGTTCCGGGAAGTGATGCTGCAGAGTATTTCTGGATGGATTGCTCTGTGGATCGATCCGATGATTTATGTGAAGATGTTTGGGGCTGGATTTGTAACTTATGCCATAGTAGCACTTCTGGAATATCGCAGGATACGTAAAGTGCCGATGAGTGAAGCACTCAAGAATGCAGAATAAAATTCAGGTTTTTCAGAAAAATTCCCACTTTATATTGTTAACGCGCTAAATAGCTGTTATAATAACGATAAATTTGTTTATATAGAGAGGGAACGATACATATGAATCAATTGGATATACTCAGAGAAAGTCTCGGACAGTGTGATGAAATTCTTCTGGATGCACTTCTTATGCGTAACAGAATCGTAGAAGACATCATGGTTTACAAAGAAGCAAATGATATTCCGATCCTGCAGCCGGAGCAGGAGGCGAAGCAGAGAGAATGGCTGAACCGCAGAATGGAAGGCAAACGCCATAAAGATGAGGTAACAGCTGTTTTTGAAGAAATCACAAGAAATAGTAAGAAGATTCAGGCACGTAAGCTGTTTGATTACAATATCGTCCTGATCGGATTTATGGGAGCCGGCAAATCTACAATCTCTGATTTCCTGAGAACTGTTTTTGCAATGGAAGTTGTAGAGATGGATCAGATCATCGCAGAGAGAGAGGGTATGTCCATCTCCGATATCTTTGAGACCTACGGAGAAGAATACTTCCGTAATCTTGAGACAGAACTTCTTATTGAAATGCAGTCCAAGAGCAATGTGGTCATCTCCTGTGGCGGTGGTGTACCGATGAGAGAGCGCAATGTAGTTGAGATGAAGAAAAACGGCCGTGTCGTTCTTCTTACCGCAAAACCGGAGACAATCTTAAACCGTGTCAAAGACAACCATGACAGACCACTTCTCGAGGGAAATAAGAATGTGTCTTTCATCGGCGACCTTATGGAAAAACGTCGTGAGAAATATCAGGCAGCAGCTGATATCGTTATCGAGACAGATGGTAAAGACAAGCTCGAAATCTGTGAGGAGCTTGTACACAGACTTCGCGCACTGGATGCGCAGGAGTGACCAGTAAGTAACATACTGAGATGTATTGGTTGAGAATATCCTGAGAAGTGTCAATAGCACAAATTTAATTTAATAAAAAGCAGATGTCCAAAAAAATCCAGATGCGTGTCGTCTGGATTTTTTTTAAACGCAAAAATTGAATGGTGCATCAAAAAACAGTCCATTTTGTTTAAAATATCTATATGATATTATAATTTTATCAAAAAGCTATACGAAATAGCTAAAGAGCGAAAACAAAAATGGGAGGTTTCTTTTATGAAGAAAAAATTAGTTTTAGCGATGGCAGCAACAATGGCAATCACATCTTGCGCAGTTCCTGTACTTGCTGATGATGCAGCAGCTGAAGGCGGAAAGATTGGTATCTCAATGCCAACACAGTCTCTGGAACGTTGGAACAGAGATGGTTCTTATCTGGAAGAACAGTTTAAAGCAGCCGGATACGATGTTGAGCTGACATATTCCGATAACGAAACAGACCGTCAGGTAAACGATATTCAGAACCTGATCTCCGATGGAGTTAACCTTCTGGTAGTTGCAGCTATCGATGGTGAAGCACTTAACACAGTTATGGATGAAGCAGCAGATGCAGGAATCCCGGTTATTGCTTATGACCGTCTGATCAAATCCGATGCAGTTTCCTATTATATCTCCTTCGATAACTATACAGTAGGTACTCTGCAGGGCCAGTACGTAATCGATACTCTGGATCTTGACAATGCAGGTGATAAAACATATAACATCGAGTTCACAGCAGGTGACCCGGCAGATAACAATGCGGGATACTTCTTCAACGGTGCTTATGACACTCTGAAACCGTATCTGGATGCAGGCACACTGAATGTAGTTTCCGGACAGACTGATTTCGATTCCGTAGCAACAGCAGCATGGGATACACAGACAGCTCTGGAAAGAATGCAGAACATCCTCGCTTCTTACTATGCAGACGGAACACAGCTTGATGTAGCTCTTTGCTCCAATGACTCTACAGCACTTGGTGTTACACAGGCTATCGAATCTGACTATGCAGGCAAAAACGACGTTCTGATCACAGGACAGGATGGTGACGAAGCTAACCTTGCAAACATCGTAGATGGAAAACAGTCCATGACAGTTTACAAAGCAGTTGCAAACGAAGCAGTCGTAACACTTGACCTTGCAGAAGCAATGCTGAAAGGTGACACAATTGATGATTCTCTGATCACAAACTCCAAATGGGATTTCGATTGTGCATTCGATACAGAATCCTATGAGACATCCGAAGGACATAAATGCCCATCCTTCCTGCTTGTTCCTACAGTTGTAACTAAAGACAACATGAAAGAAGAACTGGTTGACACAGGATACTATACACAGGACGATGACGGATATCTTCATCCAGCACAGTAAGCAGAAAAATTGCTTAAGTAACCAATAAAACATGTAATTTGAAATTTTAGGGCGGGGTGAAGAGCCCCGCCCGGTTTTTTGAAAGGGGGCGCCATTTTGGCAGACAATATTTTAGTAATGGATCACATTACAAAAGAGTTCCCCGGTGTCAAAGCTCTGGACAATGTAAATCTTGAAGTCCAGCGAGGAGAGATTCACGCGCTGATCGGTGAAAACGGTGCGGGAAAATCCACACTGATGAACGTTTTAAGTGGTCAGTATCCATATGGAAGTTATACAGGTACAGTTACCTATGAAGGTGAGGAATGCAAGTTTAAAAACCTGAACGACAGTGAAGCGAAAGGAATCGTTATTATCCATCAGGAACTTGCGCTGATTCCGTTACTTTCTATTGGCGAGAATATGTTTCTCGGAAACGAGATTAAGAATAAAAGCGGCAGCATTGACTGGGACAGAACATACAGTGAAGCAGAAAAACACATGGCACAGGTTGGACTCCATGAATCTGCACAGACATTGATCAAAGATATCGGAACAGGTAAACAGCAGCTGGTAGAGATCGCAAAGGCATTCTCCAAGAAGGTTAAACTTCTGATTCTGGATGAGCCTACTTCATCTCTGAATGATGAAGATGCAAAGATGCTTCTGGATCTTCTGATGGAATTCAAGAAGAATGGACTGACCTCTATCATCATTACACATAAACTGAATGAGATCATCTATTGTGCAGATCGCTGTACAATCATCCGAGATGGTACAACGATCGAGACACTGACCAAGGGTGTAGATGATTTAAGTGAAGACCGTATCATCAAAGGTATGGTTGGTCGTTCTATGGATGACCGTTATCCTTCCAGAAAACATAATGTCAGCAAAGATGTCATGCTGGAGGTAAAAGACTGGACCGTTCATCATCCGCTTTACCCGGAGAAGATTGTAGATGATAAGATCTCCTGTAAAGTACATAAAGGTGAAGTTGTTGGTTTCTCTGGACTGCAGGGTGCAGGACGTACTGAATTCGCAATGTCCGTATTTGGTAAGAGTTATGGAAGCAATATCTCCGGTGATCTCTATATCAAAGGAGAAAAAGTCAATCTCAAGAATCCGCATGATGCAATTCACCATGGTCTTGCATATGTAACAGAAGACCGTAAGACGAACGGACTGATCCTCGGAGAATCTATTCGATTTAATACAACACTTGCACGACTTTCCAAAGTCTGCGAGAAAGGTGTCATCAATACAGATATGGAAGTTCATCTGGCAGATGAGATGACAAAGGAAATGGGAACCAAGACTCCTTCCAATGAGCAGAAAATCGGTAACCTTTCCGGTGGTAACCAGCAGAAAGCTCTGCTTGGTAAGTGGATGTTTACAGAACCGGATATCCTGATTCTGGATGAACCTACACGAGGTATCGATGTAGGTGCAAAATATGATATCTACTGCCTGATCAATAAGATGGTAGAAGATGGAAAATCAGTCATTATGATTTCTTCTGAAATGCCGGAACTTCTCGGTATGTGTGACCGAATCTATGTTATGAGTGAGGGCCGTCTGGCTGGTGAATTTACTGCAGAAGAGGCAACTCAGGAACGTATCATGGCTTCGATCATGCAGGAACAGAATAAAAAATAAAACTGATAAAGGTGCTGTGAGCAAAGTGAGCAGTAACCGGATTCTACTGGGAAAGGGGTAAAAAAATGAAATTTAATGTAAAAGACTTTTTAAGAAAATATACAATGGTCATCGCCCTGGTGATCGTATTTATCCTGTTCTGTGGATTGACAAACGGAAGACTCCTGTATGCACAGAACATGTCAAACTTAATGCTTCAGAATGGTTATGTTCTCGTTCTTGCCTGTGGTATGTTATTATGTATCCTGACAGGTGGTAACATCGACCTTTCTGTTGGTGCTGTAATCTGCCTGGTTGGTGGTCTTGCAGCAGTACTTATCAGCAACAAGGGAATGAACCCATATCTGACCATCATCATCTGTCTGGTTGTTGGTCTTCTGGTAGGTATCTGGCAGGGTTACTGGATCGGTTACAAACGTATTCCTCCATTTATCACAACACTTGCAGGTATGTTCATCTTCCGTGGATTCGGACGTCTGATCCTGGATAACAAGACTGTATCTATCCAGAGCCAAGATTTCCTGAAAGTATTTACATCCTATATCAATATTCCTGGACTTGATGATACTGCAAACTATTCCGCACTGATCGTTGGTGTTGTAGTAGCTGTTTATGTAATCTTTAATGTTATTCGTTCCAGAGCAAACAAAGCGAAAAAAGGTTATCGTCAGAATACAGCATTTTCTGATTACAGCAAAGCAGTGATCATTGCAGTTGTTATCCTGTGGTACTGCTACAAACTGTTCCAGTACAAAGGTATCTCCGTTATGTTCATCTGGGTAGTTGCAATCTGCCTGATTTACAGTTTCATTACATCTAAAACAGCATTCGGACGTTACTTCTACGCAATCGGTGGTAATGAGAAAGCTACACAGCTTTCCGGTATTGATACAAACAAAGTTTACTTTATTGCTTATGTAAACATGGGACTTCTTGCAGGTCTTGCAGGTCTTCTCTGTGCAGCACGTGTAGGTTCTGTAAACGGTAGTACAGGTACCTCCTTCGAGATGGATGCAATCGGTTCCTGTTTCATCGGTGGTGCTTCCGCATACGGCGGCAGCGGTACTGTAGGTGGTGTAGTAATCGGTGCCCTTCTCCTTGGTGTTATCAACATGGGTATGTCAATCATGGGTATCGGTGATTCCTGGCAGTACGTAGTAAAAGGTGCCGTACTTCTGATCGCAGTTGTATTCGATGTATTATCCAACAGAAAGAACGGATAATGAAAATCAGATGAATGGTAAGGGTCATTGCGTGTGGCGCAATGGCCCTTTTGAAGTATCAGAAAAAATGTGATACACTGATAGAAAGAAAAATAATCAGAAAGAATGGAAACTATGAAAAAATCTACACTGACAATCTTTTGCATATTGGCTGGGTGTATCTTTTTTCTCTCGGGGATCTGGATCTATTTTCAGAAAAATCTGGACCGGGTCGAACTGGGAGAAGGAGAGCGCGCTACAGCCTATCAGCGGCATTATCTGATGATCGCCAACGATAAGGATACCGGCATGTGGCAGTCAGTCTATGAAAGCGCCTCAAAAGAAGCAGAAAGCAAAGATGCATATGTGGAACTACTCTCTCCGGAACAGATGAATGGATACTCGCAGGCGGATTGCCTTAAGATCGGGATTGCCTCAAAAGTGGATGGAATCATTCTGGAAGCGGACGGAAGTAAAGAAGAACAGCATCTGATCACAGAGGCATTGAAGGATGGAATCCCGGTTGTTACAGTTATGACAGATGATACTGCGACGAGCCGCATCAGCTTTGTAGGACTGAACAGTTATCAGATGGGAAGTGCCTATACAGAACAGATTCAGGGGATGCTGAAAGAAAAAGGTTCTACAAGTGTGATGTTTTTATCGACATCCAGCTCAAAAACGCAGGAAACAAATCTTGTTTATTCGCAGGTCAAAAAAGAACTGGAATCCCGGAAAAAAACAGGACAGTCGATAGATCTGACGGAATACTGTGTGGACAGCAGCGCAGACTTTGATACAGAAGAATTTGTGCGGGATATGTTTGTCAGTGATGAAAGCCTTCCGGACGTGATTGTCTGTATGGATGAGGTTGTAACAGAATGTGTCTGTCAGGCACTGGTAGACTATAATCAGGTTGGTAATGTAAAAGTAATCGGATATTATTATTCTAATGTAACCCTGGATGCGATCGATAAGGGAATTATTTCTTCTGCAATTGCTCTTGATATGGAAGAAATCGGAAGGTACAGTGTCAATGCGCTGGACGAATATATATCTTTTGGACATAGTAATAACTATTATAGTGTTGATCAGCATGTGATCACGAAGGACAACACTAGGGAATACAGGACGGAGGATGAAAAATGAAAGATGCAAAAGAATTCTCCGCTGTAAAAAATTCCATACAGACCAGACTGAGTGGTGTTATGCTTTTGGTCCTGGTTTTTGCGCTTGGTATCAATGTGTTTATTTTTGCCCAGATCCGTACAGCGGTGGGAAGAATTGATGCGGTTTTTTCCAGCAATACGGCTATAAATGAGCTTTCAGATTCAATTGAACAGGTGGAAAGTACCGTTTATGAATATCTGAATACAAACAGTTCGCAGGCGTTGGAAAATTATTACCGCTATGAACAGAATTACAGGAATTTGCTCGAAGATCTGAATGACCGGAATCTGGATAATGAAGCAAAAATGCTTGAAAAAAATATCCGAAGGATGTCAGAAACTTATCTGGATCAGACAAATGAAACGGTACAGGCAAAGCGCGGCAGAAATGTTGAGAAGTACAAGACCTCCTATGAGGATGAACATAAACTGTATGAATATATCAATTCGTATAGCTATAACCTGAATAATCTGCGGTTCAAGATGAACTCTGCAAACTATCAGCTCCTGTTATCGGCGATGAATGTATTGTACAAACTGTGTATCGCGGTCATGCTGGTGGTTTATGCACTTGGACTTGTCGTAACGACACTGCTGGTACGCAATATGATCCGTCCGCTTACCGCACTGTCCAATACGGCACATGAAGTGGCGAAAGGAAATTTAAATGTCCCGCAGCTTCCGGTCGTAGTAGAAGATGAGGTTGGAATTGTAACCCGAAGTTTTAATCAGATGCTGGAAAGTATCCGTCAGAATATTGAGCAGCTGAAAGACAGTATGGAGCGTCAGGCACAGATGAAAGAACGGGAGCTTCTTATGGAAACACATCTTAAAGAAGCACAGCTCAAATATCTGCAGGCACAGATCAACCCACATTTTCTGTTTAACAGTCTCAATGCAGGAGCGCAGCTTGCCATGATGGGAGATGCAGACAAGACAGGTGTTTTTCTGGAAAAAATGGCGGATTTTTTTCGATATAATGTACGCAAGATGGAAGAAGATGCGATGCTCTGGGAAGAAGTAGAGGCCGTTGATAATTATATTTATATTCTGAATGTCCGTTTTGCGGGAGATATTACTTATATCAAAGAAGTAGATGAAGGAATCGAAAATATTCGTATTCCGAGTATGATTCTTCAGCCGCTGGTCGAAAATGCGGTGCAGCATGGCATTCATGACTGTATGGAAACGGGCTGGATCCGGATGTCGATTCATCAGAATGAAGATATGCTGGATATTACGATCAGTGATAATGGCGCCGGAATGACAGAAGAAATGATTGAAAAAGTAATGTCAGGCAGTGCTTCACAGGATAATGAAGATCGTTTTTCTACGGGAATTGCGGTTCGAAATGTAATCGACAGGCTACAGCTTTATTATAAACAAAAAGAGTTTTTTACGATTGAAAGTGATGGCCCGGATACCGGAACCACGGTTCATATTATGATTCCTGTTGAAAAAGATGACACGGAGATTCCAAAAGACGGAGAATAGAAATCAGACAACAGAAGGTAAGCAAAAGGGGAAATGAGAGTATGTATCGAATCTTGGTAGCAGATGATGAGGGAATTATGCTGGAAGCATTCAAAAATGTCATAGCCGGTGCATTTGGAGAGGAATGTGTCGTTGAGACTGCAAAGACCGGAAGGGCAGTTACGGAGATTGCCGAAACTTTCCATCCGGATGTGGTATTTATGGACATTCATATGCCGGGAATCAACGGCATTCAGGCAATGCGGGAAATACGTAAATTCAATACAACAGCGCTTTTTTATGTAGTATCGGCATATGACAAATTTGATTATGCCAAAGAGGCTATCGATCTGGGCGTGGAGCGATATCTGACGAAGCCGATATCCAGAGCAAAGATCATTGCGGCTGTAGAGGAGGCAATTGGAAAAGTTGATGCAAAGCGAAATCAGAGAAGTAATCTCTTAAAGATTCAGGAAAAACTGGAGACAGTCATTCCGGTTGTGGAGAACAGTTTCGTCGGAAGTCTGCTTTTTCAGCAGGAAATGCAGGCGGCAGACTATTATCAGCAGCTTCTGGACATTGAAGACAAGCAGGGATATGTCATGATCCTGCAGTTTGGCCAGTCTTATGAGAACGGCAGACTGGTCAGCCCGGTCGGCATGAATGTAAAAGCACAGGAATTTTACGGAGAAATTCGAGATATTGTGAAATCTTATTTTTCCTGTGTAGTTGGTTCTATCATGTCCAATCGCATTCCAATCGTTGTTCCGTGTCCGATTTCGGCAAATTCTTATGAGGAGAGAATCGACCTTGTAGAAAGTTCGAGGAGTCTGATCTCGAAGCTTGAGGGAAGAATCGAGGCAAAATTCCGAATCGGTATCGGAAGGGTGCGGGAAATGCAGGAAATGGAGCGCTCTTACCGTGAGGCACTTCGTGCATTGAACGGAAGCAAGAGCCGCGTGATACATATTGAAGACCTTTCTCAGAATGGTGTATATGATGAAGAATTTCCGGTAGAAATGGAAAAAAGTATTTTTCGCTATTTGGAAGAAGGGAAAGAAAAGGAATGCGTACAGGAGATGAATGAGTTCTTTGACTGGATGCTGGCGCATTATGCGGAGGACATGAACAACATCCGTCTGAAAGTACTGGAATATATTATCTGGGGCGAAAAGAAAGCATTTGAGGCGGGCGCAGTCAATTATGGATTCAGTTATCGCCGCGATTATCTGGATGTGGCGATGGCCTGCAAAAACTATGAAGAACTCCGTAAATGGTTCCTTGATAAAATGGTCAATGCCTGCCGGGCAATACGGGATCAGAAGGAAGAGCGGTCCAATTCCGCAGCAAAGAAAGCAATGCTGTATATTCAGGAAAACTACAGCAAAGATATTTCACTTGACGATGTTTCGGGCCTTGTGAATATCAGTCCGTATTATTTCAGTAAGATTTTTAAAGAAGAGACAGGTGAGAATTTTATTGAATATCTGACGAAGATCCGTATTGAAAAAGCGAAGGAATTTCTGGTAAAACCGGACATCAGTATCAAGGAAGCCGGAATACGGAGTGGTTATACAGATCCGAACTATTTCAGCAGAATTTTTAAGAAACAGACGGATATGACACCAAGTGAATACAAAACGAGGTATGGGGAATGAAAAGAAAAACGGGTATTTTTCTGATAATTGGAGTGTTGGTGCTGATTCTTCTGACCGGATGCGGAACCGGAACAGAGGAAACTGCCAGTGAGGATTCAAAAGAAGCTGATAAACTTCAGATTGGGCTGAGTTTTGATTCTTTTGTTATTGAGCGATGGCTGCGTGACCGCGATATGTTTGTATCGACAGCACAGGGGCTGGGAGCAGAAGTAAATGTGCAGGTCGCCGGAGGCGATGTGGATGAGCAGATTTCTCAGATCGAGTATTTTATCCAGAAGAAGATGGATGTGATCGTAATCATCCCGATTGACGGTGACGCATTGTATGATGTTGTGAAAGAAGCAAAGAGCATGGGGATTTATGTTATCTGTTATGACAGGATCACACCTAATGTAAATGCAGACCTGTATATCACGATCGACAATGAGATGGTTGGAACGCTGATGGGAGAATCTCTGATCCAAGCCTGCCCTGATGGTGGAAATATCTTTGCCATTTACGGGTCTCCGACTGATAAGAATGTAGAGGAAGTTGAGAGGGGATTTAAAGAAGCCTTAAAAGGCAGTAAGCTGAATATAGTTTACAGTGGGTACTGTGATAACTGGCTGGCAGAGCTGGCGGCTACACATGTAAATAAAGGTCTGGAGATTACGGATGATGTTGTCGGGGTTATGTGTGGAAATGATGACCTTGCAAGCCAGGCGGTAAAAGTGCTGTCAGAGAATCGTCTTGCCGGACAGGTGGCTGTTGTAGCACAGGATGCGGACCTTGCAGCATGCCAGCGGATCGTGGAAGGTACTCAGACAATGACGGTGTACAAACCAATCGAGCAGGAAGCTTCAACGGCGGCAGAACTTGCCGTCAGACTCGGAAAAGGAGAGGATATCAGTAAGGAAGAAAATGGGATTTCCGTTAATGAGACTTTCAATGACGGTTCGAATGACATACCGTATTATAAGATCACACCTGTGGCAGTGACCGCGGAGAATATGGATGAAGTGATCATAGATGGAGGATTCCATACAAGAGAGGATGTATATCTGAATGTGAAGTAAGATCGCAGTCGGTGTATAAATGTGTAGGCTTTCGGCTTCAGCAGATGATTTTGTAAAGCTGAAAGTGTTAAATATAAGAATGTGCGTCTCGTATCTGATTTGTCAGGATGGTTCAAAGATCTGGAAGTACTAAGAGAAGAAAAGCTTACAAAAACGCTCCGAAAAAATGACAAACTCGCTATCGCTCAGACAGTGTCATTTTTCGAAGCAATATAATCTTTTATTCTCTAAGTACTTCGAGCAGATCTTTTCAAGTCCTGTAAATCAGATACGAGACGCTTTTTCTTTGTATTTAAACACTGTTCAGAAGGGAAGCATAAGTACTGGAGAATCAGAACTGGTACGCATTTATACTTGACATGCGGATTAGTAGGAGTAGCGCGCGGACGCGCGCGAGCCCACTGGAATCGAGTCAGAAAGTGGAGAGCGAAGAGGGAAGAGGGAAGACCTGAATTTGCTATGTGGGGGTATTGAGGAATGGTAATAGCATGAACAGGAATAAAAAACGTATCCTTCTGGTCTTTCAGGCTTTGAGGAAATCTTGAGAAGCACTTAGAAAATAAAAAACTACTTTGTCCCGGAAGATGACACTGTCTGAGCGACAGCGAGTTTGTCATTTTCCGGGACGTTTTTTGTAGTTCTTTATTTTCTTTAGTGATTCCAGATTTTCGAAACTACCTGAAGAGATCAGATGGATACGTTAATTTATTCTTTGGAATTGAATTGTTCATCAATACCATCCATGTAAGAATTATAGATTGCAGGATCAATCACTTCCCTGATCGATTCATACACTCCTTTGGATGCCTCACGGATTTCTTTCCGTGTCTCATCGGACAGTGTAATAATCTCTGTTCCGCTTTCTTTGATCGTCGCAATCTTATCCGCAATTCGGGCATCAGACTGTTCTCTTGCGTACTCTGTAGCGAGCTGCGCTGCTTCCGTCATGATTTCCTGCTCATCCTCCGGAAGGTCTTTAAAGAACTCATCATTGACAATCAGGGAAATAAGATGCGGCAGATGATTCGTCTCTACGACGTAATCCTGCTGCTCATACAGATTGTTGGAAACAATAACTTCATACGGGTTTTCCTGCGCATCTATCGTGTGCTGCTGCAGACCGATATATACTTCACTGAAACTCATCGGAGTCGGGTTTGCGCCAAGCGATTTCCAGAATGCCAGATGATAACTGTTTTCCATGGTACGGATCTTCTGACCTTTGAAATCTGCAAAACTGTTGACTGCTTTATTTGTACTCATAACACGGAATCCCTGATCTGCCATACCAAGCAGATGATAACCGCCGTTCGTATAAACATCACTGATCAGACTGTAAAAATCCGGCTCATCGATTTTTTTACGGCAGTCATCCAGAGAATCAAACACGCATGGAAGGTCAAAGACTGCCAGATCACTCATGAAAGAAACCTGTGGAGCTGTATTCTGTACGACAAACGGGATATCACCGTCGGAACAGGTCTCCAGGAGGTCACGGTCGCCTCCGAGCGTGGAGTTTGCGTATACCTGAATTTTCATTTTACCATTACTTAAGTCAGAAACTTCCTCAGCGAATTTTTCTGCAAAAATCTGTGTGACCGTATCTTCCGGGCTTGCAGTTGCCAGTGGCCAGGAATAACGCTGCACTTCCTCATCGGAAGAACCACATCCGGTAAGAACAACGCTTAAGATACCGGCAGCTGCCAGCACCGGAACTACACGGAGGATGCGACGCTTTTTTATGTCTGTAGTAGCTGTAGTAAATTTTTTCATGTCTTTCCTCCTATAAGATTCCAATAGAAATTGCCGGGATGAAGGTGATCAGCAGGAGTGCAACAAGGAAGAAGGCAATCATTGGCATGGCTTTCTTTGCAATCTGCATAACCGGAACATCCGTCAGAGAACTTGCAACAAACAGGTTAACACCGATTGGCGGAGTAACAAATCCGATCGCAAGGTTGACAACCATGATAACACCAAACTGGATCGGGTCCATTCCGATGGCTTCTACGATCGGCAGAAGAATCGGTGTGAGAATCAGGATTGCCGGTGTGGTATCCATGACCATACCGACGATCAGCAGGAATATGTTGATGATCAGCAGGATCGCAACCGGGCTGTGGAAGTTGTTCAGGATAAATTCACTGACAGTCTGTGGTACCTGCATCAGAGTAAGGACTCTGGAGAAGGCGGTAGATGCTGCCAGGATAAAAAGAATCGGTGTAAAGGTACGGATCGCTTCCACAAGAATCGGCCAGATATCATGGATCTTGATACTCTTGTATACAAACAGACTGATGATCAGCGCGTAGAATACAGAGATAACGGCGGCCTCAGTCGGAGAAGCAACACCGGTATAAATACATCCGAGGATGATGATCGGACTTAAAAGGGCGAAGAAACTTTCTTTCAACACCTTCAGAAGACCTTTGTCGTGAAGCATCTGTACTTCGCTGTGAATCTTTTCTTTGTCTTCACCGTAGCGTTTGCAGTGATAGATGGCATAAACCATAAGGAGTGCACCAATCATGAGTCCAGGGATGATACCTGCAAGGAACAGATCACTGACAGAGGCGCCGGAAGCCATACCATACATGATAAACGGAATACTCGGTGGAATGATAACACCGAGACCGCCGGCTACGGCTACGATCGCAGTAGAAAACGTAATGTCATATCCCAGCGTTGTAAGGATCGGGATCGTCATACTTCCGACTGCGGCAACAGTTGCAGGAGCAGAACCGGAGATCGCACCATAAAAAAGACAGGTGACGATAACGGCACACGGCATACCTGCGGTGAATTTTCCGAGGAAGTATGCAAAAACATCAAACAGTTTTTTGGAAATACCACCTTTTGCCATGATGATACCGGAAAGGACAAACATCGGAACTGCAAGGAGCGGGAAAGAGTCCAGACCGCCGAACATGGCACGGATCAGATATTTGGCACCTACAGTAAAGGACGGATCAAACACGGACGGAAGAACAGATGTAATCCCAAGAGTGATGGATACCGGAACTGCGATGACCAGTAAGGCAACAAAGATAATAAATAAAACTACGACTGGCATTAGCGTTCCTCCTCATTCGAATTTTTGATGGTATTGATACGGTTGTCGATACCTGATTCCAGCGCATTTTCGCCGAGTGATTCGGCATTGGCCTGAATGAAGGACTCCGGAGTATTGCGTTCCGGATGAGCCGGATCAAATACATTTTCGCCGCGTGCAACACGGAACTCGATGATCCAGCGCTGCAGGACACGGAAGGCAACCAGAACAAAGGAGACAAGAGGTGCTGCCTGTACATAATACATTGGAATACCACAAGCCGGCGAAAGCTGTCCACTGTGAACAGAAGACATCATATAAGACCAGGCAAATGGAATCATATAGATGAAAAAGATCAGCTCAAAAGTATGGTTGACTACTTTAAATAAAGCTTTACCACGACGGGGAAAAATCGCAACGAACTGTTCGATCTTGATAGAAAGACATTTTTTGCTGCAATAGCTGACGCTCAAAAATCCACACCAGATAAAGAGGTATCTGGTAAGTTCCTCAGACCAGGACAGGGACATGCCAAGAACATATCTGCAAAAGACCTGGACACCCATGATCAGCGTCATGGCGATCAGGAAAAGAACAAGGATAAATTCTTCGAGGTTCTCGTCCAGCCAGTGAAGTATTTTTTTCATGAAGGACCTCCCTTAAAAATTGAGTATAGATATTTTTTCACGAATAACTGTTTAACGCTTTACAGTTATAAAAATTACCGGTACTTTTATTTTAAATAAAAATACCGGTAGTTTCAAGAAGTAATTATAGCTGCATTACATTGCGCTGTGAAGAAGTCCAAGGACTGTATTCAGATCATTTACTCCCATCTGTCCCGGTGCGGAGGCTTTCTTTGCAGCACCGAAGGTCATGGAAGAACCGAATACTTCACCGCAGAGACGGCTGATAACGCCGGTACCTGCCATTGACATGGTGATGATCGGTCTGTCTGCATAGTTTGTGGTCATTTCTTCTGTAGCAGCAAGAAGTGTCAGAACGTCTTTTTTATTCTGAGGCATCACTGCGATTTTTGGAATATCAGCGTTCATATCCTGCATCTTGCGGAGACGATAGATGATATCTGCTTTTGCAGGAGTTTTGAAGAAATCATGGTTGGAAGCGATGACTTTGACTCCGGCTGCGTGAGCACCGTCGATGATTTTTTTTACGATGTCATCTCCGGTAAAGATTTCAACGTCAACAAGATCAACATATCCGGTCTGAGCTGCTTTGATGTTCAGTTCTGCATAAGCTTCCGGCTCGATAGCTTTTTCGCCGCCTTCTTTGGAAGTACGGAAAGTCATAAGGAGCGGAATGTTTCCAAGAACCTCGCGAAGGTTTTTCAGTACATCTTCTACTTTTGCAAAATCAAATACACCTTCAAACCAGTCTACACGCCATTCAACAACGTCGATCGGAATAGAATCAAATGTTTTTGCTTCTTCAATGATGTCTTCTTTTGTGACGCCAACGATCGGAACGATGATTTTCGGTGCGCCTGTACCAATCTCAATGTCACGGATTTTAACTGTATTCATGATGATTTCCTTTCTTTTTGAATTTTCACCCTGATATTATTTTAATTGTCTGCCTCAGCAAGAGCAACCATTTTTTTGTAACGGATGTTTACAAAAAGGCCAAGTACAACACCTGCTGCAGTAAGTACGATGTTCATGATCATAACCTGAGAAGGCTGCATTTTGGATGCTGCTGTCAGGATTGTGTAGTTACACAGCGAAGATGCAATCATAACAAGTGCTGTAACAGTTCCTTTGATCTTAGGGAACAACATGTTGCATACGGATGTTGCAATCTGAAGAAGTCCGCCTGCGCCTGCCCATCCGATAATGAATGCACCGGCGATCATCAGTGTCTGGCTCTGGCCTGTAAGAACAACGATCAGAGTTGCAAGGCAGATAACCGGGTAGATAACGATGAAACGAACGTCTTTGATTTTTCTTGTAAGGAGTGCAGTTACTACAAGTGCGATCAGAGTACCTGCAGAGTAGTATGTCTGCATGATGGACGGGTCAGCCCAGCCGACATTTTCTTTTGCAAAGTTCTGTGCACAGTTCAGCCATAACTGGAAAGTACCTGTACATGTGAATCCGATCAGGATCATAGCGATGGATTCGAAAGAGAAATGTGTGTGTTTCAGGCTGTTAATAAGTCCTTCTTTTTTGCCGGCTGCTTTCTGGTCAGCATCCGGAAGCGGAAACAGGAATACAAGTACAAAAAGTACGATATAGATAATACCGCATCCGTAGAACAGGCGGTTGTAGGAAGTAAGTCCGGCAGCTGTTGTAGCTACTGTAGCGCCCAGTACGAATGGAAGAAGCATCTGTGCGATTGCGATGAAGAATTTGATTCCCATAGTTGCAACGCCCGGAGCTTTGTAGATGATCTCGGAAACTGCCGGGTAGATACCTGTATCAAGGAAGGAGTTTGCGATACCACCGAGGATTGCACATACATAAGCGATGGTGTAACCACCGTTTGTTCCGGCATTAAATGCAAGTGCAAGACCGATCAGGTAGATTGCATAAGAAGCACTTCCGATTGCTGTGGAAATGCGGCGGCCAAGTTTGTCTGAGAGCGGTCCTGCGAATGGAAGTGCGATCAGACGGCCGAGACCGAGTGCAGCAGAGATTGCTGTGATTGCCATTGCCTCAACGCCCCATGCGCCTGCAAGCGCGTCCTTAATAACTGCCTGTCCCAGAATAGAGCATCCAACACCGTGGATGAAGTAGTTCAAGTACAAAATCAATGCACTTGGCAGATATTTCTTGTTCATGTTGTTCTCCTTTTCTTAAAAAGTGATTTCGGTTTTCGTTGGGTTCTGTCACAAACTTTAGAAATGCCGTGGTGAATTGTGTTAAAAAAATAACATTTAACTGTATTTTAACAGGTACAATGCATGTGGTCTAATGCTTTTAAAGGGAAAAACTAATGCATTGAATGCATTAATGGTGGTGTGGTATAATAATCAGAAAAGGTAATACGGGGAATTACCGGAATATGGAAGATTATATACAGGAGGAGAAGGAAATGACACTGAATCAGATTCTGTATTTTCAAAAAGTAGCAAGATTGGAAAACTATCATCAGGCAGCGGAAGAACTCTATATTTCACAGCCGTCTTTGAGTCGTTCCATGGCAGCGTTAGAGAGTGAACTCGGTGTGGCTCTTTTTGAAAAGAAAGGCAGAGGAGTGACGCTTACAAAAGCAGGATACCTTTTTCTGGAGCATGCAGACCGGATTGCGGGTGACTGCGATGTGGCGGTCGGTAAGATGCAGGAGCTTTCTTCAGATGGCGGAAAGATTGATATCGGTTATATTTTTCCGCTTGCGGGGCATTATATTCCACATAAAGTACGAAAATTTTTAAATAAAGAAGAAAACAAAAATGTGGTGTTCAATTTCTGGCAGAATCATACACCGGCAATCGCTGCAAAGGTGCGGACCGGCGAGCTTGACGTTGGATTTGGCGGCTATCTTCAGAAAGATGATATGGAATTTTTTCCACTCAGTGCTCAGGAGCTGGTTATCATTACACCGAAACAGCATCCACTTGCCGGAATAAGGGAAGTACCGCTTGCAGAACTGAATCATTATCCGGTAATTGGCTATGAGAAGGAATCCTGGATGGGGACGTATGCAAAACATCTATATAAGAAATATCAGGTCAGTCCAAATATGATTGTAGAATGTCCGGATGAATATTCGATCGTATCTCTTGTAAGGGAAAATTTCGGAATCGCACTGATGCCAAGGACGGATATTCTGGAGCAGGCAGTGGGAATCAATATCCACAGGCTGAAGGGACTGGAAATCTATCGTCAGGTATTTATGTTCTGGATGAAAGACCGTTACCGGCTGCCGGCTGTTGAGCGTTTTATTGAATATATGAAGACACAGCAGGATGAAGTTGCGAATGATACCGAAAACGTATCAAAAATTTATCTGAAAGATATTGTTAATTTTTAATACAAAGAGTTATGATAATTGTGTCACAAACAAAGGATTGCCACTCGAGTTTATGAATGTTATTTGTGAATGTTACTTACTGATAAGGAGATAATTTCATGAAGAGTGAATACCCAAAGATTTTTGAACCGATTACCATTAAAAGAACTACAATTAAAAACCGTATTGCAATGACCCCGATGGGAACCAACTACGGTGAGACAAGCGGTGAGATGAGTAACCGTCATATGAATTATTACTCACTCCGTGCAAAAGGCGGCACAGGTCTTATCATTCTCGAGAATGCAAACATCGAATATCCGGCAGGTTCCAATGGTACAAGCCAGATTCGTATCGATCACGACAGCTTTATGCCGCGCTATTATCAGCTCGTAGAAAACCTTCATAAGAATGGTGCTACAGTCGCAATTCAGGTAAACCATGCCGGTGCTTCCGCATCTTCATCAAGAACCGGAATGGAAACAGTTTCTTCTTCGAACATCCCGACAAAAGCCGGCGGCGAAACACCGCGTCCGATGACAAAAGAAGAAATCCTTACAACTGTTAAAAAATATGGAGAGGCTGCAAAGCGTGTTCAGGCAATCGGATTTGACGCAATCGAAATCCACTGCGGACATTCCTATCTGATGAGCCAGTTCATATCCCCTTACTATAATAAGAGAACAGACGAGTTCGGCGGTTCCGTAGAAAACCGTCTTCGTTTCCCACGTATGGTACTCGAAGAAGTACGTAAAAACGTAGGACCGTGGTTCCCGATCATTGTTCGTATCTCTGCAGAAGAGAGAGTACCGGGTGGAAACACTCTGGAAGATACACTGGAATATCTGGAATATATCGATGAGTTTATTGATATGTATGATGTTTCCTGCGGTCTGAATCCATCTCTTCAGTATCAGATCGACTCCAACTATCTCCCGGATGGATGGAGATCCTATATGGCAAGAGCCGTAAAAGATAAATTTAAGAAACCGGTTATCAATGCAGGTAACTACCGTGATCCTAAAGTTGTTGAGAAAATTCTCGAGAGCGGCGACGTAGATATCGTAGGAATGGGACGTGGTCTTATCGCAGATCCGAACTGGGTAAAAAAAGTTGAAAACAGCGAGGAAGATATTATTCGTAAATGCATCTCATGTAACGTGGGATGTGCCGGAAACCGTATCGGTGTAAACCGTCCGATCCGTTGTACAGTTAACCCGGCTGTACCGGAAGGCGATATTTATAAAGCGCTTAAAGTCAACAAAAACTGCAATGTTGTAGTTGTAGGTGGTGGTACAGCGGGACTGGAAGCTGCATGTACAGCGGCAGAAGTCGGCTGCAATGTATTCGTTCTGGAAAAGAAGGATCATCTCGGAGGTCTCTCCACATTTATTTCAGACCTTCCTAGCAAGACTCGTATGAAAGATTTTCCGA
Organism: uncultured Ruminococcus sp.; assembly: GCA_900066355.1. Taxonomy (GTDB): domain Bacteria; phylum Bacillota; class Clostridia; order Lachnospirales; family Lachnospiraceae; genus Blautia_A. Next base: position 169,616 of record FMEL01000005.1, read on the forward strand.
AATATCTGGAAGCACGCGCTGCCAGACTGAAAAATCTTTATGTTTTCCTGAATACAGAAGCAACTGTTGAAAAAGTAAAACAGTTCAAACCGGACATCGTTGTAAATGCAACCGGTTCTGTACCGCTTGTTCCACCGATTAAAGGTCTCAAAGAAAACATCGAGGCCGGAAATGTGGCTACAATTTTTGATATGATCAATAACCTGAATGCAGGCAAATACCCGGATGAAGCATGCAAGGGCAAAAAAGTCGTTGTTGTCGGCGGCGGATCCGTAGGACTTGATGTAATCGAATATTTTGCACCTCGCGGAGCAGAATGTACGATCATTGATATGCTTCCTCAGATTGGTATGCTTGCAGACCCGATCACTAAATGCTCCATGCGTGAAACACATGACAAATATGGCGTGAAGGAATATGTAAACACAGCACTTCAGGAAGTAAAAGAAAATGCATTTACTGTAAAACTTCCAGACGGACAGATTAAGGATATGGAATTTGATCTTGGCTTCAACTGCCTTGGAATGCGTTCCAACAACCCGGTGCTTCCACAGCTTGAAGAAGCATTTAAGGATACAGACACTTATGTATACACCATCGGTGATTCCGTACGTGCCCGTCGTATTATGGAAGGAACCATGGAAGGCCGTGCAATCCTGAACGTTCTGGAATCCCAGGGATACCTGCACTTAGAGCCACTTGAATAATATGATATTAAGGGAGAAAAGGTTCAAATGTCGGTCATGCCTGCATGGCAAGACCTTTGAACCTGGATTCCGCTCAAACATGAGAAAGTAGCGATTTTCATAAATATAAAGAAAAGAGGAAAAAATCATGCCAAACGTAACAGGACATACAGAATTAGTAGGATTAATGGCTTACCCAATCCGTCATACACAGTCACCGACAACACACAATCTTGCATACGACAAAAACGGTGATGACGTTATCCAGCTTGCATTTGAAGTAGACAACGATTCCCTGAAAGATGCTGTTCAGAGTATCCGTGCGCTCAAAATGCTCGGTTCCAACATCTCCATGCCAAACAAAACAGTTGTTCATAAATATCTGGATGAAGTTGACGAAGCAGCAAAATTATGTGGTGCGATCAACACAGTTGTAAATATGCGTGACGAAAACGGACAGGTTACCGGAAAGCTTAAAGGCTATAACACTGACGGTATGGGATACTGGCAGGGACTCAAAGAAGAAGGCATTGATTTCAAAGGAATGAAGATGGTTCTGATCGGAACCGGCGGAGCTGCAACTGCAATCGCTGTACGTGGTGCTCTTGACGGAATCGCAGAGATCGAAATCTTCAACATTAAAGATAAATTCTACAGCCGTGGAGAAGAAATCGTTGATCTGATCAACAAAAACACAAACTGCAAGGCTACTATGAATGACCTTGCAGATCATGATCTCCTCAAAGAAAAAATGCACGCAGCAGATCTTTTCTGTGATGCAACAGGTGTAGGTATGCACCCACTGGAAGATCTTTCCAACATCCCGGATACTTCTTTCTTCAAGAAAGACCTGATCGTAACAGATACTGTTTATGCACCACGCGAAACTGTTATGATGAAACAGGCAAAAGAAGCAGGATGCGAAAAAGTTTACAATGGTATGAGCATGATGCTGTTCCAGGCACTGATCGCCATCAAACTTTACACAGGAAAAGACACACCGATAGATTACATGAAAGAAAAACTTGGAATCTAAGTAATCTCAGATTCTGAACATATTTTTGAAGACTCTCCCTTGAGTCGTGAAAATCCATAAGGACTGCGCACTGACATGAAGCCGGTGCGCGGTTTTTACGTTACAGGAAATTACTCCGTAATGTTCCAGCTTATGCGCTGAAAAATGTTGACATCTGATTCACAGGAGAATACTATGAAATCTATCGGTGCTTTATTTTGGGAGGAGAATTCAAATGATAAAACTTGTTGTCAGTGATGTAGACGGTACTCTCGTGAAGGATGGAACGCTGAAAATCAATCCGGAGTACATGGATGTTATAAAGAAACTGAGAAAAAAAGGAGTTTACTTTGCAGTATGCTCGGGCAGACAGTACAGCAGCGAAAGCCAGCTTTTTGCGCCGGTAAAAGACCAGATCTTTTTTGTATCAGACGGCGGGACACTGATCCGTACTTCAGAAAAAATACTGAAGATCCATACACTGCCGGACGAGATCTGGAAGAACATGGCCAAAATGGTTAAGACAGAGCTGCCGGAATGTGATTATTTTATTTCGGGACCGGACAGATGTTTTGCGGAAAATTCCGAAAGTAAAATGTTTTGTTGGCTGAGAGATTCCTATGGATATGATATCCATGAGGTTTCGGATATGATGCATCTTGAAGGTGAGCAGATCATGAAGATTGCGGTGTATCATCCGGAACGATGCGAAGAACTTTGTGCACCGGTTTTTACACCATACTGGAAAGACAAGATAAATCTTGCGGCAGCCGGAAAAGAATGGATGGACGGAACACCGCTTGGTGCCGATAAACGAAGTGCGGTGGCATTTCTTCAGGAATATCTGGGGATATCACCGGAAGAAACCTGCGCTTTTGGGGATAACATAAATGATATTGCAATGCTGAAAGATTCAGGATTCAGCTATGCAGTGGCAAATGCCAGAGATGAAGTCCGCATGGCAGCAAAAGCCGTATGCCCGTCTTATGCAGAAGATGGTGTGCTGAGTGTATTGAAAACGTTGCTGTAAACGGTGAATTGATAGATTTTACTGAAATATGATTTCCAGACAAATACTAAAGCTATTTATAAAAAATAACAGAACTAGGCATATTGATTTACAGAAACACATATGCTATAATTGCCATAGGCAAAAAGATATGATTATTTCAATGCAAGGCAAAAGCCCTCAGAGCGGCAACTCTGGGGGCTTTCTTTTTGTGCTTTTTACGGTGCACTAACTGAGGCTAGCTGCTGTTATTCATCGCCGTCTAACCATTTGATGATGTAGTGGCAGGCTACACCAGCCGCAACAGCGACTAAAAAAGATATGATTGGATTCAATGAAGGCCCCCCTTTCCGTTGCAGATTGGGGCAGCAACATAGTAAGTATATCATGGCTTAGAACAAATTGGAACATACAGGACTGACTAATATACAAATTTGTCATAGCGAACATAGCAAAACGCAGTCTTGCTTTATCACTTTAAATCGTGTATAATAAACCACATGTAGAGGCGAGAGGAAATTGCCAAATTTTTAGACGCGGAAAGGAAAATGGATTATGTCAAAACATATCACAGGACACACCGGATTATTATGTTTACTTGGAAGCCCGGTCGCACACAGCGTTTCCCCGGAAATGCACAACGAAGCATGCGATCAGCTCGGACTGGATTATACATATCTTGCATTTGACGTACCGGAGGATAAAATGCCGGAAGCTGTTCAGGGACTTCGCACAATGGGAGCCAGAGGCTGGAACATCACCATGCCGGGCAAAAACATCATGTGTAAACTTGCTGATAAAGTATCTCCTGCATCTGAAATCTCCGGAGCATGTAATACGATCGTCAATGACAATGGCGTACTGACAGCTTACACAACAGACGGTGTTGGATTTATGAGAGCCGTTGCAGAGAATGGTGTCGACATCATTGGCAAAAAGATGACACTTCTCGGTGCCGGCGGAGCTGCAACAGCAATCCTTGTACAGGCCGCACTGGATGGCGTAGCTGAGATCAACGTATTCAACGTAAGAGATAATTTCTTTAGCAGAGCAGAAGAGATCGTTGCCAAATTAAATGAGCGTACAGAATGCAAAGTTACTCTGCATGATTTTGATGATCCGGAAATCCTCCGTGCATCCATCGCAGATAGTGTAATCCTTGTAAATGGTACTTCCGTAGGTATGGCACCAAACGTAGACAGAACGATCATCACCGATACCAGCATGTTCCACAAAGATTTGTTTGTGTTTGACGTAATCTATAATCCGCAGGAGACAAGACTTCTCCGCGAAGCAAAAGAAGCCGGATGCAAAACCGGAAATGGTATGTACATGCTTCTGTATCAGGGAGCTGCTTCCTTTAAACTGTGGACCGGAGAAGAAATGCCGGTTGAGATCATCAAGGAGAAATATTTTTCATAAAAATTATAAGAATAGCAGGATATCTGCTCCATATGAGAGAAGAATCCTGCTGTTTTTATGCCTTTTTATTTCTCCAGAAATGTCACATCAATCTCTCCATCAAATACAGTCGTTGCCGGGCCGGTCATGTATACGAGATTTTCCTGGCGGTTCCACAGGATCTGCAGGTCACCGCCAAGCAGTTTTACGGTAACCGGCTTGTCCTCATCTACCAGTCCATTCAGAGTGGAAGCAACAGCAACTGCACATGCTCCCGTGCCGCAGGCAAGTGTCTCACCGGAACCACGTTCCCAGACACGCATCTGGAGTGTATGGCGATCGATGACCTTTACAAATTCGGTATTGATACGATCCGGGAAATCAATATGATTTTCGAATTTCGGACCGAGCTTTTCGATATCAAGGTTTTTCAGGTCATCCATGTATACGATTGCATGTGGGTTTCCCATAGAGACAGCAGTGATACGGTAAGTCTCACCATCCACATTCAGAGGTTCATTGATTACCTGTTCTTTGGTAGAGACAACCGGAATCTGTCTGGAAGTCAGGATCGGTGCGCCCATATTGACTTTTACAAGAGCAACCTTGCCATCCTCGCCGAGGGTCAGATCCAGATATTTGATTCCGCTCTTTGTGGCAACGGAAATGCTTGTCTTATTGACAATGCCGTAGTCGTAGGCATATTTTGCGACACAGCGAATGCCGTTTCCGCACATGGCGCCCTGAGAACCGTCCAGATTGTACATATCCATTTCGCAGTCTGCGACATCGGATGGTTTGATCAGAATCAGTCCGTCTGAACCGATACCGAAATGACGGTCACTGACAAATTTTGCGACAGCAGACGGATTAGTGACGGTCTCCTCAAAACAGTTTACATATACGTAATCGTTGCCGATTCCATGCATTTTTGTAAATTTCATAAAATAAATCCTCCTATTTAAATAAATATTCTCCCTGAAAAATAGATCCCTTTTATAAAAAGGCGGTCTGCAAAATTATATCTGGCTTTTTCTTACGAGTTTCCAGTATAACCCCAAAATGTTATGTCTTTGTGAAACTAAGTTAAAATTTTTCCAGTCATTTTAGAAACGGAATATAAACAAACCTTAAACCAGTTTCTGCATCTCCGGGAATGGTCCGAGACTCCTTTTCAGAATTCCGGTCACTTGCGCGATCAAAAGACCATAGTTTGTGATCGGAACACCCTGATCATGGCAGCAGGCGATGCGATATTTCATTTCGCGTTCATTCAGCATACAGCCACCGCAGTGAACAACCATTTTATAGGAAGAAACATCGTCAGGAAATTCCGTGCCGGAAGTAAATTCAAACACAGGTTTCTTTCCTGTGTAGTTTCGAATCCAGTCCGGAATCTTGCAGGTTCCGATGTCTCCGCACTGGCGATGGTGTGTACAGCCTTCTGCAATTAAAATACGATCGTCGTCCTGAATGGAAGAAAGTGCAGCCACACCTTCAAGTTGTGTTTCCAGTTCACCTTTATATCTTGAAAAAAGAATCGAAAAAGAAGTTAAAGTGATATTTTCCGGTACATCCTTTGAAACACGGGCAAACGCCTGACTGTCTGTAACGACCAGCTTCGGACAGACACCCTGTGACAGAAAATGATCCAGAGTGCTTTTTAACTCGGTGTCCCGCACAACAAGTGACAATGCTCCCCGTTCCAGAATATCGCGGATTGTCTGCTGTTGTGGCAGAATCAGGCGGCCTTTTGGTGCGGCTTTGTCGATTGGGACAACAAGAATGACGAGATCCAGCGGTTCGATCAGGTCCTGAATCAGCGGATATTTGTGCGTGTCTTCAGGCTTTAGCGTGGCGATTTTTTCTTTTAATTCCTGAATGTTCATGCCATCTGCGGCGCTGACCAGAACTTCGCCTGACCGGACGGACATGGCAAGATCTTTGATTTCTTCGCCGGAAAGCAGATCGATTTTATTATAAACAACCAGATAAGGAATCCCTTTTTCATGAAAACGATGCAGCAGGGCAAGTTCTTCCTCACCTTTACCGGTTGTACTGTCGACAACCAGAATCGCAATGTCGGTCTTATTCAGTACCTGATAGCTTTTGCGGACGCGAAGTGCACCAAGTTCTCCTTCATCGTCAATCCCGGGAGTGTCAATGATCATGACAGGACCAAGCGGCAGAAGTTCCATGGTCTTGTATACGGGGTCAGTCGTTGTACCCCGAACAGACGAAACAATGGCAAGATCCTGCCCGGTTATGGCATTGATGACACTTGATTTTCCGGCATTTCTTTTTCCAAAAAAACTGATATGTACCCGTTCAGATGCGGGTGTCTGATTCATTCCCATAGAGCAGACCTCCTTAGTTTAAGACAAAAGGAACACATTACCTCCATACTTCAGCACGGAAAATTTAACACGATAAAATGTGAAAGTATATAACCATTATTATATGGAAATTATTGTGGATATGCAAGCAGAAGTCCTGAGATGAATAAAAAAAAACGGCTTTTATGTATTTTAACAAGGTAAAAAGGGAATACATTAAAAAATTTGTATACTTATAAAGGAAAGTATTGCTTGTAATTTTGAAATAGTGTGATACAATAAGAAAAATGAAAAGAAATTATGCATTTTCATGCATAAATATTCTCAAGGAAAATCGAGGAGGAAGAGAAGATGAACTTAAAGAAAATTACAGCAATTATGATTGGTGCAGTTATGGCTGTTTCTATGGCAGTTCCGGCAATGGCTGATGATAAGGTAGAGACTGTTACAGATGGTAAGCTTACAGTTGCAACAAGCCCGGACTTCGCACCATATGAATTTTATTCAATCGATGAAGATGGTAACCCGACACTTTCCGGATTTGATATGGATCTGGCTCAGTACATCGCAGACAAGATGGGACTGGAACTGGAAGTAGTTCCGATGGACTTCGACGGTGTATTAAGCGAGCTTTCACAGAAAAACGTTGACCTTGGCATGGCAGGTCTTTCACCGGATCCGGCTCGTGCAGATGCTATGGAGTTTTCAGATCTGTATTACAAGGGCGGACAGTCTTTCGTAACAGTAAAAGACAAAGCTGATCAGTTCAAGACTCTTGAAGATGCAAACAATAAAGATTACTCCATCGGAGCACAGACCGGTTCTATCCAGCTTGACCTTGCAAACGAAAATACTCCGGATGCAGACATCGTATCTCTGCCAAAGGTTACAGACCTTATCACAGAGCTTCTTACAGGTAAAATGGATGGCGCATTCATCGAGACAGCAGTAGCAGAAAGCTATCAGAAAAACTATCCGGATCTTGAAATCGTATGCGACGTACCATATGATACAGAAGGTTCTGCAATTGGTGTTGCCAAAGGAAATGAAGAACTTCTCAAAGCTGTAAACGAAGCAATCGCAGATGCTCTTGAGGATGGTTCCATGGACAAATTCATCGCAGATGCAACAGAGCTTGCAGCAGGTCAGACATATGAAGGAACACTGGACGCAAACGGTGCAGTTCCGGAAGCAGACGACGCTGAATAATCCAGACCGATTTTGAGTCATATAAAGTGATACAGAGAGCCGCCACTGGCTGCTTCTCTCGCATACTTTGGCATAAATAATGGATTCCTGCCCGTTTGGGGGCAGGAATCCATATTGTCGTTCAAAGGTAATATTTATATGGTGGATAAAAGTAATCTGCAACAGAGGATTATTGTTTATCTGTCCGTTATTTTCTGCTATAATACATAAGAATTAACGATATCATGAAAGGAGTTTTTATGGACAGTTTTATTAAATTATCCAATTTTGGCAAAATTGCCCCATATGCACAGTTATTCAGACAGGGCCTCCTCGTAACCGTACTGCTGTCGTTGTTTACGGTTGCTATTGGTTTTGTACTTGCGCTGATCCTTGCGCTGATGCGTATGTCAAACATTCGTCCGTTCCGTGCCCTTGCGGTAGACCGTAATGGACATCTGAGAGAGGGAGGACCGCTGGTATGGCTGTCCAAATTCAATCCCCTTTCTTTTATAGCAACTGCTTACGTAGAAATACTTCGTTCCACCCCGGTACTGGTACAGATTTTTATCATCTACTACGGTGTGTTCGGAATGATCGATCTTCCGTCTTTCCAGATGTTTGGATTTATTAAGTTTAACCGTTTCTTCCCGGGTGTTGTTGCACTTGGTATGAACTCCGGTGCATATCTCTGTGAGATCATCCGTGCCGGAATCCAGTCCATCGATCAGGGACAGACAGAAGCCGCACGTTCTCTGGGGCTTTCCCAGACTATGAACCTGCGCTATATCATTCTTCCGCAGGCACTCAAAAATATCCTTCCGGCAATCGCAAACGAATTCGTTGTTATCATCAAGGAATCTGCGATCACTTATACCATCGGTGTTCAGGATATCATGTCTGCCGTAAACGCAGTCAAGGGAGCAACCTTTATCATCATCGAGCCGCTGCTTGTTGCGACAGCAATTTATTTCTGTCTGTGCTTCCCGACCTCCAAACTGATTGCATATTTTGAAAGGAGAATGAGCCATGGCGACAAGCGATAGTCTGATTCAGGTAAGAAACCTTAAGAAACATTATCACAGAGGCGCGATCAAGGCTCTGGATGGTGTGACAGCTGATATTAACAAAGGTGATGTTATGGTAGTGATCGGACCGTCCGGATCCGGTAAATCTACTTTTCTCCGAAGTCTGAACCTCCTTGAAGAGCCGACAGACGGTGAGATCATTTTTAATGGTGTAGATATCACAAAGAAAAAATATGTCGATGCTTCCGGAAAGAAAGTAAAATTGGACATCGACAGCCTCCGACAGAAAATGGGCATGGTTTTTCAGCATTTTAACCTATTCCCACATATGACGATCCTGGATAATATGACACTTGCACCGATGAAAGTAAAGGGTGTTTCAAAAGAAGAAGCGGAGAAAAAAGCACTGGAGCTTCTGGATCGTGTCGGTCTTGCTGACCGTGCAAATGCATATCCGATCCAGCTTTCCGGTGGTCAGAAGCAGCGTGTGGCAATCGTAAGGGCCCTTGCGATGGAGCCTGACGTTATGCTGTTTGACGAACCGACTTCTGCTCTTGATCCGGAGATGGTCGGTGAAGTTCTGGATGTTATGAAAGAGCTTGCAAAAGAAGGCATGACCATGGTGGTCGTAACACATGAGATGGGATTTGCACGTGAGGTAGGAAATCGTGTGCTCTTTATGGCAGATGGTAAACTTCTTGTAGATGGAACACCGGAGGAAATTTTCGAAAATCCGACGAATCCGCGTCTGCAGGAATTTTTATCCAAGGTGCTGTAAAATAAAAAAGGTGACCGGAAAATCCTGGTTGCCTTTTTGAGTTTATACAACAGGAAGTCAGAAAGTATGAAACGGACTTATCCGATTGCTTTTTAATTTGCAGAAAGAAGGTACGATACTATGACAGCAGAAAAACAGTCTGCATTGCAGACAATTGAGGAAAAACGCGACCTGATTACAGGAATCGCTGATAAAATCTGGGAATTTGCAGAGCTTTCCCTGCAGGAGTTCAAATCCGCAGCCGCTTACTGTGAAGCACTGGAAAAAGAGGGCTTTGAGGTGGAACGTGGAACCTGTAATATCGAGACTGCATTTGCGGCATCTTACGGACATGGACGTCCGTATATCGGCATTTTGGCAGAGTATGATGCACTTTCCGGACTTTCACAGGAAGCAGGGGTGCTTGAGCGTAAAGAGATCCAGGAAGGCGGAAATGGTCACGGATGCGGACATAATCTTCTGGGCGCCGGTGCGTTTGCGGCGGCACTTGGCGTCAAAGCATATCTGGAAAAAAATGAAATGGAAGGAACCGTGATTCTTTATGGATGCCCGGGTGAAGAGGGCGGCGCGGCAAAAGCGTTTATGGCGCGTGACGGTCTCTGGAAAAAGCTGGATGCAGCACTTACCTGGCATCCGGAAGATGTCAATGAGGTAGCAACCGGTTCTTCAAACTCCTGCATTCAGACGCAGTACAAGTTTACAGGAACGGCTTCTCACGCAGCCGGAGCGCCTGAGATGGGAAGAAGCGCCCTTGATGCAGTGGAGCTTATGAATATTGGGGTACAGTTCCTGAGAGAGCATATGAGCAGTAAGGCGCGCATCCATTATGCAATCACAGATGCCGGCGGATGCAGTCCGAATGTTGTACAGCCAAAGGCGAGCGTTTTATATATGGTGCGTTCTAATCATGTGGCAGAGGCTGTGGAGCTTCAGAAACGTGTGGACAAGATTGCCAAAGGTGCGGCTCTTATGACGGAGACAACTTTTGAGAAAAAATTTATTGACGGTCTGGCAGACACGGTAAGTAACTTTGCGCTGGAGCGTGTTCTTTATAAAAACTTTGAGGAGCTTGGTGTTCCGCAGTATACCGAAGAAGAAAATAAATATGCGGATGCGCTGGCAGCAACTTATGACCACAGCGCAATTCCGGGAGTGGCGGCCGAAAACGATGAGGCGGCAAGAGAAGCAGTAGAAAAGATGCAGAAGGAGTATGGTCATGCAATGAATGCATTCCTTGCACCACTCTATCAGAAGGATGCGTTCAAGGCCGGTTCTACCGATGTAGGTGATGTAAGCTGGCTGACACCAACGGCACAGATCCATGTGGCAACATGGCCGAACGGATGCCCGGGACACAGCTGGCAGAATGTTTCCTGTGACCGCACCGAGATCGGACATAAAGCAGCAATCCATGCGGGCAAGGTTCTTGCAGCAACCGCAATCGATCTGTTTGAAGATCACAGCCTTCTTAATGAGGCGAGAGCAGAGTTTGAAAAACGTACAAAATCCGGATTCGTATGCCCGATTCCGGCAGATGCCGTACCGGTAATTCCGGATTAAATCTGGATACAAAAAGGCCGATTTCCTGATGTATATGAATACACGGGAAACCGGCTTCTTTTATTATTCGGATGTTTCCTGCTTTTCGTGCAGGCCACTTAATTTTTTCATTTCTTTGTAGCAATATTTGATAATCTCTTTACGAGTGATGATTCCGATAAAAGATCCCTTGTCATCAACAACAGGAACATAGTTCTGATTGATGGCACGATCCAGCAGGTCTTCCATATCTGCATCGGCGTGTACCGGCTTATAAGTGGCGCGTCTCGGAATCGCCATGATCGAAACATTCTCCATTTCTTTGAGATCAGTGCTGTTGATATTGAGAAGCTTGATTCCCCATAAGAGGTCTCCCTCGGAAATCGTTCCTGTGTACTGTCCCTCTTTATTCAGAATCGGGATACAGGAGAACTTACGGTGTTCCATCTTTTCAACAGTCTGTCGCAGGGTCTCGTCTTCAAATATATAGGCTACGTCGCTTTTGGGTGTCAGAAAAAATAAAATATTCACAGTTGGTACCTCTGTCTTTCTTGTATGTTCACTGATAAATGTTCAGGTCGGTTGCTACTGATATGATAGTATGAAGGTACCTGTCTGTCAATAATTCAAATATTAAAATTTAGTGAAATCTTACTATAGAAGGACTGTTTTAAAGTCGGTCTTATGGCAAATTGTCGACTTATGCCCTGATTACAGCAGATTTACTCCTGCTTCCGCAGCAGTCTTTTTGACTTCTTCCGGCCACAGGGATACATGAACTTCACCGATGTGTGCTTTACGAAGGAAGAACATACAGATACGGGACTGTCCGATTCCGCCGCCAATAGTGTATGGCAGTTCTTTGTTCATGATTGCTTTCTGGAATGGAAGCTCTCTGCGGTCATCGCAGCCTGCCTCTGTAAGCTGGCGGTCGAGTGCTTCCTCGTCTACACGGATACCCATAGAAGAAAGCTCAAGAGCAATATCCAGTACCGGATAATAAACAAGAATGTCACCGTTCAGTTCCCAGTCGTCATAGTCCGGAGCACGTCCGTCATGACGCTCGCCATTGCTTAAGGTCTTACCTACCTGCATAAGGAAGACTGCACCTTTTTCTTTGACTATCTTGTATTCTCTTTCCTTCGGAGTAAGATCCGGATACATGTCAACCAGTTCCTGTGTGGAAACAAAAGCGATTTCTTTCGGAAGGATCTCTTCAATATAATCATACTGTACAGCCATGTATTTCTCAGTTTTGCGAAGAACACTGTAGATAGAACGTACGGTGTTGATCAGAGTTTCCATGTTGCGTTCTTCTTTAGTAATAATCTTCTCCCAGTCCCACTGGTCAACGTATACAGAGTGGATGTTATCCAGATCTTCGTCACGGCGGATCGCGATCATATCTGTATAAAGTCCTTCACCATGAGCAAAACCATATTTCTTAAGCGCATAACGTTTCCATTTTGCAAGGGAATGTACGATCTCAGCGTTTTCGTCCTGACCTTTGATGTCGAAACTTACCGGGCGCTCCACACCATTCAGATTGTCATTCAGGCCGGATGACGGAGATACAAAAACCGGAGCAGAAACACGGAGAAGATTAAGCTTCTGTGAAAGAGTCTGCTGGAAAAAGTCTTTGACTGTTTTAATTGCAACCTGTGTATCATGCAGATTCAGATCTGAATGATAGCCGGCAGGAATTTTGATTTGTTCCATAATAGCCTCCTCAAATTTAATATAGACATTATAGCAAGAAAAATATGCGATTGCAATTTTAACCTTGTAAGATTTATGGAAAAAGGCTACAATAATACATACAGCGATAAAATGAGGGTGGGGGTGTTGTCTATGAGATGTCCTTTATGTGACGGACCTGTTGTGAATGGAAGATGTAAAGACTGTGGTATGCCGTACCGTAAGGATGAGATTTTATATCATTTGAATGAAAGCCGAAGCGATCATTACAAGCATGCATCTGATAAGGCGCGTAAGATCATGCGCGAACAGCAGAGACCGCAGGACACACCGAAGAGAATGAACGGTGCTGCGAAGAGTACGGCCGGACGGACAACTGTATCCAGACAGGCGATTCAGGAGCAGCAGAAAAAGATCCGTCGGGATGCAATGCAGAAGATGTCTGCGACGCGAAATACTGCCGGAACGACGGAGAGATACACCAGAAAGCCGAAGAAACGTTCGAGATTTGTGTGGGTATGGATACTGTTTATTCTTGTGATGTCACTTGCACCGGCATTTGGCGATTTTAAAGACATGATTCAGGATGTTGTGAGCAGCAAGTCGGACAGTGGGAATACATATACAGATACCGAAGAACTGGATACATATTTTTCTGCCGAGCAGGATGATAATGGATATATGTTTTATTCACTTGCAGCCGGGAATGGTCCGGTAACAGCAGGTGTGCAGATCGAAGCAGGAAGATACGGAATCTACACCATTGATGAGAAAGCTGTGGTTGTAGTTACTTCCAAAGACGGAACGAAAAAAGAGCGTTATCCGCTGAAAACAGGCGATGACACCTTGCTTGTGATGCTGGATGAGGGTGATACGATTGAGGTACAGTCCGAAGATGATCCAAATGCATGCATCTACCTGATGGAATGGGTAAACTGAAATAGTGTTTTAACTGATTCTTTTTTGGTAAGATTTCAGACAATAAAAACTGAAATTCACTCTTTTATTTCACATGATATTGTGCTATACTCTCATATGCAACACAATATATGGGGAGAAAGTAATGGGGAACAAGAAACCTCATAAAAGCATCAAACAGGAGAGACAAGGTATGATCTATGTAATCAAAAAAGATGGAACAAGAGAAGAATTTGATCCACAGAAAATCGTGAAAGCGGTAAATAAGTCAGCTGCACGAATTCTTTATACATTTTCTCAGGAGGAAAAGGATTTTATCTGTCGTTTTGCGCAGGAGCATGCAGATTCCCTCGGCAAAAACGAGATTGAGATCCAGGAAATGCACAATATCGTAGAAGGCGCTCTGGAGCGTGTAAACCCGGCAGTTGCCAAGAGTTATCGTGATTATCGCAATTACAAACTTGATTTCATCCATATGATGGATGATGTATATACCAAGAGTCAGGCAATCCGTTATATCGGTGACAAGAGCAATGCCAATACAGACAGTGCGCTTGTAGCTACAAAGCGAAGCCTGATCTTTAACGAACTGAATAAGGAACTTTACAGAAAATTCTTTATGAACCGCAATGAACTGCAGGCATGTAAGGACGGTTATATTTATATTCATGATCAGTCTGCACGTCTGGATACAATGAACTGTTGTCTGTTTGATGTGGGTGCAGTCCTGCGTGGCGGATTTGAGATGGGAAATGTCTGGTACAACGAACCAAAGACTCTGGATACCGCATTTGATGTTATGGGAGATATCATCTTAAGTACAGCGGCACAGCAGTATGGTGGATTTACTGTACCGGAAGTGGATAAGATCCTCGGACCTTATGCGCAGAAGAGCTATGACAAATATATCAGTGAATTTTTGAAATATGCTGATGAGAGCTGGAGCGGCAGAGAAGAAAAAGCAATCGAGTATGCGCTTGACAAGGTGCGCAGAGACTTTGATCAGGGATGGCAGGGAATTGAGTACAAACTCAATACCGTAGGTTCTTCCCGTGGAGACTATCCGTTTGTCACAGTGACACTTGGTCTTGGAACCGGTCAGTTCGAGAAGATGTGTAATATTTCTCTTCTTGAAGTGCACAAGGGCGGACAGGGCAAGAAAGGCCACAAGAAACCGGTACTGTTCCCGAAGATTGTTTTCCTCTATGATGAGAACCTTCACGGACCGGGCAAACCGTGTGAAGATATTTTTGAAGCAGGTGTAGACTGTTCTGCAAAGACAATGTATCCGGACTGGCTTTCTCTTACCGGTAAAGGCTATATCGCCAGTATGTACAAGCAGTACGGCAAGGTGATCAGTCCGATGGGATGTCGTGCTTTCTTAAGCCCATGGTATGAGCGGGGCGGCATGTATCCGGCTGATGATCAGGATAAGCCGGTATTTGTCGGACGTTTCAATATTGGTGCAGTCAGCCTTCATCTTCCGATGATCCTTGCAAAAGCAAGAGCGGAGAGCAGAGATTTTTATGAGGTGCTGGATTTCTATTTACAGATGATCCGTAACCTGCATATCCGTACGTATGAATACCTGGGACAGATGCGTGCATCCACGAACCCGCTGGCATACTGTGAGGGCGGTTTCTATGGCGGACATCTGAAACCGAACGAAAAGATCGGTAAACTTCTGAAACCGATGACAGCTTCCTTTGGTATCACCGCACTGAATGAGCTTCAGGAGCTTTACAATGGCAAATCTATCCGTGAGGACGGTCAGTTCGCACTGGAAGTACTGAAATATATCAATGACAAGGTAAACCAGTTCAAGCAGGAGGATGGTTACCTCTATGCAATCTACGGCACACCGGCTGAGAGTCTCTGCGGTCTGCAGGTTGAGCAGTTCCGCAAGATGTACGGGATCGTAGAAGGCGTATCCGACAGACCGTATGTGAGCAACAGTTTCCACTGCCATGTAACAGAGGATGTGACTCCGATCGAGAAGCAGGATCTGGAAGGACGTTTCTGGGAACTCTGTAATGGTGGTAAGATCCAGTATGTACGTTATCCGATCGGTTACAATAAAGAAGCCATCCGGACACTGATTCGCAGAGCAATGGATCTCGGATATTATGAGGGAGTCAACCTTTCTCTGGCATATTGTGACGACTGCGGTCATCAGGAGCTTGAGATGGATGTCTGCCCGGTATGCGGCTCCCGCAACCTGACAAAGATCGATCGTATGAATGGTTATCTTTCCTACAGCCGTGTGCATGGAGATACACGACTGAATGAAGCGAAGATGGCAGAGATCGCCGAAAGAAAATCGATGTAAATATAGAAGTAATGAGAGAATCTGGCAAGAGATGTCGGATTCTCTTTTTTCTTGTTTGTTATTGCGCGGGCTTGCTGAAATTTGTTGAACGATTCTATTTGCAATTCCTGTAAATGCCTGTTAAAGTATGAATAGAACATATAATTCTAAAATTCATTGAGAATTTCTCTCAGATTTCCAAACTGCAGAATCCGGAAAATAATAGGTACCTTGACATAAGAATAGAGTTTACAGAAAATGAAGAATCCACTATAATGATTACATAACAGTCAGAACTAATTGTTCACAGATAATCAGAAAGGTGGGATTGTATGGAGGGTTATGATATGCCAACCGATATTCAGTTTAAAGATGAGCTGCGCAAGGAAGAGATTAAACTGGAAGAACAGATTGAGATGCTGAAAAACAAAGAGTATGACAAAATGCTTGCAAAATTTGAACGGGAGTTAAAAAGAGTTCGTGAGAGTTTGCAGGATTAAGGTTTACAGGAAGTTAGTTAAGGTAAAAAACTGACGTACCATTACAGGTGCGTCAGTTTTTGTATACGTTATTTTTTCTTAGGTGTTACCGGTGGCAGGTCGCAGTAATATGCGATGCCGAGTGGTGTTACGAGAAGCGGATGAACCGGGCGGTAGACCGGAAGACCAAGTTTCTTTTCGAATACAGTGGTGAATTCGCGAAAGCTTGCGGAACCACCAACGACGTAAACCGCCGGAACCTGATATCCGTGGAGAAATTTCTCTGTGATCGTAGCCATTTTTTCGATTACGGCTTTGATGACCGGGAAGATTTCTTCTTCTTTTTCCGGAGTGGTCTTGAGGACTTCGGCTTCTTCGTATGGGATGCGGTAATGTCCGGCAACGGTCATAGTCATATGGCTGCCGCCTGTGGCTTCGTCGTCTGTGTAAATAACTTTGCCATCTTTGAGGATGCTGATGCCGGTTGTACCGCCACCGACATCGACAACAGCTCCATCGGTGATCTTCAGCACAGCAGCAGCGGCTGTCGGTTCGTCTACAATGTTGGTGACTTCAAACCCGGCACCTTCAAGTACATATCCGATGCTTTTGACGCTGCCTTCGGAAACTCCCGGAGGGATCGCAGCAGCGGCATAAGGAAGTTCAACACCAAGTCTCTCTTCCAGTTCTGCTTTGAGCTTGGTGACAAGCTGGACGGATTCATAATAGTTTACGATTACACCATCCTGAATCGCATGAGACGGTGCGGAAATACCTGCGATCGGGCGATTATTCGTATCGACAACGGCAAGGACTGTATTGGCAGTACCAAGGTCGACACCCACTTTCAGGCGTCCCCGGAATTTCTTGCATTCGCCGGATTCTACCAGTTCTGCAAAATTAGATAAAGTTCGGTTTTTCAGTTCCATGTATGTAGCTCCAATGCTGTTTATTTGATGATGGTACCTGTTTTTTCACGATAACCGTCTCTTGCATGGGCGATATCGGTGATGATAGTGCGGTGACCGCTGCCTTTAGACGCAAAGGATACGGCTGCTTCAATCTTTGGAAGCATGGAACCTGCAGCAAACTGGTTTTCTGCGATGTATTTGTTGGCATCGTCCACAGAAACAGTACCCAGCAGAGTTTCGCTGTCTGTATCTTTGTTGAGGCTGACTTTTTCGACGCTGGTGAGGATCAGAAGCGTATCTGCATCAAGTTCTTCTGCAAGAAGTTCACTGGCAAGGTCTTTTTCAATGATGGCACTTGCACCGTGAAGGTCAATGCCTTGCTCCATGACCGGAATTCCGCCGCCACCGGCAGCGATAACAACCTGTCCTGCGTTTGCAAGAGTGCGGATAGTTTCGAGTTCGATAATTTTCTGCGGTTTAGGAGCTGCAAGGATTCTGCGGTATTCACCCTCTGCAGTTTCTGTAACGAAATTACCTTTTTCCTCTTCTGCTTCAGCTTCTTCGGAATTAAGAACACGGCCGATGATTTTTTCCGGCTCGCCGAATGCTTCGTCATATGGATCGATGACAACCTGTGTCAGAATGGTTGCAACCGGCTTGTAGATGCCGCGGGAAAGTAACTCTGCGCGAATCGCATTCTGAAGATCATAGCCGATATAGCCCTGACTCATGGCAGAGCATACGGACATCGGTGCAAATGTATAATCCGGATGCGCTTTTCCAAATTCGTTCATTGCGGTATGGATCATGCCGACCTGTGGTCCATTGCTGTGAGAAATGACAACATTTGCGCCTTCTTCTACAAGGTCTGCAATTGCTTTTGCTGCTTCACGGGTAGCCGTTTTCTGTTCAGGAAGTGTTGTGCCAAGGGCTTTGTGACCAAGAGCAACAACAACTGTTTTTTCGCTCATATGGATTCCTCGTTTCTTTTCATTTTTGATGTAAATGAAGATGTTTTCTATAATTTTCTATTATAAAAGAATGGGACTGGAATTGCAATGGAATTAAGGTAAAAAGATAGAATCGTTACTGTTCACAGGTAGTATTCCGCCCAAGTTGCTGTGAACGGAGTGAACAGTAACTAGAAACCTTGTGGCGCACGTGCTATACTGAGAGAAAATAAGGGGGTGCAGTATGAATTATAAAATCAGTAATTCAAAATTATCTGTAGAAATTTCCTCAAAAGGAGGAGAGCTTCGTTCTATACAGGATGCAGAAGGAAAAGAATATCTGTGGCAGGGAGATGCGGATTCATGGACGGACAGAGGACCGAATCTTTTTCCGTATATCGGTCGGATGACGGACGGACAGTATCGTTATCAGGGAAAAATGTATCATATGGATATTCATGGATTTCTGCCATATATGGAGATGGCCCTGGTGGAGAAAAAAGAAGATGAGCTGGTTCTGAGACTTAAGAATACACCGGAGACGGAGCTGCGTTATCCGTTTTTGTTTGAACTGGATATTTGCTGGAAACTGATAGAAGATACGCTTCAGATTACATATCAGGTCAGAAATAAGGACACAAAGACAATGTATTTTGGTATTGGTGGTCATCCGGGATTCTGTGTACCGATTGCGGATGGACTGGCATTTGAAGATTATTGCATTGATTTTGGAGAAAATGCACAGTTGAGTCAGGTGGTTTTGTCAGATGACTGTTTTGTGACGGAAAATACGGTGCCGGTGCCCCTTGTTGATAATCGTTATCTGTCATTGCAGCATGGATTGTTTGACAGAGATGCGATCGTTTTGGATAAGATGCCGAAAAGCCTTATGATCGAGAGCAAAAAAGATTGCCGGAAGATCCGCGTGGTTTATGAAGATATGAATTATCTCGGAATCTGGCACTGGCCGAAAATGACAGTAAACTATGTCTGTATAGAACCGTGGAGTTCTTTGCCGTCCCGAAAGGGAATCACAGAAGATCTGGAGACACAGCCGAATCTGCTTCAGTTAGAAAGTGGATGCGAATACAGAAATACATGGAGTATTACCATAGAGAAATAAAAGAAGCAAAAGAGCAAAGGAAAAGCCGCCTGTACGAGGCGGCTTGTTTCCTTAACTTTTTGAGGGGGGAGATAGAGAGTGGTTATTCATCTATCCAATACCTATTATAAGCAGGAAATATGTTTAAACTGTGTACTAAATCTAAAAGAAAAATAAAACTTCTAAAGAAAACTTAAAGAAACTCTTTAATTTTTACAGGCTCTTGTAGTCCGGATCGAAACGTGCTAAAGTGTGCTTATCTGAATTTCAGTTCTTTGAAATTCATAACTTTCAATCGTCATTTCGACAATAATCCCATGAAGAATGCAAAGTGAAAGGGGAAATGCCTATGGGTTGAGAAACAATGCCGGTGTTTTATTATTTGAAACTATTAGACGGAAGGTTTTTGAAGTGAAAAGGAGTTCTTTATGAAAAACAGAATAATGAGAAAAATAGCGGCGGCAGGTATGGCAGTTTTCCTTGTCGGGATGTCGGCGGGAAGTGGATATATGTGGAAGGAGGCACCGGTTTATGCGGCGGAGGCGGTCTTTGAAACAGATGAAGGACAGAAGGACGGATATCAGATAGATGCAGGCGAACGCATAGAGGAAAACACAGGGGCGGAAAAGGCTGTTGTGAGAAAATCTGTGAAGACCGCAAGTGAAACCAGCGGAATGAATGCAATGGAAAATGTAATAGAGGGAATTGTGGGCACGTCAGAGACTGTGGGTGTAGAATCTAAGGATATAGATGTGCTTACAGATGAAATACAAAATTCGGATGTGGATATCATTATGGATGAGACTGAACTTCCGAATGAGGCAGAACTTCTGGACGAAGCAGAACTCCCGGGTAATGCATTGCCGCGGACTGGAAGCGAAGATTCAGAGAAAATTTCGGACAATCTATCTTCGGAAAATGAAAATGCGGATTCATTTTCTGATAGCAGTGGTGATCCAGATACAAATTTACAGGCAGATCTGATTCTGTCAGTTCAGGCTGAGGATGATACAATAAAAGCAGGAAGTGATCTGGTCTATACGATAACTGCAGAAAACACGGGAGAATGTGACCTTAAAGATATAAGAATCAGCTATAATTTTTCTGAGAATGGTCTGGTCGGAGAGTGGTCGGAAGGTGCAGAAGATGCGGTGGGAAATACTGCATATATAGAGAAACTTGAGATGAGTGCAACAAAGACTCTGTATCTGACGGTGCATCTGCCGGAAGACAGGATAACAGCTGTTTCATTAAAACTGACAGCAACAGCCGGCAAAATATCTGCTGAAAATGGGACTGAGGAAACAGAAGAAATCGTAAAAAATGCAGAGCTGGTAACGCAGATTCAGGCGTTGCAGGCTGCATTTGAAGTGACCAAAACTGCAGACCGTTCCATGGCAGTTCCGGGGGATGAGATCCGTTTTCTGATCTGTATCAGAAATACCGGAGAGCGCACATTGCATTCAATTGTTACGACAGAGCGTTTTCAGCTTGGAAATGTACCGGTGAGATTTCTGGAAAAAGATGGTGTCAGACTGAATAAATCCAAAACAAAGGCAAAGATTGAGCAGATCGCACCCGGGGAAGCTTTCGGTCTGGAGGCGGTCGTGACACTGCCGGAAGGTCTGGAAGACCAGAATCTGGTCAATGAAGTTTCGGTGACGACTCTGGAAACAGGGGAGCAGACAAAAATTGCACAATCTGAAATACAGGTAAAAGCAGCGGAAGAAGAAAAACAGGAAGAGACAAATGCCGATATTGATGGAGAGATGGGAAGTGAGCAGGATGAGAGCAGGCCGGCATCCACACATCCAAAAACCGGAGATCCATATCAGCCTTTTCTGTGGCTTTTTATGATCCCCGGTTCTGTGCTGGCTGTCGGTTGGCTCCGCAGCCGGATGTGAAATTTTAAAATATTTGCTTTATCAGCAGAAATTAAAGGATGTCGATGTGCTCACCGGCAAGTGCCTTATTCATGCTGCGGACTGCACAGAATTTACCACACATACTGCAGGTATCACTGTGATCATCTTCCGGCAGACGGTCATCACGGATCGCTTTGGCGGTTTCCGGATCGAGCGCACATGCAAACTGAGCATCCCAGTCGAGGACACGGCGTGCATCTGCCATCTTATCATCGATGTCTCTGGCATGTGGGATCCCTTTTGCGATATCGGCAGCGTGTGCAGCGATTTTTGAAGCAATAATGCCCTGTTTTACGTCTTCTACATTAGGAAGAGCGAGATGTTCTGCAGGTGTGACATAGCAGAGGAATGCTGCACCATTCATTGCGGCAACGGCACCACCGATGGCAGCCGTGATGTGGTCATAACCAGGTGCGATATCGGTAACAAGAGGTCCGAGTACATAGAAAGGAGCACCCATGCAGATGGTCTGCTGAACTTTCATGTTTGCAGCAACCTGATCGAGCGGAACGTGTCCCGGACCTTCAACCATAACCTGAACATTGTGAGCCCATGCACGTTTGGTGAGTTCGCCCAGACGGACAAGCTCTTCGATCTGGCAGACATCTGTGGCATCAGCCAGACATCCCGGACGGCAGGCATCACCGAGTGAGATAGTAACATCGTGTTCTTCACAGATATCAAGGATCTCATCGAAGTATTCATAAAACGGATTTTCTTCGCCGGTCATGCTCATCCATGCAAAGACAAGGCTTCCGCCACGGCTTACGATGTTCATTTTACGTTTGTGTTTTTTGATCTGCTCGATGGTTTTTCTGGTAATTCCACAGTGAAGTGTGACGAAATCTACACCGTCTTCTGCATGGAGACGGATGACATCAATGAAATCATGAGCGGTCAGTTCCGAGAGATCGCGCTGGTAGTGGATGACGCTGTCGTATACCGGAACGGTTCCGATCATGGCAGGACATTCGTGAGTAAGTTTCTGGCGGAACGGCTGTGTATTACCATGGCTGGAAAGATCCATGATTGCTTCGGCACCGAGGTCAACGGCTTTCATGACCTTCTGCATTTCGATATCATAGTCTTTGCAGTCTCTGGAAACACCGAGGTTTACGTTGATCTTTGTGCGGAGCATGCTGCCGACACCTTCCGGATTCAGACAGGTGTGGTGTTTGTTGGCACAGATCGCAACTTTACCTTCTGCGACCAGTTCCATCAATTTCTCAACCGGCATATGTTCTTTTTCTGCAACGGTTTTGATCTGCGGAGTTACGATCCCTTTGCGGGCTGCATCCATCTGTGTTGTGTAAGTTGTCATATAATATTTTCTCCTTTATGTAAATGATAAGTGTTTGCATTGAGAGATGATAAATCCTGTGGTGGATTATTGTTATTTGATACGTCCGAGTGTGTGATCAAGCGGACCGGAACCATGACCGAGATTCATCTGCGATCTCAGGGCTTCGGTCAGATACTGTTTGGAACGGCGCACAGCTTCTTCGAGTGAAAAACCTCTGGCAAGATTTGAGGCAATTGCGCTTGAGAGCGTACAGCCGGTGCCGTGGGTGTTTGGATTATCAATGCGTTCACCGCGCATCCAGATACCATGTTCGTCTGTATAAAGAAGATCGTTGGCATCATTGATGCAGTGTCCGCCTTTCAGAAGCACGGAAACATGAAACTTTTCATAGAGCATATGCGCTGCTTTTTCCATAGATGCAGCATCAGTGATCTGTATTCCGGTGAGATTTTCTGCCTCCGGAACATTTGGCGTGATGACCTCTGCAAGTGGAAAAAGTTCTTTCTGGAGCGTTTCTTCCGCATCTTTGTTCATCAGGCGATGACCACTGGTAGATACCATGACGGGATCCAGAACGATGTGGCGGGCCTGATACTGACGCAGCTTGGAAGCTACGTGTCGCATGATTTCAGAAGAAGAGAGCATTCCGATCTTGACGGCATCCGGAAAAATATCAGTAAAAATGCAATCGAGCTGATTATCGAGAAATTCAGATGATGTTTCCTGAATGCCGTAAACCCCGGTTGTATTCTGCGCGGTCAGGGCGGTGATAGCACTCATTGCGTAAACACCGTTCATGATCATTGTTTTGATGTCGGCCTGGATACCTGCACCACCGCTGCAGTCACTGCCGGCAATTGTTAATACGGTTTTCATAATATTTTTGTCCTTATCATATTTGGATATGTTTAAACACTATATCGCTTTTAGCTGCGTCAGAAAACGTCTGACAGCAGCTGCTTTGTCTGTCGGTTTGAAAAGTCCGCTGACGACAGCTGCTCCGGCAATTCCGCTTCCGGCAAGGAGCGGAAGATTGTCGCTGTTTACACCGCCGATTGCAACGACCGGAATCTTTACAGCCTTACAGATTGCTTTTAAAGTTTCAACAGGAAGCTGTGTTACATTCGTTTTGGTCGTACTTCCAAAGACGGCACCGCATCCGAGATAATCAGCACCGGCAGCTTCGGCAGCAAGTGCTTCCTCAACATTATGGGCACTTCCGCCAATGATGAAATCCTCTCCAAGAAGATTCCGTGCTTTCTGGATTCCCATATCGGAAAGACCGACATGAACACCGGAGGCACCGGATTTCTTTGCAAGATCCGGACGGTCGTTAATGATCAGAGGAACCTGATAACGGTCACACAGGTCCTTCAGAAGGGAAGCTTCTTTCAGAATCTCTTCATCGGACATATGTTTTTCTCGAAGCTGTACACAGGTAACGCCTGCTTTCAGAAGCTCTTCTGTGACAGAGACCAGTGTTTCACCTGGTTTCAGCCAGCTCCGGTCAGTGACAGCATATAGATTTAATTGTCTGGCATTGATTTTCATAGATTTGTCTCCGTGTCAAAAATTTTTTCTTCCAGTACATCAAAAAGCTGTGTATGGAAAGTTCCGATACCACCATGGACGACATCTGTCCGCTGTCCGGCACAATAAGCGACCTCTCTCCAGAGAGTTCCGGCGGCACAGGCGGCATCAAACGGTGAATCTGCGGTGCACAGGAATAAAGTGCAAAGTGCGGAAAGCATGCATCCACCGCCTGTAATGCGGCAGATTCTGGAATCACCGCCAGTGAGAAGCTGCGTGTTTTCTCCATCAGAGACAACGTCCATAGCTCCGGTGATCAGAACAGTTGTCTGAAAGAGATTTGCGGTTTGCTTTGCAGTAGAACAGACATCTGATTCGGTAAGATGCAGGGCACTTTCAACTCCACCATGGGAGCCGGGAGTAACACTGTCAGAAAAAAGAGCACAGAGAACGGCCGCTTCTTCCTGATTACAGCGGATCAGATCCGGGTGCACCTGAGCAAGAAGGTTGTTTATGGCTTTCTGGCGAAATGTGCTGGCTCCGATACCTACCGGATCCAGTACAACAGGATGCTTAAGTTCATTGGCTTTTTTTCCGGCAAGGATGCAGGCATTGATTTTGGCCTCATCAGGAACTCCGGTGTTTAAGAGGGTTCCCTGACAGAAGCCGGTGATCTCTGCAACCTCTTTTTCATTTTGTCCCATAACGGCACTTCCACCGGCTGCCAGAAGAAGATTAGCAACATCCTGCATGGTTACCGGGTTGGTAAGGCAGTGGATTTTTGGCGCTTTCCGACGGATGTTTTGAAAAATTATTTCTATATCAGTGACATACGGCATAGATTATCTCCTGACTGTATGAAGTATCTGGCTTTTTTCAAAAACGCGAAGCAGTACAAAAGCAAGGACACTTCCTGTGAAGGTTGAGATAAAAAACGGAAGCATGTACACGGTAAATCCTGCCGGTGCGAGTCCCATGAGCAGTTTTGCGACAGGGTATGCGGCAAGTCCGCCGAGAAAGCCGGTTCCGAGTGCTTCTGCAGCACAGGTAGGAGCAAGTTTACCGGTAAAGCGGAAGATCAGTCCACAGCACAGGGCACCGACCATGCTTCCCGGGAAAGCAAGCAGACTTCCGATGCCGAGCAGATTACGGATCAGACTTGCACAGAACGCGATTCCGACACCCCACCACGGACCGAGGATGACGGCGGAAAATACATTGACCATATGCTGGACGGGAGCGCATTTGCTTCCGGCAACCGGGACACTGATCAGACTTCCGGCAACGGCAGCTGCGGTCAGAACTCCGGCAATGGCAAGTTTCTGGGTTGATGTTGTTTCATTTTGGTTCATGATTACCTCCTGTTTTCCTGAGGATAGATGGCAACAAAAAAGAAGATACCGCGCAGGTACCTTCTCAACTTGTCTGATAGCAAAAAGAAAATCCAAATGGAAAATCTTTCCGGGCATTCGGTATATCCCTACGTTGGCATTATCCAAATCAGGTTAAGGGTCGAAACCAAGAAGTTTCCTCTCAGCCGGCTTAAGGCCAGCTCCCCCGTTTTTATTTACGGGTTTATTATACAGCCGGAGGTGGGAGATAGCAAGAAAAAATTCTGCTACATTGAAAATAGAATGCACTTGTGCTATTCTGTAATGGAATATATCCGTTTGGAGAAACGGAGCAAATATCACATATATCCCGAGGCAGAGGAGGAAAATATGAAAGTATCAACACTATTAGAAGGTTTGGAATATACCTGCTGTCAGGGCAGTACAGAACAGGAAGTCACTACCGTTGTGTATGACTCCCGCAAAGTAGAAGAAAATTCGTTGTTTATCTGCATCCGTGGTGCGGTTGTGGACGGACACAAATTTGTACCGGATGTCATCGAAAAAGGTGCAAAAACTCTGATCGTTGAAGAAGAAGTTGAGGCTCCTTCAGATGTAACAGTGATCAAAGTTGCGGACACCCGTTATGCGATGGCATTTATTTCTGCGGCATATTTCGGTCATCCGGCAAAAGAACTCAAAACTATTGGAATTACCGGAACAAAGGGAAAGACAACGACAACTTACATGGTAAAATCGATTCTGGAAAATGCCGGTTACAAAGTCGGACTGATTGGAACAATCGAGGCCATCATCGGAGATAAGCATATTCCGGCACACAATACGACACCGGAATCATATCTGGTTCAGGAATATTTTCGCAAGATGGCAGATGCCGGCTGTGACTGTGTAGTTATGGAGGTTTCATCACAGGGACTGATGCTTCACCGTACACAGGGATTTGTTTTTGACTATGGTATTTTTACAAACATTGAACCGGACCATATCGGACCAAATGAGCATAAGGATTTTGACGATTATTTAAGATGTAAATCCATGCTGCTCCGTCAGTGCAAAGTCGGAATAGTCAATCGCGATGATGAACATTTCGAGAGGATCATCGAGGGACATACCTGCACACTTGAGACTTACGGATTTTCTCCGGAGGCAGATCTGCGGGCCGAGGATGCACATATGGTAGGTGGCAGAGGCTATCTTGGAATTTCCTATCAGCTCAAAGGTCTGATGGAGTTTCCGGTAGAGATCGACATTCCGGGTAAATTCAGCATTTACAATTCTCTGACAGCAATTGCAATCTGTCGTCATTTTAATGTTTCACAGGAAAACATCATTAAGGCGCTGAAAGTTGCAAAAGTAAAAGGTCGTATCGAGATGATCAAAGTATCTGATGAATTTACATTGATGATCGATTATGCACATAATGCGATGGCACTGGAGAGCCTTCTGACGACACTTCGTGAATATCATCCGCATCGTCTTGTATGTATGTTTGGATGTGGAGGAAACCGTGCGAAATCCCGCCGCTATGAGATGGGAGAGGTTTCCGGAAGACTTGCAGATCTGACGATCATCACATCCGATAATCCGAGATTTGAGGAACCGCAGGATATCATTGATGATATCAAGGTTGGTATTTCAAAGACAGACGGCAAATATATCGAGATCTGCGACCGTAAGGAAGCAATCGCATATGCGATCCACCACGGAGAACCGGGTGACATCATTGTCCTCGCAGGAAAAGGCCATGAGGATTATCAGGAGATCAAAGGTAAGAAATACCCGATGGATGAAAGGGTACTGATCGAAGAAATCCTTCAGGAGGATAAAGAAAGAGCAGAAAAATAAATGATTTATGCGGATATCATCGTGGACATTTCCCACGAAAAAGTTGACCGCAGTTTTCAGTACAAAGTTCCCGAAGAACTGCAGCACAAACTGCAGGTGGGAATGGTGGTGACGATTCCTTTTGGAAACGGAAATCACGAACGAAAGGGCTATGTGATCGGTCTTTCAGATACACCGGCATTTGATACATCACGTATGAAAGAACTTACGGGAATCTGCAGCAGTGAGGAAACTACGGAGGAGAGGCTGATCGCGCTTGCCGCGTGGATGAAAAACCAGTATGGCTCCACTATGGTTCAGGCACTGAAAACGGTTCTCCCCGTGAGAGAAAAGGTCAAAGCCAAAGAAAAACGATATATCATATTGAATGTCAGCGAAGAAGAGGCAGAAAAAACTGCAGGGAAGCTGGAGAGTGAACGATGTAAGGCAAGAGCAAGGCTTGTGCGTGCGCTTCTTGAGGAAAAGAAGCTGGATTATACAAAAGCATCCAAAGAACTCGGCGTAACGGCTTCTGTTTTGCGTCCACTTGTGGATGAAGGTATCGTTCAGGTTGTGCAGGATGAAGTTTATCGGATGAGCGTGGACGGAGCGAATATTCCACACGAGGAACTTTCTGTTCTCACAAAACCGCAGCAGGAGGCTTTTGATCAGATTCAGAAGGAATGGCAATCTGATTCGCCACGGCCGGTTCTGATCCATGGAGTTACCGGGAGTGGCAAGACACAGGTTTATATGAAATTGATCCGTCAGGTGATCGGTGAGGGAAAACAGGTCATTGTACTTGTTCCGGAGATTGCGCTGACCTATCAGACGGTCCGGAGATTTTATGGCTGGTTTGGAGAAAAAGTTTCCGTACTGAATTCCCGCCTGTCGCAGGGAGAACGCTACGACCAGTTCAAAAGAGCCAAACGCGGTGAGATACAGATTATGGTGGGACCACGTTCAGCTTTGTTCACACCGTTTTCAAATCTGGGACTTATCATTATAGATGAGGAGCATGAGCAGTCTTATAAGAGTGAAAACAGCCCCAGATACCATGCAAGAGAGACTGCACTTTACCGCGCGCAGATGGAAAATGCACGTCTTGTCCTGGGTTCGGCGACACCGTCGCTGGAAGCCTATACGAAGGCGAAAGACGGTGAATTCCGGCTTGTAAAGCTGGATGCGCGTTTTGAAGACCGACCGCTTCCGAAAGTGAGTGTTATAGATCTAAGAGAAGAATTACGGGAGGGAAACCGTTCAGTTCTGAGCCGCAGTTTGAGAAAAGCCATCGAAAACAGGCTGGAATGTGGGGAGCAGGCAATTCTTTTCCTGAACAGAAGAGGATATGCCGGGTTTGTTTCCTGCCGTTCCTGTGGTGCAGTTCTGAAATGTCCGCACTGCGATGTGGCTTTGACGGAACACAATAATGGCAGACTGGTCTGTCACTATTGTGGATATGAACAGCCACGGGTGGAAAAATGTCCGGTATGCGGTTCGCCTTATATCGGAGGATTTAAGGCAGGAACGCAGCAGATTGAGCAGGTTCTGCACAAGAATTTCCCAAAAGCGCGTATCCTTCGTATGGACTATGACACGACAAGGGCAAAAGGCAGCTACGAAAAGATATTGTCTTCGTTTGCAGCGCATGAGGCGGACATTCTTGTCGGAACACAGATGATCGTCAAAGGACATGATTTTCCGGATGTGACACTGGTGGGAGCGCTTGCTGCGGATCTCTCCTTAAATGTGGCAGATTACCGCTGTGCGGAGAGAACTTTCCAGCTTCTGACACAGGCAGTCGGCAGATCAGGGCGTGGAATGAAACCGGGTGAGGCAATCATTCAGAGCTACCATCCGGATCATTACAGCATTCAGGCCGCGGCGGCGCAGGACTATGAGGCGTTTTATCAGGAGGAGATGGCATACCGTATGCTGATGGATTATCCGCCGGCAGCGCACATGCTTTCTGTACTGGTATCGAGTGAGAACGAAGAACTTCTGGAGCAGGGGATGGATTATCTTGCAAAGTTTGTGGAGCGGATTGCTTCCAGATATCGGATTCCTGTGATCGGGCCTGCATATGCGGCGGTTGGAAAAGTAAATGATATTTACCGTAAGGTTCTGTATCTCAAGCACCGGGATGAACGCATTTTGCAGGATATCAAAGATAAAACAGAAAAATACATTAAATTAAATTCCGGATTTAGAAGACTGTATATACAGTTTGATTACACTTAGAGTTAGAAAGTAGCAATTTGCATAAGATAAAAAGAGAGGAAGAAATAAAAATGGCAATCAGAGTAATCAGAACAGAAGAAGATCCGGTTCTGCGTAAGATCAGCAGACCGGTAAAAGAAGTAACACCGAAGATCGTAACTTTGATCGATGACATGCTTGATACAATGTATGAGGCAATGGGGGTTGGTCTTGCGGCACCGCAGGTCGGAATCCTGAAACGTATCGTTGTAATTGATATCGGAGAAGGCCCGATCGTATTGATCAATCCGGAGATTCTGGAAACTTCCGGAGAGCAGACAGGTGATGAGGGATGCTTAAGTGTTCCGGGAATGGCCGGTCAGGTGACAAGACCAAACTATGTAAAAGTAAAAGCCATGGATGAGGACATGAATGAAGTGATCTATGAAGGAACCGAACTTCTGGCACGTGCATTCTGTCATGAAATCGATCACCTCGACGGAAAAATGTATACCGATCTGGTCGAAGGTGAACTGCACAGAACCAGCTATGATGAGGAAGAATGAGAAGGTATTTACAGGCAGACCCGTGCATAACGGGAGAAAAGAGGAGCAGACTATTATATGAAGATTGTTTATATGGGAACACCGGATTTTGCAGTGCCGCCACTTGCCGCACTTGTAAAAAACGGATATGAGGTAGCCGCTGTGGTAACACAGCCCGACAAACCAAAAGGAAGAGGAAAGACACTTCTGCCGACTCCTGTCAAGGAAGAAGCGATGAAACATGAGATCCCGGTCTATCAGCCACTTAAGGTACGTGATTCGGAATTTGTAGAAACATTAAAAGAACTTGCTCCGGACATGATCATAGTTGCAGCATTTGGTCAGATCATTCCGAAGACGATCCTGGATATGCCGAAATACGGATGCCTGAATATCCATGCGTCCCTTCTTCCGAAATACAGAGGAGCCGCACCAATCCAGCAGGCTGTGATCGATGGAGAAAAGGAATCCGGAGTGACGATAATGAAAATGGGAGTCGGACTGGATACGGGAGATATGATTTCTCAGGCAGTCGTTCCGCTGGCAGAAGATGAAACAGGCGGAAGTCTGTTTGACAAACTTGCAGAGGAAGGCGCTGAACTTCTGATCCGTACAATTCCGTCTATTGTGGATGGAACTGCGGTCTATACGAAGCAGCCGGAAGAAAGCCCGACACCGTATGCGGCAATGATCAGTAAAAAAATGGGACTGATGGATTTTACAAAGAGTGCCACAGAGCTGGAGCGGCTGGTGCGTGGAATGAATCCATGGCCGAGCGCCTATACTTTCCTGAACGGAAAGACACTGAAGGTGTGGAAATGCTCTGTTGAAAGTGGAAATTGTGGAAAAGAGGCACCGGGAACCATCACTGGTGTGGATAAAAAAGGAATTCATGTAGCCTGTGGAACAGACAAGCTGGTTCTTGAAGAAGTACAGCTGGAAGGCAAGAAGCGGATGGAGACAGATGCTTTTCTTCGCGGCTATCAGGTAACAGAAGGTATTATGCTGAAAGATCATAAGGAGTGATGCGGATGTACGGATATGGTTATGGATATTACGGATTCGACTGGACTTATATACTGCTGATCATTGGAATGCTGCTGTCACTTGCTGCATCCGCAAGGCTGAAGAGTACTTTTTCCTATTACAGGAGAATACGGAGTGCTTCAGGGCTTACCGGTGCAGAAACAGCAAAAAGAATCCTGCAGGCAGCCGGTATCACAGATGTGCATGTACGTGCAATTTCCGGAAGTCTGACGGACCATTATGATCCGCGGACAAAAACAGTAAGCCTTTCCGAAGATATTTACGGACAGACTTCACTGGCGGCTGTGGGTGTTGCTGCTCATGAATGCGGACATGCCATTCAGCATGCGATTGGTTATGCACCGCTTGAATTCCGAAGTGCGATCGTTCCGGTGGCAAACTTTGGAAGTACACTTTCCTGGCCGCTTTTTCTGATCGGGCTTTTTTCAGGAATCCGTCCGCTGGTGACAGCGGGTATTGTACTTTTTTCACTGGCAGTACTGTTTCAGCTTGTGACACTTCCTGTTGAGATCAATGCATCCTCACGTGCATTAAAGATGCTGCAGAGTACCGGAATCCTCGGGACAGACGAGACACGCGGGGCAAGAAAGGTACTGACCGCAGCTGCAATGACTTATGTGGCAGCGCTGGCAGCTTCCATATTACAGCTTTTGAGACTTTTGATACTTGCAGGAGGACGAAGAAGGGATGACTAGCGGAATTAATACAAGAGAGATGATACTGGAGATTCTTCTTCAGATTAATGAAGAGGGCGAACATAGTCATATTGCAATCCGCAATGCACTTTCCAAATATCAGTTCCTTCCGAAACAGGAAAGAGCTTTTATCACGAGAGTGTGTGAGGGAACACTGGAATACAGAATACTGATTGATTATATTATTAATTCCTTTTCGAAAATTCCTGTTGATAAAATGAAAGCACCGATCCGTGAAATCTTACGAAGTGCCATTTATCAGATGAAATTCATGGATCGTGTGCCGGACAGTGCTGTCTGTAATGAGGCAGTAAAACTTGCACAGAAAAAAGGCTTTTATAATCTGAAACCTTTTGTAAACGGAGTTCTTCGGACTGCTGCGAGACAGATGAACGAACTGGAATATCCTTCAAGAGAAGAGAATCTTGTCCGTTATCTGTCCGTTCGTTATTCCATGCCGGAGGAGCTTGTAAATCGCTGGCTGGAAGATTACGGCGAGGAAATTACCGAAAAAATGCTTGCAGATTTCCTCAGGGAAAAACCGGTAACGATTCGCTGCCGTACATATCTGAATTCTGTTGATAAAATTTGTGACAGCCTGAAAAGTCAGGGCGTTACCGTCGAACCGGCTCCATATCTTCCTTATGCAAAGCGTATTTCCGGATATAACCATATTCTGGCGCTGGATGCATTTATTCAGGGAAAAATCCTTGTACAGGATGTAAGTTCCATGCTTGTGGCGGAGATTGCAAATCCGTCCAGAGGAGATTATGTCATTGACATGTGTGCTGCACCGGGTGGCAAGAGCCTTCATATGGGTGATAAGATGGAAGGATTTGGTACGGTAGACGCACGCGATATCAGCCAGTACAAGGTAAATCTGATCGAAGAAAATATTCAGCGAACAGGTTCGATCAATGTGCAGGCAAAAGTACAGGATGCTACGTTGTTTGATGTAGAATCCGAATGCAAGGCAGATATTGTTCTTGCAGATGTACCGTGTTCCGGTTACGGTGTGATAGGCAAGAAACCGGAGATCAAATACCGCTCTACAGCCCAGAAAGAAGATGAACTGGTCATTCTCCAGAGAACGATCCTTGATAAGGCAGCAGAGTATGTGAAACCGCGCGGAGTGCTGATTTTCAGTACCTGTACGATTGCAAAAGAAGAAAATGAAGAAAATATGATGTGGTTTATGAATAACCATCCATTTAAACTTGAAAGCATAGATGACTGTATTCCGGAAGAACTTCATTCTGAGACGACTGCACTGGGCTATCTGCAGCTGCTTCCGGGTGTACATGGAACTGATGGCTTCTTCATTGCAAAATTCAGAAGGAAATAATTATGACAGATATCAAATCAATGAATATGGAGGAGCTGAAAGAGCTTATGGTGCAGATCGGTGAAAAGCCTTTCCGCGCAAAGCAGATCTATGGCTGGCTGCATGAGCATCTTGTTACCTCCTATGATGAAATGGCAAATATTCCGAAGAGCCTGAAAGAAAAGCTGAAAGAATATCCCATCACAGTTCTGGAAGAACTGGATGTTCAGACTTCCAAAGTAGATGGAACCAGAAAGTATCTGTTCCGCCTTTCCGATGGAAATATGATCGAGAGTGTCCTGATGCGATATAAATACGGAAATTCCGTCTGTATTTCTTCTCAGGCAGGCTGCCGTATGGGCTGCCGTTTCTGTGCATCTACGATCGGTGGGCTGACGAGAAATCTTCTTCCGTCGGAGATGCTGGATCAGATTTACCGGATACAGACTTCTATCGGAGAGCGTATCTCCAATGTGGTGGTGATGGGAACCGGTGAGCCGCTTGATAATTATGATAATCTTCTCAGATTTATTCATATTCTGACCGAAGATGGAGGAATCCATATCAGTCAGCGAAATCTTACGGTATCTACATGTGGGTTGGTTCCGAGAATTTATGAACTGGCAGATGAAAAGCTCCAGATGACACTTGCAGTATCGCTTCATGCACCGAACGATGAAAAAAGACGGGAACTGATGCCGATCGCCAACAAATATTCTGTAGATGAACTTCTGGAGGCCTGCCGATATTATTTTGCCAAGACAGGACGGAGGATCACTTTTGAGTACAGTCTGGTCGCAGGGGTAAATGACAGCAAAGAAAATGCACAGGAACTGGCAGGCCGTCTGAAAGGTCTGAACTGCCATGTAAACCTGATTCCGGTTAATCCGGTGAGAGAGCGTTCTTTCGTGCGTTCCACCCGTCAGGCTGTGGAGAATTTCAAAATAAATCTTGAAAAATGCGGAATTAATGGTACTATTAGAAGGGAAATGGGCAGCGATATTGACGGTGCCTGTGGGCAGCTAAGAAAAAGATACATGGAAAAAACAGAAAGTGAGAAGTGACATGAGGGTATATTCAGCTACGGATGTAGGCCAGAGAAGGAAAATGAACCAGGACTATGTGTTCGTTTCCGAAAACCCGGTTGGAAATCTTCCGAATCTGTTTGTCGTCGCTGATGGAATGGGCGGACATAATGCAGGGGATTATGCATCCTCACATGCAGTTCAGACTTTAGTGGACGAGATTCGAAGAGACGCGGATTTCAACCCAATCAAAGTGATTCGTCATGCCATTGAGACTGCAAATACGGAGATTCTGGATCGTTCCCGAAGTGATGAAAATCTGCGGGGAATGGGTACGACTATGGTAGTCTGCACGATCGTGGGACATTATGCTTATGTGGCCAATGTCGGAGACAGCCGTCTGTATGTGGTACAGGGTGAGATTCATCAGGTAACCAAAGATCACTCCCTTGTACAGGAAATGGTCCGTATGGGTGAGATCAAACCAGAGGAAGCCAGAAACCATCCGGATAAAAACATTATTACGAGAGCACTTGGTGCAGAGCGCACCGTAGATATTGACTTTTTTGACCTGAAACTGGAACCGGACAGTACGATCCTTATGTGTTCCGATGGTCTGAGCAATATGGTAGAAGACAGTGAAATCGAAAAAATCATACTGAACCAGACAGAAGAACTGCCGCAGAAGGGTGAAAGACTTCTGAGAGAAGCCAACCGGAACGGTGGTAAGGATAACATAGCAGTCATACTGGTAGAACCATTCACGAATGAGGTGGAAAAATGTTAAAAACAGGAATGATCATAGCAGAGCGCTATGAAATCTTAGGGAAGATCGGCACCGGTGGAATGGCCGATGTATATAAGGCAAAAGATCATAAGCTGAACCGTTTCGTAGCGGTCAAGGTGTTAAAACCGGAATTTCGGGAGGATACTACATTTATCCGTAAATTCCGTAGCGAGGCACAGGCAGCTGCGGGACTGACACATCCGAATATTGTCAATGTATTTGATGTAGGGGATGACGAAGGTGTTTATTACATTGTAATGGAACTGATCGAAGGCATCACGCTGAAAGAATACATTGCAAAGAAAGGCAAACTTTCTATTAAAGAGGCGACCAGCATTGCCATTCAGGTATCAATGGGGCTGGAAGCTGCACATAATCACGGAATCGTACACCGCGATGTAAAACCGCAGAATATCATTATTTCAACAGACGGTAAGGTCAAGGTTACTGATTTCGGAATCGCAAGAGCAGCATCTTCCAATACCATCAGTTCTAATGTTATGGGATCTGTACATTACAGTTCACCGGAGCAGGTACGTGGAGGATACAGCGACGAAAAGAGTGATATTTATTCACTTGGTATTACTTTATATGAGATGGTTACCGGACGTGTTCCATTTGACGGAGATACGACTGTGGCAATCGCTATCAAACATCTTCAGGAAGAAATGGTTCCGCCGAGTGTTTATGCGGAAGATCTGCCATACAGCCTTGAGCAGATCATCCTGAAATGTACGCAGAAGAGTGTAAATCGCCGTTACGACAAGATGGAAGATGTGATTGCAGACCTGAAGCATTCTCTGATCGAACCGCAGGGAGATTTCGTTAAATTATCTTCTGTAGATAATGATGCAAAGACCGTTGTGATTTCTGATGAAGAACTCGGAGAGATCAAGCACAGTCCGAAGAAACGTACATCAGACATTGCGCAGCTTGAAGATGAGGAATACGATACGGATTATGATGATGGTGAAGATGATTATGAAGATGATCATCGCCGTAAACGTTCCTCTAATAAAAAATCCAAGAAGAAACATAAAGCACCGAATAGGGGCCTTACGATTCTTGCACTTCTTGCAGGTGCGGCTATTTTGGTTGCAGCAATCTTCTTTATCGGAAAAGCAGCCGGCATCATAGGCGGTGACAGCAGTACAGATACTTCACAGACCGATCAGAATACAGATGCCTCGACAGATGAGGATGGAATGGTGATTGTTCCGGATCTGGTAGGAAAGACGGAAGAAGAAGCAACTGCACTTCTTGAAGAAGAAAAACTCGGCAAACAGATGATGGGAGAAGAAAGTTCCACACAGGAAAAAGGACGCATTTCTTCTCAGAATATTGCAGCAGGAACAAAAGTTGAACAGTATACAACTCTGAAATATTACATCAGTAAGGGACAGCAGGCTGTTACGATGCCTGATCTCTCCGGAGAGACCGGAGTGGATGCGCAGCAGACACTGGAAGATCTTGGACTTACAGTGAATGTTCAGAAAGCATACAGTGAAGATGACGGAAGCGGTTATCCGCTGGTAAATCCGGGATATGTAGATTCTTATACACCGGAAGCAGGAAGCAGTGTAAGTGCGGGTGATGAAGTAACTCTGGTTGTCAGCCGTGGCCTTGATTATGGCAACAGTGTATCAGTGCCTAGTGTAGTCGGTATGACAGAAAATGACGCGATCACCACACTTGGCAAATGGATCGATGTTCAGGTGACAGAGCAGCAGAGCACAGATGTGGCAGCAGGAGAAGTTATTTCTCAGAGTCCGGAAGCAGATACGACAGCTGATCCGGATCAGCCGATTACGATCGTAGTCAGCAGCGGCAATGAAGCACCGGGTGCACAGAAAGATAACACAGCTTCCACCGCAACGACAGATACACAGACAACAGATACAGCATCTGCACAGTCCACAGCTGATACAAGCGCACAGCAGAGTGCTGCTGTGGCAAATGGCGAAGTATGGAAATGTACACAGACTTTAAATACACCAACCGGTTATCAGGGCGGAGCAATTCGTCTGGAACTGATTCAGGAAGTAAATGGAGAGATGACATCTACACAGGTTGTGGACGGAGAAAAACTTACTTTCCCATATACACTGGATATCACCGGTGCACCGGGAGTCGGTGCTGGTACATTGTATGTATCTGAACAGATAAATGGTACCTACCAGCAGCTTGGACAGTATCCGATCACTTTCCAGAAAGCCGAGTAATCCATGCAGGGAAAAATCATAAAAGGAATTGCCGGCTTCTATTATGTATACGGAGAGGATGAGATGCTTTATGAATGTAAGGCAAAAGGAATCTTCCGTAAAGATAACCAGAAACCGCTGGTAGGCGATAATGTGGAGATTACAGTTCTTGATGAACAGGAACACACCGGAAATCTGATCAGGATTCTTCCACGTAAGAATTCGCTGATTCGTCCGGCTGTGGCAAATGTGGATCAGGCATTTGTGATCTTTGCAATGGAAAATCCAAAACCGAATTTTATGCTTCTGGACCGTTTTCTGATCATGATGGAACAGTCAGATGTTCCGGCAGTGATTTG
Organism: uncultured Ruminococcus sp.; assembly: GCA_900066355.1. GTDB lineage: Bacteria > Bacillota > Clostridia > Lachnospirales > Lachnospiraceae > Blautia_A. The sequence continues at coordinate 207,078 of FMEL01000005.1, forward strand.
TTTTAATAAAAAAGATCTTGCATCGGAGCAGGAAGTGACAGAGCTTTATGAAACTTACAAAAACTGCGGTTATCATGTGATTCTGTCCAGTGCCCTCGAAAAGGAGGGACTGGAGGAAATCCATGAGATTCTGAAAGGAAAGACAACTGTAGTTGCCGGGCCGTCCGGAGTCGGAAAATCATCACTGACCAATCTTTTACAGGGAGAGGTGCAGATGGAGACGGGTGAGATCAGTAAGAAACTGAAAAGAGGACGTCATACGACACGCCACTCGCAGGTTATTCCTGTCGGAGAAGATACGTTTCTTATGGATACACCGGGATTTTCTTCCCTGTATCTGACAGATATGGAAGAGCAGGATCTGAAAGATTATTTTCCAGAGTTTCGAAAATATGATAAAGAATGCAGATTTCAGGGATGCAGACATATTCATGAACCGGGATGCAGAGTAAAAGAAGCATTCGAGGACGGAAAGATCAGCAGCATCCGATATGAAGATTATCTTAGTTTATATGAAGAATTAAAAGAGAAAAGGAGATATTAAATGGAGTATCGATTGTGCCCCTCAATTTTATCCGCAGACTTTAATCGTCTGGGAGAACAGATTCAGACTCTTGAAAGGGCCGGAGTCAAATGGCTTCACATTGATGTAATGGATGGAGATTTTGTACCAAGTATTTCATTCGGAATGCCGGTGATCAAATCAATCCGCAAAGAATCCAGAATGTTTTTTGATGTACATCTGATGGTTTCTGCACCGGAGCGCTACATTCAGGATTTCGTAGAATGTGGAGCGGATTCTATCACAGTACATGCAGAGGCCTGTGAAGATCTTGAAAGGGCAATTGAACTGATCAGGGATGCCGGTGTAAAAGTCGGAGTATCCATAAAGCCTGCTACACCGGTTAATGACATCAGTCACCTCCTGGAAGATGTTGATATGGTACTGATTATGACAGTACAGCCGGGATTCGGTGGACAGAAATATCTGACAGAGTGTACAGAAAAGATTGAAGAACTGAAAGAGATTATTGACAGAGAAGAGCTGAATGTGGACATAGAGGTAGATGGCGGAATCAATGATGAAACGATTGAAACTGCTATGAAAGCAGGGGCAAATGTTCTTGTTGCAGGTTCTTATGTATTCAACGGTAATCTGGAGTCCAATGTGCATAAGATTCAGAAAAGAATGCAAGAGATTAGCGAAAAGATCGATTGAGGAACAATATGAAAGATGTGATCATCGTAAGCGGGGGCAATATCCAGAGAGATTTTGCCCTCGATTTTTTACAGAAAAATAAAAAAGAAAATGTATGCCTGATCGCAGCAGATAAAGGTGTAGAGTTTTTTATCAAAACAGATTGGGTGCCGGATGTAGCGGTCGGAGATTTTGACAGTCTTTCTGCTGCAGGAGAGAAGTATCTGGATAGTTTGAAAGAGACGGAGATCGTACGTCTGAAACCGGAAAAGGATGATTCTGATACGCAGTCTGCAGTAAATTTTGCGATTGACAGAGGGGCGAAAAATATCACGATTTTTGGAGCGACCGGCAATCGAATAGACCATCTGCTTGCAAATTTCGGACTGCTGGTGCTCGGCAGAGAGCGGGACGCAGATATCACGCTGATCGATCAGTGGAATTACATGAAACTGGTTGAGAGCGGTACAGTACTTAAGAAAAAGGAACAGTTTGGCAAATATGTGTCATTCTTTTCTCTTGAGGGTGATATGCCGGGACTGACACTTGTGGGATTTAAGTATCCGTTAGACCATTATCATCTCAGAGTTTCGGACAGTGGGCTTACTGTCAGCAATGAAATCGAAGCGGAAGAAGCAGTTGTGTCTTTTGACGGGAAATATCTTCTGATGTTGATGACAAGAGACTGATGACAGAACGGAGTGGAGAAAGATTTGACAGAATACGAGTTGATACGTTCCGGAAGAAAATCACTCACGATTCAGGTGAAAACGGATGGCAGCGTGGTCGTTCGTGCACCGCTTCGTCTGGCAAAGTACAGAATCGAAAGATTTGTGACGGAGCATGAAGACTGGATCAGGACACAGCAGAAAAAAGTTGAAAAATACAGGGAACAGGTGCATGTCATTACAGAAGAAGAACGGCGGGATGGTATACTACGGGCAAGAAAAATTTTTCCGGAGCGTACAGCATATTTTGCAAAGCGTATGGGAGTTACGTATAACCGCATTACAATCCGGGAGCAGAAGACCAGGTGGGGAAGCTGCAGTTCGGCCGGAAACCTGAATTTTAACTGGAAACTGGTTCTGATGCCGCCGGAACTTCTGGATTATGTAGTTGTTCATGAACTTGCGCACCGCAAAGAGATGAATCACTCGCCGCGTTTCTGGGCAATAGTCGAAAAGGAACTGCCGGATTACTGCAATCGGCGGGAAAAATTAAAAATACTGGGAAGACAACTGGGATGACCCATTAGGAAAAGAGGGAGAATATGCCGGGAACAATTATCTGCTATGGAGATTCAAATACGTATGGTTATGATCCGCATGATCAGATGGAAGGACGCTATCCGAAGGATGTCCGCTGGACTGGAATCCTTGAGACGGAGACAGCCTGGAAGATTGAGAATCACGGAGTGAATGGAAGAAGTATTCCACATACTGTAAGCACTGTGAAGTTTGCCTGTGATCAGGTAAGGGATTGGCACAGACGTCCGAATTCGGTATGGCTCTGGGTAATGCTCGGGACAAATGATCTTCTTGAGAATCCGGATTTTACAGCGGCAGATGTGGCAAAACGTATGGAACGTTTCCTGAAAAGGCTTATGGAGGAAGCGGGGCTTGCAAGCCGTAAAATGAAACTTCGGCTGATTGCGCCTCCTGCGATGCAGGAAGGAGCGTGGGTGGACCGGCCGGAACTTCTTACGGAATCCCGGAATCTCGGAAAAGAATATCAGAGGATCGCGCGCCGGGTAGGTGTTGCTTTTACAGATGCAAGTGGGTGGGAAATTCCGACCATTTATGATGGAGTGCATTTTACGGAGGAAGGACACCGGATGTTTGCCGAAAAAATCCGCGAGGAGATAAAGATATAAAATGAAAAGCAGAGAAAGAGGAGCAGTATGGTAAAGGTAGATCTGATCACAGGATTTCTCGGATCGGGAAAGACTACATTTATAAAAAAATATGCGCGCTATCTGATGGAACAGGGACAGAATATCGGGATACTGGAAAATGATTTCGGGGCAATCAATGTAGATATGATGCTTCTCCGGGAACTGGAAAGCGAGAACTGCGAACTGGAAATGGTTGCGGGCGGATGTGATAAAGACTGTTATCGGAGACGTTTTCGCACAAAACTTATCGCAATGGGAATGTGTGGATATGACCGCGTGCTGATCGAACCGTCAGGGATTTTTGATGTTGATGATTTTTTTGACGCACTGAACGAGGAACCCCTTGATAAATGGTATCAGATCGGAAATGTCATTACCGTGGTGGATGCGTGTCTGGAAGAAAATCTTTCAGAAGGTGCGGACTATATTCTGGCATCGGAAGCGGCAAATGCGGGCTGCATTTTGCTGAGCCGTACGCAGCAGGCATCAGAGGGACAGATAAAGGCAACGGTTGCGCATATCAACCGTGCTTTAGAGAAAATTCACTGCAAAAGAACTTTGAAAGATGAAGTGTTCTGTGGAGACTGGGAAGCCTTTACCGAAAAAGATTACAAAAAAATTTTGGAATCCGGTTATCAGGTCGAAGATTATGAAAAAATGTATATAGAGCAGGACGAGATCTTCCAGTCACTGTTTTTGATGGACGAAGGAATTTCTCCAATGAAAGCTAAAGAGGCGGTAAGGGAGATTTTTGGAGACCCGGAATGCGGACAGGTCTTTCGTATCAAGGGATTTTTGAAAGACGGAAATGTATGGCAGGAGCTGAATGCGACTGCCCATGAACTGACGATGCATCCGCTGGAAGCAGGGCAGGATGTACTGATTGTCATAGGCGAACAGATGAATGAAGAAAAGATACGAGGATATTTGAAAAAATGAGTGTAAGAGTTTTATTTACAGATCTTGATGGAACATTATTAAACGATTCAAAAGAAGTTACCCCGGGAAATCAGGCGGCTATTGATGAGGCTCTCGCAAAGGGACACAAGATCGTGGTCTGCACGGGAAGACCACTTGCAAGTGCCCGTGCCTGTGCTGCAAAGGCGGGACTTGACAAAGAAGGCTGTTATGTGATCTGTTTTAATGGCGGACAGATTTATGATCCATATCATGAAAAAACAGTTTATGGCAAAACGTTTCCGAGAGAAATTGCGGTTGAGATTATAAATGAAGCATTGAAACGCGACCTGCATATTCAGGGATACAATGATACGAAAATCCTCTGTGTCAGAGAAACAGAAGAATTAAAGCAGTATGCTGCGGCGAACCGGCTTCCGTATGAGATCGTGGCAAGCGCAGAGGAAGTAGTGCCGAAAGATCCCTATAAACTTATTGCGCTTACTACCAGCGAAGAAAGAGAGAAAAATCTGAAATTCCAGAGAGAGGTCATTGCACCGCTGGCCGGAAAAGTACAGAGCTTCTTTTCGAATGACCGTTATCAGGAAATCGTACCGGAAGGTATTTCAAAAGGCTTTGCGGTCAGATGGTTCTGTGATTATGTTGGGGTACCGATTGAAAATTCCGTTGCAGCCGGGGATGCGCAGAACGACATTGAAATGCTGAAGGCTGCTCATATTGGTGCAGTTATGTGTAATGCATATCCGGGCATTGAGGAATATGGAAATTATGTTACCGAACATGATAACAATCATGACGGTGTGGCAGAGATCATACGTAAGTTTATTCTGAAAGAAGACTGAAAGCCGGACAGGAGGGAGATATGGACTTTTCTTCCGGTGTGTGATAAAATTGTGTGAGTATAAATTGCAAATAATAAAATACGAAATGGAGAAATATAGAAAATGAAACTAGGAATCGTAGGACTGCCAAACGTAGGCAAAAGTACACTGTTCAATTCACTGACAAAAGCAGGCGCAGAATCCGCAAACTACCCGTTCTGTACCATCGACCCGAACGTCGGCGTGGTTACTGTTCCGGATGAAAGACTGAAACTGCTCGGGGATTTTTACCACTCTAAGAAGGTGACACCGGCTGTTATCGAATTTGTTGATATCGCAGGTCTGGTAAAGGGTGCATCCAAGGGTGAAGGCCTCGGCAACCAGTTCCTTGCAAATATCCGTGAAGTAGATGCAATCGTACATGTAGTACGCTGCTTCGAAGATCCAAATGTCATCCATGTAGACGGAAGCATTGATCCGCTTCGAGATATCGAAACGATCAATCTTGAGCTGATTTTCTCTGATATCGAAATTCTTGAAAGAAGAATTGCAAAAGTAACCAAGACTGCACGTATGGATAAGGAAGCTGCCAAAGAGCTTGATTTCCTTCAGAAAGTCAAGAAACATCTCGAAGACGGTAACATGGCGATCACTATGGAACTTGAGAGTGAGGATGAAGAAGGATGGATGGGAACATACAATCTTCTTACATGGAAACCGGTGATATATGCCGCAAATGTAAGTGAAGATGATCTGGCAGATGACGGTGAATCCAACGCTCATGTACAGGCAGTAAGAAAATATGCAGCAGAGCAGAAGAGCGAAGTATTCGTAATCTGTGCAGAAATCGAAGAAGAGATTTCCGAGTTGGATGATGACGAAAAGAAAATGTTCCTCGAAGACCTCGGACTGAAAGAATCCGGTCTTGAGAAACTGGTAAAAGCAAGTTACAGCCTTCTGGGACTGATGAGCTTTTTGACATCCGGAGAAGATGAGACACGTGCGTGGACGATCAAAACCGGAACGAAAGCACCTCAGGCAGCAGGTAAGATCCACACAGACTTTGAAAGAGGATTTATTAAGGCAGAAGTTGTCAATTATCAGGATCTTCTTGATTGTGGTTCCTATGCAGGTGCAAGAGAAAAAGGTCTTGTACGTATGGAAGGTAAAGAATATATCGTTCAGGATGGCGATGTAATACTCTTCAGATTCAACGTATAATGGATCACAGATAAAGGATCTTGTTTAAGATCCGGAATAAGGGAAGGTGTTTTATGAATCTTTCAATTCGATTTCCTAATATCAGCGCTTACTTTGAGGGGATGAATAAGTCGTTTACGGTTTTTGGATTTGAGATCACAGTATATGGGATACTGGTTGCGGTTGGAATGCTTCTCGGGCTTGCGGTTATCATGCTTCAGGTCAGAAAGCATAAAGAAAATCCGAATCTCTATCTGGGAATGGTACTTATCTCACTGATCGGCGGGGTGATCGGTGCAAGATTGTATTATCTTGCATTTTCGTGGGAGGCTTTCAGCGGAAAGCCATGGACAGAGCTCATTAATATCCGTGGGGGCGGACTTGCAATATATGGTGGGATCTTTGGTGGTGCACTGGCCGGATTTATTTACTGTAAGATACGAAAAGTTTCTTTTGGGCAAATGGCAGATACTGTCAGTATAGGATTGCTGACAGGGCAGATAATAGGTGTATGGGGAAATGCATTTAACAGAGAGGCCTTTGGTGAGTACACAGACAGTCTGTTTGCAATGCAGATTCCACTGGAATCGGTCCACAGCAGCGCAGTGACCAAACAGATGAGGGACAATCTGGTGATGGTACTTGATGAACCTTTTATACAGGTACATCCGCTGTTTCTCTATGAGAGTATCTGGTGCCTTCTTCTGCTGATCGTTCTTCTGATCCTTGGCAGAAGAAAAAGTTTTCAGGGAGAAATTTTCCTGCGTTATCTTGCCGGATACGGACTGGGTAAATGTGGCATCGAATGGCTCCGTACAGACAGCCTGTATATTCCGGGAACTAAAATTTCCGTTTCCCTTCTTGTATCTGTAGTGCTTTTTCTGGTCTGCGGAGTGACGGCTTCGGTACGTCACGCCCTCTCCAGAAAGCGTAATGCACTTCGCAGCCGCAGGAGAGAGGAGGCATATGTGCCGGACGAAAACACGGATGGAAGCAGACTTACGGATGTTCAGAACTTTGAAAATGTTCAGGATGAATTTAAAGAAATTCTGGACAGGCCGGAGACTTCGGCACCTTCAGAGCAGATTGAACAGGAAGATCAAAAGCAGGAAGGATCTTCAGAAGCAGCTTCCGCTCAGCCGGAAACTGGACCGGATTATGATCAAACTGAATAAATGAGCAAAAGGTTCTCCATGTTCATGACGTGGGGAGCTTTTTTTTGTAACAGAACCAAAATAATACTTTCAAAGTACTGAATTGTTTGGAAAAAATCTACGATTCCCACTTGTAATTTAGGGGTAAATAGGGTAGAATGGCAATATAAGTGGTAGAAAGTGGTGAATAGTGGTGGCAGATGGAGGGAATGTGGCAGATTCCACCGTTTCCATCCGAGGATACGAAGGGGAGAATCGTATCTGAGAGAGTAGGTGAGTAAAATGTTCATGGGCGAATACAATCATACAATCGACGCGAAGGGGCGTCTGATCATCCCTTCCAAGTTCAGGGAACTCCTGGGAGAAGAGTTCGTACTGACCAAGGGACTTGATGGTTGTCTTTCTATTTATCCGATGGACGAATGGAAAGCCTTTGAAGAAAAACTCAGAGCCTTACCACTTACAAATAAAAACGCCAGAACCTTCACACGTTTCTTTGTAGCAGGTGCGACGAACTGTGAACTGGACAAGCAGGGGAGAATCCTTGTACCACAGACGTTACGGGAATTTGCCGGTCTGGAAAAAGACGTTGTGCTTACTGGAAATTTGAACCGTATTGAAGTTTGGAGCAAAGAAAAGTGGAGCGAGAACTGCGATTATGATGATATGGACAGCATCGCAGAAGGCATGCAGGATATGGGTATCATCATCTGAGCATTACGCCGGAAAGAAATCCCACAGGAGACGGATATGGAATTCAAACACAAATCTGTATTACTGGATGAAACTATTGAGGGGCTGAGTATCAGACCGGATGGCATCTACGTGGATGGAACTCTGGGAGGAGCGGGACACGCAAGTGAAGTGTGTCAGAGACTTTCTGCCAAGGGGAGATTTATTGGCATAGATCAGGACCAAGATGCGATAATTGCTGCGAATGAAAGACTGGCTGCCTATGAGGACAGGGTGACGATCATTCGCAGCAATTATTGTTACATGGTAAATGAACTTAAGAATCTGGGGATTCAGAAAGTCAACGGAATCGTTCTTGATCTGGGAGTTTCATCTTATCAGCTGGATAACGAAGAACGTGGCTTTACCTACAGGGTAGATGCACCGCTTGACATGAGAATGGATCAGAGACAGAGTCGTACGGCTGCTGATATTGTCAATGGCTACGACGAAAAAGAACTTTACCGGATCATTCGTGATTACGGAGAAGATAAATTTGCAAAAAATATTGCGAAGCATATTGTGGCTGCGAGAGCAAAGGCACCGATTCAGACAACCGGAGAACTGACAGAGATCATCCGTCAGTCCATTCCGATGAAGATTCAGGCGACCGGAGGGCATCCTGCAAAGAGAACTTTCCAGGCAATCCGAATCGAACTGAACCGTGAACTGGATGTCCTTCGAGAATCCCTGGATGGTATGATTGATCTGCTTGATGATGGCGGAAGAATCTGCATCATCACTTTCCATTCACTGGAGGACAGGATCGTAAAGACGATTTTCCGCAAAAATGAAAACCCGTGCACATGTCCGCCGGATTTCCCGGTATGTGTATGTGGTAAGGAATCCAAAGGAAAAGTCATTACAAGAAAACCAATCCTGCCAAGTAAGGTCGAGATGGAAGAAAATCCGCGATCAAAAAGTGCAAAGCTGAGAATTTTTGAGCGAAGATATAAGAAATAGAAGTAAGAAGTAATTTAGATAGAAAGTTGTGAGTCAGAGATGGAGAGGACAAACAGAGCGGTCACATCCAGAAAAAACAGAACAAACGCAGGAAATGTCCGCGGAATGTACGTGGACGGAAATGCCGTACGGAGACTTCAGGAAGTACCTGCAAGAAAATATCAGACAGCAGGAGTACAGACAGCCAAACGTGTCCGCGAGGAACGCGCGGCAGAGAAATCCCGTCAGCTCAGCCGGGAGGCGCAGAGAAACAGAGAGAAAGCACAGAGTATGGGACGTGGTTTTGTCCTGTTCCTTGCAGTTGTCAGTGTAGCGGTGCTTTTTTGCTGTGTGAATTATCTGCAGCTCAAATCAGACCTTACAGGCAAAATGAAGACCGTCGCAGCTCTGGAGACCGAATTATCTCAGGTAAAAGAAGACAACAATGCATACGAAAGTCAGGTGACTTCCGATGTAGACCTGAATACCATCAAGAAACTCGCAATCGGCCGGCTGGGTATGAATTATCCGACAGATGACCAGAAAAAGACATACAGCATGCCGAGTAACAGTTATGTAAGACAGTATCAGGATGTGAATTAAGCAAGAGGTGAGAATTTGAGTAATACCAGACAGAGAAATCACAGGAAACCTCAGAGAAAAATTAATCACTTAATGAGAGGAAAGCTAGTAGGACTATTCGCGGTAGTGTTACTAGCTTTAGTTTGTTTGCTGGGGCGGATCACATACATCAATGCCATAAGCGGACAAAAATACAAGAAACAGGTGCTGACACAGGCGCAGCAGAAATACGAGAGCAACGTGCTTCCGGCAAAACGTGGTGATATCTACGACCGGAACGGTAATATTCTTGCAACGAGCCAGAAGGTCTATAATGTGATTCTTGACTGCAAAACTGTCAATTCCGATGAGGATTATGCAGAGCCTACCGTGAGGGCGCTGGTGGATGTTCTCGGACTGGATGAAAAAGATATTCGTTCGAAGCTTTCTGCGGAAGATACAAAAAACAGCCAGTACCAGATCATCAAAAAACAGATTTCCATGGATGAAAAGAAAGCGTTTGAAGATTATCAGACACCGGGAGAGGACAGTGAACTCTCAGATGCACAGAAAGCAGAGCGTAGCAATGTCAAGGGTGTATGGTTTGAAGAAGATTATCTTCGTACGTATCCTTTTAATGATCTTGCGTGCGATACAGTCGGATTTACTCTGGCACGTGACACCGCCGATGTAGGTCTGGAAAGCTACTATAACAGTACTCTGATGGGCGCTGATGGCCGCCAGTATGGATATATCAATGACAATTCCGATGTAGAGCAGACAATCATCGACCCAAAAGACGGACAGAGTATAGTCACTTCACTGGATGTCGGTGCACAGCAGATTGTTGAAAAATATGTCAACGGATTTAAAACTGCAATGGGAGCCAAGAACATCGGTGTGATCGCAATGAAGCCTTCGACGGGTGAGATCATTGCCATGGATGGCGGGGACCGTTATGATCTGAATAATCCGCGTGATCTGTCCGGTAAACACAGTGAAGAAGAAATCGCCGCGATGAATGATGAGGAGACGGTAGAAGCACTGAACTCCATGTGGAGCAATTTCTGCATTACCGAGACCTATGAGCCAGGTTCAGTAGTAAAACCGATCGTCATGGCAGGAGCACTTGAAAAGGGTAAGATTTCCGAGTCAGATACATTCAACTGTGACGGTGGACAGACTTTTGGTGCAAATGGTGATACGTACATCAAGTGTGCGGTATGGCCGGATGCACATGGAACAGAAGCTCTCCGAGATGTAATTGCAAACTCCTGTAATGATGCAATGATGCAGATTGCAGCAAAAATGGGAACAGAGCAGTTCCTGAAAGCCCAGACGTTATTTAACTTCGGATCCCGTACGGGAATCGATCTTCCGAATGAAGGATACGGTGTAATTCATACAGAAGAGACAATGGGAGAGACCGAGCTTGCCTGCTCTGCATTTGGACAGGGATTTACCTGTACGATGATCCAGGAGATCAATGCGATGTGTTCGGTTATTAACGGCGGTTCCTATTATCAGCCACATCTCGTGACAGAAATTCGTGACAGCAACGGTTCCACGGTCAAAAAGATCGATCCGATTTTGATGAAACAGACTGTATCTTCTGAGATTTCCGCAGATATCCGTTCTTATATGGAAGCCAGTGTGCAGGAAGGTACCAGCCGTACGTCTAAGGTAGAGGGATACAGTTCAGGTGGTAAGACCGGTACCGCGGAAAAATTTCCGCGAGGCAACGGCAAATATCTGGTTTCTTTTATTACCTTTGCACCGGTAGATGATCCGCAGGTACTTCTCTATGTCGTTGTAGATGAACCAAATACAGAAGATCAGGCAGACAGTAAATATCCACAGTATATCGCACAGGGTATTCTTTCTGAAATTCTTCCGTACCTGAATGTCACTCCGGATGAATCCGAAGACGGAAGTGTACCGGAGACAGAACTCTGGGAAAAATTTAAGGGAAATCTGGTGGATGTATCCGGAAGTAGCGTGGATGAGCAGGGAAATCTGGTAGACGGAAATGGAAACCGCGTGGATCTGGAAGGAAACCGTATCGATGAGAATGGTTATCTGCTGGATGACAACGGAGAGCACAAGCTTGACGACAATGGTCAGTATATTTTATCTACACACATTATCACTTCGACAGGTGATTCATCATCCGGAGATACACTGAAAGAGGCGATCTCTGATACAAATGTACCGGCACCACCTGAAGAGGATGAATCCGAAACAACAGAAAACAACGATATGGAAAGTGAAGGAATCACCAACGAAGAGGCCGGGCTTGACTAAAGAAAATAACAGAAGTATCCTCCGGGAATGTGTCATATATTATTATGACATTGCCCGGGGGATTTTTTGTGCAAAAAAAGAATGTATTTTATAAAAAAAATTATACTTTTCACAAAAGAAAAGTATGGATCGTTTTTTTGCTCTGCATGGCGATGACAGTGGGACTCATCGGAAGGCTGGTCTATCTGATGGGATTCCGCTCGGATTATTATTACGAAAAAGCGGAGGATCTGCATGAGAGGGAGCGTGACATCAAAGCTGCAAGAGGAAAGATCCTGGATGCGACCGGAAAAGTACTTGCGGCGAATAAAACTGTATGTACGGTCTCGGTGATACACAGTCAGATAAAAGATCCTGAAAAAATCATCCACCTGCTTACGGAAAAGCTGGGGATATCGGAAGAAACTGTACGCAAAAGGGTGGAAAAAATTTCTTCCATCGAGCGGATCAAAACAAATGTGGAGAAAGAGACCGGTGATGAGATCCGAAATGCCGGACTTGCCGGGATAAAAGTGGATGAAGACTACAAACGTTATTATCCGCTTGGGAGTCTGGCATCAAGGGTATTGGGATTTACCGGCGGTGATAATCAGGGTATTATCGGTCTGGAAGTGGAGTATGATGAAATCCTGAAAGGAGAAGCAGGCAAGATTCTGACGACGACAGATGCCAGAGGGATTGAACTGGACGGAATCGGTGAAAACAGAGAAGAACCACAGCAGGGATACAATCTTCGGATCAGTCTGGATGCATGTATTCAGGAATATACGGAGCAGGCAGCAAAAAAAGTCATGGAAGAAAAGCAGGCAGAACGCGTGTCAATTCTGCTTATGAATCCGCAGAACGGAGAAATTTATGCCTGTGTCAATGTGCCGGAATTTGACCTGAACGAGCCGTTTACACTGAATACAGATGTCAGTACTGATGGAATGAGTGAAAAAGAAAAACAGGATCTGCTCAATCAGATGTGGCGGAATCCCTGTCTGAACGATACATATGAACCGGGTTCCACATTTAAGATCATCACGATGTCTGCAGGGCTTGCGGCAGGTGTTGTTTCTGTCAATGATTCTTTTTACTGTCCGGGCTATAAGCTGGTAGAAGACCGGCGGATCCATTGTGCGAACCGGCGGGGACACGGAGCACAGAATTTCGTGCAGGGAGCGGAAAATTCCTGTAACCCTGTGTTTATTGAGGTGGGACTGCGCCTCGGAGTAAATAAATATTACAGTTATTTCCGGCAGTTTGGCCTTTTGAAGAAAACGGGCATTGACCTTCCGGGGGAAGCGGGTACGATCATGCACAGGATGGAAAATATGGGGGAGGTGGAGCTGGCGACTGTTTCTTTTGGGCAGTCGTTTCAGATCACGCCGATCCAGCTTGCGACAACTGTAAGTTCCCTGATCAATGGAGGACGTCGCATCACTCCGCATTTTGGTGTGGCGGTTGAGAGCCCGGGAGGAGGAACAGTCAGAGAACTTGAATATCCGGTGGAGACAGGAATCCTTCCGGAGGAGATTTCAGCGACCGTGCGTATGATACTGGAAAAAGTTGTATCCGAAGGTTCAGGCAAAAATGCTGCGATCGAGGGGTACCGGATCGGAGGTAAGACAGCAACTTCCCAGACACTTCCACGAAGCGCAAACCGTTATATTTCTTCGTTTCTCGGTTTTGCACCAGCCGATGATCCCAAGATACTGGCACTTTGCATTATCCATGATCCGCAGGGAATCTATTATGGAGGCACGATCGCGGCACCGGTCGTCCGGAGCATTTTTGAAAATGTACTTCCATATCTTGGAATCGAACGGCAAAAAACAGTGGAAATCACAGACAGTCCGGCACGTGAGGGTTGATAAATCTACGTAAAAGCCGTATAATCAAACGTGATAAAAAACGAAAGAATGATAAGAGGTGTGAGGATGAATATTCAAGTTGTATTCCCGGTACTGATCTCATTTGCAATCAGTGTGATTCTGGGACCGATCGTCATCCCGTTTCTGAGAAGACTCAAGATGGGACAGACAGAGCGAGTAGAAGGTGTACAGTCACATTTGAAGAAGGCGGGTACTCCGACCATGGGAGGTGTGATCTTCCTGATTGCAGCCGTAGTGACGACCCTGTTTTATGCAAAGGATTATCCGAACGTGATTCCGGTACTGTTTCTGACACTGGGATTTGGTATCATCGGTTTTCTGGATGATTATCTTAAGGTAGTCCTGAGACGTTCTGATGGTCTTCTGGCATGGCAGAAATTCGGTCTTCAGGTTGTTGTAACCGGAATCTTTGTATATTATATACTGAACTATACAAATGTGGATCTTGCGATGCGTATCCCGTTCTGGCCGAATCATTATCTGAATCTCGGCTGGCTGGCGATCCCGGTTCTTTTCTTTGCTGTGATCGGTACCGTAAACGGTGTAAACTTTACAGACGGACTGGACGGTCTGGCATCCAGCGTAACGCTGATCGTTGCAGTTTTCTTTACTGTTGTTTCCATTGGTATAGGAAGTGGTATCGAGCCGGTGACAGGAGCGGTAGTCGGAGGACTGATGGGATTCCTTCTGTTCAATGTATATCCGGCAAGAGTTTTTATGGGGGATACAGGATCTCTGGCTTTGGGCGGATTTGTTGCGGGGGCTGCTTACATGATGCAGATGCCGCTGTTTATTCTGCTGATCGGACTGATCTATCTTGTAGAAGTGCTGTCTGTTATGATTCAGGTTACGTATTTTAAGGCAACTCACGGAAAACGTATCTTCAAGATGGCGCCGATCCATCATCATTTTGAATTGTGTGGATGGTCAGAGACAAGAATTGTTGCCGTATTTTCTGTGATCACTGCAGTTATGTGTCTGATCGCATTTCTGGCAATGTAAATGTCACAAGGAGGAATTATTATGAATTTACAGGGAAAAAAGGTGCTTGTATTCGGTTCCGGCAAAAGTGGGATCGGTGCAGCCGAGCTTCTCGGACAGGTTGGTGCAGAGCCGGTCATTTATGATGGAAATGCAGACCTCGACAAAGAAGCTGTAGTACATAAAGTAAAACACTGTAAAGGTATCAGCGTATATGCGGGAGAGCTTCCGGAAGAAGTAAGAAAAGCACTGGATCTGGTTGTATTAAGTCCCGGTGTACCGACTGATATCCCGATCGTAAAGAGCTTTTATGAGCAGGGGCTTCCGGTCTGGGGAGAAGTCGAGCTGGCTTATCGCACAGGTAAGGGAAGAGTGCTTGCAATTACCGGAACAAACGGTAAGACAACGACAACTGCACTGCTTGGTAAGATCATGAGAGATGCAGAAGATTCTGTTTTTGTTGTCGGAAATATCGGAACCCCATATACTTCCAAAGCACTGGAGATGCAGGATAATACTACGACAGTAGCGGAGATCAGCAGTTTTCAGCTTGAGACAATCGAAGAATTTGCACCGAAGGTCAGCGCAATCCTTAATATCACTGAAGACCATCTGAACAGACATCATACGATGGAAGAATATATCCGTGTAAAAGAACTGATCGTTAAGAACCAGACAGCGGATGATTTCTGTATTCTGAACTATGAAGATCCGGTCCTTCGTGAGTTTGGTCAGAATGTTACTCCGAAGGTTGTATATTTCTCAAGTGTACGCAAGCTTGAAGAGGGAATTTATCTGGATGGTGATCAGATCATCCTGAAAACTTCCGAAGAAGAGATTCCGCTGGTGCATACCGGAGAACTCAAACTTCTCGGACAGCACAATTTCGAAAACGTCATGGCTGCATCTGCAATGGCATATTACGCAGGCGTTCCGGTGGAGAGCATCCGTAAGAGCATCTGTGAATTTACTGCAGTGGAGCATCGTATCGAATATGTAACAGAGAAAAATGGCGTTGCATATTATAACGATTCCAAGGGAACCAATCCGGATGCTGCAATCAAAGGCATTCAGGCAATGAACCGTCCGACACTTCTGATCGGCGGTGGTTATGACAAAGGTTCCGGCTATGATGAATGGCTGAATGCGTTCGACGGCAAAGTACGTTATCTGGTACTGATCGGCCAGACACGCGACAAGATCAAAGAGGCAGCAGAGCGCCTCGGTGTATGTCCGTGCATCTTATGTGAAAACCTTGAAGAGGCAGTAAAGGTATGTGCAGAAAAGGCAAATCCGGGAGATGCCGTTCTTCTTTCACCGGCATGTGCAAGCTGGGGACAGTTTGACAACTATGAACAGCGCGGAGATATGTTTAAAGAATATGTCAGAAACCTGTAATCGCTGTGGCAAGGCAATAAATATTGATTTCATAAGACCAGATTCCGCTTGGAAATGAACGGGATCTGGTCTTTTGCATATAATAACAGCAAGAGTCCCTGAGGGAGTGGAATGTTTGGATGAAATTCACGTAATCGGGGGAAAATGTCTTCATGGAAATATAACCGTTCAGGGTTCTAAAAATACGGTGCTGCCGTTGATGGCGGGAGCGCTTCTTTATCGTGGCATCAATGTACTGAAAGCCTGTCCGCGAATTACGGATGTTTTTTATATGGAAGAAATTTTACGTGCGCTGGGGGCGGAAACATGGTGGGAAGACCATGATCTGTATCTGGACTGTACCCATGCAGACGGAAGTCATGTGCCGGAAATATACAGCGGCAGGATGCGCAGTTCAATCATTCTTCTGGGACCGATTCTTGCCAGAAATCATCAGGCGGAGATAGGCTATCCGGGCGGCTGTGTGATCGGGAAGCGACCGGTGGATCTTCATCTTTATGTATTAAGGCGTTTTGGGGCGGAAATAAAAGAAGAAGAGAAAAAAATAACGGTCTCCTGTAAAAAGCTTTGCGGGACGGAAATCGTTTTTCCGAAAAGGAGTGTCGGGGCAACAGAACAGGCGATTCTGTGTGCGACGCTTTCAAAAGGTACTACCACTCTTCGAAACTGTGCCAGAGAGCCGGAAATCGTATGGCTCTGCCGTTTTCTGAATGCAATGGGGGCAAAGATCGAAGGAGCAGGAGAGGATTGTATCTGCATCGAGGGAACAGAAAAACTTTGTGGTACGAAGATGCAGATTCCGGCGGACCGGATCGTGACCGGTACGTATCTCTGCGCAGCCGCCGCTACCAGAGGACACATCGTGATCGAGAATGCACCGGAGGGGGAACTGGATACCTTCCTTCAAGTATATAGGAAAATGGGTGGACAATATGAATGGAACAGTGGTAAACTAATAGCGGACGGAAGCCGGGTATGTTTTTCCCTTCCGTTTCTGGAGACAGAGGTCTATCCGGGATTCCCCACAGATCTGCAGTCACCGCTTCTGGCGGTTCTGGCAACTGTTCCCGGTAAAAGCATAATAAAAGAAAATATATTTGAAAACCGTTTTAAGGTCTGCCGTGAACTACGCAAAATGGGCGCAGATATTCGGGTGGACGGAAACACAGCAATTGTCTGTGGAGGAAAGCTGCATGGAAACTGTGTTTATGCAGAGGAACTGCGGGGAGGCGCGGCGCTTCTTGTGGCGGCGCTTGCAGCAGAAGGAAGTTCTGTGATACGCGACTGTTCTTTTATCCGGCGCGGATATGAGGACATAGGCGGCGACTTTAAGAAATTAGGCGGTTTGATAACAGAGGATACAGGTACTGTTTTTTATGAGAACATCCAATTATAAAAAAATTAAATTCACAAAAAGTGCAGCGAAAAAGACCGGGCTGGCAGTTGGGGCAATTCTGCTCGCTGGGATTATTTTTTTCTTTTCTTTTTTTCATGTAACGCATGTCGAAGTTATGGAAAATACCCACTACAGTAAGAAAGAGCTGAAAAAAATGATTCTGACAGGGGCTTTTTCATCGAATTCGATACTGGCACCGATCACATGCTCCAAAGCAAAAGTGGAGAATGTGCCGTATGTGGAATCGTATTCCGTCAGCCGTTCCGGAAGAAATTCCATCGTGATCGGTGTGAAAGAAAAAAATGTGGTCGGCTGTATTCCATATCTTGACAGTTATATTTATTTTGACCGTAATGGCAAATTTATCGAAAGCAGCAGGACGAGAGATGAATCTGTGCCGTATTTCGAGGGCATTACCGTCAAGAAGACCGTTATGAACGAGAAACTTCCGATCAAGGATGCGGTATTGAATACAGCAGTTGCGTTATCTACGATCTTTGCAAAAAATGATATGACACCGGATTATATTGAGCTGGATGAAGATTACTCGATTAATCTGATATACGGCGATATGACGGTAAAACTGGGAAAGGACCGCTATCTGGAAGATAAGATGAACCGAACGATCGCAATCCTTCCGCAGATCACCGGCGAGAAGGGAATCCTTCATATGGAGAATGTCACGGAATCTTCCAAGACCGTTACCTTTGAGAAGGAAGAGAAAGAAGTGACAGCCGAGAACTGGACAGGCGGTTACGACGAGAATGGCGATTATACCGGTGACGGTGAATATGATGAGAATGGCAAATACGTCGGAGCGAAACCGAAGACAGAGCTTGATTATGCAAAAGAAAACTGGATCGGCGGCTATGATGAAGAAGGCGATTATACAGGTTCCGGTGAATATGACGCGGATCTGAACTACGTTGGCGCAGAACCGACACAGGAACTGATCGACAGTTTCGGAGACTGGAAGGGCGGCTACAACGAATCCGGCGGCTTCGACGGTGTCAGCGAGTATGACCGGGACGGCAATTATGTAGGGCCGATGCCGGACAATGCGGGAAGCAGCGGTACGGATTCCACAGACAGTTCTGATGAGTCTGAAAACGATAATTCGGATGAAACGGATGAAGACCAGGATTATTCAGAAGATGACAGTTACAGCGATGAGTCTGACGGAGAATATGATGGATGGGATTCCGGATACTCAGATGAAAGTGATTACGAATAGCCGTACATGGCGAATAATCGTGAAAAAAGTATAAAAAAACAAAAATAGTGGTTGATTAATTCAAAAAAAAAATATATGATATATCTATATGTAGCCTGATACGCTAATGTCAGGAAAATAAAGGAGGAAGTACATTGTTAGAGATTATGTCGAATGAAGCTGAGTCCTCCGCTAAGATTATTGTAATCGGCGTGGGCGGAGCTGGAAATAATGCAGTAAACAGAATGGTTGAAGAAGCCATCGGAGGAGTTGAATTTGTTGGTGTAAACACTGATAAACAGGCTCTGACACTTTGCAAGGCTCCAACAGTACTTCAGATTGGTGAAAAGATTACAAAGGGTCTCGGCGCAGGCGCACAGCCGGAAGTTGGCCAGAAGGCAGCCGAGGAGAGCATAGAAGAAGTTAAACAGTTGATCGAAGGCGCTGACATGGTATTCGTTACCTGTGGTATGGGCGGTGGTACCGGTACAGGTGCTGCTCCGGTAATCGCAGCGGCAGCCAAAGAAATGGGAATCCTCACCGTAGGTGTTGTTACGAAGCCTTTCCGTTTTGAAGCAAAGACACGTATGAACAATGCTCTTTCCGGAATCGAAAATCTGAAGAAAGCTGTTGATACACTGATCGTCATCCCGAATGACAAATTACTGGAGATCGTAGATCGCCGTACAACGATGCCGGAAGCACTCCGCAAAGCAGACGAAGTTCTGCAGCAGGCAGTTCAGGGCATCACAGACCTGATCAATCTGCCGGCACTGATCAACCTTGACTTTGCCGATGTACAGACAGTTATGACAGATAAAGGTATTGCACATATCGGTATCGGAGAAGCAAGAGGAGACGACAAAGCCATGGAAGCTGTTCAGCAGGCAGTAGCTTCCCCGCTTCTTGAGACAACCATCAAGGGAGCAACTCATGTTATCATCAATATTTCCGGTGATATTTCTCTTATGGATGCAAACGATGCAGCAAGCTATGTACAGGAACTGACAGGTGAAGATGCAAATATCATCTTTGGTGCCATGTATGATGATTCTGTTGCAGATTATGCAAGAATCACAGTTATTGCTACCGGATTATCCGATACAACAGCAAAGGCAACTCCATTTGGAAGCAGAAGTAATACGACACCATTTACCGTACGTAAATCCACAACAGGTTCTGCAGCACCGGCTGGCAATATGACTATGCCAAGCTTCAGCCTTCCGACTATGAACAGTGGTTCTTACACAGGTAAAGTTCCGACCAGCACTGTACAGAAAAAGGATATCCAGATTCCGGATTTCTTAAGAAACAGATAAATGAATTCGACAGACAAAGAGACGCTGCTGATACAGCGTCTCTTTTTTGGCATTACATCATGGTATTTGATTTTCAGCACTTACAGGCAAAGGTGCTGCATTTTGTTTCGTTGCAGCCATCGGTACTGCATCCCGCTACATCAATGGAGGAGGCGGTACATTTACGTTTGTTGTTGTAGGTGCATTCCTGTGCTTTGCAGTCGATGTTGATCTTTTCGCAGCCGCAGTGTTCGGCACCGCTGTTTTGCATGGCTGCAGTTGTACGGTCGCGGAAACTGCCACAGCTTGTTTCATCAGCACGGTGTGCGTTGTCACCGGTGATCTCGATATCACCGCGAGAACAGAGTTTGTTGTCGTTGTAAATACATTTTGTTGCAGAACAGTTCAGAATAGTCATGTTTGTAACCTCCTTATTGATCAGATAAAATGACATAATCATAAAGATCCATGCAAAAAGTAGTATTTGCAGGTCGAAGAAAAATATACAAAAAATAATATAATAAAAAACTTGACATCATATAAAAGACATGATATCTTATATAAGTACGTGGAGAAAACAAAGCAGAGTTACACTCTCACCTCAGCGCACGTGTTGATGCGGCTCGGGTTTATATATCGCAGCACAGCAGTTAATGCTGTAGATGTCACATGATTTTTTGTGCGTCTGGATATAGTAGAGTGTGGAGTCTGTCCATACTCTTTTTTGTTTTCGCAAACGCAGAGGGTGACTTGAGAGTCAGGTTTATCATTTACAGGTATGGAGGTGTACTACAATTAGCAATTTAATGATTAACGAACAGATCAGAGACAAAGAAGTGCGTTTGATCGGACCGGACGGAGCACAGCTCGGTATCGTGTCTTCCAGAGAAGCATTTGCAAAGGCACAGGAGGCCGGACTTGATCTTGTAAAGATCGCGCCACAGGCAAAACCACCGGTGTGCAAGATTATCGACTACGGTAAATATCGTTATGAGCTTTCCCGTAAGGAAAAAGAAGCTAAGAAAAAACAGAAAACAATCGACATCAAGGAAGTACGTCTTTCTCCTAACATTGATACAAATGACCTGAAGACAAAAGTCAATGCAGCGAGAAAATTCCTCTCCAAGGGAGACCGCGTAAAAGTCACATTACGTTTCCGCGGAAGAGAGATGGCACATATGTCAAGCAGCAAACATGTTCTGGATGATTTTGCAGAACTTCTCACAGACATCGCAGTCGTAGAGAAAGCTCCGAAAATCGAAGGAAGAAGCATGACCATGTTCCTCAGTGAAAAGCGTTAAGCAGTTATCAGAGATAACGTGTTTCACACACATATTTATGATAATATAAAATAAAAAACAGAACCACGAATTAAGGAGGATTTTATTATGCCTAAGATTAAAACCTGTAGAGCAGCAGCAAAACGTTTCAAAAAAACCGGAACCGGAAAAATCATGAGAAATAAAGCTTACAAGAGCCATATCTTAACAAAGAAATCTCAGAAGAGAAAGAGAAATCTGAGAAAAGCTACTGTTGTAGATTCTACAAACCTTAAGAACATTAAGAAAGCACTGCCGTATTTATAATAAGCAGCGGACGATATCGGAAGACGAACAGGAGGAAAATAAGAAATGGCAAGAATTAAAGGCGGATTAAACGCAAAGAAAAGACATAACCGTACATTAAAACTGGCAAAGGGTTACAGAGGAGCCCGTTCCAAACAGTATAGAGTAGCAAAACAGTCTGTAATGAGAGCACTTGCAAGCTCCTATGCAGGACGTAAACAGAAAAAACGTCAGTTCAGACAGCTCTGGATCGCTCGTATCAACGCAGCAGCAAGAATGAACGGACTTTCCTACAGCAAAATGATGCACGGACTGAAAGTTGCAAACGTTGACATCAACAGAAAAATGCTTGCAGAACTTGCAGTAAACGATGCAGAAGGATTTGCAGCACTTGCTGAAATCGCTAAAAAAGCAGTTGCATAATAGCCGATTATATGAATAAAAGACCGCAGCGCCGCGATTGGACTGCGGTCTTTTTTATAACTAAAAATGTCCGTATAAGGAAGACAGTAGTTTTTGCTGAATAAACAAATTCTAAAGAAATTCTAAAATTTTGCTTGCAATCGTAGAAACTGAATGCTATAATCAACTACATTAAAGCTTTAGCAAATGAAAGTAAAGCGAGCTGATTATAAGATAGGAGGATCTTATTATGAAAAATATGAAAAAAGTACTTGCTGTAACAGCAGCAGTAGCCATGACAGCAGCAATGATGCCGACGGCTGTATTTGCGGATGATGCGGAGACATTCAAGATCGGTGTAATCGGACCTATGACAGGTGACAACGCACAGTATGGTCTTGGTGTATACCACGCAGCACAGGTTGCAGCAGAAGAAATCAACGCAAACGGTGGATTCAACGGATACAACGTAGAAATTCTTGACGCAGGTGATGATCAGGCTGACCCGGAGAAGGCAGTAAATGCATACAATGACCTTCTTGACAAAGGAATGCAGATGCTTTGCGGAACTGTAACATCCGGTTCCTGTATTGCAGTCGGAGCAGAAGCAGCAGAAAGCACATTCATGTTTACACCATCTGCAACAGCAGTGGACAGTATTACAGCAGGAAGCAACGAATTCCGTATGTGCTTCACAGACCCTGCACAGGGAACAAAATCCGCACAGTACATCGGTGAGCATAGTCTTGCTACAAAGGTAGCAGTTCTCTATGATTCATCCGCAGACTACAACTCAGGCATTAACGATGCATTCGTTGCAGCAGCAGAAGAAAACGGTCTGGAAATTGTAGCTGATGAAGCATACACAGCAGACAGCAACACAGACTTCTCTGTACAGCTTAAGAAAATCAAAGACAGCGGTGCAGAACTTCTGTTCCTTCCTAACTACTATGCAGACAATGCTCTGATTCTTCAGCAGGCACATGATGCAGGTATGGACGACGTTAAGAAATTCGGTGTAGACGGTATGGACGGTATCCTCGGAGTAGAAAACTTCGATACATCTCTTGCAGAAGGCGTTATGCTTCTGACACCATTCTCTGCTACATCAGAAGATGAGAAATCTCAGGCATTCGTTAAAGCATACGAAGATGCTAACAAAGATGAGGTTCCGAACCAGTTCGCAGCAGATACATATGATGTAGTCTATGCAATGAAAGCAGCAGCAGATGCAGCTGAGATCACACCGGATATGTCCAACGAAGACATCAGCGCAGCTATGTCTGAGGCAATGCTGAGTGTAGAGCTTGATGGTCTTACAGGTAAAGCAAAATGGACAGAAGACGGCGAGTGCGATAAAGAGCCAAAAGCTTTCGAAATCCAGGACGGCGCTTACGTAGAAATGGAATAATCAGATTAAAATAATGTAATCAGAGGACGGGGGACGGTTGCCTGTTATCACAGGGCCGTTCCCCTTTCTTGAGCTAATATGACAACTATTTAAAGAGGTGCATTATGAGTTTTTTATCCTATTTAAAAGATGGAATCAGCCTGGGCAGTATCTATGCGATCATTGCCCTGGGGTATACAATGGTATACGGTATCGCTAAAATGCTGAACTTCGCTCATGGTGATGTCATCATGGTCGGTGCATATGTGATCCTTACCGCTGTTACCAGAGGAGGCATGTCTCCGGTGCTGGCTGTTGCACTTTCTGTAATCTTCTGTACCGTTCTTGGTATGGTGATCGAGAAAGTAGCGTACAGCCCGCTTCGTAAGGCGTCATCCAACCTGGCTGTACTGATCACAGCGATTGGTGTCAGCTATTTGCTTCAGAATCTGGCACTTTTGATTTTCGGTGCAGATGCCAAGAGTTTTGTAACTGTTATTGATGTACCGTCGGTGTCTTTATTTGACGGACAGCTTGTTATTAAGGGAATTACGATCGTAACAATCCTGAGTTGTATTGTGATTATGGCCGGTCTGATGCTTTTTGTACAGAAGACAAAACCGGGACGTGCCATGCAGGCCGTTTCTGAAGACCGTGACGCAGCACAGCTCATGGGTGTCAATGTCAATGCGACAATTTCGATGACATTTGCAATCGGTTCCGGACTTGCAGCAATTGCCGGACTTCTTCTCTGTCAGACCTACCCGACACTGACTCCATATACAGGCGCCATGCCTGGTATTAAGGCATTCGTAGCAGCCGTATTTGGTGGTATCGGATCCATTCCGGGAGCCATGGTCGGCGGTATTCTTCTCGGCGTGATCGAGATCTTCGGTAAAGCCTATATCTCTTCTCAGGTTGCAGATGCGATCTGTTTTGCGGTTCTGATCGTGGTACTTCTTGTAAAACCTACCGGACTGTTCGGAAAGAACATCCAGGAGAAAGTATAAGGGGTGGTCAGAATGAAAAAAACAATGAACAAAACAACAAAAAACAATTTTATCAACTATGGAATTGTAATCGCAATTTTTGTGATCGTAGAGATCCTTTCCGGAACAGGAAACCTCTCAAGACTTCTTACAGGTCTGCTGGTTCCGCTTTGCGTTTATACGATTGCGGCAATCTCTCTGAACCTGGTTGTAGGTTTTTCCGGTGAGCTGAGCCTTGGCCATGCAGGATTCATGTGCGTTGGTGCATATTCCAGTGCATTATTTTCTCACATTGCAAGTGATATCCCGCAGGTGCCGAGATTTATCCTTGCAATTCTGATCGGTGCAGCAGTAGCAGCAGTGTTTGGTGTGATCATCGGTATCCCGGTACTTCGCCTTCGTGGTGACTACCTCGCAATCGTAACGCTGGCATTCGGCGAGATTATCAAAAACCTGATCAATATCCTGTATGTCGGTTTTGATGAAAACGGACTTCATGTTGCAACAAGTTCTGCAAATCTCAAGCTTGCAGCAGGCGGCAAACAGATCCTCAAAGGTGCACTTGGTATTTCAGGAACAGGTGCTCTTTATAAAGACGTAAAGCATTATTTCTTCCCGATCGGAATCATTCTGGTATTGCTTACGCTGTTTATCGTACAGAATCTGGTAAACTCCAGAAGCGGACGTGCGATCATGGCAACCAGAGATAACCGTATTGCGGCAGAATCTGTAGGTATTGATGTGACGAAGTTCAAACTTCTTGCATTTACTATTTCAGCAGCTCTTGCAGGTGTTGCGGGCGTACTGTATGCACATAACCTTTCTATGTTAAAGGTATCCGGATTTGACTACAATATGTCTATCCTGATTCTGGTATATGTCGTGCTTGGTGGAATCGGAAACTTAAGAGGTTCTATGATCGCAACGATCATCCTCTATGCACTTCCGGAACTTCTCCGTGGATTTGCAAATTACCGTATGCTGATCTATGCGATTGTCCTGATCGTTATGATGCTCTTTAACTGGGCACCGGCAGCAAGAAACTGGAGAGCTCGTACCATGGAAAAAATCAGAGGCACTAAGAACAAAAAGGAGGCAGCTTAACTATGGCAATGTTAGAGGTAAATCATCTGGCTATCCAGTTCGGCGGTCTTCGTGCGGTTGACGGATTTAACGTATCCATCGAAAAAGGTCAGCTGTATGGTCTGATCGGACCGAACGGTGCCGGTAAAACAACAATTTTCAACCTTCTTACAGGTGTGTACAAACCGACAGAAGGTATCATCAAGCTTGACGGACAGGATATCACAGGAAAGAGTACGATCGAGATCAACAAAGCAGGTATCGCACGTACTTTCCAGAACATCCGTCTGTTTAAGGATATGCCGGTTCTTGACAATGTTAAGGTCGGACTTCACAATCATCATTCTTATTCTACACTGACCGGAATCTTAAGACTTCCGAAATATCACAAAGTAGAAAAAGAAATGAACGAAAAAGCAATGGAGATCCTTAAGGTATTTGACCTCGACAAAGAAGCCGATACACTTGCAGGAAACCTTCCATATGGTAAGCAGCGTAAGCTCGAGATCGCCAGGGCACTGGCTACCAATCCGAAGCTTCTTCTTCTGGATGAGCCGGCAGCAGGTATGAACCCGAATGAAACACAGGAACTGATGGATACCATCCGTTTTGTACAGAAACATTTTGATATGACCATTCTTCTGATCGAGCATGATATGAAACTGGTTGGAGGTATCTGTGAAGAGGTAACCGTACTGAACTTCGGACAGGTGCTTGCACAGGGCGAAACACTGAAGGTTCTGAAAGATCCGGCAGTTGTTACTGCATATCTGGGAGAATAGGAGGAAGATCAAATGTCAATGTTGGAAGTAAAAGATCTCCAGGTTTATTATGGTGTCATCCAGGCATTGAAGGGGATTTCCTTTCATGTAGAACAGGGAGAAGTTATCGCACTGATCGGTGCAAACGGAGCAGGTAAAACAACGACACTGCAGACACTGACCGGAATCATTCCGGCAAAAGCAGGAAGCATCAGCTTTGGAGGCAAAGAACTTACAAAGACACCTGCACATAAGATCGTTGAGATGGGTATGGCGCACGTACCGGAAGGAAGACGTGTCTTTGCAGATATGTCGGTATATGAAAACCTTCTGATGGGAGCCTACACAAGAAAAGATAAAAATGAGATCGCACAGAGTCTTGAAATGGTATACAAGAGATTCCCGCGTCTGAAAGAACGTACAGGACAGCGTGCCGGTACACTTTCCGGTGGTGAGCAGCAGATGCTTGCAATGGGCCGTGCGCTGATGAGCAAACCAAAGATCATTCTGATGGATGAGCCGTCCATGGGTCTGTCTCCGATCTTTGTAAATGAGATTTTTGATATTATCAAAGAAGTAAGTGAAAGTGGCACCACCGTTCTTCTGGTTGAGCAGAACGCAAAAAAAGCCCTTTCCATTGCTGACAGAGCGTATGTTCTTGAGACAGGAAGTATCACTCTGGAAGGAAAAGCAGATGATCTGCTTCATGATGAATCTGTCCAGAAAGCATATCTGGGAGAATAAGGAGGAATCGATATGGATCAGGTTGTAATCACAATCGCAAGACAGTATGGAAGCGGCGGACGTACCGTAGGTAAAATGCTGGCAGAACGTCTGGGAATCTCTTTTTATGACAAACAGATCATTCAGATGGCATCTGATGAGAGCGGAATAGACGTGAAGCTTTTTGGAAAAGTTGAAGCGGGAGACAAAGTCAAAAGTTCTCTTTTCGGAAGTAAAGACAGCATTTACAAAGGTGGGCTGCATCAGCCGGGCAGCAAGGATTTCATTTCTGATGAAAATCTGTTTAATTATCAGGCGAAGGTAGTGAATGATCTTGCGGAAAAAGAATCCTGCGTTATCGTAGGACGCTGCGTAAACTATGTATTTAAAGATCGTCCAAATACATTACGCGTATTCATCCATGCGCCCTGGGAATTTCGTGTGGAGAAGGCTTCTGAGAAGATTTCCGGATCAAGAGAAGATGTCGAGAAATTCCTTCTCAAAGATGATAAGCGCAAACAGGATTACTACCGTAAGTTTGCGGGCGGTATCTGGAACGATGCGACAAACTACGATCTCTGTCTGAACAGCGGAAAGCTTGGATTTGAGAAATGTGTGGATGCGATCGAGGCACAGCTTAAGATTATGTTGAATAAATAAAGAAAATGGCACTGGATGAACCGACCCCCAGAAGTTAGACCAAAAAATCTAACTATTGGAGGTCGGTTTTCTTATGGCAAAATATAACTTTGAGCTTAAGAAAAAAATTGTTCTAGAGCATTTAAGTTTAGGTGTTGGTTCAAAAGCACTAGCAAAAAAATATAATGTTAAAAGTGCTAGACAGATTCAACAATGGATT
>FMEL01000019.1 GCA_900066355.1 uncultured Ruminococcus sp.
GAAGAAAGTGATTAATTCAAAAAAAGCAGTAATGATAGGCTGTGGCTTTGTTGGTTCTGCATCGGTATTTGCTCTGATGCAGAGTGGCTTGTTTACAGAGATTGTCCTTATCGATGCAGATAAGAACAAGGCAGAAGGAGAAGCGATGGATATCAGTCATGGTATTCCATTTGCGAGTCCGATGAAAATATATGCCGGAGATTATGATGATGTGGCTGATGCTGCAATTGTTGTCATATCTGCCGGAGCGGGACAGAAACCGGGAGAGACAAGGCTTGATCTTGTAAATAAAAATGTAGCAATATTTAAGTCAATCATTCCTGAAATAGCAAAGAGAAATTTTGCAGGTATCATGCTTGTAGTTGCGAATCCGGTAGATATCCTGACTCAGGTAGCCATAAAGTTATCAGGACTTCCAGAAAACAGGGTTATTGGATCGGGTACTGTGTTAGATAGTGCCAGATTAAGATATAAGCTTGGTGAGCATTTATCTGTGGACAGCAGGAGTGTTCATGCATTTATAGTAGGTGAGCATGGAGACAGCGAAGTTGTAGCATGGTCATCAGCCAATGTATCTGGTGTTCCATTAAGTGAAATGTGTGAAATGCGTGGACATTACAAGCACAAGGAAAACACGGCAGAAATAGCTACAGCAGTCAAGAACAGTGCGTATGAGATCATAAACAAAAAGCACGCTACATATTATGGAATTGCAATGTCTGTAAAAAGAATCTGCGAAGCGATTATGAGAGATGAAAAATCAATACTTCCTGTATCACACATGATTCATGGAGTATATGATATTGACGGAGTATCGTTAAGTATGCCAGCTATTGTAGGTGCAGATGGTATTGAGTCTGATATACCTATTAATTTAAGTGGCGAGGAAGCGTTAAAGCTTAAGGAATCTGCAGATTCATTGAAAAAGATTATGGAGACAATTGAATTATAAATTTTACGCATGGAAGTAAGGTATTGTATTTGTAAGCATTGTGGAAACATTGTTGAAAAGGTAAAGGATAAGGGTGTACCTGTAATTTGTTACGGAGAACCTATGCAGGAATTAAAAGCCGGAGTGACAGATGCTGCTGTTGAGAAGCATGTACCTGTATATACGGTAGAAGGCAGTCATGTTCATGTCGTGGTCGGAGAGACAAAACATCCAATGCTTGAAGAACATTTCATTGAGTGGATTACATTAAATACAAACCAGGGAATATACAGAAAACAGTTAAATCCAGGTCAGGAGCCGGTAGCGGATTTTTGCCTCTGCGATGGCGAATATGTAGAAGAAGTATACGCATACTGCAATCTTCATGGGTTCTGGAAATGCTAAAAACACTTGATATTCGTGCTAAGATTATAAAATAATTCAGATACAACAGTAATATATGCTGTGTATTAATATATTTATAAGGAGGAACAAACTAATGAAATATGTATGTGACGTTTGCGGATGGGAATATGATGAAGAGGAAGGTTATCCTGAAGGTGGTATTGCACCAGGAACAAAGTGGGAGGATGTTCCGGAAGATTTTGAATGCCCATTATGTAATGTTGGAAAAGATCAGTTTTCAGAAGTTGAATAGAAGCCTAATCTTGTGTTAAATACGGATGGATAAACCAAAACCCTGGTGCGTGAGCAACAGGGTTTTTTATGTGCGCCTTGCGGCGCACGTTTCTAACGGGTGAAAGTCGTGTGTTCTGCAAGCTGTTATCACTTCACAAATTCACTTCACAACAATCACATTAAGAAATATGCAAAAAAATCTCAAAAAATTAGCACTCACCTCTTGACAGTGCTAACAATGCGTGTTATATTACAACTAGAACAAAGGAAGAGGGATAAAGAGATAAGAAGATGGAAGAAAATCTTTTAAATATCTCTCATACCAACCGGGTTCCGAATAAAAACTTATTTCAATATAGATTATGAAAAAGGGAGAGATGACTTATGTTAATGCCTAGTATTTTTGGAGAAAACTTATTTGATGATTTCTTTACACCGTTCTATTACGATGACAAAGATGAGAAGAAAGTAGGAAAGAAACTTTATGGACACAGAGCACAGAATCTTCTGAAGACAGATATCAAAGAAACCAAGGAAGGTTATGAACTGGTTATTGATGTACCTGGATTTAAGAAAGATGAAGTAAAGGTAGCACTGAAAGATGGTTATCTGACCGTCAGTGCAGCCAAAGGTCTTGATGAAGAAGAGGATGACAAGAAGACAGGACGTTACATCAGACGTGAACGTTATGCAGGAGCCTGCGAGAGAAGCTTCTATGTTGGCGAAGATGTCACACAGGAAGATATCAAAGGTGAATACAAACACGGTATCCTGAAACTGTTTGTTCCGAAGAAAGAAGCAAAACCGGTTTCCAACGATCCGAAGTATATTACCATTGAATAATCGATGGCCAACTGATTTGACAGAATTTCGGCAGATAATATCTGACAGGTAAAAGTTTATGGTACTGCCCGAAGACTTCGGGCGGTGCCGTTAAATATAGATTTGAAGGCAACAGTCGCAAGGCTTAAATATAGATTTTTTTATCATAAAAGGAGAGATGACTTATGTTGATGCCTAGTATTTTTGGAGAAAACTTATTTGATGATGATTGGATGAACTTCCCGTTTAACGATGAGTTTTGGGGCAAGAAAAATCCACTTTATGGTAAACATGCACAGAACATGATGAAAACAGATATCCGTGAGACCGACGGCAGCTATGAACTTGATGTAGATCTTCCTGGATTTAAGAAAGATGAGATCAAGGTTCAGCTGAAAGACGGCTACCTGACACTGGCAGCAGCCAAAGGTCTGGATAAAGATGAAAAAGATAAAGAAGATAACTACATTAGACGCGAACGTTATGCAGGAACCTTAAGCAGAAGCTTTTATGTTGGTGATGCTGTCAGCGAAGAAGATATTCATGCAAAATACGAAGACGGTATTCTGAAACTTTCTGTTCCGAAGAAAGCACCGAAAGCCGTTGAAAAAAATGGTTACATTGCAATCGAAGGTTAACCTTCCAATGCTTATTCTCCCCATATATGTCCGGGATCCGTAAGGATCCCGGCTTTTTTGGTGTAATGAAAAACTGTTACCATAATTATGTAAAAACAAAAAACTATCCTTTCGGATAGTTCCATAAAGAAAAATACTCTGTTACAATAAAGATACACTACACAAAATCTGAAAATCAAGAGGAGGGGAGTATGAAGAAAAACATTAAATCTGTAAGCGAAATCTACATATGCCCGAAAAAAGCAGGGAATAAATTCCGTTCAGCCCGGAAATTTCATACTCCACTTTATCTTTATGGAGTGACCGGTATTGGTAAAACTGCATTGATCTTAAATAATGTTAATATGAAGAAATGTAGTTATTACAGTGCTACAACGATTCTTGCAGATGAGATCAATATAGAAAAGAAAACTACTGAGCACACTGTTGTGATTGATGATCTCCAGTCACTTGCGGATTCTTCCCAAAAAGAAGCTTATTTTGAAAAAATAAAAGAACTGCTCGGCAGAGAAGACATATGGCTAATCCTGATTTCACGGTGTCCGTTCCCACGCTGGCTGCTGCCACTTCGTGCAAAATATATCTTTGTAGAAATCGAAGAAGAAGATTTTCTTTTTTCTCTTGATGAGCAGATTGCATACATAGAGCAGTTCGGACTTGAACTTCCGCATGAACAACATCAGGAAGCATGGAGTATAGGTGGCGGAAATCCATTGTCGCTGTTCTTTTATGTCATGGAAAACTGTAATCTGGAGCGGACGATTAAGCGTCAGTGGGATTATCTGGAGGTTCATGTATATGATCAGTGGGATCTGCAGCTTCAGGAATTTTTTATGGATGTTTCAGTCGTAGAAGAATTTACAGTTCAGCTGGCAGCAATGCTGACCGGCAGGCGTGATGTAGAAAAGTTGATCTCACAGGCTGAAGAAACAGGAAATTTTTTTGAAATATGTGGTACAAACGGAATCTGGAGATGCCGCTGGCCGATGCGTAAATCTATGCAGCAGAGACTTCGCAGACGCAAAACCGCAGAACAGATCGAGCGTCTATATTACAGTGCAGGGTTATATTATGAGATTAACGACCAGATCCCGGAAGCACTTGATATGTATGAAAAATATAATGATATGGATAGCATTTCAAGACTTCTGACTGCAAATGCAAGAAAAAATCCTTCCAGCGGGCATTACTTTGAGCTTCGCAGATATTACCTGGAACTTCCGGACAATATTGTGGAAAACAGTCCTGTTCTTATGGCGGGGCTCAGTTTACTGCAGTCCATGTTGATGAATATCGAAGAAAGCGATCGTTGGTATCACGCATTGGAAAAATATGCAGAGGAACATACGGGAAGCGAGAAGCGGGAGGCAAGAAGCCGCCTTCTTTATCTGAAAATTGCATTGCCACATACGGGAAGTACCGGACTGATCGATATTTTCAAGAATGCGGATCTGTTACTGCGCGACCGAAAAGCAGTACTTCCGGAGTTTTCTGTTACGAGTAATCTTCCGTCTCTGATGAATGGAGGAAAAGATTTCTGTGAATGGAGCAAACATGACAAAGAACTTGCGCGCGGGATCGGCATACCGGTAGCATTTGTTCTTGGCAAATATGGCAAAGGTCTTGTTCCGATGGCACTTGCAGAAAGTTATCTGGAAAAGGGACAGGATATTTTTGAGATTTTTTCGCTTGCAGAAAAAGGAAAAATGGAGACAGACAGCGGCGGCAAGCTGGAAATATTTTTTGTCGGTGTCGGTCTGCTTGCATGGCTTTCGGTTTTAAACAGAGATGCAGAAGGTGCAGAAAAAACGTTGCTGAGTTTTCGGGAACGGGCGAGGAAAGATGCACCGAATCTGCTTTCTAATATAGATGCTTTTTTATGCCGTGTGCATTTATACATGGGAAAAGATGTAGCAGACTGGATGGCACAGGCGCCGGATGAGAGCAGAGAATTTTGTACCATGGATCGTTTCCGTTATCTGACAAAAGTAAGAATCTACATACAGAGGGGGCAGTATCAGGCTGCGTATTGTCTGATTCAGCAGATTCTGTATTATGCAGAGATGATGAAACGAACTTACATATATATGGAAGCAACGCTTCTTCTGGCAATCGTACAATACCAGATGAATCAGCCAGCGTGGAAAGAAACGCTGCAGGAGTGTATCAGCAGGGCAGAAGAGTACCATTTTGTACGGGTTCTGACCAGAGAAGGCCCGGTATTGCTTCAGATGTTGGAAAAAGATAAATTTATCTGGCAGGATGCAGAGTACAAAAATCAGGTTTTGACAGAATGCCGGCAGATGGCAGAAGCCTACCCATCCTATCTCAGCGAAGAAGGAGAAGAGCAGATCGCTTTAAGTACCAATGCAGTCAAAATACTGAAATTACAGGCAGAAGGCATGGCGTCAGCGGCTATAGCCCAAAGAATGAAACTTTCGGAAGCGACAGTGAAATACCACTGCCGGGAAACATACCGTAAATTAGGCGTTAAAAATAAAACAGCAGCAATCACGGAAGCGCGGAGACGAAAACTGATCTGAGTGAAAACAAAATAATGAGCATGAAAGGGGCAGAACCATACGGTTCCTGCCTCTTCTCTATACCAAAGTATGCAAGAGAAGCTGCCAGTGGCAGGTTCTCTGTATGACATGAAACCCATTATCTTGCATTTTTTACATCATCTGTGCTAAGATGAGTGTCAGAAAGTGAGTGAAATAAATATGAAACAATAGAAAATAAAAGACGGGAGAAAAAAGATGAATCGGAAAGATTTCAAAAACAAAAGTGAAATGCAGATATTTCTGTCATATTTCAAACCTCACAGGAAACTGTTTTTTCTGGATATGGCATGTGCACTGGGAATTGCGATGATCGATCTGGCGTTTCCATTTATTTCCAGATGGTGTATGTACAAACTTTTGCCGGATAATGCGTGGAGAACATTCTGGACCGTCATGGCAATCGTATTTTGTGCATACATTCTGCGGTCTGTTTTTACCTATATTATTACTTACTGGGGACACACGTTTGGTGTACGGATAGAAACAGATTTTCGACGTGACTTATTTCAGCATATTCAGGAGCTGAGTTACTCGTATTTTGACAATGCCCGCGTGGGACAGTTAATGAGTCGGCTAACATCGGAACTATTTGATATTACGGAGTTTGCACATCATGCGCCGGAAGATATTTTTATTTCAACAGTAACGATCATTGGCGCGTTGATCATTATGTTTACGATCCAGTGGAAACTGGCACTGGTGATCGCGGTGACAATTCCGATTTTTCTTGTGATCGTGTGGAAATGCCGTTTTTCCATGCAGAATGCATCCCGTAATGTAAAAAAAGAGATGGCAGCGATCAATACGGATTTTGAATCCGGACTTTCCGGTCTTCGTACGGCGAAAGCTTTTGCAAATGAGGAAAAAGAACTCGACAAATTTGATTCTGCAAATTTGAGCTACCGTGATTCAAAAGCGGATTTTTATCGGGCAATGGGAATGTTTAATTCCGTAATGGAATTTTTCATGTGTATTCTTTCAGCAATCGTGATTGCGGTCGGCGGTGCACTGATCATGTCAGATCAGTTGAATATCATTGACCTGATCACATTCAGTTTGTATGTGTCTACTTTTGTAAATCCGGTACGTAAGCTTTCAACGACGGTGGAACTGATTGCGAACGGAACAGCCAGTCTGCACAGATTTGTAGAACTGATGCGGACAGAACCGGGACTTAAGGATGCACCGGATGCCACGGAGTTTAAGAATGTCAGAGGACAGATCGATATAGATCATGTCGGATTTGCTTATGAGGGAGATCAGACAGTACTTAAGGATGTTTCCCTTCATATAAAACCGGGTGAGACGATTGCGTTTGTAGGATCTTCCGGTGGCGGAAAAACTACGCTCAGTCAGTTGATTCCGCGATTTTATGATGTGACTGACGGAAGTATTTCCATTGATGGAATGGATGTAAGAAAGGCTACACAGGAATCGCTGCACAGAAATATCGGTGTTGTGCAGCAGGAAGTTTTCCTTTTTGCAGACAGTATTGCGGAGAACATCCGTTATGGAAAACTCGATGCGACAATGAATGAAATCATACAGGCGGCAAAGATGGCAGAAATTTATGACGATATTATGGAAATGCCGAAAGGATTTGATACAAATGTCGGAGAAAGAGGCGCACTGCTTTCCGGTGGACAGAAACAAAGAATTTCAATTGCACGTATTTTTCTGAAAAATCCGCCGATTCTGATTCTGGATGAGGCAACTTCTGCGCTGGACAGTGTGACAGAGGCAAAAATCCAGGAAACATTTGAGAAACTTGCAGTCGGAAGAACGACGATCATCATAGCCCACAGACTTTCTACAGTCAAGAGTGCGGATGACATCGTGGTTATTGAACAGGGACAGATTGTTGAAAAAGGATCGCACAACGAACTGATGCAAAAAGAAGGGGTATATGCATCACTGGTTCATACACAGGAATTAAAAAAGTAATCGGGGGATTAACCCTCGATTACTTTTTTGATTGCGTCATAAAGTTCGTCGTATGTTTCATATGCCGGAATTTCAGGATATTCGGCTTTGATCGCATCGGTGCTCTTAAAGAGAAATCCTGCCTTGCTTGCCTGGATCATGCCGAGGTCATTGTGGCTGTCACCGCTTGCAATGGTATCATATCCAATGGACTGCAGTGCTTTTACGGTTGTGTATTTGGATTTTTCACAGCGCATTTTAAAGTCTGTGATCTCGCCGTTGTCTGCGACTACGAGAGAGTTGCAGAAGATAGTCGGATAACCGAGTTTTTTCATCAGAGGTCCGGCAAACTGTGAAAATGTATCACTGATGATGATGACCTGAGTCAGTTCGCGAAGCTTGTCCAGAAATTCTTTGGCGCCCGGGATCGGATCGATTTTGGAAATGGTTTCCTGAATCTCCTTCAGTCCAAGGCCATGTTCTTTCAAAATGTTGAGACGGTATTTCATTAGTTTATCGTAGTCCGGCTCATCTCTTGTTGTTCTTTTTAATTCCGGGATACCGGTTTCTTCTGCAAATGCGATCCAGATTTCAGGAACCAGTACGCCTTCAAGGTCTAAACAGACAATTTCCATAATTTCTCCTCCGTTCTGAGATAACTTTATTATTGTAGCATGGTACCGCGTCTCTTTAAGTGTGTATTCGTATATCATTATAACCGAAAAATATCGAAATCGCTATATAAAATTACAGAAAAGTAGATTTCCTTAATTCATTCAAAAGGAATCCTGCTTGTATCACATCGGCAGTTAGTGATATGATAAACAGGAAGAAATAATGAGAGGCTTGGTGAAATAGAAATGAAACAGGAAAATTATATAAAAGGAATGGTTATGATCATTCTGTCGGCATTTTTCTTTGCGTGCATGAATGTCAGTGTGCGTCTGGCGGGAGATCTGCCATCCATTCAGAAAAGCTTTTTCCGTAATCTGGTGGCGGCAATTTTTGCAGCGATCATTTTAGGCAAAAATCATATTGTACCAAAGGTGCAGAAACAGTACTGGGGTGCGTTGCTCCTTCGCTGCGCGTTCGGCACACTGGGAATCCTCTGTAACTTTTATGCGATCGACCATCTGCTTGTTGCCGATGCTTCGATCCTGAACAAATTGTCCCCGTTTTTTGCAATTATTTTTTCTTTTCTGATTTTGAAAGAAAAGATTACTCCTGTGCAGGGAACCTGTGTGCTGCTGGCATTTATCGGATGCCTTTTTGTGGTAAAACCGGGATTTCAGAATGCAGCGTTGATTCCTGCGCTGATCGGAGTCTGCGGAGGACTTGGAGCAGGAATTGCATATACAATGGTGCGTGTGTTGGGAACACATGGAGTGAAAGGTCCGATCATTGTATTTTACTTTTCTGCATTTTCATGCCTGTTTGTGCTTCCGTATCTGATTTTTGATTATACTCCGATGACAGG
Source organism: uncultured Ruminococcus sp. (assembly GCA_900066355.1). Lineage (GTDB taxonomy): Bacteria > Bacillota > Clostridia > Lachnospirales > Lachnospiraceae > Blautia_A. Next base: position 8,995 of record FMEL01000019.1, read on the forward strand.
AAAACAGCTTGTGACGCTTCTGATGGCGGGCCTTTTTGCAGCAGGCGGTCAGTTTACGATCACAGCAGCATATACGTATGCACCGGCAGGTAAGATTTCTATTTTTGATTATTCGCAGATCATATTCGCGACACTTCTGGGATTTTTCCTGTTTGGTGAAATTCCGGATCACTACAGTTTCATAGGATATGGTCTGATCATTCTCGCATCACTGGGAATGTTTGTTTATAACATGAAAGTTATAAAATGTCGATAATAAAAAGGTCCCTATTGATTTCGGGTAAGGGAGCAGATATAATGTGGACAGAAATGAAAATGTTTTAGAATAACATAAAATCCGGATCAATAAGGAGGTACATTGTTAAGATGAAAATCGGAAATGATATTTATTATGTAGGTGTAAATGACCATCAGGTCGACCTGTTTGAGGGACAGTATGAGGTGCCAAATGGCATGTCCTATAACTCATATGTGATCAAAGATGAAAAGATCGCAGTTATGGATACGGTAGATGCAAACTTCACAGAAGAATGGCTTGGAAATGTTGCCAAAGTCCTGGATGGAGCAAAACCGGATTATCTGGTTGTACAGCATATGGAGCCGGATCATGCGGCAAACATTGAAAACTTTATGAAAGCATATCCAGATACAACTGTTGTTGCAAATACAAAGACCTTTACCATGATGGAAAATTTCTTCAGAGGTATGGATCTGGAAGGCAAAAAACTGGTTGTTGCCAACGGAGAGAGCCTGACACTGGGCAAACATGTCCTGACATTTGTATTTGCACCGATGGTTCACTGGCCGGAAGTTATGGTTACATATGACAGCACAGACAAAGTTCTGTTTTCCGCAGACGGATTTGGTAAATTTGGTGCTCTTGATGTAGAGGAAGACTGGGATTGCGAAGCCCGTCGTTATTATATCGGTATTGTTGGTAAATACGGTGTACAGGTACAGAAACTTCTCAAAGCAGCTGCAACTCTGGACATTCAGACAATCTGCCCGCTGCATGGACCGATCCTGACTGAAAATCTGGGACATTACATTGAGAAATATGACATCTGGTCATCTTATAAAGTTGAGAGTGACGGCGTTGTGATCGCATATTCATCTGTTTATGGAAATACAAAGAAAGCCGTAGAAGTTCTGGCACAGAAGCTGGAAGAGAAAGGCTGCCCGAAAGTTTCCGTATTTGATCTTGCAAGAGATGATATGGCAGAAGCTGTTGAAGATGCATTCCGCTATGGTAAACTGGTTCTTGCCACAATCACCTACAATGCAGATATCTTCCCGTTCATGAAAACATACATCGACCATCTGACAGAAAGAAACTATCAGAACCGTACGATTGGTCTGATTGAGAATGGAAGCTGGGCTCCGAATGCTGCCAAAGTTATGAAAGCAGAATTCGAAAAGAGCAAAAACATTACATGGCTTGATACCACAGTTAAGATCATGTCTTCCTTAAGTGAAGAAAACATCAAAGAACTTGATCAGATGGCTGAAGAGCTCTGCAAATAAAATAAAGAAATTCCCACAGGATATGAGGTGCTGAAACTTTGAAGAATTTCAGTATACATATTCCTGTGGGGTTTTTTTGTGTATGAAATCAGATAAAATAAAACGGAAAATTTGGTTTACAGTTCGATTACAACCGCCTGGTAATTATCAAGAATTACAGAGTCGTCACTGATGTTCAGCTCAGGATAATTATTGAGCAGAACTTTGCGGCATGTAGACGGCAGTTTTACAGTCTGCGGCTCTTTCTGGAAATTGCCGAGTACAAGGAGGGTTTTGTCTCCTTTACGATAGTAAGACATCAGGTTGTGCTGTTCTTCGAGATAAGGAATCATTTCGCCGTAAACAACGGTTTCTTTATATTCCGGATTTTTACGCAGTGCAATCAGTTCTTTATAAAAAGAAAGAAGAGAATTCGGATCGTTTTCCTGTGAAGCTACATTGATCTCTTTATAATTCGGGTTGAGCGGAAGCCATGGATTTCCACTGGTAAATCCGGCATTGGCGCTGTCGTTCCACTGAACCGGTGTACGGGCATTGTCACGGCTGTATCTGGAGATGCAGGACAGTGCCTCTTTTTCATTCAGGCCGGCATTTTTTGCGACATGATATTCGTCGATTGTGTTGATATCATCGACCTGATCGATGGACTGAAAGTGCATATTTTCCATACCGATCTCCTGCCCCTGATAGATAAACGGCAGGCCACGGAGCATAAAATACATTGTTGCAAGAAGTTTCTTACTGTGGAGAGAAAGGTCTCCGTCCGGGATGTAGTGGCTGACACCACGCGGTTCATCATGGTTTTCTATAATATTGGAAAGATAACCAATATCCCCGACACGCTGCTGGGAGTGGAAACAGCATTCCTTATAATCGTCCGGAGTGATGGTTTTACGGTCATACCAGCCGTTCGGGCTTCCTCCGAAAATGGTCGTGGAGAAGTCAAACATGCTGGAAAAATATCCGCCATCTCCGATGAAATCCGGAAGTTCTTCGTCTTTTTCATCAAAAACTTCACCTACGGAAAAAGCATTGTGCGGGCCAAAGGTGCGCGCCTGCATTTCGCTTAAGAATTCACCGATTCCTGTAGCTTCTTTCAACATATTCTGAATACTGGAAAGGCCGTCCGGACGATCGACCGGATAGTCTGCAAATGGAAATTTTTTCTTGATATTAATGATTGCATCGATACGGAAACCGCTGACACCGCGATCCAGCCACCAGTTAATATTTTTGTATATTTCTTCGCGGACTTCCGGGTTTTCCCAGTTCAGATCCGGCTGTTTTCTGTGGAAAACGTGCAGATACTGTTTGTCCGGATGACCCGGCAGAGTTTCCCAGACAGGACCACCGAAGTAACTGCGCCAGTTGCATGGCAGTTCGCCTTCTTTTTTGTCGGTAATGTAGAAGAAATTACCATATTTTCCGTCCGGATCCTCGCAGGCTTTTTTGAACCACTCATGCTCATCTGAGCAGTGGTTAACAACGAGATCCAGAAGGATATACATGTCACGTTTTTTTGCTTCGGCCAGAAGGAGGTCCATGTCTTCCAGTGTTCCGAAAACAGGATTGATGTTGTAATAATCAGAGATGTCGTATCCCTGATCGGCAAAAGGAGACGGGTAGCATGGGGAGATCCATACGATGTCGACACCCAGATCTTTCAGATAGTCTAATTTATCTATAATTCCCGGGATATCCCCGATTCCGTCACCGTTTGAGTCATAAAAACTCTTTGGATAAATCTGATAGGCGACTTTTTCGTGCCACCATTTTCTTTCCATAATAAAGTCCTCCTCAGTTTATATCGTGAGTCTATTATAAGCTCTTTTGAGACGAAAGTGTTATAAAAATATTTTTATATCTCGGATAAAAAATGAAGCAGATATATAAGAAGGAAAATTCTTTGGAAATTCTATTGACAATTTTTCTCATTTAGCATACCGTTAATCTGTGTATAATGATAAAAAACATCAATAAAACAAAGAATTAGACAAAAACAGGAAAAGACAGAAAGGAAAGTCGATATGACATCATTACGTGAACTTCCGATCGGAAAGACTGCAACAATACGTTCTGTCGGTGGAGAGGGAGCATTGCGGCAGCATTTTCTGGATATGGGACTGATCCCGAAGGGTGAAGTGACCATGGTGAAATATGCGCCGATGGGCGATCCGATGGAACTTCGTATCCACAGTTATGAACTGACGCTGCGACTTGCAGATGCAGAAAAGATAGAGATAGAGAATATACGCGACGCTGTTCGTGTACCGGACAGCAGGGCGTTACATAAAAATAATACAGCGAGGACAATTCCGCATCCTGGACTTGGTGAAGGCGGAAAATACCACAAAAAAGAGACGGAGCATCCGCTTCCGGACAATGAAATTCTTACGTTCGCGCTTGCAGGAAACCAGAACTGCGGTAAAACCACATTATTTAATCAGCTGACTGGTTCCAGCCAGCATGTTGGAAACTTTCCGGGTGTTACCGTAGACAGAAAAGATGGAAATATCCGTGGAAAAAGCAATACTCTGGTCACCGACCTGCCGGGTATTTACTCCATGTCACCGTATTCCAGCGAGGAGATCGTAACACGAAATTTTGTGCTTGATGAACATCCAAAAGGAATCATCAACATTGTAGATGCGACGAATATCGAGAGAAATCTGTATCTGACGATGCAGTTGATGGAACTGGACATTCCGATGGTACTTGCGTTGAATATGATGGATGAGGTGCGTGAAAACGGCGGTTCCATTCTGGTCAATCAGATGGAGGATATGCTGGGAATCCCGGTCATCCCGATTTCTGCGGCAAAGAATGAAGGAATTGATGAACTGGTACAGCATGCCATTCATGTGGCAAAATATCAGGAACGTCCGCAGCCAATTGATTTCTGTGATGTAAATGAAGACGGCGGTGCGGTACATCGGTGCCTTCATGCAATCATGCATCTGATCGAGGATCACGCGAAGGCAGCCGGAATTCCGGTACGTTTCGCAGCAGCGAAGCTTGCCGAAGGCGATTCGCTGATTATGGAAAGTCTGAAACTGGACCAGAATGAAAAAGAGACACTGGAACATATCGTTAAACAGATGGAAAAAGAGCGTGGACTTGACCGTGCAGCAGCTATTGCCCATATGCGTTTTGATTTCATCGAGAAAGTCTGTGATGAAACAGTCGTAAAGCCAAAAGAAAGCAAAGAACACCTGAGGAGTATGAAGATTGACCGCATTCTGACAGGAAAGTATACGGCAATTCCGTGCTTTATCGGAATCATGGGACTGGTTTTCTTCCTGACTTTCAGCGTGATTGGTGCATTTTTGCAGAATCTTCTTGAGATGGGCATCACGGCACTGGGTAATATTGTAGATCAGTGGATGAGAGCGGCCGGTGTCAATGATGTGATTCATTCGCTTGTTATGGATGGAGTTTTTAACGGCGTCGGAAGTGTTTTAAGTTTTCTTCCGGTTATCGTGACGTTGTTTTTCTTCTTATCGTTGCTGGAAGACAGCGGATATATGGCGCGTGTTGCATTTGTAATGGACAAGCTGCTGCGAAAGATCGGTCTTTCCGGAAGAAGTATTGTTCCGATGCTGGTCGGATTCGGTTGTACTGTTCCGGGTGTTATGGCAAGCCGTACACTTCCGTCGGAACGTGACCGTAAGATGACGATCTTGTTGACTCCGTTTATGAGCTGTTCGGCAAAGCTTCCAATTTATGCATTTTTTGCGGCAGCATTTTTCCCGAAACATGGAGCACTTGTAATGATTGCTCTGTACTTTGGCGGGATTTTGATGGGAATCCTGATGGCACTTCTGATGCGGAGAACGTTGTTCAGTGGAGAAGCAGTGCCGTTCGTTATGGAACTTCCGAATTACCGTATGCCTGGTGCAAAGAATGTCGGACATTTACTCTGGGACAAAGCGAAAGATTTTCTGCAGAGAGCATTTACTGTTATATTTATGGCAACCCTGGTAATCTGGTTCCTGCAGACTTTTGATGTGCATTTCAGCATTGTGACTGATTCAAAAGACAGTATTCTTGCGATGGTGGCAAGTGTGATTGCACCGATTTTCAAACCAATGGGATTCGGTGACTGGCGAATCTCTACAGCATTGATCACCGGATTTATGGCAAAAGAAAGTGTGGTATCGACGCTTTCCGTTTTATTTGGAAGTACTGCGACTTTACTGGGCTGTATTACGCCTTTGGCTGCCGCGAGCCTGCTTGCATTCTGCCTTCTGTATACACCATGTGTTGCTGCAATTGCATCGGTCAAAAGAGAACTCGGTGGCAAATGGGCAGTCGGGGTTGTGATCGGACAGTGCGTGATCGCATGGGCAGTTGCATTTGTAGTGCATCTGGTCGGAGGGTTTTTCTTCTGATAGTTGATCGTATTGATGGAAATTTCCGGGAGAGCAGGATATCATAGTGAAACTGCTATTTTCGGTAACGGCTTATATTCAGGGCGATCCCCATTTCTCCGAGGAGAAAGACGATGGAAGTGCCACCGTAACTGATGAAGGGAAGTGTGATTCCGGTGTTGGGAATTGTGTTGGTCACAACGGCAATGTTCAGAATGACCTGAATCGCCAGATGTCCCATGATCCCGGCGGAGAGCAGTGCCCCGGAAAGCTCCTGACAATGCATGGAGATCACGCAGAGCCGCCAGAGCAGCAGGGCGAAGATCAGAATCAGTATAATGGCACCTGCAAGCCCTGTTTCTTCACATATAATTGAAAAAATCATATCATTCTGGGCTTCGGGGACGAAGCCCAGTTTTTGTATGCTGTTTCCGAGACCACGGCCAAAAAGCCCACCGCTCCCGATCGCATAAAGTCCCTGAATGGTCTGGAATCCTTTTTCATATTTTTCCGGATCACGCCAGATAGCGAGACGTTCCAGACGGTAGCTTTCTGCGGCGAGAAAGACTGCGATAAAACCGATGCCGGCACTGCCGAGCGCGACGAACTGCATGTAGCGTGGACTGGAAGCGAAAATCAGAATGACACCGATTCCGAGAATGATGATCGCGGTACTTAAGTTGTTGGAACCGACCAGACCTGCGATGGGGAGCAGAGTCAGCATCGTGCGGCACATGAACCAGAAGCCGTCCGTTCGTCTGCGAGAGTTTTCTATCTGCCAGGTGAGAAAGAGAATGACAGCGACTTTGGCAAACTCTGAAGGCTGGAAGGAAAGAGGACCGAGATTCAGCCAGCGTTTTGAACCGTTGATCTCCTGTCCGACAAGCAGCACTGTGGTAGAGAGAAGCAGGGAGAGCAGATAGGCAGCAGGCGCAAGCCGGACAAAAAAACGATAATTTATGGTGGAGATTATATACATGGCACCAAGACCGAGCGAGGTGGCGAAAAGCTGTTTTTTGAAGTAATAGGCAGAGTCATGGAAGCGAACCCGGCCGTTATATTCGCTGGCACTTAAGAGGATGATCAGCCCAAAAACAGTCAGGACAAGAACGAGGATCATAAGGGCAGTATCAACGGGTGGCTGTGCGTTCTTTTTCTGATTGGACATGAAGCACCCCAAAAGTCTTTTATTAAATGCTATATGAAAAATGCTGAAAATATACATGAAGGATTGTACAAAAATAATGATGTGTTATAATTTTGAATATATCAAACGAAGGGGGACACGAAAGATGAAAAAGTTCATAGAGGAATTTAAGACTTTTGCGCTCCGTGGAAATGTCATGGATATGGCAGTCGGTGTTATTATTGGTGGTGCTTTTTCCGGTATTGTGACATCACTTACCGATAATTTCATAAATCCGATCCTGAATGCTCTGACCGGTGGTGCAACATATTCTTTATCCGATGTTGCAGGATTTGCATCTTCATTTCTGGCATCGGTTGTCAACTTTATCATCATGGCGTTTATTCTTTTTTGCCTTATGAAGGGAATCAACAGGCTAGTAGGACTGACAAAGAAAGAAGAAGAGCCGGCAGAACCGACCACGAAGATCTGTCCGTACTGCCAGAGCGAAATCAGCATCAAAGCAACACGCTGTCCGCACTGTACTTCTGTTTTAGAAGAAACAAAGGCAGAATAAGGTTATGGGTTTTATAGAAAATTTGGAAAAAGAACTGTTTAAGATGCAGGATCTGAAATACAGAGATTTTCACAGCAGGTTGCTTCCGGGAATCGACAAAGAAACGATCATCGGGATCCGCACACCGATGCTTCGAAAATTCACAAAAGAGTATGCAAAGACTCCGGAGGCAGATCTTTTTATGCAGGAATTGCCGCATAGATATTATGAAGAGAACAACATGCATATGATGATTGCATCGTGGATAAAAGATTATGAAAAGTGCCTTGCGCAAGTGAAAAGATTTCTTCCGTATGTAAATAACTGGGCGACCTGTGACCTCCCTGCACCGAAGGCTTTTGCAAAACATAAAGATGAATTGCTTCCGGAGATCGGCAGCTGGATCGCGTCAGATGAGACTTATACGATTCGTTATGGAATCGGCATGCTGATGACGTTTTATCTGGATGAAGATTTCAGACCGGAATATCTGAAAATGGCAGCAGATGTCGAATCTGAAGAATATTATGTAAATATGATGATCGCATGGTATTTTGCAACGGCGCTTGCGAAGCAGTGGGATGCCACCATTCCATATCTGAAAGAACGTAAGTTGCCAGAGTGGGTGCACCGTAAGACCATTCAGAAAGCAATCGAGAGCTACAGAATCACACCGGAGCAGAAGGTTTATCTGAAGACCCTGCGAAAATAGCACAGAATACATACTACAAAAATTCTCCGCATACACTGTAAAAACAGTGCCTTCGGAGGATTTTTTTTTGAAAGATTACATCGAAGAACGTGCAGTGGAAATTGCGTACTACATAATAGAAACGAAAGCAACAGTACGGCAGACGGCAAAAAAATTCGGGATCAGTAAGAGTACGGTACATATGGAAGTAACAATATAGAACGGTTCGTTTGGGTAATAGAATAAGAAAAACCAAGGAGGAACGAACCATGAAGGATTTGAAAACAAGAATTACGGAGAATGGCATTGATTATGTACTTGTCGGGGATTATTATATCCCAGACTTGAAGCTGCCGGAGGAAAAGCGATCTATCGGTAAGTGGGGACGAATGCACAGGGAGTATCTGAAAAAGCAGTGCTACGGTAGATATTCCAGTTTACTGCTGACCGGAAAACTTTGGAGCTATCTGGAGGATTTGGACGAACAAGCGGAGGAACGGTTTACGTGTATTGTTGATCAGATGAAAGCGGCTGAGGGAGTGACGGAGGAATTGAAGCGGAAAGATGCTATGCTTTGGGTACAACGGTGTAATAATATTAGAAACAGAGCAGAAGAAATTGTACTGAACGAAATGGTTTATATTTAGTATGGAGCAGTCAGCCGAAAGGCTGGCTGTTTTTCTTTTCCTAGCGACAGAAAATGATTGACAATGTTATAAGACTGTGGTAGTCTGAAAACAAGAACAGACTACTGTAGTCTTATAGGAGGCGAAACAAGTGACAGAGGAAAATATCAAACTTTTTGATTCGGAATTAAAGGTAATGGATGTTCTGTGGAAGGATGGTGACGTGCCAGCGAAATATGTTGCAGATACTTTAAACAGAGAAGTCGGCTGGAATAAAAACACAACGTATACATTGATTAAGCGGTGTATCAATAAAGGCGCGATTGAACGAACGGAACCGGGATTTATGTGCCATGCGCTTATAGCAAAAGAACAGGTACAGGATCTGGAAACAGATGAACTTATTGATAAGATATATGATGGATCTGTTGACAAGTTGTTTGCGGCACTTCTTGGCAGAAAAAAACTTTCTATGGAGCAGATTAAGAACCTGAAGCAGATCGTCAGTGAATTGGAATGAGGTGATGTATATGAGCCTGCTGCAAATGAGTTTTCTGGGAACGGTTATTATTTTACTTATTGTGGTATTAAGGGCTGTGCTTATCAACAGATTACCGAAGAAAACATTTTTGATTTTATGGTGGATTGCATTAATACGGTTATTAGTTCCATTTTCCATAAAATCAGTCACAAGTATTTATTCTCTGTTGCAGAGTATTTATTCTGATATAAACCCAGTGAGAACGGCGCAAACGACAACATTTTTACCCATTCATGGGAATATGCCTGAGATAGCAAATGGATTATCAGAGGCTATGGTACAGAGAACAGAATCCATTTCGATTTTGAGTGTAATATGGCTGGCAGGTCTGTTACTTTGTTTTGGATTTTTTGCGGTTTCCTATATAAAATGTTATCGGGAATTTCGATTTTCGCTGCCTGTTGAAAATGATATTTTGGAAGCATGGAAGGAAAAACATCCACTAAAAAGGAGTCTATCCATCCGGCAGACAGAAACCATAGCTGCACCACTTTCTTATGGTGTGATTCGCCCAGTTATTTTAATGCCGAAAAATACAGAATGGAAAAATATTTATCAGCTTCGTTATGTGTTGGAACATGAATATGTGCATATCAGACGGCTTGATATGCTTACAAAGCTGATAATGATTGCTGCAGTATGCATTCATTGGTTTAATCCTCTTGTGTGGGTAATGTATATTCTTTTTAACAGAGATTTGGAATTATCCTGTGACGAAACCGTAGTCCGTAGATTTGGAATGGATATAAAGTCGGTATATGCAACTGCTTTAATATCTATGGAAGAAAAAAAGAGCGGACTGACACCATTATGTAACAGTTTCAGTAAAAATGCGATTGAAGAGAGGATAAGAGCAATTATGAAGATAAAGAAGACATCTAAGTTTGCAGTAATTATAAGTGCAGTATTGGTAATTTGCGTGACAGGTGGATTTGCAACTTCCGCATCATCCTTGGAGAAAAAGACAGAGACAGCGCAAGAAAACGGTGAAACAACAGTTGCTTTAAACGAAGTGAATATCCGGGAAGATGAATCACTTTCAAGTTCGGATGTGGAATGGTGGACAGCAGAAGAGTATGCGAAATGGCTGGACGAGGAAAAAGAAGTTCTGCAGTCTATGATTGGTGAAAAAGCTTATACAGGCGGCGACGGATGGTTTGTATGGACACAGGAAAAGGTAGATGAGACGATTGCACTTTATGAGGATAATCTTCAAAAAATAAAAGATGGGATGAAGTTGTCGAAATCATCTGATGATGCAGTGGGAATTACAATGGCATATTCTCCGGAAAATATAGAATATGCGAAGCAGGAAGCAGAAACGGTCACCGAAAATAAAGACAGTAATGAAAATGTATTCAGCGAAGAACAGCTTTCTGAATATGCAAAAGCGGGAATAACTTACCAGAAAGAAACAGGATTTCTGATGTATGATGGAAAGACCATTGGATATTTCCGGGATGAGTTTAAGCCGGGTACTTATACAATAAGTTCCAAACGTGGAGGTACGCTTCGAGTTGAAGTGCAAAGGGAAAACTATGGCACCATCACAGACGTAAAGGCAGAACCGTTATCAGATGATTTTTGGTCAGAACCGGCAGTATTGGTTGAAAGTTCCGGCGGAGAAGCTGTAACTGCAGATGAAATGAAAGGATCTGTTTTTGAAGAAGGAGGAAGTGAGAACATAGCGGCTGATGACATGGGCGAATATAGCAGTGAAGAGGGAAAAGGTCTTAATATTGCTGTTCCACAGGAGTATGCTGATTATGGAGTATCTTGTGATGCTCAAGGAAACTGGGTTTATAATGGTAAGATTATAGCAGATTTATATGATGAGGGAAGGGGAATCTTTTCTAACAGCAACGGAACTATGTACATTGAAGTAACGAGAGACAAAAGTGGAAAGATCAGCAGCTTTCAAAAAGTAAGCAAAAATAGAATGCAGGAATTATTTACTGAATTTAATCCGGAAGCGGAAACATTTGATGGATATACTTCAGAGGCGAAACATTAAGTTAGTATTAAATGAAACGAGGACGATTAGGTGGGAAAAATATTGCTGGTATCATTCGAGGGAGCTGAGGAAGATTTGGTAAATTCTGTTATTTCTGTGTTAGATTCCGGCAGAGAGAAATTTCTTTTTCAGGAAATACAATTTCAATCGAAAATATGGCATAAGGGTATAGCGATTGATTTGAAACGGAGAGAAGTCGTTCGTGATAATAGAAAAATAGAATTAACTTACACCGAGTTTGAAATCCTGCAGTTATTAGCACAAAATCCAGGAAGAGTATTTAGTAAAGAACAGATTTATGATATAGTCTGGAAAGAATCCTATTTTGGCGATTACAATATAGTAATGAGCCATATCAGTCATATTCGTGAGAAAATAGAAGATGATCCGGGTAACCCGGTATATATTCAAACCGTCTGGGGTGTAGGATACAAGTTCAATGAGAAGGCAGGCAGCGAGTAAATTCGCTGCCTTTCCTTTACAGGGATGGATTCAGATTTTGCTGAGTTTTAAGATAATATTGCTCTGCTGATACAACCAGTCTGTGAATTCTGTCGGACTGGTTGCTCCTGCCTTTACAGCTTTCTTACGCTGCAGAGCTTCTTTCTTAAAAAGGTCAAACGCATTTTTCATTTCTTCCAGGCGTTCAATCGGAAAATTAGCAGTTTTTTGGGACTTATTGATTTTATTACGCCAATTCTGGCATTCATTTTTATAAAGCAGATCATAGTTATTTTCTCTGGCTCGTTCATCAAACTCCCTTTTGTTTTGAAGTGCCTGTGCTTTACGGCACTTATCACTGCACAGTTCATAACGCTGGCTTTTTGCCAGAAAATATTTTCCACAGACTTTGCACTGACGGAAACAAAGGCCCCAGTCATTCAGTCGATTCAAGTAATAAGTGATAAGCGGATAAAAAGAGCTATAGGCAGCTACGCATTCTGTTCTGCGCCTATTATCCGGAAACCAAAGTTCAAGTCGAGTGATTTCAGCAGGAGTGTTGCGGAAATAAAGACTGCCAGTATGAAAACGTTCTGGTTTTCCGGTATCAGAATTAAAATTCATGACATTTTCTGTTTGGAATGCCTGAGTCAAAATTTGGATTTTTTCTATAAAACGATCACAGGCAGTATTACGGTCACGATATTCCCTTGTAACAAGATATTCATTCCAAATACGGAATGTAGCATACATTCTCACCGGATCACCGGTGAGATATTTTTTTGCCAGAAAATCACCAGCAGTCTGTTCCAGTGCAGGCTGTTTCCAACGGTTAGTGTGCAATGCATCACGTAGGGGAGCAAGTCCATATATATTCCAGTTCTTTTCTTTATCATATTCAAAATCTATCAGAAAACGTCCTAGAGGACGTGTTATATCATATATGACATCGTTATCTTTATTTCCGTCCAGTCGAAAACGGATTTGCTGTTCCGTTCCGATTAAAATTCGCTCCTTCATTTTGTCTCTATCCAATGCCAGAACGAAGAGGATGTGGTCGTAGCAAGGTTCTTGCCTTATAAATTGATAAGCCATTTCTATTTGCTCCTGTTTTGTATGGTAATTTTAAAAAATATAATATTAGTTACATTTATGGTATCGCGAAAGTATTGAAAAGTCAAGATGAGATTGATAAGATACGATTGAATGGTAATTTCGTACTATGCAGTGTACTTTGACAACTTTATGACCGTCTAACCTGAGATAAACCGCCATGACCTTCGATAAAAGAAGTGAGCGCATCCGAATGGATGACGTGTTGTATGCCTTGACAGCAGTATGACTCAGGAAACAGGAAAGAGAAAACGGCAATGAGAAGCTAAAAAAATGAGATCAAAAATGGAGGAACAACATGAGTGAAAATAAGAGATTAAACAATTATGATGAACTGCCTCTTGTACTGGATGTGGCTGATATTCAGCGGATTATGGGGATTTCCAGAGTAACGGCTTATGAACTGGTTCATACACCCGGTTTTCCGGCATTTCGAAGCGGCAGATTAATTAAGGTTAGTAAAATTGCTTTTTTCGAATGGATGGCAAAGGGGAATGGAAGGGTGCCGGAGAATAGTAACTAAATCTGGAGCAGAGCGGAGAGCGAAGTCTTTTGTGCAGGTTAAGGGCGGCAGCCATTGCCCAGTGAGTTGATGCGTGCGTCTACTCGTACTGGGTATTACCTGACGCAAATTCACGCAGGTTTGCAGCTTCGCTGCCTTATTTAATTTGGAAAAACGTGAAAAAGGAGGGCAAGAAAATTATTGAAAGCAACAAGACACAATGGACGCTCCGGGAAAAATGGCACTTATAATCCCAGGCATAATGATCGCCGTTTCGACTTGGAAAACAGTGAACATATTGATGCTGGAAGAGTCAGAGAAAATATTTACTGGGACTGTTACCGTGGCTATACCACAATGCAGAACAGGGAAGAAGATTCTCAGGATATCAGTTTTGAGAAAATTGAATGTACTTTTTATCAGGAACATTATGGAAAATATATAGAAGCGCAGAATGAAAGAAATGCAAGAACCCGTCATACAGAGCGTAACCGATCTGTGGAAGATTTACTAAAGAACAATAAAACCTGTCCAGAGGAAACTATTTTTCAAATAGGAACAGTAGAAGAATCTGTTTCCTATGAAATATTACTTGCGGTCGTACAGGACTTTACAAAGCAGTTCACAAATCGGTTCGGTTCTCATGTCCATATTCTGGACTGGGCACTGCATTTGGACGAAGGAACGCCGCACATTCATGAACGTCATGTTTTTGATTGTGAGAATAAGTACGGGGAAATCTGTCCCCAGCAGGAAAAAGCACTGGAAGAATTAGGGATTGCACTTCCAAAACCGGATAAACCTAAAGGCCGCAATAATAATCGAAAGCAGACTTTTGATGCTATTTGCCGGACAATGCTTTTTGATATAACTCGAAAATACGGGTTGCATCTGGAAGAAGAACCGTCTTATGGAGGGCGAGATTATCTTGAAAAGCAGGATTATATCCTGTTTAAGCAAAAGGAACAGATGAAAAACCAGACAGAAATACTGGATACACTTACTTTGAAAATTGAAGAAGTAGAAGCTTTGATCGATGAAGTTTCAGATATTGCTTACGACAAAGCTGTGGAGGTTGTGACGGATGAGGTCAGAGTGGAAACCCATAAAGAAGACATTCGTCTGGTAGAACAGTCAAAGGCGTGGGTGCTTTCCCCTGAGCGCAAGGCTTCCCAAAAAGAAAGAACTTATGCTGTAAGTCGATTGGACGGAGTAATTACCAAAATTACAAAAGCTATGCAGACAGCAGTTAAAACAATCCAGACCACGCTGATAAAACCGGAAGTCAAAAAGGTGAATACCGAACAGATTAAGAAAAAAGCCAGAAGTTCCATTCTGGATAGGCTGGCAAAAGCAAAAATTACTGCGGAACAGGAGAACCGAGAGCGATGGGAACACGAAGGAAGAACTAAATTGGGAAGGAACGATATGGAGTTGTGATGTAAAGAAAAGAGGAAAAGGATGAATATATTTGAAGCAGTTAAACAGTCTGTGACTACCCGGCAGGCTGCAGAAAGCTATGGAATACGGGTAAACAAGAATGGAATGGCGGTCTGTCCATTTCACCGTGACAAGAATCCAAGCATGAAAGTGGACAGGCGTTTTCATTGTTTCGGATGTCAGGCAGATGGGGATGTGATTGATTTTACGGCACACTTGTACAATTTAAAACCAAAAGAGGCGGCAGAGAAATTGGCAAGAGATTTTTCTATACATTATGAGAACATGGGGCACAGCCCGCCACAGAGAAAACAAATCAAACGACAGCTAACACAGGAACAGAGGTATCTGCAGGCAGAAAATAGATATTTCCGTGCACTGGCAGATTACCTGCATTTGTTGAAACAGTGGAAAGAAGAGTGTGCTCCGAAACAGGTGGAAGATGTCTGGCATCCGCTGTTTATGGAGGCATTGGAAAAAATATCAGAAACAGAGTACCTGTTGGATACATTATTATCAGGCACATTAGAAGAACGAGTTGCCGTAGTGGTGGCTCATGGGAAGGAGGTGACAGCGATTGAACAGAGAATTTCAGACTTTATCACCACAGACACGACAGGAATTGTGCGAAGTAATGGATATAATGGAAACGGAGTTGACAGTAGAGGAAATCAGAGAACAACTGGAAATGACACAGAAGGGTGCTGTGAAAAACAATCGGCATAACTGTAAGCTAATTTTAGAACATGATCCTCTGTTAAAAGATGTATTCCGGCACAATATTTTGACTGAGCAGACAGACATTGTAAAACCCGTGTGGTGGGAACGGATAAGCCCGGCATTCACAGATATGGATTTGAACTATATTATGCTTTATTTGGAAGAGACTTACGGTCTGACGATGGATAAGATTGTGCAGAAAAGTATTGTCCATCAGGCAGATCGGAACAAATATCACCCTGTCCGGGATTATTTGAACAGTCTGCAATGGGATGGGCAGGAACGTATCCGCTATGTGCTGCATCATTTTCTTGGTGCACCTGTGGATGAGTTGACCTATGAAAGTATGAAAATGTTTTTGCTGGGAGCTATTGCCCGTGCGTTCCGCCCCGGAATTAAGTTTGAATATATGCTCTGTCTGGTCGGGGGTCAGGGCGTGGGAAAATCTACATTTTTTCGTTTCATGGCAGTAAAGGATGACTGGTTCACTGATGACATCGGCAAACTGGATTCGGAAAAAGTTTATTGTCAGCTTCGTGGTCATTGGATGATTGAAATGTCTGAAATGGTCGCAACGGCACGCTCTAAGAGTATTGAGGAAACAAAGAGCTTTCTGAGCAGGCAGAAAGAGACTTATCGGGATTCTTATGCAGTATATGCTCTTGATCGTCCGAGGCAATGTGTATTTGGAGGAACATCCAATATTAAGCGATTCCTGCCGTTTGACCGTACCGGAAATCGAAGATTCGTTCCGGTTCAGACGAACCGGGCAGAGATGGAGGTTCATATCCTCGAAAATGAGAAGGAATCCAGACAGTATATTGATCAGGTGTGGGCGGAAGCAATGATGTTGTACCGTAATGGAAATTTTAAACTGGCGTTTTCAAAGGAAACAGAAACACAGCTTGATAAACTGCGGCAGGAGTTCATGGCGGATGATACGGAAGCCGGAATGATACAGGCATGGCTGGATGAACATGAAGACAGAAAAGTCTGTTCATTGATGCTTTTTAAAGAGGCACTGGACAATCCTTATGTAAAGCCGAAGAAGGCGGAGACAGACCGCATCTGTGAAATCATGAATACAAGCATTGTGGGTTGGAAACAGGGGACGATGACAAGATTCAAGGATTACGGTACACAGCGTTCGTGGGTATGTGTAAACGAAAACTGTAAACGAGACGCAAAAGACTTAAAAAATGAAAATGACTGGCATCCGATTACTGAGAAGGAAGCCCGGCAGGTGGAGTTACCTTTCCAGTAAAATGCCAGTCAGGTTTACGGTAGTTGGCGTGTTGTTTACACTTTTTTCTATGGATATTGCTTTGACTTGTAGAATTTGTAAACAGTAAACAGATATATAAGAGTAATTTGGTATTGAGGAAAGAAAACTGAAAAAACAAAAAGAATTAGATTTTTTGGAGTTTGTTTACAGCGGTGGTTTACAACAGGGATGCCCCTTTGACCGGCATCTATTTAAGTTGAACAGGAATGGCATTTGGCAGGACTATTTCAAAAAACATTTTCATAGTTATGGACAAAGACATACGGGAGGAGGTGGAAATTCCGCTATGAAAAAGAGAAAACTTAATTATCGATTCCATAATCCAAACACTGCGGAAGTAACCGCCGACTATCTGTTAAAGATATTGATTGAAGCAAATGCAAGTAAGGTGGAACAGGCAATACAAGAAGCAGCGAATGAGCTTCCCGAGCAGATGAATGGTACAGAAGGGCACTCTACATAGGAATGTAGGGTGTCTTTTGAGCTGTGTGTGGAGAGAGGAATAAAAGTGTCATAAAGAAAAACAAGGGTAGATATAGACAAATAAATTTGATATAATTAACCTGATAAAGTATACGGAGGTGAAAAGTATGGAAAAGAACAAATTAAATATTTTGAATAAAATTTTTTCTCGTAGTACTTTTCGCAACTGTTTTGATAATGGATATGATAAAACATACAGTCAAGTTGTTAGAAGATACGTCGATAATGGTACAGGAAAGCAAAATTCAGAATTGATAAGTCAAATTTATAATGTATTAAGAGAAGGTTATAGAAACGAATATTATTATAAAAATACATTGTTGAATAAATTATTATTAGGCATACATAGTGTGAATACGACAACCGCATTAACGGAAATTCCTATTGCAAAGTCTAAAGCAGATTTTGTTTTGATTAATGGTAAAGCAGTTGTGTATGAAATAAAAACGGAATTGGATAATTTTGATAGATTGGAAAATCAAATAAATGATTATTATAAGGCATTTGATCATGTAGCGGTTGTTACTTGCAAAGAAAATCTTCAGGTATTGAAGAAAAAGATAGAAATGATTGGAAAACCTGTTGGTATTTACATTTTGCAAAAACGTGGAACTATAACAACAATACAAAAGCCACAGGCATATAGCGTAGAGTTAGATGCTGAAATTCTTTTTAAGATATTGAGAAAACAAGAATACGAAGAAATCCTTTTTAATAAATATAAACATTTGCCGGATGTTTCAGAATTTAAATACTATTCAGAGTGTAAAAAAATGTTTTTAGAGATACCATTAGAAGAAGCATATTTATCAGTTTTGAAGCTTTTAAAAAAGAGAAGTCAAATTATAAAAGACGAATTTAGTAAGATTCCTTATGAACTAAAATTTTTGGCATATTTTATGAATTTGAAATCTGATGATTATAAAAAGATAACGAAATTTTTGAATGAATCCTATGGAGGTGTGTAAAATGTATTTTCCGTATTTACGTGGAAGACAATTTGAGTTAATTGCTTTGCGAGAATTGCTGGAAGGAAAACGTATTAGCGAAAAAGTTATTCCGATAATAGAACCGGTGAAACCATCTTCAACATTATTAAAAACATTAGAAACATTTGTTAAAAATGATAGAGAAATTGCGGTAGTATTTAATCCAACAGTGGGGGATTTCGCAAAAAAGTTGAAGGAAATGCGTGAAGAAGATTCCAAGGTTGCTAATGAATTGTATGATTTACTAACCCAAAATGATAAAGTGATTAAGTCTTATATCATGGATCGTGGTATTTTATCTGAAATAAAAAGTGAAGCATCTAAGAATAAATATCTTATTATAAATTTGAATAGGGATTGCTTGGATGACTTTTTGGATGCATACGAAGATACATTACCACGATTTACGTTAATTCCGGATGATAGAGCTTTTAGACGAGTAATTCCAGATTCAAAAGTTTTATTTGAAGATAACTTTAATAAGCAATCCAGAAATATTGATTATATAGACAATCAGGATGAATTCTTTTCAGATAGTCATTTATATTATCAGAATGAAAATTATGTTGGATTTGCAGATTATTCTGTTGTTGGAGAAGAATTTAATGAATCAGGATTTGCTCCGGTTGCAGTAGCGATTCATGTTGTTTATTTTGATAAAAAAAAGGAATTGCGGATACATCATTTTGTTTCTGATTCAAATGAGGGAATCGAAGACCCGGGTGGAAAATTTGGTGAAGCACTGGAAAAATTAGTTTACTGGTGTGACGAAAATAATGTACAGAATACATTAGGTTTACAAGGGTTTTATGATTGTTATAGTTCTGGAAAATATCCAGGTTTAGGAACAGTTAAGAAATATTCTATTATGCATCATATTGAGTTGGTCAGCAATTTCTTGGGAGGAAAATAATAATGCAGATTGGATTAGAATGCTTTTTGGATGAGCAGCTCAGTTCAATGATTGCAAGTGAAAATCGACATGGTGATTGCGAAATCCAACATAAAACGGATTGTATTATTTATGATACGGAAGAAGATCATTATTTAGAAGAGTATCTGGAAGAAATTATGGATGCTTTTACGGTAGCTAAACATCTTAAAGTTGCCGAGTCAGATGTAAGGGCAGATTATTTAAAGAATTTTTTGAGTAAATGGAAAGTGTTTTCTGTTACAGGGGACGATATACAGCAGATCATTACAGCTATTTGTAGTGAACGGTATCAAGATGAACCAGAGTTATTTGACAAGAAGGTTACAATACGAGAATTCTTTTCGGCGGATACAATGGAACAACAATGTATCCTAAAAACTTATAATTGGGATGATTTTTGTTATAATATCAAGCATGTAAATAGATTTCATTCTCAGCAAGTTAATTTTGATCAATTAGAGAATTTGTTAAAAAACATGGTCATTGATATTCCGAAAGGTACTTTAAAATTATTTCGTTCAAGAATATGCGATGAGGATAGTTATACTTCTGGATATTCTACGAGAAAAATGGGAGTGCCACCAGTAGCATTAACAACGGCTGGACGAACAAATTCAGAAGGTATTCAATGCTTGTATCTGGCAGGTGATGAGGAAACCACCTTTCATGAAGTAAGAGCAAGGGATTATGATCATGTATCTGTCGGAGAGTTTATTCAAACAAAAGATTTGCGAATAGTGGATTTGAGTTTGTTTGATAAAATAGGTCCTTTTTCTATCCCTGATTTTGATATGACATGGTTTGCAATTAACATTGAAATCATTCGAAAAATTGGAGATGAGGTTGCAAAACCGATGCGACGATTTGACCGTGCATTGGATTATGTGCCAACGCAGTATATTTGTGATTATATCAAGCACTTAGGATATGATGGAATAAAATTTAAAAGTACGTTGGTTGATGGTGGAACAAATTATGCTATTTTTAATGAAAAGAAATTTGAATGTACGAATGTAAAGGTTGTTCAAATAGGAAACATTGATTATAATTGGAGTCCATTATAAGTATAAGGTTAAAGGCAAGGGAAAATGTGAAAGTTATCTCTTGCTTTTTTTACTTGTTTTGCTATAATAAAGTTGTAACAGAACGACTTAAATATAACAGAAAGGCACTGAATATGAATATAGCAGCTTACTGCCGTGTCTCCACTGATAAAGCCGACCAGCTCAACAGTCTGGAAGCTCAAAAGCAATTTTTCTCTGAGTACACCCAGCGTACTGGTGACAACTTAGTTAGATTATATGCAGATGAGGGTATTTCAGGCACGAAAATAAAAAATCGAAAAGAATTTTTACGCATGATGGCTGATGCTGAACATGGACTATTTGATATGGTAGTAGTAAAGGACATCTCTCGCTTTGCCAGAAATACTGTAGACCTTCTGCAGAATGTCCGCAAACTGAAAGCATTAGGAATCGAGACACAGTTTTTGACGGCCAACATGACCAGCATGGGAAACAGTGAATTTGTTCTGACAATCTTCGGTGCATTGGCGCAGGAAGAAAGTGCCAATACTTCAAAGCGTGTGAAATTCGGCAAGAAAATGAATGCTGAAAAAGGACGAGTTCCGAATATTGTGTACGGATATGATAAAACCATTGGAGATTACTTTAATTTGGCAATCAACGAGGAAGAAGCAGCTGTTATCAGGCAGATTTATAAATGGTATATCGAAGAAGGATATGGTGCCGCCAAGATTGCAAACATGCTGAATGCGAAAGGTATCCGAACAAAGCGTAATTGTCAGTGGAGCCAGAATGCGACGTGCCGGATTTTAACGAATGAACTTTATACCGGAAAAATTATCAACGGCAAGCAGGAAGTAGCTGACTTCCTGACTGGACAGAGAACGGAAAAAGACGAGACGGAGTGGATGGTAACAGAACGTCCGGAACTGCGGATTATTGAGCCGGAAATGTATGAAAAGGCACAGGAGATTTTGGAGTGCAGAAGCAAGACTTTTAAATTAACAAAGGAACGGCAGAGCAATAAGTATTTGTTTTCTACTCTGATTAAATGTAAGGAATGTGGCTGGTCATTTCGACGAACTGTTCGTACTTATAAGAATACTTATATTCGCTGGGTATGTTCCGGTCATAATGGACGTGGGGCGGATAGCTGCCCGAATGCTCAGACAGTGGACGAGGAAGAGTTGATTGAAGTTCTGTCCGAATACTTTTCCGAGCTGCTGAAAGCAAAGAAAAATGTAATTCGTCACGTAACAGGCGAATTCCAGAGGGTTTACAAAGCCAAGGATGAGAACCTGAATTACGAAAAGGAATTGAACGCACAGCTTCACAAGCTTAAAAAAATGCGTCAGAAATACATGGATATGTACACCGATGACCTCATTACACGTGAGGAACTGAATGAAAAAATCGGCGGCACAAAACAGGAAATCGAGCGTCTGGAGAATGAGTTGAAAATGGTTGCTTATCACCTGACAAAAGGTGAACAACTGGAAACAATCTTGAATCGCACGTTTAAAGAGATTGAAGATATTTCCGATGTTCACCAGATGACCAATGCACAGCTTAAACGGATTATCCAGAAAATTGAAGTAGACAAGGATGGTAACGTAGATATTTACTTACGAATCTTCGGTGATTTAGGCTTAGATGAAACCGTTCTAATTAGTGACAACCAAACATAAAGATGTCACAGACCGGCTAAGCGAAATCAATCCCGGCCTTGCGGGGGAAGCCCGTAAGATTCTAGACGTCAATAAGGAAGAACGCCACATCCGTGGCGGACTTGCTACCCGGGAGAAGTACCTTCATATGCAGCATTGAACCAGCGGACGTACCCCGGCGCCTCCTCGATATGCAATGAAAAAAGAAGCAGCTGGATCACAGCTGCTTCAGTACGTTTAAGAGTTTTGTATTATCGTCGGGCATCATGATGCAGAAGCGGACAAATTCACCGTCCAGACACTGGAAGGAAGAACAGTCGCGGATCATCAGGCCTTTTTTGATGCAGGCCTCAAAGACATCGGCGGAAGTCAGACCGTCCCGGCGGATTTTTAATAAGATAAAATTGGCATAGGCAGGATAAACTTTAAAAGTAGGGATATTTTGAAGTTCCTGCTCCATGCGGTCACGCTCATCGAGAATCAGATCACGCGTTTCCTGAATGTAGTCGTGGTCACGGAGCATCAGCTCTCCGGCAAAGGCACCAAGACTGTTCAGTGACCATGGCGTCTGTTTTTCTCGCATTTTGGAAAGAAATTCCATATTTCCGGTAATTCCGTAACCGAGACGCATGCCCGGTGCAGCATAAAATTTAGAAACACCACGCAGTACCATGAGATTGGTAAATTCTCTGGTCAGAGGAATCGCAGTTATTTCTTCGACATCCGGTGCGAACTCTGCGTAAGTTTCATCGATCATGACAAAAATATCTTTATCGGCACAGAATGCGATCAGTTTGCGGAGATCCTCCTGCATGACCGCAGAGGAAGTCGGGTTGTTCGGATTGCAGAGAATCAGGAAATCATAACCGTTTTCCAGAATTTTGCACAAATCCTCTACATCGAGAGTGAAATTTCGTTCTTCTCGCAGATGATAATATTCCTGTGTGCTTCCGGAGAAAGAGAGTTCTCTGGAATATTCGGAATATGTCGGTCCGAGAATCAGGGTGTGTTTCGGCGCACGTTCCTGAATCAGAAGTGAAATCAGTTCACTGGAACCGTTGCCCGGTAAAATAAATTCAGCGGGAATCCTGCAGTATTCTGAGATCGTATTTCTGAGAGACACATAATCTCTGTCCGGATAGGAAGAAAAAAGATCAACATTTTCTGCAATTGCTCTTTTTACAGAGGCGGAGAGTCCCAGCGGATTGACGTTTGCTCCAAATTTGACGATATCTTCTTTATTTAAATGATAGTAGTCACATATTTTTTCTATGTCACTTCCATGAAAAACCATTTTTGTAGTCATAAGGTTACACTCCTCATTTTTTCGCTATTTACTATAATAAATCATCGAAGCGTTTTTTACAATAGACAACCGTCGAAGATGTGTTATACTAGAAAAACAGATGTTATTGTGAACAGAAACAAACAGACAACATTTGTAATAATATTTATAGCAGACAAAAATGTAAGGTGAGGGATAAATATGAGACTGCAGATTGTGCAGGATGCACTGAAAACAAAAAATATCAAATATGAATATACCGAAGAGGATGGCTGCGGCAGCCTTGATTTTATGTTCCGCGGTCTGAAATTTCATGTGTGGGAGTACTGCGATGGAATCTGGGGCGCAGAAACGAACATCTATGAGGCTGGCAGAAGCGAGGACATCGAGGGTGATTATGAAGAAAAAATTGCCGATGAGATTCTGTCATGGCCGGATATGATCAATAACTGAACAGGAGAGAAAAATGAAACTTGTGAATATCGCCGATGAAGGCGCAAAATATAAATGGCAGCTTTACGATCTATATGATAAAGCATTTCCGGAACAGGAGAAAAAGCCCCTGCATGTAATGGAAAAACTGGTAGCAGATGGAAAGATGGAGATGCTTGCCATGGTCGACGAAGATGAATTCGCAGGACTGGCAATCAATCTGATCGATGCGGAGCAGGATCGGGCGCTTCTGGATTATTATGCGATCGCACCGGAGAAACGAAATTCCGGATATGGAAGCATGGGACTGGAGGCATTGCTTAAAAAGTTCAAAAATCATAAATATATTTTTGAAATAGAAACACAGGATGAAAAAGCAGAAAATGCCGAAGAACGCAAAAGAAGAAAGGCTTTTTATCTTCGGAACGGACTTAGGGAGACAGGATTGTTTGTAAATGTGTATGATACGGATTTTGAAATCCTTACACCGGACGGTGAGCTGACTTTCTGGGAATATGTAGATTTTCTGCGAGAAGTAATGTATGAAGAATACGTACAGATTCTTCGCCCGACTCTGATCGCGATGAAAAAGAAATAGCAAATAATATAACAGACAGTAATAAAAATACAAAAGGAAATTGAGGACAGGGAATGTGGGAGAGAATGTAATTTTAGTTTATCTGGTAGTATGTTTTTTTGTATTTCTGGCGGGATTTGTAGATTCGATTGCCGGAGGAGGCGGACTGATCTCGCTTCCGGCATATATGATCGCAGGGCTGCCTGTACATACAGCAATTGCAACAAATAAAATGAGCAGTTTTATGGGGACTTCTGTATCGTCTTTTTACTACATGAAAAAAGGCTTTATGAAGTGGAGAATCTGTATTCCTGCTGTTTTTGGTGCGATTGCCGGTTCCTGGATGGGTTCTCATCTGGCACTTCTGATTTCGGAGAGCGTTTTGAAGATTGCCATGCTGATCGTGCTGCCGATAATTTTGTTTTATGTTCTGAGGAACAACGCGCTTAAAGGAAATGAGGAAAATACAACAGACGTAATTGATGGAATGCTGATTTTTAAATGCGTGATCATTGCGGTCGTAATCGGTGTATATGACGGTATTTACGGACCGGGAACGGGTACATTTCTGATGCTTTTGTTTACGGGATTCTGTCATATGACACTGAATGATGCAGCAGGAACCACAAAAGCGATCAACCTGACAACCAATATCACGGCCCTTGTGGTATTTCTGATCAATGGTAAAGTACTTCTTCCATTGGGAATTGCAGCCGGGGTATGCAATATGGCGGGCAATTATCTCGGAAGCCACAGTTTTACATCTAATGGACACAAGATCGTAAAACCGGTTATGATCGTGGTGATCGTGATTTTCTTTATTAAAGTATTGACAGAATTGATTTGAAACAACAAAAGCCAGAGCTTAATAGCCCTGGCTTTTGATATATTCATAAGTTCTCTTGCAGTTGTCATGGTCTCTGGCAACAAATAAATTTTCGCGCATTGCGGTATAAGTTTCTTTTTCCCGAAAACCATTTTCGGCGTACTCGCGGATGAGACGTACCAGCTCATTCTGCTTTGTACAACGGTCACCGAACAGATCTTTTTCCATATCTATATAGCTTCCGTTGGTTTCGTTGTACTGTTTCAGATCGAACTGATAAAAAAGTATCGGTTTTTCCAGATAATAAGCATCCCAGCAGGCACTTGAATAATCTGTGATCATCATGGAACAGCCCATAAGAAGCTGATTCAGAGGCACGGAATTGAAAGAAATCAGTTCGATCAGATTATTATCAGCATGGAAATTATCAATAAATTCCCTGAGCTTCGGATGAATATAAAATACAAGCCGAATCTGTTTTTCTTTCAGATAATCCAATAACTCCTGATCATTCAGAAGGGAAGTATAGTGCCGATAATAACTGCTCTGACAAAACAGCTCATCATTCTGGCCTTCCAGCCAGCTTCGCCATGTCGGCATCAGCAATATAAACGGATGTGCCGGATCAGCGGTGTTTTCCAGCTTGTCCCAGCGTGCGAGTCCGGTGACAGGGACTTTGGACGGTTCGTATTCCATATGCTGTGTGATGATATTTTTTTCAAATTCAGAGGATGCCGTAAAATATGTCACAGGCGAGGAAGAATGCACCCCAAAAAGATTATCTACATTTTTAAGGTACAGCACGCCATGCTGAAGAAAATAGAGTTTTTGTTTATTGATCTCTCTTGTGATAGGGTTCGGCATCGGTTTCCAGATATAGGCATGGTGACGTCCGTCCGGAGAAATATACAGATCCGCAGTCAAAAGATACAGAATATGGCGAAAACTCAGGAAAGGGATCACGTTTTTACTGTATTTCTGCATGTCATTCCACTGAGGAGATTTCCGGTCCAGAATAAAGTAGACATTCTTTTCATTTTGTTTCATACAGTATTCAAAAAAGTAAAAACCATTTTCCTGCGCGGTGACACAGAATTTTTCGTAAATCAGCCATATATGATGTTTCTTGAGGAGTTTGCCGAATATTTTATAAATAGCAAAAGCGGACAGTTCCTTTATTCGGAAACTGAGTCGGTCATGTGGCTGCCAGTGACGGCATCGAAGCAGGAAACTGTGACCGGAGCCGCCCATCGGGAAATACACGAAATCACCCCGACGGACATAGTGCCTTCCGAGAAGGAGGGCAAGACGGACTTTGCTGTCAAGAACGGCTGTGTAAACAGTATCGGAAGTCGTGTCCTGAAAAACCAGTGCCCAGTCACCGTCATTTTGTTCCAGAAAAGAGACGTCAATCTTTAGTACCATTTCTGATGAATCGTCTATCGACAGTTCTACAGGATGTGAAAAATGAAATCCTGTATTCTGAAAAACGATTGAAGCCTGAAGCTGTGTGGCTTTCTCAGGACGACTCAGAAGCAGAATGAGCCTTTTCTTTTTTATTTTTAAGTTTTTAATATGAAGTGTTTGTTCCATAAAAACCTTCCTGATCATGGATGAAGGCGATTATTTCCGCTTCATCCATTTTTTGATTTCTTCGCAGATATGTCTGCTGTGTTCGTGATCTTCAAACCGGAAATATTCCTGCTGCATTTGTTCATATTTTGGTTCCATGCGGAAGCCATTCTGGATTGTTTTTTCCAGAGAATCCAGCAGCTGATCAAGAGTTTCGGCACGGTCACCAAAGAGGTCTGTCTTCATGTCAATGTAGCTGCCATGTGCTTCATTGTATTTGTCCAGATCAAACTGGTAAAACAGAGTCGGCTTGTTCTGGTACAGGACATCCCAGGAGACACTGGAATAATCCGTGATCAGCATTTTGCACTGCATCAGCAGTTCATTTACCGGTGTGTCACCGAAAGATTTCAGGTGAATACGGTCGCCTGCAATGTGGAAAGATTCCGTATGTGTCTGGAAAATCGCGTGCAGATAAAAATTTGCGTGCAGATCATATTTTTCCAGAATATCTTTAAAACGCTGAGAATTAAGCAGTGCTGCATAATGCCGGAAATAGTCGCTTTCTTCAAATTCGCGGTCAGAAGCACCTTCCAGCCAGCTTCTCCATGTCGGCATAACCAGAATATCATGTGAATTCTGAGATTTGTCTTTTAATACATCCCAACGTGCGAAACCGGTATTGATCACTTCATCCGGTTCATAATCAAAGTTATCAATTACGATCTGCTTTTCCTTTTCACTTGTAACAACAAAAAGATCGCAGCTACCCGGCTTGCCTTTGCCATAGAAGAAATCGACACGTTTCAATGCTGTAACCCCATGCTGAAGAAACACGAACGGCAGATTTTTCGTATATCTGGTAAAAATACTGTGGCGGCTTCTCTGTGCGTAAATATGACTGCGGGCATCGGTACTTACGAGCAGTTCGGCAGCAAGGATATAACACATATGACGGATTGTCATAAAGTGTACAACATTTTTCTTATATGGACGGATCATATCATAGTCAGGAGAATCTTTCGTGATCACATAGTAAATTTTCTGACCGAGATAGGTTTCCTCGTCATGGTCCATGCAGTGTTTGAAGAAATAATATCCGTTGTCCTGTGCTCTGGTCGAGTATTTCTCGTCTACAAGGCAGATATGTTTCTTTTTCCAGTAAGGCTTTGCTATATTATAAAGAAACATTGCAGTAAATTCCTTCAAAACGATATCAAAACCATCGTATTGTTCGCGGGCACGATTGATCAGCGCCAGTTTGGCTCCGCCGGTGTAATAAGGATAGACATAAAAATCATCCGGTGTGCGGAAAGAACCATTGTACAGGAATTTCATGAACATACGACGGCGTGGTGGGATGAGAATCTGTATAAGACTGGTGCGTTCGGTGTCGGAATCGAAAAGCTGAATCATGACATCCCAGTAAAGTCCGTTCCAGTCAATCGTGTGGAGATCAAGTGTTATTTTTATGCGAAGAAGCTCTCCGTTTTCTTTAATTCGGACCGTCTTAAAATCATAGGAAATGGCATCTTCGAGAAGCTTGTTACGAAAACGCAAAATGCTTTTCTGGTATTTGAGAGAACCGGGGTTCAGGTCAAAAGTAATCCGAAGAATTCCGCCGCGCATGTTTAAGCCCTTTAACTCGCAGCGGTGGAATAACTGCACGTGGTGGTTGCGGCTGTGCAGAGTGATAGTAAGCGACTGGTCGGAAACGGCCTCCGGGTTAAGACCAAGCTCCACGATACGTTCGGTCGGAGGTACTTTAACATCATCTTTCAGATAAATGTCTTCGATAAAAATATGAGGTGCCGGGGCAGAAGTGAAACCGGAAATTTCGTGCAGGCGATAGTAGGAAATTTTTGATGTAGTGGTCATTTCTGCAAGCAGACGGAAGGTTTTTGTGTAACGATATTCGTAAAATTCCTGCAATGCGGTAAAATCCAGAAGATAAGTGTCTGAAGACAGACTGGAGATTCCCGGATATAAGATGGTTCTGGTATCAGTGTCTTTCAGTAAAAAACGGACAGAATCTGTCGGTGATACCGGAGTGTTTATCAGTTTTAAAGTGATTCTGCCTTCGACGGCAGATATAATTTCAACATCGAGAGAACCTGTGATCGTCAGGTTAGATGAAGAATTTTGATTGCTGAGCATAATGCCTCCTTGATAAAATAGTGTCCTTTTGGCGGACGTTTTGTGAAATTGTGCATTCATTATAACATAGGGGAGAGTGCAAAACAACGAGGAGAAAATTGACAAAGGATATTGCCGTGGGATAAAATAGTTTGAAAGGCAGAAAATCAGAAAGGAAACTACAGATGAATGTAAAAAGCAGATTTACAAAAAATAATACGCTGGCAATGAAGGGAATTGCGATTTCTTTTTTGCTTTTTTATCATTGTTTTTCGAAGAAATCCAGGATGGGCGGCATGTATGTGGATTTTGCACCGCTTTCCAGAGAAGTGGCAATGATGATCAGCCGCTGTATGGTTCAGTGCGTTGGGCTGTTTGCTTTTTTGTCTGTATATGGACTTACACGTTCTGTAAAAAAGAAATATCAGTCTTATGAGTTCAGTGGCCGGGAAGGAACTATGTTTGTACTGGAGAGATATCTGCATCTGGTACTGTTCTTTACAATTCCCTTTTTCTTCTGTATGGGTGTGACATTTCTGACAGATACATCCAGTTATGCGAAGGGGCTGGTAAGTGCACTGGTCAGTATTGTCATGGATTTCTTCTGTGTGGGACATCTTTTTGGCACACAGGTGCTGATCAGTACCTGGTGGTATTTAAGTCTGGAAGTACTTCTCATCGTATTTCTTCCGTTTGTTCTGCGTTTTTATCGGAAATACAGTTGGCTGATCGTACTTATGTTTCTGCTTCCGGGAAGCTTTCTGATTGAAAAGCATGTGCATCTTACAAAATATCTGTTTGTGATGCCGCTTGCAGTATGTTTTGCAGATCAGGATGTACTGGAGAGAATCCGCGATTTTATGATTGTCAGAAACAAATGGATGAATAAAATCCTTAAGTTTGCGATAGAAACGATTGTCATGTGTGCACTTTTTATGTTCTGGTACAGTAAATGGGGCAGAAATCATTTTGAATTTGTGCTGAACGGACTGATCCCGGTGTCTGTGATCTGCTGGTCGTATGAATTTTTGATCAATCTTCCGGTGATCCGTGAAATCCTGCAGTTCATGGGAAAACATTCTGCGAATGTATTTTACATACATAGTTTTATCCGTGCAAAATGGATTGGAAATTTTGTATATTCCTTTGGACATGCATTTCTGATCTGGTTTGTATTGATGGCGAGCAGCATCGTGATTTCAATCTTTTTGGAGGGAATAAAAAAAGCCGTTCGGTTTGAACGGCTTTCGGGAAAAATAACAGATAGAATTCTGGGCTGGGCAGACAAAATACTCTGGTGCGTCAGCAGAAACGACGTTTGATGGCTTTACAGATCTGTCGGCTGTGCTGCTGATCCTTAAACTGAAAATATTCCGAACGCTGTCGGGCATAGGCTGGTTTTAATGCAAAGTCATGTTCGGCAGCTTTTTCTATGAGATCAAACAGTTCAGATGAAGTTTCGGCACGGTCACCAAACAGATCTTTATGCATATCAATGTAGCTGCCGTGAGCCTCATTGTACTGATCAAGGTCAAACTGATAAAACAGAGTCGGTTTGTTCTGGTAAAGCATATCCCAGCAGACGCTGGAATAATCTGTGATCAGCATACGGCATTTCATCAGCATCTCGTTTACGGGTGTATCCCCGAATGAAAGTACATGGATCCTGTTACTTGCTATACGGAAGGTCTTAAGGTGGCTCTGAAACTTGGCGTGCAGATAAAAATAAATCTGAAGGTCATATTTTTCCAGAATTTCACTGAAACGTTCGGAGTTAAGAAGCTGCATATAGTTTCGGAAGTAGTCACTGTTTTCAAATGCTTCATCTGAAACTGAATCGAGCCAGTTTCGCCAGGTCGGCATAATCAGGATATTATGGCTTTCCTGAGAGCAGTCTTTCAGAACATCCCAGCGTGCAAATCCGGTATTGGCGACTTCGGCCGGTTCATAACCAAAATTGTCGAGAATGATTTTTTCTTCCATCGTATTTGTGACGATAAAGAGATCACAGGCACTGCGGTTTCCTTTTCCATAAATAGAATCGACACGTTTCAGGGCAGTTACGCCATGTTGGAGAAAAACAGATTTCTTCTTTTTTATATAGCGGTTAAAAATACTGTGCCGGCACTGTGTTGCATATGCATGGTATTTGGAGTCGGAACTGATGATCAGCTCCGCGGCGAGAAGGCAGCACATATGACGGAGCGACATAAAAGGAATAATATTTCTGCCGTATGGTGCGACTTTCGGATAGTCCGGTGATTTTTTATCTATAATATACAAAATCTTCTTATTTAAATAAGCCTGTTCATTGTTTTCCATGCAGTGTTTGAAAAAGTAATAGCCGTTATCCTGTGCCATGGAAGAAAATTTTTCACATACAAGGCAGATATGCTGCTTTTTCCAGTAGCTGCGAGTGAGACGGTAGAGCAGGACCGCAAATATTTCCTTATAAATAAGAGAAGTGCTGTCGTATGGAGTACACTCACGGTAGGCGAATGCCAGCGTTTTATCTCCGGTATAAAATGGATAGAAAGAAAAGCCGTTTTCGGTATGATGCGCTCCGTTATAAAGGAATTTATGAAAAAGCCGTTGCCGGGTATCCATATGGACAGGAATCTCTGCAAGCTCCCCGGATGCAGGATCTTCCAATATGATGTATACGTGCCAGTACAGGCTTTTGAGCAGCAGATCCTTAAGGTTCAGCGAAATCTGCAAGCGCACAGTGGATTTTCTATCAGCAATGAGATCTGTCCGGAAATCAAAGGAAGTGGCATCTTCGTTCAGTTTATTCTGATAGGAGAGAACAGTTTTTACATATTTAAAAGAACCGGCTGTAAGATCTGCGCTGATATTCAGGTTTCCATGGCGGAATCGGATGGAGCGCAGAGAGCAGGACGCAGCCGGGGTGGAAAGTGTCTGATCGGTCATAAGTCCTCCGAAAAAATTTTTTCTATATTATATCATAAAAAAATCGGAATAAACAGTTGACATGAAGAAAAAGATGTGATAAGTTAATACAGAACGCTGCCGAAGACAGTAGGTGCCGTAAGGCATAAGGATCAAAACGCCTACCGAGGACTAAGTATTCTATTTAAGATTACAGAGACCTTACTGTCATGCAGTAAGGCTTTTTTTATGTTTTGACGCGGCGGTATAAATCTATAAGGAGGTGTACCATTTATGGCAAAAGTAGAACTGAAACAACCAATCGTAGAAGAAATCTCAAACAGCATTAAAGACGCACAGGCAGTAGTACTTGTTAACTACAGTGGTCTTACAGTTGAACAGGATACAATTCTGCGTAAGGAATTAAGAGAAGCTGGTGTTCAGTACAAAGTTTACAAAAACACAATGATGAAACGTGCATTCGCAGGTACTGATTGTGAAGAACTTAGCCAGCATCTGGAAGGAACTAACGCTCTTGCAATTTCTGCAACAGATGCTACAGCACCGGCAAGAATCCTTGCTAAATACGCAAAACAGTTCCCGGCTCTTGAACTCATCGCAGGTGTAGTTGAAGGAGCATACAATGATCAGGCTGGAATCCAGGCTCTGTCTCAGGTTCCGTCCAGAGAAGAACTTCTTGGAAAACTTCTTGGAAGCATCCAGTCCCCTATTACCAACTTTGCTCGTGTGCTTAATCAGATCGCAGAGGCAAATGGTGGAGCAGCTGAAACAGAAGCAGCAGCTGAATAATAAAGTGAATTTGATGTAATCAAATTTGCGATACGCAAACGTAGCGTAGCGGAGTTCGCGGTTCCCGTAAGTAACTGCGATTAATGAGAATAATCTAAAAAATGGAGGAAAATTAAAATGGCAAAATTAACAACAGAAGAATTTATTGCAGCAATCAAAGAATTATCTGTATTAGAATTAAATGAACTCGTAAAAGCTTGCGAAGAAGAATTCGGTGTATCCGCAGCAGCAGGTGTTGTAGTAGCAGCAGCTGGAGCAGCTGGAGAAGCAGCAGAAGAAAAAGATGAGTTCGACGTAGAACTTACAGAAGTTGGACCGAACAAAGTAAAAGTTATCAAAGTTGTTCGTGAAGTTACCGGTCTTGGACTGAAAGAAGCTAAAGCAGTAGTTGACGGTGCTCCGAAGGTTGTTAAAGAAGGCGCATCCAAAGCAGAAGCTGAAGACATCAAAACAAAACTTGAAGCAGAAGGCGCTAAGATCACTCTTAAATAATTCTGTTAAAGAACGAAGCGATACGGGGACACCTTATGGTGTCCCTGTTTTTGCGTTACACGGTATACAGAAAAAATGTCGGGAGCATTTTTGAGATAAAATCAAGATAAAAATTTCGAAATATCTGTTGACAGGTTGACATCGCTATGCTATAGTGAAGAATGCTATATTATGGCAAGGATATGCCTGTTTATCTCAAACCGTAAACAGGATCATGTTGTAAAATAAATAAAAAAACAGGGGTGAAACGTCAATGGAAAAAAACAGAATTCGTTCTGTAAAAACTGGAAAAAGCATGCGCATGAGCTACCAGAGACAAAAAGAAGTTCTGGAAATGCCGAATTTGATTGAAGTCCAGAAAGATTCCTATAAGTGGTTTCTCGATGAGGGCCTCAAAGAAGTGTTTGATGATATTTCTCCGATCGCGGATTATGGCGGAAAGTTCAGCCTGGAATTCATCGATTTCACGTACGATGCAAAAGATGCAAAATATACCATCGAACAGTGCAAAGAACGTGACGTAACTTACGCGGCACCTTTGAAGGTTCGCGTGCGACTGATTAACAAAGAAACAGAGGAAATCAACGAACACGAGATCTTTATGGGAGATCTTCCGTTAATGACAGAGACAGGTACTTTTGTTATCAACGGTGCTGAGCGTGTTATCGTCAGTCAGCTGGTGCGTTCCCCTGGTATCTACTATGCGATTGCGCATGATAAAATTGGTAAGAGATTATTTTCCAGTACTGTTATTCCGAACAGAGGTGCATGGCTGGAATATGAGACTGATTCCAATGATGTCTTCTATGTACGTGTGGACAGAACCCGCAAGGTTCCGATCACTGTGCTGATTCGTGCCCTTGGTATCGGCACCAATGCAGAAATCGTAGAATTATTTGGTGAAGAGCCAAAAATCCTCGCAAGTTTTGCAAAAGATACATCTACCAACTATCAGGAAGGTCTTCTTGAATTATATAAGAAGATCCGTCCGGGCGAGCCGCTTGCAGTGGAGAGCGCTGAGAGCCTTATCATGGCAATGTTCTTCGATCCGAGAAGATATGACCTTGCCAAAGTTGGACGTTATAAATTTAATAAGAAACTTCACTTTAACAAACGTATCGTCGGACATAAGCTCGGTGAGACTGTTGTGGATCCGTCTACAGGAGAAATCCTTGCAGAAGAAGGAACCAACGTAACAGTTGAACTTGCTGACAAGATTCAGAATGCAGCAGTACCATTCGTATGGATTCAGGGTGAAGAACGTAAGATCAAAGTTCTTTCCAGTATGATGGTCGATATCACTGCGCATGTTGATCTTGACTGTGATCCGAAAGACTTGGGTGTTACAGAATTAGTATACTATCCTGTACTCGAAAAGATTCTGGAAGAAAATGATAATCTTGAGGATATCAAAGCTGCTGTTCAGAGAGATATCCACGACCTTATCCCGAAGCATATCACAAAGGAAGACATCCTTGCTTCCATCAACTACAATATGCATCTGGAATACGGAATCGGAAATGATGATGACATCGACCATCTGGGCAACCGTCGTATACGTTCTGTTGGTGAACTTCTTCAGAACCAGTACCGCATCGGTCTTTCCAGACTGGAAAGAGTCGTACGTGAGCGTATGACAACTCAGGACACAGAGAGTGTTTCTCCGCAGTCCCTGATCAATATCAAACCTGTAACTGCAGCAGTGAAAGAGTTCTTCGGTTCTTCCCAGCTGTCACAGTTTATGGATCAGAACAACCCTCTTGGTGAACTGACACATAAGAGACGTCTTTCTGCACTGGGACCTGGCGGTCTGTCACGAGACAGAGCCGGATTCGAGGTCCGAGACGTTCACTATTCTCACTATGGTCGTATGTGCCCGATCGAGACACCTGAAGGTCCGAACATCGGTCTGATCAACTCCCTTGCATCCTATGCAAGAATTAACGAATATGGATTTATTGAGGCTCCATATCGTAGAATAGATAAAGCAGATCCGGCAAATCCGGTCGTAACGGATGAAGTTGTTTACATGACAGCAGATGAAGAAGATAACTACCATGTAGCACAGGCGAATGAGCCGCTGGATGAGGAGGGACATTTCCTTCATAAGAATGTATCCGGTCGTTTCCGTGAAGAAACACAGGAATATGAGAAGCGCATGTTTGACTACATGGACGTATCTCCTAAGATGGTATTCTCCGTAGCTACAGCACTGATTCCGTTCCTGCAGAACGACGACGCCAACCGTGCGCTGATGGGATCCAACATGCAGCGTCAGGCAGTACCACTTCTTACAACAGAAGCTCCTGTAGTAGGAACCGGTATGGAAACAAAGACAGCGGTCGATTCCGGTGTCTGCGTACTTGCAAAGAAATCCGGTACTGTTCTCCGTTCCACATCTACAGACATTACAATCAAGAACGATGATGGAACAAAAGATGATTATCATCTGATCAAATTCCTTCGCAGTAACCAGAGCAACTGCTACAACCAGAAACCGATCGTGTTCCAGGGTGAGCATGTAGAGGCCGGACAGGTTATCGCAGATGGTCCGTCTACCGCGAATGGTGAACTTGCCCTTGGTAAGAATCCGCTGATCGGATTCATGACATGGGAAGGTTACAACTACGAGGATGCTGTCCTCTTAAGTGAAAGACTGGTAATGAACGATGTTTATACTTCAGTTCATATTGAAGAATATGAAGCAGAAGCCAGAGATACAAAGCTCGGACCGGAAGAGATCACACGAGATGTTCCTGGTGTCGGTGATGATGCTCTGAAAGATCTGGATGAACGTGGTATCATCCGTATCGGTGCAGAAGTTCGTGCCGGTGATATTCTTGTCGGTAAAGTTACTCCTAAGGGAGAAACAGAACTGACTGCAGAAGAACGCCTTCTGCGTGCTATTTTCGGTGAGAAAGCAAGAGAAGTCCGAGATACTTCCCTTAAGGTTCCTCATGGTGAATATGGTATTATCGTAGATGCCAAAGTATTTACAAGAGAGAACGGTGATGAACTGTCTCCTGGTGTAAATCAGGCAGTACGTATTTATATTGCTCAGAAACGTAAGATTTCTGTTGGTGACAAGATGGCTGGTCGTCATGGTAACAAGGGTGTCGTATCACGAGTTCTCCCTGTTGAAGATATGCCATTCCTGCCGAACGGACGTCCGCTGGATATCGTGCTGAACCCTCTGGGTGTACCTTCCCGTATGAACATCGGTCAGGTTCTTGAGATCCACTTAAGTCTTGCTGCCAAAGCTCTTGGATTCAACGTTGCAACACCGGTATTCGACGGTGCGAGCGAAGTTGATATTCAGGATACTCTGGAACTGGCAAACGATTATGTAAATATTGAAGATTTTGAAGAGTTCCGTGCAAAATATCAGGATACACTTGCTCCTGATGTTATGGAATACCTTGATGAGCACAAAGATCACAGAGAGCTGTGGAAGGGTGTTCCGATTTCCAGAGATGGTAAAGTACAGCTTCGTGACGGACGTACCGGCGAGTACTTTGACGGTCGAGTAACAATCGGACACATGCACTATCTGAAACTGCATCATCTGGTTGATGATAAGATCCATGCACGTTCTACAGGTCCTTACTCACTCGTAACACAGCAGCCTCTGGGTGGTAAAGCTCAGTTCGGCGGACAGCGTTTCGGTGAGATGGAGGTTTGGGCTCTGGAGGCATATGGTGCTTCCTATACACTGCAGGAGATCCTGACCGTTAAATCCGATGATGTTGTTGGTCGTGTGAAGACATACGAAGCAATCATCAAAGGTGACAATATCCCTGAACCGGGAATTCCGGAATCCTTCAAGGTACTGTTAAAAGAACTTCAGTCTCTGGGACTTGATGTCAAAGTTCTCAAAGATGATAATACAGAAGTACATTTACTCGAGTCTGTAGATTACGGCGATACAGATCTTCGTTCCGTAATCGAAGGAGACAGCAGACATCGCAGAGAAGAAGAATCCTTCGGCAAACATGGCTACACCAAGCAGGAATTCGAAGGTGAAGAACTCGTAGATGTTGAAGAGGATGAGGACGAAGAAGATGATTTCATTGATTTCGACGAATCCTATGATGATGAAGACGACAAGTAAGAAAGGGGAAAGAATACATGGCAGAAACAACCACAGCCAATGAAACATATCAGCCAATGACTTTCGATGCCATCAAGATCGGACTGGCGTCCCCTGAGAAGATCAGAGAATGGTCCAGAGGTGAGGTACTGAAACCGGAAACCATTAACTACCGTACTCTGAAACCAGAGAAGGACGGACTTTTCTGTGAGAAAATTTTCGGGCCAAGCAAGGACTGGGAGTGCCATTGTGGTAAATACAAAAAGATCCGTTATAAAGGTGTTGTCTGCGACCGATGCGGCGTAGAAGTTACAAAGGCATCTGTCAGAAGAGAACGTATGGGACATATCGAGCTTGCAGCCCCGGTATCCCATATCTGGTATTTCAAGGGAATCCCGTCAAGAATGGGACTGATCCTTGATCTTTCTCCGAGAACATTGGAAAAGGTTTTATACTTTGCAAACTATATTGTACTGGATCCGGCAGACTCCGGACTTCAGTACAAACAGGTTCTTACAGAGAAGGAGTATCAGGATGCGCGTGAAGCATACGGATACAACTTCCGTGTAGGAATGGGTGCAGAGTCTATCATGGAACTGCTCAAAGCAATCGACCTCGAAAAAGATGCCGCAGAGCTGAAAGCAGAACTGGTTGACGCTACAGGACAGAAACGTGCCAGAATCATCAAGAGACTGGAAGTTGTAGAGTCCTTCCGTGAATCAGGAAACCGTCCGGAATGGATGATCATGACAGCAATCCCGGTTATTCCACCGGATCTGCGTCCTATGGTACAGCTTGACGGTGGACGTTTTGCAACATCTGACCTGAATGATCTGTACAGAAGAATTATCAACCGTAACAACCGTCTGAAACGTCTTCTGGAGCTGGGCGCACCGGATATTATCGTGCGTAACGAAAAACGTATGCTTCAGGAAGCAGTAGACGCTCTGATTGACAACGGCCGTCGTGGCCGTCCGGTAACAGGACCTGGAAACAGAGCTCTCAAATCCCTTTCCGATATGCTGAAAGGTAAATCCGGACGTTTCCGTCAGAACCTGCTCGGTAAACGAGTTGACTACTCAGGACGTTCCGTTATTGTCGTTGGACCGGAACTTAAGATTTATCAGTGTGGTCTTCCGAAGGAAATGGCAATCGAGCTTTTCAAACCTTTCGTTATGAAAGAACTCGTTGCAAACGGAACTTCACACAATATCAAAAATGCTAAGAAAATGGTTGAAAAGCTTCAGCCGGAAGTATGGGATGTACTGGAAGATGTCATCAAAGAACATCCGGTTATGCTGAACCGTGCACCTACACTGCATCGTCTGGGTATCCAGGCATTCGAGCCGATCCTTGTAGAAGGTAAAGCTATCAAACTTCATCCGCTCGTTTGTACTGCGTTCAACGCCGACTTCGATGGTGACCAGATGGCTGTTCATCTTCCACTTTCACAGGAAGCTCAGGCAGAGTGCCGTTTCCTTCTGCTTTCACCAAACAACCTTCTGAAACCTTCAGATGGTGGTCCGGTAGCTGTTCCGTCACAGGATATGGTCCTTGGTATCTACTATCTGACACAGGAAAGACCTGGAAATCCGGGAGAAGGTAAGTTCTTCAAGAGCGTAAACGAAGCAATTCTTGCTTATGAAAATAAAGTTATCACTCTTCAGTCAAAGATCAAAGTTCGCTGCACAAGAACTCTGGCAGACGGAAGAGAAATGACAGGTGTCGTAGAATCTACACTTGGCCGTTTCCTGTTCAACGAAATCCTTCCTCAGGATCTTGGATTTGTTGACAGAAGCATTCCGGGTAATGAACTTCTCCTTGAAGTTGATTTCCTTGTAGGTAAGAAACAGCTGAAACAGATTCTGGAAAAAGTCATCAATACACACGGAGTAACGAAGACCGCAGAAGTTCTTGATGATATCAAGGCTACCGGTTACAAATACTCCACACGTGCTGCAATGACCGTATCCATTTCCGATATGACTGTGCCGCCTCAGAAACCTGAGATGATCCAGAATGCACAGAATATCGTTGACAAGATCACAAAGAACTACAAACGTGGTCTTATCACCGAAGAAGAGCGTTACAAAGAAGTTGTTGAAACATGGAAGAAGACTGACGATGAGCTTACCAAAGCACTTCTGAATGGTCTTGATAAATACAACAACATCTTCATGATGGCTGACTCCGGTGCCCGTGGTTCCGATAAACAGATCAAACAGCTTGCAGGTATGCGAGGTCTGATGGCTGATACAACCGGTCATACGATCGAACTTCCTATCAAGTCAAACTTCCGTGAAGGTCTTGAAGTACTGGAATACTTCATGTCTGCACATGGTGCTCGTAAAGGTATGTCCGATACAGCGCTTCGTACAGCCGATTCCGGTTACCTGACCAGACGAATGGTTGACGTTTCTCAGGAGCTGATCGTTCGTGAAACTGACTGCTGTGAAAATAGAGATGAGATTTCCGGCATGTATGTCAAAGGTTTCATGGATGGCAAAGAGGAAATCGAAAACCTTCAGGAACGTATCACAGGACGTTTCTCCTGTGAGACCATCACAAACAAAGATGGTGAAGTTCTTGTTAAAGCAAACCATATGATCACACCAAAACGTGCTGCCCGTATCATGAAAGAGGGCGTAAACGCAAATGGTGGCCCGATCGATGAAGTTAAGATCCGTACAATTCTGACTTGTAAATGCAAGGTTGGTGTCTGCGCAAAATGTTATGGCGCAAACATGGCAACCGGTGAAGCAGTTCAGGTTGGTGAGTCTGTTGGTATTATCGCAGCTCAGTCTATCGGTGAGCCTGGTACACAGCTTACCATGCGTACATTCCATAGTGGTGGTGTAGCCGGTGGAGATATCACACAGGGTCTTCCTCGAGTTGAGGAGCTTTTTGAGGCAAGAAAGCCGAAAGGTCTTGCTATTATCACGGAAATTCCTGGTGTTGCTGTAATCAACGATACTAAGAAAAAACGTGAGATTATCGTTACAAATCCGGAAAACGGCGATTCTAAGACATATCTGATTCCTTATGGATCACGTATCAAGATTGCTGACGGACAGGTTCTGGAGGCTGGTGATGAGCTGACAGAAGGTAGCGTAAATCCACATGACATTCTGAGAATCAAAGGCGTTCGTGCAGTTCAGGATTACATGCTTCGTGAAGTACAGCGTGTATACCGTCT
This sequence comes from uncultured Ruminococcus sp., assembly GCA_900066355.1. Classification (GTDB taxonomy): domain Bacteria; phylum Bacillota; class Clostridia; order Lachnospirales; family Lachnospiraceae; genus Blautia_A. The sequence goes on from FMEL01000019.1 coordinate 49,347, forward strand.
GCAGGGTGTTGAGATCAGTGATAAACATATCGAAGTTCTCGTTCGCCAGATGCTGAAGAAGATCCGTATCGAAGAAAACGGAGATACAGAGTTCCTTCCGGGAACACTCGTTGATGTTCTTGAATTTGAAGAAGTCAATGAAAAACTCGAAAAAGAAGGAAAGACACCGGCAGAAGGAAAACAGATCATGCTTGGTATTACCAAGGCATCTCTGGCAACAGATTCTTTCTTGTCAGCAGCATCCTTCCAGGAGACAACCAAGGTTCTGACAGAAGCAGCAATCAAGGGTAAAGTTGACCACCTTGTAGGTCTGAAAGAAAACGTTATCATTGGTAAGCTGATCCCGGCCGGAACCGGTCTGAAACGTTACAGAGACATTCAGCTTGATACCGGAATGCCGGAAGAAATCCCGGCAGAAATCCCGGCAGAGTCCGAAGAAACTGCAGAAGCACTTCCGGAAGATGAAGAACTCATCATAATGGATGATGCCGATGAAGAAATTTTGGACGATGTGGACGAAGAGCCAACAGAAGATATAACAGAAGATACAACAGAAGAGTAAAAATATAGAATCCCTGACTGTACTGCGGTACAGTCGGGGATTTTTGCATCTAAAACTATTCCTTAAGAAGACGTTATAAATATGAATATTGTATGAAAAAATATGGAAAAATATCGAAAATTACAGACAGAGGCAGGTGAACATGCTATACTAGGGGCATGTGAGCGACTATAAATGAAAAGATATTTCAGAAGGAAAGGAGGGGGAATGATGGACAAACATTTGCCGGTATCTGTATGGCCGGAATGGAAGATTGTTGAAAAAATCGGCGAAGGTTCTTTTGGTAAAGTTTATAAAGCATGCCGGACAGAGCAGGGAACAACATTTTACTCTGCAATAAAAGTCATCACGATCCCCTCAAATCAGGGTGAGCTGAGCAGTGTCCGCTCTGAAAGTCCTAATGAACAGTCTGTGAAAGAGTATTTTCAGGGACTTGTTGATGAATGCATTCAGGAAGTCAGCACAATGGAATACTTTCGTGGAAACTCCTATGTTGTTTCTGTTGAAGATTATAAAGTTGTGGAGTATCTGGATGATATCGGATGGGATATCTTTATCCGAATGGAATATCTTACAAGCTTTATGGAGTATTGTGCGGAGAAACCGTTAAAAGAAGAGGATGTGATTCACCTCGGAATCGATCTCTGCAAAGCGCTAGAGTATTGTCAGTGCCAGAATATCATACATCGTGATATCAAACCGGAAAATATTTTTGTATCGAGATTTGGCGAATTCAAACTGGGAGATTTTGGCATTGCCCGTGAACTTGACCGGTCGATGAGCGGCCTATCCAAAAAGGGGACATTCTCCTACATGGCTCCGGAAATGTACAAGGGTGAAGAATACGATGCCCGGGTGGATATTTATTCACTGGGAATTGTTTTATATAAGCTCTGCAATCATAACCGGCTGCCTTTTATCAGCCTTCAGAAACAGCTGATTACATACCACGATAAAGAAAATGCGCTCAACCGGAGAATGGCAGGAGAAGAACTGCCGATGCCAGCACAGGCAGATAATACTTTGGGCGAAGTGATTTTGAAGGCATGTGCGTATGACCGTGATAAACGATATCAGACTGCAGTGGAGTTCCGGGAAGTACTGGAACGGTTGAGATCCGGGGAAAACACTTTGTCAAAGCACGGTCAGCGCAAACATAAACAGACAAATCAAAAGACAAAGATCGCAGATGAACCGGAAAAACAGCTGGCGGGGGAAGTTGAGAAGACTGTTGCAGTCCGGAAACCGGTACAAAAGCAGATGCCAGTTTCAAAGTCGAAGAAGGGTGCCCCACAGAGAAAAACATCTAAAAAGAAACGCAAAAAATTTGATCCACTGGTAGCCGCAGTTCTGATTATGCTGGTTGCGGTCTGCGTAATTATCGGTGTATTTATCTGGATGCTCAGGGCAAATGCAGAGTTACAGCAACTGAAAAAATCTGTAACAGAAACAGTTCAGACGGCAGAGAATAAGCAGCTTCAGGAGACACTGGAGAAGATCCAGACACAGGCTACGGAGATCAGTGATAATCTGAACAGTTACAGCTGGATCGGTTCAGAAGATCAGGGAAAGATCAGTTATTTGAAACAGCTTGATAATGGTAATGTTCAGTTGATGAAAGTTCTGATCTATCCTTCTATGTCAAAGGACGGGGATTATCAGGAGTATTATTACTGGGATGATGAACTGTTTTTTGCTTACATATGGGCAGATAGTCATACATTAAGTACTTTGAAAGACGGAGAACAGAGGGTTGATCGTTATTATTATGACGAGGGTAAGTTAGTTCGCTGGATTGATGAGAATAATCGCTGTCATGATAACGAAACTGACAATGATGAATACAAGAGTCGCGGAGAAAAGTACCGGAATTTTGCAGAAGAGTACAAGAATCAGCTGAATCTTTCTGCCGAAAGCAATGCTGAATCGTAAGAAAGGGTGAAATATGGCGTATCAGATTAAATATGCATATACGTGTCATATCGGAAAGATACGTAATAATAATGAAGATAATTTCTGGTGCTGCGGAGAATTTCTGAGCGCACAGAATCAGGGAATGAGCCATATTCAAAGCGGCTGCAGGAAACAGTCGGAGCTTCCGGTGATGGCAGTTTTTGACGGAATGGGCGGTGAAAGCTGTGGTGAAATGGCCGCATTTCTTGCAGCCGAATCCTGTGGAATGCATTATAAAGAACAAAAGGAGCGTGTTCGCAGAGAGGGAGATCGTTTTCTGATTGAAGCCTGTGAGAAGATGAATCAGGCAGTCTGCAATTATGGTACAGAAAATCGGATTGACAGCATGGGAACGACTGCAGCGATGCTCGCATTTGGTGATGATATTATTTACGGATGTAATCTTGGAGACAGCAGGATATATAGAAGCAGCTCCGGGAAATTCGGTCAGATTTCCGAGGATCACATACTGGGCAGACATTTTCTGGGAAAAGCTCCATTGACTCAGTATCTCGGAATGAAGGAAGAAGATTTGCAGCTGGTACCATCTGTGTCAGGATACCCTATTATAGAAGGTGACCGATATTTAATCTGTTCGGATGGGATTACAGATATGCTGTCGGATGGCGAAATTGCTGATATTTTCACAAGAGAGATTTCGACAGAAGAAACTGTTCAGGTGCTCGTTGAACGTGCGCTGAAAAAAGGCGGCAGAGACAATATTACTGTGATTTTGTGTGAAATAGAGAAGCAAAATGAAAACTGGTGGAAACGCATGTGGCATCAGCTAAAAAGACATGAAGGTGATATATCATGAAAAATAGAATGCAGGATCTTGACTTTGAGCAGACCGTTGCTTTTGATTCCGTAAAAGATTTTGAATTTACAAGGAAAGCTGCGCAGAAATTCAGACAGGTAGTCAGCCTTGATGAATTTGAAGATGAAGATGCGGATGTAATTTTTCATTATTTATATAAAGAAATGGAACTTGTTTCTTTCGGAGATCATCTGAAACGCTATATTTATGAACGTGCAGGCCTGGAAGAACCATATAATGAAGTAACACAGGATATCTACAGAGATATAGTGATAGAATCCTTCCATGAAACCTGCACCCCAAAATCCATGAACCCGACATCGACGAAGCTTACGTCACTTGCAAATAACTGGCTGACGCAGGCTTCTGTTAAAAGAGAGACCGTTTTTCTGTTGGGATTCGGACTGCGTATGAGCGTGGAAGATGTGTCAGATTTTCTGACTCGTGTACTGAGAGAACAGGATTTTGATTTTCATAATCCGGATGAAGTGATTTACTGGTTCTGCTATTACAGGCAGCTTGGCTATCACAAGGCAGAAGAACTGAAGAAAAAATATGAAAATTTACAGCCGGATGCAAACTATACAGATGCGCCACAAGTGTATTCCGGGAAAATCTGTCTGGATACAGAAGAAAAACTCCTGGCATACCTTGCATATGTGAAGGCAGGGACAGATGATCCGATGTCCGAAAAGAGTCAGGCATTTCAGGAGTTTGTACGTCTGCTCACAAAGGCAAAGGAAATTATCGCCAAAATGTATCAGAGAGACGAGGAAGAGAAATCCAGAAATAAGGTGTGGAATATTTCAGATATTACAGATTCCGATGTGGAAAAAGTTATCTGCAGCGGAATTCCTGTAAATAAGATGGGAAATTTAAAGAAAATGTCGGCTTCAATCCTGGCGAAGCACTTCAGCCAGAAACGTTTCAGCCGACAGAGAATCAACAGTATTCTGAATCATAAATTTCCTGTAGAGAGATTTGATCTGATTACGCTCGAATTTTTTATTGTATCGCAGGAAATGCAGGATGACGACCCGTATAACCGATACCATCATTTCCTGGAAGAGATTCAGGAAATCCTGCATAAATGCGGTATGAGTGAGATTTACATTGTAAATCCATATGAATGTTTCCTTCTGATGTGCCTCCTTACGGACTGCCCGCTGGCAGTATTTGCAGATATCTGGGAGATGTCCTATGAAGAAGACAAGAAGGATATTTCATAATTTATTCGTAACTGTTCAGTACCCTCACAGTTACGAGTCAAAATGCATTCCAAATCACCTTCGGTGATGGCATTTTGCCTTGTATGTCTCGGGATTTTGGCAGAAAACATGCCAAAACGCCTCGCGGGATACTACCTTCTGAATAGTTACATTTATTCGTTATAATAACCATAAATAAGTCGGGCATCCTGTGCGATAGATGCCTGTGCAGCACCGGAATCAGTGAGATTCTGTGACATGAAGCAAACGACCAGATCAATACCTTTTGCGGTGCTGTATATGATTCCGGCATCGTTTTCAACGTCATCGAGTTCGCCGGTTTTGTTGGCAACTTTTACACCTTCCGGGAGATTTGCCGGGATTTTATTTCGTCTCTCCTGCATTTTGAGAAGAGAGTACATTGCATCGGTATGAGAAAGTGTGGTATCTGCGGTACCTGCATTACCCTGATAGATTTCTTTCAGAAAATGACCGCAATCGCTGACGGAAGTATAATTATCACCGTAGGTATTATCCTGAAGGAGAAGTCTACCCATAGAAGTGCTGGTATATCCGTGCGCCTGACAGAAACTGTTTACAACATCCATACCTGTAGCATCATCACCGTATCCGAGCATGTTGACAAGTGCGTTTGCTGCGTCATTGTCACTTGCGGTAATCATTGGATTCAGATAATTGTTTACGGAATCAGCTCCGTATGCGTCACAAAGTGAATCGAAATTTTCATAGACGGCACCCATGATGAAAAGTTTGATCAGGCTTGCGGCCTGCATCTGCTGATCGTCAATGGTGCCTTCTGTATTTTTCATAAGATTACATACATATACAGACCATGTGCCGTTATTCTGTGGAAGCAGTGGTTCAAGCTGAGAAAGCAGGTTATCCAGACTTCCATCCGCAGAATCAGTGAAAGAAGATGCATCATGTGATGGTGAAAGTGTGCCTTCCTTCTGTGTGTCACCAGAGGCATCGGCAGTATCAGTGTCGGAAGTTGCATTACTGAGCTGATCATTCAGGCCTGCGAGCTCCTGTGCCTGCTTTACAAGGTCAGCAGAGGCATCAGAAAGTTCCTGTACGGTGGTTTGGAGCCCGGAAACTTTTGAACGCAGATCAATCAGATCCTGCAGGGAATAAAGAGTCAGTGCACCGAGTGCGAGAATGACAAGTGCAAGAAAAATAATGACTGCATAAAGAAATGACGGGCGTTTTTGGCTGTTCTTTTTCATGGGAATAATCCTTTCTTTAATTTACCTGACTGAATACAGAAGCCGGGGCATCTGCAGAAGATTCGTCGGAATCTATGTGTTCCTGAACGATGGTCTGTTTGGCTGAAGCTTTCTTTTCATAATAGTTGAAGAGATCTTTTTTACTCTGAATGGCAGCGGCGAAAGAAGACTGTGCTTCACTCAGAGTTTTTTGTTCTCCATCGACCTGAGAGCTGAAAGTTTCAAGCTGTTCTTTCGTATCCTGAATTTGCTGTACGGTCTGGATGCCGATGAAAAATATACCGGCTATAAGCAGGATTCCGGTAATAAGAAGCAGGATCGTCGGCAGGATGAATTTACTTTTCATAAAAAATCCTTTCCTATAATATAGAAGTAAAATGATAAAGTGAAAATTTGTTTTTTTTATTATAATAAGAGTAGTCACAAAAAGCAATAATCATAAAATCGTAAAATATAGAAAAAATCCTGTAAAATGGCTTGACAGTCGTATTTTTACGGGATATAATGAGCAAGCGTGCAATAAGAACGCTGTTTTTTTGTTGCCCGTGCATCCGGAGGAAGTTGCCAGTGGCAGGTTCTGACGGTCGCATTATTTATTCATTTGACAATAGCAACCGCGCAACCCCATGGTAAACCATGGAGAAATCTATCGGGAGGTGAAATGGAATGCCAACATTCAACCAGTTAGTAAGAAAAGGACGTCAGACAGCTGTAAAGAAATCTACAGCACCGGCTCTGCAGAGAACATTCAACTCTTTAAGAAAGAAAGCTGTTGAACAGTCTGCACCACAGAAACGTGGAGTTTGTACAGCAGTTAAAACTGCAACACCTAAGAAACCTAACTCAGCTCTTAGAAAGATCGCCAGAGTTCGTCTTTCCAACGGAATCGAAGTAACAAGCTATATCCCAGGAGAAGGTCACAACCTTCAGGAGCATAGCGTTGTTCTTATCCGTGGTGGTCGTGTTAAGGACTTACCTGGTACCAGATACCACATCATCAGAGGTACACTGGATACTGCAGGTGTAGCAAACAGAAAACAGGCCCGCTCCAAATATGGTGCTAAGAGACCTAAAAAGAAATAAGTAAATTTTAAGAAAAAGTAATCATTCGAAGATTCACTTATAGCTATAAATATTGTACGGTATTCCATATACCCTGTCGGTTGCGGGTTAAATATAGGACTTTACCAGTGCGAACACCTTAGTTTTAAAAGTGAGTACCGATGATTTAATCATTTTGATTAAGGAGGGAAGTAACGTGCCACGTAAAGGACATACTCAGAAAAGAGACGTTCTGGCAGACCCGATGTACAACAACAAAGTGGTTACCAAACTTATCAACAACATCATGTTAGACGGTAAGAAAGGTGTCGCTCAGAAGATTGTATACGGCGCATTCGCCAGAATCGAAGAAAAAGCTGGCAAACCAGCTATCGAAGTTTTTGAAGAGGCTATGAACAACATCATGCCACTTCTCGAAGTAAAAGCAAGACGTATCGGTGGTGCTACTTATCAGGTTCCGATCGAGGTAAGAGCAGACAGACGTCAGGCACTGGCTCTTCGCTGGCTCACCACATATTCTCGTAAAAGAGGCGAGAAGACTATGGAGGAGAGACTTGCAAACGAGCTTCTGGATGCAATGAACAACACAGGCGCATCTGTTAAGAAGAAAGAAGATATGCACAAGATGGCTGAAGCAAATAAAGCATTTGCTCACTATCGTTTCTAATCAAGGAGGAAAATCCAATTGGCTGGAAAAGAAGGTAGAGAATACCCGCTTGAGCGTACCAGAAATATTGGTATCATGGCTCATATCGATGCAGGTAAGACAACTCTTACAGAACGTATCCTTTATTATACAGGTGTCAACTACAAAATCGGTGATACTCATGAAGGTACCGCAACAATGGACTGGATGGAGCAGGAGCAGGAGAGAGGTATCACAATTACTTCCGCTGCTACAACATGTCACTGGACTCTGCAGGAACACTGCAAGACAAAACCAGGTGCTCTGGAACATCGTATCAACATCATTGATACACCAGGACACGTAGACTTCACCGTAGAGGTTGAGCGTTCACTCCGTGTACTTGACGGCGCTGTCGGCGTCTTCTGTGCAAAAGGTGGTGTAGAACCTCAGTCCGAAAACGTATGGCGTCAGGCTGACACTTATAATGTACCGCGTATGGCATTCATCAACAAGATGGATATCCTCGGTGCAAACTTCTACAACGCTGTAGATCAGATCAAGACTCGTCTTGGTAAAAACGCTATCTGCTTACAGCTTCCAATCGGAAAAGAAGATGAATTCAAAGGAATCATCGACCTTTTCGAAATGCAGGCTTATATCTACAATGATGAGAAAGGTGAAGACATTTCCATCACAGATATTCCGGAAGATATGCAGGAAGAAGCAGAACTTTATCATACAGAACTCGTAGAAAAGATCTGCGAACTGGATGACGATTTAATGATGGAATATCTGGAAGGTGAAGAACCGTCTAATGATAAATTAAAAGCAGTTCTTCGTAAAGCTACTTGCGAATGTACAGCTGTACCGGTATGCTGCGGTACTGCATACAGAAACAAGGGTGTTCAGAAGCTTCTGGATGCAATCATTGAATTCATGCCTGCTCCAACAGACATTCCTCCAATCGAGGGTGTTGACCTGGAAGGCAACCCGATCGTGAGACATTCTTCTGATGAAGAACCATTCTCCGCTCTGGCATTCAAGATTATGACAGACCCATTTGTTGGTAAACTGGCATACTTCCGTGTATACTCCGGTACTATGAATTCTGGTTCTTACGTACTCAACGCTACTAAGGACAAGAAAGAACGTGTTGGCCGTATCCTTCAGATGCACGCTAACAAACGTATGGAACTGGATAAAGTATATTCTGGAGATATCGCTGCAGCAATCGGTTTCAAATTCACCACAACTGGTGATACAATCTGTGATGACCAGCATCCGGTAATCCTTGAGTCTATGGAATTCCCGGAACCGGTTATCGAGCTTGCAATCGAGCCTAAGACAAAAGCTGGCCAGGGTAAACTTGGTGAAGCTCTTGCAAAACTGGCAGAAGAAGACCCGACATTCCGTGCTCATACAAATCAGGAAACAGGTCAGACAATCATCGCTGGTATGGGTGAGCTGCATCTGGAAATCATCGTTGACCGTCTGCTTCGTGAATTCAAAGTAGAGGCTAACGTAGGTGCTCCTCAGGTTGCATACAAAGAGACTATTACTAAAGCCGTAGACGTCGACAGCAAATATGCTAAACAGTCTGGTGGTCGTGGACAGTATGGTCACTGTAAAGTTAAATTCGAGCCTATGGATGCCAACGGTGAAGAACTGTACAAGTTCGAATCCACAGTTGTTGGTGGTGCTATTCCGAAGGAATACATCCCGGCAGTCGGCGAAGGTATCGAAGAAGCTATGAAGGCTGGTATTCTGGGTGGATTCCCGGTAGTCGGCGTTCATGCAAACGTATATGACGGTTCTTATCATGAAGTCGATTCTTCTGAAATGGCATTCCATATTGCAGGTTCCCTTGCATTCAAGGATGCTATGCAGAAAGCATCTCCGATTCTTCTTGAGCCTATCATGAGAGTCGAAGTTACTACTCCGGAAGATTACATGGGTGATGTTATCGGTGATATCAACTCCCGTCGTGGTCGTATCGAGGGTATGGATGACATCGGCGGTGGTAAGATGATCCGTGGATTCGTTCCGCTTTCTGAAATGTTCGGATATGCAACAGACCTTCGTTCCAGAACTCAGGGACGTGGTAACTACTCCATGTTCTTTGAGAAATACGAACAGGTTCCGAAGTCCGTTCAGGAAAAGATTCTTTCTAAGAAAGACTGATGATATAAAAAAGCTTGCAAATATCCTTGATTTGCAATATAATCAAGGATAGCAAGTCAAAAACTGATAAAAACGCTCTGAAAGAAAGAGCATAGTTTTTAAGGAGGACATTTTAAAATGGCAAAGGCTAAGTTTGAGAGAACAAAACCGCATTGTAACATTGGTACCATCGGACACGTTGACCATGGTAAAACAACTTTAACAGCAGCTATCACAAAAGTTCTGGCTGAAAGAGTTCCAGGAAACACAGTTGAAAACTTCGAAGATATCGATAAAGCTCCAGAAGAAAGAGAGCGTGGTATCACAATTTCTACAGCACATGTTGAATATCAGACAGAGCATAGACATTATGCACACGTTGACTGCCCAGGACATGCTGACTACGTTAAGAACATGATCACAGGTGCAGCTCAGATGGATGGTGCTATCCTCGTAGTTGCTGCTACAGATGGTGTTATGGCTCAGACAAAAGAGCACGTTCTTCTTGCTCGTCAGGTTGGTGTTCCGTACATCGTTGTATTCATGAACAAATGTGATATGGTAGATGATGACGAACTTCTTGAACTGGTTGAGATGGAAATTCGTGAACTTCTTTCCGAGTATGACTTCCCAGGAGATGACATTCCGGTTATCCAGGGATCTGCTCTTAAAGCTCTTGAAGATCCGGCTGGCCCATGGGGAGACAAGATCATGGAACTCATGAACGCAGTTGATGAGTACATTCCGGACCCACAGCGTGACACAGACAAACCGTTCGTTATGCCTGTAGAGGACGTATTCTCCATCACAGGACGTGGAACAGTTGCTACTGGTAGAGTAGAAGCTGGTGTTCTTCATGTATCTGAAGAAGTTGAAATCGTTGGTATCAAAGAAGAAACACGTAAAGTTGTTGTTACAGGAATCGAAATGTTCCGTAAACTTCTTGACGAAGCTCAGGCTGGTGACAACATCGGTGCTCTTCTTCGTGGTGTTCAGAGAAACGAAATCGAGCGTGGACAGGTTCTTGCTAAACCAGGAACACTTACATGCCATACAAAATTCACAGCTCAGGTTTACGTTCTGACAAAAGACGAAGGTGGCCGTCATACACCATTCTTCAACAACTATCGTCCACAGTTCTACTTCAGAACAACAGACGTAACAGGTGTTTGCAACCTTCCAGAAGGAACAGAAATGTGCATGCCTGGAGATAACATCGAAATGACAATCGAACTGATCCACCCAATCGCTATGAGCCAGGGTCTTACTTTCGCTATCCGTGAAGGTGGACGTACTGTAGGATCAGGACGTGTTGCTACAATCATCGAATAATTTTAGCATAACATCTTAAATTATATATATTGAGTACCGCAAGGTACATGTGTCCAAACGTAAGATACCCCGGAACCGCAAGGTTTCCGGGGTTTTTCTGTTGTGTAAAAAGTTTAAAATAAGGCTGTAAAGAATAGCGAATAAATTAAAAACAGGCAGGTATGGGAAGAAACTGAAAATCTTCGCATATCTGCCTGTGATACTGTTATGATACTATTTCTGTTCGTTATTGGAAAATTTCTGTGCTAAAAGTTCATCTCGTTTACGGATTCGTGTCTCAAAATCCAGTTCTTCAATTTCTTTATGGGTGACAGGTTTGGAAGTGTAGTATTCCAACGTCTGTTTTTTCCACATATCAAACATATCTTTACCTGTGAAATAAGATTCCAGGCTTTCTCTGTTCTCCTGCAGATCAGCAAGAAAATTACACATATCTGCGTTTAAAGAGTGTTCCGGATCATTTCCATAAAAGCGAAGTCCGGCATACCATTTCTGTGTTTCTGTTTCTATATCACCGGGAAGTTTATTATTTATATCCAGTTCATACCGGAGTTCATTGGATTCATTCATCTGCAGTAAAACCCAAATAATATCGCTGAGATTAGAAATCTGTACTTTATTTTCAGATAATCCAAATAACCAGTCCAAAGAGACATGAAATTTCTGAGCAATAGTCAATAATACATCATTGGAGGGAGTAACCACACCATTTTCATAACTGGATAAAGTTGACTGACGTATACCGATAGCTGCGGAAAAGTTTTTCTGATTCATCTTCAGATCAGTTCGCAGCTCTTTTATTTTTTCTGAAATAGATGATTCCTGCATATTAGCCACCTCCTTAAAAGCTATGATTAGTATATCACAAATGATAAAAATCAACAATATAGAAAAATATCATTCACACAGATAAAAATTATTGACAATGATTATTTAAAATGATATAGTATCAGTGAAAATGATAATTATAGATAAGGAGGAAATAATATGCAGAGACAGAACTATATGATTACAGCGGAAGAAGTTGCAGAGAGCATGGGGATTTCACTTGGATATGCTTACAAGTTGCTTCGCAAACTGAACAAAGAGCTTGCAGATCAGGGATATGTGACTGTTGCAGGTAAGATACCAAGGGCATTCTGGGAAAAGAAATTTTATGGATATTCTCAGATTGCAATGTAAGGGGGTGAGAAAGTATGGCAGCGTACAAAGATGAAGAAAGAGGAACCTGGTATGTTTCATTTTATTATGAGGACTGGACCGGAGCCAAAAAGAGAAAAGTAAAAAGAGGATTCCGCACTAAGAAAGAAGCGTTAAACTTTGAAGCGGAGTATAAAAGAACAGCGAAAGCAGACATGGATATGACAATGGGAGAGTTTGTAGAAGTCTATTTCCGAGATAAGTCCCAGTCATTGAAGGACAGGAGTATCAAGAATAAAAGAGATACGATGAATGCTCAACTGTTACCGTATTTTAAGGACAGACCGATGAACAGTATCACACCAGCAGAGATTATCCAGTGGCAGAATACGATTATTGAAAAAGGATATTCAGATGATTACTTGAAAACAATACAGAATCAGCTGACGGCATTGTTCAATCATGCGAAGAATATCTACAATCTGGCAGATAATCCCTGTGACAAGGTAAAACGCATGGGAAAGACTTCAAAAAAGAAAATGAAGTTTTGGACGATTGAAGAATATCGGCAGTTTATGACCGGGATAGAACCGGGAAGCAAATATTATGTACTGTTTGAATTATTATTCTGGACAGGAGCGAGAGAAGGCGAAGCACTCAGCCTTACTCCTGCTGACATTGATTTTGAAAGAAATCTTCTTCAGATCAATAAGACTTACTACCGTATGCATGGAGAAGATGTAATTACTTCTCCGAAAACGGAAGAATCGAATCGTACGATTTCCATACCGGAATTTCTGAAAAAAGAGATTCAGGATTACATTGGCAGATTGTATGAGTTGCCCGAAGATGAACGGATTTTTCCAATGGTTCATGAAGCGGTACAGCATAAGTTAAAACAGGTGGTTCAAAAGACTGGAGTAAAAAAGATAAGAGTACACGACATTCGCCACAGTCATGCAGCATTTCTGATTAATAAGGGTGTGCAGCCATTGCTGATTAAAGAAAGGTTTGGACATACGGACATTCGCATTACATTGAATACTTATGGACATTTATATCCAGATCAGCAGAAAGTGGTGGCAAATATGCTGGATGATGAAAATATAAAAAGCTCCGGAAGTACGAACAACCGGAGCAATGTGACAAATGAGGACGAATCCACAAATGTCAACCCTAGACAAGTTGATTATAGCAGGGATTCTTCCAGAGAACAACAGATAACTGGCGAGAACAGTTTGGAAAATGGAGGAATTTATGGAACAGAGAAATGAGAATAAAACAGAATTGAAAATGATAAAGATGTCAGATGTTCAGTCCCAGACAGTGGACTGGCTCTGGTATCCGTTTATCCCTTATGGAAAATTAACGATTATTCAGGGTGATCCGGGCGATGGAAAAACTACGCTGGTATTAAATATTGCAGCGAGATTGTCTAAAGGAGAAGGACTGGATAGCGATATGAAAGTAACAGAACCAGTAAATATTATTTATCAGACAGCGGAAGATGGGCTGGCAGATACGGTAAAACCCAGACTGGAGCTGGCAAAAGCGGTCTGTGAAAGAATCATGGTTATAGATGAAACAGAAAAATCACTCTCCATGATTGATGAGAGACTGGAATCTGCTATCAAACAGACTGGTGCGAGAGTGCTTATTTTAGATCCGATTCAGGCATACCTTGGAGGAACAATGGATATGAACCGTGCAAATGAAGCAAGGGATATGACGAAAAGATTGAGTTTGTTGGCAGAAAAATACAAATGTGCAATTTTATTAATCGGACACATGAATAAAGCTGGGGGAAATAAAGCTGCATATAGAGGAATGGGTTCGATTGACTTTTTTGCAGTAGCCAGAAGCGTATTACTGGTAGGAAGAATAGAGGGAGAACCGGATTTAAGAGCAGTGGTTCAGATTAAAAATAATCTGGCTGTATTTGGGCATTCCAAAGCATTTCGCCTGACAGAAACAGGATTTGAGTGGATAGGTGACTATGAAATCACAGCAGATGAGGTGCTTGGTGGAATTGCGCCAAAGGTAAATAAACTGGAACAGGCAAAGAAGATGCTGAGGGAACTGGCAGAAACATCAACTTCTGTGCAAAGCAGTGAAATCTTTGATATGGCAGAAGATTTGAATATTTCTAAAAGAACACTGGAAAATGCAAAAAAGGAACTTGAAATTAAGGCAAGACGAATCGGTAATTCATGGTATTGGGATTTAGATAAAGTTAAGCCGGAATAAATTAAGGGTGCAACATTGCAGAGTATATAGAAAATGCGGAATTAAAATGCAAGGTTGCAATCTGTAAAGACATTGCAGTGTTGCGTCCTTACATAAATTGTAAGAAGGTGAGAGCTTGAAAAACGTTATGATTCCAGAGAAGTTATTTGGAAAGATTATAAAATATCATTTACTGGATCAGGAACAGGAAGCAGATGATATAAGAAAAGGTCTGGAGAAAAAGCTGGATGCAATGGTAAATCGTGAGGTATACAGTAAATTCAAAACTGCACCAACAGAAGAACGGGAAAAGTTCCGGCAGGAGTATCTGGACAGAAAAGGAATGCAAGAGAGCTTTCGATGGTAACAGTTCTTATTGATTATCTTTTTACAGGAGCGTGTCACGCACCTGTGAGAAGTAAACAAGGAGAAAGTTGGTAAGGTGCAGACGGAAAACTGTGGCTGGAATGTGAGACGGCTGTAAATTTGATAGTTGTGAAGAAGGGAGAAAGATACAATGAAACAGGGAAGATTAGGATATAACAGTAGCAATGACAGATATGGGTTGTTGGCATCAGACTTATGGATTGATACGGGATTTCACTGTGGAGAAGGTCTTGAGGTGCTGGTCGATGATAAGTGGGTAAGGACAAGAATGGAGATGAATCCAGCAAGAGAATGGTATCTGGTTGGAACGCTATACTGTGGAGATCTGGAATATGTGCAGGCAAGAATACCGGAATAATTTAGTCGAGAGAGTAACGAAAGAGATAAAATAGCCCCCGGCAGGGCGCAAGGGTACTTTTGATGGACGGAACGGCTGTCGAAAGTGCTTTTGCGTTACTTTTGACAAAAGTAACAAAACCGCCGTATCCGGCGAAGATTTCTTTTTATACTATAGCTGGTAAAGATACAAATTTATGTGCCATGTCTGGCACTGGTTTTAGAAAGTGGGGTGACGAACATGACGCTGAAACGAACAATTAGTGGTATGATCGGGACAGGTTCTCTGGCTCATAATAGAAGGGAATTTATAGCAGAAAATGTTGATCCAAACAGAGTGCAACTAAATATTTGCTATCAGAATGAGAATTTAAAAGAAGTTTATAAAGAACTGTTTGATGAAGCTGTAGAACGATATAATATCGGGAAAAGAAAAGATAGACAGATTACAAATTACTATGAAAAAATCCGGCAGGGAAAACAAGAGAAGTTGTTCCACGAAGTAATTTTTCAAATTGGAAATCGAGAAGATATGGCTGTCGGAACAGCAGAAGGAGATCTGGCTGTAAAAATACTGGATGAATATGTAAAGGACTTCCAGAAACGGAATGCAACGTTACGGGTATTTGGTTGTTATCTACATCAGGATGAAGCTACTCCACATTTACATATTGATTTTATTCCTTATGTGACTGATTGGAAAGGAAAAGGAATGGACACCAGAGTTTCGTTGAAACAGGCATTAAAAAGTCTTGGATTTCAAGGTGGAAATAAGCATGATACAGAGTTGAACCAGTGGATGAACCATGAAAAAAAGGTCCTGGCAGAGATTGCAAAACAGCATGGCATTGAATGGGAACAGAAAGGTACTCATGAGGAACATTTGGATGTTTATAACTTCAAGAAGAAAGAACGAAAAAAGGAAGTACAGGAGCTGGAGCAAGAGAAAGAGTATCTAACTGCAGAAAACGAAGAACTGACAGCACAAATTGCGGAATTCAGAGCAGATATCCAGATTTTAAAAGACGATAAGGAACAGGCAATCAGGGAGAAACAAGAAGCAGAACAAAGGGCAGAGGACGCAGAAAAAGAAGTAAAAAGTCTGGAAGAGCGCCGAGATGTGCTGCAGCCGATTATGGATAATGCCAGTAAGGAAATAAAAGAATATGGAATGATTAAGACGTTTTTACCGGAGGCAGGAACATTTGAACGTGCAGTACCTTACAGGGAGAATAAAATCAAGCCATTGTTTATCAAGATGAAAAATCAGATTGCTGTATTAGCTGGAAAAGTTGTAGAACTTAACAAAACGGTAGAAAACTGGAAAAACAAATACCAAAAATCTGTTGAGAAATGTGATAATATCCAGAAACAGTTAGATGATGTGCGTAAAGAAAATGGAAAATTATCAAATGATAATCAACGTTTACAAGAGATTTCGGACAGATATGACAGAGTGGTGCGTATTCTGGGAATGGAAACTGTAGAGGATGTGGTGCAACAGGACATTAAAGAACAAAGGGCACTGGAAGAAAAACGGCGAACGGAGCAAATGCCAAAGGGAAGCGTTCTGAAACAGTTGGAATGGGCGACTCAAAAGAGTCAGATTGAAAACCAACAACGTAAGAAAAATAAAACAAAATACAAAGGATTGGAGATTTAGACTATGAAAAAACAGATTTATGATGAGAAAAATGGAATGAGCTATACGTTGCATGGAGATTACTATTTGCCGGATCTGGTTTTAAGAGAAGAAGAACCGACATATGGAAAATATGGAATGTTACGAAAGCAGTTCTTAAAAGAACACAGATCAGCAAGATATCAATACATGTTATTGACCGGAAAATTGAATGAACATCTGAATCAGATTGATCAGGAAGCCAGAGAACAGGTGGAAATGCTTATGAAACAGATGGCAGAAAAAAAGGGTGTAACTGAAGAATTAAAGGTACAGGATCAGATGAAGTGGGTTAGGTTAATGAATAATATAAAAGTTAGTGCAGAAGAGATTATATTGAAAAACATGGTATATGTGTGAGATCGTTCTTTTACACTTTTGTATATATTAGAATAGCACTTTAGAAAGCACTATGGTAAAATAAAGTGAAGGTAAATCGTTAAGGAAAGAATCGAAGGTGGTGCAAACGAAAAAGCAGTATGGAGACTTTTCATTAACTGCCCTTTCGTTTGCATCA
>FMEL01000009.1 GCA_900066355.1 uncultured Ruminococcus sp.
GCAAACGAAAGGGCAGTTAATGAAAAGTCTCCATACTGCTTTTTCGTTTGCACCACCTTCGATTCTTTCCTTAACGATTTGTCGCTCACAAGCAAAAGTATTGTACCACATCTTTACGAATTTTTCTACCACTTCGATTATACTCACGACTTAATGACTTCTTGAATACTTGCCGAAAAAGAAAAACTGCCATCGGTTTGACAGCAGTTCTTCTTCGGTTGGTATCCGTTAGGAATACACAATATCATTCAATACAATCTCATCGGCACAGGTTCGAATGTTATTCATCAATCCTATCCATCTCATCATATCCGTTGCTTTCAGTTCTTCCGTTACACCCTGCTTCTTTGCCATTTCCTTTATCAGATATTCCGCCATATCACGAGCCGAAGTATCAATTTCGGCAAGGTGTTCATATAACTTTCCGCTTGTCAGCAGATTAAAATATAGCACACGCTTATGTTCCCTCAAATATCGTTGCCGCAATCGACCATATTTTGAAAGGGGAGGACTTTTCTCTACTGTCAGGCAGGGATAATAGTAATCTCCGATGAGTTCGTATCGGATACCTGTTCTTTCGTCTGTAATAAATCTTTGCATAGTTCTTTCTCCTTTTGCTTCTTGTAGTAAAACTCCAAGGTTTTCTTATTGTGATTTACCTTTTTACATTCCTCGGAACAGAATTTCTGCTGACTGTGTGTAGGCCAGTAAGTACTGCCACACACAGCACATACACGCTGACGATAATAATGACTTCCTTTTTCCGCTTCTCTATCGGCTTTTGTCTTATCCTGCCTTGCCTGATAGCAGCAATCCTTTGAACAGAAAATCTGTCGGTTGCTTGTAGGGGTAAACTCTTTCCCACAATGAGGACATACCTTTGTTTTGACGATTTCGCCACCGTTTTCAGCAAGTTTTTTTGCCTTTCGCTTCTCTCGATAGGCTTTTTCACGCTGACGCTGTTTCTCCAATCGCTTCTTTTCTTCCTGCTCTTTTATCTCGGCAAGTTCTTCCTCGGTGTAGGCAATATCGACCTGTCCGACATAATTGAAGTAAATATCAACCTTTTGTGTCTTTGCTTTTCCCACACCCTCGGCTTCATACACCACAATCTTGTCAATGAGTTCGGTAAACATCAAATCAGAAACTTCCGTAGGATTTTTGTACTTGCGTATCAGCGATATAAAATGCTGAATATCCATAGTGCTGTCTTTTTCTTCAGAAAGTTCCTTTTTCATCGTTTCCATTTTCGCTTCCAATTCAGCCTGTTCATCGTCATACTGCTTCATCAGTTGCTTGTATTGTCTTTCGGGTAGCAATCCCGATATAAGATTTTCATACAAGCCACGAATGAGCGTAGAGAGTTCGTCATAGCGTTTCTGACAGCGTTTCAACTCCGATTGATTGTGCTTCGGCTTTTCCTCTTGCTTATCTTTCCAAAGGGATTGCAGTTCCAAAGCAAAGGCTTTTTCATCATTCAGAACAAATCTTGAAAAGCGTTTAACTGCCGATAATATCAAGGCTTCAACATTATCAGCACTAATCGTATGGGAAGTACAGGAATTAACCCTGCTTGCATACCCGCCGCAACGGTAAGAATACTGAACAGAACCGTCTTTCTTGCTATAATGCGTTTGCAAAGTCATTCTCCTGCCACAGTCGGCACAGTACAGATAACCGCTTAATCGGTTGGTATGTGTACCTCTTGCCGCAGCTCTGTTCACTCGTTTCTTTCGCTTCTGAACGCTGTCCCAAAGTTCCTGCGATATGATAGGCTCGTGGGTGTTATAAAACACATACTGCTCATCTTCATCGGTAGTCTTTCTCTTATGCAATTTAAAATTGGTGCTGACCGACTTTCTCAAAACAGTATGTCCAAGATATTCCTGCCTGCTTAAAATCGTTCTAATGGCAGATATGCCCCAAATATAAGGGTCTGCAAACTTAATCCCGTTGTACTGTTCTGGGTGATATTCCTTTGCATATGCGGCAGGAATTAAAACCTTTTCTTCGGTCAGTATTTCCGCTATGGCTCGTGGACTTTTGCCCTCATTGGCAAGCAGAAAGATACGCTTTACCACCTCAGAAGCCACAGGGTCAACAACAAGCGTCTGCTTATCGCTCGGCAATCGGTTATATCCATAAGGGATTGAACCGCTACAACGCTTTCCGTCTTTCATTCGGGCATCAAATACAGCCTTGATTTTATTGCTCGTGTCTTTGGCATAAAATTCGTTCATAATATTCAAAAACGGAGCAAAATCATTATCCGAAGCATTGTTGCTGTCAATGCTGTTGTTGATTGCAAGAAAACGGACATCTTTCTGCGGAAACAGAATTTCCGTATAAAATCCGACTTGCAGATAGTTTCGCCCTAATCGGCTCATATCCTTAACAATCAATGTTCCGACATTGCCTGCTTCAACTTCTTTTATCAAAGACTGAAAGCCTGGGCGATTGAAATTTACACCCGAAAAACCATCGTCAGTAAAATGGCGGATGTTCTCAAAGCCATTTCTACGGGCATAATCTTCGAGGTATTTTTTCTGATTGGTAATGGAATTACTCTCGCCATTCAGGTCATCATCTCTTGATAATCTCTCATAAAGTGCTGTAATCTTTGAAGTCCTTGACATTCTCTTAACCTCCTTCCTTATGTATTTTCAATTTAGGACAGTTAATTTTATCGTCCTATTAAAGTATAGCCCTCCGGTGATAATTCGATTGCGGTTACTGTCTCTCCAAAGGTTGCCGCCCAGGAATCAAAATGTCCCATACCCATACGCATGAGTGTGTCATACTGGAGATAACGCATGATAGTGTAAAGCTCCGTCATACTGTTCGATACGGGAGTACCTGTAGCAAAGGTGATCCCTCTGCCGCCGGTCAGTTCATCCATGTACCGGCATTTCATAAACATATCCGAACTTTTCTGTGCATCCGTCTGTGAGATTCCCGCCACATTCCGCATTTTTGTATACAAAAAAAGGTTCTTAAAACTATGGCTCTCATCCACAAACAGCCGGTCTACGCCTAACTGCTCAAAAGTTACTACATCATCCTTTCTGGTCTGGTCATTAAGTTTCTTCATCCTCGCCTGCAGACTCTTCTTTGTTTTTTCCAACTGCTTGATAGTATAATTCTGCCCTGCCTGATGTGCTGCTTCTTCAATGGAGAACGTAATATCTGCAATCTGCTGTTCCAGCATGGCAATCTGACGTTCCCTTGAAAGAGGGATTTTCTCAAACTGTGTATGCCCGATGATCACAGCATCGTAATCCCCTGTCGCAATACGGGAACAGAAACGTTTTCGGTTCGCCGGCTCAAAGTCTTTCTTCGTTGCCACCAGGATATTTGCCCCAGGATAAAGTCGTAAGAAATCACTGCCCCACTGCTCGGTCAGATGGTTTGGCACAACATAAAGATTCTTCTGTGAGAGTCCCAGCCGTTTTGATTCCATACCGGCTGCGATCATCTGGAATGTCTTTCCAGCTCCTACGCAATGAGCCAGTAACGTATTATTTCCATACAGCACATGAGCCACTGCGTTTTTCTGATGCGGCATCAGGGTGATCTCCGGATTCATGCCAACAAACTGAATATGGCTTCCATCATATTCCCGTGGACGGATGCTGTTAAATCGTTCATTATAGATCTTACAGAGATCTTCCCGTCGGTGCAGGTCTTTAAATATCCACTCCTTAAATTCCTCTTTGATCAGTTCCTGCTTCTGCTGTGCCAGCATCGTTTCCTTCCGGTTTAATTCCCGGTGTTCTCCATCGGCATCCTGTACCGTGTCATAAATCTTGGTATCCCGGAGGTTTAAGGCATCTTCCAAAAGGCGGTAGGCATTGGCTCTCTGTGTTCCATAAGTGGAAGTGACAAGAGCATTTCCGTAGCTGTCCACATTCTTTCCCATAACATTCCACTGTCCGGTCACTTCGGCATACTGGACTTTGACCTTGCTCCCTACATAATATCTTGGTGTATGGAATGTCTCTGCCATGAACTGTGTGATATAGTTCTCTGAAATCCAGGTTGCTCCAAGTCTTGCCTCAATCTCTGATGCATCCAGATCTTTTGGCTGTACCTGCTCCAAATACTGCACGTTCACCTGATATTCCGGGTGATCTTCTGCAAACTGTTTGGCGATCTGCAGTTTCTCCCTCACATTTCCAGAAAGATATTCGTCCGATGGCTCCCATTTTTCACTGATCGGGTTCTTAAAGATTATCCCTGCCAGTTCTTCGGTAAGCTCCTCTTCTGTTTTCCCGGAAAGCTGTGCCATATAGGAAAGGTCAACGCCTGCCCTCTCACCGATAGAAACCGCAAGTGCTTCACTGGCAGTATCTACAGAAGTTACCGTTTCTGCCCTGCGGATTGTCCTTTTGGTAAAAATATCCGCTTTCCGTTTCAGTTCTCCCTTATCATCCAGAAATTCCAGAGAAGTCAAAAGACAATAGCTGCTGTCCTGGCTAAATGCCCGCTTATTGGCATTACTGCTAAGCAGACCATATTTTGCTGTAAAGGTATCGTATTCTTCATTGAGTTTTCCCTGCAGCTTTGTGATCTGTTCATCGCTTCCCTCTTCCATCTGGCACTGGATCAGTTCATTCGTAACATCACGGATCTTCACCATCCCTTTGACACGTTCCGCTGTCATTGCCGGAAGGTCCATCCAATTCATCACAGAATTTTCCCGGTAATAGACTTCATCATTCACTACGGTATAACTGAAATTCTTTACTTCTGGGTCTGCTGGAATGGACACCACATCTTCTTCCAGTTCGGTGTCGGAAAGTTCCAGTTCCGTAATGGTACCATGTATATGCTTTACAGCTTCCTTTAACTGCTCCTCTAAGGTGATTCCCTCTTTTGGTCTTACGGTTACTTCCTGCTTTCCATACTGGGTACTCTCCGTTGTAAACTCTCCAAGCACCATTTCCGGATGATCTGCAAAATACGCATTGACCGAATATCCTTCGGCAGTTTCCTTCAGATGTATCCAGTCCGGTTCCTCGATGGAAACCCTGTCTCTTTTCTGGAAAAATAAAATATCGGAAACAACACCTGTATTGGCATTTCTCTGGAACGCATTATTTGGAAGGCGGATCGCCCCTAATAACTCTGCCCGGTTTGCAAAATACTGTCTGACTGCCGGATTTTGTTTATCCATCGTCCCACTGGAAGTCACCACGGCTACCCCACCACCGGGACGAACCAAATCAAGGGATTTTGCGATAAAATAATCATGGATCAGAAAATGGTGGCGGTCATATCTGCGGTCACTGACCTGATATGCTCCAAATGGTACATTCCCGATCACGCAGTCAAAAAAGCTGTCCGGGTAATCTGTTTCCTCAAATCCCTGTATGGCAATCTTATTTTTCTGGTAAAGCTGCCTTGCAATCCTGCCGGAAACCGGGTCAAGCTCCACACCATACATCTTTGCCTTGTTCATACTCTCCGGGATCAGTCCCATAAAGTTACCAACACCACAGGACGGTTCCAGAATATTTCCCTGTTTCAGTCCTATATTTTCCAGTGCTTCATACATGCTTCGGATCACGGTCGGTGATGTATAAAAAGCATTTAAGGTCGATGCTCTTGCTGCACTGTATTCTTCCGGTGATAAGGTATTCTTTAACTCCAGATACTCATTTGTCCAACTACTGTTATTCTCTTCAAATGCCTGCGGGATGCCACCCCAGCCAACATAACGGGATAAAATTTCCTGTTCTTCGGGTGTTGCCAGACGTTCTTCCTGCTCCAGAGTCTGCAATAAATGGATGGCTTCCATATTTGCTTTATACTTTGCTTTCGGACCACCTGCTCCAAGGTCATTATCCTGAATCCGAAAGTTATGCGGTTCTGTTACAATCTCTTCTACTTCCGGTTTTAAATATGGTTGAAATTCTCCCTCATATCCAAACATTTCATTTTCTCCGGGAATATAATTGCGTCCGGTTTCCAGACACCGAAACACATCGGCAGTTGGTGCATTGCTGACTGCATAAAAATCATCATAAGAATACTTTGGGAAATCTTCTGTATGGTAGGTCGATAAATGCAGTTCTGTATTGGAACGGGTCTGTGCAACCAGATCTTTTCCTTCTATTCCTTCCGGCAACATTCCAATCGCTTCAAAATGATACCCCTGATACTCAAAAACACCTTCGTCCCAGGAATCTGCAATCTGTTCTGCAGTCTTTCTATCTTTCTCGCTTTGTGGCTGCTCCACTTCGGTCTGTTCTGATACTTCTACAATATCTTCGTCTGTCAGAGTCTCATCCTGTTCTTTACTTTCTGAAACAGTTTCGTCTGTTTCTTCTACATCCGACATATCTATCTCTGTCGGTTCAGACAATGCCCTTGTATCCAGATAATCAAACATCGACATCTGATGTCCGGACAATCCTACTTCCGTAAAAGATGCTTCTGCTTCCGATGTCGGGAAAATCGTATAGGTTCCTTCTGCATACTGGTGAAGTTCTGAAAGAAGTTCTGTTTTCTGCTGGTAGTTTGTCCCATATGCCTCAAAATCTAATGGCAGAACTGCCAATGCTGCATCCATCTTCTGTAACAGTTCTTCTGCCTGCTCTGGATTCTCTAAAACTGCCACCATTTCTTTTCCTGGTTTTTCCCAGAAGAAATCATCCGTAAATGGTCTGTCTATCTCTTCCGGAAGACGGTCATAAAAGCGGAGTACCTTGTTTGCCATCTGTTCCCGTTCATATTCCGGCATACGAGCATAATCTTCTGCCTGCAGGAACTGGTCATTCTTTATCAGATAAGCTACTCTATTTGCAACTTTATTCCAGGATAATAAAACTGACGTATATGGATTTCCATAAGCACCTCTTGCAAGAAACAATCCTTTTCCATCATAATTTGCGTGTGAATCATCGGCACCAGACAGTGCATGACTGCTTCCACCGATTCCATACTGTTCCTTGATAAAACCTGTCCTCGATCTTTCATCCTCATGCAGCAGATAAAAGGAATACGTCCTAAGCCTGCCCTGCGAATACGCTCCACCTCCTGCAAGAAAAACATCAATCTCATCCTGCGTAATGAACATCGGATGGTCTTTCCATGCAAACCCGTCTCTTGCCTGATAAGGGATGACCTCATCCGCAAACTTCTGAAACTGCTTTGAGATATTTATAGGATCATAATGATGGAAACGCATAATGGAATGATTTTCTTCATAGGCTTCTGCCAGTGCATCCAGTCTTTCATTCAGTTCCGAAAGCCACTGTGGATCTTCCAGCTTTTCTTCCAAATAATCCGTGATCTCCGGATAGATACTGTGAAGATGTGGTAAATCCTCCTCATCAAAAACAATCTCGGCTACCCCTTCTGCCATATCCCCTTTCATATAGGCAAGAGCCTGTGCATGTTCTTTTACTGCATTGTTTCTTGCTGCATCCAATACAGACTGCGGTGCATATTCACCCTGGTCTAAAAGCTGATGGATACGTCCGCTGACATCTTCCCATGATAAAAATGCCTTATCTAAAATCTGGTCTGTGACCGTATGCCCCACTGCGATCTGCATCCCGGTTTCATCAAACCAGACCGAATATTCACTTCCATCAATCTGAAAGCCTTTTCCACCTTTGCGGTATTCACGCTTCACAAACTCCGTATATTCCTCCGGGGCCTGTTCGCTCATAAAATTATAGATGATACGAAGTTGACTGCCCGCCCGGTTTCCTCCTGTCCGTAAAATCTCATCGACAACGCTTTCTGGAATCGGGATTTCTCCGGCATAAAGGGCTGCTGCCCTTTCCTCGATCTGCCGTCTTTGTTCATTTGCAGTTGGATATTCGGGCAAAGATAAAGCAGAGGCAATTTCTTCCTCTGCTTTGCTCAGTCCAACTTCTCTTGTATCTTCAACTAGCTGTATACCAATTCCGTCAAGATGCTCTCTTCCGCTGTTGCCATCAGTGCGTTCATATGTGCTGTCCAGGCCATTGGGTCTGCTTCCTTGTCCGGTGCCGGATGGTTCTTCAGCAGTTTCTCCATCTGGCTGTCCATCCTCTCCTGTGCTGCCTTCTCGATCTCTGCCAGATGGCTGTTCAGCTTTCCTGTCAGGAACAGGCTCTGATACAGGCTGTTCTTGTGTTCCTTCAGGAAGGTCCTCCGAAGCATCCCGTATTTCCCTATCGTCACTTCTTCCTCCTCTACGGTCAGGTTCGGAAACAGGTAATCCCCCTTGCGATGATATGTCAGTTCCATAGTCGTTTCCTCCTTCATTCTCGATATTTTCTTCTTTGTTGTTTTCTACGTCCTGATTTTTATTTTCACGCATTAACGTGTTAAAGTTATTATAATTCCTTTCATTGGAAATTTCAACCTCTTTTCTGGCTTCTTCCAGAGAAATTTTATGTACTGTCCTTCCAATGTCGATCAGAACACTCTCACTGATCTGGCTTGCTGCATTTCCAAGAAAGGTCAGTACAGACAGCCGGTTATAATCGGTGATGTGCATAAAATCCTCTTCTTCCAGAAGCTCCATCGGTTCCAGACCACACCGTCTGCAAAGCATGTAATATACACTGTCCGTTGCAAGCTGGCGGAAATCACTGCGGATCGTGACTTCATCCAGATCTTCCAGATACGTTCCTTCCGCTGCATATTCCAAGCCGTCCAGATATTCTTCCAGACTGTCTGCGACCATTTCCCTTGCAACCGCCATCAACGCATCCGATAAACTCCCGGTATCTTTTTCTTCCAGACCATACGCTTCTGCCAGATGGTTAAGGATCTCTTCCTGCTGATGTTCCTGCATCTGCCACAGGTAAGGGCTTCTTCCGCCTGCCACCATATGCGTATCTGAAATATCAAACACATACCGGAGTCTGGTATTATGACCATTCTCATCAAGCAGGGCGATTCCCCTTGCTCCCCGGTTTACCCAGCGGAACATCTTCTCATTCCACAGTTCCAGGGACGCACAGGCGGTTGCCTGTGGATGCTGTGCGTGGATCAGTAACTGGTCTGTAAAAGGATACCGGTACAGTCTCGCTGCGGTATCCATATAACCCATCCAGTCCCTTGGCGAACTGCTCACCGATGTCGCATGTTCCTGTGCCAGTTCCCGGATGTCCTGTAATTTCGACATACTGCCTACCTCCTTGCCTTATTTCTTTTTCTTCTTTGGAAATTCCAGATGGAACCTTGGCTTTCCGTCCTCCAGTGTCAGTAAAAGGTCTGCGTCAAACTTTATATCTTTTTTTCTGGAATACAGCCCTTTTACATGGGTGCAGGCTTTATCAAGAAGCTCCACTGCCATCTTTTTATCCAAAGTTTTCTCCATGCTCCCTAAGAAACGGTTTTCTTTCCAGAGGGCAAACTCACACTGCCGGTTGGAACAGTAAAAATTCTGCTTTCCTTCGTAGACATCAGAGCCGCAGACCGGACACTTACCGATCACTTCCCTTGCTTTCTGGAACCTTCTCCTTTCCGTTTCCGGTATTTCCCTGCACACAGAAAGAATCTTACCGACTAAAGAAGTGATCTCACCCATAAACTGTGTATCGGTGATCTGCCCTTTTTCCATCATTAAAAGCTGATTTTCCCATTCGGCAGTCATTGCGGCAGATTTCAGATAAGCCGGCATGACATTCACCAGTTCCCTGCCCTCTGTGCTTGGCAAGATCTTCTTTCCTTTTCTGACTGCATAGCCGGAAGAAACCAGTTTTTCAATGATACCTGCCCTGGTTGCCGGAGTCCCCAGTCCTTTCTTCTCTGTCTCCGAATCAAAGTCTTTATTCCCTGCGGTTTCCATAGCGGCAAGGAGGGTATCTTCTGAAAGCTTTTGTCAAGGGGGTGCGTGGATATTTTTCATATTACTTACGCAGATTCTCTCTCTGCTTCTGCCTGAATAATGCGTTTCAATCTGTCCTCAGCAGTCAAACCGCTACTATGGTCAAAAAACACTTTGACTTTATAATTTGTTTTGCCTTGCTTAATCACAAAAACTCCATCCGGTTTGTTTTTCTCCGAATGGTTATTTGGGGTGGGTAGTGTACTGTTCACGATATTTGTCATACGATATTCCTCCTAATTAAATGAAAAAAGCCCGACAAGGAAAGGTCTGACAACGAAGTTCCGACAACGGACATCAGAAAACCTTTTTTCTTTATCGGGCGATACTATCTTTTTACTATTTCCTTTTTCTTTATAATATTGATTGTCATGGTTGTCAGAGAGGGAAAAGTGCCGCAATATCAAGACTTTCGGGATTTTCGCCCGACAACCAGACCGACAACCGGCTCGACAACCGAAACGACAACGGGCTTTTATTTTTGCTTCAACCATTCTTCCGGAAGTCCTAACTGTTCCATTTCCTCTGTCGGGATTTCTTGAAAACCATCCATGCTGTTGTCAGGCTCGTTGTCGTTCCTGATACGCTCCCAGCCTTTTTGTCTGCGGTAAGGCTCTGGAAAATACCTCGGATTGCTAAACGCCCTCCAGCCTGTGATGGTGTTATTCATAATGTCATTGATCTCTCGCAGTTCCCATTGTTTCGGTTCGTCATAATCATGCCCCAGTGCTTCCTTATAAAGCTGTTTGGAACAGACCATGCTGCCGGAATAGCGTTCCAGATAGTCTAAAATCTGTCCTGCCTTTGTGTCCTCCGGCATAAAATCCTTTTGGTGGGCTTTCAGATAATCGTTCATAGCCGGACTGAATCTCAGACGGAAATTGCCGCTTCTGTAAATCTCCATAGCTTCTGCCCACATCTGATTGATATACTCTCTGGAAGCCTGTTCATCCGCCAAAATATGAACCTCAGCCCTTTCAGGATAGACCATAACCGGAACGAAGCGGCGGTTGCCTGTTCGGTCAAGGGGAAGAAAGTCAAGAGTATTAGAAGAACCTCCAAACACACATTGTCGTTTTCTGTCTGCCGGATGTGTTTCATACGGTATCTTATAGGTTTCCTTTTGGCGGCTCAGAAAGGACTTGATTTCTTCAATGCTCTTAGCGTTGGCGGTTGCAATCATTTCCGACATTTCAATAATCCAATGCCCCTGCATTTTGCGGTACACATTTTCATCATCCAGCTTTTTCAAGTCATCAGAGAACCAGTCATCATTGACCGCAAGCAAACGGAAGAAAGAGGACTTTCCAGCTCCCTGACCGCCCACAAGACAGAGCATAACCTCAAATTTGCACCCCGGCTTAAAAGCTCGTGAGATAGCACCCAGCAGAAACAACTTCAATGCTTCATAAGTGTAATCATCTGTATCAGAACCGAGAAAACGGTGCAGACAGAAGCGTATGCGTTCCGTTCCGTCCCATTGCAGGGCATTAAGAAAATCACAGACAGGGTGGTAACGGTTTTCGTTGGCAATAACCGCAACTGCGTCTATGATTTTCTTCTCTACGGTCAAACCATAGTTTTCTTCAAAATATAGGAGCAGATATTTCACATCCACATCCGTCAATGTCGGGCTGTCACGATACCAGCCGAGGGACTTCACAATGTCGATTCTTTCGGTCAGAAGATTTTTTCGGATAGCCCCTTTCAAAAGTGGGTCATATTGCAGAACACGCTTATAATTTGCGGCAGTATTATAAACCTTACCTTTCTCGCTCTGCTCTAAGCTGTTTCGGATTTCTTCTACTGTGCATGGTTCTGTCTGCTGACAATTCTGCAATTCGCTGTTCATGTTTTAACGCCTCCTTTCTCTGTTCTGCCACAAGTGCTTTTCGTTCCTCCAATGAACCATACAGAAGAATATCAAGCAGATATTCGATATAGTTCTTCTTATACAGTGCTTCTGCAAACAGGGGACTCCATTCCTCATCCGGCTGTTTAGGAGCGTATTTCTTTTCCCATTCTCTAAGAAGATGAAAATAATCCGTCAGCACCTTGTAGCAATGATTTTCTTCTTTTTGATATTTCTGCTCCGGTGTCGGCTCACGAATACGAGGGCGGACACTGGGCTTTTGTCGGCTGTCATAGTTAAGACCAAAATCTTCAGCAAGTTTAACAGCAGCTTCTCTCAGCCCGATACCGAATAGCTTCGCTGTCAGATCAACAGCGTCTCCGGTTGCTCCGCAGCCAAAACAGTAATAGCGTTCATCCAGCTTCATACTGGGGGACTTATCCGAGTGAAACGGACAACACGCCATACCTGTGCGACCCACTTTCAAGCCATAGGCTTCTGCGGCTTGTCGGGCAGTAACATTTTCTTTTACAACTTCAAATACATTCATGTGACTCCTTTCCTGAAACGAAAAAAGCACCTGTCATTTTCAAAGTGAAAACAGCAAGTGCTTTAGAGTTCCATATCCTGTTTTTTGCTTTTCGCCTGATTTGTCCGGCTGACTTCACGCTCTGCAATTTCTTTCTTTTTGCGGCTCAACTGCTCTATAATGGAACTTTTGGCTTTCTTCTTAATTTGCTCCGTTCCGGCTTTTTTGACCTCCGGTTTCATCAGCGTAGTTTGGATTTTCTGAATGGTTGATTTCATAGCATTTGTGATTCTTGCAATCACGCCATCCAATCGTTTCGTTGCATACTCGATTTCTTTCTTTGAAGCCTTACGCTCAGGGGAGAGAACCCACGCTTTAGACTGCTCCACAAGCTTAATATCCTCCTTGTGCGTTTCCAGTTTCACAGTATCAGCAACGACCTCAACCGCCTTGTCATAGGCAATATCAGCAACCTCATCCACCAGAGCTTCCACATCCTCAATCTTCATCGTGAGTTCTTCCAACTTTTGCTCCTGTGCTGCCAGTTGCTCCTTTTGCTTGAAAAGAATATAGTCCTGTTTTTCCAGATAAGCACGACCACCATATTCTGGTTCTTCTTCCAGTTGTAAGCCATGCTTTTTCGCCACATCAAACAGAAGCACTCGACAGGCTGAATCGAAAGTCATCTTGCGGTTGTTTTTTCTTCCGACCGGCTTCTCCGGTTCCGGCAGTTCAAACCCCAGTGCTTCCAAAGCCTTTTCCTGTTGTGGGGCAATCTCCCCATATTGATTTTCACAGTCGAACACATGACGCTCGTGAATATGAGGGGTGCTTTCATCCAAGTGCAGCGCCCAATTCAGGATATGGACATGAGAGCCGAAACGCTCATTTGCGATTTCCATAAATTCTGTGACGATCTCAATGAGCAATTCCGGCGGAACATGATTGTCAAGCGTTCCAATCTGATAGACCGTTTCCTCTGGACAGGTCTTTTTGCTTTTGAGTAAATCTCCAGTTTCCTTATTTCTTTCAGGGTGTCGGTTCTTCACATTTCTTTCATTCTGTCCTGTTACAAAATCATGATACCGCTGACGATAAAAAAGCTGTTCCACATCTTCAAAAGTGGCAGACAGCTCATTTTCCTTTTCGGGATTTTTGAAATTGCGGAAGCCATTGTAACAGTCCCAATAGAGATTTAGTTTGGCTCGTTCTTCGTCAATGTGTTCGCTGTTGGCAATGTCAAAACTGCGGTCATTGTGCTTCGGATTATAAACGCCATTCTTTCCGGCTCGTCCATTGTGTCTTGTTAATTTCACATGAGTTCCTCCTTTTCTTTTTGATTTCCCCGACAGGGGAGAAGGGCAGCGAAGCTGATTCCTTGCGGCTTTCTGCGTCAAGTAATACCCAGTACTAAGTGGCGAAACGCCACTTAACTGGGCAAGGCTGCCGCCCTTGACCTGCACAGGGGTATTGCATTCCCTGTACCCATGCACAAAGGGTTGCACCCTCTGTACTCCCGCCCGAACAAACTGACTTCGCCCCGTCCCAAGCTCTGTCAGTTCCTTCGGTTTTACAAAACAGTCCACCGGACTATTTTGCAAAAAGAAAAACCGACGCATGATCGCTTTACGCTCAATACATCGGTTTCTTCATCTGACCTTAACGGTCATATTCAGTTGTGGCAGATTAGACAATTTGAAAAATTACTCTGGCATATCTACTGAATAACTTAGATTGTTTCCTCTCTTATCGCTCTTTAAATCATCATAATACCATAGATACATCGTTCTGTCATATACATTGATTTCAATAACACCATCTGGCTTTTGACCTTCTACTTCTAATGAGTAAATTTCCTTATCATGTGCATAGCCAAAAACAAATCTGGTATCTGGATAATTTGGATTCAAGTCCTGTTGAAAATCACTTAATTTTAAAGATGAATGAATTAGTTCTGTAATATCAGATATAAGAATGCTATCCGCTTTAGTTGTAACCGGTGTAGCATTCATAAACGCATATTGTACACTTGCTTCATCCACCTGTTTTTTGCAGCGTGCCATCACAAAACCTTGAACGGGATTGTTATCACTTCCTGCTCGATAGAAAATCGTATCATACTGTTTGCCATTCCATATATGCAATATTTCATCAACATGATTAAGAAAATCTTCTGGAACAGAAAATTCTTCATTTTCAGCATTCAAAGGAGAATTCAAAATAGCTTCTTCGACAGAACTATAATATATGAGTTCAGAATCCTTTTTATCGTAATCACTCAAATTGAATTCGACATATGCATTGTCTTTATTGTCATCTTCCGGAACATAAGTATAGCGACCATTTTCAATATGGTCATCATAATCAACAAACAGTCCAATACATATCAGCGCTGCAAAAATCAAAAAAACTATTCCTACAATGATTAGCAATATTTTCAAAAATTTTTTCATACAAAAGTCCACCTTCTTGCTTCATTTCAGTAAATTATATCATACCGATATGAACAATTCAATTCACGCTCTATCAAGTAGTTTTTTACTTACCTATAACGCACATTTCCGCAAAATCCATAGTCTCCGATACTTTCCTCACAGGCGATATACAGTCGGAATTCTGTCAGCTCATGAAATAAGAAAAACCGACGCATGAACGCTTTACGCTCAATACATCGGTTTCTTTATCTGACCTTGACGGTCATATTCAGTTGTCTAACATCGTACTGTTATAAAATCTATGTCATTTACGATTTTTCTTATGCTGATTTGCCCAGTAAGATTTTACAGGGATTCTTCTTCTCTCTATATCCTCCATAAATTCTTCTTTGTCAATATTACTATCAATGGTAAATAATTTTTCTCCATTTACATATACACGCATAGAACCTTTCTTTCTCTCGCAATAGGTAATGTCTTCAAAGTGAAAAGTTCTCTTTCTGCCAAAAGTTGAACGCCATGTGATTTCATCTCCGTTCACTTCCAGTTTCCACATTACCATATTGACTATTCCGCTTATGCCTACTAAAAAAAATATTCCAAATATACAAATGACAAACATATCTTCTTTTTCCCTAAGACTCATAGCCGTACAACAAGCAAAAAATATTGTACCTACGATAAATGCCACGACAAGGAATTTCTCTGTTTTTATTGTATAATGCGTTCTAATTATTCCCTTTTTCTGTTCTTCCTCTCGTTCTTTAGCTCTCTTTTGTTGAAGATTTACAAGATATTTCAAAAGAAGAAGTACAACTAAATAGGGACCTATTTGTGTAATTATATTAAAACACATTCGTAAAAAATCATTCATTTTGCCCTCCATAGTCCCAGATATATAAAAATGATTGTTTGAAATCGAGCATTAAAAACCTCAATTTTTCATATTTTATTATACTTCATCAACTTAAAGAATGGAAGAAAAAATTTTGTGTGCAGAGTTCCTGTTCAAGCCTTGTAACGCACATTTCTGCAAAATCCATAGTCCCCGATACTTTCCTTGCAGACGATAGGCAACGGTCAAAACATCAGGTCTGCACCTGACATTTTAACCGCATATCAGCCCTGATTATCACATTGTCCCTGCTGGCTGTTCAGCCCATGCTTTTTCGCATATTCACTGGCTTTCTGTCTGCGTTCCTCACTGTAAGGCGGCAGGAAACGGATAGACAGACGGGACTTTGCCAGCTCATAAGAAACACCGCCTTGAACATTGGATTTTTCCAGTCGGCAAAGGTCAGGGTACTTCTTAGCAAAAGCAGCCAACCTCTTTTTCAATCCGGCGTTGTGGGTGTAGATATTTGCCTTGTCCTCGCCCTCATTAAAGAGAACGATTGTTTCTTTCTCAATCTTCGTCAGTCTCGTCATAGCAGCCCTCCCTATGGTTTTTCAACACACGCAGCTTGCAGTAAAAGCAGCGATACCACCTTTCAACACCCTCAGCACTCAGCTTGACGGAAAGCATATAAAACAGCTTTTTCGCCACTGGATCGGGTGCAAGGGCAGCTACCATACGCAAACGCTCGACAGTTGCTTTCAGGTTCGGACAGCCAAAGGCATAAAGGGCTTCCATTTCATTCCGGTTCATCTTCATTGTGTTTTCCTCCTTAAAGTTTGATAAATGAAAAGCGACAGACACTTCATAAGGAAATACCTGTCGCTTCGTTTACGATACAAATTTGTTGGTTTTGGACTTGATAAAATCAGCAGTAAATCATTTCCTGTCTGATGATTTCTTCGGCTCGGTTACGGATAGAGTTCATGGACTGTACCCACAACATCTGATTGTCTGCTTTCATGGTTTCGGTCACGCCCTCGGCTTGTTTCATCTGCTCAATGATAAGGCTGCACCTTTCCGTTGCCTGTTCGTTCAGATCAGCAAGGTAAGTATGCAGTTCGCCGGATAAACAGAGGGCAGAGAACCTTGCAGGGCGGTACTGCTCCAAATATGTCCTGTGCAGTCTGCCCCACATACCGATAGGGCGGTGTTCCTCCGGTAGCTTCAAGTCCGGCACATAGTAATCACCCACAAGAACATAGTCCAGACCGTTGCTTTCGTCATGGATTCGTGATTTCAATTCTGTCATGCTATTTTTTCTCCTTTCACTTTTTGCCGATTTGATTTGCTTGTGGCGTTCTGTTCAACACACACATTGCTATCAGAACTTTTTTCTTCTGCTATACGCTCATGCTCCGCAAATTCTTTTGATTTCTCACGAATCTTTTTCATATACTTACGATTGGATTCTCGTTTTCTGCGAAGTCGTTCCGCCTCTTTTTCAGCAGCAATCCTTTCTTCCTCTGTTGGTTCATGCTGCTCCACAGGTACTTGAAATTGCCCGACATAGTTAAGATATATCTCCACCTCTGTGGTGCGGTCTGCACCTTTTCCTTGTGGCTCGTGAACCAGAATTTTGTCGATAAATTCATTTATCATGGCAGGAGTAAGTTCTGTAATGTTCTCATACTTTTTAACCAGCTTTAGAAAACGCTCCACATTATTTTGACCGCCTATAATTCGTTGCATATCAGCGGTGTCAGTCTCAATAATCTTGTTTAGCTCGTTCTGCTCATTTTCATAATCAGTAAGCATACTCTGAAAAAGCCTGTCCGATAATCTTCCAATCACATTATCCTCATAGATTTTCCTGATAAGCATATCCAATTCGTGAAGTCGCTTCTGATTTCTTTCAATGCGTTTTTTTACAGTTTCAGAAACAGCAATATCTTTCATCGCCGATTCTTCTTGCAAAGAATAGACAAACTCCTGCTCATTCAAAGAAACATAATGGCAAGTTTCCTGTATGGTTTTTAGAATGATGCTTTTAAGTGCTTTTGTTGAAATATGGTGGCAAGTACAATGCCGGTCATATTTCTGACGCCCAAGATTATATGTGGAACATTCATAACAATCTGCCGGATTGGAATAACTTGTCCTTTTTTCTCCTTTAGCAGTATAATATATTCTTTCTCGCCCTTTTCGTTCCCTGTGATTATACATTGGCGCACCACAGTCAGCACAGTAAATCTTTCCGGTCAGAACATTAGGCTCGCCCATAGGATCTGCTTTTCTTACATTCTGTCTTAACTTTTGAGCAAGCAGCCATGTTTCTTCATCGACAATAGGCTCTTGTGTATCATCAAAAACCACCCAATCTTCCTTATTTGCCCTTTTCACTTTTTTGTCCTTATAGGAATTTTTGAATGTCCTGAAGTTGACAGTCTTTCCGATATACTCTGGTCGGGCAATCAGAGTAGTAACCTGATTTCCTCGCCACATATACGGATTTTCTTTGTCATAGTTGCTTGCATGATTTCCAAGTCCCTTTTTCCCAAGATAATAAGAGGGTCTTTCAATTTTTTCTTCTGAAAGTTCTCTTGCTATCTGATAAGGTCCTTTTCCCTCAATAGTCATACGATAAATTCTGCGGACTACTTCAGCAGCTTCTTCATCAATAATCCAATGGTCGGGGTTTTCGGGGTCTTTCAAATAGCCGTATGGTGGGATATTACTTGTATGCGCATTGCCGGAAGAACCTCTGGATTTCAGTACAGCTTTAATTTTCTTACTTGTGTCCCTGACAAGCCACTCATTCATGATATTCAGAAAAGGGGCAAACTCACTGGTTTCTTGACGGTCACTGTCAATACCATTATTGATTGCTATAAATCGAACTTCCTTTTCTCTAAACAGAATATCAGTGAAAAAACCTACTTGCAGATGATCTCTGCCGATTCTGGACATATCCTTGCAGATACAGGCAGTGATTTCTCCGTTTTTAACGCCTTCAACAAGTTTATTCCATGAAGGTCTGTCAAAAGTCGCTCCACTCCAACCATCATCGGTAAAATGAACAAGATTCGTAAAGCCATGTTTTATAGCATAATCTTCAAGCATTTGCTTTTGATGAACGATACTATTACTCTCGCCAGCATTATCGTCATCACGAGACAGTCTTTCATACAGAGCAGTAATGCCATTGCTTCTATCTTTTTTTCTTCTCATGCTGAACTCCTTTCTTCAATTCCTATCCACTCCTTACGCTCACAAAATATCACATCATTGAATGGTTTTGGCAGGGAAGTAAAATGCACTGTCTTTTCTGCCTTTACCGGAGAAAGCGTCATTCCTTCTTCATATCCATATGGAATGGAAGTTTCTTTTTCCGTTTCTTCTTCCGGCTTGGCTTTCACGCACTGGTTCTTAAAGGCATTCCCCGCCGCTTTAAATCCCATCTGCACCGGCACTTTTCCTCTGGCGGTAAAATCATGTCCCTGACATTTGACCGTAATATCCGTCTGCTCATACTGATACTCTTCCCCTGTTGCCTGCACCAGCTGCTGGCAGACCAGCATCATCAGGTTCTTTTTGTCCGCTGTCAGATCAGAGATTCCTTTTTCTACGGCTTCTTTTGTTGGAAGAATCGCATGATGGTCGGATACTTTTGCATTGTTAATCACTCTGGTGATGTTATGTCCCAGCTGTCCATAATCCAAGAACGGAAGTAAGACTGGCATTTTCCCTACCAGTTCCTCTACGGTATCCCTCATATCCTCCGTCACGAACTGGCTGTCCGTTCTTGGATAAGTGACCAGCTTTTCTTCATATAATTCCTGCAGCATATCCAGTGTTTTCTTTGCCGTATAGCCAAAGTAACGGTTTGCTTCCCTTTGCAGACTGGTCAGATCATAAAGTTTGGGAGGAAACGCTTTCTTTTGTTCCCTCTTTACCTGTGTAATCACTGCTTCCGAATCCATACATAAGGAAGCAAGGAGATCGGCTGCTTCCTCATTTGCAATATTTTCAGAAACTACCGTAAGCCTTCCGTCTGTCAGTGCTACTTTATAAAAGGCTTCTTTCTGAAAATGCTCAATCTTATCCTGACGTTCCGCAAGCATGGCAAGCGTTGGCGTCTGCACTCTGCCCACAACCAGACGTTTAAAATAACAGGTCGTATATGCCCTAGTTCCGTTCATTCCGATCAGCCAGTCTGCCTGTGCCCTGCATACCGCAGCCATGCAGATATTCCGGTATTCCTCTGCTCCTTTCATTGTCTGAAAACCTGTCCGGATTGCCGTATCTTCCATGGAACTGATCCATAAACGCTTCACCGGTTTCCTGCATCCGGCAAGGTCATACACTCTCTGGAAGATCAGTTCCCCTTCCCTTCCTGCATCACAGCCATTTACCAGATAGTCCACATCTGCCCGGTTCATCAGGCTTTTTAACACATCAAACTGTTTCTTTTTATCTCTGGAAACTTTCAACTTCCAGACCTGCGGGAGAATCGGAAGGTCATCAAACTGCCATTTCTCATATTTCGGGTCATATTCCTCCGGCTGTGCATACTCTGCCAGATGCCCAAGGCACCAGCTGACAATACAGCTCTCCCCTTCTAAATATCCGTCCTCTTTTTTATAAGCTGACAGGTTTTTGGCATAACTCTGTGCCACACTTGGTTTCTCTGCGATCACTAAAAATTTTGACATACGTTTTTCTGTCCTTTCTACTGAAAAAGGGCAGCCAAACTACTCTGGTTGCCCCCTGTCCTTATTTTGGTTGCTTCTTTGAAGATGGAAGTTTATTCTTCCTCATCCTCTTCTTCATTTACATACGGTCCATCAGAAAACTCCAGCTGTTCGCTTACATAGTCCTCCTCTTTGCCACGTCCATGCTTTTTATAAACGGCAATCCCTGCCACTCCAAGAATCACTGCAAGTACGATTGCTCCAAGTCCTTTTACATTCATTCCCGTCTTTTCTTCTTTCTTCACTTCGGTTTTCTCCTCTACTGCCGGGGTAGTTTCCGGTGTGGTTTCCGGAATCACTACGGTTGATTCTTCGGTTTCTTTGCTCTTTTCTGTCTCATCCAGAAATTCTGCCAGGTCATTCTCATCGACCAGGGACATCATGTACACGTTTTCTGTATTGCTGGAACGGTCAATGACCATATAAAATGTATTTCCCTTCTTGGTCTGGATGGTAAGGAACTGTTTCGTATCATCATTTTCCTTATCATCCACCAGCTGGGCATTTCCCGGAGTAGAAAAAGCCGAATTATCCCCTTCCCCGGTGACCCTTCCGGTATCCTCTTTCTTCTCCGTATCTTCTGTTGATTCTGTTGCCGTTTCTTCTACTACCTGTGTCGTTGTCTCCTCCGCCGGTGGGTTTGCGTTTGCATAAACCGTAGCAATGGATGTCCCGGAGATCATGGTGACTGCCATGGCAATCATAAGCAGTTTCTTTACCACTTTATTCCTCATCGTCTAAAACCTCTCTTTCTGTCATCTGACCAACAGGTGGTCTGTGAACTTCTTCGTTGTTTTCCTTTTTCTGCGGAGCTTTTGCATCCTCCACCGTGATACCGCCGTCCTCATCCATCTGAATCGTAACGGTTCCTTTCTGAATCCCGTCAAGCAGGACAAGCAGGCTGCGGCTGTCCAGCTTCATGGAACGGAACGACTTAACGATCTCTATATCTTCCATCTGCTGTCTCAATGTATTCTGCCGCTTCAGGTGTTCCTGTAATTCAGCGATCTTATCCTCTGTTTTCTGAATATCATTCAGAAGTTTTTTTAATTTCATGTTCATCTGCCCTGTCACCTCCTCTAATGCAGACGACCAAACGCCATAAAATGTTCCTGCCAGTAAGCACTTGCAATGCTGGTATACTGGACAGGCTTGCCACAGTGAATCATCATGTTATTGCCGACATAGATTCCCACATGGCTTGCTCCCGGTGTGTCATAGGTTCCCTGGAAGAAGATCAGATCTCCCGGTTTTGCCTCCGATGGTGATACCTGCGAACAGTGTGACCGCAGCTCATCGGCAGTACATCTTCCGACATTCCATCCATTTCCACAGTTATTGATAACCCAGCTTACAAAGCCGGAACAGTCAAAACCACTTGGGGAATAACCGCCCCATACATATGGAACACCCAGATATTTTTCTGCTTCCTGTATCATTTTTGCAAACTGTGGATCAGATAAAGCATCTGCCGGTATGTCGTAACCAAATCCACTGCTT
The DNA here is from genome assembly GCA_900066355.1 of uncultured Ruminococcus sp. Classification (GTDB taxonomy): domain Bacteria; phylum Bacillota; class Clostridia; order Lachnospirales; family Lachnospiraceae; genus Blautia_A. The sequence goes on from FMEL01000009.1 coordinate 21,741, forward strand.
CCGGTGGGTATGCTGTTTAGATCAAACAGATAATCACGGTTGCCATAATATTTGTTATACGCATCGTAGCGTTCCTGTTCTTCCTCTGTCATACGGCTCCTTAACACGGCATCCAGGCTGTGGTTTGTCATCGTCACATCCAGACGGTTCACCTCTTTTGTAGTCGTGACCTGCACTTCCTGGTTTCCATTGCTGTCTGCTATGTAGGCTTCCCATGTCTGGTGTCCATGTGCGGATGCCGCCGCATGATTGTCATAGTAAACATCGAACTGTACCCCATATCTTGCGAACGCTCCGGTATCTTCTACTACATATTCCACACCGTTCATGACTACATGGGTTCCGATCGGCACAAATGGATTCGCCGCATCCACGGCAATCGTATGGTTTGCTGTCGGCATTGCCCCACTGGCTGTCGGTCCGCCACTCCACTGGCCACAGCAGATCGGGCAGTTACAGTACCCACTTGTCACAACCAGTCCCAAGGACTCCCCTACCCGGACAGTCTTGGTTTCTGTAACTGTTTCTCTGGTAGAGTCTGTGGTGATTCCATACTGCTGTCGGAAGATCTCCTTAATCTCCTCTGCCACTTCATCGTAAGTGAAGCCGCCGTATTTTACCGTAAGATAAGAGATCAACTGATATGGGTTATGACCGATCTCATCAATCTGGTACCGGTATTCGTCATAATCCGGATGGGTGGATTCCATCTGATTGATCTGTGTATTCAGTGCTTCTTCCAAGGCACGGTACGCATTTTCAGCGGCATAAATATCTTCATCCGTACTGGAATAGCTGGTAGAGATGATTGCGGAAGAAGCTCCCTGCAAAGATGCCGTACAGCTGGTAAAACTGGCTGCGATCAGCACAAAGATCAGAGCAAAGACAGCTACCGTGGCAAAAATCCCCCGGTTCTGTGCCGCCACCATCTTGACGGCATCTTTCGCTTTTTCCGTAAACTTCTGTGCGGAAGTGATCGCTGCATCCTTTACTTTTTTACTCTGTCTGGCTGCCTGATACTGCTTCTGGTAACGCTTCTTCTGAAAGAGTTTCTGCAGGGCAGATTTCTTTTTCTTCTCTGCTTCTCTTTTCACTGCGTCCTTCGCTTCATTTCCATAGGCAGTCTCAAATATCAGCCTGCTCCTTTCTGCTTCATCCAGGACGCTTTCTTTTAATCTCCGAGATTCTTCCCTTCGCCCTTTCAGCCGTTCCCGCATGTAGATGGATTTCCTTGCAAGGCTTTCCCCGACAAGCTCTGCCCGGTGTGCCCCTTCCACTGCCGCATTTTCATCCTCTTCTTCGTGCGTTTTCCAGTGTGCTGCTGTGACTGCCGCATCTTTGACTGCCGATGCCGGATTCCGGATACCGATCCCGGCACCATGTACCATGCCGTCACCCTCATCACCAAAAGACAGACGGGAAACTTTTTTCCGCTGTTCCTTCAGCACCCGTTCCCTTTTGGACTTGCCTTTGATCTCCTCGTGGAACTTATCCAGGGAATCTTCCATCACTTCGGAAGTTTCCCGGTAACGGGCAGATTCTCTTTTGGCTGCTTTTTCTTCTCTGGAAGTCTCCTTTTCCTTCCTTCTTTCCTTTGCAGCATAATCCCTGACCATCTTTTTCTTCCGAAGATCCCGGCTGTCTGCAACTGTCTCCAGATATGCCCGTTCCCCTCTTGGCTGTCCACGGATACTCTCTGTGCGAAAGGCAGATTTGGGATTTTCTCCATTTTCAACGGAAATATCTCCCTCTATTTCTACCTCTTCACCCATATCTGAGTTTATATCCTGGTCGGATACATGTTCCCTGCTATATCTGGGTTTTCTGGAACTCTGCTCCGGCTGCTCCATCTCCCGTTCTTCTTTAAGCCGTTCATGTCTGCGTTTACTAAAATCCAGTTCCTCTTTCTTCTCACTGCGGGAAATCTCGGTATCCGTATCCCGTCCGGTGATCCTTTTTTCTTCCTTGTTCCGGAGGTTTTCTTCCCGCAGACCATCCCGGCTCATTTTCTGGACGGTTTTATCTCTCGCCTTATACTCATGCTCCTGCAACTTTGACCATCCCCTTTACTGTTTTGTACCGGTTATTCTGTCTTATCCTGATAGTCCTCCCATTTTTCCAACACTTCATCTGCCATCCCTGCAATGGAATCCGTCAGCTTGTCTGTCATTCGCTCACTTAAAGTCCCCCTTACAGCCAGACAAGATACAATTCCCGTAAAGTCAATCAGTTCTGCCAGATAGATAAGGTCATCCACCATCTCATCAGCCATTACTTTTTCCTTTCTGTCCTTTTCCATTTTCAAAATCTCCTTTTCATTGTCTGCACAGATTCTTTCTGCAAATACGCAGCAAGGCTCACCGCTGCATCTCTCCATGTTTCTGTAATCTTCCATCTTGTAATCCTCCATGATTTCCGGGCAGAAAAATTGCCGGAAGTATCTCCCGGCTCATCCTCTACTCTGTTTTATTTTGTTTCGTTTATTTCTTTAATCGTTCCGTTCTCCAATACCAAGTTTCTTCCGTTTCTCCACCTCGTCCGGCTTGGAAGTCATCAGGGCATACAACATCAGGGAATTATCAAACTTATCCTTGAACGGGATAATGGTACTGCCATAAAAGACCAGTCCCTCACCTTCCCCGCTGTTCGTTACATAAGAAAGCTGGTGTGGGGAAATGTTGAGCTGCTTTGCAAGGATCTGTCTGTCACCGGATGCCTGATTGAGCATCAGTATAAAGTCAGAGTTTTCAAAGATGTTCTCAATCTCCCGGCTGGCTAACAGGTCTTTTACGTTCTGTGTGATACCCGTCGGGATACCACCCCATTTACGGAATCGCTTCCAGATCTCCACGCTGTATGCTGCTGTCTGCTCCTCTTTTAAGAGCAGATGGAACTCATCAATGTAATATCTGGTACTCTTATTCGCAGAACGGTTGATCGTTACCCTGTTCCACACCTGGTCCTGTACGATCAGCATCCCCAGTTTTTTCAGCTGTTTTCCCAGATCCTTAATGTCAAAACATACGATACGGTTACTCAGTTCCACGTTGGTTCTATGGTTAAACACTTTTAAGGAACCATTGACGTAAATCTCAAGTGCCGTTGCCAGACGCTGTGCTTCCTGCTCTTTCTGATTACGGAGAAGATTATATAGATCCTCTAAGATCGGCATTTTTTCCGGTACCGGGTCAGAAAGGAAATCCTGATAGACCAGCCTTACGCATCGGTCAATGACGGTCTTTTCAACCGGCTCCAGTCCGTTCTTTCCGCCTACTACCAGCTCACAAAGAGACAGGATGAAGTCCGATTTTAAGGAAAGCGGGTCATCATCGTCAGCGTAATCCAGGTTAATATCCATCGGATTGATATAATCGTGGCTGGTCGGGGAAATACGGATCACCTGTCCATGAAATGCCCGGACTAACGGATAATATTCACCTTCCGGATCACAGACGATAATGTCATCTTTCGTCACGATAAATGCGTTTGCAATCTCTCGTTTTGCCGCAAACGACTTACCGGAACCCGGTGTACCAAGAATCAGTCCGTTCGGGTTTTTCAGCTTCTTCCTGTCTGCCATGATAAGGTTATTGGACAGGGCATTTAATCCATAATAAATAGATTCCCCAGCCATAAATAATTCCTGTGTGGTAAACGGAACAAAAATTGCTGTGGATGTCGTTGTCAGTGCCCGTTTGATTGGCACAAAATTCATCGCAAGCGGCAGGCAGCTCATCAGTCCCGGCTCCTGCTGGTAATCCAGCCGTTTCAATGCACAATTATATTTCTGTGCGATGCCGGCAGTCTGGAACACCACATTTTCCAATTCCTGTTTGGTCGGTGCGGTATTTAAAAACAACGCTGTCACAAGGAACATTCGCTCATTTCTGGACTGCAGATCTTCCAGAAGCCTTTTTGCTTCCCCACCGTATGTATTTAAGTCCGAAGGGATAATGTCCATGTCATAACCTGCCCGGACCGCTTTTTTGTAGGGTAGGAAAGTGACGCCTTACCATGTCACCATGGCAGGTTTCCACAGTCCCCCCTCCGAACAGTGCTTGCACCTCTCGATGCACACTGCTCTCCATTATTGTTTGACTTCAAAATTCTGATTGTGGATTTTTTTATGACATTCCCAACAAACTACCATGGTTTTTCTTCTTTTCGATAACATCATTATTTCCCAAGGTTCTTTGCCTTTTAGGTTACGAATCTTATTTACATGATGGATTTCATATTGATTGCTGGTCGTGCTTCCACAAAGTTCACAACATTTAGCTTTTAATCGACTTTCAAAAGTACTACGTGTATTCTTGTGAATCTGTACCATACTCGTTCTTGTATCCGTGGCATTTTTCCCCTTTTTACAATCAGAATATTTGGATAGGTACAAATAACTCGTACCTTTCTTGGTTTCATAAGCAATACACCATTTTCCTTTATGGTCACTAAATTTTTCCTTGATTTTGCCTATAGAGCAACGATGCTTTCCTGCAAGAGTTTTAAGGCAGCTATATTCCATAAGATAGCTGAAATAATTCAGCATATAGAAGTTGCTTGCCATGTAGTAATAATTGCAAATCCCTCTAAGTTCAGCATTGTAGCCTGAAACAATTTCAAGGTCTGTGAGTCGTAACATATCATTTCTGCATACCGGTTCAAGTTCGCCATTGTCACATTGCTTAACAATTCCGTTTTTGAACATAAAACCGTTAATTTTCTCTTTTAGCGGAATAGCAAGTTCAACACCGTTAGACATAGTTCTTTGCGTTGCACCTCTTCCATTGGGTTTTACTGTATTAGAACGTCTTACTCTAATGTTATATCCAAGAAATTTCGCATACGTGTTGCTATGCGTAATAAGTGTTTTTTCTTCACTTAATTCCATCTTGAGAGTGTTAGATATAAAATCTGATAACTGCTGTTTGATTCTTACACAATCAACTTTGCTCCCATTTACACCTATAATGAAATCATCTGCATAACGGACATATTTTAACTTTTTATCCGTCTGAGATTTGCAAGGTGTTTTGAGTAGTGTTGCCCGTTGGCTTTTGTATACTTTCAGCAGTTCTGCTTTCTCCACTTCATCATCTGCATTTTCTGCCTTTTTAATTTTCTTTCTAGTCACCGCCATAGCGTTCTGTGCTTTACGGTAATCGGCAGTAAACTTTTCTGTGGCAGGTTCATTGAATTCTTTGCTGAGGTTTTCAACAAATTTATCCAATTCATGCAGATAGATGTTCGCTAGGATTGGAGAAATGATTCCACCCTGAGCGCATCCACTGTATGTGTTATTGTAGACAAAATCGTCCACAAAGCCTGCTTTCAGAAACTTGTAAATAAGCTTAGTAAATCTTGCATCTTTTATTTTTTTGTTGATACACGATACCAGAACATTGTGATTGATGTTATCAAAACATCCTTTTATGTCCCCCTCTATAAACCATCTTGCACCTCTGAATTCGTATTTCACGCTCTGAAGTGCCGTGTGGCAGCTTCTATTAGGGCGAAATCCATGTGACGTATCCATAAATATAGGCTCATAGATAGCTTCCAGAATAATTCTTACAGCTTCCTGTACAAGTTTGTCAGTGAATGACGGAATTCCCAATGGTCGCATTTTTCCATTTGGCTTTTTAATGTATACTCTTCGAAAAGGCTTCGGTTGATAGCTTTCATCTTCGAGACACTTAATAATTCTCTCAATTTTAGCTTCCGAAAATCCATCTGCCGTATCATCATCTACGCCTTTAGTTGATGCACCATTATTGGAATACAGATTTTGATATGCTACAAAATAAATGTCCGGACGAAGAAGGTATCTATAGATTCTTGTAAACACTTCGTCCTTGTTTTCCTCAGAATTTTTCTTGATTCTTTCCAAAATTTCCATTGTTGGTTTCATTCGAGGTTTTCCTCCCTAATCAACTTTAATATTTGGTACACAATAACTGCTTCCCTTCGCCATGTAGACGGTTTTCCCGTATCTGTTTTTACAGCCTTCCCTGTCAATTCAGGGTCCTCAGACTACTATGGAAGCTCCGTTACCATATGGGATATTCAGTGTCATCTCTCTTGCCTAACAGCTTGAGATTTATCGCCAAAAGGCATTACACATAGTCCTAATGGTAGACATTCCCACGTAGGTAATCCCCAGTTTGCGTGAATAATTGGATGTAGATTGTCGGTTGTGCTTTCGTTTCGTTACTATTGGTTCTCCAACGTGTCGTATGAATTGGAATAATTGTTTATGCGAACAAAATACATAAACACAACATACCAAGGGCTTCGGATGCATTGCCCCTGCGTCATCGAAAGACGGACTTGAAACTCACATTCAACATTCCTTAGTTTCAACCTTATATCTACTTCGCCTTGCAGGTCAGTCGTGCCAAAGCATCTTTAGGCAACTCCCCGCTTCTCCGCCATGCTATAGTCCCGTATCAGCTTTCGCCTTTCGGTAAGACGGATGGCTAACTGCATTATTCTACAGTGTAGTTCCAACTACTTTTATTCACGCCCTGCTGGGCGCGCCTGTTCCTCGATCTTCATACGGTTAATATCCGTCACCTTGCTTTTCACCAGTTTGATCGCCTTCATCTGGTCGATGGACTGGATATGGAAATTTACCATCAGGTTACTGTCCATCTCCAGAAACTCTGCCAGCATCTTGTCGGTAAGTTCCGGTGCAAGGATCTGTAAATAGGAAACAGCTCCCATCGTGCCGCCCATCTCAAAATCTTTTCCATTCTTAAATACAAAACTGGTCGGTGCGACATAATCCTTGGTACTAAGCCCTGTCCGAAGTACATCGTCATAAGAGAAATGGAACGGAACTTTGCTGTCCTGGTTAAAGGTTTCATACATGATCTGTAACCGTTCCTCTCCGTTCAGCGGATAGGCAGATACCCCAAGGATCTTAAAGTTATTCAGAATATCCGACTCGATACGTTCCAGTTTTGGCCGTGCTTCCCGGATATTCTCCGCTTCAATCCCAAATGTGATATATTTGGTACGCATCAGCCCGTTATTTCCTTTTGCCAGCTGGTTATTGAGCATCTGGGCAAACTCCATACGCAGGTCATCAAATGCATCCTCCTGCGGATTGATATGGATGACCTTCTCATACTCTGCCATGTTGCTGTGCTGGTTGATAAAAGACAGCTGAAAATGAATCGTGCTGTCAAAGTAATTCAGGAAATCACACCAGTTTTCAAAGATGGCGTTCTTATCTTCATTCTGTGCCAGCTGATAGTTGATGTCATAAAAACGGATCGTCTTGGAATAAAACTTGTCCTGCACCCGGCAGATACCGTCCCTTCCCATCTCATGGTATGGAATCGACTGCTGTGCAGTGATCCTCTTATCTCTGGCACTATCCGGTGTTTTCTTTCCTGTCCCACTGCCTTTCGTTCCGGAAACCACTTTTCCTGCCGGACGCTGCCCCGACGGTGCTGCGACAGGTCTGCTCTTTTTCTTTTTTGCGTTTTTCTTTGCGTCACGCACTGCCTGCTTTTCTGCTCTGGCTGCCAGCTTTGCTTCCCTTTTTGCATTTTTCTTATCCGCTTTTTCATGTTCCTTATGCAGTTTTTCTTCATATTTCTGTGCCCTTTTGAGGGCTTTCTTTTCCCTGCGTGTCAGTTTCCGGTTCGGTCTGCGGACACCTCTTTGCCGTTCCAGTGCTTCATACCCTGTCACCATCGGCTCATCATGCAGTCTGCCGCTTACTGGTCTTCTTTTCATTGCGGGGTCTGGAAGTTCTTCTTCTCCATCCTCCTCATCCAGCCAGTAATCATCCGGATATAATTCGTCTAAACTCTGTGGCGGCTGTCTATCGTTTTTTCTTTTTAACACTCTTCGTTCCCCCTTTCTTCTTTCTGACCACGGTATATTTTTTCTCGTACATATTTTCCATCTGGTACTTGCGTACCGGAGGACGGATAAATTTTACGGTGATCATATTTTTTAAGACCTTTTCTAACGGAAGCCCATCCTTCTCATACATGGCAAACAAAAATGCCGGAAGCATCAGAAGGCACATCCCGGTCGCTGCGTTACTGGAACCAATAATTCCCCTGCTTAAGAAATAAAACGGAAGCCCTACCGCCGCCGCAATCCCAAAGCAGATCAGCTGCCGTTTCGTCAGATTGAAAATGATCTTATTCTTGACCTTGGTTAAGTCTTTAGGCACAGATACAAATGCCATTGCCAATTCCTCCTTTCTTAATGGGCGTTAAAGATACTGCGGGCGAAGTTTCCTGTTTTCATCAGACTGAAACACAGGATCACCGTGTATGCCATCACGCCGAACAATGCAGAATGTATGTTATCTGACATTTGGATGTTTGCGACCAGGACCGCATAGATTCCCACGCAGACCATCATAAAAAATCCCTGGAATGCCAGTGCAAACAATCCACGAAGATAGTTGTTCCCGATCTGCCCCCATTCCCGGTTGGACATGGTTGCGAACGGGATCGCTCCAACGGACGAATAGAGATAAATCTCAATCATACGTCCATACAAAATCACTGTAATAAAGACTGAGATAATCTTCATACACAGGCTTACAAGCATCGTTTCCAGTGCCAGTATGACAAGTTCACCAATCTCCATAGATTCCATCGCCGTTTCCATTGTAGAGATCATCGTATCTATATTGATCGCTGTATCAGAACTGATAACTCCAGCTGCCCGGCTGACTACGGACTGCCCGACATCAAATACCGCCATCGTGATCGTAAAGGTATGGCTGACGATCCAGACTGCCACCCACATCTTGAAAAAGTATTTAAAGAACATCCAGGTGTCGATGTCGTGCATGTTGTTCTTTTCCGTCAACATGGAGATCAGCTCATAACAAAGTACAAATGTGATAATCATACCGGCAATCGGTACAATGACCGACTCGGAAAGATTCTGTATCATGCTGTAAATGCTGCCATTCCAGCCCTGCGGTGTCTGCCCAACCTGAGCAGCAATCTGACCGGTCTTTTCATTGACATCGGTATACATTGTTGTCAGGTTGGAACTTACCATGCCTGTCAGAAGATTCCTCATCCATTCTTCAATCGCTTCAAATATCCGATCCATGAGTCATCTCCCTCCTGCTTCTCTCAGCTGAACAATCCGGACAGTAACGGTACCAGCTGGGTGCCAATCAGAACGACACCGCCTCCTGCCATCAGCTGTTTTATCCCCAATTAGGTGTAAAACTCTGCTCGATGGCGGGCGGCGGCGTACAAAAAATCTATATGGTATTTTTAAGAGAACCGTCCCGGCGGGACAGGTCAGGCAGTGACCTGTTCCACCTCTGGGATGGGTTTGAGATTAAAATGAATTTCGATAGAAATGTGTCTTGTTTTATCTTCGTCAATGCGCTCATGCACGACGATTTCTTTGATTAAGCGGTTGAGGGTGGCTGCGTCCAGCTCTGTGATGTTGGCGTATTCCTGAATGGCTTCCACCCATTGTTTTGCGTCATTGGCAAGCTGGACTTCATCGGACAGCCGCTTTCTGCCCTCGGACACTTTTGTTTTAAGCTCCGTCTGCTCGGTCTGTGTCTTTTCCAGCATGGTGTTGAAATTCTGCTCACTGATACGCCCTGCAATCATATCCTCATAAAGCCGCATGACCATTTTGTCCAGAACCTCAATCCGTTCCTCGTCCCTTATAAGGGAGCGTTCCATTGCTTCCCGCTGTTCCTTTTGTTCGGCTTCGCAGGTATTTGTCAGGCGGTTTGCAACCGCTTCCCCATCCATCAGGGCGGCTCTGGCACATTCCCGGATTTTCCGCAGCACATGGCTGTAAAGGGTATCATAATCAATCCGGTGCTGGGTGCAGTGGTTCTTCCCAAAGGCATTGTAGGTCTTGCAGGAGTAAATCCGCTGGGGATGTTTGGCGTTTGTGCAGCGTATCGTCAGTGACTTCCCACACTCGCCGCATTTTATCAGTCCGGCAAACAGGCTGATTTCATTGGTCTGTCCCGGACGCTGGCGGGATTTCAGCTTGTTCTGCACAATGTCAAAGCTCATGCGGTCAATCAGCGGTTCATGCTGTCCCTCCACCACAATCCAGTCCTCCGGTTTCTTTTCCCCAATCGTGCCGATTTTGAAGCGGTAGTCCTTTTTCTGGGAAGCAATCGCCCCGGTGTAGACGGGATTCATCAAAAGGTCTTTGATAACGGAGAAATCCCACATATACCGCCCGTTTTCCGGGTTTTTCTTTTCCCATTTGGTGCGGGTATTGCGAAGCCCCCGTTCCCGGTTCCACCATGTGGGGCAAGGGATTTTTTCTTCCTCCAGCCGTCTGCGGATATAGTTCGGACCATGACCGTTTAGGGCATATCCGAAAATCAGCCGCACAATTGGGGCGGTTTCCTCGTCAATGAGCAGATGGTTTTTGTCCTCCGGGTCTTTCCGATACCCAAACGGGGCAAGACACCCGGTAAACTGTCCTTTCTGCGCTTTCAGAAGATAAGAGGAATGGACTTTCTTGGAAATATCCTTGCTATACATCTCGTTCAGGATATTTTTGAACGGGGCAATATCGTTGTTATCCCGCAAGGTGTCGATACCGTCATTCATGGCGATATAGCGGACACCGTTCCTTGGGAAAAAGTCCTCAATCAAATGCCCGGTTTGCAGATAATTCCGCCCCAGACGGCTAAGATCTTTCGTGATAACAAGGTTGATTTGCCTGCGCTCAATAGCTCTCAACATCCTCTGTAAATCAGGACGCTCCATATTAAGACCTGTGAAGCCATCGTCCTGATAGACTGCCACAACCTCCCATCCCTGCTTTTCGCAGTATTTTTCCAGCATATCACGCTGGTTTGCGATACTGGCACTTTCGCCTTGCAGGTCATCGTCCTTTGACAGCCTGCAATAGACCGCCGCACGATAGCCCCCGGCAAATGCCTTTCCGATTGTTCTGTATTCCATTTCGTTCATCATAGCCATTTACCCACACAATCCAGACGGTATCTGGCTCTTTTGAACCTCATCTTCATTATACTTCAAATCTTTCTTTTTAGCAAGATATTCTTTCGTATTTGTCTTTCCGTATTTCTGGGAAATCAGGCTGACGAACACATCAGTGGCGTCCAGCTCCCCGTCAAATACAGTGGTCACATGAATCTCTGTTTTGTTTTTTGCCATAGGCAGTTATCCTCCATACATGAAAATAGCCAGACAGAGGGTATCGGCAACGAAGTCCGGCAACGGGCTTCAAAAGACCTTGCAAACAATCTCAATCTGGCGATGGTTACTATTTATACTTTTCTTTTATTTTTCTGTTGTTTTGGTTGTTATAAGGGAGAAAAGCCCGGAAATAAGGGTTTTTCCCCGGCAACCGGCTCGGCAACGGGATAGCAACAGGGGGTGCAACGGGCTGTCATTTTCAGAATGGAAGCTCCATCTGTTCTGTGACCTCCACAAAACCGTCCATCATTTTTTCAGACGGGTTGCCGGAGTCCGTTGCCGGGTTTTCACGCTCCCAGCCCTTTTGTCTGCCATATTCTGAAAACATTCTTGGGTTTGGGAAGTACCGCCAGCGGTCAATGCACTGGTTCATAATCTCGTTGATTTCCCGGATTTCCCATTGCTTCGGCTCGTCAAAAGCATGGTTCAAGGCTTCCTTATAGAGCTGCTTGGAGCAGACCATGTTCCCGGTGTACTTATCAAGATACGCCTGTATCATCCCGGCTTTGGTGTCCTCTGGCATAAAATCCCGCTGGTGTTCTTTGAGATACCGCTGCATGGCAGGGCTGAAAGCCAGCTTGAACCTGCCACTTCGGTAAATCTCCATCGCTTCTGCCCACATCTGCTCGATATAGGCTCTGGAAGCAGCTTCGTCCTCCAAAATGTGAACCTCGGCTTGCTCCGGGTACACCATGACGGGGATAAAGCGGCGGTTGCCGGAACGGTCAAGGGGCAGGAAGTCAAGGGCATTGGAAGTGCCGCCAAACACGCACTGACGGGGGCGGTCTGCCGGGTGTGTTTCATAAGGTATCTTGTAAACCTCTTTCTGCCGGCTTAAAAACGACTTGATTTCCTCAATGCTCTTGGCGTTGGCGGTTGCCATCATTTCCGACATTTCGATCATCCAGTGACCTTGCAGCTTGCGGTACACATTGTCATCGTCCAGCTTCCGCAAATCATCGGAGAACCACTCGTCCCGGACTGCCAGCAGACGGAAGAAGGTGGACTTGCCAGCCCCCTGACCGCCGACCAGACAGAGCATGATTTCAAACTTGCACCCCGGCTGAAAGGCTCGTGAGATTGCACCCAGCAGGAACAGCTTCAATGCTTCATAGGTGTAATCGTCTGCGTCAGCCCCCAGAAAGTGCCGCAGACAGAAACGGATTCGCTCTGTCCCGTCCCACACAAGGGAACTTAAATAATCCCGGATGGGGTGGTACTTGTTTTCATTCGCCACAATCCCGATGGCGTTATCAATCTTTTTCTCATTGGTAAGCCCGTAGGTTTCTTCCAGATAAAGAAGCAGATACTTCATGTCCGTATCGTTTAAGGCGGTGCTTTCTCTGTGAAAACCAACGGGCTTTATGATGTCCTTGCGGTCGGTCAGGATGTTGTATGCGATAGCCCCGGAAAGCAGCGGGTCACGCTGGAATACGGTCAGGCAGTTCCGTATGCTCTGACGGACACCGCCTTTCTCGGTGGTTTCCAGCCCCGCCTTGATTTCCTCAATGCTCTGGGGCGGCTGCATGGCGTTCATGGTGTTTTTTAGTTCTTGCTGCGTCTGCGGCTGCAAGCTCTGCCATTCGCTGTTCAAGCTGTATCACATCCTTTCCGTAGTCCGTAATCAAAGCCGCTTTTTCCTCTGTCTCCCCGAACAGCAGCACATCCAGCAGATATTCCACTTGGTCTTGCTTCTGTAAGGCTTCCACAAACCGGGGATGAAAGGCTTCCTCCGGGGAGTGCGGGGCGTAGTCCGTTCTCCATGCCATAAGCAAGTGAAGATAATCGGTAAGAATACGGAAGCAGCGGTTTTTTGCTTCCTGAAACTGTTCCTCCGGGGATTTCTGCCGGGGCTTGGGCTTTTTTGCCTTTCCCGGCGGTTTCCAGTCCTCATAGGAAAGCCCGAAGTCCTGTGCCAGCTGTACGGCGGCTTCCTTCTTTCCCAGCCCATACAGGGCGGCGGCAAAATCAATCACATCCCCATCCGCACCGCAGCCGAAGCAGTGGTAACGCCGATCCAGCTTCATACTTGGGGTTTTATCATGATGGAACGGGCAGCAAGCCATCCCGTTCCGACCTATACGGATTCCATAATGCTCCGCAGCCTGTCTGGTTGTGACGGACTGCTTCACAGCTTCAAATACATTCAACTCTATCCCTCCTAAAAAAGAAAAAGCACCTGACATTCTCTGATTGAAAATGGCAAGTGCCTGTTAAAGTTCCATATCCTGTTGTCGGTGTTTCGCCTGTGCCGGGGCGGTTCTTTGTGGTTTTTTCTCGTCTGCCTTATCCTGCAAGACTTCTTTGATAGGCTGCTTCTTGGGCGGTTCTTTGCTTTCCTCTGTGCCGGGGGTGGCTTTCCGTACCCAGCAACGGATATCCCGCAGTTTCTTCAAATCAGCCTGTACCTCGGTCAAAGGTTCTTTCAGCTCTACGATTTCGCCGAGAAGTTTTTCCCGCTCCTCTTGCAGCTCCTTTTGGGTGCTGTCCTTATCGTCCGGGTGCTTGGCAAGGTAGGCGGCGGCTTTCTCATACCGGGCGACCTCCGGGTGTTCCTGTTTGAATTTCTCCTTTGTTTTCTTGAAAAATATCTTCTGGTACTTCTCATAGACAGGCTTACATTCCTTGCAGTCTGTCCGGCTGGCAAGAAGCCTGTCAATCACTTTACTGCGGGCTTCCTTTGGCTTCATCTGACTGCGGTAATCGGCTGCCGATTTCCCGGAAGATTCCAGAAATACTTCTAAGTCCTCCACAGTAGAAAGCCCCTTTTGACGGAGATAGAACAGGGCTTCGCTGACTGCCTTTAAGTCCTGTGAAGTCCCCCGGTTCTGTCCAGCCCTTGTCCAGTCCTTCCGTTCTTCCTTTCGTATCTCCATATACTTCATCAGCAGATTGGGAAGAAGTGTCGCTTCCTCCGCCGCTTTTTGTGCAAGCAGCTCCTTCCGTTTTTCTCCCAGCTCGGTAATCCAGCCTTTGAGGTTTTGAAGGAGCTGCCGGATGGACTTCATCAGGCGGTTGGCGGCTCTGATTTCCCGGTTCAGGTTGCCGATATTCGTCTGGATACCACGCTTTTCCATCTGCCGGCCAGCAGCCCCCTCATGGACAGTGGGGATAATATCAAGCCCCTGTCTGGCATAGGAACGCAAGTCCACACGCTCCGGGCGGTCATTGGCTTCCAGATAGCGGTTCTGGATGACCTCCCATTCATGCCGCCAGATTTCACAATACTTCTGGTCGTTCCAGTCCACCGTATCCTCCTTGTGGCTTTTCCACCTGCCGGATGGCAGCTTTATCCGTTCCCCATTCTCGTCAAGGTCATAAACCTTGCGGCTCTTGGGAAGCCATTTTCCATGTTCGTCCATTGCTCTCATAGTCAGCAGGACATGGGCGTGGGGATTGTGCCCCGGCGGATGGGGGTCATGGATTGCAAAATCAGCAATCATGCCTTTGGAAACAAACTGCTGCTGGCAAAACTCCCGGACAAGGACAGCATACTGGTCGGACGGTATCTCTCTGGGGATGGTAAGCACCCACCGCCTCGCAAGCTGGGAGTTCCATTGTTTTTCCACCGCTTCGGCGGCGTTCCATAGGGTATTGCGGTCTGCATATTCCTGTGGGGCATTTGCCGGGAGCAGGATTTCATTGTGGACGATGCCACGCTTTTCCGGATAGTGCTTCACTTCCTGGTCATATTCACAGAACAGCTTTTCGCCGCTCTGGTAGGCAGCGGCGGCAACCGCAGACTGCTGTTGGCTTCGCTGCACAATAGATATTTCATTGTGCGGACAGGGCATTTCGTATCACTCCTTTCGGTAATCGGTGGATGGGGTGGCGTTTTGCCACCTCATTTTGGGCAGAAAAAAAGCAGGCAACCTTTTTCAGATTTCCTGCTTGGTGTGCCGCTGTGTGGGCGGCGGGTATTTAGTTGTAAGAGTTTGGGGTTACTTTTTGACTTCCTTTGTGATTTCAGTTGTCTCTAACTGTACCCGATAAGTGCTTTCTTCTCCGTTCAAATTGGTTGTTTTCAATTCAAACCACAAATTATCAGTCAACTTATCAGCGTCACTATCTCTGAGAATGTCACCAGAAATTTGTCCAACATTTCCAGAAACATCTATTGTCTCACCTGTCTGATCATCAACACCATTAGAAAGCAGAGTTTCTTTTTCGCTTCCATTGATATAAATGGTCGTTGAGTATGTGGTAATATTAGCAAAATCGTCTGACATCACTTTCAAATCACCACCATAGCAAATTTCATCTTTGCCATCTAAAATAATTACACCATTCGACACAGAAATATATTCATTTTCTCCGCTAAATGAATATACCTTTAAGGACTGTTCTTCATTGCTTTCGGAGGAAGTGTTGCACCCTGCAAGCAGAACCGTACAAGCAAGCAACGATAGCATAACTGCCATTATCTTTTTCATAATATCACCATCCCATCAAATTTCAATTTTTCAGTTCTACAAGTTGGAAGTTGTCGCTATGAAATTTCTTTTTCATCATCTCTTGGTGATCGGACATAACATAACATTTCTTTTTCACAAGCACCAAATTTTGAGAAATTGAATTTCGCTTCTTTTAGTGTTATTCCATGATTAGAGTCGCTTGGTTCGTTATCAGAAGCAATAAACGGGTCATTCTCCCAAAAACAAACGGGGCAAATATACCCACAATCTTCATTTGCCGGAACATTATAGGTAAAATATCCGCAGCAAGGACATTGGTATTTTTTCATATAAACCTCCCGTTTAATCCTTGACCTCAAATTCCTGATTTATTGCTGACTTCATTATACTTTATTGCCTATCGAAAAGATAGCATATTTTATGAAACTTGTCGGCTGGGAACAGCTTGCAGCGCAAGGTGTCCCCAGATGGCAAGTCCACAAAAGGGTAGCTGGTGGCAGCCAGCGCAGGGGAAGCGTAGCGTCCCCTGTATGATTTGGAGCAGACCATGACTGCGGAAAATCACAGCCCTCCGGCGAGGAGCCTTCGGAGAACGCAATGCACCAACCTCTGGGTGGTGTATAATTGCGCCCTTAGTAAACTAAGGGGTTTCCGGCTTCTCCCGTTCCAGCAGTTTTTTCAATATATCTTGCGTGTCCTGCCTGTGAAAAATGAGTTTCAGCAACAGCATGACATCATCGTCCGTCAGGCGTTCCGGCTCTTGCAGAAAACTTTCCAGCATACCGCCACGAGTACAGAGCCGGTGCGTCCGTTCCTTTCGGGTAAGCTGCTTCAACTGGTGCTGCAATGCCTTTTCATCATTGATGGCTTTCCGCAGTTTCTTTTCGCTTTTCTCCAACTCCCGGTTGAGCTTTCCCAGCTTTGAGGTATCAGGCAAGGGTAGCGCCCTCCTTTCCCGGTATCAGCACATAAATCCTGTTCGGTTCTCCCACGCCCTGACGCACCCGCATGATAAGTCCGGCGGTTTCCAGTTCATTCAAAGAACGCTTGACCGTCATGAGGCTGCGGGACAGGACTGCGGCAATGGCTGTGATAGGGAAGCAGACAAAAAGAATCCCGTTCTCGTCCGCCTGCCCTCTGAAAAGCATAGCGTCCAACATCCGGCAGTACATGACCTTTGCGGTGCTGCTGACTGGAAATCCTGTCAACGCTCTGGGAAATGGCATACAGGGCGGCAATGGTGTGTCTATCGTCATAAATTCAAAATTCATTCGGTGTGTTCCTCCTTTTTCTTTGCTCGTTTGGATAAATAACGGGGGCAGTCAATCACAACCGCCCGGAAGCTCTGCTTGCACCCATGCTGGCATTTCCGGCATAATTCGTTGTAAGTGACACGCCCCCGGTCATTGAGGTAAAAGGAAAGCTCATGCTTCCGCTTTTTGCTCATTCTCGGCATGTTACGTTTCCTCCCGTTTTCGTGTATGGTTTCGGGGCGATTTTCGGCAAAATTACAGCCATAGAGCCGCTTAAAATCTCCCGAAGTCTCAGCGATAGGGTAGACTATCTCCCTATCAAATTGTCGTGTTTCGGTATCATTTCGGTGTCAGTTCGCCAGTTCTCCCCGGTGTCGTTCCTCCCCTGAATCTCACAGCGGCGTATCGCTCCCTTTGGTACGCTCGTTTCGGTCAGGGTTCCTCCATATCCCTGCCAAAAGTCATGGCGCTACATCGCCGGGGAAGCATATCCCACACAGGCTGGTCATTCGATTGGAATAATCCATCGATGAACTACCTGTATCATAGAACATTTTTGTGCCCTGTGCCGTATATCCACAAAGTAGGAATCAGGGGGAAAATCAGAAATTTCCACGATTGCGGAAAGTGTGATATAATCCAGTTAAACGGCAGAAATAAAACCACCGGAAAGGAGCGTGCGCCCATGAAAGTTGCAACAAGCATACAGGAACGCCTTTGGGAACTCCGCAAAGACAAAGGCTTAAATCTGGAAGAACTATCAAAGCTGACGGGCATTTCTAAATCAGCCCTTGGCAGTTATGAAAAAGAGGATTATAAGGAAATCAATCATGGCAACCTTATCACGCTGGCAGACTTCTATGGGGTTTCCGTCGATTATCTGCTGTGCCGGACAGAGAACAGGGAGCAGATCAACACGCCACTGACGGAGCTGCATTTGAACGATGAGATGGTGGCACTGCTGAAAAGCGGTCGGATTAACAACCGTCTGCTCTGCGAACTTGCCACCCATAAGGACTTTATCAAGTTTCTTGCGGACATTGAGATTTATGTGGACGGGATTGCCACCATGCAAATCCAAAATCTCAACTCCCTTGTTGATACCGTCCGGCATGAAATTATTGAACGGTATCGCCCCGGCGAAGATGACCCGCATTTGAAGGTGCTGCAAGCCGCACATATCAGTGATGATGAGTATTTCAGTCACATGGTTCTGGATGACCTCAACCTGATTATCCGGGATATTCGGGAATTCCACAAAAAGGACAGCGAGAGTGCGCCCCAAACTACCGTTGCCGATGAACTGAAAGAAAATCTGGAAGCGGTCGAAAATTTCAAGGGCAGTCGAGATGAAAAACTGGTTATCCTTTACTGCAAGCAGCTTGGTATCAACTATAAAAACCTGTCAGAAGAAGAATTTCGCTGGTTCATTCGTATTCTCAAAAAATCAAAGAAAATGGGAACGCCTATCAGCCAGAGGAAAAAACGGTAAAGGAAAACCGCTGTTGCATGGTTTGTTGGATTCCATGTAGCAGCGGTTTGTGCTGTGGTTATTATTTCATTCGTTTTCTTAATATTCGGCGATAATTTGTTTCTCCCTTTGGTGCGTCCTGTATAATTTCCAACACACCATCTTCAAGCATTTTATCAATGCGATTGGAAATCCATACATCACTAATTCCAAGTTGATATTTTCCTAAAACATTACCTATGACAATAGCCATTTTGAATTGCTCTGGCTGTTCCGCAATTTCACGAAGAATGAAACTATCATATATATCTTCTGAAACGCTTTGCAATTTACCATTTAACATTGCACGCAAAGGTGCATTTTCATTTTGAAGTTGATTCCATTTCATAGTACAAGCTGAAAGAAATACAGGATTAGCTTTCTCTTGTAGAGTTATATAGTTTCCCCATTCGCCAGGAGAGACCTCGCCCCATGCTATTTTGGATGTCATAGTATTTTCTTTTCCATATTCCCATGTAGGTAACTTAACCAAATAAATTGTTGTCTGGCAGTTTAATGGTTGAAGTTGTTTCATAAGCCAATACATACCACAAAGCTCATCTGGATTATAGCTATACCAAATGCGAATTTCTTCCCCAGCTACATATCGTTCAATCACTGAGGTCAATGTAGTTTTAATTTTCTGTATTTTTTCTTCAACCTGATAATCTAAATCCTCTACAAAGCAGACAGACAGCATTTTCTTGAAAATATTTTTCCGCTGTTCGCCAATTCCATTATCAGAAATATCTCCCACACTAAGAGCCATATCAAAACAATAAACATCACTGCTCTTGCCTCCCAATGGAATAGCATTCTCCCAAGCAATGCGTTCTTGTTCCTGTGCTTGAAGCTGTGCCTTTTTCATTTCATCTGAAGATGGAACACTCCCGTCTTCGTGCCTCATAAATATTGAAACAGCACTTCCTCTATACTTTCCCTTGCCGTAAGTTTGGGCAATTTTCAAACTTCCACAGGCACTTTCACCAAATACAATTTCAATCATCTTATATACCTCCGATTTAATTGCTCCCGTTATGAATAAATCATCTCATACAAAACAATTTCTTCTGCCCTGTTGTGAATGTTATTGCAACGCTGCACCCATTCCATTTGTCGGGTACACTTCAATTCCTCTGTCACGCCCTCGGTAGCTTTCATCTGCTCCATGATAGTGTCTAACCGTTTTTGTGCCTGTTCATTCAGGTCTGCAAGATATGTCAACAATTCTCCGGTCAGTATCAATGTATTCAATCTGGCTGGGTGGACTTCTCTTAAATATTCCCGGTGCATTCGTCCGTACTTTCCGATAGGGCGGTGTTCCTCCGGCAGTTTCAAGCCTGGAATGTAGTAATCTCCGACAAGGATATAATCAATTCCGTTTTCCGTTATTCTTGGTTTCAATTCGCTCATGTTCCTTACCTCCTGTGGAAGCAGGCTCGTCTGGTACTAACTCAATCACATCAGTAATCTCACAATTCAGAGTTTCACAGATACGGGCTAATGTATCCATGCTGATGTGCTTTCCCTCTTTGCTCATGTTGGCAATCATATTTGTTGTCATACCAGCAGCAAGCCTTAAATCCTCTTTTCTCATATCACGCTCTAACAGTGTGTGCCAGAGTGGTTTATAGCTGATGTGCATATTGTTTTCCTGCCTTTCTATCCATACCACCGGGGCGGTTGCCCCGGCAGGAACTTTTCTCTTATTATAACACCAATCTTGTGAAATCACAATTTATTCTTGTAGCCTGCCGCTGATACCGTCTGGATTGTGCATTCCCTTTCTTTTTGTTCCCTTTAATTAGCCATGAACTGCTTGATCCCCTGGGACTTTGCTTATGTGTGATAAAGAAGTAATAGAAGTGTAAAAAATTTTGCCGTTCCTATCCGGCACATGAGGTATGTCGGATAGGTCGGGCGGTTAGGTGTCGGGCAGTTCTACCTTGCCGACAAAAGAATAATAGATTTCGATTTCCTGTCTGCGTAACTTGCCCCGGCGTTTCCCGTCAAGGGCAACGCTTTCATGGACAACGATTTTCTCCACAAACTCCCGCAGCAGAGTAGGGGTAAGTTCTTCAATGGTAGTGTGCCTGCGTACCACATTCATAAACTTTTCAGCGTTTGCGGTGGCTTCCTGCGCTTTGGAAAGTTCTTCCCGCAGTCTGGCGGCACGTTCTTTCAGTTCTTTCTGCTCGGCTTCATAGTCTGCCGACAGCTCTGTGAAACGCTCGTCCGATATGCGCCCGGTTACGCTGTCCTCATACAGCCGCTTGAAGATAGCAGATAACTCGGCTATGCGTTTCTCGGCGGCTTCCAGCTCCTTTTTCTTGGCGGCGTTCCTGCGTCTGTCCCCGTCCTCATTCTGCTCGATTAAAAGCTTCATAAACCGGGCTTCATGCTTTGCCGCATAGCTGGTAACTTTCCGCAGATTGGAGAGTACGCCAGCGGTCAAGAGGTCAGTGCGGATAAAGTGCGCTGTGCAGTCGGCGGTGCGTTTCTTGTAGCTTCCGCAGATATAACAGTCCTGCTTGCGCTTGTCCGTCTGGTATCGCTGCTGGTACATGACGCTGCCGCAGTCGGCACAAAAGAGTATGCCGGAGAACAAGCCCACTTCGTCATAACGGTTGGGGCGTTTGCGCTGCTTGCGTAACTCCTGCACCCGTTCCCACGTTTCCCGGTCAATGATAGGCTCATGGTGGTTCTCAAAAACCGCCTGCTTTTCCGGGGGATTTTCTATGCTGTGTTTCAGCTTGTAGGACGGCTTCTCGGTCTTAAAGTTTACCAGACAGCCCGTATATTCCCGGTTTTCCAGCAGATGAACCACGGTATTGGTCGCCCACTTGCACTCATAGCCGGGGTGGTAGCGGCGGGTGCTGCCCGTCCTGCGGTATTCCAGCGTCCCCGGCGTGGGGATTTGCTGCTCGGTCAGCATACGGGCTATCTTGGTCGGACCGTTCCCGGCAAGGCAAAGGCTGTAAATCTGCCGTACCACCGGGGCGGCTT
Source organism: uncultured Ruminococcus sp. (assembly GCA_900066355.1). Lineage (GTDB taxonomy): Bacteria > Bacillota > Clostridia > Lachnospirales > Lachnospiraceae > Blautia_A. The sequence goes on from FMEL01000009.1 coordinate 43,129, forward strand.
CCTCGTCAATGATAAAGTTTTCGTCCTCGTCCATGAGGTAGCCATAGACGGGCTTGCTTGTGATGGGCTTTCCGCTCATGCCCTTAGAGCGTTTTACTGCCTTGATTTTCTTGCTCGTATCTCTCACCAGCCATTCGTTAAAAATGTTCCGCAGCGGGGCAAAATCATTTTCCCCCTGTGCGCTGTCCACTCCGTCATTGATAGCGATGAAGCGGACACCTTTCTGTGGGAAAATCATTTCTGTGTACATTCCCACCTGTAAGTAGTTTCGCCCTAACCTCGACATATCCTTGACGATAACTGTCCCGACTTTCCCTGCTTCAATGTCTGCAAGCATGGCTTGAAATCCGGGTCTTTGAAAGTTCGCACCGGAATAACCGTCGTCGGTGTACCAGCGCAGATTAGAAAATCCATTCTGTTTGGCATAGGTTTCCAAAATCCTCTTTTGGTTGGAAATGGAATTGCTCTCGCCTTGCAGCTCGTCCTCATGGGACAGTCTTGGGTAAAGGGCGGTAATGAGTTGCTGGGTGGTCTGTCTTAACATAAATTCCTCCGTTTCCGACAGCCAGCCCCACTATTCCGTACCTTGATTGTACCACATGGGGCGGCTGTCTGTATAGCGGCAAAAGCGTCAAATCTGCTTCTTTACGGTCGGTAAAAATGACGGTTTTTCAATCAGGCTTATCACAGGTCAAATATCCGGCGGCGGCTTCTGCTTCCAGCACTTTCATCATCTTGTCAGCGGCGGTGTCGGTCGCCCCCTCCTTGAAAAAGCCAGACACCACAAGGATTGTGTTGCCTATCCTCGTTTCGGTCACGCAGTCCGGGCGGCGGGCAGGGCGTTTGTTTCTCTGGGTGTCGGTCATAGGCAAATCTCCTTTCCGGCAAGCAGCCGTTTCAGCTGTTCCATTTTTCCCTGTGCGGCGGCTTTCCTCAAATTCTCCCCGGTAAAGCAGAGAGGGGAACACATTTCAAGCAGGCGGTCATAAATCCGGGCGTGGGCGGTGTCCTCCGGGTGCTGCAATTCCTCCAGCGTGAGGTTGGTCGTCACAATCAGCGGCTTCCTGCTCCGGTAGCGGCTGTCAATCACATTGTAGACCTGTTCCAGACCGTATTCTGTGCCACGCTCCATTCCAAAATCGTCAATGATGAGCAGGGGGAAGCTGCAAAGGCGGGAAATATATTCGTTCCTGCCCGCAAAGCTGGCGGCAAGGTCGTTTAATATTGCTGCAAAGTTTGTCATGCACACCGGGACTTCCTGCTCCATGAGGGCGTTTGCAATACACCCGGCAAAATAGCTTTTCCCAGTGCCTACCCTGCCCCACAAGAGCAGCCCGTAGTTCCCGTCCTTTATCTGTTCCCAGCGTGCCACATATCCGGCGGCGTTCTTCATCTGCGGGCAGCTGCCGTTATCGTTGGCAAATGTCCAGTCCTGCATGGTCTTGTCTGTAAAGCCCTGCCGTTTCAGCCGTTCCACCGTTTCAAGGTGGCTGCGCCGCTTCTCGGCGGCTTCCCGTTCCTTACGGGCTGCCCGCTGGCAGTCGCACTCTGACGGGTGGCGGTCACGCCCGAAAAAGGTCTTGCCCTCCGGGAAATAGGCTTCTTTGGGTTTCCGGCATTTGCCGCAGTATAAAAGCCCGTCCTCCCCGGTGTAATCCTCCGGCTCGGCTGTGGTGTCGGTCATAGGCAGTATGGTGTTGTGGATTGTATCGGTCATAGGCTTTCTCCCTCCTTGAATGAATAGTCCGGTATGCCTTTCTTTGGCTTCTCTTTGGCAGCGTCCTCCTGCGCCCACTTGTAAATGGTGGCTGCATGGCTCTGGTACTGCTTCCCGGTGGAAGCGATGTGGCAGGAAAGGCGGTCAAGGTAATACTCCCACTTGCCGGGGAAGTCCTGTTCCAGCTCCAAAAGTTCTGTGTCAGAAAGAAATACATTTTTATATCTGCCATAAGCGGCGGGGGGCTGCCCCTCACTCGCTCCTTTTGTTTGGCTCTCTATTAGGTTGTTTATATTAGTTTGGTTAGGGGACGGTTTTCCGACCGTCATAAGGTCAGTTTTCCGGCTGTCAGTTGGTCGGTTTCCCGCCCTTATGAGGGGCGGTTTTCCGTCCGTCAGTTGGTCGGAAAACTGTACCACTGGGATAGGCGGCACTTTCACATACAGACGGTTGGCGGCAGAAAAGCCCGTCCGTCTGCGTTCCAGCAGCCCGGCAGCGTCCAGTTCGTTCAGTGCGCCCTTTATGGTGGTGCAGCCTTTATCCAGCATTTCCGCTATCTCTGCTATGGGGTAGACAATGTATGTCCGTCCCTCGCTGTCCTGCCAGCCGTTCTTCTGCGAAAGGGTGGAACGGTCTAACAGCAGCGCATATAACTCTCTTGCGGTGTGGGATAGGTCTGTTTCCAGCAGGAAACGGGGGTAAGGCAGGTAAGCGGGCAGCTCCGTTCCTGCGGTCATATAATCAGCGATAGGGTTCACCTCCTTGTGGTGTCTGTCTGTGGGTTCTGTTACGCTTTTAGGGGGCGTTTTTAAGGGAAAAGGATAAATGTATCACGCACCCTTTGACACCCTCCAAAAAAGCCTTGATTTATGCGGGTTTGAAATGCCCTAAAGCGTGACATTTCTCCCTTTGTTTCCGCTTCCGTTTGGCGGCGTTTATCCGCTTCATGCGTCCGGCGCAGTCCGGGCAGTATTTCCCCCGGTTGGATTTTGGGAAGAAGAACGCCCCGCAGACAGCGCAGCGTTTCCGGCTTCCCCGGCGCAAGAGGGCGGCTTCCAGTGCTTCATCAAGGGGCAGGACAGCGGCGGTAAACCAGCGGCAGAGCAGCGAATAGCTGATACTCTGTACACACACGCAAGGCTCGCCGTCCTCCAACAGCAGGCAGTTCCCGCTGTCATAGTTGCAGCACTCATGCACAAGGCGGCGGGCTGCCCGGTACTGGCGGTAGTCCATGCGGGGGATATTACCGTTCATGGCTCTGCTCCTTTCTGCGCTGCGGCTCGCTCCGGCGTAAAATCTGGTCGATATTGCCCTTGACAGTCTGCAAGCGGCGGTACTCCTCCCGTTTTGCCCGGTAATCGTTGTAGCCGCTGTTTTTCTCTTTGATAAGGCTTTCAATCTCTGCTTGCAGGGATTTATAGCTCGGCAGCTTGGAAATGCCGTTCTCCCTGAAATAGCGGGCGGCTGCGTCTGCTATGATAAAGTCACTTTCATGCTTCTGACGGTAGGCTGCTTTTGCTTTGGCGTTTTTCTGCTGTTTCAGCCCGTCCCGGACAGGGCGGGTCTTGGAATAGGCAAGCACCTGCCGTTGCAGCTCCTTTTTCCCGTTCAGCGTCTTTTCCACCTGCTTCAACCACGCAAGGCTTTCCTGCATGGCGGCATAGGCGGCAGAACAGGCTTCGTCCAGTTCCTCCGGGGAGGAAAAGCCGTACTGCTGATAGGCGGTAACGGTAGCTGCCATTTGCTTTAGGTTGTGCTTTGCCGCCCAGCGGTCATAGCCCACGCCCTTGCCCTCGGCTCGCTTGGCTTCCCGGTCAACCATGCGCTGCAAGGTGTTGTCTGCCGGGGTGGTTTTTGCAGCTTTTTCCCCTTGTAACGGCTTTTTAACTGCGGCAGGGTATTCGGGTATGGCTTTGGTCTGTTCGGCAGCTCTGTGGGCGTTCTGCGTGAGCAGGGCAAGGACAGCAGCCTTGTCAAAATCGTCCCCCAGCTTTCGGGCTGTGATAGGCTTTGTCCTGTCCGGCGTGAGGTAGGAAAGCCGCCCCCGGCTCTCCTTGACGGTCACACCCTCCCGCAGCAAAAGGGAAGAAAACTCGTCAAAGCTGCCAGCTTGGGAAAGTGCCTGCCGTATCGTCCGGCGCAGCTTCGCCTTGTCCGTTTCAAACTTGGTGGGCTTGGTCGGCTGTCCGGCGGCTTCTCTGGCGGCGTTCTCTTTGTCAAGGGCAAGCTGCCCTTTCTTTGCCGCCCAGTATTCCCGTTCGGTTATCCGTTCCTTGCTGCCGTTCAAGAGGTCGATTTGGTAAAGCCCCTCCCGGTGGCACATTTCCATGACTTCGCTCTTGAAATATTCCATAGCGGCGTTGGTGCAGCGGTGCTTGCAGCCCTCCAGCGTGTCGGCTGGTCTGTCCATGTAGGGCAGAAGCGGGACTTCGTAAATCCGCAGGGAGTTGATGACGATATGCACATGGATATTCCCGCTGTGGTTATGCCCGTCCGGGTGGGTGCAGATTAGGGCTTGGTGTCCGGGGAAATGCTCCTTGCAGAACTGCTCGCCCAGCTCCTGCGCCCGGTCTACGGTCAAGCCGTTGTCTGTCCCGTCCCGTGGGTCAAAGCTGATGATATAGTGGTGGCTTTTCACATCTTCCCGTTTTTGGTTTTTCTCATAGCGGAGATTGGCTCGCATACAGGCAACAGCGAAATCCTCGCCCCCGCAGTTGAGGGAAGAAATGCGGTAATCCTCCCTCGGTATCAGCCGCCCGTTTTCATCAAGGGTGGCTTTCATGGTAAACTCGTCATGCTCAAATGTGAGATAGGCTTCCGCTGCGCCATAGTCGGCGTTTTTAGAGCTGATATGTTTGAATGTTGCCAACAGCGTCACCCACTTTCTGCAAGACTTCAAACTTTAGGGCAGCAAGGTCGGAAACCGCCGCCCGTACCTCCCCGGCAAGCTGCGGATAGGGACTGTGCCACTCGTTCAGCGTCCGGGCTATCTGGTTTAAGTTGCCGCCGATCCTCCCGTATTCGGCGGTCAGCTTCCCGACAGCGGCAAGCAGCTCGTCATTGATGGGGGAAACGGTTATGATGGGGCGTATGGCTGCCCCGGTTATGGCTTGCCGGATAAACTCGGCTTGGCTCATGTGGTAAGCAGAAAGCCGCTGGGCAAACTCGGCGTATTCTTCCTCGGTCATGCGTGTTTTGACTACCCGGCTGCGGTGCGGCGTGTTGTATCGTTTCATAGGTGGTTGACCTCCTTTCTGTGCGTGGTGTCCTCTCACTAATAGGAGAAAAACAGGGTGTGAAGCGGAACTGTTTTTGAAAAATCCGAAAAATATTTTGAGGGGTTTTTCAGCGGCGCAAGCCGCATAAGCAGGGTTTGGGGAAGGCACTCCCCAACAAGATTCCCGCAGGGGCAAAATGAGCGATAAGCGAATTTTGGCACCTCGGTAGAATCTTGCTCTAAGAAACTGCCGGCCTGCCGTTCACTTGCTACTGCCACTTTTTCAGAAAATCTATAACCAGCTTTTTTTATAAAAGGCTGCGGGCTGGCGTTTTTCCCTTACTCCCTACAAACCACAAAAGAGCAGAATGGACGGACTTTCCGGCAAGAACTTTTCCGGCGGCTCGGTCTTTCCCGACAATAAGGCGTTTCGGAAGCTGCGTTTTGCCCGCTGTCTGAAAAAAATGGCAGCCTTTTTTGGTTTCACTGTCTAATACGGAACTTTTGGAAATTTGCCAAAAATGGACGCAAAAAAAGCAGCAAATCTTTTTCGGATTTACTGCTTCATGTGCCGCTGCGGTGCGGCGGGATGGATATTCAGTTGAAATAAAAGAGGATGGTGGTACTTTAGTCTATCGACTCTTTACTAACTATTAGGTAATCTTGAAAGATTTTCCTTGAATTTATCTAAAGAATGTTCATTGTTTCCCGCAAAAATAAGTGGAATTGTATATTCATATGATATGCCATTTTCATAGTCCGATAATTGTATTTTTATAGTATCATCCCTCTCATCTTTAGGTGCTATATATATGAATGAATTTTTATTTATATCAGATATTTTCCCTTTTTCAGAAGAAACAGTATAACCCCAGTCTGTTAAATTTGTCTTTATTGTAACTTCTGTTTCTGTTTCTTTTCTAGTCTGCAATGCTGTTTTATCGATTTGGATATCAAAAGGAGTCGAACCTAACAATTCACTGTTTATATTTACAAGTTCTTCTCCATTTGTTTTAGAAATATTAGATTCATCTTCATAATTTTGTTGAGATTCATCTTTTGGTGTTTCTCTGTTACATCCTAATAAAAAGCATAAAATAATTAGTACTAATACAGAAAGTTGTTTTTTTTGCATTTATTTCTCCTTTCATATTATCAAAGAAAGCACTGAGAGTACTTTCAAGAAATTATGAAATATTCTCAATGCTTTCTATTTTTTGATTATAAACTTGCCGGTAATGATACTATGTTAATTTATCTCTTTCGCGTAACCTTTGTTGCAATATACACATGCACCATTCACCCATTTGTGAGACATTTCAATCGTCTCAACTTCATAAATGCTTACTTCTCCACAAATTAAACATTGTTTGTAATTATATACATGACGTGTCGCACATTTATCCCAGTCATCATATATACCAGGCATTTCATCTTCATATCCATAGTACTGGGGAGAACCCCAACTATGAGTATGAGCGGCAAATACAGTCATTGGAGCAGCTACAATTCCAGCTACTACTGAAAGTGCTAAAATAGATTTTCTTAAATTCATAAGTTCCTCCCTTTCCTTAAAAATACATAGCTCTTTGTTACATTGTCATTTTAACATAATAATTGGTAAAATGCAATAATTTATTTTCTATTTACGAGAAAATACTGTGCATATTATCTTATTTAGGAATAGTTAAGGCGGCTACCTAAATCTTTTTATTACTTTACCGCACATGAGCATTTGCACCTGGGTTGTCGTTTCCATATCCTTCTAACAGGTTAATAACACCCCATACTGCAAGTCCTGCTCCGATTGCCACCACTAGTGTCTGTAAAATATTGATTGCCTGATTAAAAAACGCCATATTCGTTGTCTCCTTTCAAATCTCTGTATTTCTTTGGTTTCTATCTTTAAGAAGTCTTTTCCGGCTCTGCCCTTACGGGCGGCCTTTCATGATCTCTCAAATCCATCACCTCCCAAAAGGGCAAAGAAAAAAGAGCTATGTGTCCGAATCTTTCACATGCTCTGCTTCCTTGTTTTCTGTATTTAATTCTTTTGCCAGACTCTCTTCCGAAAACTCATACAGGTCAAATTCCTGTGTCCTCGTCAGTTTCACTTCCATCCGATGCCGCATATACGCTTCCACATCAAACTCATTTTTCTTATCGTAGTCTGACAGCTCCTTATACCGTTTGTGTTTGGTAATATCGAACTTGTCACTGAAAAATGGTCTTACACCTCGAAGCTGCAAGATACATTTGCTGCCATCCATGACCGCAAGTTCGTCCCGGCTCATCAATTCCTTTCCTGTTTTTTGATAGTTCATCCCGTAAGAACGGCTCTGTCCACGGGTGTCCGAAGTGTTATATAAATCAATCGTTTCTTTTCCCAGCGTCTCGGAAATCTCCTTTAAGGTCGAACTTTCCTTACCGCCAAGGAATAACATCGTGTCGCAGTTACCTAAGATTGTCTCAGCTGCATCTTTGTAGATCGTCTTTAACTGGGACTGCGACTGGAGGATAATGGATGCAGAGATTTCCCTGCTACGGATGGTGGCGATCAGCTTGTCAAACTTTGGAATCTGACCGATATTTGCGAACTCGTCACAGAGGATTCTGACATGATATGGCAATCTTCCATGATGTACATCGTCCGCTCTGTCACATAACAGGTTGAATAACTGGCTGTACATCATCGCCACAACAAAGTTAAAGGTATCATCCGTATCAGAAATGATAATAAACAGTGCTGTCCTCTGGTCACCTACCATATCCAATTCCATCTCATCATAGCTCATGATCTCACGAAGCTCTGCAATGTCAAACGGTGCAAGCCTTGCACCACAGGAAATCAAAATACTCTTTGCTGTTTTTCCTGCCGCCAGTTTATATTTCTTATACTGACGCACTGCAAAATGCTCCGGTTCTTCCTTTTCCAGTTCCTCAAACAGCATATCTACTGCATTTTTAAATGTCTCATCATCTTCCCTTGTTTCCGAAGCGTTGATAAACTCAAGCAGGGTCGCAAAGTTCTGTTCTTCTTCCGGTGCTTCATACCAGATATAGCCGATCAGGGCACAGTACAGAAGCCTCTCTGCTTATAGTGATAGGTAAGGTTTTGATATTATCTCCACCTTTTCCCCCACTTCACACCGGACATGCGACTTTCACCGCATCCGGCGCTCCATCGATTGTCTTCACGAGACATTTAATCAGTCACCAAATTTAAGTTTTATATTATTGCTGACAGGTTCGCCTGCTCTCGCAGACTATTGATTTTCACGAGCATCTTTTTTGTGATATTGAGTGTTTTTATCAGGTCTTTTATTACTGCTTGGGGCAGTTCTTGTAACAGAATCAGATATTTTTTGTGAATCAGAACCATGTTTTTATATCTTTCAAATCCACCAAGTGCTCTTGGTACTTTGAGCCATACAGCTACATGTTCCGCATCTGCGAATTCTTCTCCACTGATTGCACATTTTCCCTTTTGAGCAGAAAATAAAGATATTTTACTGTCATGGTATTCTGTGCTATGACCAACGGATATTTTTTCTCTCAGTCCTTTCAGAACATACTGATTAAGGTTAAGTTCTGTATGAATCGGAGCACGACCTTCTTTTGTATAACTACAAACGATTGATCTCTTCGCCATCGGTATTTTATTTTTGATGAATGCAATCGGATAGATCATCTGGTCAATTCCTGAAACATATCGAATCATTTTTGACTGTCCGAATCTTTCCTTTTCTGCTTGGGTGATAGTTCCACCCTCACGTTTTAGCATACTTCCTGTTTCTGTATTTAACCTGTTCGTCAAAACTGTCATTACTCGCCTATGGAATTCTCTGCAATCAATACTGATACAGGTGGCAAGCTGATAGTAATTCTGTATGCCTAACACCATAGAGTTATATAGCTGAATTTCTGATAAACAACTTTTTTTCTCTCGGGGTTTTGCGATGTTTTTCGCTTGTTCCACTAGCTTTGCTCTTTCAATTTCAACCTTTTTGTCACAGATTGCCGACTGCACCACATATTTATGATGCTTCAACCTTACCCTTATTTTGAATCCAAGAAACTCTGACCACCGTTTTCTGGTGTTCACAATCCTTGTTTTCTCAGGGGACACCTCTAATTTCAACCTCTCTTCAATCCACGCCGTAACCGCTTCTTTTGTCCTGACTGCGTCCTCTTTCGTTCTACAGAAAATCCTAAAATCATCCGCATACCGAATGATATGCATTTCTTTCATTTCTGTGTTTTTCATAATCCTATAACCATGGCTTTTATCAAAAACTTTAGTTTTTCCGATTATTCTTTCTCGCCCTCTGCTTATAGCAATCGGATTTTCCTCCCATTGACTAGCTATCCACCAATCCAATTCATTTAGAACGATGTTTGCCAGTAGTGGTGAGATAATTCCTCCCTGTGGTGTACCCTTGTTGGGCAGTACCGTTGTATTATCGGGCATTTTAATTGGAGCTGTTAGTATTCGCTTGATAATAAAAATCAGCGTTTTATCATGGATACCCAGCGACCATATCTGTCTGATTAACTTGCTATGATTTACGTTATCGAAAAATCCTTTAATATCAAACTCAATAACATAATGAAGATTCATCATTTGAAGCATGGTGTAGGTTCTGTTAATGGCATGTTCAACGGATCTATTCGGGCGAAATCCATAACTATTATTGCAGAACTTTGCTTCGCAGATTGGTTCCATGATCTGCTTGATACATTGCTGTATCAACCTATCCCATATGCATGGGATTCCCAGCGGACGTGTTTTTCCGTTTGGTTTCGGGATATCTTTCCGTCTTACAGGCTTTGGTCTGTAGCCGTGTTCGCTTCCCGTAACAATAAATCTCACTCTTTTTACCACATCATCAGGAGTTTGACTCCCAATATCTGTGATGTTCTTTTTGTCTGTTCCTGCCGTGTAGCTGCCTTTGTTCGCTTTGATGTTTCGGTACGCAAGTAAAATGTTATCCCTGCTCAGTATCAAATCCATAAGATTCTCAAATACTTCACCGTTCTGACTTTTTTGATATAGTTCATCAAAAGTACCTTGCATTCCGTAGTACTCCGCATGACGCAAGTCATCTACACATAATGTTTTACTTTTCTTTGGCATAAGGCATCACCTCCTCTCGAAAGTGACCCTTTTGGTCTTACTCGTAATCCTTATCATTAGACTGAATAATGCCTGTTTATTTCAACCGACTTGTGACCATTCCTCCGAGTTCCTCTTTTTCGCAGAACTCATCATAAGTTCGATCACGGCTTTTCAGCACCAGTTCACCTGCTTATTTTCTTCGTCAGGCTATCCCCTAATGGAATCTGGTGCCTTTCCACGTTCCGATAATCCTATCTGTACATATATCCTTAGATCTCTGCTATAGTCCTGTCAGCTTGGATGTGCCTGTAACACAACATGGTCGTTCGTAGGGCGAATTTCTACTGAACCACACTGACTGCGCTTTAACGCACCCATACATTTCTATATGGTCTTCTTTTAGAACCGTACATTCGCAGTTTTCGTCAGTTTACTCGCCAAAGTAAACATTCTAATCATAGATATTTTATAGATCCTAGACCTATAGGTAGCGCACCCCACCTCTGGGGCGTTTTCGAGAATCTTTTGGCAGATTCCTACGACTACTCTCGGTCGTTGTCACGGAGCTTCTCACCCCAACCATTACAGCTGACGCAAGTCCGTCAAGGATAGACGTTTCAGGGCGTTACCCCATCATTCCACCTATCGGATTACCAGTTCACAGACTGGTTATTATTTAATAAACCAACACTGTGCGCAGACTTTTTACCGCCTGCGAACGTGTCGCACTCGTCCAGAAATCCTCACTGGACTTCTCGCCTTCCCCTTTCGTGTTCACCATGATCGTATTTACCAGTTTCAAAATATCCTTTTCCGAATGGATATAGTGGAAGGGGTTATAATGCATACTCTTGGAAAAATTGATCGTATTCAATACTTTCACTTTATATCCATGCCGTACCAGCATCTTTCCGCACTCAATGATGATCGTCCCTTTCGGGTCCGTGACCACATAACTGATGTATTTTCCCATCTGCATCAAGTTGGGTTTTACATAAAAACGTGTCTTTCCTGAGCCAGATCCGCCAATCACGATCACGTTCTTGTTCCTCGCAAATTTCGGATTCTTTGGTCTGCCATTCATGGTCAGCCGTTCCGTCATGGTCAGCAGGATATTGTTTTCAAATACCGGGTCGATAAAGGGTGCAATGTCTTTTGCCGTCCCCCATCTTGCCGAACCATACTCCACTCCCTGCCGGAACTTTTTGGCATTTTTTCCTTTCATGTAGACCATGAGCTTCACTGCCACGGCTCCAGTAATCCCAACCAGCAATTCATTTTTATGCATACTTGGGAGAATCCTGCTAAATGCCATCTGGAAATTTAAGATCAGTACCATCAGTCTTTCTATCATGGAATCACCTACACAGTATTGATATAACCATGCCAGCTTATTTCCCACATAAAAGATCACGATATATGGAAGATTCATCAGAACAATCCGAAGCAGCTTATGTACATCCACCGGCGGTAATCTCTCCAGGTATCCTTTTCCTACACCAAGCAACTTCTGTAATCTGCTCATAATGACGGCTCCTTCTCCTTTCCTTTTGTTTTCTCCAGTTCCCTGTGCTTTGCAAGCGATTTGGTGATTGCCTGCTGTAACTTCTTCCTCACAGATGGTTTTTTGTCCTTATTCAGAGACTTGCCCGTGTATTCCTTAAAAGCGGCAGTCATCACATCAGCATCCCTTGCCTTAAAGAACACATAGTATCTTGGCGGGTCCGCAGTCACATCTTTTTTCAGGCTGAAATCAATGCTGTACTTCTTTGCTACCCGTTCAAAAGACTTGATGTTTCCATCTGTGATCTCAATGTTGGACAGCTGTACATTCTGCTTCATCAGCTTATCAAGGCTCTGTTTTCCCTTGTAGGTCTTAGCCTCCTTTTCCTTCTGGGGCTGCTTCTGGTTTGTTTTCTGTCCCTGCTGTTTTTTCTCCTGCTCCATCTTTGCAAGAGCCTTTACCATGGCAGCTTTCAGCAAGTTGGCAGTGACCTTGCCACAGCGGATACAAAGTGAGACTGTTTTCTCATTCACTTCATCCTGCAATCACACCACGCCCTTTCTTCTCTCACTGCTGTCTTATCCTCATTTATCACATTGCTGCTCCTTTCCTCTCTTTTCTGCCAGTTTCATATATTCTTTTTCTGATTCCGCCCCCACTTTGATACAGCACCAAAGGACAAATCCATATACCAGAAATACTGCAGCCGCAGCAACGATCAATACTGTTTTTGTCATCTTCTTTTCTCCCTTCACATCTCTTGAAATTTTTCAAAAGGGCATCTATGAATCCTGTGTCCATAAATGCCCTCATCCATTACTGAAAAATCCTATGATCTCTTATTTTTTCTTTTTGCGAAGAATCACTGTGCCACCAAGACCAGCCATTCCAGCCCCTGCAAGCAGAATCCAGAACAGAATCGGAGTATTATCTCCTGTCTTTGGTGAAGTCGATTTCTTTGTTTCTTCTGTGGTTTTCGTCTCCGGCGTTGGTGTGGTTTCTGGTGTTTCCGTCGGTGTCTCTGTTGGAGTTTCCTCCGGTTTCGCCTCATCCTTCATCACAACCTTCTGGATTTCTCCAGTATCTTTGACCGTAAACTTTACATCCTCTGCAACCAAATAACCGTCCGGTGCAGTTTCTTCACGAAGGGTATATTCCCCGATTGGAAGCATCTCAATATAGTGTGGTTTTTCTTCAGATGTCCAGCTTTCTACGGTCTTTCCATCTTTGTCAAGGATTGTCAGTTTCGCTCCTGGCAGCTCCTTACCAGAAATATCGGTCTTGGAAATCTGCACTTTTGTCACATCATCCTTCATTTCCACTTTCTGTACTTCACTGGTATCTTCCACCGTAAAAGTGATGCTCTCTGCTGTCACATAACCGTCCGCAGGAAGTGTTTCTGTCATGGTGTACTTCTTGCCAGCGGTCAGTTCTTTGATGATATGTGCTTCTTTACCGGAAGTCCATTCATCCACAGTGTTTCCACTCTCATCTGTGACTTTTAGTTTTGCTCCCTCAATCTCCTTTCCGTCTGTCAGGGATGTTTTGGTAAACTCTACGGTTGTCGGCTCATCTTCAAAAGTGAACGCATAAGACAGTGTTTCCTTATCTGCCCCACCATATTCAAAAGTAAATTCCTGTACCTGGTCTGTTGTCGCAAATCCCGGTGCCGGGGAAGTTTCTTTCACATAGTAGGTATAGCCAAGTGGCAGATCTGCCGTAAAGGTCAGTTTTCCTTCCTTATCCGTAGCCTGCTCCTCAATAACCGTATTTGCTTTCAGGATCACATCGCCTTTTGCATTGACAATATCTTCTTTATTGCACAGGGCAAATACAGCCCCTTCCAGTACACGGTCGGAATCTTTTTCTTTCTTTAGCACGTTCACTTCTGCCTTCTGACGTTTGTTCTGCCAGTCAGCGGAATAAGTAACAACTGCGGTATTCTGGTCACGGTAAGTCAAATCTACTTCACGAGTTTCTCCATCCAAGACATATCCACTTGCTGTCTCTTTCTCTTTGACATAGTATTTGCCAAGAGGAAGGTCTGTCAGTTTTGCCACGCCTGTTTCATCCGTCGTGATCGTTGCTACCAGTGCATCTTTCTTGTAGTAATCTTCACTCTCGCCATCCGCTGCTTTTATATCTTCTAAGGCATAAACCTCAAAAGTAACCTCTTTCAGGGAACCGGAAAGATATTCAAACAGATGCTTCATCCATCCGCCAATGGAATCCAGTGCAGATACTTTCTCCAGGAACTCACCTTTTTTATTGATGATAAGTGTTCCGGTTGGCACTGCATCTTTCATCTCTACCTTCTGGATCTCGGCAGTATCGTCCACAGTAAAAGAAACTTCTTCCGCCATCAGATAGCCATAAGGAGCCATTTCTTCACGAAGGGTATACGTCTCCCCGGCTGTGAGTCTTTCAATCAGATGTTCCTCACCCTTTACAGACTTCCATGTATCTACCACATTTCCATCCTTATCAAGCACCGTAAGCGTTGCCCCTGAAAGTTCCACGCCTGTCGTAATATCAGACTTCGTAAAGGTTACTTTTGTCGGCTGGTTCTTAAATACAGATTCCAGCTCTACCACTTTCACATCCTGTCCCTGATATTTGGCAGTCACTTCCAAAGTCTCAAAAGAAGAGACATACCCTGCCGGAGCTGCAAGTTCTTTGATATAGTAAGTACCAAATGGAAGGTCAACGTCAAATACTGCCCTTCCATCTTCCCCACTGACTGCTTTTCCAAGTAAGGTATCTGCCTTCACAATCACTTCTTCATGTGTCAGAATATCTTCTTTTGCATAGATGCCAAACTCTGCACCTGCCACAACCGTTTCTGTCTCTGCATCCTGTTTTACTACGGACACTTCCACTTTCTGACGGTCATTCTCAAAAGTTGCTGTCTGCTCGATGACTGGTGTTTTCTGGTCTTTGTATTCAAATGTTACTGTCTGTGCTTCTTCGTTTAACACAAAGCCCTCTGGTGCTGTCTTTTCAACAATCTTATAGGTTCCAAGTGGAAGGTCGGTGATCTGTGCCTTTCCATCCTTATCCGTGGTAACAGTTCCTACCAGTTCCCCGGAAGCATACTCCAGGATACGGTTTCCGTTATCATCTTTCTGGAAGTCTGCTGTATAAATATCTTCTGCAGCATACATCTCAAAGACTGCTCCCTCCAAAGTTTCTTTCTGATAAGTAAAGTCATCTTTATAACCATTTAAGACCTTACCCTGTTTTACGATGTTCAGTTCTCCCTTAACCGGATGATTCTCGTATGCAATCTCGATGATCACATCGCCGGAAGTTCCGTCCATCTGATATGCTGTATTGGAATCTACATTCACCTCATAGTAATTCTCATTGAGCGTATATCCATAAGGTGCGTTCACTTCCTCAATACGGTAATGTCCAATTTTCAGATTCTGTGGAAGGATTAAGTATCCCTGCTCATCTGTAAAATAAGATTTGTGTTTTACCGTCGTCGGATAGGTTGTTACCTGTTCCACATACTTTTCTGTATCCAGGTTAAAAATCTTAAACTCTGTATTCTTCTGAAGCACTGCTTTCTTTGTCTCATCGTCCTGTTTGATGATCTTCAGCTTTGCTTCAAACTCTTTGTCAAGCAGCACTCTCCATACCTGCGGTGTAGTCGGATGATTTTCCGTAATCTGCACGATGAAATCATTGACCGGAGTGTAATTATGTGGCGTGGTTGTTTCACGGACGATGTAAGTTCCATAAGGAAGTGCAATACTGCGGGCATACCCTTTCTCATCCGTAAAGATCTCTGTTGCACCATTTTCCCCTATCACTACCGGCTTGACAGAATCAAAGTCATAGCTGCCATCTTCTTTTACTGTCAGGGATGATACCAGATAAGCGGTAAATCCTGCACCTTTCAGTAAATCGGCATCTGTCTTTCCGTTGTTCGCTGCCTTGATAATCTCAAATGGCTGCTTCATCACCTGTTCCAGAGACAGACAGTCACGCTTCACTTCCGCTACAAGATCACCCTCGTAGTTGCAGACCAGATCATGTTCTTCTTCATCTGCCAGGTAACCCGTTGGCGGAGTAATCTCTTTTACATAGTAATTACCAAGGTATAATCCATCTACGGAAGCCTGTCCATTCTTATCTGTTGTGAGAGTGGCAACCTGCTCGCCTGCTTTGTAGATCACACCAGTTGCTCCATCCGGATGGACAATATCCTCACGGGCATACAGTCCATAGACTGCCTTTTCTAAAGTAGCATCTCCCTGTGGAACAGCCTTCTTTGTTTCTTTGTCCTGCTTCTGTAAGGAAATCTTTGCTATCACACGCTCGTTTCTGAAGGTATGCTTAAATGTCAGTTTCGCTTCCTTATCGTTTGTATAAGAAAAAGTAAACGTATAGACATCATCCGCATTTCTCAGATAGCCTTCCGGAGCCTGTACTTCCTTTACATCATAGGAAAATCCCAGCGGCAGGTCTGCGGTAAACTTCGCCATTCCATCATTTCCAGTTGTCACTTTCTCAATCAGAGTGCCTTTCTTTACAACAACCGTTCCATCTGCATTTTTAATGTCACTGGCTGCATAAAGTCCAAAAATTCCTCCATCCAGAGGATTTTCTGTATCCTTATCCTGCTTTGTCACAATCACTTCTGCTTTCTGTCTGTCATTCGTAAAGGTTGTCTCAGAAAAAACAACATCTACATTCTGTCCTGCATAAGAAAGAGTGACAGACTTTTCTTCCCCGGCATTATAAAATCCGGTCGGAGCCTGTTTTTCTTTGACGATATATGTACCAAGATGCAGGTTTTTCAGAATGACTGCCCCATTCGAGTCTGTTGTCAGATTCTCTTTGACCAGATCACCCTTGCTGTAAACCTTGGCACCATAAGCAGTTTTAATATCTGCCCCGGCATACACATCATAAATCGCACCTTTCTGTCTGCGTTTTTCATACTTAAATGTTGTTCCATTCTCGGTGACATCTGCACCTGTCAGAACCTGACCTTCTTTATAAACAGTCAGCTGGCCCATCTGTTCTTCATCCGGAACAGTCACAGTTGCTGTTTTGCTGACTTCCAGTTTTACGTTGTAAGCAGTTGCATTGATACGGTATCCTGTCGGAGCTGTAATCTCTTTCAGATATACGGTATTCTGTGTCTTAATGATCTGTACGGACGCTTCCCCATTCGCATCAGTTGCCGGTAACTTTGTGATCAAATTTGTACAGTTTGCATCACTGTATAAACCAAACACGGCACCTGCCAGCTTTGCGTTTGCTTTTGCATCTCTTTTAATCACCTTAACACTTGCGTACTGTACCCATGTTACTTTGAAGTCCACATATTTTTCATCATCAACACCTTCACCAAATACCAGTGCCAGGTCCTGTGAACCAGATCCGGTACTGATCTTATACGCAGAATAATCTTTTGTTACACTGCCTTTCATCGTTGCAGACCAGTTTCCTGCGACATCCTGTACCTGTGTAAGAGGTGCAGATAAGTAAAACTTGGTTCCACCACTGATTTCCACTGCTTCGCCAGCTTTGCTTGTCTTTCCGGTTGTCACGTTGTGAAGTTTCACACCACTTGGAAGTTTCATTGTGATACTCTGCAGTTCATCTGCTTTAAAAATGATTTCCTTTGTTCTCTGGCTGTTGCCATCTACATAGGCTGTCACATCTGCATCAGAAAAACTCATATCTACATCTGGAATCTCCGGCTGTGAAATACAGTAATTATACAGTTTCATTGCAAGTGTCTTTGCTGTACCGCTTGCACCGGAAAAGGCAGAATCTCCACCATTAGCATAAGATGCTGCCAGATGTACCAGAATAAATCTGGCACCTGCACTTAGGTTTCCATATCCATTTTCCTCTGTGAAAAATCCTTCATCACCGGAAGCCTTTGTGCCATAGTAACAAACCTTTGCCAGCTTCTTACCATCACTGAGCTTTGTAATATCATAAGTACCACTTCCCGGACTGGATTTAGAAGGCTCCACGCAATATGCTGTTGCAGAAACATTACCAAACTGAACCGTATATTTGTAAGTCAGATAACTTCCATACCCGTAATCCGAATACTGATAACAGGTTCCTCTTGTTACTGTAACTTTCTTGGTACTCTGTGTTGCAATGTCTGTTGCCATGAAAGTAACCGCTTCTCCTTCTTCCATAGAATAAAGGTCGATACCGTTCTCCGCTGCCTGATCCATTACTTCTGAAACAGCCAGACCGGATTCTTCATCTGTCGTCACTTCCTGCTCATCTGTAAGATCAGTTACAATTTCTTTTGACCCGTCCGAATCAGCATCTTCATCCGCATTACCGGAATCTTCTGTTTCACCGGCATTTCCTTCACCAGCTGTATTTTCAGAAGAACTCTTTGTCTGTTCTTCTGTTTCTGGCTCTTTTACCGTAATGTTTCTGCTTACTCTGTAAGCTGGGTGACCGCTGACTGGCTCTACTGCATAGACAGCTTTGTAGGTATCCGGTGTATGTGCGTCAAAATCTGTACCGGCTTCACTCTTTGCTTCATGGAATAAAACTTTCACCTTTTTTTCATTCACGCCCTCTATACCGGACAGATCGACTTCCACCTCAAATTCTTCTCCATAGGGAATCTCAATATCCTTTGCTTCCACAATTTCATCTTTATCAAGAGTATCCTGCACATCCTGCAGTTCCGGATATTGCTGTTCAAATGAAGTTGGCTCTGGTTCTAATTCAGAAGCAGAAACCGTGACTGGTTGAACGATAACAGACGCCAAAGTTGCAACTGCCATAAATCCTGACAAGAATCTTTTAAATCGCATTTTCATTTTGACTGAGTCCTCTCTTTCTTCGATAATTTACTCCACTTTCGTTCAGGCTTACACCTGCATGAATCAATCATAGGAACCACCTCCCTTATGTCTTGGATTGACTTTTAAATAAAAACAGGATTGAGCTATTTAAGCCGCAAGAGGTAATTCGTAATCATTCCTGCCAAGGGTGCCTCTCATCCATTGCCCTTCACGTTGTCACCGAATGCCCGCCGCCAGATGCGTAGCTGGGAAATTCAGGTATCCTCTTGCTGCTGATATGAAATTGTCAAGGTTCACTTTTAGGGGGGAATTTATTGTTTTGAATTAAAATAGACATTTGCCCCTCCACTAACCGCATGTGTGAAAGGGCAAAAATTAACCTGTTTGAAATTTTTTTATAAAATTTTTTTGAAACAGCAAAAACTTACAAAGTTTCCAGCCTGTCTTTTAGTTTCTGCAATACTTTGTTTTTCCTGTTTCTGATTGTCTTTGTACAACACCCGAAATACTGTGCTGTTTTTTTAACTGTGTACTCTTCAAAAAATAATAATCTTATCAATTCCATTTCTTCTTCAGACAAATATTTCAGTGCTTCCTGCAGCTCTTGTATTTCTGACACCCTGATGACTATTTCTTCTGGTGATAATATATGCAAATAACTGTTGTAACTCGTTTCTCCTACTTTTTCTATTCCGCATACACCATTTTTCTGCATTTTTTCAAGCTGGTATCTTTCTTTTCTTCTTGACTGGTACCATGCCAGATATACGTCTCTGGTAACTTCTACGAGAGTTTCATTTACACGCAGCACATACCGTTGTCTTTCCTTTGGTTTTTTACCACGCATCTTTTATTCTCCCTTCTGAAGCACTCCGGTCAGTCTGCCTGCATTTCTTCTCATTTTCTGCTTTGCCTGTGAAATACATTTTGATACTGCCGGTTCTGTAATTCCAAACACCCGTGACACTTCTCTTTGTGTCCGTTGCTGAAAATAAATTTGATGGATCACCTGTCTCTGCCGGTCAGTCAGCAGATCCATGAATTCTCCAATAGCTTCTTCTATAATCAGTTTTTCAAGTACATTCTGCCTTTTATCCACCAATTCGCACCAGCCTTCTGAAATATGGCTGTATGAAATGCAATTATTATGTTCTCGTACCTCCCTGTTCCTGCACAGCCGATCTTCACCTTCTAATATCAACCGCACATACCAGGGCTGATTATCAAAAAAATCTTCCTTAACAACTGTTATTTTTCTTCCTGCTTCATATACATAATCTCGACAGGTAAATAAAGGAAAAACCGTTCCATAATCACCTGCACAATAGAAAACATATCCTGTCTGATACGCAATAATTTCCGCACCATCTATCAGTCTCTGCTTTACAACTGCCACATCGTTTTCTCTTAAATACCTGGCGGACGGAACCTTTCTTCTTTCTTCCCTGTTACCTACAACCTGTTTCAATTCCTGCAATGTCAGCATGATTACCACCCTTCTGCCTGCTGGCAACAGGTGCCCATCAGCAGAAAGGATAGGATTATTACTGATCTACTGGCAAAAGGGCAGTAAAAAACAGCTTCCGGCACACCCGTTTTTTTTAACGAGAGCCTGAGACTTCCTTACTGCCCTTTCTGCTAATTTACAGCATCCTCTATTTTATTTTCCGTCTGATGTCCCGGTCAGACTTCTTTGCATTTCTTTCCGTTTTTATGTTCTTTTCATTTTCCATTAAAACAGAATAGTCTCCCATTGCATCATAGGGACACTGCTTCCGATAGATTAAATTTTCTTGTCTGGTCATCAATCCTATCTCCCTTCCTTGTTTCTGTCTCTTTCTCTCTGTTTGCTATTTTAACAGCACAAAAAACTATTATCCTTAGCATATATGGGGAGTTTTTTTGTTTTACACCCCATATATGGTGAAATTTCACCTGTACTCATTAAAACTTTCTATCAGTGAATCTATTGTCTGCATGATAATTTTCTGCTCTTTCCATTCCATCTTCTGAATACGATAAAATACTTCCTCAAACTGCTTTCTTTTTTCTGCATCGTCCCCCTCTTTTCCCATCAGGATATTGGCATCTGTTTCCAGGATCTCAATCATCTTCCTGAAAATCTCAACAGACATTGCCGTTTGCCCTCCTTCTATCCTGCTGACCGTATTGACACTGATACCTGCTTTTTCCGCAAAAGATTCCTGTGACAACTTCATTTCCTGCCTGCGTTTTCTGATCCGTTCTCCCAATTCAATAAGTTCTGTGGAAATTGCACGATTGCTCAATACGGTGTCTCCTTTCCTGCAATTTATCCCAGCTTTACGACATTGTGTCGCAAAGTTTCCAGAAAAAAAGCAGCTAATTTTGTCTTAGCTGCTTTTCAAAAGATCTATTTCATTTTATTCTCGGTATTTTATGTATTCCTGTAATAACTGTGAGCAAGAAAACACTAAGATAAATGATTGCCTGTCCAACCATTGCCAGAAGAACGACACTTCCTATCAATCCTCCGATCAGAAAATTCATTGTCCATACTGCCAGTGTTCCTCCAAGGTCAAACCCTCTTGGAACCATCCAGACACACATTTTTCCAATTCCGAATGGTATCCCCATCAGTAGCAACAGCAATAAATAATTGCACTTCCCATCCTGGATACAAAGCGGTCTCAACACTGCAAACAATACAACAATCACCAGTGCTGGAACAATAACTTTTTTTATCATATTTCTCATGTTCCTTTATCCTCCATACATATTGTGATTAACCTCTGCCTGATAATAGCTGTTTATCGTTGCCGGGGCATTATACAAGGCAGTCAAAAGATATGCTTTAATGTTTCCAACCTTGGTCGTATTTCGGTTCAGACAAAACAGCACATATTCGATATGTGAATAATTCAGCTTCATAAACCTGCTTTTCACCAAAGCAACTGGCTTTTCTGTCCCAGCGATCCGAATCATACTGTCCTCCGGCATCATCATAACTTCAATCATCAGTTCTACCAGTTCATCCACATCTTCTTTGGCATGATATTGATAATCTATGTTTTCATGAATCACTTCACGATATGCCCGCATCTCCTCCATCACATCTCTTTTCTTTTTCAGATTGCCTGATATGATTGGATAGGATTGATTTATCTCAGTTTCACTAATATCAGTCTTGTTAATATCAGTATTATTAGATTGTGATTTCGGATATTCTGGTTTTGTGATTTCCACTATTCTTGAATGATGATTTTCACAATTTTGGAATTGTGATTCTGGAAATTCTTGATTTGTGGTTTTCATCATTCCTGAATTGTGATTTTCACCATTCTGTAATTGTGATTCCACACAATCCTGAATTGTGGATTTCACTACTCCTGAATGATGATTTTCACAATTCAGAAAAGTGCCTGTTTTTTCCCTATTCTCAGCTTCTGATTGCAGATTTGCACATTCTTCATGGTTTCCCTGCTCAGATTGCAGATCTGCACATTTTCTATAATTTTTCTGCTCTGATTGCAAATCTGCACAGCTATCCATCGGCTTTTGGTCTGGCACTTCTCTGAGCATAAAATTTTTCACATAAATAACATTAGGCTTTCCCAGTCCCAGACGTTTCTTTTCAATCAGTCCAATCCCATTATTACTGTCCAGCTCTTTTACCAGCTTCACTGCCTTTTGGGTTCCACAGTTCATCAGCTCTGCAATTTCTTCCACCGTGAAAATAATATATACTCTGTCCTCTGAATCCAGCCATCGGTTCTTAATGCTCAGGCTCATACGGTCCAGCATCAGACCGTATAATACCTTTGCTTCACAAGAAAGAGCTTTAAAGCATGGTTCTGTAAACAGCACTTTCGGGACACGATAAAAGCTATATTGTTCCGCTTCCATTCCCGTAAAATAATCAAACTGTATCTTCTGCATCTGCTACTCCTTCTCTGTTTTGTTTCCATTTATCCAAAAGCATAAAAATAACTTCTTCTATCTGTTCTTTAGAATATGTCTCTGGAAAATAATTGCCGATTTTTTTTGCCGGAATGGTTACATTGATTTTACTGTTTTCTTTTTTCAATAAAACGGCATAGATATAACCCTGATTTAATTTTCCATTTGCACTGCATTCCTTTAATTGTTCTGCCTGTTGTTTTGTCGGAAAGATATTACTGTTGACAATTCCTTCCAGAAGCCATTCCTGTTCCTGTGGTTTCAGATAAGACAATTTTTCTCCCACTATCATAGGGATTTTATTATCGTCCACATATTCCAATAATCCATCTGGTAATGAAGCCAGACGGATATATCTCTGCACAGTTCTTCCACTGTCCCCGGCTGTTTCACCAACCATATCTGCCGTATATTTTTCACCTTTACTTCCCTGGTGCTTCATAGCATCATATTTCATCTTATAGGCATGGGCCTTTTCACTTGGCAGAATATTTTCACGCTGAATGTTGGAATCGACCATAATTATGACAGCTTCATCATCTGTATAGTTTCGGACAAGGACCGGCATAGTTGTTTTGCCACACAGTTCACAGCCTCTTTTTCTCCTGTGACCTGAAATCAGTTCATATCCACCTTCTGATCGGGGTCTTACCAGAGCAGGATTTAAAACACCGTAGTTTTTAATACTCTCTACTGTCTCAGCCATTTTTTCATCATCGCTTACATGAAATGGATGATTTTTGAAAGGATAGAGCTTTTCCAGTTCTATTTCCACAACCTGGTTCATACTCTTTTCCGGTGATTCTTCTAATCCCAGTAACTCATCATAAGAGGTAAGCTGAATCTCTTTTTTCGGTCTACGCATGTTTCAACACCTCCTGAACCAGTTCTCTGTAACTGTCTGCCCCTTTGCTTTTTCCATCATAAGCAAATATACTTACACCTTCAGATGCTGTTTCTGCAAGACTTTCCGTTCTCGGAATCGTCTGCTCAAAAATCTTAATGTCATTTCCATATGTAGTTTTAATTGCCTGTTTGTTTCTCTTTGCATTATTGTAACGGCAATTATCCATTGTGAACAAAATACCTTCTATCTGCAATTCCGGATTAAACCTCTGATGGATTCCTTTTACCACTTTCAGTAATTCCATAAGTCCATCCGCCGCATAATATTGTGGCTGTACCGGAATCAGAACGCTGTCCGCTGCACTCAACGCATTGATTGTCAGCATTCCCAATGATGGCATACAGTCAATCAGAATATAATCATATTCATCTTTCAATAGTTCCAGATACTCTTTCAGTACTTTTTCCCTATCCTCAACAGTAAATAAGGACATATCCATTCCGGCAAGCAATTTATTGGACGGAATCAGATCCATCCCTTCTTCATGGTGCAAGACTGCTTCCTTTGGATCAAACTCCAGTCCCATGATGATATTTTCCATCATACTCTTTAAAGTCACTTTGAGATTTTTGGGAAATCCCATTCCCATTGTCAGATGTCCCTGCGGATCTGCATCTACCAGCACTACTTTTTTCCCATTCTTTGTCAGTCCGGCTCCCAGATTGATGGTTGTCGTTGTTTTGGCTACTCCGCCCTTCTGATTTGCAATAGCAATTACTTTACACATATACCTTCCTCCGATTTACTGTTTTTCTTCTACTTCTACATAAACACGAAAATATTTACTTGTTCCTTTATTTGCATAAGCATCAGATACTTCCAGGACATCCAATTCCTTATGATTTTCCAAAATACGTCGAAACCATTGAATGTCCCTCAAAGTACCCTGTAATCTAATTTTCAGCATATATATCCTCCCAGTCTTTGTAAAAGCAATACTCTGGATAACGGATTTTAATAGCTTCCCAGAAATACCGGGCATATCCACAGCAAAACAGATCCTCTACGGTATAACACTGACATTCTTTCAACTGATCTTCTTCTGCTTCGTAATCTCCGACGCTTGGTGTTCCATTACAATACAGGTTAAATGCCATACGGACAATTCGTAAACTTCCACTGGTCTGCCACCCTTCCTGCAGGCATTCCGTTTTTACACATCCAGTTTTAAAATTATAGATTTTATTCACATTATCTCTTGTGTCTCTGTCGATACCCAGGCAATAAATCAAAGCCCGATGGTAGACATCCTGATATCTGCATTTTTTCAGATATTCCTCATAAAATTTTTCGTGTTCCCTACTCTTGAAAGTAATTGTGCGAGAATTGCTATTCTCTGCTCTTAACGCTGTGTTTGTCATTTTCGTTTTCCTCCTGAATTTTTAATATTTTGGTATAAAAAAGACACTCCATTTCTGGAATGCCCTATAAAAAATAGGGACACCCGCTTTTGACAAGTATCCCTATAATCTATCAATAATCTGATAGCTCTCTATTCATTTTCATATTCAAGATTCTTTGTGTTCCCCGTCCCGAGGTCTAACGCAACAACAACGGTTACTTTCTTCACAAGGCTCTTTTCTTTGTGATTTTCACCTATTTTTCTGAAACTGAAAAACTCCACAAAGTGCGTAAATTCAAGGATTTCTACATATTTTTCCTTTGTAGCAACACCGCAGTCTCCACATGCACCGTCTGAGGGAACTGGTCAACTCCGCAGACTTTTTTTAACTCATATCCATTGTCACATAAAAATCTCAGATCCCTCGCCAGTGTTGCACTGTCGCAGCTTACATATACCACACGTTTCGGCTGCATTTTCAGGATCGTCTTAAGAAGCATTTCATCGCATCCCTTTCGTGGTGGATCGACTACGATCACATCTGCATACACACCATTTTTCTCATATTCACGCGGCAGCACTTCTTCTGCCTTTCCGACAAAGAACTCTACGTTGTCAATTTTGTTAAGACGAGCATTTCTTCTGGCATCTTCGATGGCTGCCGAAACGATTTCCACACCACGGACAAATTTGGCCTTCTGCGCGAGGAAAAGCGAAATGGTTCCGATTCCACAGTAAAGATCCCAGACTGTTTCCTCTCCATGGAGATCCGCATATTCCAGTGCTTTGGAATACAGTTTCCATGTCTGATGCGGATTTACCTGAAAGAAAGACAACGGCGAAATCTCATAAGAAATATCTCCGATCTTATCTGTAATGTATTCTTTTCCCCAGATCGTTTTTACCTTGTCACCGAGAATTACATTATTTCGCTTTTTATTGATATTCAGGGAAATGCTTGTCATTCCCGGAATTTCGCCCAGCTTTTCCACCATTTCTTTCTGATGCGGAAGATCCTGCCCATTGATGATCAGACAGACCATCAGCTCTCCGGTAAAAAATCCATAACGGACAAAAATATGGCGAACCAGACCTTTTCCGGTCATTTCATCATAAGGAGCAATGTTATACTTCTCCATATGTGCGATTACACGATCCAGAACTTCTTTATTCTGTGGAATCCCGAGTGCACAGTCACGATTCTCGATAATGGCATGTGTGCGGCCTGCATAAAAACCGGTCACGATCCTGCCTTCTTTATTTCTTCCGACCGGAAACTGCGCTTTATTACGGTAGTGATACGGCTCGTCCATTCCGATCAGTGGCTCCATCGGAAGCTCCTTAAATCCACCAATCCGTTCCAGATGTCCGCGAAGCTTTTTCTCCTTAAAAGCCTTCTGCTCTTCATAGGAAACAGCCTGCAGCTGGCAGCCACCACACTGACGGGCAGACGGACAAATCGGATCTACACGATATGGAGATGGTTTCAGAATCTCCATCAGGCGACCGTAACCGTAGTTCTTTTTTGCTTTCATGATTTTGGCTGTAACTGTATCTCCAATGACTGCGTCCTTTACAAAAACAGTGAAGCCATCAGCTTTGCCAATGCCTTCACCGTCTGTTCCGCAATCCACAATTTCTAACGTAACAATGTCATTTTTACGATATTCCATGAGGATCAAACGTCTCCTGTTCTTCTCAGATTTGATTCAAAAAGTCTGTTATATCCAAGCCATTCCTTCTTGCCCTTGTCTGCTGCAAAAATCTCTGTCAGCGTCTCCATCCGGGCATCTGTATTATCCGCAAGGTTCAGCGCAACTGCTTCTGCAAGTGCAGGTTTTTTCGGTGAACCATACTCCAGTTCTCCATGATGCGCCAGAATGCAATGCACAAGCTGATTTTCCAGTGTTTCAGGGAAATTCGGAATTTCTTTTGCCAGATCATGGATCATCTGTGCACCGATGATAATATGTCCAAGAAGCTGGCCTTCATCTGTATAGTCATTTAAAGGAAAAGAAGAAAGTTCTTTTGTCTTGCCGACATCATGAAGAAGTGCAGCAGTGATCAGCAGATCTCTTTTGAGCAGTGGATAAGCATTTGCCATGTAATCACAAAGCTTCGTAACACTTAAAGTATGCTCCATCAATCCACCGATAAATCCATGATGAACCGTCTTTGCAGCAGAATGTTCCTGAAAAGATTTCAGAAATTCTTTATCTTCCACAAAGAGTTTATTCAAAAGTGCGGACAGGTATTCATTTTTTACTGTTTTGATCATGTTTAAAATCTGTCCGTACATGTCATCTGTACTGTTTTCGCTGACCGGAAGATAATCAGCCGGATTATACTCTCCTTCGGAAGCCTTGCGGACTCTTTTGATATTCAACTGCATTGCTCCTGCAAAAGTCGTAACATCTCCAACTACATCAATATAATCCAGTGTGTCAAAATCATCAATTCCGAGAGAATTCGGATCCCAGATTTTACCATCCAGTACACCTGTCTTGTCCTGCAGGATCACATTATCGTATGGCTTGCCGTTTTTTGTCATTGCTGACTGCTTCTGCTTGCAGAGGTAGATTCCGCTGACACGGTCTCCCTCATGTAATTCATTGATAAAACGCATATATTTTTGCCTTTCTATTTTTCCTTTATTATTACATTCAATTCTACGTTCACATATGTACCATAAGAATTTCTACGATAGATCTCAAGTTTGACTTTTGAGCCTCTGTTCAGACTCTGAAGCATCGAAGAATAGTCGTCCATAGACCGGATTTCCTGTCCGTCAAGTGTATGTACAATATCTCCGCTTTGAACACCGGCTGTCATTGCCGGAGAATCAGCTTCAACTGAATCCACATAGATGCCCTCCGGAAGTCCCAGATTTTCTACCTGATATTCTGAAATCGTTGCTCCGTGGATTCCGATATAACAGATATCGTCTCCATTCGCCATGCCTTCCAGAAGCGAACGAAGCTGCGTCGCCTCGACTGCACGAATCGCACTGTTGTTCTCATCTTCCTGTCCGCCGCAAATGATCCCGACTACCTCTCCTGACATATTTAGAAGAAGTCCGCCTCCGTCTTCACTTCCTACCATATTTGTCGTCAGCATTCCATATTCTTCATCTGCCACTTTCATAGTGCCCGTAACAGAAGTAATCATCCCACTGACAAGAGAATCATAATCTCCTGTCGGACTTCCCACTGCGATCACAGCATCCATCTGTTCGATGTCATCGTCTCCAGCAAGTGCTGCCTGCGGAATATCTTTTGCCGTTGCCTCTTTTACGTCAGTAAAAGGAACCTGGAATACCAGGAAACCGGTGCGGCTGTCACTCTTGCAAAGCGTAGCATCTGCCATATCTCCATTCGAAAATGTCACCTGAAATTTTCCGGCATCATCCACATTGTCAGAATACGTCATGATATAAAACGCCTTATCATTTTTGAGGAAAACAAATCCCTCTTCTTCACCGTATTTCAAAAACGAATCATCCAGAAGATCCGCATCATTTCCTAATGCCAGAATTCGCACCAGTGCCTTACGTGGTACTTCTGCAACATTTCGCACCAGCTCTGCCCATGCATCATCTGCTGCCGTGTCCTTAGCAGCTATGTCTTCTGCTGTAGATGACTGGGCTTCATTCTGATCGGATTCCTTCGTATTAGCCGTTCCTTCTCCTGTTTCTGTCTGCTCCTGTTCTTTCAGATCAACCGGTGCTTCCGTAACAGCCGGTACCAGGGTGACTTCTGTATGATGATCTGTCGAATCTTCAATCGTTTCAATCACTCCCGGCAGAAATAATGCTACAGTTCCAATCGCACAGCCGCCAAAAATCACACCACATACAGCCGCTGTCAGAAATTTCTTTACAGGGCTTTTTTTGTCTGTCGGATGTTCCTTAATTGTCTCTTTTATAAAAGAATAATTCTCCGAGGATGGTTTCTTATCACTCCGCTTAACCATAAGAATCCTCCTATAAGTTCAAACCTGATAATTCACGAGTCATTTTAACAAAATTTTATGAAATTTTTATGAACAATTCTTTTCCATTTTTCGTCATGTTTTATCAAGTGCATTTTTCCTTGTTTTTACGGGCTTTTCGGGACTTTTCATTCGTCTTTTCGTTGAAAGAATTTATGTTTTCAAAAGAAAGCGTGATCACTTGCATAACCAGGCTGTTTTTCTTACTTTGTTCGTGATAAAATTACAGTAACTTCCGAAGCTTTCCCATTGTTTTCTTTTTACAGGAGGATTTTTCAATGCAGAAAATACATCGATTCTTTCGCTCATTATTCAGCCCCCTCCTTGATTTCCGTGTCCGGCTGTTTAATATCCTGGCTTTAGGAGGCACTGTGATCAGCCTGATCATGACCTTTCTCAGTCTCGGAACCGGTTCCTGGGGAAATGTACTGATCAACATTGCGCTAGTCACAGTTTCCGGAGGACTTTTTCTTTATTCCTATTACAGTGGAAAATATCAGCAATGCTATCTGATCACTATTATCATGATTTTTCTGCTTGTTTTTCCAGTGATGTTTTTTACCAGCGGCGGATATCATGGCGGTATGCCGGCCTTTTTCGTGTTTGCCATTATTTTTACCGGGCTGATGCTGGAAACAAAACGGGCTCTGATCGTTTCTCTGCTGGAGATTATCCTATATATGGGACTGTGTCTGGTCGCATACCATTTTCCGCACATTGTAACTCCTTTTGCTACGGAAGCAGACCGACTGGCAGATATTCTTCTGGCATTTGTCTCTGTAAGTACTGTCTGCGGTATTGTTCTCTATTTTCATCTGAAGGAATACAACCGGCAGCAGCTCCTTCTGGAGGAACAGAATCTGCGGCTGCGCTCCCTTGACAATGCCAAGTCTACCTTCCTGACCACTGTTGCCCACGAAATCAAAAATCCTCTGAGTTCCATCTCCCTCCACGCGCGGGACACATCCGAGCTCCTTGAGGAAGAACCTCTGGATTTCTCTCTTATGCAGGAAAATCTCCGTACCATTGAACAGTCGGTAATGCGGATTGACCGGATCGTGCTGGATTTGATGGATACCGTTTCTATTGAACAGGGACGGCTGGCCCTTTCCCTTGTATCTTCAGATCTGGGGACACTTTTATATTCTGTGGAAAAAGATTTCCGTAGTCATCCAAGTCCCAGGAATAACCAGCTGGTCCTTATGATACAACCCGACCTCCCGGAAATCTCTGCAGACCCGGAACGGCTGATTCAGGTTCTCACCAATCTGATTTCCAATGCCGAACGTCACACCCAAAACGGAACCATCACCATTTCCCTTTCAGGCGAACCGGGCTGGCAGACCATCTGCGTCTCCGATACCGGAACCGGCATGTCAGAAGAAATGCAAAAAAACGTACTCAAGGGTTATGTTTCTGCTGATAAAGATTACTGGCGGCACGGCATAGGCCTCTATGTCTGTCATCAGATCATCACTGCCCTCGGCGGCAAAATATGGCTGAAAAGTAAAGAAGGTGAGGGGACTCAGGTGTTCTTCTCACTTCCGGAGGAGGAATCATAAATGAATGAAAAGAAATCGCTTATCCTTATGGTTGAGGATGAAGAACAGGTGCTGAATACCAACTGCCGGATGCTGCGGCGTCGTGGCTACGATGTTTGCACTGCACAGACAGTCTCCGAAGCCTGTCAACAGATTGAAGAACAGCTGCCGGATCTTCTCATCCTGGATATTATGCTTCCGGACGGAAACGGACTGGATATCTGCCGCCATTTCCGCAAAAAAACCATGAACCCGGTTCTTTTTCTCACAGGAAAAAGTGATATCCGTGATAAGGTAGAAGGGCTTCAGCAGGGAGGTGACTATTATCTCACCAAGCCTTATAATTTCGACGAATTTCTGGCCGTGATCCAGATGCTTCTGGAACGCCAGAAACGAATGGAAGAAAAAATAAAAGAAAATTTTCAGGCTTCCCGCCAGATCACCATCGGAAGCCTGCGACTCGATCTTTCGGACGGCCATGCATATCTCAATAATTCGGACACAGGTCTTACCCGTACCGAATTCTCCCTGCTGCGTCTTCTTGCTGAAAACCAGGAAAAGATTTTTTCTGCAAAGGAGCTCTATGAAGCAGTATGGGGCAGCTGTGCGGGAACAGATACCAGCACGGTACGACGGCATATCTTTAACCTGCGAGGCAAGATTGGTGCCGAGGATACCGATGAATATGACATTGTCTCGGTTTATGGTAAAGGATATCTTTTTACCTGCCGGTAAATGTATCTTTTTCTTCACATTTCTGGATATCCGGATCTGTCTGTTACAATATACTTAACAGACAGGTTCGTTTTATTTTATATAACTTTATGATCCGTAGACAGTAACTGAATAACTGCTGCGTAATTTATCAGGAGGTGCCTATGCATAAAAAAATCTTAGTTCTTTTAACAGGCGCGATTGCTCTTTCCATATCTGCAGTCCCTGTCCTCGCTTCTGACCCTCCAACCGATGATGGTCAGTACATCTGGCAGGATGAAAACGGAGATTACTGGTACCGCAATGGTTCTGAGGACGAATATATCGGCGAAGGTAATTATGCCCCTGATCCAGATTCCGGAGAACTGATGGAAGGCAACGATGCCGGCTGGACCGAACAGGACGGTTATTTTGAACCTCATTATTATTATGAGGATGGCAGTGTGTGGCTGGAGGATGCTACCGGAACCACATATATTGGTTCCAGAGATAAATACTATATTGATGACTACGGCAATCTTCAGGAATACTCTGATTCAGAAGCTGATTCCTCCTCCGGGGATTCTTCAGAAGAATCATATTCCGGCACTTCCTCCAATCCCAGTGAAAACTCCTCCTCACAGAATTCTGATTCCTCTGAATCGGAAAAACGTGGCGAGCTTCATATGCGGGTTGGTTTCCCTGCCGATGATACTATCAGAGAATCCATGCCCGAAAAAGGAGGTTATTTCGAGCAACGTTCCGTAAATGGGGGAAAAAGTACTGCCTTTGTTTTAAAAGTGGCTAATTCTTCTCTGGAGGATTCTTCCCTGAAGGGTTTTCTGGCAGAATACTATCCGATAAAGGGTGATATCATCACCCAAAAGGATCTTGCCTTTGATTCTTATCCTGCTACGCAATATCAATACTTAACCGCAGTCAACGAAGAAGAAAAAAATGTAAATGCGCTTGTATGCCAGACTGACGATTATACATTTGGACTTTTTATCCTGACTCCGTCAGACACCTATGATAAGGCCGCTGAAAAGAAAGCCACAGAGCTGATCAAATCCATAGATTTTGTTTACGCAGAGTCTGTGGATATGGCCATGACGGATTACTTCCAGGTTCTTACTCCGGAACGCTGGAAATATCTCTGCCGTTATGAAACGACCGCAACCGAAAATGGTGGATATAAACTGACTTATTACAATGAGGATGTTCCTGTGCTGACCCTGGAAGCCAGATATTACGATGGTGAAGACCAGCCTCTGGACAGTGTATGGCAGGGATATCTCGGTCGCATCGAAACAGTCGATGGCAAAAAATACGATCTTCTGTCCACTATCAGCCAGTACTCCGAGGATGCCTCGGACGAATGGAAGGAAATGTATGACACCTGTCTGGATACCATAAACGGAATCCGTATGATGGATGGCTGTTCCCTGACCGAAGGAAGCCATACCTGATTCCCCTGTCGGGTTCGTGCACCTCTAAAGCACAAAAAAGAAAGCCCTCGGAGTTCGCACCTCCGGGGACTTTTGCCTGTATTTCTGTGTCTGCGGATACTGGCTGTCGCTTTTAAAAAAGCTATTGCCTTATAACTTCCGCTAACATCGACAGCAGCTTATCAACCTGGATCGGCTTTGCGATATGTCCATTCATTCCGGCTGCAATAGCATCTCTTTTATCTTCTACAAATGCATTTGCTGTCATTGCAATGATCGGTATACACGCTTTATCCCTATCTGGCAGGTTTCTGATTGCCTGTGTTGCTTTATAACCGTCCATTTTCGGCATCTGGATATCCATGAGGATCATATCATATGTTCCAACCGGCATTTCCATTATTCTGTTTACGCACTGAATACCATCCTCCACACGCTCTGTCTTAAGGCCGGCACGCTCAAGGATTGCCTCTGCAATCTCTGCATTCAGATCATTATCCTCCGCCAAAAGGATATTCCTGCCTTCAAGGATTTCACTTCCTGTTCCAGGCTCTTCAATATGCTTTTTTACATAATAGCTTTCATCCGCTATCCTGTGCTTTAATGTAACTGTAAAGGTGCTGCCTTTTCCAAGTTCACTCTCTACATTTATTGTTCCTCCCAACAGATCAACATATTTTTTGACGATTGACATCCCAAGTCCGGTTCCTGCGATTTTGCTCTTTGTGGTGTTCTGCTCACGTGTAAATGCTTCGAAAATCTTTGTCTGATAATCCTGACTCATACCGATTCCGGTATCACTGACTCTAATCTTCACGATCATGTATCCAGACTCATCACAAGGTAACTCGTCTACATCTACCATAACAGAACCACCGGCCGGAGTATATTTTATGGCATTGCTGAGGATATTGACTAATATTTCTTTTACCTTGGTAACATCTGTCAGTACATGCTCATGTTCTACGTTCATCGCGTAATGAAGCGCAATATTCTTTTTCATTGCGTTCTCATCAAACACTGCAAACAAAGACTTCCAGACATCTTCAATCCGACAGTAATTCTCATCAAGCTCCATCCTTCCGCTCTCAATCCTGGCCATATCCAGTACATTATTTATGATTGACAGAAGAAGATTTCCAGACTGCTGCAGTTTTTCCAAATGCTCTGAAACTTCAGGCATCTCTTTTCTATTCAGTTCATCCTCCATAATCTGTGCATAACCCAGAATTGCATTCATAGGAGTACGAATGTCATGTGACATATTGTTAAGGAAACGGGTCTTTGCGAGACTGGCATCTTCTGCTTTTTTCAGAGCGATCTCCAACTTATCATTGAGCTTTTGTGTATCATTTGCCGCAAGCTTTGCAACAGCTTCTGCTTTCCTTGCCTTCCGTAAAAGTACGAAGATAATACTAATGATGCTGAGTGAAAAAAATCCTATGGCGACAAAAAATGCAAACATATTGTCTTTTACAAAGTCCCAAAAAGTCACCTTGTCTTCTGTACTGTCATAGATAGCAAGTGCGCTTGTAAGCATGTCAGACGGCATGGCTTTTAAGGTTTTATTCAATATCGATAAGAGGGTTCCTTCCCCACCTCTTACTGCAAAACACGCTTCCATTGTTTTGGTAAGTGGAACACTCTTGAAATCTCGATTGTTATCATACCTCAGTGCCTGACTGGTTCCTATGAGAAAACAGTCTGCTTTTTCATTCATGACCATATCTGCGGCATCCTCAAGCGAATCATAATCTACCAGCTTCCATTGCGGATAACCGAAAGCAATATGCTGTTTTAAGGCGTCTTTTTCCTTTGGTACAGCTACTGTATACACCCTGTTCTCATCAAACTTTCCCTCATCCGTTACCGCCATCAGGCTGTAGGTCCAGGCTGTGTTTGTAAGTGCATACCCGTTTTTTTCTGCGAAATCAGGATTTCTTCCGGCATAAAAAACTACATCAATCTCACAATTCTGCAGAGCCTGCGTCATTTCGTCATAGCTGTCATATTCCTGCATATAAAATTTCAGTGCCCGATTCCCCAGACAGTCTTTGGCATAAGAGGTATATTCTGCCAGCATACCCGTAAGTTTTTCAGTTGCTTCATCCCTGGAAAAGATTGCAGGATCATTGTTTAAGAATCCTATCCGAATGTCACCATGTTCTTCCAGCCATGACTTTTCTTCGCCTGTAAGAATCTGACGATAATCAAGCGTAAAATACTTCTTATACAAATCTGCCTTAAAAAAAGGACTCTCCTGATCCAGCTGACGCATAGCATAATCCAGCTCCGTCTTGATATCGCTGCGCTCTTTATTTATTGCAAAATATATGCCCGATTTGCCCATCGTTGTAATGGATGATATTCCCTGTTCGGACCATATGGATTCCTCCAGAGATACAAAACAATCAATCTCCTGATTCGCTAATTTCTTTTCGACATCATCATTGTTATTCACATTTACATGCTCTGTGTGTATACCATTCTTATTTTCCCATTGTGTCAGCATAATTTCAGGCTCAGTACCCATGAGCACACCTATGCGTTTTCCATCCAGCGACTTGAAATCAGACATCCCAATATCCATATCCGCTAAATCAGCATAAAGGATATATTTTTCCTCACCCATCGCTTCATCCGAAAAAAGCATCCTCTGTGCACGTTCATCGGTGTAAGAAATATCGCCCATGATATCAATCTCACCATTTTCAAGCTTATCAAAACAGTTGGACCAGTCACATTTCACATACTCAAATTTCCATCCGGTATAGCCTGCCAGAGCCTGCATGAGCTCGTAGCCATAACCTCGTCTGACACCATTTTTATCAACATAATCAAAGGTATCCTCAAATGAACCGACACGGATGATCTGTGACTGCTTTTCATCGTTATCCGTCTCAGCAGCCCGGCAAGGTACTGTCAATATTATCCATATTACTAAAACCACAAATATACCTGCACCTAGTACGGTTGATTTTTTTCTATTATTATCCATATTTTTTGTTTCCTTTATTTGTGGGGGCTAATACTCCGGACAGCTAATTCAGGTTTCTCTGCAGGGTGCTGATCAATTCCTCTATGACAATTGGTTTGGACAGGAACCCATCCATACCGTATTCCAGTGCTTTCTTTCTGTCTTCATCAAAGGCATTGGCAGTCATGGCAAGGATAGTGATTCCCGACAGTGCCGGATCATCCAACGCACGGATCTGCTTTGTAGCTTCATATCCGTTCATTACCGGCATCTGCACATCCATCAGCACCAGATCATACTTACCTGATGTTGAATTTTTAACTTTCTCCACTGCCTCTGCTCCATTTTCTGCGGTATCAACCAGGAATCCATATTCATTAAGGATCTCCACCGCAATTTCTCTGTTCAGTTCATTATCTTCCACAAGCAGTATACATCTGCCTCTGAAATCTGAACCTGCTGCCGGAAGAACCGAATCTTCTGGTTCAGACTGACTCTGGCCGATGGCAGTCATCAAAGTTTCTCTGATATCCGACATGAACAGAGGTTTCGCACAGAATGCAGTCACTCCTGCTGCCCTGGCCTCTGCTTCGATATCAGACCAGTCATAAGCAGTCAGGATAATGATCGGTGTATCATCACCAAGGCTGCGGATCTGACGGGTGACCTCTATCCCATTCATATCCGGCAGACGCCAGTCGATGATATAAGCGTGGAATGCATCTCCAAGTTCCATAGACTGTCGTGCACGTAGAACAGCTTCCTTGCCGGAAAGTGTCCATTCCGAACGCATTCCAACCCTCACAAGCATTTTTGTCACGCTGTCACAAGTATTAAAATCGTCGTCTACAACCAGCGCCTTAAGGCCCTCCAGTTCAGCAATCTTCTCTATACGTTGGTGCCCAGACTGAATCCGGAATGGCAGACGAACAATAAATTCGGTGCCTTTGCCCTGTTCTGTCTGAACCTCAATGGTTCCGCCCATCATATCCACAATGTTCTTAGTGATGGCCATGCCAAGTCCTGTGCCCTGGGTCCTGCTGACTGTGGAAGTACGCTCCCTCTCAAAAGGAGCAAAGATCTTCTGTACAAATTCCTGACTCATGCCGATTCCGTTATCCTTTACCCGGATCTCGTACAGCTCACTGCCTTTCTGTGTTCCAGGACGCTGTCTGATCCGGACAGAAACGGTTCCTCCTGCAGGTGTAAATTTAACTGCATTTGACAAAAGATTCAGCAACACCTGGTTCAGACGCGTCTTGTCACAATAGACATCCTCATTCGTAATATCCATTGCATCCATATAAAGTTCCAGCTGCTTCGCATGAATCTGCCCACTGATGATCGTCTTCAGGTCATGAAGTACATCCGACAGACTGACTTCTGTTTCTTCCAGATGGATCTTTCCACTCTCAATCCGGCTCATATCCAGTATATCGTTGATCAGTGAGAGCAGATGGTTACTGGAAGAAAGAATTTTCCCAAGATAATCCCGTACTCTTTCCTTATCATCAATATTACTTACAGCCAGTGTAGTAAAACCGATGATTGCATTCATTGGTGTCCGGATATCGTGAGACATATTGGAAAGGAAAGTACTCTTTGCCTTGTTTGCTGTCTCTGCAGCACGTACTGCCTCAGAAAGTGCCTGATTCATATTCCTGTCAGAGGTACGGTCCGACATAACCAGAATATATTTCTTCTTCCGGTTCACCTCACTGCCCATTGCCACAATATGAAACCAGCGTCGTTCTCCTGTTTTCTGATGAAGATATTCAAAATCCCATTCCTGCTGTTCCGAAGTCTGGATTCCCTCCAGATAATTCTTCTTCGAATTCTCAGAATCCCATGGATGCAGTTTTCCCAGAATATAAATATCCTTCCGGATCTGTTCTACCGTAAATCCCATCAGTTTTTCCACATTCGGGCTGACATAATCTGCCTGATATGTTTTGGCGTCCAGCATCAGGAAAACATCATCCACATTCATTGACAGCTTTTGAAACAGCTCATCCCTGTACAGGATCTCTGTATCTTTTCTCCTGAGACTTGCCCTGCTTTTTTGAATAATAAAGCTGATAAGTAAAGCGGCAATACAGAGCACAACCACACTGACAAGAAGCATTGTACTGCGCTGCAGACTGTTCATACTGGCGTTGACGATATCCTCCCTTACAAGTCCCAGAAACATCCAGTCCTGGATATCCGATTTTTCATAGACCAGATAGTAATTCTCTTTATCCAGATTCACCAGCATCGCATCGGTACGTCCTGCTTTAAACTTTTCCGAAAGCTCATTGATTTCTTTTTCGGACATGTCTGAATGTTCTCTCAGAACGCCAAAGAAGTTATACACGTTCCCCCATGACTCAGAAGAATGATCGACCACAACACGGCCATCCGGATGAACAGTAAAACTCTGAGCATCTCCATTGAAGGCAGAAATATCCAGCACATCTACAATATCAGAATTTTCATACGCAATGGCAATTGCATCATATTCAAATCCCTGATAGATTCCATGCGCCCTGGGAGTGGCAAAAACAAGCAACTGAGATTTTCCGGGAACTGTTGCATTCGCAATAACATCATTTCCCTGCCGGATCTCCTCTTCAGTATTTCCCTGTAATCCAAGGTACCCGTTTTCCCCTGTTGCCGTCTTATAGTTCCCGTCAGCTGACAGAAAAAAGAATTCCAAAAAGCCGGCATCTTCCTGCGCTTTCTTAATATAATCACGAATTTCATCTTCGCTGGAAATATTCTGCAGATTCTCCCCCCACATATGAAGATAGGTCAGGTTCTTATCTGTCAGTTCCCTCAGCATGTTATCAGACTGATGAAAAACTTCCGTCAGATGAGAAACACTTTCCTCATAAATAGTTTTCGACACAAATCTGGAATACCGGAAAACCAACAGAACAATTCCCAGTAAAACAGCTGTAAAGACAGCTATCCGGAATCGTTTTCCCATGACAGGTTTCTTTCTGCCTTTATTATGATTCTTAATATCCATTCTTCTCACCTCAGAGTCATGTAGTCTTCAGGCTCTGCAAGAATGGCATCACCATCTGAAATATGTCCTGTCCAAGTATCTTTCACAGTGGTATCTCCTCCCTCAAACACAATATTCTCATCTGCAGGATAAGCTTCCATATGTTTTGGTGTCGCAAGGCAGGTTACCGTAAAAGTATCCTCGTCCTGAACTTTTTTTCCATCTTTTGTAACTTTGCTCAATGTGTAACCATCATCTGTTTCTTTGACTTCCACGGAAATGCCACTGACCACAGGCAGAGAGCCCCGGTTAAACGGAGTAAATCCGCCCTCATAGCCTTCTACAAAGTTTTTAACTGTCTCTTTCAGTTCGGCTCCGCTCATCTTGCTGCTGTAAGCCGAAAGACCATTTGGCATGATCATGTCTCCCGCCATTTTTTCTGTATAGCCGGCTTTCAGCACGTTTCCCGTAAAGCTGTTTCCGGTTGCGATCAGCACATCCGTCCCATAAATGCCACGCAGAGTGTTTGCCATAACAGAATATGCCGTGTTCCCGCCGCTACTATGAAAACGGTTGGAATAAGATTTCTGTGAATCCAGCACGATATCCTCAGAAACAGATTCTTCTTCAAGAAGCTGCGTGTTAAATGACTCATAGGCCTGCCCTGCATCATATTCTCCTGAGATCATCTTAGACACCACATCCCTGGAAACGGAGAAAAAGTCATTTGATGCAATGCGGATATACATATGGTTTTCTTCGATCACAGGTTTCACATCTTTCAGATATTCTGTAAGCTTAAGATCCACATCCTGACTGTAACTCAACAGATCCTGTCCATCATAAACAATCCTGTTCTGCGCATCCGCTGAAAGCATTGTATTCAGCACCTTCATTGCTTTCTTTCTGCGTGTTTCATCTTTTGTCAGATCACGGTTTAAAGCCACCTGAAAATATGGTGTAGTCATAATCCACTTTTCGCCGTTCTCCTGAAAGAATGGAAGAAATGTCGTGTTTATGCCCTGATCCTGAAACATTTTTACACCGGCAGAGCTGCCAAAGTACATGGCAAGCTTGCCACTTTGATACATTTCAACTATGTCATCATAATTCATATCCAGATCATCCTGACTCAGACCGGTATCCTGGATAAACTGCTCCATACGTTCAAAAGTCTCCGGCCAGACTGTACTGTCCAGACCTTCTCTTTTTGTGTTATCCGGGTCACTGTAGGCAGTACGCCACTTACGTCCTTCTACAGAAGACAACTCTGATGCTGACAACCCCTGCAGTGTCTCCATACAGGTATAATCATAATAATAGTCTGCAGTAAAGCCACGAATACCCACTTGTTCAAATGCCTGGCAGGCAGAGACAAAGCTTTCATAATCTGTTGGCAACGGGATATCGTATTTTTCAAAAAGGTCTTTGTTCACTACAAAACCATGCGCATCCGCACACACCGGAAGCCAGTTTACGCTTCCATCCTCATTCATAAAATTGCTGAGATAGGTATCATAGACAGCACCTGCCTCATTGGTTGTGGAAAGATCCATCAGGCTGTCTTTCAAGGGACCTGCATCATGAAGTGAAAAACGACAGCAGGTTATAATATCCGGTAATCCGCCATTTTCATTCAGAAATCTGTAGAAATCAAGATCGTTATTGCCTACAACAAATTCAACATTGATATCCGGAAGCTGTTCCTGAATGTATGGTGCATATTTTTCATACAGATTTGTGCTCCATAAGTACACCGTGATTGTTTCTGCATCTTCTTTCTCCGCACTTTTACTGCCACATGCTGACAGAAGTGATACGGCTGTCACCATTGCCAAAAGTACAGCCAAAACTCTGTTCCATTTTTTCTTTTTCATTACGAGTCCTCCTTAATTTGCCCTGTCAATATATCCAACAATTCCTATAAAGCCGTCTTTCTTTAATGAAGACCACAACGTATGCAATTTCAGATTATACAGCTGACGGTTATTTTCCATCTTCGCTTCTATCTGCACAGAAATTTCTTTATCTTGAACAGATGTATGATCCAGTAAATCTATGATATGTTGAACATCTTCTTCACTCACTTCGAACTCTTTGAATACATCAAATTTGGAATCAACTCTCTGATATAGTGTCTGCTGATTTTCATTTATTATAGTCAGCTGACCTGAAACTGCATTATAATCAACAGAGTTCCTGCCACTGTTTTTCTTAAAGAAATCTATCTTTTCCTGCATGACTTTGATGAGATGCTGGGAATAGTTTTTGCGCGGTAAAGATTTTTCACTGAGAATTTCATTAGAGAGCCTCTGTGCTTCATAATACTGTTTACTATCATCCGTCTCGTTGCTGAACATTTTGAAAAGCCGGGGGCTTAGCTCTTTCAAACACTTAAGAAGGATTGGATTAAACTGGCCGCACTGTCCATCCAGGATCATTTTGATTGCTGTATCATGATCGAATGCTTTCTTGTAACATCTTTCACTGGTAAGTGCATCATAAACATCAGCAATCGATACAACCTGCGCAGAAATCGGTATCTCTTCACCTTTCAGTCCATCCGGATATCCCTTTCCATCCCATCTTTCATGATGCCATCTGCAGATTTCCCATGCAGTATGCACCAGAGGCTTTTCTTGTGGTAAGTGCATATCCTGGATTATATCTGCTCCAAGCTCACTATGAGTTTTCATGATCTTAAATTCTTCATCCGTCAGTCTTCCTGGTTTATTCAGTATTTCTTCCGGGATATAGATTTTACCGATATCATGAAGTGAAGATGCAGTTGTGATCAAAGCAATATCTGCTTCTGTCAGATGATAGACGTCCGTTATTTTTATCAGTTGTCTCAGCATCATTTCCGTTGCTGTTTTAATATGCAGGATGTGTTCCCTGCTCTCACTGTTACGGGATCCCAGAATACTACTTAGAATTCTGATCATAATATTATTATTTTCTTCTTTTTCATAAATCTGGTCTACAACCACATTGACCAGATTATTTTGATTTGCATAAAGGCTCAGCGTGTTCTGGACCCTTTTCTTTACAATAACAGAGTCAAACGGCCGTGTGATATAGTCTGTGATTCCCATCTCATATGCTTCTCGCATAGTATCAACAGATTCTTCAGAAGAGATCATAATTACAGGAGTTTCTTCAATACACTGACTTCTTTTCATTATTTTCAGGACTTCAAAGCCGTTCATCTGTGGCATATTGATATCCAAAAGCATCAGATCAATCCCAATATTTTCTCCTATCATCTGGATTGCCTGATTTCCATTTTCAGCTTCCAGGTAATTATATTTTTCTCCGAGAATCTCCTTCAATATATCCCTGTTAAATTTTGAATCATCTACAATCAGTATGTTTTGTCTTTTATCCATATTTTTTCATCTCTCCACCAATCTATGAATTACTTTTATCAGTGATTCCACATCAACAGGTTTAGCAACATGTTCATCCATTCCTGCTTCTTTTGCTCTCAGTCTGTCCTCCGTGAAGGCATTCGCTGTCATTGCAATGATCGGTATTGCCTTTGCATCCTCTCTGTCCAGAGACCTGATCATCTTTGCAGCTTCATAACCATTCATGACCGGCATCATGATATCCATAAGAATAACATCAAACTCACCAGATCTGCTTTTTTCGAATATCTTAACAGCTTCCTGTCCATCCCAGGCTTTGGTCACCTCAGCACCTTCATTCTGAAGCATAAATTCTGCAATTTCCATGTTCAGCTCATTATCTTCCGCCAGAAGAATGTGCAGCCCGCGGATAGAAACTTCTGTTTTTTCTCCAGTTTCAACTTTGCTGTCCCTGTCTGTATCAATCCGGAATGGAACCCTGATCACAAATGTCGTCCCTACGCCTTCTACGCTTTCAAAGGTAATCGTTCCACTCATTTTCTCAATCAGTTTCTTTGCAATCGGCATTCCCAGACCTGTTCCGGCAAATTTTGTGCGGCTTCCTGAATGTTCCTGTGCAAATGGTTCAAAAATATGTTTTTGGAACTCTTCTGCCATTCCGATTCCGGTATCCCTGCAGACAAATTCCATTATCGTCATTTCTGGCTGTCCGGATGGAATTTCAATGCAGCTGATATAGATATGTCCGTTTTCTCTGTTATATTTCATCGCATTGGACAGAATATTCATCATCACACGTTTCACATACCCCGGACTTCCAATAAGATCACGATGTGTGATTTCTTTTTTCTCCCATTTGATCTGAATATTCTGTTCTGCTGCCATCTGCTCGATCACAACAAATACTTCCCTGGAAATTTTGCTCAGATTAAATGGAATCTCTTCCAGAACGATTTCACCTGACTCAAGCTTACTCATGTCCAGAACATCATTTACCAGTTCCAGCAGCAGATTGGATGCCTCTTTCACCTTTGTTCTGTATTCTGTCTGTTTCTCCATATTATCTGCATAATGGTCTGCCATATTGACCAGACCGCAGATTCCATTGATCGGAGTTCTGATATCATGGCTCATTCGCTGAAGAAACTCTGTTTTTGCCTCATTGGCAGCTTCTGCCTTTTTTGCAGCTATCAGAAGTTCTGCCTTATATTTTTCATCTTTTTCCTGTTCCAGCTTCTGATGTACCTGATTGGTTCTGTGACTCCAGAATAAGAATATACTGAATATCAGAAAATAAAGAAAAACAACACCTGCTACACTTAATGGAAGGTTATGAAACACTTCAGTGTCCGGAAGATATGCATAGATATAATAATCCCGCTGCTTCAGCATGATTCCGTAACACCCGGTTCCTTCATTCTTCAAATGATAAATGTGCTGACTGTCTGTATGCTTTTTCATTGCCTGAACGACCTCGTTGCCAGCTGTATTCTGCCCCAGCAGGCTCTCATCATTGCTGGCAACAACTGTTCCATCATCTGCAACAATAATCGTTCCATCCTTCTGAACACTATAACCGTTTAAAAGGCCCTGTATCGTCAATGTATAATTTCTGACAAATTCCGGGGGTGTATAATAATAAACTGCAACGATACCAGGTGCATCTTTTCTGGCACAGGCTGCAATGTCGATACGCGACCCGTCTTCTCTGATAAAACGTTCCGAATAAGATCTTTCTTCATATCCGGCAAAATCCATGATAATTTTTTTTTGCAGATACTCCGTAATCTCATTGGCAAGAGATTCATCCGTGCTGTATTCACAGTCTGTCTTTCCTTCTTTATCCAGTACAATGATACCATCCACCCAGAGAGTCTGCAGATTTCCTTCCAGAAATTCCCGGCTCAGCTGACCGCCGTTTTCTGTTTCCATGTTAATATTTGTACTCATCTGTCTGGCACTTTCAATAGCACGGAGAAGGCTCTTGGATTCCGAAGATTCATTATAATGGGTGTAGGTTGAACAC
The DNA here is from genome assembly GCA_900066355.1 of uncultured Ruminococcus sp. GTDB lineage: Bacteria > Bacillota > Clostridia > Lachnospirales > Lachnospiraceae > Blautia_A. Next base: position 86,715 of record FMEL01000009.1, read on the forward strand.
TGCACTTTGACATAATTTACAATCTCCACCATTCTTTTCTCTGCTTCCGCTTTTTCTGCGTGGAAGAAATAAAACAGAGAGACTACAGCCACACAGATTCCAATCATACCACCGAGCAGCTGGATTCGTTTTTCTTTTTTCTTTCTCTTAATATCCAAGATCATCCACCTCCAGATATTTCTGGGGATCATCCAGATATTTTCCAATAATTTTCAGGGATGTGCCATCCTGACGCATTTCTTCCAGAGTCTGGCTCATCTGCTCACAGATTCCTCTGTCATCATCTTTTGCAAAAGCGACACCTATTCCAGTGATCATCAAAGGTTCTTCCAGGATACGGAAGCTTGCATCATAATCCTTCATATACTGAACAATCGATTCCTCATGTGCGGCAACTGCATCTACATAGCCTTTTCCCAGAAACGTATAGATCAACTCCCTGTGTCCCAGGCTGATCAGATTGCCCAGCTTTGGGATTCTCTCATCCGTCCGGTTCAGAAAGATGCCTTCCGGTTTGGTTGTGGACTGAACAGCCAGGTTCTTTCCTTCCAGGTCACTTAGTTTATAAATGTCACTGTTCTCATTTACAGCGACCACCTGCCGGCTTGCTATATATGGTCCCGCCCAGCGGTAATCGTCAAGGCGTCCTTCCATGGAAAAACAGCCCATGATGCAGTCAATCTCTCCGCTCTCCACCAGTTCTTTCTTCTTCTCCCAGTTGATCTGGACAACCTCCACCTGATATCCCATTCTTTTAAATGCTTCCGTAGCCAGTTCTACATCTATGCCCGTCGGTACACCATCCTCATTCAGATAATTGTATGGTGGATAGTTATCGCTGCCGAGGGTAATAACAGGCTTTTTGTTTTCTTCTTTCGTGTTATCTGTGTTTTTACACCCTGCCAGGGTGACTGCTAAAATTCCCGCAAGCAGAATGCCTGCAATCACTCTTTTTCCTTTCATTTATCTTCCATCCCTGCTATTTTTTGATTTTCACATCATTCTCTCTTCCCTGAAAAAATCATGATGATTACGTCTTTGAAATAACATCATAAAAAAACACCGTCTCACAGACAGTGCACCTCATTTTATGCAACTGGCTGCCATTTTACAGGCCCTGTAGCTTTGCGTCCCAGACTTTCATCTGGTTTGCCGATTTCCTTATTATAACTTTTAAACGTATGCCAAAAAAATATTTTTATTATACCTTAATGCTATACTATACACAAGGAAAACCCTTTTCTTTTATCATACTGCCTTTTCTGCCATAACACAATAGATTACAATTCGACACTTTTCGACAAGTATTTCTGAAGAGTCGGATTTTATGAAGTTTTTATGAACAAAATTTCACATTTTTCTTTTCATTCCTGCCTAAATCATGTAGAATAGAGACTGGAAAACTAAGCCAATTCAGCAACGAGGAGTAATTATGAATCAAAAAGCACTTAATGCATTGGAATATCCAAAAATCATAGAAAAACTTACAGACAAAGCTTCTTCCTATATGGGTAAGCAGCTCTGTAAAAATCTGGAACCCTCCACCGATCTTGAAGAGATCCGTCTGATGCAGCTTCAGACGAAAGATGCCCTGACAAGACTTTTTCAGAAAGGCTCTGTTTCTTTCGGAAATGTCAAAGACGTACGTGGGTCCCTGAAACGTCTGGAAATCGGAAGTTCTCTCGGTATTCAGGAAATTCTTGCTATCTGCGCTCTTCTGGAAAATACTTCCAGAGTCAAAGCATATTCACGTAAAGAGCGAAACGATCTTCCGGTCGATTCTCTGGATGGTATGTTTGATGCACTTTCTCCACTGACACCACTCTCTGCCGAAATTCGCAGGTGTATTATTTCTGAGGATGAGTTCAGTGATGATGCCAGCCCGGCACTTCGCCAGATCCGCCGCAATATGAAAATCACAAATGACCGAATCCACACACAGCTCGCTTCACTGGTAAACGGCGGTGCCCGTACTTATCTGCAGGATTCTGTCATCACCATGCGAAACGGCAGATACTGTATTCCGGTCAAAGCCGAATACAAAGGTCAGGTTCCCGGAATGATCCACGACCAGTCCTCCACCGGTTCTACACTTTTTATCGAACCGATGTCTGTTGTTAAATTAAATAACGACATACGCGAACTGGAGTTACAGGAGCAAAAAGAAATCGAAGTGATCCTTGCAGATCTCAGCCAGCAGATTGCACTGGAACAGGAAACCATTTCACTGAACCTTAAGATCATGGTACAGCTTGATTTCATCTTTGCAAGAGCTGCACTTGCCATGGATATGAATGCCAGCGAACCGATTTTTAACGATGAAGGACGCATCAATCTCAAAAAGGCCCGCCATCCACTCATCAACAAAAAGAAAGTGGTCCCAATCGACATCCGGCTCGGTGACACATTTGACCTTCTTGTCATCACAGGTCCGAATACCGGTGGTAAAACCGTATCCCTCAAGACAGTCGGCCTTCTGACTCTTATGGGACAGTCCGGGCTTCATATTCCGACACTTGACCGCAGCGAACTTGCACTTTTTCATGAAGTTTATGCAGACATTGGTGACGAACAGAGTATTGAACAGTCCTTAAGTACTTTTTCCTCACATATGACCAATATTGTTTCTTTTCTGGATAAAGCAGACCGTCATTCTCTCGTACTTTTTGATGAGCTCTGTTCTGGAACGGACCCGACAGAAGGCGCAGCACTTGCCATCTCCATTCTCTCTTATCTTCACGAGCGTGGGATCCGGACCATGGCAACTACTCACTACAGTGAACTGAAGATATTTGCCCTCTCCGCTTCAGGGGTCGAAAATGCCTGCTGTGAATTTGATGTAGAAACCTTAAGCCCGACCTATCGTCTCCTGATCGGTATTCCGGGTAAAAGTAATGCCTTTGCAATTTCCTCCAAACTCGGCATTCCTCAGTCCATCATTGAAAAAGCAAAAGAACAGATCAATGAGCAGGACGAGTCTTTCGAAGATGTCCTGACTTCTCTCGAAGAAAGCCGTGTCACAATTGAACACGAACGCACGGAAATTGCACAATACAAACAGGAAATCGAAACACTAAAAAAACAGTTAGAAAGCAAACAGGAAAAGCTGGATGTTCAGAAAGACCGCATCATCCGTCAGGCAAACGAAGAAGCCCACAAGGTTCTTCAGGAAGCAAAAGATTATGCAGATCAGACCATGAAGCTTTTCCATAAATTCCATAATGATTATGTAGATACGGCGGCCGTGGAACGGGAACGTCAGAAACTTCGTCAGAAACTCAATAAAACAGAACAGAAGATGTCTCAGCCAGCTACCAAAAAGAAGCCAAAGAAAGAGCTCACCGCAAAAGATGTCCGTCCGGGTGATACTGTACGTGTCCTCAGTATGAATCTCAAAGGTACGATCAGTACACGCCCTGATTCCAAAGGATATCTGTTTGTACAGATGGGAATCATCCGTTCCAAAGTTCATATTTCTGATCTGGAACTGATTGATGAACCGGTGATCACTACACCTTCTCTTTCCCGGACCGGAGCCGGAAAGATCCGCATGTCAAAATCTGCAAGCGTCTCCACCGAGATCAACCTTCTCGGCAAAACCGTTGACGAGGCGATTGCAGAGCTGGACAAGTATCTGGATGATGCATATATCGCACATCTGAAAACAGTACGAATCGTTCACGGTAAGGGAACCGGTGCACTTAGAAAAGGTGTACACAATTATCTGAAACGCCAGAAGCATGTCGCATCCTACCGTCTCGGTGAATTTGGCGAGGGCGATGCCGGTGTTACAATCGTAGAATTCAAAAAATAACAGAAAGGCGAATACCATGGTAACAAAACAGAAAATCTTAATCGTAGATGACGACAACAACATTGCTGAACTGATTTCTTTATATCTTACAAAAGAATGTTTTGAAACCAGAATCGTAAATGACGGAGAACAGGCACTGAAAGAATTCAATACTTTTCATCCTGACCTGATTCTGCTCGATCTGATGCTTCCGGGAATCGACGGTTATCAGGTCTGTCGCGAAATCCGTCACAATTCCGACGTTCCGATCATTATGCTTTCTGCCAAAGGAGAAACTTTTGACAAAGTTCTCGGTCTGGAACTTGGTGCCGACGACTATATCATCAAGCCTTTTGACACAAAGGAACTGGTTGCCCGTGTACGCGCCGTTCTCCGCCGTTTCAAGGTTCGTCAGCCAGCCGGTAACCCTGATGAAAAATGTGTAAGTTTCCCGGATCTGACGATCAATCTTACCAACTATTCTGTCACCTATATGGGCAGACAGGTGGATATGCCGCCAAAAGAACTGGAACTGCTCTATTTTCTGGCAGCCTCTCCAAATCAGGTATTTACCAGAGAGCAGCTTCTTGACCATATCTGGGGATATGAATATATTGGCGATACCCGAACCGTAGATGTACACATCAAACGTCTGCGTGAAAAAATCAAAGATCATCCGCAGTGGAGCCTTTCCACCGTCTGGGGCATCGGTTATAAATTCGAGGTCAAAAACAAATGAAAAAGAAACTGATATCGGTGTTTTTTGGCACATATATCCTGCTTGGTGTACTCGGATTTTTTGTGATAACATACGTGGGCTCTCATCTTCTGGAAAACCAGCTGGAAAAATCCATCAGTTCCGATATGTATCAGACTGCGCATCGGATCGCCGAAAGTGATCTGGTCAGCCACAGCATTACCTCTTCTGATATGGAAGAAATCCAGAACAATCTGTCTCTTGCCACAGGTAATGATACGATCATCTGGATCATTAACAGCAACGGTCAGCTCATCCTGAGTACACGCAAGGATATTTCTCCTGATCATCCGATTGATCTGGATGGTTTTAATCCTGCTTCCTGGGGAAGCAACTATTACCAGATTGGGAACTTCTATGGTTATTTCCCGGAAGCTCGTTTAAGCACGATTGCTCCGATCACTGAAGATATGAATATCAAAGGGTATGTTGCTGTTCATTATCTGATGAGTGACCTCTACCAGAGCCGCAGCGGTCTCTTGTGGATCATCCAGCTTCTGTATATCATCACTTATCTGGTTGCAGCAGCGCTCTTTCTGTGGTACAGCCGATATATCCGCCGTCCACTGAGGGAAATCACAAAAGGTGCTTCAGAATTTGCAAACGGACATCTTTCTTATCAGATCCCCCTTGATTCCGAAAATGAAATGGGCTATCTGGCAAAAAACCTAAACTACATGGCTGATAAACTGAATCGCAGCGGAGAATACCAGAGACAGTTTATTTCCAATATTTCACACGATTTCCGTTCTCCGCTTACCTCTATCAAAGGATATATAGAGGCAATGATCGACGGTACGATTCCTGTGGAAATGCAGGAAAAGTACTTAAAGATCATCTCCTACGAAACAGAGCGTCTGGAAAAGCTTACCCGCGGGCTTCTGACGCTCAACGAACTCGATATTCAAAAACGTATGCTGAACATTCAGCCTTTTGATATCAACGGTGTAATCAAAGCAACCGCAGCTTCCTTTGAGGGTTCCTGCACCAGCCGTAATATTCTTCTGGAGCTGATTCTGTCCGGCAAGGAACTGCTGGCACAGGCCGACATGGAACAGATTCAGCAGGTTTTGTATAATCTTCTCAGTAATGCAATCAAATTCAGTCCGGATAACTCGACGATTACGATTGAAACCACCGAAAAAAACGGAAAAATTTTCGTTTCTGTCAAAGATCACGGAATCGGAATCCCGAAAGCAAGCATTCATAAAATATGGGAACGTTTTTACAAAATCGACCGATCCCGTGGCAAAGACCAGAAAGGCACCGGTCTCGGTCTGGCAATTGTCAAAGAAATCATCAACGCACATGGTCAGCATATCAATGTTATCAGTACTGAAGGTATCGGCACCGAATTTATTTTTACATTAGAAAAGGCAAAGTAGAGATTTTTCTCCGCTTTGCCTTCTTTTTTCTTATGTATGCTTTTATTCCCATGTGTGGTTGTGAAGCTGTCCCTTAAGTTGCATGTGGTCAAACTGATGCTGTCTCAGTGCCTCATATAACACAATTGCCACAGAATTACTGAGATTCAGTGAACGAATATCATTGATCATCGGAATCCGGACACATTTTTCTTTATGTTCCATCAGAATTTCCTCCGGAATTCCCGCACTTTCTTTTCCGAACATGATATAACAATCATCTTCATACTGTACATCTGCATAAGTTTTTAATGCTTTTGTCGTTGCATAATAAATCTTTGCATTGGGATTTTTTTCTACAAAATCTTCATAATCCAGATAAGTTGTCACATCCAGATCTTTCCAGTAATCCATTCCGGCTCTTTTGAGTGCTTTTTCACTGAGGCTGAATCCCAGCGGCTCGATCAGATGCAGTTTTGTGCCGGTTGCCACACAGGTTCTTCCGATATTTCCTGTATTTGCCGGAATTTCCGGTTCCAGCAATACAATATTAAGCTTTGCCATGTTTCTTTTCCTTTCCTGAGTGATGAAAACGCGGACGTTCCAGATATCTGGTGATTTCTCCACTGTGAAGCAGCCGGTCATTTCCTTTATCTGTATGGCCAATCACTGCCGCATGGATTCCCCGTGCTTCAAGCTCACTCACCAGGGCATCCCCCTGTCCGGTGCCTAAAAGTACCGTTCCTTCTGACTCCAGTTTATACGGATTCACATCCAGTCGTTCGCAGACTTCAATCGTCTCCTGACGTATCGGAATTCTCCGAAGATCTACATCCAAACCGACTCCCGATGCCTCTGCCATCTTCCAGAGACCACTTAAGATTCCGCCTTCTTCTGTAAAATACAATGCAGAAATCCTCTTGTCCATCCAGAAGTCATCTTCTCTGGAAACTTTACATTTCTGCAAAGTATCTTCGCTCATATAAAGAAAACTCTCCGAAAAATATTTACGCAATTTTTCTTTTTCCCGGCTGATCAGTACCAGAGTACCGGATATTCCGATTTCTCCCGCTACTACCAGATCTTCTCCCGGGTTCAGTCTCCCCGTGATTTCTGCCTGCAGTGCCTCCAGTGCCTGCTGTCCTAATTTCATAATCTTCCTCCGGTATTTCTTATTTCGTCATTCTGCTCTGTGATCACAGCAGAATAGAAAGAATACTCGGAACTACCATTGCAAGGACAAGGATCACTGCGATCACTGCTGTGATGATTTTTCTTTTTTTTGGATCAAACATTCCCATTTTATCTGTCACCTCGTGTCATTTATCACATTATTAAATAATTTTGCCTTGATAACTACGCTGTTAATTGAATCGTTTCTGTGTACGCATTATTGGACAGCGGATCGCGTCTTTCATAATCAAACAGAACTGCTCTGCCGTCCTCAAATACTTCTATATGCGCCGTTTTGGGGATATGATTTGCTTTTCTGTAATCCCATATAGCTGTCTCATATACTTTCTGATCCGGCGCAAACGACGGACGTTTTTTCAGTTTCTCTCTGAGATACAGATCGTACAGCATCTTCTGTGACGCTTTCTCAACTGAAACATCTGTTTCTTCCTGCAAATACTCGAGCAGAATCTCATAACGTCTCATTCTGGAGTGAGAAATTTCACTGTAACCTTTCTTTTCATAAAAAGCACCCAGACTCTCATAAAAAGTAAATGCATCTTTTGCCAACGGAACCAGATATTCCAGTGTATGCTGAAACTGACCACTATTATAATACACTTCCACCATACTTTCCACTGCTTTTAATTTCAATACATCTCCGTACGGCAGCCAATTTGTAGACAGCACTTCATATGGTTCTTTTTCTTTGTGAACGATTCCATATTTTTCCGCTTCTCCTTGCATCAGGGAACCTTTCAGAACTTTCAGGAAGCCCAGCTGCAGCTGATCCGGTTTCATCTGGTACACGTCATTGAAAGAGCGGTGAAACGTATCATAATCCTCGTACGGAAGACCCGCGATCAGGTCAAGATGCTGATGAATATTTCGAAAGCTGTGCACACGGTCAACACATCTTTTCAGCTTGTCAAGGTCCATATGACGATGAATCGCACGAATCGTCTCCGGATTGGTTGACTGCACACCAATTTCAAGCTGGATCAGTCCCGGACGCATTTTTGCCATCAGATCCATTTCCTCATCACGAAGAAGATCTGCTGAAACTTCAAAGTGAAAATTCGTCACACCATTGTCATGTTCTAGAATATATTTCCAGATAGCCATGGCATGTTCGTGTTTGCAGTTAAATGTACGGTCTACAAATTTCACCTGTGGAACTTTGTGATCCAGAAAAAACTGCAGTTCTTTTTTTACCAGTTCCAGATCACGGAATCTGAGTTTTTTATCTATAGAAGACAGGCAGTAACTACAAGAAAACGGGCAGCCTCTGCTGCTCTCATAATAAATGATACGATTCTCAAACTCCTCAAGATGCTGGTAAACAAATGGGATCTCACTTAAATTCATCAGCTCCCGCCATCCATTATGCCGTATTTCTTCACCATCACGATAGGCAATTCCTCTGATTTCTCCAAGACTTCCCTTCCCGTCTATGTAATATTCGAGAAGATCGTGGAATGTCTTTTCTCCTTCGCCCACCAATACTCCTGTCATTTCCGGCATTTCTGTCAGAAATTTTTCCGCATCATAAGAAACCTCCGGTCCACCGGCCCAGAAAGCGGTTTCCGGAAGAATTTTGGCCAAATCACGAATCAGTTCCCGTACAAATGAAATATTCCAGATATAACAGGAGAAGCAGACAACGTCTGCTCCACTGCCATAAATATCTTTAAGTATCTCATCCTTTGGCTGATTGATCGTGTATTCCCGAAGAAGTACTTCCTTATCATAATCCGAGGAATATGCTTTCAGATCATAAACAGCCAGATTTGAATGAATATATTTTGCATTGCATGCTGCAAGTAAGATTTTCATGAATGTCCCAAATCCTTCCCGCTATTATTCATCCAGAAGTTTTTTGATATCTTCTTTTGCAGTCAGACCTACCAGACGATGTGCTTCTTTGCCGTCTTTAAAAATCAGAAGTGTCGGAATACTGACAACCCTGAACTGCTGCGCAAGTCCCATTTCCTGATCTACATCGATTTTACCGACGTTATAACCTTCCTCTGCAAGTTCTTCTACGATTGGACCCTGACGCATACATGGTCCGCACCATGTTGCCCAGAAATCAATCAAAATTGGTTTTTCTGATTTTAAAACTTCTTCTTCAAAATTCTGTGAAGTAATTGTTTTTGCCATAATTGTTCTCCCTTTCTATATACTGTGATTTAGTATCTGCGTTTTCAGTAATATTATCGATTCTGTAGATTATTTTTTATGCCGGACATATTTACCGGCATTGATTCCTGCCATGCTGCCTTCATAAACCGCTTTCGATACCTGAAGCAATCCTCCGGTACAGTCTCCTGCCGCAAAAAGTCCCGGAATCGTTGTCTCCATCTCTGAATTGACTTTAATATTTCCTTTATCGGTCAGCTCAGCACCCATCTGACGTGCGATTTCCGCACTGCCGGCTGTTCCGAGCGCTACAAAAATACCGTCCGCCGGATAAAAGGACGCTTCTGCTGCTCCGTCTTCCTGTGCATGGATATCATTTTCCATTCGAAGGCCTGAAACAAGATCTTCCCCCTCGATTGCCTGAATCTTCATGGTATTGACTGCGATCGGATGTTCTCTGGAAAACTCCGGTTCCTTTCCATCTGTATAAATGGTTACAGAAGGGGTTACATTTCGAAGTTCTTCTGCTTCATGAAGGGCAAAATCACTGTTTCCGAGAACTGCCACTTCACGGTTTCTGTAAAAGAACGCATCACAGACTGCGCAATAGCTGACACCTTTTCCCTCAAACTCACGTATTCCGGGAATCGATGGTGCAGCCCGTCTGCTTCCTGTTGCAAGGATCACACTGACTGTATCAAAATCTCCTGCCGTTGTCTGTACTGTAAATGTGTCAAAACCTTTGATTCCAAGCACCTGTGCTTCAATGATCCGCACGCCCAGAGCCTTTGCCTGTACAAGTCCACGCTCATAAAGCTCTTCACCGGATATCGGTTCTTCCAGTCCATAATAGTTTTCGATTTTTTCTGCTTTTGCCAGTGCTCCGATTCCATTGTTGATCACTATTGGATTCAGATTACTTCTGGCAGTATATAACGCTGCGGAAATCCCCGCCGGGCCCGCACCGATGATGATTACATCTTCCATCTTATCACCTGCGTTTCTGATTTATATTTCATTGCTTTATAATATACACTATTTTGTAAAAAATTTCAGCATTTATTCCTGTTTCTGCTCTTTTATTATACGAGAGATTTCTGATTATCTCAATAGAATTTGTCTTATTTAACTTTTTAAAAACATGTTTTTTTCATTTTTCTTAATTTTTTCACTGGTTTTTCTGTAATTTCTGTTACATTTGTGATATATTTTTATTGTATTATGCCTGATTCTGAATAAGGAGTATTACTACATTATGAGAAGTTTTGAATATTACACACCGACTAAGGTGATTTTTGGAAAAGATACACATTTAAAAATAGGAGAAATCCTGAAAGATTATAACTGTCACAAAATACTGATCCATTACGGCGGCAAAAGTGCTGTAAAATCCGGTCTGATCGATGATATCAAAAAATGTCTCACAGATGCCGGATTTGATTTTGTTACTCTGGGCGGAGTTGTTCCAAATCCACGTCTTTCCAAAGTACGGGAAGGTATTTTGCTTTGCCGGAAGGAAAACATAGATTTTATCCTCGCTGTCGGTGGCGGAAGTGTTATTGATTCTGCAAAAGCAATCGGCTATGGTGTCGCAAACCCATGGACAGATGTCTGGAACTTTTTCTTAAAGACCGAAATTCCGACTGCCTGCATTCCAATCGGTGCGATTCCTACAATTGCTGCCTCCGGAAGTGAAATGAGCGGTTCCTGTGTCATCACAAATGAAGACGGATGGCTGAAACGCGGAAGCACCCGCAGCGACCTCTGTCGTCCGAAATTTACACTGATGAACCCACGTCTTACTTATACATTACCGGAATATCAGACAGAAAGCGGCTGTGTGGACATTCTCATGCATACAATGGAACGCTATTTTGTCAATATCGAAACCATGGAGATCACTGACAGCATCAGCGAATCTCTGATGCAGACTGTCATCTATAATGCACGTATCCTGCTGAATGAGCCTGGTAACTATAATGCAAGAGCCGAAATCATGTGGGCAGGAAGTCTTTCTCACAATGGACTGACCGGATGTGGTACCGGCGGCGGTGACTGGGCCTGTCATCAGCTGGAACACGAACTTGGCGGTATGTTTGATGTAACACACGGTGCCGGACTTTCCGCAATCTGGGGAAGCTGGGCACGTTATGTATATGATGCCAACCCGGAACGTTTTGCACAGTTTGCAACCAACATTTTTGATATTCCCTGCTTTGCAGATTACGAAAGCACCGCACTTGCCGGAATTGAAGCCATGGAAGATTTCTTCCGTTCCATTCACATGCCGACAAATCTTCGTGAACTTGGTCTGGATCTCACAGATGAGCAGATTCATGAGCTGGCTTTCAAATGCAGCTTCGAAGATACCCGTACAATCGGTGTATTCAAACAGCTTAACATGAAAGATATGGAAAAAATCTATATGATGGCACGATAAAAGAACATTTCAGGAAACAAATTTTAAGGCAGGAGCTCATCTTCGAGTTCCTGCCTTTCTCTGTGATAAACACTTTTCTGTAAAATGTTTCTCCTTATTTCAAAAGATAAACTTCCGTATCATAAGTACCTTTTGCTTCTCCTTCTGCGTGAGTGGCAACATAAATATCAATGCGTTTGTTCTTAATTGCGCCACCACAGTCTTCTGCCACATATACCTGCCCGTTGATTACAACTTTACTTCCGTAAGGAATAACAGAGGGATCCACTGCAATCGTATGGTTCGTCGTTGCTGTCACACCGGTTGATGTAATACCGTTTGCATACGGTCCGCAACAGATGCTGCATGGGCAATAATGGGTGATTTTAAAAACCCCCAGATCCACAAGATTTGCATCAGAAGACGCTGCTACCGGCGTGCCAACCTGAACTCCATTCTCTTCTGTGACTTTCTGCTCATCTTCTTCCAGTGCATCGGCAAATACGCCCTTGCCCGTACTTTCATGAAGTGTTCCTGCATCTTTATCCTTATCAATCGTATCTTCTTCTGTCTCAGCGGTCTCCGGAAGATTCAGACAGCTTGTAGGAATATATCCCACCGCATCTGTCCCGTCTGCATTCTGATATTCAATCTTGCTCCAGACCTTATTTACCGTTCCCGTCTGTTTTACCTGATCAAGTTCAAGAACTTCTCCGATTTCCTCTCCATCTTTCCTTCCGGGATAGTCCAGCACTGTGGCATCACTCTTGACCTCCACTTCTTCATTTGCCGGTTCAATCTGGTCGGTATCGCTCAACATCTGATTCTGAATGTAGCCAATTATCTGATTTCCGTCCACCTCACAGGAAACTTTACTCCATCCATTGTCACAGACCGCACTGCGGCTGAGTTCGTCTCCCAGTGAGACATCAGCAAGTTTCTCTGTATCTTCACCCGGTTTTGAATAAATCCCGGCATCCTTTGCTGTCACATATAAAGTATCCTGAACGGCAGCAACCGTCACCGCATTGCCGTCGCCATCTTCTGTCTGAAATGTCTGTATTGTTTTGTTATCTTCTTTATCTGCTTTCGTCACTGCCTGATAATCCTGTACCGCACCATAAACTGATGCTGTCTGACAGATCAGGACAGTCCCAACTAAAATCGCACATGCTTTTTTCTTCACATGTTTCACCTCGTTTCCATAGACTTGCTTTCCCTGCCTCTTATACTCGGGCTTATTTTAGCACAAGAAATCCGTCATTTCAAATTTACACAGTTTTTTCACGAAATTTTAAGAAAATCCTTAGAATTCTTTTCTTTTCAAATGACCAACAGTAAGCTACAATAGAAATATGAAAACACAAAAGCAAAACACAAACCTTACGAAAAAACAACGGCTTAAGAACCGAAAAAAACAGGTACGGATCCAGAAACTGATTCTGGCATCTGTATGTATCCTTCTTCTTGGCATTGCAGTTCTCCGTCCTGTTTATAACCATAAACAAAAAAACTATACGATCAACTCCACCTGTGAGGGCTACCGCAGCAAAGTTGAAACAGAAGCTGCGAATTATGATATGTCAGATTATGTTGATCTGATTCTTGCACTCATGATGCAGGAAAGTTCCGGACAGGGTACAGATGTTATGCAGTCTTCGGAAGGTGCCTACAACACCAAATACCCACAGTCGCCTAATGGAATCACCGATATAGACTACTCCATTTCCTGCGGCATTCAGGAGCTGAAATATGCCCTTAATAAAGCCGGGGTCACAGGTCCTGATGATCTGGATCATATCCGACTTGCACTTCAGGGGTACAATTTCGGTGCAGATGTATACTTCAATTATCTCGAAAAAAACGGAATCACCTCCTGGTCTGTCGAAAGTTCCGAAGCTTTCGCCAAAATCGCCAGCGGCGAGACTGCACGTTCCGAAGAAAATCCACTGTATACCACCGCCGGACCGTGGGACTACGGAGACCAACATTATCCCGAACACGTATTACGCTATTATCATATTTAGTCCCTTTTTCATGCCAGAATTATATTTTTATAAATTTTTCAAATTTTTTCAAAAAAACATTTGACAAGTACAATTATATCTGGTATTATATGTCTTGTCGATGAGGGACATGCCTCAGCAAGACACATGCGATAGTGGCGTAGTTGGTAACGCGCGACCTTGCCAAGGTCGAGACCGCGGGTTCGAGCCCCGTCTATCGCTCTTTTTATTTCAAGACCAGAATGAATTTTCTGGTCTTTTTATTATCTAAAAATCCCTCTATTTCTTTACTGCTCTACTTTTCATCAGACAATCTTCTATATATTTAACTTTATATTATCTTCTCCAGTATCTTCTGGCAGCTTTACTCACCTACCCCACTCCTATATGCAGACCACCCGGTCATTTATGTATCTCGTTGAAAACCTCTGCAGAAAGTTCCAGATTTCTTAGTTGTATCCAGCCTGTGTTATTCCCCCAACAATACACTGTCCGAACCTGTGAGTTTGTATTGTTGGGGGAATGCCCTTAACAGGATTGATACATCTTAGAAATCTGCACTTTCGAAGCCGTTTTCATACAGATACATAAATGACCGGGTGGTCGTAATATAAATATTTTTTCTTTAATGATGGAACAGTCGGATTCCCGTAAACGCCATCGCCATTCCATATTTATTACAGGTCGCGATTACATCGTCATCTCTCACGGATCCACCCGGCTGTGCAATAAAGTCCACACCACTCTTATGTGCTCTTTCGATATTATCACTGAATGGGAAGAACGCATCAGAACCAAGTGTTACACCTTTTAACTGATCCAGCCATGCACGTTTTTCTTCTCTTGTAAATACTTCTGGTTTTTCAGTAAATCTTCTCTCCCATTCTCCGTCAGCAAGCACATCCATGTATTCCTCGCCAATGTAAACATCGATCGCATTGTCTCTTTCTGCTCTGCTGATGCCATTCTTAAATGGAAGGTTCAACACCTTCGGACTCTGACGGAGGAACCAGTTATCAGCTTTCTGTCCCGCAAGTCTGGTACAATGTACACGTGACTGCTGGCCGGCTCCGACGCCGATTGCCTGGCCGTCTTTTACAAAGCATACGGAGTTGGACTGTGTATATTTCAGAATGATCAGAGAAATTTTAAGATCACGTTTTGCCTCTTCTGTAAGAGTTTTGTTTTCGGTTACGATGTTTGAGATCAGTTCATCATCGATTGCAAGTTCCTGACGTCCCTGCTCAAAAGTCACACCAAATACCTGTTTGTGTTCCAGCGGCGCCGGTACATAGTCAGGGTTGATCTCGATCACATTGTAATTTCCTTTTTTCTTCTGTTTCAGAATTGCCAGTGCTTCTTCTGTATATCCCGGTGCGATTACACCATCAGAAACTTCTCTCTTGATCAGCATTGCTGTATCCTTATCACAGACATCCGAAAGCGAAATGAAATCACCGAAAGAGGACATTCTATCCGCACCTCTTGCTCTTGCATATGCACATGCAAGCGGAGAAAACTCTTTCCAGTTCATATCATCTACCCAGTAGATCTTTGCAAGTGTCTCTGTAAGCGGAAGTCCTACAGAAGCACCAGCCGGAGAAACATGTTTGAAAGAAGTAGCCGCCGGAAGTCCTGTGGCTTTTTTAAGATCACGTACAAGCTGCCAGCCGTTAAATGCATCAAGAAAATTAATATATCCCGGTTTTCCGGACAAAACTTTGATCGGAAGATCTTTTCCCTCTTCCATGTAGATTCTGGAAGGTTTCTGATTCGGGTTGCATCCGTATTTTAACTGTAATTCATTCATCTTCGTCTGTTCCTCCTTAGTGGTTTTTGTTTACGATCTTTGTTGTATAAGTACCTGTTGCAATATCAATATAACGTACAAACAGAGAAACTTTGTTATCTTCATTCAGGCTGTTCCAGAGCAGTTCTGTAAATGCCTCTATATCATCTGGAATATCAACCAGTTTCGGTTCTCCTTCAAAGCTCGGAAGCGGATTTCCGTCACATTTGTATGTATGAATGAAACGACCTTCGCCGGCAACTGCTTTTTCATAAGCGTATGTATAACGGAGACAGGAATCCGGATTTCCATTATCACTTTTCAGAATGGACATCGCATAGCTGTAATTTCCATTCTCAATGTGCATCACACCGGAAATTCGAGGTGTATAATTCGGTCCATCCGGTTCAAATTCACGAGATCTTAAGGACTGCTCAAAAGTAAGCTGTTTGTCCAGCCCTTCATAAATTGTATCGGTCTGATCACCATTTGTCACGATGGTTTTGTTTCCAAGGACACGCACCGGTGCATAAATGATCAGGCTCGGATCTGTCAGCTTAGAAGGATCAAATGCCTGTGTACGGATACCCTCTCCTTCTGTGACAAATACACGGTTTCTGCTGTTTTCGCTTCGTCCCATAATAAAATAAGCAGTTACTGCTTTTGTTCCGTCTGCGGAACGTCCGATGATAATTCCGCGTCCCGGATAAGAATTGCTTTTCAGTTCATTTTCCAGTGAGATTTTTTCCATGATCATTCTCCTTTAGTGTAATAAAGTAAATCGACCGCCTGGTCAGTCTGTCATCAGGCTGCCCAGGCGGTCGGCACATTCACTTACTGCACTCCCTGTAGTTTATCCTACTTCCGCCAGTCATGCAGTCGTTGTCTTCATAATATACTAATTTATTCAGTTTAGCAAGAACAAAAATTGAAACAATTATTCGTCTACACTGTAGTTTGGAGCTTCTTTTGTAATATGAATGTCATGTGGATGAGATTCCTTAAGAGAAGCAGCAGAGATTTTTACAAATCTGCCGGTTGTCTTCAGTGTTTCGATATCTTCTGCTCCACAGTAACCCATACCGGAACGAAGACCTCCCATAAGCTGGAATACAGTATCCTCCAGATGTCCTTTGTAAGCCACACGGCCTTCTACACCTTCCGGAACAAGTTTCTTCGCATTCTCCTGGAAATAACGGTCTTTACTGCCGTTTTCCATGGCTGCGATAGATCCCATACCACGATATACTTTGTATTTACGTCCCTGATAAAGTTCGAATGTTCCCGGGCTCTCATCGCATCCTGCAAAGATACTTCCCATCATGCAGACATTCGCACCGGCTGCAATTGCCTTTGTGATATCTCCGGAATATTTAATACCGCCATCTGCGATGACCGGAATACCGTAGCGGTTTGCCACTTCATAACAGTCCATAACTGCTGTGATCTGTGGAACACCGATACCTGCAACTACACGTGTGGTACAGATAGAACCAGGTCCGATACCAACCTTAACTGCATCTACACCAGCATCGATCAGAGCCTTTGTAGCTGCACCGGTTGCAACATTACCTGCAATTACCTGCAGATCCGGATATGCATCCTTGATCTGGCGTACGGCACGGAGAATGTTTTCGGAATGACCATGCGCTGAATCTACTACGATTACGTCAACATTTGCTTTTACAAGAGCATCTACACGTGCAAGCACGTTGGATGTAATACCAACAGCTGCACCGCAGAGCAGACGTCCCTGTTCATCTTTTGCTGCAAGAGGATATTTGATCTGTTTTTCGATATCTTTGATCGTGATCAGACCTTTTAAGTTAAAATCGTCATCTACAATGGGTAATTTCTCTTTACGGGATTTGGCAAGGATTTTCTTTGCCTCTTCAAGTGTGATTCCTTCTTTGGCTGTGATCAGTCCCTCGGAAGTCATGCATTCTCCGATTTTCTTTGTGAAATCCGTTTCGAATTTCAGGTCACGGTTGGTAATAATACCTACCAGTTTTTTGCCTTCTGTGATCGGCACACCTGAAATACGGAATTTTGCCATCAGATTGTTGGCATCTTCAAGTGTATGATCTGCGGATAAAAAGAATGGATCAGTAATAACACCGTTCTCAGAACGTTTTACCTTATCTACTTCCTCAGCCTGTGCTTCAATGGACATATTTTTATGAATGATACCGATACCGCCCTGTCTGGCCATTGCAATTGCCATTCTATGCTCAGTAACTGTGTCCATTCCTGCACTCATCATAGGAATGTTCAGCTTGATTTTTTTCGTTAAGTGTGTTGTAACATCTACCTGATTCGGAATTACTTTTGAATATGCCGGAACTAACAGGACGTCATCAAATGTAATGCCTTCACCGATAATTGTACCCATTGCATTTCCTCCCTTGTATTATGTTGTTTTGATTTTGATTCAAAGTGTAACAAAAAAGAACTGAGGTGTCAATCCAAAAAAACTTTGCTCGGAGCTGAATTTTTGATAGCTTTTGCCATCTCATCATCCGGCTCAATGATGATCCGGCTGTTCTCTCCACCGGCTTTCATGATGATTGCAAAGCGTTTGTGTTCCGGATTTCCCGAAGAATAATCCAGTGTTTTCATGCGGCTGTTTCCGTTGTAATAATCCATTTTGTGGGAATTCAGCGGAGCGATCAGATCTGCTTCTGATAAATTCACAGACATCACTTTTTTACGTTTGGACTTTGCCATAACCATGTCAATGTCAAATTCCCCGTTCACAAAAAGATACTCATACTCCAGATCCGTCCGTGGAATCACAAAATAACATGCAACTCCCAGCGCAATTGCCAGAACCAGAAGCAATGGATTGATAAACAGCCCGGATCCTGCCGCAAGAACTGTCAGCACGATCAGCCCGTACTTCACTATGGCATCCTTCGCTGTCGATTCTTTCTTCACCAGAAATTCTGAATAAAGGTCACTCATATCATCTTCTCCTTAAAGGTATTTTAAATAATTCTATCACAAAAAGGGATCAGCGTCTATGACGCCAATCCCTTAATTTTTGGTTACTGTTCACTCTGTTCACAGCAACTTGGTCAAAATCCATTCCAAATCACCTTCGGTGATAGGATTTTGCCCCGTGTGTCTCGGGATTTTGCCATATTCATGGCAAAACACCTCGCGGGATATTACCTGTACACAGTAACAATTTTTGTACTTTATTTACATCATGCCGCCCATTCCCGGAGCACCTGCCGGCATAGCCGGAGTATCTTCTTTGATTGTGGCAACTACAGACTCTGTAGTCAGGAGTGTAGAAGCAACACTTGTTGCGTTCTGAAGAGCACTTCTTGTAACCTTAACCGGGTCAAGGATACCAGCGCCTACCATATCTACATATTTCTCATTCAGAGCATCGAAACCAATGCCCGGTTCGGATTCTCTTACTTTGTTGATGATAACGGAGCCTTCCAGTCCTGCGTTTGCAGAAATGTGGAATAACGGAGCTTCCAGAGCTTTGAGAATGATGTTCGCACCAGTCTTCTCATCACCTTCCAGAGTTGTGGCAAGCTCAGCTACTTTTTTAGATGCGTGGATGTATGCAGATCCGCCACCTGCGATGATTCCTTCTTCTACTGCTGCTCTTGTAGCTGCAAGAGCATCTTCCAGACGAAGTTTTGCCTCTTTCATCTCAGTTTCAGTTGCAGCACCAACACGGATAACAGCTACGCCACCTGCCAGTTTTGCAAGTCTTTCCTGTAATTTTTCTTTATCAAATTCAGATTTTGTTTCTTCGATCTGTTTACGGATCTGAGCAACACGATCTTTGATTGCTTTCTTGTCACCAAGTCCATCAACGATAACTGTGTTTTCTTTTGCAACTTTAACGGATTTTGCACGTCCAAGCTGAGCCATTGTAGCTTCTTTGAGTTCCAGACCCAGTTCTTCGGAAATTACCTGACCGCCTGTCAGGATTGCGATATCCTGAAGCATTTCTTTTCTTCTGTCACCATATCCCGGAGCCTTAACAGCTACTACCTGGAATGTTCCTCTTAATTTGTTTACAATCAGAGTAGTAAGCGCTTCACCTTCTACATCTTCAGCGATGATGAGAAGTTTTGCACCGGCCTGAACAACCTGCTCCAGTAACGGAAGAATTTCCTGAATGTTACTGATCTTTTTGTCAGTGATCAGGATGTATGGATCTTCAAGGTTTGCTTCCATTTTTTCCATATCTGTTGACATATATGCGGAAATATATCCACGGTCAAACTGCATACCTTCTACAAGATCAAGCTCTGTATGCATGGTCTTGGATTCTTCTACTGTGATAACACCGTCGTTGGACACTTTTTCCATTGCATCTGCAACTAACTGTCCGACTTCTTCATCACTTGCAGAGATAGAAGCAACGTTTGCAATCTGAGCTTTTCCACTGATTTTCTGGCTCATCTCTTTGATTGCATCTACAGCAGTATCTGTTGCTTTTTTCATTCCTTTTCTCAGGATGATCGGATTTGCACCTGCTGCCAGGTTCTTCATTCCTTCATGAACCATTGCCTGCGCAAGTACAGTAGCTGTAGTAGTACCATCACCTGCTACGTCATTTGTTTTGGATGCAACTTCTTTGATGAGCTGTGCACCCATATTTTCAAAACCGTCTTCCAGTTCGATTTCTTTTGCGATTGTAACACCATCGTTTGTGATAAGCGGAGCACCAAACTGTTTGTCAAGTACTACGTTTCTTCCTTTTGGTCCGATTGTTACTCTTACTGTATCTGCAAGTTTGTTTACACCAGCTTCAAGTGCAGCTCTTGCTTCTGCGCCGAATTTAATTTCTTTTGCCATGATGACTGTCCTCCTGAATATTATTCATAACTGTTCAGTACCCTCTCAGTTACGAGTCAAAATGCATTCCAATTCACCTTCGGTGATAGCATTTTGCCTTGTATGTCTCGGGCTTTTGGCAAAAACATGCCAAAACACCTCGCGGGATACTACCTACTGCATACTTACTACTATTCTACAATTGCCAGAATATCACTCTGTTTTACGATGATGTATTCTTCACCGTCAAGTTTTACTTCTGTTCCTGCATATTTGGAATAGATAACTTTGTTTCCTACAGCAACTTCCATCTTCACTTCTTTGCCTTCAACTACTCCACCAGGTCCTACAGCGATAACTTCTGCCTGCTGTGGTTTTTCCTGTGCCTGTCCCGGAAGTACGATACCGGATTTTGTTGTTTCTTCTGCTTCTAACTGTTTTAATACAACTCTGTCACCTAAAGGTACTAATTTCATGATCTATGTCCTCCTTTATTGTTGCCTTTCTTTTTATTACTAGCACTCATTTCACTTGAGTGCTAACCACTGTCCCTATATTATTGAAATTCGTGATTTTGTGCAACTCTTTTTACAGTCATAAATCAGCATATATCTATTTATTATCTTTTATTTTCTCTTATTTTCTCTCGTTTTCTTACTTTATAATTTTAAACAAAGAAAAACCTTTCCCAAAAAACGGGAAAGGCTTTCACTCTACATATCATTCTGTTTATGAAGACTTTTTATTTCTCTGTGCCTTGATTTCTTCCAGTTCGTCAAAAATCACTTCATTCAATACTTTAATGTACGTACCTTTCATTCCGGAAGAACGGGACTCGATAACTCCGGCACTTTCGAACTTACGAAGTGCATTGACAATAACTGATCTCGTAATACCCACACGGTCTGCAATCTTGCTTGCAACCAGAATGCCTTCCTCACCATCAAGCTCATCAAAGATATGAATGATTGCTTCCAGTTCAGAAAATGACAGAGTATTAAATGCAGATTTAACAACCTGCTGCTTGCGGTCCTCTTCTGCATTTTCTTCATGGACTGCACGCATCATTTCCAGACCGACAACGGTCGTACCATATTCACTGACAATGATATCCTCAATATCATACGGTCTGTCGTTTCTGTACATAAATACAGTTCCCAGACGTTCTCCCGCAATATCGATTGGATTGATGATACCATAGCAGCTGCTGTTTACATGTTCAAAGCCAAGGGTCTGAAGATTTACATTTTCTTTGGTAGATAATACGCCCAGGAAACGTTCATTCAACAGGGAATCGATATGTCCGCCTACGTTATCTTCAATCAGTTCAGTGATTTCTTCAACGCCCGGACACAGACTGATTCCAAGCACTTTACCCTTTTTGCTGAGTACCAGAATGTTAGAGCTTAAAGTTTCCATCAGTACCTGACAGATATCATTAAACACAACCTTACTGGAACTGCTATTGTGCAAAAGTTTATTGATTTTTCTGGTTTTATCCAACAACTGAACGCTCATTACGGCCTCCTTCTCATGTTTTCTCGATGTTTCTGTCTTTATGTTCTAATTTTACACGTTTCATAGTGAAAACACAAGATATTTTTATATTTTTTTCGATTTTGTCCGCATTTTCAGAAAATTCATATATTTAGTCTTCTTTAGACTTTTGCTCCACATAACCGCAAGTTGTCTCACTGCAGACAATCTTATTTCCTTTTTCGACCATATAGCTTCCACACTTCGGACATTTCTTCGCTGATGGCTTCTGCCATGACATGAAATCACATTCCGGATTGTCGATACAACCGTAATATTTACGTCCTTTCTGAGTCTTTTTCAACACGACATCTTTACCACATTTCGGACATGCCACACCAATCTTTTCATAATATGGCTTGGTGTTCCTGCACTCCGGAAATCCCGGACACGCAAGGAATCTTCCGTGAGGACCATATTTGATGACCATGTTGCGCCCGCAGACATCACATACTTCATCACTGACTTCATCCTGGATCTCAACCTTTTCCAGTTCCTTCTCTGCCGCGTCTACATCCCGCTTCAGATCCGGATAGAAGTTACGGACAACTGTCTTCCACTGCACCGTACCTTCTTCCACGCAGTCAAGCAGTCCTTCCATCATTGCAGTAAACCGAACATCTACAATGCTTGGGAAAGCCTGTTTCATAATATTGTTGACAACTTCTCCAAGTTCTGTCACGTAGAGATTTTTCTGTTCTTTGGACACATAACGACGGCTGATGATCGTTGTGATCGTCGGCGCATACGTACTCGGACGTCCGATTCCCTGTTCTTCCAGTGCTTTTACCAGAGATGCCTCTGTATAATGTGCCGGCGGCTGTGTGAAATGCTGTTCCGGCTTTAATTCTGTCAGTTCCAGTTTCATGCCTTTTTCGAGGCTCTGGCTTAATACATTACCTTTCTGATTGTCTTCTTCCTGCACATACACAGACATAAAACCATCAAATACAATCTTTGAAGCAGCAACCGTAAATGTATATTCTCCTGCTCCGATTTTTACAGATGTTGTCTCATATTTCGCTGCTGACATGCGGCTGGCAGTAAAACGTTTCCAGATAAGCTGATACAGGCGGAACTGATCTCTGGACAGAGATTCTTTAATCATTGCCGGAAGTCTGGTAATATCGGTTGGTCGGATTGCCTCATGCGCATCCTGAATCTTCTGTTCCTTCTTGACAGTCTTACCTGTAGTGGAAACATAGTCATCTCCATACTGCGCTTCAATATACTCTCTTGCTGCCTGATCTGCTTCCTGTGAGATTCGCGTGGAATCGGTACGCAGATAACTGATCAGACCAACAGTACCACTGCCCTTGATGTCCACACCTTCATACAACTGCTGTGCCAGACGCATAGTTTTCTGAGTGGAAAAGTTTAACGTCTTGGCAGCCTCCTGCTGCAGAGTACTGGTCGTAAACGGAAGCGGTGCATTCTTGATACGCTCACCCTTTTTAACTTCTGTGATCTCATACTCCGCATTTTCCAGTGCTTTCAGTATCTTATCCATCTCTGCTCTGTTATGGACCGGAAGCTTCTTATCCGTACCGTAGAATTTAGCCTGCAGAGGTTTCTTCTCTCCCTTTATCTTAAACTCACCGTCAAGGCTCCAGTATTCTTCCGGAATAAAGGAATTGATTTCCTCTTCTCTGTCACAGATAATGCGCAGTGCAACCGACTGTACACGACCTGCACTTAATCCTCTTTTGACCTTGACCCACAGAAGCGGGCTAATCGTATAACCTACCATTCGGTCAAGCATTCTTCTTGCCTGCTGTGCATCTACAAGATTCAGATCCAGATCGCGCGGCTGCTTGATTGAAGCCTTCACTGCGGTCTTGGTAATTTCGTTGAAAGAAATTCGGCGCATTTTGGCCGGATTTTCTTTCAATGCCTGCATCAGATGCCAGGAAATTGCCTCTCCCTCACGGTCGGGGTCAGTTGCAAGATAAATTTTATCTGCTTTTTTGGCTGCCTTTCTGAGATTGGCCAGAAGTTCGCCTTTTCCCCTGATCGTAATATATTTTGGTTCAAAATCATTCTCTACATCAATACCGAACTGGCTTTTCGGAAAATCACGCACATGTCCGTTGGATGCCTGTACATCATAATTACTTCCCAGAAATTTCTTTATAGTTTTTACTTTCGCAGGTGACTCTACTATCACCAGATATTTCGCCATGCTATCTCTCCTATTCAAAAACTTCCGGGAAATCACAGTCACTCATTGTTATGTAGTCTTTACATAGTAGTGCCTGCCGACTTCAAGTGCCAGTCCTGACAGTGTCAGTTCCAGCATAAGACTGCCGATTTTTTCCGGCGGAAGTCCTGTTTTCTGAATCAAAAAATCCATAGATTTTGGTCGTAAATCGAGACAACTATACACCAATTTCAAATCGGTTGCAAGTCCTAAGTCATTTTTTGTCTTTATTTTAACAGGATTTTCATACTCTATCCCCATCTCACGGAGCAGGATTTCCGGTGTGTATGCAATTCCTGCTCCATCGTAGATCAGTTTATGACATCCCATACTTCTCTCCTCATTGACCGGTCCCGGCACAGCAAAAACTGCCTTCCCCTGATCAAGTGCCCACTGCGCCGTGATCAGTGATCCACTCTTTTCACGCGCTTCTACGATCAGTACAAGATCAGCCAGACCACTTATAATTCGATTCCGAGCCGGAAAGAAGTAATTTCGGGCCTTCGTTCCCGGTGTCTGTTCACTGATGATTCCTCCGCCTGTGCGCAGAATGCGCTGATAAAGTCCTCTGTTGCCTGCCGGATAACAGATATCCGGTCCGTTTCCAAGGACTGCCCATGTTCCCCCTCTTCCTTCTAGCGCACCTCTATGTGCCTCCGTATCAATTCCGTATGCCATTCCACTTATGACCTGTACTCCCGCTTCGCTTAAGTATTTCGCATACCGAAATGCCTGTATGCGCCCATAAGGAGTAGCTGCCCGCGCACCGACAATCGCTGCTGTCGGTTTTTCCGGATCCGGAAAGGTACCTCTGACATATAACTTATCCGGCATTCCCGTATACTGACACAATTTTTCCGGATATTCTTTATCCTTCGTCCCTACCTCCCTGATCGGTATTTTCCGAGTTTCTTCCATATAAATATCTCCTCTATACATTATCTCTTTTACCTGATTTTTATTCTGAATGATTTCAATCATTTTCAGTTCCAGTATTTTTTATCAAAGGAACGATACGATAAAGCTTCTCCTAAATGTTCTTTGTTGATTGTCTCCGAAGCCTCCATATCTGCAATCGTCCGCGCCACCTTTAAAATCCTGTGATATGCTCTCGCACTGAACGGCATATGCTGAAATGCCATCTTAAGAAGCCTGCCTGCTGAATCATCCAGATGGCAAAAATTTTCGACCTGCTTCCCGCTCATTTCTCCATTAAACTGAATCTTTTCGTCTTTAAAGCGTTCCCTCTGGATCTGCTGTGCTGCTTCTACACGCATACGAACCTGTTTCGTATTTTCTCCAATCTTCCCATTGCTCATCCCGTCGAAATCTACCGGTGAGACATCTGCACAGAGATCCAGTCTGTCCAGAAGCGGCTGACTGAGTTTTCCCAAATATTGCCCTACCTGTGCCGGTGTACATCTGCAGCGGTTCATATCCGGATAATATCCGCATGGACATGGATTCATCGCTGCACATAACATAAAATGTGCCGGAAAATCATACGTTCCATAAACACGCGAAATATGGATCACCTTATCTTCCAGTGGCTGCCTGAGGATTTCCAGACTTCTTCTGGAGAACTCCGGCATCTCATCCAGAAACAATACCCCTCGGTGTGCCAGCGTGATTTCGCCCGGCCGGGGATTCCTTCCGCCGCCTGCCAGGGCCTGCGCAGAGCAGGTATGGTGTGGACTTCGAAATGGTCGGATACGGATCAGCGGATCTTCTGCCGGCAGTAATCCGGCAATACTGTAGATCTTCGTCAGTTCCAACCCCTCTTCTACCGTAAGTTCCGGCATGATTCCGGGAATCCGTCTGGCAATCATCGTCTTACCGGCTCCCGGCGGACCAATCATCAGAAGATTATGAAATCCACTGACAGCAATCTCTACTGCCCTTTTCAGACTTTCCTGTCCATGAATCTCACAAAAATCCACAGAATTTTCCTGTGGTGATTTTTTCCCTGTCTCCACTGCTTTTTTGTAAGAATCCGGTGCACTGACATAACGGATCATCTCCTGCAGATCAGCTACGCCGATCACCTTCATATCCGGAATCAGATGTGCTTCTTTCAGATTGTCATACGGAACCACACAGAAACGACATTTTTCTTCACGCGCCCGAATGATCATCGGCAAAATCCCGGAAACTGCATGAATTTCTCCGTTCAGGCCAATCTCTCCGGCCATCATTACATTTCCCAGTTGTTCCGCAGAAAGTACTCCGGCAGCCGCAAGTACAGCCGCTGCCAGCGGAAGATCAAAACCTGCGCCCTCCTTCCTGATATCCGCCGGTGCCAGATTTACGGTGATTCTCTTGGGCGGGAGCGCGATCCCGTTATTCTTGAGGGCTGTACGTACACGATCCTGCGCTTCTTTTACTTGGGTCGATGGCAGTCCGACCATAGTAAAGGAAGGAAGTCCATCACTTACATCTGCTTCAACCTTTATAAGATGAACTTCCATCCCCGAAATAGCTGCTGAAAAAACACTTGCAAACATAAATCTCCTTTCTGTCTGTAAATGCTCCCGATCTGCATTTTCTTCTCGATAAGACTCATATAAATCTGTATTTGGTTATATTACTCATGGGAATTTAAAGATTTCAGCCCTCCACAAATAAGAGCCGGCGTAAAAAGATAGATAGAATTTGTATATAAGCTCTCTGTATTTCATTTCATTATAGTCCATTTTGCTCCCAAACACAATAGCACATTTCGGTCTGTTTTATAATTTCAAAAAAACAGGAGGTGAGCTTATGAAGTTTCAACGTATTCAGGATCTTCGTGTAGATTCTGACCTTTCTCAGCGACAGCTTGGTGAAATTCTGCATATCAGTCAGCGTTCCTATTCTCATTATGAAACAGGCTCACGTGGCATTCCGATTGAAATGCTCATCCGCCTTGCTGACTATTATGACACAACGATTGATTATCTTGTAGGACGTACAGACAACAAAGCACCTGTAAAATAATCAGTTATATTTCATCAGAGCAAAAAGAGGAAGCCATCCCCGATCGGATAGTTTCCTCTTTTTCTTTCATTTATAAGCTCAAAACTGCTCAGTTTCCTTCACTTACCTTTTGGTCTTCCCACTGCTGGATCTTATTGATGTTTGCGATTTCATACTCATTAAAAATAGACCCCTGCTCTGCATCAAAAGTTTCCGGATCTATGGTTCCCT
Source organism: uncultured Ruminococcus sp. (assembly GCA_900066355.1). GTDB lineage: Bacteria > Bacillota > Clostridia > Lachnospirales > Lachnospiraceae > Blautia_A. Next base: position 113,889 of record FMEL01000009.1, read on the forward strand.
GATACCAGGATTTGCTGTTGAAATAATCCGCAATATAATCCGTCACAAACTGTCTTCCATGACGCGCATAAATCTCATTTTTCGCAAGTTCCAGCTGATCCGAGGTATAGTTGGAAATTTCTTCATCTGTAAGATAGCGGTTGCTGCTCTCCGGGAAGAAATATTCCCCGCTCTCCGCAGTAACCTGCGGCTGCTCTTCTGACGGTGTCGGCGTCGCAGTCGGTTCAGGTGGGTTGAGTATAACCTGATTTCTGCTCATGATACAGCTTACATTCGGATACACGGAAGATACCGGTTCTGCAGTACTCACCCGCAGATAAAGCTGTCCGTTATCAAATGTCAGATTACCGGAGGCTGAATTTCCCGCTGAATCACCAAATGAAAATGCCGCCGCATTTCCGGCAACTTCTGCTGTTATGTCTGCCGACACTGCCTGCGTCTGTCCTGCATCCGTCTGATAAAAACTAAATGACACCGCATTCTGACTGATGTTGTAAACATTGATCGTTACAAGTCCGTCTGTACTGTACCAGTAATCCCAGAAATCATCCGGATTAAATGTAACTCTCTGCTCCGGGACCGGAGTTGGTGTTGCTGTCGGCCGCGGTGTCGGACTTGGAGACGGTATCGCCGTAGGCTCCGGGGTCGGAGTCAGTTTCGCCGCATTTTCAATTGCTTCTTTTTTTTGCTGCGCTTCTCTTGCACTTTTCTGAAAACTCGCTAGAAGAAGAGCTGCTGCTGCAAACATAATAAAGATTGATATCAGGATGATAAGCAATATTTTCAGCCTGTTTTTTCTTCTCATTGGTACCACCTCTGTTCCAGTCTTACCTGTTGTTCTTTCTTATTTCTGTTTATTTCTTTTCTTTTATGTAGCCCTTACGATATGCATCCAAAAGCTGCATAAGTTCTTCAATACGCTCCCGCAGTGCCTTTCCGGTATCAGTGTCACCCACCAGGCGTCTCTTTGACGTATAATGTACAGACACTCTGTTGGATACGATGTCACTTTCTTTTGAAACGGCATCTTCCTTGGATGTAAACGGTTCATGTGCACTTAAGATCAGCCCGTAGGAGTTGTAAATCAGAGTATAACCTGCAATTCCGGTCACCTTCTGATATGCCTTGCAGAAGCCGCCGTCAATAACGATCACCTTGCCATTGCATTTGACCGGGCTTTCTCCCTCTCCCTGATGTACCGGTACGTGACCATTGATAATATGTCCATTCTCCGGAGAAAGGTCAAATTCCTGAAGCAGCGTATCCACTACTTCTTCATTTTCAAGCAGATGATAGTATGCGCCTTTCGTCTCTTTGTGTGTTTCTTTATCTGCTATAAAATATCTCTCAAATGTGGTCATCTTATCCTTGCCAAATAATGGTGACGACGGACTTGCCCAGATAAACCAGAGAATATCCATCCCTTTTCGCTGTTCCATACTGTCCACTGCAAAAAATGCTCTTCTTACATAAGTCTCAAGCACATCATACAGTTCACGGCCTTTGTATTTCTTCCCGTAAATCTGGATTTCTTTCAGACTGCCATCTTCGTTCAGCGGGATACATCCATGGAAAAGCAGATTGCCATTATATATCTTGTACAGACCGCCTTTATCCAGAAGCAGGCGCATATGTTTCTGAAGTTTTTCGCAGTTGCGGAAAGCTGTTTCCATACGTTCTATCACATCACGCTCTCCTGCGGTCAGTTCATACGGATGTTTCCAGTCAATCGTCGGAAATTCTGTATCCAGCATCGGATATTCTTTTCCGTCCGGGAGCGTCACGGTTCCCTTTACCGGATCGATCCTGTGAAGCAGACAACGGTCTTCCATATGGAATTCTCTGTGTCTGTGGATAAGCTGTCCCTCCAGCTTGAACTGAATGATAGAAATTGCCTTATGCATCTTCTGACCCAATTCTTTTTCCAGTGCATTATAATTGGAAGTTCCATTCATCTCAAATGCATTACACGGATCATCTTTATAAACTTCCATGGCAAAAGTAGCGAGTGGAAGCATATTGATTCCATAACCGTCTTCAAGAATATCAAGATTGCCATATCGAATACTGTTGCGCAGTACCGTTGCAATACATGCACGCTGTCCAACGGCAGCTCCCATCCATACAACATCATGATTTCCCCACTGAATATCGAGAGAATGGTAATTCATCAGACGATCCATAATAAAATGCGGACCCGGTCCACGGTCAAAAATATCACCGAGAATGTGAAGGTGATCCACAACAAGGCGCTGGATCAGTTCTGCAAGCGCAATGATAAAGTTCTCTGCGCGTCCGATCTGAATGATCGTATTTACAATTGAATCATAATACGCTTCTTTATCCAGAACCTCTGCCTTTTCCGTAATCAGTTCCTCTATCACATAAGCATAATCCGCAGGAAGAGCTTTACGTACCTTGGAGCGTGTGTATTTTGATGCCGTTGTCTTGCAGACTTCGATCAACCGATACAGTGTGATCTTGTACCAGTTTTCCATATCCTCTTCCGTCTTTTTGACAAGCTGCATTTTTTCTTTCGGGTAGTAGATCAAAGTTGCCAGAGCTTTCTTGTCACTGTTGCTTAGCGTATGACCAAATACATCATCTATTTTCTTTCGAACTGCTCCGGAGCCATTTCGGAGCACATGGGAAAATGCTTCATATTCACCATGCAGATCCGACATAAAATGCTCCGTGCCTTTCGGAAGGTTCAAAATCGACTGCAGATTAATGATCTCCGTAGAAGCCTTTCCGATTGTCGGATACAGTTCCGCAAGTCTCTGCAAATATCTCAATTCCGCTTTTTTCATATTCTTCTCCTTTTTGCTATGTTAACACATCCTGCTTCTCATTCAGTAACCATAACTTACGGAACCGCCTTTATGTATGCAGGATTATGCAATCACCCCATCAAACAATGAGAACTGGTTGGATTGCGGAATATCCCCAAACAATCCCAGGTCATCCATAAGATCAATGACTGTTTTGCTGACTTTTGTCCTGTCGCGAAAATCATCTTTTGACAGGAATTTTCCCTGCTTCGCCGCATCTACCACGGCCTCGGCAGCCTTATCTCCCATGCCTTCAATACAGTTCAGTGCCGGCATCAGTTTCCCGTCTATGATCTGGAAACGGTTTGCCTTCGCACGATAAAGGTCGATCGGCATAAACTCCAGACCACGCGCATACATTTCCTGCACGATTCGCATATCTTTGATGGTATCCTGTTCTTTCTTTGATGCCGCATCACCTTTCTTACGCAATTCTGCCAGATAAAAATCCAGACGCTCACGTCCCATACACATCGTTTCATAGGAAAATGCCGTTGCACGGATGCTGAAAAATGCAGCATAATATGCCAGTGGTTTAAATACTTTGAACCAGGCAATTCGCCATGCCATCATAACGTATGCCGCAGCATGTGCTTTCGGGAACATATACTTGATCTTTTTACACGACCATATATACCATTCCGGCACATTATGTTCTCTCATAGTTGCTTCCCACTCATCGCGAAGCCCCTTACCTTTACGTACAGCCTCCATGATGGTGAACGCGAGACTGCTCTCTACCCCCATACTGATGAGGTAGATCATGATATCATCTCGTGTACAGATTGCAGTGGAAATTGTTGCTTTTCCCTCTTCGATGAGAGTCTGTGCATTTCCCAGCCATACGTCTGTACCATGAGACAGACCTGCAATACGTACAAGGTCAGAAAAATACTTCGGCTTTGTATCAATAAGCATCTGCATCGCAAAATCCGTACCAAACTCAGGCACACCGAGACAGCCGAGCTTACAGCCGCCGATATTTTCCGGTTTGATTCCCAATGCCTCCGTACCTGCAAACAAAGACATGACTTCTTTGCTGTCCAGAGGAACATCCCTTGCACTTAAGCCTGTAAGATCCTCCAGCATACGAATCATTGTCGGATCATCGTGTCCGAGAATATCAAGTTTCAAAAGGTTTCCGTCAATGGAATGATAGTCAAAATGTGTCGTGATGATATCACTGTTTTCGTCATTTGCAGGATGCTGTACAGGAGTAAATTTCTCAATTTCCTCACCTACCGGAAGAACAATGATACCGCCCGGGTGCTGTCCTGTCGTTCTTCGGATACCGGTGCATCCCTGAACGATCCGGTTAATCTCACAGTAACGCTTATGCTGTCCACGTTCTTCATAATAATTTTTCACATAACCGAATGCTGTTTTTTCTGCAAGTGTGCCGATGGTTCCTGCCTTGAATGTCTGACCCTTACCGAAAATAACCTCCGTATAACGATGGGCATTTGCCTGATATTCACCGGAGAAATTCAGGTCAATATCAGGCTCTTTATCTCCCTTAAATCCAAGGAACGTTTCAAAAGGAATGTCAAATCCCTCTTTATTCATCTTTGTTCCACATTTCGGGCAGACACGATCCGGCATATCGCATCCCGCCATACCACCGAATTTTTTTACTTCCGGTGAATCAAAATCACTGTATTTGCAATTCGGACAGAGATAATGCGGCGGTAGCGGATTTACTTCTGTAATACCAGACATAGTTGCTGCAAGTGAAGAACCTACAGATCCTCGTGAACCTACCAGATATCCGTCTTCGTTGGATTTCCAAACCAGTTTCTGCGCAATAATGTACATAACTGCGTAACCATTTGAAATAATGGAATGAAGTTCTTTATTCAGTCGGTCTTCTACGATCTGAGGAAGTACTTCTCCATACATCTCATGTGCTTTATTAAAACAGATATCCTTCAGATCCTGATCTGAGTTCTCAATGACCGGAGGATATTTGTCCGGATGAATCGGCGATATCTTCTCAATCATATCGGCAATTTTGTTTGTATTTGTGATGACAACTTCTTCTGCCTTTTCACTTCCGAGATACGAAAATTCTTCCAGCATTTCTTCCGTCGTGCGCAGATACAGAGGAGCCTGATTATCTGCATCAGAAAAACCATTTCCGGCCATAATGATACGGCGGTAAATTTCATCCTCCGGATCCATAAAATGCACATCGCAGGTTGCGACAACCGGTTTTTTAAACTGATCCCCCAGTTTGACGATTTTTTTATTGATCTCGATCAGGTCTTCATTGGACTGAATACGGTCATTCTTTTCATCTGCCAGCATAAATGCATTGTTTCCGAGCGGCTGGATTTCCAGATAATCGTAGAAATTTACAAGTCTTGCAATCTCAGGTTCCGGTGCATTTCGAAGAATTGCCTGATACAGTTCCCCTGCTTCACAGGCACTTCCGATCAGAAGTCCGTCCCTGTGTTCCAGAAACAGACTCTTCGGTACACGCGGACGACGACGGTAATATTTCAGATGCGACTGACTCACAAGCTTATACAAATTAATTCGCCCTGTCTCATTTCTTGCCAGAATGATTGCATGATAGGTCGGCAGTTTCTTGATCGTGTTGACTGATACGTTTCCCTGCTGGTTCAACGCATCCACATCATAAATATCACGTTCTTTCAGCATTTCCACGAAACGTACAAAAATCTCCGCAGTACATGCCGCATCGTCAACCGCTCTGTGATGATGATCCAGTGATACTCCGACTGCTTTGGCAACCGTATCCAGTTTAAAACGGTTCAGCGCCGGCAGAAGGAAACGCGCCATACCAACTGTATCGACATATGTATACTCCTGAGGCAGACCCTGTCTTTTGCAGTTTTCGATAATAAAGCTCATATCAAAGTCCGCATTGTGGGCTACCATAACCGCACCTTCACAGAATTCCAGAAACTTCGGAAGTATTGTCTGAATATCCGGTGCATCCATAACCATGGAATCATTGATGCTTGTCAGCTGCTCGATTCTGTATGGAATCGGTACTTTCGGATTTACAAATGTTGAAAAACGGTCTGTGATCACTCCGTTTTCCACTCGAACTGCACCGATTTCAATAATCTGGCATGTCAGCGGCGAGAATCCGGTCGTCTCGATATCAAATACAACAAATTTCCCGTCTATCGACTGTCCTTTGCTGTTGGTAACGATACCTTTGAGGTCATCTACCAGATAAGCCTCCATACCATAAAGGACTTTGAAATCAGAATCTTTCGGAACGCAGCCTCCCCATGCATCAAAACAGTGATTTGCCTCAGGGAAAGCCTGTACGACACCATGGTCTGTGATTGCAATTGCCTTATGTCCCCACTCATACGCTCTTTTAACCAGATCTTTTGCAGTGGTAACACCATCCATATCACTCATCTTTGTATGACAGTGCAGCTCTACACGTTTCTGCGGACTGGTATCCATTCTTGTACTGCGAAAATCTGCAATCTTTTTGATCCCGGAAATCGATCCGACAGTAAGTTCACTGTCGAAACGGTCAATTGTCGTAACACCCTTAAATTTCAGAAACGCGCCCTTTTTGACAGTCTCTGTTACTTCCGGTACCTGTTCGTTACGCAGAAACATCTTGATCACGATGGAATCTGTAAAGTCCGTCACAGGAAAAATAAGAATTGTTTTTTCGTTACGGATTTCTCTTGCTTCCACATCCATAACCTGGCCACGAATAATAACTTCGCCCATCTCACCTGTGATGGCTTCCAGATTGATCGTATCGCCCTCAAAATCTCTTCCATAAATCACATCCGGGTTGCTGTCCCTTCGGAAGCCACCATGGAAATCTCCACGTGCACCTTTCTTTTCAAAAGTTTTCTGTTTCTGCTCCAGTTTGCCTTTGGCCTCTGCTTTTTGGCTGTCCTTTTTGTCCGATGCGACTTCTTCCATCTTTTCTTCCTGTGTCTCTTCTGGGGTCAGTTTCGCATGTTTTAATACATTTGCGACCTCCTGACGGATCTGCAGGGCTGCATTCTTGCGGTACTTGCTTTCCTCTGCCTCCACAAACTGCAGGTTGATCTTAAGATTCATTCCGCATCGCTCGCAGAAGACTTTTTGCAGATATTCCACAAGTATCTCACTTTTTTCTCTGGAAATTACAGAGTCGGGAAGTGTCAGATCCATCTGTTCATCAGATGGAAAACTGATCTGCGAACGTTTGAACAGATTGTACTCAAGCATATTATAGTTCTTCAGTTCTATTTCCATGCTGGAACGGTAAACATCCAGAAAATTCGCCGGAGAATACTGTTTGGACAAATGGAACCGTTCGATCACTGTCACCTGCATTTCCAGCCCTGCAAAGAACTGTCGTTCAATCTGGTTTTCCAGCGCTATGATATATTTCTTATGGATCCAGCGCTCACTGTGGATATATACCCACAGTCTGGTCTTTGCCGGATTGCATGCCACTCTCGAAACAGTAACCATCTCAAGCCATTCCTGCAGCTGATCTTTCACTTTTAAGTTGGGAAATACATCGAAAAATTCTTTTTCCACGTTTTATGCCTCTCTTTATGCTTCCCAGTGGAGCAGTTCCTCACGAAGTGTATCCAGAAGCTGTTCTTCCGGTACCTTCTTTACGATTTCTCCTTTTTTGATAAGAAGTCCCACGCCGACTCCGCCTGCGATTCCGATATCGGCTTCTTTTGCCTCTCCCGGACCGTTTACTACACAGCCCATGACAGCAACCTTGATATCCAGCGGAATATCCTGTACCATCGCCTCAACCTGATTTGCAAGTCCGATCAGATCAATACGTGTACGTCCACAGGTCGGACAGGAAACGACTTCAATGCCTCCCTTACGCAGTCCAAGTGTCTTAAGGATTCGTTTCGCCGATTTGATTTCTTCCAGCGGTGCACCTGTCAGAGAAACACGGATCGTATCGCCGATTCCCTGGGACAGAATAATCCCCAGGCCTACTGCTGATTTGATATTTCCGGAATAAAGAGTTCCTGCCTCTGTAATTCCCACATGAAGCGGATGATCTGTCTTTTCGGCAATCAGCTCATGCGCTTTGGCGCACATCATAACATCAGAAGATTTGATACTGATCACCAGATTATCATAACCCATTTCTTCGATAATACGAACTTTGTCCAGTGCACTTTCCACAAGACCTTCTGCAGTCACACCATGATATTTTTCTACAAGTTCCTTCTCGAGAGAACCGCTGTTTACACCAACACGAATCGGAATGTTGCGTTCTTTTGCCACATCCACAACCGCCCGAATACGGTCTGTACTTCCGATATTTCCCGGATTGATACGTATCTTATCGGCACCGTTTTCCATTGCTGCAATTGCAAGACGATAATCAAAATGAATATCTGCAACCAGTGGAATATGAATCTGTTTCTTAATTTCTTTTAAAGCCTGTGCTGCTTCCATCGTCGGTACGGCGCAGCGGATGATATCACATCCGGCAGCTTCAAGTTCCAGAATCTGACGCACAGTTGCCTCTACATTTTCTGTTTTTGTGTTTGTCATAGACTGGATCAGAATCGGGTTTCCTCCGCCAATCTTTTTATCTCCTATCTGCACAACTTTTGTATGATCACGATACATAATCTTCTCTCCTTTTAGCGAAAAAGCGGAGCTGTCTATACCAAACAGCCCCCTCTTATCCATATATCAGTGCTGGATTTCCAGCAGTTTTACTTTCAGGTCATTCTCCATCTTAAGCATTTCTGCCTCAGCAGCCTGTCGTTTCTCTCTGCCTTCTCTCTGGATTTTCATCACATCATCCAGTGTCTGGATCAGGTCGGCATTTGTTTTCTGTAAAGTTTCCATATCAACAATGCCACGCTCGGATTCTTTTGCAGTCTCCACGGATGCCATATGAAGTTTCTCAGCGTTTTTGCGAAGCAGTTCATTCGTAAGATCAGACACCTGGCTCTGTGCCTGTGCCGCCTCTGTAGAATGTGCAATACCAAGAGCAAGCACCATCTGGCTTTTCCAGAGCGGGATTGTGTTGACCAGTGTCGTCTGGATCTTTTCTGCCATCATTGTATCGTTATTCTGCACCAGACGGATCTGCGGTGCTGTCTGAAGGGAAATCATTCTGGTAAGTTCCAGATCATGAAGCTTCTTTTCGAATCTGGCACATTTGCTGTCCAGATCTTTTGCCGCCTGTGCATCTTCCGGAAGCCCGGTTAGCTTTGCTTTCTCTTCCAGTTCTTTAAGCTTTCCGTCCCTCATTCTGGAAAGGCTTAATTTGCCTGCCTGAATGTACATGGACAGTTCCTTGAAATACAGAAGATTCTGTTCATACATCTTATCCATCATCGCAGAATCCTTAAGGAGGCGCACCTGATGCTGCTCCAGTGTCTCGGAAATCTTCTCGACATTTGCCTCTGCTTTGTCATATTTGTTTTTCAGAGTTTCGATCTTGTTTGCCTGTTTCTTGAAGAAGCCAAACAATCCCTTTTCTTCTTCAGCATCAAAACCCTTTAATTCTCCGACTACTCCGGTCAAAAGATCTCCTACCTCACCAAGATCCTGTGAACGTACATTTTTCAGTGCTTCATCAGAAAAATCAGCCATCTTCTTCTGTGTTCCGGCTCCATACTGCATAACCTGTGTCAGATTTTCCAGATCGATCTTTCCTGCAAAATTTTCGACCATCTGCTGTTCTTCCGGCGTAAGGACAGTCTGTGCCATTTTCTGCTGTACCGGATTCATTTCCTGCGTAACCTCCATCAGCTGTGCCTGTACTTCCGGTTCTTTTTCCTGTTCCATGACAAGTTCCGGCTCCAGTGTCAGCGACGGCATTCCTGTTTCTGCCTGCTTCATTTCATCACCCATAACGTTTTCCCTCTCATTTTCTGCATGTCGTATATCCTTGCTGCTTTTATTTTGAATTGCTTAAATTACTTTTTCTCAAAATCATTTTCGGTCAGCCCCTCCTGTGCAAGCATGGTATGCAGGACAGAAATATCACTTGAAACATCCCATGCCGTATCCTGAAATACAGAATCCAGAAGTTTTGCAAATGCTTCGTTCAATGTATCCAGAGTATCCTCAATTTCTTTCTTTGAGGCCCGGATCGTCTCTCCCTGAATTGACTGTCTGTCCATATCTTCATAAGCATCCAGAAGTTTCACTGTCATCGGAAGATAATAATCCATCATCTTTTTGAGATCCGGAATAATCTCCGGATGCTCCTCTGCTCTCTGGAATATCTGCTCTACGATCTGCTCCATTTTGGCAATTTTGGCCGAAATCTCTTCTCCCGGAATTGCATCATTACTTGCATGGATTTTCTTAATATATGCTTCACCCTTATCAAGAACTTCCTGCACCTGAGGACTGATCCGGCTCTGCTTTTCACTCTCCCGCATTCTCTTCTGCGCTTCCTCGGCACTGCGCTGTTCCAGCGCCTTCTGCGTTTCTTCATACTGTCTGTAGGTTTCATTGCTTGTGATCAGGCAGGTTTCCTTTGTATCTGTTCTGCCTTCCAGAAACCAGCTTTTCGCGATCATATAGTGAATATCTTTTTTGACTGATTTTATGCTTCTGCCGACTGTTTTCGCCAGATCTTCAAAACTACAATATGTTTTGTGTCCCAGTGTTTTTTTGTATTTCTGAAAACGTTTCAGTCTGCCCAGACCAGTGCATCCTCTGCCGATCATCCCGACTCCGGCAAGTGTACCGATTAGTGTCACAACTGTGGAGCCGATACCTCCGTGTCCCATGACCGCCTGCAGAATCTGCACGGTCAGAAGCCCGATTGCCATACTTCCGGAAATAATTCCGCCAAACACGATCAACAGGATATCCTTTACTTTTTCTCCGCCGGTATTACCATAAAGCTCCGGATGCGTTTCTGTATTTTCGACAGTCCCCCGCACTTTCTGTGCCCCTGCTTCCGGCTTACGATATCCAGCCTTCTCCGGATGCTCTTTCTGATATTGTTTCAGGGTGCTGTTTACCATTCTTGTGATTGACTGGTTCAGTTCCTGATAATTGCTTGTTTTGACCGCATTTTCTATAGTTGTCTGAACTTCGCGGACTTTCTGCTCTACAAAGCTGAAATCCGATCCGTTGTCATAAGATTTTTTATCCATGCCATCCTCCTGTAAACTATTTCTTATTATACAAAAATACGGACAAAAAAACAAGGTACAGGAAAACGTCCTGCACCTTGTCTTGTCTTGAATTGAATACATAATAACTTATTCGATAACTTTGATCCATCCTTCCGGAGCTTCGATACGTCCCATCTGGATTCCGGTAAGTGTCTCGTAAAGTTTCTTTGTGGTCGGTCCCATTTCTTCCATTCCGCTTGGGAAACAGATTTCTTTGCCGTGGTCTACGATCTTTCCGACTGGAGAGATAACTGCTGCAGTACCGCAAAGTCCGCATTCTGCGAAATCTTTTACTTCGTCCAGATATACTTCACGTTCTTCGACTTTCAGTCCGAGATAATGTTCTGCAACATAGATCAGAGAACGGCGTGTGATAGATGGAAGAATACTGTTGGACTTCGGTGTTACAACGGTATTGTCCTTTGTAACAAAGATGAAGTTTGCTCCACCTGTCTCTTCAACTTTTGTTCTTGTAGCAGAATCAAGATACATATTTTCGTCATAACCCTGACGATGTGCATCCATGATTGCATGAAGACTCATTGCATAATTCAGACCGGCTTTGATGTGTCCTGTTCCATGCGGTGCGGCACGGTCAAAATCTGTAACACGGATCGTAATCGGTTTTGCACCGCCCTTGAAATACGGTCCAACCGGTGTGGTAAGGATACGGAACTGATATTCATCAGCCGGTTTTACGCCGATAACAGGGTTGCTTCCGAACATGTACGGACGTACATAAAGTGTTGCACCTGAACCGTATGGCGGTACATAAGCTTCATTTGCTTTGATTGTCTGTACGACAGCATCAACGAAACGATCTTCCGGGAATGCCGGCATTTCCAGTCTTCTTGCAGAATTTGCAAGACGCTCTGCGTTGAGGTCCGGACGGAATGTTACGATATGTCCGTCTTCTGTTGTATAGGCTTTCATACCTTCAAATACAGTCTGTGCATACTGGAATACACATGCACACTCATTCAGTGTAACATTCGGATCTGTGGTCAGAGTTCCTTCATCCCATTTACCATCTTTGAAGTTGGCAACATAACGATAATCTGTCGGAATATAGCCGAATCCGATGCTGCCCCAGTCAATGTTCTTTTTTTCCATAATATATCTTCCTCCATTCGTATGGATATCTTTGCTACCCATTTTAGCACTTTATTGTGGTGACTTCAATGTAAAAATCACAGAGAAAAAGATTTATTTTACTCTTTCATATTTTACGAAGGAATATTCCAGATCAAAATAGGTCTGCTCGTCACTCTCGGCAGTGATCTTCCATTCCGGCATCTCGTCAAGATTCGGAAAATAACTGTCTGCCTCATATCCGAAGTCAATCTTTGTCACATGGGCGGTATCGCAGTACGGAAGAAGCTGTTTGTATACGCTGTCCCCGCCGATACAGTACACTTCCTCAGACGGATATTTCTTAATTTCCTCAAGAAGTTCCTCAATTGTATGAACGATGATCGCATCTTTCACTTTGTAATTTTTGTTTCCGGTAAGCACGATATTGGTTCTGTTTTTCAACGGAAGACCATTCGGAAAACTTTCCAGTGTCTTACGTCCCATGACAACCACTTTACCGGTAGTTTCCTGGCGAAACATCTTCATATCTGCCGGAATGCTTACCAGAAGTTTGTTGTCTTTGCCGATTGCCCAGTTTTTATCTGCTGCTACGATAATATTCATTTTAATGTTCCTTTCTCAAAGTAAGTTTCTCCCCGATCTGCACGTTTCAGACCGCGATCGGAATATTTTTGATCTGTGGCCAGGTCTGATAATTTTCTACGATCAGATCATCTGTTGTAAAATCATAAAAATTTTTGATTTCCGGATTCAGTTTCACGGTCGGTGCCGGATAAGGTGTACGACTGATCAGCTCTTTGATCACCGGTACATGGCGGTCATAAATATGACAATCTGCAATTACATGTACAAGCTCACCTGCTTCCATGCCACATACCTGCGCGATCATCATCAGAAGGATGGAATACTGGCATACATTCCAGTTGTTTGCTGCCAGAATATCCTGTGAACGCTGATTCAGCACCGCATTCAATGTAAGTTTATCTTTTCCCGGTTCTTTCGTCACATTAAAAGTCATGGAATATGCACATGGATACAGATTCATCTCATGAAGATCCTGATGCACATAAATATTGGTCATAATACGACGGCTGTACGGATTATTTTTCAGATCGTATAATACACGGTCCACCTGATCCATCATACCTTCTTTGTACTGATGTTTTACCTGTAACTGATAGCCATATGCCTTGCCGATCGAACCATTTTCATCTGCCCAGCTGTCCCAGATATGGCTGTGCAGATCATGGATATTATTGGATTTTTTCTGCCAGATCCATAAAATTTCGTCCATTGCACTCTTCAGAGCTGTCTTTCGCAGAGTCAGCGCCGGAAATTCTTTGCGCAGATCATAGCGGTTCACTACACCGAATCTTTTGATCGTATATGCCGGTGTGCCGTCCTCCCATACAGGTCGTACTTTTTCGCCTTCCGTACTTGTTCCGTTTTCGATTACGTCTTTACACATATTAATAAAAGTAACATCTGCTAAACTCATTCTACTTCTCCCTTCATTTCCCCATCATATAGATTTATATTCTCCGGATCCGCTTTCGGTCCCGGCTCTGTACCATTTCCGTGTAAATTATAACACATCACAACATAAGATGCACCTGCTGAAAATTCCAGCGCATCATAGATATTCGTTACTGTTCACTCCGTTCACGGCAACAGATATTCATCTTTTTCTCCTGACATTCTTTTTGGCACTGTTTCTTTCCATTTTACCATCTATCTTTTTTTCTGTGAACCTCCAGATTCATTTAAAAATCATATATTTTCAGCATTTTTATCATTTTTTCTTATCTTTACTTTTGTCCGGAGCCATGCTATATTAAAACCCATGAAAATACTGATTACACTTTTGAAACCATTATCTTTTCTTCCTGCGCTTCTTATGATGTATCTGATTTTTTCATTTTCAGCCCAGACCGGGGAGGTGTCCGGGGAACTAAGTTACAAGATCAGTTATAAGATCGCAGAAACCAAAAGTGAGGTTTTACATGAAAACAAAGATTCTTATGAATTAAGCTATGAAGCAGACAATATTCATTTTTACGTACGAAAAGCTGCACACATGACCGAATATTTTCTTCTCGCAGTAGCAGTTTCTTTTCCGCTTTATGTTTATCGCATCCGCGGCATCTGGCTGTTCTTTCTTGCCGGCATCTTCTGTGTCGGTTTCGCCGGACTTGACGAATATCACCAGTCCTTTGTTGCCGGCCGTGGTCCGTCTGTCAGGGATGTCTGTATCGACAGTTCAGGCGCATTGATCGGGATCATTATGGTTCAGCTTTTTTGCTGGTCCTCCTTACATGCACCCGGTTCTTCTTCACGCAAACGTAAAAAAAGCCGCAAAAAGCGCCGCAGATCCTGATTCTGCGACGCTTTATCTTATCTATAAGAACCTCTGTCGATGTTCTTATTCTTCTTTTTCTATATCGGCCTGTGTTTCTGTCTCTTCGGCATCATCCAGACCTTCCGCAAGTCTTGCACGGTCTGCAATACTCATGGTTTTCTTTTCTTTTGCCGGCTGTGTTTCCCTGATGATCTGTGCCTGTGCCTCCTGCTCTGCACGTTTTTCTTTCTCACGACGAAGATAATTTCTTCCACCGACAAAAAGCATTACAGCACCGACAACGATAAATGCGGCACCTGCTGCAAAAAATCCCCAGCTTCCACCCTCAACTCCATCCAGCACATTTTTACAGAGCCGATATCCTGTATACACAAGATAGCATCCTGCCAGAATCATAAGTATCATACTTCTGGTCGGTACTTCCTGTTTCTTTTTTTCCTGCGGAGCTTCACCGGAAGTCGTCACTTCTGTCTCCTGCTCTGTCATTTTATCCTGTTCACTCATTATGCCTCTCCTTTTTTCTCTGCCTTAGTCTCTGTTTCTGCCTCTGTCTTTTCCTTCTCAGACTTCCTGTCTTCTGAGAGGACCGGTTCTTTTTCTTTTGCCAGACGACCGTAAATTCTGGTCACTTCTCTCATATGGTACAGTGTTGTCTCGGAAATCTGGTTCTTGGTAAGTCTCCATTTCCAGTTGTCACCAAGTGTAGACGGTGCATTCATACGGGCTTCATTGCCAAGACACAGATAATCCTGAATCGGGATGATTGCAAGTTCTGCCACACTTGACAATGCCGTACGAATCAGCGCCCATACACAGTCATTGACCGGCTGCTCATAACAATTTATGTACTCTCTGACAAATTTCAGATCATGTCCCTGAAGGTTTTCGAGCCAGCCTTTTGTTGTTTCATTATCATGTGTTCCTGTATAAACGACACAGTTGCTGTCATATTTATATGGAAGATAACTGCTGTCCTCACTTCCATCAAAAGCAAACTGCAATACTTTCATTCCCGGGAATCCACTTTCTTTCAGCATTTCCAGAACACTTTCTGTAAGGAATCCAAGATCCTCAGCGATCACGCGCAGCTCTTTGATTTCTTTATGCAAAGCGCGGAACAGTTCCATACCCGGTCCCTTTTCCCATTCACCGTTTTCGGCAGTCTCATCCCCATACGGGATTGCATAATACTCATCAAATCCGCGAAAATGGTCAATACGCACAACATCATAAAGTTTCAGACTGTGGCTCATTCGCCGAACCCACCAGCCATAATTGTCTTTTTTCAGTTTTTTCCAGTCATACAGAGGATTTCCCCAAAGCTGTCCGATCGCAGAAAATGCATCCGGCGGACATCCCGCAACTGCTTTCGGATTATAGTCTTCATCAAACTGGAGCATCTCCGGATTTGCCCATGCATCTGAGCTGTCCAATGCTACATAAATCGGTACATCTCCGATGATCTGAATGCCTTTCTCGTTGGCATATTCTTTAAGTTTGTTCCACTGCGTGGTAAAGCAATACTGCTGAAAACTGTAGAATCCGACTTCTTCTGCCAGTTCTTTCTCCGCTTCTTTTACTGCTTTTGAATGGCGGTCTTTTAATTCTTCCGGCCAGTCGATCCAGCACTTGCCGTTCTGAGCATTCTTGATTGCCATAAACAGGCAGTAATCCAGAAGCCAGTCTTTTTCTTTTTTCAAAAATACCGCATAATCCGGATCATTTTTTAAATCAGCTCTTTCATATGCTTTACGGAGCAGTTTGTAACGGGACAGATACATCTTCTCATAATCAACATAGGATTCACTTCCACCCCAGTCACAGCTTTCACATTCTTCTTTTGTCAGTAATTTCTTATCAATCAAAGTCTCCAGATCAATAAAATACGGGTTTCCTGCAAATGTGGACACTGACTGATACGGAGAATCCCCATATCCGGTCGGTCCCAGCGGAAGAATCTGCCAGTACTGCTGTCCGGCCTTCTTCAGCTGATCTACAAAATCATAGGCCTCCTTTGAAAAACATCCGATTCCATACTTTGACGGAACACTGGATATTCCCATCAAAATGCCGCTTGCTCTCATTTTATCTCCTCCAAATCTGGTAAATATTCACAAAAATCATTATACCAGAATTGTTGCTATTTTAAAATCCTTTTTTCTTTATGTAGACGGCAATATCCTTCCAGACTTTTTCGTGATCTTTTTCATTCAGAATTTCATGCCTCATGCCCGGATAGAGCTTGCCTCTGACATCCAGATAACCGGCTCTGCGCATCGCATGGACAGCACCCGCAAACTTACGTACATTACCAAGACACGGATCCTCTGCTCCACTTATAAAAAGAACCGGCATTTTGGATCGTGTACATCTCCAGCCGTGAACATCATATGCCTTTTTCATCAGGTCAAACAATGCCAGATATGCATCATCCGTAAAGGTAAATCCGCATAAATCTGATTCAGTATATGCTTTATAAACTTCCGGGTCCGAACAGATCCACGAATTTCTGTTCCCTTCGCCGCGGAATTTCATTGCATACGCGCCAAGCGACATTGCCTCAAGCAGTTTACTTTTATGATGCGCACCCAGAATTCTGCCTTCAACACAGGCAATCACCTTACCGAGCGGTCTCGCTTTGTTTTCACTCGGAGAGCCACAGACGATCAGCATATCGATACAGTCATCATGCTCCGCTGCAAAAGCACGAACCGCCAGAGATCCCATGCTGTGCCCGAACAAAATCACAGGGAGGTCCGGAAAATGCCTGTGTATCTCTTTGTTCACCGTTCCTATATCCTGAAGCATCGCCTCTGCTCCGCCGCCATACATATATCCCAGATCATCCGGATTCTTCACGCTCTTTCCATGTCCGCGATGATCATGAATAACTGTTATGTACCCTTTTTCCGCCAGATATTCCATAAAAGGAATATAACGTTCTTTATGCTCACTCATTCCATGAACCAGCTGAACCACTGCTCTGTACTCTGTCTTTTCTTCCGGCATGATGCATAACGCAGAAATTTCCAGTCCGTCTGCCTCTGACAGAAATGTACCTTCCTGTTTCCTTATCATGTTTTTTCCTCCACAGTTTTATCGGTAGTTTCTTATATATTATAGTCTTCATTGTAGAGTGGGTAATTGACCTTGTCAAGCAATGCAGGCTTCTGTTATAATGAAATTTATACAAATAGAAAACTTTTTAACCTGAACTTCATAAGGAGGAAATATGGATACAAACAATCAGGAATTTTATGAGGATGAGGAAGTGCAGGAAATTCCAGTCCGAAAGAAAAAGAAGAAAAAAGGACTGATCATCTTTCTGGTCATCCTTATTCTGGTTATCGCGGGCGGCGCCGGATATTACTTCTACGAGCGTCAGAAACCAATTGAAACTACAAAAGATTATCTCGAAAACATGCGCGCAATGAATTTTGACGGCATGAAGGCTCTTCTGCAGAGTAATGATATGTCCGCACTTGATGACGCTGACATCACAAGTAATGCCTACACCTCATTTTTCAAAAAAATCAACGAAAAAATGAGCTACAAGATCACAAAAACAAGCTTCCATATCCAGAACGGAACCGCTTCTGTAACTGCACATATCCGCTACATTGACGGTGCTAACATTTACAAAGAAACCATTACAGAGTTTTTGAAACAGATCGTTTCCACCGCATTTTCCGGATCAACACTTACCGAAGAAGAAACTGAGCAGAAACTTGCAACCCTGCTCGAAGAGAAATCTTCTACTGTAGAAGACAAATTTACAGAAACTGACATTACTTACCCGGTAATTGAAGCTGACGGTCAGTGGAAAATCGTTACCCTTGATGCCGATACTGTAAGAGTCATGTCTGCAAACTTTACCAACGTACAGGATGAGATTGACCAGTCCCTTGCAGATCTGAACAATCCTGACGCAGCAGCCGAAAGTGCAGCTCCGAGCAGCACCACAAGCATAGATATGGAAAATGATCATTTCACACTGAAACTTACTCAGTTCCGTATCGCACAGGAAATCGACGACAGCAACTGCCTGATGCTCTACTGTGATTACACCAACAACAGCAGTTCCACTTCAAGCGCACTTGTCGATGTACAGCTTTCTGCATCGCAGAACGGAGAAAAGCTTTCTCCTGCAGTACCAAAAGAAGACGATCCGGCGATCAACAACTACATTGCAGAAGTTGAACCCGGCAATACCGTAACGATCTGTTATGCATTTTCTCTGAATGATAAATCCGATGTCACGCTGGAAGCATCTGAAGCTTTTGCATTCGGAGACGGCAACGTCACTTCACAGACAATCAAACTACAGTAAAATAAGTTTTCAGCACAAAAATTCGCAGCAGAAAAATCTGCTGCGAATATTTTTTTGCAATTATGGAATACTAGCACTGTGAAAGGATGGTGACTTATGGGAAATAAATTCTTACAGTATTTTTCACTTACAATTGCCATAATCGGTGCGATTAACTGGGGCCTGATCGGTTTTTTCAATCTGAACCTCGTTGCCCTTCTCTTTGGCAGTATGAGCTGGCTCTCCCGTATTATCTACGGTCTGGTCGGAATCTGCGGTCTGTATCTTCTGTCTTTTTACGGACTGATTGAGAAGGACCGAACAACTTCCTGATCAGCAGGACTCCAGAGCCACCTTCATCATATTTTCGAAGGATTCCTGTCTGGCCAGTGAAGAAAGCTCTTCATGTGTCACAAAGGAATCTGAAATTGTCAGAAGGCAGGCTGCATTTTTTCCAAGAAGCTTCGCATTGTGAAACAGTGCGAAGCTTTCCATTTCTACACACTCGCACTGATGTTTCCGATAAAGTTCCCGGAAATCGTCCATATTATCTTCTGCATAAAACACATCAGAGGAATGAACTCTCGCCGGTTTTAGCGGTATCTGCAAGCGTTCTGCTGTCTCAAGGATCTTTGCATTAAGTTCTTTCGACGGATACATTACATCATCCTGACATCCGTTCTGTACTTTTGCAAAGCTGGATTGGCTCCATGCACTGTCCGCAAGAACTACGTCATACACCGCCAGGTGGTCTGTATATGCGCCGGCCGATCCAATACGGATAATATTTTCCACATCATAAAATTTAAACAGTTCATAAGAATAAATCCCCATGGACGGCATGCCCATGCCACTTGCCATTACAGTAAGTGTCTTACCTTTGTACGTTCCGGTATAACCATATACATTCCGGACTTTATTTACAAGTTTTGCATTCTCCAGAAAGTGCTCGGCTACATACTTGGCACGAAGCGGATCACCCGGCATGATGACCGTTCCTGCGATTTCCTCTTTTTTTGCTTCAATGTGCGGGGTTGGTATCGGCATATTTCATTCCTCCTTATTCTTATAATAGAAAAAAAGGACTCTGAAATCTCAGAGTCCTCAAGAGCGATAGACGGGGCTCGAACCCGCGGTCTCGACCTTGGCAAGGTCGCGCGTTACCAACTACGCCACTATCGCATAAGAGCGGGTGATGGGAATCGAACCCACGTATCCAGCTTGGAAGGCTGGTGTTCTACCATTGAACTACACCCGCATATCGCTGTGCTTGCGATGCGTTTTTGTTTCGCTTGCTTCAACGATATTGAGTATATCTTATAACTCATGATTTGTCAACAGGTATTTTTAAATTTTTTTAATTTTTTTTATAATATATTTTTTCCTGTTATTTTGGGTAGTTTTGTCAACTTATGTTTTAGTCCTGCCAGTCCCACACATCGGCTTTTGATACAGCATTACGCGGCTTCTTAATTACAAGTTCCGGACTCTTGGCGCTGACCTTTGTATTCGCCGGAATAGATTCTGTAATAAAGGTATTACCACCAATGATTGTATTCTCTCCAATCACAGTCTCACCGCCGAGTACAGATGAATTTGAATAAATCGTTACATTATCGCAGATTGTCGGATGACGTTTGACATTTGCAAGCTGCTGTCCCTGTCTGGTAGAAAGTGCTCCCAGAGTCACTCCCTGGTACAGCTTCACATTGCGGCCAATTTCTGTAGTCTCACCGATTACCACACCGGTTCCATGGTCAATAAAGAAATAATCGCCGATCACAGCCCCGGGATTAATATCGATACCGGTCTTGCCATGTGCATACTCTGTCATAATTCTAGGAATATGCGGAACATTCTCCACATAGAGAATATGTGCCAGACGGTATACATAGATTGCAAACACGCCCGGATAGGAAGAAATAATCTCTTCTTTGCTCTTTGCTGCCGGGTCTCCATCAAAACCAGCCTGCACATCTTTCAGAAGTCTCTCCTGCACTTCCGGGAGCTTTTCAAAAAATCCACCGCAGATACGATCTGCCTGCTCTGATGCCTCCTGCTGCTCCATTTCCTGATTTGCATACAGAAGTGCGATTTCAATCTGCTCTTTCAGTCTGTCGTAAAGATCATTTAGTCTGTAGCCTGTATAATATTCCGGAAACATGCCTGCCGCAGAATCTGACCAGAAATATCCCGGGAAGATTACAGCACGCAACTCCTTTACTACATCAATGATCACTGCTCTGCTCGGAAGACTTCTTCCGTTCTTCGGCATAAATAATTCTTCATTTTTATAATTTTCAGTCAATGCAGCTGTTGCTTTTAAGATCGCATCTTTTTTTCTGTCCATAAGTCAACCTCTTTCCATTCAATTCAATGCTTTTATATTAACATATTATTATAGTATCCTTTTCACGTCAACAAAAAGAATTGTCCTTTCCGCATAAAAAAGATTGACCTTTCCCCCATCACCTTATATAATGGAACATGTTTGGTGGATATCAGACATGGAGATGTACCCAAGTGGCTGAAGGGTCCGCACTCGAAATGCGGTAGATCGGGCAACCGGTGCGAGGGTTCAAATCCCTCCATCTCCGCTTGACAACGACAGTGTTATTTGTTATAATTTTATTCGTTGCAGATGAAGTAATTACGCTTCGCTGATACAGGGGATTGGTCAAATGGTATGATAGGGGTCTCCAAAACCTTTGGTGGGAGTTCGATTCTCTCATCCCCTGCTCATTAAGAGCCTGAAAGCCTTATAAATCAAGGTGTTCAGGCTCTTTTGTTTTGCCCGAATAGGGGCAGGGTACCACTCAGGGCACCAAATCCTCCTATTCTGACAGCATATTTTAATACTACATTCTCATAAAACCGGACATCATACATCCGCCGGCCGCACCTGCATCCATCACCTGCTGCAGACGCTCCATATTGATACCACCGATCGCATATACCGGCACCGGACAGGCTTTGCAGATTTCCCGAACAAATTCCAGTCCTTTTCCCTTCAGTCCTTTTTTGCATTCCGTTTCAAAGATCGTTCCGAGGATAATCTGCGTGGCTCCGTTTTTTACAGCAGTCTTCATATCCTCCATACTGTGACAGGAAACACTGATTTCCTGAAAATCTTTTCTGAGATTTCTTCGTTCCTCTTCTTTCATTGACTTAAGTACGGGAATGGACAGATGAATCCGTCCGCAGTCCAGACTTTTTGCTATAGAAATTCTGGAGTGCAGGAAACTATTTACGTCTTCTTCTCTGCACATGTCCAGAACTTTTTCTGCAAGCATTTTATATTCCTCATCCGGCAGATCTTTTTCCCTTAAAATCACTGCATGCGGATGCAGGCAGATCACTTTTTGCATCTGCTCAAAAAAATCCCCCTGCACCAGTGCACGATTCGAAATTACTATGGTATGTTCATATTTTTTATACATAGATGTAATCATTCAGAACCGGCTGTAAACCGCCCTGCTCCATATCTTCATACATTTTTCCGAAGGAACGGTCATCGTTAATTTCAAACTGCTCGTCTCCGACATTATCGTCTTTTTTGCCTTCATATTTTTCTTCATGATCTCCAATTCCGGTAGAAACGCCTGCCGACACCTTCGTTGCACAGATTTTTGCGATTCCGTTTCGAAATGTGGCACTTTCACGGCTTGATACTGTAATTCCCGCAAACGGAAGAAATATACGATATGCACACAATACCTGACAGAGTTCTTTTTCTCCCACATCACGCGGATTGATTCTGTCGTTGTTGACAATCGGACGTAGACGCGGACAGCTCAAAGAAAGCTCTGCATGTGGATATTTGCGGTTAATGTAGTAAACATGCAGCGCTGTAGCCAGTGCATCTTTCCGGAAATCATCCAATCCCAGAAGTGCAGAAAATCCGGCTCCTCTCATGCCTCCCATCAGTGCACGTTCCTGTGCATCAAAACGGTATGGCCAGACACGTTTATGTCCCATAAGATGAAGTGTCTCATATTTGTCTGTATTATAAGTTTCCTGAAAAACCGTGACGTAATCCACACCACATTCATGCAGATATTGATATTCGTCTACATTCACAGGATAAATCTCAATTCCGATATTTTTGAAATATTTTCTTGCAATCTTTACAGCTTCACCGATATATTTCACATCAGAATATGCGCGGCTCTCTCCTGTCAGTATCAGGATCTCTTCCATACCGGTCTTTGCAATGACCTGCATCTCATGTTCAATTTCTTCAAACGTCAGCTTTTTACGCCTGATATTATTGTAGCAATTAAATCCACAGTAAATGCAGTAATTCTGGCAGTAATTCGCAATATATAACGGAGTAAAAATATAGACCGTATTTCCGAAATGATTCTTTGTAAGTTCCTCTGCTTTTCTTGCCATCTGTTCAAGATACGGTGCCGCTGCCGGGGACAAAAGTGCTTTAAAATCTTCTATCGAACAGGATTCATGGGAAAGCGCCCGTTCCACATCACCTGCGGTATAAGCGTCATAATCATACTCATCCATTGCCCGAAGTACTTTATCTTTTATATCAGATTGAATAACCTGCATTCCTTCCATATATTCCATATGATTTGTACGGAAAGACGGATCCTGCTCAAGTCTGTGTTTTCTCTCCAGCGCTGTCGGTGGAAGTTTGTCACTGTCTATAAAATATACCTGATTTTCTTCATTCATGATTCCGCTTCCTCCTTAGCGCAAAAATCCTGTCAGCGGATCGGATGCGCTTCCACCTCTGGCAAGAACTCGTCCCATTCCGGTAAGATAAGCTTTTCTTCCGGCCTCAATCGCCAGTTTAAATGCAGATGCCATTTCCGGCACATTTCCCGCTGTTGCAATCGCGGTGTTGGCCATGATCGCTGCCGCACCCATTTCCATTGCTTCACATGCCTGAGATGGTTTTCCGATTCCCGCATCTACAATAACCGGCAGATCAATCTCATCAATCAGTATCTGGATCATAGCTTTTGTTGCAAGACCTTTGTTGCTGCCAATTGGGGCTGCCAGCGGCATAACCGCAGCTGCACCTGCATTCTGAAGGTCTCTTGCCACATTCAGATCCGGATTCATATAAGGCAAAACAACAAATCCTTCCTTAGCCAGAATCTCCGTTGCCTTGACCGTTTCATAGTTATCTGGGAAAAGATACTTCGCATCACGCATAACTTCAATTTTTACAAAATTTCCGCATCCCATTGCCCTGCTCAGTCTCGCGATACGGACCGCCTCTTCTGCTGTTCTCGCTCCTGATGTATTTGGCAGCAGCGTCACTCCTTTTGGAATAAAATCAAGAATATTTTCACTCTCCTGCGTATTTGCACGACGAAGTGCAAGCGTAATGATCTCCGCACCACCCTGTTCAACTGCAGCTTTGATCAGATTCAGATTATATTTTCCTGATCCAAGAATAAAACGACTTTTAAATTCTTTTCCGCCTAATACTAATTTATCTTCCATCTTCTGTTCTCTCTTTCTGTTTATTTTGCCTAGTTCATTGCAGGATTTTCAGCCTCCTCCGACAAAACGAAGGACTTCTATTTCATCATTATCCTGAATCGTCACATTGCCGAGATTTTCTCTTGGGATAATCTCAAAATTGCGTTCTACGACTACCCATTCTGATTTATATCCCGCTTCATTCAGATATTCCAGAAGATTTTTTCCTGCAATGTCTTTATCCTCACCATTGATTTTTACCATCTATACGCTCCTTTCACTTTCTTATATACGCAAAAAGGCACCGGACAACACACTTATGGTGTTGTCCGGCGCCTGAAATATCCTGTGAAAAGTGGTGCCCCCAGTTCACACTCAACCCATTCATCCGGGCTGCATATATGCAAAATATTATACAAAACTCAGGAAGACTTTGCAAGTGTTATTCTGAAAGATTTACAAAAGATTTTACATTATTCTCTTTACATATTTTATCCCCTTCATTGTTTATTCAGTAATTTCTTATATGACCAATCAATAGCAAATGCCCCCAGCGGTGCAGTAAATACTATTGCAAGAACCGCCACAGTAAGTACGGTATCTCCACAGGCCAACCCCAATGCAAGCGGGATTCCTCCAATTGCAGCCTGAACAGTTGCTTTTGGTGTATAGGCCATCATAGCAAACAATCGCTCTTTTCTTTTAAGACTTGTTCCCAGCAGACATACAAATACACCAAACATTCGAAATATCAATGCTCCAATAATAACAACGAAAGCTTTGGCTCCGATTTTTCCAAGGTATTCAATATTTACAGTTGCTCCTACAAGCACAAACAGAAAAACTTCTGCCGCCACCCATAACTTCCCATATTTTACAGAGAGTCTTTTAGCAACAGCTTCTCTCTTTTTCTGTAATCCTATTCCGATAAACATAACCGCAATCAATGATGAAAATGTAATTGCTGTTGTCAGTTTATCCTCAATTACTACAAGCAAAAATGAAATGCTCAAAATGATAAGCACTTTTGATGTATCCCGTATATGTACTTTCTTAAAGAAATATGCCAGTAACACGCCCAGGAACAATCCTATTGCAATTCCGAAAAATATGGAAACCGGAATATTTACAAACTTAAGTATAGAAGCGCCTTCCCCCTGCATCATTCCGACAAATGTGGAAAACAGAACTATGACATACACATCGTCAACGGATGCGCCTGCCAGGATCAATTGTGGAATTCCTTCTTTTACTCCATAGCTCTCATCCATAAGCTTCACCATTCTGGGAACAACAACAGCCGGTGAAACTGCTGCAAGTACTGCGCCCATAACAGCCGACTCTAATACGCTTAATCCCATTAGTTTGGGTGCCAGCAGAATCATACCCAGCAATTCAAAAGATGCCGGTACAAAACACATAAGAACTGCAGGTCTTCCAATCTTTTTAAGTCCAGATAAATCCAGCCCGAGACCTGCTCTTGTAAGAATGATGATCAATGCTATTTTACGAAGTTCTGCAGATATTCCAAGAATACTGCCATCCAGCAGATTAAGCCCATATGGTCCCAGAATAATTCCGGTGATTAACATTCCAAGTAAAGCCGGTAACTTCATTTTCCGGCATATCCATCCCATGAACATTCCCAAAATTAGAATCAGTGAAATACTTAATAACATGAATCTCCTCCTTTATAATTTTATTCAGATTCCATATTTTTTGAGATCCACTTTGCCATTGACCACTTCTACACCGTCTGCTTCCAGAAGTTTTGTCTGTGCGCCGCCTCCTCCGAATGCAAAGGCTCCGGCAAGTTCTCCCTTCGAATTGACTACCCGGAAACACGGTATATGCTCTGGATCCGGATTTTTGTGCAGGGCATTTC
Source organism: uncultured Ruminococcus sp. (assembly GCA_900066355.1). Taxonomy (GTDB): domain Bacteria; phylum Bacillota; class Clostridia; order Lachnospirales; family Lachnospiraceae; genus Blautia_A. The sequence continues at coordinate 139,951 of FMEL01000009.1, forward strand.
CGACTGCCCGTGACATTTTGGGATTCCCTGCCATTTCTGCAACTTTCCCATATGTCGCAACATGGCCTTTTGGGATTCGTTTTACCGCCTCATAGATTCGCTTCGTCGGACTGTCTGTGATCAGATCATAACTTTCGGCAATCATTCTCTTGATGTCTTTATCCGGTATGCTTCCATCCAGTATAATCGTATTCCAGTGTTCTTTATTCTGGTGGTATCCCGCTGTCACAGACTCATATGCTGCTCGCCAGAAATCACGCCATTCCGGATCAGCTTTTACATTCAGATTAATATATCCGTTTCGTTCATAAATCCAGAGGAAAGCCTTTTTGCTTCCTTTTACCCTTATCAGCTGCCAGTTCGGATCATGGAACGGTTTTTCTTCGTATACATTTTTAAATGACAGGCCAAATTTTAATGCTTCTTCACGTGTTTTCATATGCACAACACTTCCTTATTTCAGCAATTTTTATAGCTTATTTCTCCTTTATCAGCGCCTCCGCCAATATTATAAATTCCTCTGCAACATCTTCCCAGTTTCGCTCTGTCATATCCGGGACAGATGCCAGTGACTTTACGGGTCTGTCTTTTTCTCCGATCATCAGTACTCTGAGTTCATGATCCAGTATCTCATCATCAATCTGCCTCCATCTGGAATTTTCTTCTTCACTCAGATCACCCAGACCAAATTTCTCCAAAATACAGTCCATTATTTTGCTTTCAATTTTATAATACTCTGGCAGATGTACTTTTACCGGTCTGATAATATCCGCAATATATGCCTCACTCGCATCATGCAGAAGACATGCAAGCTGTACCCTCTTCGACCATCCTCTTGCCCTTGCTTCTTTCATACAGTTTATCGAATGCTGTCCTACGGAATAAAAATATTTTAAATGTCCTCCTCCACGACATAACAGACTCAGTGCATGCGCAAGATCTTCCAGTGATACATCTTCACTGTTCATGTACATAGGATCAAACTTTTTCCCGGAAAATGTGTTCATCACACTCATATCTTTCCAACTCCATTCTCATCTCTTCCAAAAAGAGAACCTTCCCTGTCCGGTGGCAGAGAAGATTCTCTTTATTTGTTTATGCATTATCATAATTTCTGTTATAAATCAACAGATTTCAGAAAACAATCAGATTGCAAGAAGATTTTTGATTGCTTCCATATATATGAGTACAGCTTCTTCCATTCCTGATTCAAGAATAAACTCATCTGCACCATGGATGCGGTAATCGATTCCCGGCATTTCCGGTCCGAATGCGATGATGTTCTTAAGTGATTTCGCATAAGTTCCACCACCGATAACCATTGGTTTGTTGTCAGTATCACCTGTTACATCGACATACGCTTTGTACAGAGCATTTACAAGAGGAGATTCTCTCGGGAAAAACAGTGAATCACCGATTCCCAGAATCTCAATATGTCCATTCTCATCTTCCAGTCTGTCTTCGCACATCTTACGTACTTCTTCAGATTTTAAGGTTACCGGCACACGGATGTCGATTGTAGCAGAGATCACACCGTCTTCTGTCTTGACAATACCATTGCACAAAGTCAGTTCGCCATATTCATCCTCAAATTTAAGTCCCAGACCTGAACCATCGCAGGCTGTACCGATATGTTCATTATAGAAGTTCACAAAATCATCTTCAAATCCGACTTCTGCAAGGCATGCAAATGTCACTCCTGCTGCATTGACACCAAGAGTTGGTGTGCTGGCATGTGCCGGAACGCCTTTTGTATAAATGCTGATCTCGCCATTTGCTTCTGTTACTTTGTATTCCTGAAGCTTTGTCTCAGCAAACGCTGACTCGAGCTTTTCTTTCAGTCCTGATTCTGCCGGAACTACGGTATTACAGGTGTCACACACAGCGTTGAAAACAAAACCACCGTTCATGGAAATAATCTTTGTGTTTTTGGAATATGCCATCATTCTCATCTGGCCCTTTTCACCATGGATACATGGGAAGTTTGCATCCGGTGTAAAACCACAGGATAATTCCTCTTCTACTTCATTGTAATGTTCCATACATTTTGATCCGGTTTCCTCGTTACATCCCATGATCAGGCGGACTCTTTTATTTAATTTCACACCGGAATCACGTACGAGTTTCATTGCATAAAGTGCCTCGAGAATCGGTCCTTTATCATCTGTTGTTCCACGTCCGTAAATATGATCTCCATCACGTGTAAGAGTAAATGGATCATATGTCCAGTCACCGCCTACCGGTACAATATCAAGATGTCCGGCGATACCAACGATTTCCTCTCCCTCGCCCATCTCTGCATAACCGCAGTAGTTATCAAGATTTACTGTTTTGAAACCAAGCTCATCTGCAATTTTTAATGCTTCCTCAAGAACCTTTGCAGGTCCTTCGCCAAACGGCATTCCCTCTGCCGGTGTACCAAGCTGCGAATCAATCGCAACCAGTCTGCCCATATTTTTAATAATGTCGTCTGATAATCCGTGAATTTCTTCTTTTATACTCATTACCATTTCCTCCAGATACTATTCTCCTGCCAAAAACCATATATTCTGCAGTCTTTCTTAAATATACACTTTTTTTCTCTACATCACAAGTGTTTCCAGCTTTTCAAATACCATATCGGTATACATCTGCTTAATTTCATGACGCTCCAGTCCTGTAACCTCTGCATGCACTTCAAAAGTATTTACTTTATCTTTTATGCGAATGCAAAAATATACAACTCCCTGCACACTGTCCGAATTATTTGGATCAATATTACCGGTCGTTCCCGTTATTCCGACGGCAATATCCGTATGCAGCTTTTCCTGTACTGTTTTTGCCATTGCCTCTGCACATTCTTTGGAATATACCCCGTACTTTTGTATAATTTCTTCCTCAACACCAATAAAGATTTTGGTCTCATTCAGATATGTGACATAGCCTCCCGGAAAAATTGCGGATGCACCTTCTGTATCTGTGATTGTGGATGCAATCATACCAGATGTGCAACTTTCCATCGTAGAAATTGTTGTATGTGTATCAATCAGTTTTTTAATGATACTGTTTTTTTCTTTCTGTTCCACACTCTTCATCTCCAAATCGAATTGCTGCCTTTATCCTAACAGATATTGCTCACCCAATCAATTCTTTTTCCACGTTTTCAAAACCGATGCGCTCTATTGTTTCTGCAAAACGTTCCCCTTTATTTCCATGATCCCTGAAAAAAAGAATCGCTTTTTCAACGACATCAAGTGCTTCTTCTCTGGAAGTAAAAATTTTGCTGAGTGCTCTGCCTTTTGATACTTTTTTCCCCCAGCGTCCGCCGACATAAATCTTATAACCATATGTACCATCTTCGATTGTGTGGAACGGACATTTTCCAACACAGCGTCCGCAGTGTCGGCACTGTGTCTCATCAATTGTGATTTTTCCATCCACTACTTTTGCAACCTTGTTTGGACAGGCTGCTTCGATCGCACATTTTTTGCATCCTTTGCAAATATCAGTATCTACTTTCGGAATGCGCTGGCCGATGATTCCCACATCATTTAAGTTCGGTTTTACACAGTTGTTCGGACATCCGCCAACTGCAATCTTAAATTTGTGTGGCAGTACAATGTCTCTGTATCCTTCATAAAAGCGTTTATAGATTTCCTCTGAGATTGCATAGGAATCCAGAAGACCATACTGGCAGGTTGTTCCCTTACAGGATACGACTGGACGGACTTTTGCTCCTGTTCCTCCTGTCACCAGATTTTCTTTGGCAATAAACGCTCGAAATTCGTCAATCTTTTCATATGGGATTCCCGGAATTTCCACAGAAAGTCTTGTTGTATACAGAAGTTCACCGCTGCCAAACTTTTCTGCAGCTTCTGCCATACAACGATGCTGCGCTGCCGTTACTTTTCCGTTTATCGTCAGGACCCGTGCGGAAAAAAGATCTGTTCCGCGGTTATTCAGAAATCCCATTCCTTTTACTCGTTTTTCGTCCTCTTTACTTACTGTTAATGCTGACATGTATTTCCCTCATCTCATTTCATATTTTGATTTGCATTTCATAATATACCACTTGAGTATGTATTTGAAAAATGATATTATTTTATAGAAATAATAGGTATTTTCTATACAAGGAGCATATCATATGACGATACGACATCTGACTATTTTTGTTGCGGTAGCTGACCAGGGTTCCATGAGTGCTGCTGCTTCTTCTCTGTATTTATCGCAGCCCACCGTAAGTCAGGCAATCCGTGAGCTGGAAAAACATTACAATGGACTTCTCTTTGAACGTCTCGGTAAAAAGCTTTACCTCACAGAACGTGGCAGACTTCTGCTTCCTCAGGCCCGCAGTCTGATTCAGCAGTTCCGGCAGATTGAGGAGCTGATGCTGAATCAGGGACAATCTCAGATTCTGAAACTTGGTTCTACGATTACAGTCGGAACCTGCCTCACGCCTTTCCTGATTCCGAAACTTCAAAAGGACCTTCCGGATGTCCACGTCCATTCTTATGTGAGTAATACCAAGGACATTGAGCAGAAACTTCTGCGCGCTGAACTTGACGTTGGAATTGTAGAGGGTGAAATTCTTTCTCCTGACCTTACCGTTCTCCCGATTATTGATGACTGTCTGGTACTTGCCGTCGGCAAATATCATCCTTTATATCATAGAAACTGCATTCAGATTCGGGATCTTGCAGGAGAAGGCTTTGCAATGCGAGAGCAGGGAAGCGGAACCCGGCAGCTTTTTGAGGACTATATTGCCAAACATCAGATTTATGTTCGTACGGTCTGGGAAGCAAACAGCCCCCGAACACTTTTAAATGCTGTGCTCTATGACCAGGTACTTTCTGTTATGTCGCTTCGCCTTATGACACATGAGATCCGCCACAATACAATTCGTGTTTTCTATAACAAAAATGGCGAATGGAACCGTAAATTCAAACTTGTCTATCACAAAAACAAATTTCTTACTCCTGCGATCCATGACCTGGAAAAACTGCTCCACACATACAAAAATATCAAACTCCCGCCAAATATGGGAATACTGGAATAAAATGAATCTTACTCATATGATAAAGGAATTTTTTTATGGAAAAATATATTACTTTCGCCGTTGAAGAACATATGACCGGACAGACTGTCGAAAAAGTTCTACGCACCGCTCTCGGTCTCACCAAAAAGCAGATCAGCCGTGCCAAATTTCAAGCTGACGGGATACGTAAAAACGGTGTGCAATGCCGTACAACCGATATCGTACAGACCAGTGATCAGATCACGATCTGTATCGAGGCTGCCAAAAACGATTTGAATCATCTGGTGTCATTTTGTGAAGATGCACATCCTCTCGAAATCTTATATGAAGATGAAGATATTCTCGCAGTAAACAAGCCAGCCGGAATACTTACTCACCCTTCCGGTGCACATTACGCAGACACACTTTCCAATCAGGTATCTGGATATTTTCATAAGAAAAAAGTCTCCTGCCGCGTCCGCCCGATAGGACGGCTCGACAAAGAGACTTCCGGTATTGTTTTATTTGCAAAAAATCAGGTGTCTGCACAGCGGCTTCAGGCCCAACGTGAGTCCGGCATTCTTCATAAACAATACATTGCCATAGTAATGGGAAGTTTTTCTGATGATACAAGTGCTTCATCGAATACTGCGTGGCACACGGTTTGTTTTCCGATCAAAAAAACAGCAGATCATCCATTGCGGATGGAAGCAATCACTGATTTCGGCAGTTCTTTTGTTCCTGAATCTGCTGACTTTGTGACACCTCTGGTTGGTATGACAACATTGCTTTCTGCAGTCACACATTACCATGTTCTTTACAGTTCACCAGACTGGTCGATCGTAACTTTAAAGCTGGATACCGGACGCACGCATCAGATCCGTGTCCACATGAAGGCTCTCGGGCATCCGCTTCTTGGAGATACTTTGTATCAGAAAACTTTTCCGGCAGATTCTTTATCCGAACAGCCTGTATTTCATCGCACAGCCCTGCATGCATGGAAGATCCAATTCCGGCATCCGTTTAACAATGCATGGATTTCACTGGAAGCTCCCCTCCCTGATGATTTCTGTAACTGTTTTCAAAACATCAATTTTAGTTTATAATTACTTTTATACACAGAATATTGGAGGTTTTTATGTCTGCTCAAATCCGCGATATGACAAAGGGTTCTCCGGCGAAGCTTATTCTGCTTTTTGCAGTACCGTTGATGCTGGGGAATATTTTTCAGCAATTATATACGATGGTTGACACGATTGTTGTCGGACAGGTTGCCGGAGTACAGGCTCTTGCCGCACTCGGTGCTGTCGAATGGATCATGTGGATGGTTCTTGGTGTTTCCACAGGTGTCACACAGGGATTTTCTATTTTGATCTCTCAGCATTATGGTGCACGTAAATGGAATGATCTCAAGAAAGCAGTCGCTCACAGTTATCTGCTTACTGCCATTACTGCAGTTTCTCTTCTGATTGTCAGCCAGCTTGCAGCCAGATGGATCCTGATGCTTTTAAATACACCGGATAATATCATCGGAATGTCTCTGATCTATCTGCGGATTGTTTTCTGCGGAATTCCGATAGTTGCGGCTTATAACATTTTTGCGTCTGTACTGAGAGCTCTCGGAAACAGCCGCACACCGCTGATTGCCATGATCATTGCAGCTCTGATCAATGTTATTCTGGATCTTACTTTTGTTGCCGTGCTTCACTGGGGTGTTGCCGGAGCTGCGCTTGCAACCGTTACCGCTCAGGCTTTTTCCGCACTGTATTGTTTTATGGTTGTTCGCAAAATCGATATTGTACATACTTCTAAAGAAGATTTTGAAACAGTACCCGGCCTTAACAGAAAGCTTCTCGGACTTGGTGCACCAATCCTTTTTCAGGATGTCATCATTTCCGTCGGAGGTCTTGCCGTACAGTTTGTCATCAATGGTTACGGTTTTCTCTTCGTTGCCGGTTTTACTGCCACCAATAAGCTTTACGGAGTACTTGAGATGGCTGCGATTTCCTACGGTTATGCCGTTGTCTCCTACGTAGGTCAGAACCTTGGCGCAGGAAAGATTGACCGAATCAAAAAAGGTATACATACAAGTGCTTTTCTTGCCTTTCTCACTTCAGCATTTATCAGCATCATGATGTTTCTTTTTGGAAAATTTTTACTTTCTATGTTTATTTCCGGTGATCCCACGCAGGCGGAACAGGTTCTTGGAATTGCATGGCATTATCTGTCTATCATGGCATCCTGCCTTTGCATTCTGTATTTTCTCTACGTCTATCGTTCTGCACTTCAGGGACTTGGAAATACGATGCTCCCCATGCTGAGCGGTGTTGTGGAATTTTTTGTACGTGTCGGTGTTGTTCTCCTACTTCCGAAGTTTATCGGGCAGAATGGCATTTTTTATGCAGAGATTGCTGCATGGACAGGAGCTACAGTACTTCTTGTTGTCAGTTATTACATCAGTATTCGAAAATTCATGTAATTCGGTCATCAGTCGCATAACTGCAAAATTTTTAATAAGTCATTATTCGGGAGATCCGGATTGCTTTGATAGACATCAATGTAATCCGGATCTTCTGTTCTGTCCTGAAATGCCGGAAACAAAAATCCACACTCCGGCTCTCCCGGCTCATAATCGCCACTCACCGGACAAATTGCACAGATAAGATATTCATACATTTCTTCTGATTCCCAGAGATTTTCCTTATCTGATGCCTTCAGAGGAATATCATACGTATTATGAAAAAGATATATCGCATACTCATGATCTGTATGATATTTTTCAGCCACATATTCATAAAATGCTTCCAGAAGCGCATCATTTTTCAGTGCACTGGATTTCATGCCCAGAAGGAGCTGGCGGATTCCTCCCGGTCGACATGCGTTCTCAGGAAGAATGTATCGTTTCAGATTTTTGTTTGTAAGCGAAAATGGAATTATTTTGGCTATTGCAAGATTTTTTTCCTTCTCTTTTGGTTTGAGTTTCAGAAAATTTGTATTAAACGTTCCGTCAATAAAACCGTCTGAATCCATATAACTTCCCGCAATACGCGTCATTGAAGTCCGGGACAATGTCATTCTCCGTGTCAGCTCCAGTATTTCTTCTCTGTTTATCGGTATAATCAATGGCATGATAAATTTCCTTCCTGATGTTTTTCTTATTTTAACGCAAAAAAAAACGAAGCGGTCAAGTACCGCTCCGGCTTCATTATCGTATCTTCAAAACCACATACATGTTGACTAAGCAATCGATTATCTTAACCATGCTTTCGCTCGAAATCGGTCACCTCATGACTTCGTCATTCGGTGTCATTTGTTCTCAAATGTCCAGTCCATTCTGTAAACATCACTCTGTGAGTAAACTCACTCCGTTCTGTTTCCATCCTGTCCTGACCGCTTTCTCACTAGTTGGTCAAGCCCTCACCCTATTAGTAGCAGTCAGCTCCATGTGTTACCACACTTCCACCTCTGCCCTATCAACCTCGTCGTCTT
>FMEL01000004.1:0-47500 GCA_900066355.1 uncultured Ruminococcus sp.
TATGAAAAGTAATTCCACTGCTTTTTAATAAAAATAAAACTGCGCCACAGCCTTGGCAGGCCATCGCGCAGCGATTTTGTTCAAACGGAATTTACCTATTAAGACATATAAACACTTGACAATAAAGCTCCTATATAGTATGTTTTTAATAAACTACTATATAGGAGCTTTTGTATGGAAATGAATGGAGGATTTCTTGTCACCAAAATAAAACAGCTTGGAGACCGGATTTTCGAGAAGATTCTCAGTGAAAAGAATATTGATGCGTTTAATGGAGCCCAGGGACGTATTCTTTATGTGCTGTGGCAGGAGGATGGTATCTCAATCAGGTCACTCTCGACTAAATGCGGATTAGCGATAACATCTCTTACTACGATGCTGGAAAGAATGGAAAATCAAGGGCTGATAAGCCGTGTTCAGTCTAAAACGGACAAAAGGAAAACACTCCTGTTTTTGACTGAGAAAGCACATGCCTTAAAGGGCGAGTACGATTCTGTATCTGATGAGATGGGCAGTATTTACTACAAAGGTTTTTCAGAGGAAGAAATTACCCGGTTTGAGGAATGCCTCGACCGCATCAGAAAGAATCTTGAGGAGTGGCAGAAGTCATGAGTATTTGTATCAAAGATCAGATTCAGAACATGAATATCGTCATTGGCTGCACAGTGGGGTGTGCATATTGCTATGCCCGCAACAACGTGAAACGCTGGCATATGATTGATGACTTCGCTGACCCTGAATTCTTTCCGAGTAAGCTCAAGATGATGGAAAAGAAACGTCCGCAGAACTTTCTTCTTACCGGGATGAGCGATCTCTCCGGATGGAAGCCGGAATGGAGAGACGAGGTATTTGCAAAGATCCGTGAAAATCCACAGCATCAGTTCCTGTTCCTCACCAAGCGACCTGATTTGCTGGATTTTGATATCGATCTGGAAAACGCATGGTTTGGCGTTACGGTGACGAGAAAAGCAGAACTGTGGCGTATCGACGCCCTTCGGAAAAACGTCAGAGCAAAACATTACCATGTTACCTTTGAGCCGTTATTCGACGATCCCGGCACAGTTGACCTTTCCGGAATCAATTGGATTGTTGTCGGCACCATGACCGGAGCTCAGAGCAGGAAGATTCATACGGAGCCGGAATGGGCATGGTCTCTGGCGGACCAGGCACATAAGCTCGGCATTCCGGTGTTTATGAAGGAAGACCTTGTCCCTATCATAGGGGATGAAAATATGATTCAGGAAATGCCGGAAGAATTTAATAAAGTGTTAGAGGTACAGAAATCATGGAAGAAGTAATAAATGGAATTCTCATTCGTGAGGTGGAAACAAAGAACATCATGACTAAGTCTAGTCTGCCGGTAGGCGGTTACTCGGTCAATCCTTATGTGGGCTGTACACATGCCTGCAAGTATTGCTATGCTTCTTTTATGAAGCGCTTTACCGGGCACAAGGAGGAATGGGGCACTTTCCTTGATGTGAAGCATTGGCCGGAAATTAAAAATCCGAAGAAATATGCCGGACAGCGGGTGGTCATCGGTTCTGTGACAGATGGCTACAATCCACAGGAGGAGCAATTCGGGAATACCAGAAAACTTCTGGAGCAGCTGATCGGCAGTGACGCAGATATTCTGATCTGCACAAAGTCGGATCTTGCGGTACGGGATATTGATCTGCTGAAGAAGCTTGGACGTGTAACCGTTTCATGGTCGATCAACACACTAGATGAAAACTTCAAGAACGATATGGACTCTGCTTCGAGCATTGAGCGCCGTATCGCTGCTATGAAGCAGGTATATGAGGCAGGTATCCGTACAGTTTGTTTCGTATCCCCGGTATTCCCCGGTATTACGGATTTTGAAGCAATCTTTGAGCGGGTAAAGGATCAGTGCGATCTGTTCTGGCTCGAAAATCTCAATCTTCGAGGCGGTTTCAAAAAGACAATTATGGATTATATCGCCGGAAAATATCCTGATCTTGTACCACTTTACGACGAGATCTATAACAAGCATAACCGCAGTTACTTTGAAGCACTTGAAGTAAAAGCTGAGAAAATGGCTAAGAAGTATGATTGTGCCTTTGTGGATAATGAAATGCCTTATGGCAGAGTCCCGCAGGGGCATCCGGTAATCGTAGATTATTTCTATCATGAGGAAATCCGTGGGACAGAGAATACCGGAAAAAGAAATCGCTAATTTCAAGTTTGTAGAATTCAAACATTTAATATGAAATGTGAGATAGAGCGTATGGAAATTAACTATACGTTCTATTTTTTTGCCTTTTTTGAAAAAGTGATTAAAAAACTATTGACATTTTGTGACTGGCAAGACAGCTAAGTCGACTTTGATTTCCTGCGGTGCCAGACTTTCACCATTTGATATTCAGGAGCTTTGAGAAAACATGTCGTATGATGAAATGGAACTGGATATGATCGGCGATCAGAGAACAGCCATGTTTGTCATCATCAGTGATACCGATGACACATTCAATTTTAAAGGTTTTTAACTTTCCTGATTTTAAAATAATACCGATCAATAATATCCTGCAATGTAATGGATTTCATTTTTTCATCTACCATATTTTGAATTTCATGATAGAAGTCCCCAATAGCGAATTGAATGTTGATACCGATTCCACAATCCGGATTGGTATCTGTGTCCAGGTGAAGCAGCGGCTTATCGCCCTCTACGGCTCGGTAGATGTCATACATGTTGATTTTATCTGCCGATTTTGTAAGAGCGGCATTCGCATGACCTTGTGTGTTGACAACAATGCCTGCATGTTTCAGGGTTGCCATAAGCTGTCTGACATAAGCCGGGTTTGTCTTGATACTTTCTGCAATTTTTGTGCTGGAGAGTTGTTCGTCATCTCCAAGAGCAATAAATATAAGAATATGAATGGTGTCACTAAGCTTTGTGGAATATTTCATTTGTCACCTCGAATTTCCTTCTTGCAATTTTTAAACTTACATGATAATATGACTTTAATGTTTGATGTAAATTTAATTTTAACAAGTAAAAAAATAAAAGTCAAGCAAAATAAAAAGTGTGGAATCTGATATAAAAAAAGGAGATAAAGTGGTGTATGCAAAAGGAGGAACAAGTCAGTTTTCTGGCGGGAAAGGAAATGTGATGAAGATGAATGTATATCAAGAGATAAGTCAAATCATCAAAGAAGCAGATGGTATTTTGATTGGAGCCAGTAATGGTTTGTCTATCGCAGAGGGATATAATATTTTTGCAGATGACGCATGGTTTCAGGAAAATATGGGAGATTTCAGAGAAAAATACGGACTGCGTTGTGTTTTACACGGATTTTCAGTGCCAATGAAGGTAGAAGAAAAGTGGGCATTTGTAAGTAGACTTGTTAAGGCAAAAGCTATGCAGGGTGAGCCGAGTGAGATTATGAAAAACATCTATGCCCTAGTAAAGGATAAAGAATATTTCGTAGTAACTTCCAATGCGGAGGATCATTTTGTGCCGGCAGGTTTTGAGGCAGATCGTGTTTTTGAAATGGAAGGGAAATTAACCCAGATGCGGTGCAAGAACAGATGTCATGACGAGGTCTATCCGAATCAAAAAGCAGTTCTCGCCATGACAGAAGAGGAAGTAAACGGAAGAGTACCCAAAGAGTTACTGCCGAAATGTCCAAAATGCGGTGGAGATATGGAAGTAAACTGGGGTGAGATGTCCTCGTTTACAGAAACGAAAAATTGGAAGGAAAAGGCTGCCCGCTATCAAGAATTTATTCAGAATTTACATGGAAAGAAGCTGGTAATTCTGGAATTTGGAATTGGTTGGAGAAATCAGATGATTAAAGCTCCTTTGATGCAACTTGCAGCAGTAGAACCACAGGCAAGATATATCACATTTAACAAGGGCGAAATTTACATTCCAGAGGAAATCAAAGAAAAATCCATCGGTGTGGATGGTAATCTTACGGTAGCGTTAAAGGAAATCAGAAAGGAAATCTAAGGAAAATGACAAGAGAAGAAAAAGCAGTATATTACAAACATAATGGATTTAATTGCTGTCAGTCGGTTATCAAGGCAATGATCGATTTATCAGATGCTGATAAGGAAATACTGACGAATGCTGCATCCGGATTTGCGGTAGGTATGGGAGGTATGGAAGCAACTTGTGGTGCATTGATTGGAGCAACCATGATGGCGGGAATTGTAAAGCCGGGGAAGAAAAGTGCGATAACGGCACGGGAGATATTAAACAAATTTCAGAAATATTCAGGAGCGACCATATGTAAAGACCTAAAAGGAAAGGATACAGGTGTTGTACTCTGTGAATGTGATGATTGCATTCGCAATGCAATACGGGCTTTTGACGAGGTGTTGCCGATGAAATCAGAAAGGGAAGGATAGATTAAGTAAAGTGGTTAAAGATATTACAGTTGTGAGATAGGAGAATGAAAAAAATGAGCTGTTATGAAAATTTGGTAATGAAAACACAAATGAACTATTCCAGACACTATAGTACCTATGCATCCGGCGGTACTGCTGTAGTGTTGAGCAAACAAAAACCACTTTCTTATGAGGAACAGATTCAGGAATTTGTTCGCAGAGTGCAGGAGGCAGAGTGTATCATAGTAGGCGGAGCATCCGGTTTATCAGCGGCTGGAGGTGGTGACTTTTATTATAGTGATACCCCTTCTTTTCGTGAGCATTTTGGAAAATTTGCAGATAAGTATGGATTCAAAGGTGCTTTTAGCGGAATGATGCATCGGTTTTCTACAAGAAATGAACACTGGGGATATGTGGCAACCTTTTTAAATACTACACAAAATGCCCCTATCAGAGAGCCATATCTGGATTTGGATAGAATTTTGCAGGGAAAGGATTTTCATATCTTAACGACTAATCAGGATACACAGTTTGTAAAGATTTATCCGGAAGAAAAGGTCAGTGAGATTCAGGGAGATCATCGTTTCTTCCAGTGTTCCCAGTGCTGTCAGGATGAAACATGGGATGCCGTACAACCTGTGGCAGATATGATTGCGGCTATGGGAGAGGGGACAATGGTGCCGGATGAACTGATTCCTCGTTGCCCTCATTGTGGTGCGGAAATGTTTCCGTGGGTAAGAGGATATGGAAATTTTCTGCAAGGGAAAAAATACGAAGAAGAATATGAGAAAATCTCAAAATACATTCAAAAGAACAAAGATAGAAAAATTCTCTTCATAGAACTTGGAGTAGGGCGCATGACACCGATGTTTATACAGGAACCGTTTTGGGAACTGACAAACAGCTTGAAAGATGCATATTATATTTCCGTAAATTCAGAATATCAGTTTTTGCCGGAAGTCATTGAAGATAAGGGGATTGCTATTTTGGGAGATATAGGAACAGTGTTAAAAGATTTGCAGAAAGCAAAAGAGGAAAGTGTATTTGTATAGGATACTTGTTCTTGATATTCCACTTAATGGAGAAACATTAGAATATTGATTGACACAAAACTGCACTCAGGGATATGTGGGTGCAGTTTTGCATTAAAATTATTGATTACGATACAGTTTCTGATATGCAGTAGGTAATATCTGAAATATATCTCGGAAAGCCGATGTAAATTTACTTTGGCTTTTATATCCCACAGCGGTGGCGATTTCCGAAATAGATTTATCTTCCTGCAACAGCATATTCGATGCCAACTTCATATGGTATTCTTTCATGTAAGAAGCGATGGGCATTCCATAGACTGCTTTGAAAACGGATTTCAAAGTAGTGGTGTTCATCAGGTACTGTTTTGACAACTCTTCAATAGTATAGTGGCATTTTACTGGTGCAGATATATCTATATTAATCGCTATATGGATGCGCCAAAACCGGTATATCAGAACCTGTATGAACTGGTAAAAGAAAAAGATTATTTTGTACTGACGACAAATACACCTTACGGAAGCTGGATTGACAGACAGATTCGATTGGAGCTTTAGAATAAAATTGCATAATAACGGTAATAGAGAAAAAATAATTGACATAACACAACAATTGCCCTATAATCGTTCTAAAAAGAACGATGAAGGAGAGGGCGATGTATTTCTGGGATCAGCACAAGACAATTACAAACTATTATGAATTGCTTTCGAGTGGGATATGTGACCGGTACGGATTAACACAGATGGAATACGATATACTTATGTTCCTACACAACAATCCGCAGTTCAATACCGCCGCGGAAATCGTAAAGGTCCGGAAATCGACCAAATCACATGTATCGACTTCTCTGAAAAGTCTGGAAAACAATGGATTGATCAGAAGGATACAAAGTGAAGATAATAAAAAGCATATTGAGATTGTTTTATTGGACAAGGCAGAGATAATTGTGGAGGCAGGATTAAATATGCAGAAGCAATTTGCCCAAAATGTTTTAAACGGGTTGACAGAAGAAGAAACACAGATGTGCATCAATGTATTTAATAAAATCTGCAGCAATGCAGAAAAATGTCTGAAAGAACATAAGGAGGAGCAGAATTAAGAATGAAAGAGAACACGTATAAACCACAGATTCCGGACATGATGGAAGCAATATTTGATGCAGCGTATCTGATTTTTGATCTGGTAGCCGCAATTTTGTTTTTTATATATGCAAAAGGAAACACATTATTTGTACTTTATGGAATTTTGACATTGACGCTTTGTGGAGGGGATGCTTTCCATCTGGTGCCAAGAATTATCAGAGCAGTACGCGGAACCAGCGATAAGATAAAAAGACAGCTTGGCATAGGATTACAGGTATCGTCGATTACAATGACGGTGTTTTATAT
The DNA here is from genome assembly GCA_900066355.1 of uncultured Ruminococcus sp. Taxonomy (GTDB): domain Bacteria; phylum Bacillota; class Clostridia; order Lachnospirales; family Lachnospiraceae; genus Blautia_A. The sequence goes on from FMEL01000004.1 coordinate 6,774, forward strand.
TATTCTGATGTATATCTGGAAGCTTACGTTCCCGGAATTTACGATACCGGTAGCAATCGAGGCCATTGTCTGGATATCGGTGGTTGTCAGAATTGTGATATGTCTGTTTCCACAGAATAATTGGTGTACAGATGAAGGAAACATGAAATTATCGATCATCAGAAATACAGTCTTTGCAGTGACAGGCATCGGAGTCATTATTCTGTATGCGATTTCCGGAAATGCAAATGGATATCATATGACAAGAATGGTTGCAGCGATTATTATTTCGTTTGGTTGTTATCTTCCGGTAACGTTATTCAGCAAAACAAAACCGAAGGTTGGATTATTAATGATTCCAAAGACATGCGCCTATATGTGGGTTATAGCGATGGGACTCCAGCTTTTGTTCTAAAGTACGGGGAGCAGCCTATAAGTGGACTTGTGAACCAAGAAAAAGTGGACATTCAGGACAAAAAAGTGGACATTGGGAATATAAAAGTGGACATTGAAATATAAATTCAAGAAAAAGAGGAGCAAAATATATGAAGGTACAGGAAAGACTGATCAGTTATGTGACAGTGCGGACACCGAGCAATGAAGAAAGTGAGACGGTTCCGTCTTCGATGTGTCAGTTTGATCTGGCACGAAAGCTGGAAAAAGAAATGCAAGAACTCGGCCTGACAGAAGTAGTCCTTGATGACAAGTGTTATCTGTATGGAAAACTACCGGCGACGGAAGGAAAGGAAAATATCCCGGCGATTGGATTTATTGCACATATGGATACCGTATCTGATTTCTGCGATCACGAAATCCATCCGATAATTACAGAAAATTATGATGGTGGAGAGCTTACACTTGGGACAAGCGGTCTGATATTAAATCCGAAAGAATTTCCTCATCTTGCAGAATTGAAAGGTCGTACACTGATCGCCTCAGATGGAACAACGATTCTGGGAGCAGATGACAAGGCAGGAATTGCCGAGATTCTGACTATGATTGAAAGAATCCAGACAGCAAAATTGCCGCACGGAACAATCTGCGTAGCATTTACTCCGGATGAAGAAATCGGAATGGGAGCAGAGCATTTTGATTTAGAACAGTTTGGCGCAGAGTATGCATATACACTGGATGGGGATTCAGAGGGAGAAATTCAGTATGAGAATTTTAATGCATGCAAGGCAGAGTTTGAAATCAGAGGGTTTAATGTACATCCGGGCGAAGGCAAAGATACAATGATCAATGCCAGCCTGGTTGCAATGGAAATTAATAGTTGTCTGCCGTCTATGGAGACACCGAGAGGAACGGAAGATTATGAAGGATTTTATCATCTGATCAGTATGCAGGGCGAAGTTGGTGAAGCGAAGCTTAATTATATTGTGAGGGATCATGATAAAGCAGGGTTTGAGGAGAGAAAAAAGACACTACGTCTGATTGAGAAAAATTTAAATGAAAAGTGGGGCGAAGGTACGGTAACACTCAAGATCACCGATCAGTACCGCAATATGAAAGAAATCGTGGAAGAGCATATGCACCTGATAGATCATGCAAAGAAAGCATGCGAGACAGCAGGTGTAACGCCGCTTGTTCTTCCAATTCGTGGAGGTACAGATGGTTGCCAGTTGAGTTTTAAAGGACTGCCGTGTCCAAATCTCGGAACAGGAGGCCATGCTTTTCATGGACCTTATGAACACATCAGTGTAGAAGGAATGGAAAAGAGTGTGGAGATCCTTCTTGCATTGATTAAAGAATATACAGAAGAATAATTTATAAACCGGTGCCGGGCATAATGCCCGGCATTAACTTTTTCAGGGCTTAAATTCCACTGCATGTTTCCTTTTCCAGAGTGGAAAAAGATTTCTCTGGCAGATATAATTCCTGCGCTGTTCAATGCTGATCGCATGAAAGAAGGTCTTCCACATATCTGTATATTCATCTTCATAGGATTCTGTCTGGCGCAGAGTTTCGAATTCTTCGTCTGTCAGGTAACGCAGATAGTTTTCGCCGTCTTTTACGTGCACACAGGCCGTCTTGCGGTTATCATCAATGATCATCCAGTGTTCGGAGGGCATACGGTCTGAGAAATGGTTTCCGACCAACATGATCACATCGTTTTGGGGCTCCAGATGACTGACATAAACTTTAGAATCCAGACTCTGAAAACGGGCAAATTCGCGGAAATGGTGTGCCTCATTCGATACTCTGCGGCGAATTTCCAGGAGTTTCATGACATGTGGATTGGTATATTGTCCAAGTACGGTGCTTCCGACTGCAAAACCCACACGCAAAAAGTTATAGATTACCTGCAGAGAGTCCTCATCTGCACACAAAGTGGCATAGTAAACATTCAGGTATGCTTCCTCGGAAATGCTTCTGCGGATGGAACGGATTACTTTTTCTGCTCTGGAGGCGTCTCCATCTATATGAATGTATTCATCAAATAATGTCTGCTGAAATACAGGTTCTTTTTTTAGCTGAATCTGGTTATGGCCGATCCGCAGAGCCTCCGACCATGCGTCGTAAATACAGGTCATGATGTCTGTCAGGCGGTCTTCGCAAGTGTATACTTTCATATGTTTATCCTATTCCGAAATCGGCAAGGGTCATCTGAGAGTATGTCTCATTGGCATGCTGCATTTTCCAGAGAGCCTTCGTATCAACATGAATTAATTGTCTGGTAATATAAGCCTCTTCGATGGGGGTATGATACATCTGCTTTCCTCCACAGGTAATAAAATAGTGTGCGCGTTTCAGTACGACACCCATTTTTTTCAGACTTTCGAAGGTTAAGCGTCCGTATTTCCGGGCATAGGTGATGCGGCTGGCTGATTTGGGACCGATACCGGGAACACGAAGTAAGGTGGCATAAGAGGCCGTTTCTACTTCTACCGGAAAATGTTCCAGATGGCGCAATGCCCAGTCACACTTTGGATCCAGCAGTTCATTAAAGTTTGGCTGAGATTCAGATAACAGTTCCGTTGCCTGAAAACCATAGAAACGAAGAAGCCAGTCTGCCTGATACAGGCGATGCTCACGCAGAAGCGGTGGAGGTGTTCCGGGCTGAGGCAGGTTGGTATCGTCATTTAGTGGAATATAAGCGGAGTAAAAAACTCGTTTCAGATCGAATCCCTGATATAATGCCTGTGTCGTTTGCAGCAGGGTATAGTCACTCTCTCCGGTAGCACCGATGATCATCTGGGTGCTTTGTCCTGCCGGTGCGAAGCTGCGCCTCAGATCTGACATGTCGAGAGGAGCCAGCTGACAGGCATTTTCCCAGGTCAGAGCATGTTTGCAGAGTTTGTTTTCACCTGGAAAGGAAGAGGTTTTTTGAAGATTCTTTTCTGAGTGAAAACTGCCATGGAGTCGTGCATCTGTATTTTGCGCATTAAGTTTTTCTTTGAATTTATTCTTGGAATTATCCGAAAAGATACTATGGTTTAAAAACTGATTTCCACGGCTTCGTTCCATGTATGCAGACTTTCCGATCGCCATCCGGTGAGATGCAATCGTACTCTGTACTTTCCCCATAGGATTTAAGATGTTCTGCATGGTTTTATTTGGTGCCAGTGAACGCAGAGCATCCTCAGTAGGAAGTTCCAGATTTACACTGATACGGTCGGCCAGATAACCGGCTGCGGCAAGCAGCTCATCTGATGCGCCGGGAATTGTTTTGACGTGGATATAGCCATTAAAATGGTACTTCGTGCGGAGAAGCAGCAGCGTCTCGCACATTTTTTCCATAGTATAGGTAGGATTGCGCAGGACACCGGAACTCAGGAACAGCCCTTCGATATAGTTTCTTTTGTAAAATTCAACGGTCAGTTCACAAATCTCCTGAGGTGTAAAAGTGGCGCGCTTTACATCATTGCCGGATCTGTTGATACAATATTTGCAATCATAGGCACAATGATTTGTCATCAGGATCTTGAGAAGGGAGATACATCTTCCGTCTGCAGCAAAACTATGACAGATGCCGCATGCTTCTGCATTGCCGAGCTCTCCTTTCTTTCCCCGGCGGCTGGAACCGCTTGAAGTACATGCAACATCATATTTTGCCGCGTCTGCAAGAATCTGTAGTTTCTCCTGTGTGGTGTAGTTTTCATTTACAATTGCGGTGGTCATATTTGTATTATACAAACATCTGTTCGAAAATGCAAGAGAAAATAGAACAAATGTTTGCAAAACCATATGATCTTATTACAAAATGGCCTGTATAGTCAGTTTTACGGATTGATAATAAAGCGTTCCACGCGATCCATTGTAGTTTTTAGGATGGAGAGATCGGTCTGTACATCGCCGGTTTCCAGAGAATGGTTGGCATTTTTGGCGAGAAAAAGAGGAACTTCTTTTTGCGCTGCGAGTGCCTGAACAGAATCTGTTTCGGCCCATGGATCGGCAGTGCCGTGAAAGGCGATACTTCCCTGCAGTGGAAATGAAAAAGTTTCTGCCAGTGGAGTAAACAGGATACTTTTTACCTTTAAATTATGTCTGAAAGCATAGGCAGAAGATATGGCTGTGCCAATGCTTTTGGAAATAAAAAGAATGCTGCCATAGGAACTCCAGTCAATGTCGTGCAGAAGCTGTTCTGTCTGTTCATATGCAAGTTCAAATGCCTGTTTCATTTTGGCAGAATCGCCCTTGATGTTTTCAGGGAGCGCGCCATAAGATACGGTCTGAATATGATAGCCGTGTTTTTTTACAAGACGGGTTGTGTAATAAAGAAGTGGTTTGTCAGCAGTATATCCGATGCCGGGAAAAATAACAGCCAGTTTTGGCGCATTTTTGTCTGCTCCGGCAGTGTATGCGGAAGCTTTGTCATAGAGCATCTGCTCATGAAGTTTTTCCTGAAGGTCCTTTAAAGTGGTGGAAGTCATACAGAGATCTGACGGAAGGTAATCATAATCTGTGATGACACCGTTTTCTTCCGCAGAATAAACAATGTGTGAAGCACCCATGAGCTCCATATCTTCTTCAATATCTGAAAGTAATTCTTCGTATGTTTTCATTATGATCAAATCCTTTTTATAGTAGTGTAGGGGAACTATTCAGCAGATAGCATCCCGCGAGGTGTTTTGGCATGTTTTTTGCCAAAATCCCGAGACATACAAGACAAAATGCCATCACCGAAGGTGATATGGAATGCATTTTGGCTCGTAACTGTGAGGGCACTGAACAGTTACGATGTAGGATAAAAAACAAGATAATTATGACATGTTTTAGCGGAGGTGGCAAGAAAATCCGTTATTGCTCATAATAGCAATTGAGGGATTCGTCATTACAAAAGTATAAGTCAAGACAAGAGAGTGTGCATAACGATATTGCCCGTTTACTCTTGTGATGGTATCATAAAATATAAATAATAAATATTTTCAGAGGAGAACTCAGATGGCAATATCACAGGATGAGACATTAAAAGGAAATGAAAAAATAGAAGAAGCAATTCTGGGATTACAAAAAGAAACTTCGCAGGAAATGCTGGCGCATGTACTTACGGTTATCCGCCGGAGAATGAACGAAAACGGACAGGTGATCGTTGCTGTGGAGATGAATCCCGGAAATACTCAGATGGCAGTAAAAAGTGTCCGGACTGAAGATGGAAAGTGTTGGTGGTATGCGTTTACCAGTTTTGATGAGGAGATGAAAGGCCCGGAATCGGTAAAATCCACTTTTCTGACAGATATAGGGAAATTGTTTGATGCAGTAATGACTGTTCCGGAAATCGAGGGTGTGATTCTGAATCCGTGGAATCGTACGATCATGCTTGATAAGCAACTGATCCGAATCATTAAACCAGAAAACAAGTAAGAATTAAGAAAATCATAAAAGGTGAGAGGCACTGTGTATGACAAAGAAAGAAGAAATACTTGCATATTGCATAAAAGAAAGCAGGAAACTGACAGCAAAAGATATTCTCAGTGCTTTATATCCGGGGAAACCTCAGCCGTATATTAATACACAGATTAATGAATTGATAGCAGAGAGAAAACTGATCCGGGAAGAGACTAGACCTTATACGGTGCATGTTCCGGCGCTGGGTGAAGAAATATGGGAGATTGTAGACCACTCGAGGCGGGGGAGAAGTGAGATCAGTACATCAGGGGAACACAAAGCGAGAGAAGCAAAAAGAGCGGATGTTCCCAGCCCATGTACAGAGGAAGTGGAAAAATATCTGTCAGGATGGAATGAACTGGAAACTATACTTTGCAGGAACGGGCGCTGAATAAGCTTTTCTTTCAGACGTATCCACACAACACAGAAATCGAAGATGTTCTGGTAAAAGTTTCCGTGCTGAATGATTTTTACAGCACGCAGATATTCTCGGTATATCCGGTCGCAAAACATATTTTAAATTTACATATAGATGAACGACTGGCAGCAGGAGATGTTACACTGGTAAATGAGATTGCATCAGTAACAATGGAAAGTGGTGTGGAGAAACACTTCTATTCCTTTGCAACAAAATACTGTAGTCATCATCAGCCGGAAAAATATGCGATTTTTGACAGCTATGTGGAGAAAGTACTTAAGTATTTTCGAAATGTGGACGGATTCAGTGAATTTTCGGATTTCGAACTCAAAGATTATGCAATATTCAGCAGAGTGCTGGACGATTTTCGCGAATTTTATGATCTTAAACAATATGATTTAAAGCATCTGGATCGTTATTTATGGCAGCTTGGCAAGGATAAATTTCCGAAAAAATATTATAAGTAGAAACGAAAGTATTTCCACTGCTTTTTTATAAAAATAAAACTGCGCCATAGCCTTGGTAAGCCATTGCGCAGTGATTTTGTTCAAGCAGATTTTATAGATGCAATAGAGGAGAACCAGGAGTATAATAAAGGCATAATCAGATTTAACGCAAAGGAGAAGAGCGTGTATGAAAAAGAAACCTATTACCGTATCATCCATCCTGAGCAGATTTCTAATTTTTGCAATAGCATTTCTGATCATAGGATGTTTCGCCGGAGTATCACCGGTAAAGGCCGACTTCGAACAAAAGATACAATTGAACCGCTGCTATGCCAACGGCAGTGAAATCAACATTGAATCCTATGTTCAGGGAAGCCAGTATGATTATGTACAGATTTATCGTGCGGACAGAGACCCGTCGCAGGGAGGTACCTTTGTACTTTTAGATCAGATGCTTATCTCAACCAATTACTGGTATTCGGATTCTTATGGAGGAAAGTACTGGTATACATCAGGGGATAATGACAAAATAACCTGCTATTCTCATTCTTGCAGTGTAGATGAAGATGTTGTTTTTGTGGATTCTACTGTAGAGGCAGGACACAGCTATTACTACAAGCTTGTAATGCGGAGCGACTGGGAAGATTCATGGCCTGCGATCAGCTCCAATGTTGTTTCTGCAACAGTCAAATTATCCGCTCCGGTAGTGACAAGATGCCATTCTTATAACAACAAAAATGTTAAACTTTGTTGGAGCTGCACTCCAAAAGCCAAAGGTTACCAGATATACAAATACACTGGAAAAAAATGGAAACGAATAAAGACAATTAACAAAAAATCGACTCTCGCTTATACAGATAAAAAAGTAAAAGCAGGAAAAACCTACAAGTATAAAATTCGTTCATACAGCATTGTATCCGGGAAAAAGATTTACAGCAGCTTTAGCTCTGTTCGTAAGGTATCACTGAAACGTCCTACTGTGCGTGGAAATTACAAGGCCAACAGTGTCTATGGCCCTTCGCTGAATTCCAGCCAGCTTATGCAGGTTCGAAGAGTTGTTCAGAGCTTCAAGACCAATTATATCCGAAAGGGAATGAGCGAGTATGATAAGGCTCTTGCAGCTTTCTTTTATCTGAGAAGCAACTGCAGTTATGCGAGACGTGGCTGGCAGTACAATAATGCCAATAATGCATGGGGAGCCCTCGTTTACAACGAAGCTCAGTGTTCAGGTTTTGCCAGAGCCATGAAAGCGCTCTGTGATGGAGTCGGAGTCAAGTGCAAATATGTACATGCAAATTCCAAAGCTGTTAATCCGAGTCATCAGTGGAATGAGATCCGCATTAATGGCAAGTGGTATATTGTGGATGCCCAGAGTGGATTTTTCCTTGCCGGATCGAACACCTGGAAAAATATGATGGGTATGCGTTGGAATACGAAAGGTCTTCCTAAATGCAGCGCCAGTGATCACAAAAAATTTGGATTTTATGGCAGTATTGTATAATAATGTTTGAAATAACATAAGAGAAGCCTCCGCTTAAATCTTGCGATTTTGAAGCGGAGGCTTTATTTTACATATTCATTTTACTTCCACAAGTTCAATTGTGAAGTTCAGTTCTTTGCCTGCCATTTCGTGGTTTGCATCAAAAGTGATCGTTGTTTCTTCTTTTGCGGCTACTTTAACCGGGAATGGTTGTCCGTACTGGTTGGACAGATATACCTGCTGTCCGACCTCCAGATTCTCTGAACCAGGAAGCTGTGCGATCTCAAGTGTAAAGATGGCATCCGGATTTGCCTGTCCGTAAGCTTCTTCCGGCATCAGATGAACTTCTTTGATCTCGCCGACTTCCATGTTTGCAACGGCAGCATCAAAGCCTTTGATCATCTGTCCTGCACCGCAGATAAATTCCAGTGGTTCTCCGCGGTCATAGGAAGAATCAAACTGGGTTCCGTCGTTGAAGGTTCCTTTGTAATGGGTACGACAGGTTTTTCCTACGTTTGGTCCTGTGATATCGCTCTTGTGGCCGCCGCATCCACCGCAGCTTCCACCGCAGGAATGTCCCTCTTCATGGCTTCCGCAGGAATGCCCTTCTTCGTGGTGATGGTGATCACAGTTTGCTCCTGTAGAAACCAGTTCACCTTTCAGATATGCTTCTACAACATCATCGGTGTTTCCCTGTGCACCGGCAACCATCTCGATTCCAGCCTCTGTGAGTGCTGTCTGAGCGCCTCCGCCGATACCACCGCAGATCAGAACGTTGATACCCTGCTCTGCCAGAAGGCCTGCCAGTGCGCCGTGTCCAGTTCCGTTGGAACCGATCACTTCGCTTGAAACAACCTTGTCGTCTTCTACTTCATAAACTTTGAAGTTTTCTGTTTTTCCAAAATGCTGAAAAACATTTCCGTTATCATAAGTAACTGCAATTTTCATTGTAAAAATCCTCCAATTCATACTATATTGCTCAGATTAGTATATCTTGTCAGGCAAATAAAAGCAACCTCTAAGCAGTTACCATTTTTTTGAGTCTGTCCAAATCGGCAGCATCCGGATGGGATAATGCTTTGTCAAAGTTCTCAATCAGCATGTCCAGATTCGGCATAGGATCTGGCTGCTCTTTCATTTTTACATAACGTGCTCTTACAGAGCCCGGCATCCTGCCCTGACACATATACTCCCCAACCACGGTATTGCTCTCATTAATAAGCTTTTTGACATTGTCAAGGATATTTGTGAAATACTCTTCACTGCCACCGAATCCGGCTGTCCCAAACAGAAAGATTTTTCTGTTTTTCAGCTTCGCCAGCAGTTCTGCTGTAGCTTTGTCCGCACTTCCCTTATCTGTCCAGAATCCAATATACAATGTTTCTGAAGCAGGAACGTTTCCTTCAACTGCACCAAAAAGATCGCAGTTTTCCTGCGGCAGTGCCTCATGGATCGCATCAGCCAGTTTTCTGGTGTTTCCTGTTTTACTGTTAAATATAATTGAATATCTGTCTTTGTTCATCTCTCAGTGCACCTTTCATTATTTTTTGTTATACCTATTGTAGTCTTCTTACTTATATTAATGCAATAAGATTTTTTTGATAAATGGTATGACCGTTATATGAAGTTGAGGACAAGAAGATTATTGGAACTGAACTTCAAGATTGAACTTGTCGAAGTAAAATAATCAGCCTGAGCCAGAAACATAGCGCGGTTTTTGTCATATAATGTCGAACTGTTTTTATGGACGGAAAGACCATAACGTGCTACCATTAAAGAAATAAAGTTGTAACAATTCTACAGAACATATCTTTTTCTTTAATGAGCAACAGCCTCATGTCTGACATTCAAAAACCGTTCTGGTTGATAAGGGGAATCTCCATGTTTCAGTCAATATTGTTGGATGGATTTCCACAGGAAACAAAATATGTACGAAAGAAAAAGACCAGAGCGAGAAGTTCTGGCCTTTTTCTGTAGATGGTATTCCGTGAGGTGCTTTGCCATGAAGATGATAACATAAAGAGACATGCAGAATCCCGTTGCATTGTTGATGGAGTGAAGATTATAATGAGGTAAATGGTAATTATCCGGCAGGTAGTAACAGTGAGGGTGCTGAACAGTTGCAGTAATGATAGAATCGATTAAATGAGAGTGAGGCAGATAAAAATGGCAAAAATTTGTGTTATAAAGAAAAATGATGAGTATTCTTTGGATTTTCAGACAGGAAAGTAAAATGAAATGAAAAGAAAAGAACGTTTACGTTATTATAGTCTGTATACAGTGTTTTTTGCAGTACTCAGCTTTCTGGTATTCTTCATATTCATCAAAAATGGAAGATCCTTCGTCTATGAATCCAATGGAGAAGATGGGATTGCTCAGCATTATATGTCACTTGTATATTTGGGAAATTATCTTCGGGATATTCTGCATAATCTGTTTATAAACCATCAGTTGATTATTCCACAGTGGGATATGACGCTGGGGCTTGGGGCAGATGTGATCACTACCATGAATTATTATGTGCTGGGGGATCCGCTGAATTTGCTTGCAGTATTTGTATCCCCTGAAAAAACGGAATATTTGTATACATTTTTGATCGTTTTAAGGATTTATCTTGCAGGGCTGGTCTTCTCTGTGTATTGCAGACACTGGAATTTCAGACCATTTTATATCCTGCTGGGAAGCTACATATACTGCTTTGGAAACTTTGCTTTATATACAGGAATCATGCATCCGTTTTTCCTGAATCCGATGATTTATCTTCCTCTTTTGCTTCTTGGCATTGAGAAGATTTTTGAGAGAAAATCACCGGCAGTTTTTGTATTGTCTGTGTTTCTGTCGGCGGTCAGCAATTTTTATTTCTTTTATATGCTGTCAATTTTTATGTTTATTTATGCAGTTTTCCGATATGTAATGATTTTTCATAAAATCCAGCTGAAGGAACTTGTGGGATGGCTGATCAGATTTATTGCATTGTACGTATTGGGAATCGGGCTGGCGGGATTTTTGTTTCTGCCGAATGCACTTTCAATACTGACTTCATCCAGAATGAGCGTTGCACATTATGTTCCGCTGCTCTATCCAGCGGAGTATTATCAGCAGTTTCTGGCTTCTTTTGTGTTTAATAACTGCGGATATTATACACTTATGGGATTTTCGTCAATGGCACTTTTGAGCATGTTTCTGCTTTTTATGAAAAAAGGAAACCTGCATCTGAAAATCGGAACGGGGCTTCTTGTGGCTTTTCTGGCAATTCCGTATGTAGGACATGTGTTGAACGGATTTACTTATGTATCAAACCGCTGGAGCTTCGTTTTGGCGTTTCTGGTGGCGCTGATTTCTGTTAAAATGCTTCCGGAGCTTAAGACATTGACACGCAAAGAAAAAATAAAGCTTTGTTTTGTGCTTCTTATATATACGCTCCTTGCACTCTTTCCGCCAGCATCCCGTGAGAAGGGCAATTTTGCGGCAGTTGTGCTTGTGTGGTGCTGCCTTTTAGTGATACTGATGATATTGCAGCTGCGTGTCTCCTTGCGTAAAGCTTGGAACGGAATGTATATGTTTGTGCTTATAGGCTGTACTGTAGCGGGAATTTTGCTGAATGCCTGTGCCAGATATGCCTCATTTGGAGCAGATATGGCGCAGAAGTGTACAGAGTCTGGTAAAGTACTGGAAACGGTAACCGGAAATGCAAACCGTCTTTTGCAGGAGAGTGGAGATAATGCAGTTGACGTCCGGATGGATACAGCAGGCATTAATTTCAAAAAAAATATTCGTAACGGTGGATGTATACAGAACGTAAACAGTACAAATTTCTATTTCAGTACGACGAATACTGCTGTAGCAGAATATATGCGTGAGATGTATCTGAATACGGCATTTGAGCAGAGCTTTACAGATCTTGACGGCCGGTTTGTGCTGAATGCGCTGGCCGGATGCGAATATACTACAGTTTATAAGGGAAAGGAAGAGCAACTTCCTTATGGATATGAAGAAAAGATAAAAGAAGATGATACTTATGCAATGTATCGGTCTGGCAGCTCACTTCCTTTTTCTTATGTGTACGATAGTTATATGGACAAAGAGGATTATGATAAACTTTCAGTCACAGAAAAACAGCAGGCTGCACTGCAGGTATGTGTGGTTGATAAAGACGAGGAACTGACGGGACTGAACGAGGCATCAGAATCTGTGAAATACACAGATCAGGAGATTCCGTATGAGGCAGAATCATCAAAAGATGTGAAAGTTCTTGAAGATGGTTTTAAAGTCAGCAGGAATGGTGGAAGTATTACATTAAAGTTTGATGGCCTGGATGAAAGTGAAATATATCTGATTGTGGAAGATATGGATTATCAATCAGAGAAGCAGGAACTGGAAGAGGCGGCTGCGGTCAATCTGAACATAGAATATGAGAACAATAAAAAGACGATTCACTATATGACGGATAAAAATAATTTTTACTGTGGGGTGAAGGATTTCCTTGCAAATATGGGATACCACAGAGGCGGCGGAAAGGAGATGACAATCTCTTTTCAGAAAGCCGGAACTTATACTTTTTCGGATTTCAGAATTGTTTGTCAGCCGGTAAAAGATTTTTCAGAAATGACCGCTGCATGTAAACAGAATGGTCTTTCTGACGTGACCTTTGAAGGAAATTCCATGACCGGAATGATAACAAATGAAGAGAGCCAGATGCTGTGTATCACGATACCGTACTGTGAGGGATGGACGGCATATGTGGATGGCGAAGAAACCAACCTGTATCAGATAAATACGTTGTATTCAGGCATATATCTGGCACCGGGGAAACATACGGTTCAGATGACCTATCATACCCCGTTCCTTTGTGAAGGAGTATGGATCAGTCTGTGTAGCTTGCTTATATTTGCGGGAATCATGAGACAGTACAACACGAAAAAGAAGAAGCTTGAGTATGTCTGAAAGGAGGAGCCGGGAAATGAAAATGATAAATGGAGTATCTATGATTCCGTTTGGTCTGCTTGCAGGTTTTGCAGACCAGAATGAGATACGCATCATAGAACTTGCGGAAAACGGTTTCCGATTTCGGATGGCAAAGAATCAGAAAAATATAAAAAATACAGAAAGCTTCAGAATCTGTTTTTACGATGGGGAAATATCTGATTATCAAGAAATCATTTTGCAGAAATTTCATATAGAAAAGCCAGAAGAAGAAAAGTTTTATTTTACTTATTCCGTATTTACAGAGCAGGAGGACTTTCGAAAAGAAGTACAGGGACTGCTCAGACGTTATACCCGATATATTCATCTGAAAACAGAAGAAGACGATGCTGCGCTTGCTGAAGCACTGACCGGATATCCTGCAGAAAAAGATGAAATTTTCGCGAAAAATCTGACAGAACAGAAAAATATATGGTTTCAGGATGTCCCGGAAACAAAACTTGCAGAGGTTTTGTGTGAAGCGCAGGAATTTGCACTGGAGCTTGATCGCCCGGAACTGTACAGGATGTACCTTGAAGAAAATATTCAGGATTTTATGAAACATTACTGGGAGCAGACGCTTTTTGCATTTTCCGGTGAGATACAGGAGTGTGTTCCGGACAGGCTTTACATCGGAAATCAGTTCTGCCATCTGCTGTTTCCAGAGGAAAAGACACTGAAATTTCTGCTTGATAAAGCATACAGGGAGGGCCTGGCAATCACGATTGTATACACATATGTACGCGAAAACCTGTTGAAAAACACCGAAAAAATGCTTCGTATGGTGGATAACTGGTGCGAAGAAAAACAAAAAGATGTAGAAATTGTGGTAAATGACTGGGCGGTACTCTCTATGGTGAAAAAGACCCCGCATCTGAAACTGTGCATGGGAACTTTGCTCAACAAAAGAAAAAAAGATCCCCGGATGAAATACAAAAAAGGAGCGCGGGAATTTTTCAGTGAAAACAGTCTGAATGCAGATTTTTACAGAGATTTTCTACGGGAGAAGTGCGGATTTCAGCGCTTTGAATGGGAGAGCTGTGGTTATTATCAGCGTTTTCCGAAAGGAAAAAACAGTCTGCATTTTCCTTTTTATCAGACAAATACTTCCCAGTACTGTCCGCTTCATGCAATCTGCACAGAAGGAGAGCGGGGGAAACAGAGCTTTGTAGAAAACTGTCCGCATTTTTGTGAAAAATATACGCTGACATATCCGGAACATCTGCATATGATCGGCAGATATAATTCGCTGTTCGGGCTGGATCTGGAAACTCTGATGCACCCGGAAATACTTAAAGAGAAGGAAGAAGCAGGAATCGACCGGTTTGTGCTGGGGTTGATATAAGCGAAAAACATTGATTCAGACGAAATGGATAAAATCGGTAAGGACAGAAATGACAAATACGATAATGGAGAGGAAATGCAAATGAAGATTACTGCAGGTTTAGGATCGATAGATGAATATGAACGATTTGTCCATGCCGGAGCAGATGAATTTTTTTGCGGTTATGTGCCATACGAATGGACAAAGAAATATGGGACGGTCATGCCGCTCAATCGCAGGGAAGTCCTTTCTTATAATGTGCAGATTGGTTCTTTGGGAGAGCTGGAAATCCTTGCCGCAATGGTGAAAGAGTATGGGAAACCGGTGCATCTGACGTTTAACGCCCTTTATTATATCCCGGAACAGTACCCGGAAATTGCAGAAATGATAAAGAAATGCATGAGAATTGGATTTGACAGCTACATTATCGCAGATCCGGTACTGATCTTGTATCTTCGAAAACAGCATATCGACTGTGAGATTCATTTAAGCGGAGAGACAGCGGAAGTGAATACCGGAATGGTGGATATTTTTCAGCAGATGAAGCTCAAACGGGTGATTTTTCACAGGAAGAATACAATTGAGGACATGAAATCTGTGATTACACATGTGCAGAGGCAGAATGTCGGAGATACGGAAGGTAAGCGAGACGTAAGACCATTACAGAGCAGACTTGAGTTCGAGGCATTTGCTTTGAATGAACTCTGCCAGTTTACCGGTGCATTCTGTAATTCCCTTCACTGCGATGAGATGGGATATCTTTGCCGTGTACCTTATCTGCTTACATGCATAAAAAACGGACAACAGAGGAATGACTATATAACGTGTGGTAAAACAACATCAGACCGGGATGACATTCCGGGACAGGAAACACCTTCCATAGAAATTCCGGCAGAAGACGATACGGGCTACCTCCCCGGAGTAAGCGGCTGCGGTCTTTGTGCACTTTATCGCCTTAAGGAAGCGGGCATCACACACCTGAAACTGGTCGGCAGGGGAAATTATACGGATTTTATGGAAAAAGATATCCGAAATCTGCGAAGAGCACTGGATATTCTTAAAGCGTCCAAAACAGAAAAAGACTATATAAACTCCATGAAAAAAATACTGTTTCCTTATGGGTGCAGCGGGAACTGTTATTACAGGCAGCATCATTATAGAAGCAAAAAATAAGATCTGATATCTGACAAAAGAAATATTGTACCTGTAACAATACAATATATTGATGATTACTTTCAAGAAGACACCACAAATTGTACAAAATTAAAAGCATTCGTTAAAGAATTGACATTGGTACTTTCTATAGTGTAAACTAGCAGCGTGAACAAGGGAGTGTTCACTTGAAACTAATAAGATTCCGGTCTTATTTTTCTTTTGTGAGAAAAGTTAGACGGGACATACGCGGAATAAATTATATTATAGTGAGGTGCAAAAATGAAAAACTTTTCACAGTGGGAAGGTTTCAAAGGAAACCGTTGGAAAGAAAAAATCGACGTTCGTAACTTTATCTCAATGAACTACACACCATATGACGGAGATGCCTCCTTCCTGGAAGAACCAACAGAAGCAACAAACAAACTGTGGGGAAAACTTCAGGAACTGCAGAAAGAAGAACGTGCCAAAGGCGGAGTTCTGGATATGGAAACAGAGGTTGTTACATCTCTGACAGCATATGGCCCGGGATACATCGATGAAGACCTCAAAGATCTTGAAAAAGTTGTTGGTCTTCAGACAGACAAACCGCTGAAACGTGCATTTATGCCATACGGTGGAATCAAAATGGCAGAGCAGGCCTGCGAAACTTACGGATACAAAGTAAGCGACAAGATCAAAGACGTATTCCACAACTATGAATTCAAAACACACAACCAGGGTGTATTTGATATCTACACACCAGAAATGAAATTAGCCCGTCACAACAAGATCCTGACAGGTCTTCCGGATACTTATGGACGTGGACGTATCGTTGGTGACTACAGACGAGTAGCACTGTACGGTATCGACGCTCTGATCGAAGGAAAACAGAAAGACTTCGCAGCTTGCGACCGTCAGGGTATGAGACGTTATGACTTCCAGCTTCGTGAGGAGATCGCAGATCAGATTCGCGCACTCAAAGGCATGAAAGTTATGGCTGAAGCTTACGGATATGATATTTCACAGCCGGCTAAAGATGCAAGAGAAGCATTCCAGTGGCTGTACTTCGGATATCTTGCAGCAATCAAGACTCAGAACGGTGCTGCAATGAGTGTTGGACGTATCTCTACATTCCTTGATATCTATATTGAAAGAGACCTTGAGAACGGAACTCTTACAGAGAAAGAAGCTCAGGAGCTTGTTGATCACATGGTAATGAAATTCCGTATGGTTAAATTTGCACGTATTCCTTCTTACAACCAGCTGTTCTCCGGTGACCCGGTATGGGCAACTCTGGAAGTTGCAGGTATGGGACAGGATGGACGTACAATGGTAACAAAGAACGACTTCCGTTTCCTGCACACTCTGGAAGACATGGGACCGGCTCCGGAACCGAACCTTACTGTTCTGTATTCTTCAAGACTGCCGGAAAACTTCAAGAAATATGCAGCTGACATCTCCGTACTGACAAGCTCTATCCAGTATGAGAACGATGATGTTATGCGTCCGGTATGGGGCGATGACTACAGCATTTGCTGCTGTGTATCTGCTACTGAAACAGGTAAGGAAATGCAGTTCTTCGGAGCTCGTGCAAACCTTGCAAAATGCCTTCTGTATGCTATCAACGGTGGTGTTGATGAAAAGACAAAACAGCAGGTAGGACCGAACTATCAGCCGATTACTTCTGAGTACCTTGATTATGACGAAGTAGTTGCTAAATATGACAAGATGATGGACTGGCTGGCTCATCTGTATGTTGGAACACTGAACATGATCCACTACATGCATGACAAATACTACTATGAAGCAGCAGAGATGGCTCTGATCGATACAAAAGTTGACCGTTCTTTCGCAACTGGTATCGCTGGATTCTCTCACGTAGTAGACTCCCTGTCCGCTATCAAATATGCAAAAGTTAAAGCTATCCGTGACGAAGACGGAATTACAACAGACTTCCAGGTAGAGGGTGACTTCCCACGCTATGGTAACGATGATGACAGAGCAGATGAGATCGCAACAACACTGCTTTCTACATTCCTTGAGAAACTGAAACACATCCATACCTATCGTGATTCCAAACCTACTACTTCTATCCTTACCATTACATCCAACGTTGTTTATGGTAAAGCTACAGGATCCCTTCCGGATGGAAGAAAAGCAGGAGAGCCGCTGGCACCTGGTGCAAACCCGTCCTACGGTGCAGAGCAGAACGGACTTCTTGCTTCCCTTAACTCTGTTGCAAAACTGGACTATGAAGATGCCCTTGACGGAATCTCCAATACTCAGACCATCAACCCGGATGCTCTGGGACATACAGAAGAAGAACGTACAGAGAACCTTGTTCATGTACTTGACGGATACTTTGACCAGGGTGCTCATCACCTCAACGTTAATGTATTTGGTAAAGAAAAACTGATCGATGCAATGGAACATCCGGAAAAAGAAGAGTACGCAAACTTCACAATCCGTGTATCCGGATATGCAGTTAAATTCATCGACCTTACAAGAGAGCAGCAGCTGGATGTTATCGCCAGAACCTGCCACGACAGAATGTAATAATGAGTGAAGAAATCAAAGGATATGTCCATTCTCTGGAAAGCTTCGGATCAGTAGACGGACCGGGCGTCAGATATGTGATATTCCTGAGTGGATGTGCAATGCGCTGCCAGTTCTGCCATAATCCGGACACCTGGAAAATGGGAGAGGGGCAGCAGTACACCCCGTCTCAGCTTCTGAAACAGGCTCTTCGCTATAAGAATTACTGGGGTAACAAAGGTGGAATCACTGTGAGCGGAGGAGAACCGCTTCTCCAGATTGATTTCCTGACAGAACTTTTCCGTCAGGCAAAGGCAGCAGGAGTCCACACGACTCTTGATACTAGTGCCAATCCTTATACAGAAAAAGAACCTTTTTATTCCAAATGGCTGGAGCTTATGAAGTATACTGATCTTGTCCTTCTCGACATCAAACAGATCGACGAAGAAGAACATATCAAGCTTACAGGACAGTCCAATAAGAATATCCTGGCAATGGCACGGAAATTGTCAGATATGGGAAAACCGATGTGGATCCGTCACGTACTGGTTCCGGGAGGCAGCGATAAAGATGAGTATCTCCACAGGCTTGCAGATTTTATCCATACTTTAAAAACAGTGGAGAGAGTCGAAGTGCTTCCGTACCATACACTCGGTGTATTTAAGTGGGAACAGCTCGGAATTCCTTATCCGCTGGAAGGTGTCAGACCACCATCCGAAGAACGGATCAACAATGCCAGAGAAATTCTGGGAGCGATATAAAACCGGTCAGAAGACTGGAACTAAAAAAGATCTCAATGCCAGTGATGGCAGAGAGATCTTTTTTATGTAATAGGAAATTACTCCTGAATAAAGTGGCCGGAAATGCTTTTTCTACTTGACATTCCGGGCGGTTCATCATACTCTTTTGTAGATGTGTTATGAACAGTAACTAAGATATATGAACATAAATGTAGAGGAAAGGGAAAAGGTACAAATGAAAAACTGGGATGATGTTGTTTTGGTGCCGGAGTTCGATGAGCAGGGCGTTGCATGCTATCGACTTGAAGGCGGAGAGTATGAAAATGAGTATTACGTGATTTCTGAGGCGGAGTCCAGAAAGCTTCTGAATACACCGGAGATCGTAGGTTATGAGGTGTATAACTGCCTGGTGTCCTCTACTTCTCAGATGCTTTATTATCTGAAGGAGCAGAAAAAGGTTACGACAGCAAATATTCTATCTATTTTAAGAGGAGCTTTAAACTATCCTCTGGAAGAGGCATGCTACAGAGAGCATATCCGTGTTCACGATATCAGCTTTCTTTCCAGTGAGCGTGTATTTGAAAAAGAAGAGATCGCAGGTCTGGAAATCAAGTACAGTAAGCTTACAATGGTTCCGGACAGTACACTGATGATCGGTGACATCATTGCAAGTGGAGAGACTCTGATCCATTGCCTTCGCTATGTGACTGATTTTTACAGAGATCATGGTGCAAGACTCCGTAACATCATTATTTTTACAATCGGCGGAACGAAAGGAATTGATATCCTCGAGAAGCTTACAGCAGAGATCCGTGAATTCTGGCCGGAATTCGAAGGATTTATCACTGTTTATTATGAAGGGATCTTCAGCACATATCAGGATAAAGGTGTTTCCGGAATCAATCTTCCAGACGTGGATTTCTACTGGAAGGGTGGTATCGTTGCGCCTGAATTCAGAAGAGAGACACTTTCCATGTGCAGCCCTCTTTTTGAGAAATGTATCATCTATGATGGCGGTGCAAGGCGTTATGAGATTCATGAGCATGTAGAAGAGGTTCTGGAATTCTGGGAAGGAATCAAAGAAAGATCTGACAAGATTGACTTCAAGGAACTTTTGGATGAGAAACTTGGTTATCCTACCCCGATCAGTTATGAAGACTGGGTAAAAGCAAACCATTACCAGAAAGTTCGTCCGGCTGATGCAAAATGGTTGTATCGTCAGGAACTGGGCTATATCGAGAGTATGAAGGATATCACTTTAAAGGAACTTGCAGAGCAGAGAATCGGTGAATTTACCGGTGCACTGCGTAAATACATTCTGGACTAAGGGAAACGGGGAGAAAAGATGAGTGAAAAAATGAGAACAGGAAACGGCGTACAGCAGGCGAGTGGCACAACTGTAGATATCGATTATGCGGAATGTGCAGTACCGAAGTGGAGCAGACGCAGTTTTGTAACAATGTTTATGATCATGCTTGGATTTACATTTTTCTCAGCAAGCATGTGGGTTGGACAGGAAATGGCAGCAGGACTTGATTTCTGGGGATTTATTAAGGCACTTCTTCTGGGTGGTGCGATCCTTGGTGTTTATACAGGTCTGCTTGGTTATGTGGGAGCAGAGACAGGATTAAGTCTTGACTTGCTTTCCAAGAGAGCATTTGGAGAAAAAGGTTCTTATATTTCTTCAGCGCTGACAAGCTTTACACAGATTGGATGGTTTGGCGTAGGTATTGCAATGTTTGCGATTCCTGTTGCGCGTGAACTTTTTGGCGGAAGCACAGCAGTAGAATGGGTGCTGATTTTGATCGCGGGAGCATGTATGACAGCATCTGCATATTTTGGAATCAAGTCTCTTACAATAATCAGTTATATTGCAGTGCCGCTTGTTGCAGTCCTTGGAACAGTTGCAATGATCATGGCAGTAAGACAGGGTGATGGAACGATTGTAGATCAGTTTGCCAAATCCAGTGGTTCTCTGAGTGTGATCGGCGGTGCGGGGCTTGCGATTGGTTCGTTTGTATCAGGAGGAACTGCAACACCGAACTTCACACGATTTGCAAAAAATGGTAAACAGGGAACAATCGCAACAGTAGTTGCCTTCTTTATCGGAAACTCCCTGATGTTCTTCTTTGGAGCAATCTCTTATATCTTTGTTGGCGGAAATGATATTTTTGAGGTTATGATTCGTCTGAATCTGTTTTACCTTGCGATCCTGGTTCTTGGATTAAACATCTGGACAACAAATGACAATGCTCTGTACACAGCAGGACTTGGTCTTGCGAACATTTTCAATAAGAGAAAGAAACCGATGGTTCTGATCTCAGGTGTTATCGGAACGCTGCTTTCTGTATGGCTGTATTACAACTTCTGTGGATGGCTGAATATCCTGAACTGTACACTGCCGCCGGTTGGAATTATTCTTGTACTTTCTTATTTTATGAACAAAAAAGCCTATGATACTGATACAGTCAAGATGGTAACTGTCAACTGGTTTGCCGTAGCAGGTGTGATCCTTGGTGCAATCGTGGCAAACGTGGTAACCTGGGGAATCGCTTCTATCAACGGTATGGCAGTTGCTGCGGTATGTTATGTGATCGGAGAACTGGTTAATAAAAATAAATAAAATGAATTGAGATTTTTCGATAAAAAAAGATTGCCGAATTATGACGGTAATCTTTTTTTGTTTGGAATTATATAGTAAAATAAAAAAGCAGGTATTTGAAACGGGGTGAATAAATGGCAAAAAAAAGAAGAAAACCGAAGATGGAATTCCGATATTACCAGATGTCAGCGGGAAGCCCGATTCTGGCTCTGCTTGGGCAGAAGTGGGTCCAGAATTATGGAAATGGCGTAGACTATCTGCATTTTCATAATTATCTTGAGATCGGGTACTGCTATGGTGGCGATGGACATATGATATTAGGCGAAGAGGAAGAACGTTTCTACGGAGGCATCGTTACGGTGATTCCGCCAAACTATCCGCATACAACGAACAGTGATATCGGTACGGTCAGTCGATGGGAATATCTGTTTATAGATGTGGAAGGCTTTATGAAAAGATTTCTGGACAGTCCGGTCAAGGCTGAAAAAATGATTCAGCGAATATATTCCAAAGCATTGTTTCTCAGAGAAGAGGAATACCCATCCATATCTGCAAAAATCTTAAAGATTATGAATATCATGAGAGATGGAGAAGAATTTTATCTGGAAGAGGCAAAGGGAGTTCTTGCGGCACTGCTGGTAGAGATTGCCAGACTGAACCGTCCGTCAGAAGAAGACAGAGTGGCAGAAGAAACGGGAAAACTTACGAATATGATTACAAGAGTGCTGGACTTTGTTTCTTATCACTATATGGAAGACATTAAGGTAGAGGATCTGGCGAAAAGCTGCCATATCAGTGAAACACATTTCAGGCGGATTTTTACATCTTATATGAAAGTAACACCGTTAGAGTATATTAATACGGTGCGTATTCAGACAGCCTGTGAACTTCTGCAGAAAACGGATGATCCGGTTGCAGATATTGCACATAAATGTGGATTTACCACAAATTCAACTTTTAACCGAAATTTCAAACAGATTATGGGGGTTACGCCGATTGAATGGCGAAAACGCCCGGAAAGCTACGAACAACAGATCCTGAAGTTTGATATTCACTCAGAAGAAGGATGGTAGAGTACTTACCAGAGAAATCTGTTTATGATAAATCAGAAGGAAGCGTGTCTGAAAAAGACAGAAAGGAATTTTTTATGTACGACTATAAGATAGTAGAGCAGGTATCGAGAAAGAAAAAAAGCATGTCCGGAGTCCTGCGTAAAGTAATGATCATTTTTGCTGTGCTTTTTGTAATACTCGGTATTACGATCTCGCAGTCCTTTATGCTGGCAGGATTTCTTCTTGCAGCACTTTATTTTGTGTTTGATATTTTCAGCCAGAAGGATTATGAGTACACCCTGGAAAATGATACACTCAGCATCGACGTGATCTATGGCAAAAAATACCGCAAGACTGCGCATGTACTGGAATTAAAAAACATGGAAGTAACTGCACCGCACTGGCACGAAAGTGTTGCAAAATACAAGAAAAACGGCGGCACGGAACAGCTGAAAAAATTTGACTATACCTCTTATGATGATAATATTCCGTACTATACAATGATCATCAAAGAAGATGGACGCAAGATTAAACTGCTTCTGGATCTTACAGAAGAGATGCTTCATACGATGAAAACACAGCATCCAGAAAAGGTTTATTTTGCATAATTCCTTTGAAATTATGTGAAATGTGTACAAAAAAAGAATAAAAAATTTATGAAATAAGAACAAAGACCTCTCTTGCTGACAAGGAAAGTATACAGAATGTCGAAAAGAGAGGGCTTTTTTCATCAAAATAATATGAAGGAAAACGACAAAATACGAAAAACAAACAAAAAATACAAAACTAAAGGCTGTTCATAGTGCAAAATAGATAAAATGGTTGAAAATGCACATTATATGTGCGGTTATGCAAACTATATCAAAAAACGGGATGCTATAATTGGTTCATAAGCAATTCGGAAAAGAGAATACGCTTAATAAAAGGAGGACACATTCATGAAGAAAAAATTACTTGCAGTATTACTGACAGGCGTTATGGCAGCGTCTTTTGCAGGAACAGCTACAGTTGTTTCCGCTGATTCCGGAGATGACAATACATTAACCGTATGGGCATGGGACCAGAACTTCAATATCAAATCTATGCAGATGGCTGGTGAGCAGTATGCAAAAGATCACGAAGGATTCTCAGTAGATATTATCGAAACATCTTCTGATGACTGCCAGACAAAACTTACAACAGCAGCTAACGCTGGTGACTACAGCACACTTCCGGACATCGTTCTGATGCAGGACAACAGCTATCAGAAATATCTGAAGAGCTATCCGGATGCATTTACAGATCTCAAAGATATGGATATCAACTGGGATGATTTCGGAAAACTGAAACAGTCCTACTCCATGGTAGATGACACACATTATGGTGTTCCGTTTGATAATGGTGCTGTTATCGCATGCTACCGTACAGATATCCTTGACGAAGCAGGATATACACTGGATGATCTGACAGATATCACATGGTCCAAATTTATGGAAATCGGTAAAGATGTTCATGAAAAGACCGGTAAATACCTCCTTACAAGCGAAGCTACAGGCGGCGACACTCTGATGATGATGATGCAGTCCTGTGGAGCTAACTTCGTAAATGAAGACGGCGAAGCTTACATCGTTGGAAATGATGTTGCAGAAAAATGCATCAACCTTTATGTAGACCTCGTTAAAAATGATGTTGTTAAACTTGTAAACAACTGGGATGAATATATCGCAACAATCACAAGCGGTGAGGCAGCCGGTATCGTAAATGGTAACTGGATCACAGCTACTCTGATGTCTACAGAAGATCAGAAAGGTCTCTGGGAAATCACAACAATGCCTAAGGTTGATGATGTTGACACAGCTACAAACTATGCTAACAACGGTGGATCTTCCTGGTACATTACATCTAACTGCAAAAATGTAGAACTTGCAGAAGACTTCCTTGCAAGCACATTTGGTTCCAGCACAGACTTCTATGATGCAATCCTTCCGGCATCAGGTGCAATCTCCTGCTATCTGCCGGCTGGTGAATCTGAAGTTTACAATGAGCCAAACGAATTCTTCAATGGACAGTCAATCTTCTCAACAATTGTAGAATACTCCTCACATATTCCGGAGTTCACAAAGACACCATATCACTATGAAGCAAGAGAATGTGTCAACACAGCAGTTGTTAATATCGTAAATGGTACATCTGTAGAAGATGCTCTTCAGGAAGCACAGGATACACTTGCATTCAAGATGACAGAGTAATCTGGTCCTGAATATTTAAGTGAAATCGAATTAAGTAGTAAGTAAAGTGAGCGCGGGGGACTGCTTGCAGTCCCCTGTCTTACGTTGAAGTTTTGAAAGGGGGAGTTCCTGTGAATTCCAAGAAAAAAGGCATGACTCTGGTTGCGAAACAGAGAGCTGCAGGCTGGTTATTCCTTGCACCTGCGTCTATCATGATCGCAGTTATGAGCTTTTATCCGATGATTCGTGCGTTCATCATTTCTTTACAGACGGGCGCTGGCGCAAATATGAGATTTGCAGAGCCAATTTTCAGTAACTACAAACGTATTATGGCAGATAAAGTATTTCAGCAGTCTATTGTAAATACTTTTCTTTACCTGATCATTCAGGTGCCGATCATGCTTGTGCTTGCGATTCTTCTGGCACAGCTTCTGAACAACAAAGACCTGAAATTCAGAGGATTTTTCCGTACATGTGTATTCCTTCCATGTGCAACATCTCTGGTTTCCTACTCACTGATTTTCCGTTCCATGTTTGCTACAGACGGTCTTATCAACAGTATTCTGATCAAACTTGGAATCTTATCAACCGGCTATAACTTCCTCGGTAATTCAACCAGTGCAAAGATCGTAATCATCCTGGCGCTGATCTGGAGATGGACAGGATACAACATGGTATTCTATCTGGCAGGTCTTCAGAATATTGAATATTCCGTATATGAGGCAGCAAAGATCGACGGTGCCAACGGCTGGAAGACATTCTGGAAGATCACTGTTCCGCTTCTGAAACCGACAATTATCATGACTTTCATCATGTCAATCAATGGTACACTGCAGTTGTTCGATGAGTCTGTCAACCTGACAAAAGGTGGACCGGCAAACTCCACAATCACAATGTCCCACTATATTTACAACACATGCTTTATTAACGTACCGAACTTTGGATATGCATCAGCAATGTCATTTATCATATTTATCATGGTAGCTGTACTTGCATTTATCAACTTGAAAGTAGGTGATACACGTGACTAAGAAAAACAAATCAGCCATTCAGAGAAGATTGATTCCTACATATATTTTTCTGATCATCGTGTCATTTATTTCGGTATTTCCGTTATACTGGATGATCTCAGCCGCAACTAATACATCAACAGATGTATCCCGTGGACGAATTATTCCGGGAAGTCATTTCATGGAAAACTTCAATAATCTGACAGCACAGCAGCCACTTTGGAGAGCACTTGGAAACTCTTTCTTCTATGCGATCCTTACTACAGTGATCTGTCTGCTTATCTGTTCTATCGCAGGATATGGATTTGAAGTATACCATGACAAAGGAAAAGACAGACTGTTTTCTATTTTGCTGCTTGCTATGATGGTTCCGCAGGTTGCAACTATGGTTCCGTTATTCAAGATGTTCTCCAAAGCAGGACTCCTGAATACAGCAATTGGTTTTATTCTTCCGATTATTTCTACACCGTTTATGATCATGATGTTCCGTCAGAACGCAAGATCTTTCCCTGTGGATATTATCGAAGCAGCTCGTATTGATGGACTGAGTGAAGTAAGAATCTTCTTCCAGATGTTCGTTCCTACTATGAAATCCACATATGCAGCTGCAGCAGTTATTACCTTTATGAATGCATGGAACTCTTACCTGTGGCCGAAGGTAATTATGACTGATAACAAAGCGATGACAATGCCAATGTTGATCGCCAACCTGATCACCGGTTATGTAACAGATTATGGTATGCTGATGTGCGGCGTATTATTCTGTTCTATCCCGACAATGGTTGTATTTTTCGTACTGCAGAAACAGTTTGCTGAAGGTATCACAGGTGCAGTTAAGTAAAGTGCAACACCAGGGTTAAAAGGTCAAAATGTCGTTCATGCCTGCATGATAAGACATTAACGAAATTTAAAATAAGGATGCTGCGTGGTCCAGTGGGTATATTGCATAATATGTCCCGTACAGATTATGTAGCATCCTTTTTTTGCAAAATTTAACAACAGGAGGATAAGAATGAAAACTTTTGATTATTCTTTAGTAAAAGATCCGCAGTATTTCAAAGACGGAAGAATGGATGCACATTCTGACCATACATATTACAGAGATGGAGAGGAAGCGAAGGAAAAAGAGACTTCCTTCCGTTATGATCTCAACGGAATCTGGAAATTCCACTATGCCCGTAACTATGGAAGTGCGATTCCGGAATTTGAAAAAACAGAATATTGCTGCAAAGACTGGGATGATATCCGTGTACCTGCACATATCCAGATGGAAGGATATGATGTACCGCAGTATGCCAACGTACAGTATCCGTGGGAAGGTCATGAGGACATTCATCCGGGTGAGATTCCGGAGCATTTTAATCCGGTTGCAAGCTATGTAAAATACTTTGAGGTTCCGGAGGAAATGCAGGGAAAACGTCTCTTTATCTCTTTCCAGGGAGCAGAGAGTGGCATTGCATTATGGCTCAACGGACATTTTGTCGGATACAGTGAGGACTCCTTTACACCGTCAGAATTTGAATTGACCGAGTATGTAAAAGAAGGTGAAAACAAACTTGCAGCACAGGTATTCAAATGGACAGCAAGCAGCTGGTGCGAAGATCAGGACTTCTTCCGTTTCTCCGGAATCTACAGAGATGTTTATCTTTATACAGTACCGGAAGTTCATGTTTATGACCTTCAGATCCGTGCAATTCCGGATGAAACTTTAAGTGCAGCAGCACTTGAGATCAGAACAAATACATGGGGGAAAGGTGAAGTAAAAATTACACTTTCCAAAGATGGAAAGACTGTAATTGAAGACAAAAAAGCACTGGATGGCGAAGAAATCTACGCATGGAAAGTAGAAAATCCGGTACTCTGGAGTGCAGAAGATCCGCAGCTTTATGATCTGACAATGGAGATATATAACGAGTCCGGTGAACTTCAGGAAGTGATTCCGCAGAAAGTTGGATTCCGTCGTTTCGAAATGAAAGACGGAATTATGACACTGAACGGCAAACGTATCGTATTCAAGGGTGTGAACCGTCATGAATTCAGCTCTGTAAGCGGACGTCATGTCTCCGAAGAAGAGCTTCGCAAAGACCTTAAGATCATGAAACAGAACAATATCAATGCGATCCGTACCTGTCATTATCCGGATGCTTCCCGGATCTATCAGCTCTGTGACGAATACGGAATCTATATGATCGATGAGACAAATCTGGAATCTCATGGTTCCTGGGATATCGCAGAGTTTACAAAAGACTATACCTATGTCGTGCCTCATGACAAACCGGAATGGCTGGATATGTTGCTTGACCGTGCAAACTCCATGTATCAGAGAGACAAGAATCATGCAGCGATCCTGATCTGGTCCTGCGGAAATGAGTCCTTCGGAGGAAAGGATATTTTTGAAATGTCACAGTTCTTCCATAAGGCAGACCCGACCCGCCTGGTCCACTATGAAGGAGTCTGCCATGACCGCAGATACAACGATACCAGTGATATGGAAAGCCAGATGTATCCGTCTGTAGAAGCAATCAAAGAATTCCTTGCAAAGGACAACTCCAAACCGTTTGTCTGCTGTGAATACACACATGCAATGGGAAATTCCTGTGGTGCAATGCACAAATATACCGATCTGACAGACACGGAGCCGAAGTATCAGGGCGGATTTATATGGGATTATATTGATCAGTCTATCTACAAAAAAGACCGCTACGGTAAAGAATTCCAGGCATACGGCGGTGACTTCGGAGAACGTCCGACCGATTATAATTTCAGTGGAAATGGTATTGCATACGGCGGAAACAGAGATGCTTCTCCGAAGATGCAGGAAGTGAAGTTCAATTACCAGAACATCACTGCAGAAGTCAGCGCAGACAGCGTAAAAGTCATCAACAAGAACCTGTTTGTAAATACAGATATTTTTGACTGCAAGGTTACGGTTGCGAAGGATGGTAAGGTGATCCGTAAAGCGTCTCTTGCGACAGCAGTTGCTCCGTTAAGTGAAGAAGTTTATGCACTTCCTCTTGCAAAAGAAGAGAAACCAGGCGAATATGCAGTAACCGTTTCATTCCATCTGAAAGAGGATAAAGTATGGGCAGAAGCGGGACATGAAGTTGCTTTCGGACAGTATATATATAAGGTAGAAGCACCGAAAAAGGCATGCCCTGAAGGAGTAGAAGTGATTCGCAGTACACACAATATCGGTGTCAGAGGCACACATTTTGAAGTCCTTTTCTCCGTATTAAACGGCGGACTGGTATCTTATAAATATGCCGGCAAAGAGATGATCGAGGCGATTCCGAAACCAAACTTCTGGCGTGCACCAACTGACAACGACTGTGGAAATCTTATGGGAATGCGCTATGGTCAGTGGAAAATTGCCAGCATGTACTTAAGTCACAAGGACTTCCGCAAGGGACCGTATGGCCCGGGAAATGTACCGGAAGTAGAAGTGAATGAAAAGACTGTAAAGGTAACTTATACATACCTTATGCCGACTACACCGACCAGTGAATGCAAACTTTCCTACGAAGTGTTCGGAGATGGAAGAGTAAAAACAACGCTTACTTATGACCCGGTTAAAGAACTCGGAGATATGCCGGAATTTGGTGTAATCTTCAAATTTAATGCAGATTACGACCGCGTAGAATGGTATGGACTTGGTGAGACAGAAACCTATTCTGACCGTAAAAAAGGTGCAAAACTCGGTATCTATGCAAACAAAGTTGCAGATAACATGGCAAGATATATGGTTCCACAGGAATGTGGTGCAAAAGAAGAAGTCCGCTGGGCAAAAGTAACTGACCGCAAAGGCAGAGGAATGCTCTTTGAGATGGATGAACACAACGGACCGATGATGTTCTCTGCACTTCCATACACTCCACATGAGATGGAAAATGCAATGCACCCATACGAACTTCCAGAGGTTCATTACACCGTTGTACGTGCTGCAAAAGGTCAGATGGGAATCGGCGGTGACGACAGCTGGGGAGCTCGTACACATGAAGAATATTTGCTGAAGACCGACAAAAAAATGGAATTTTCTTTTGTATTTAAAGGAATTTAAGAGGAGAAAAAATGGCTGAACAGATTAAATACGGACGTTATCTTCATGGTGGAGATTATAATCCGGAGCAGTGGCTTGACCGCCCGGATATTCTTCAGAAAGACATTGAATATTTCAAGAAAGCACATATCAACACAGTGTCTGTAGGAATTTTTTCATGGGCTGTTCTTGAACCGGAAGAAGGAAAATACAACTTCGACTGGCTTGAAGAAATCATCAATAATCTTTATAAAGAGGGAATCTATACCATCCTTGCAACCCCGTCAGGTGCAAGACCAAAATGGATGGCAGACAAATACGAAGAAGTCCTGCGTATGGATCCGGACAGAACAAGAAGATTCTTCGGTGGCAGACATAACCACTGCTTCACCTCTCCGGTATACAGAGAAAAGGTCCATGCGATCGATAAGAAGTTAGCCGAAAGATTCGGCAAACATCCGGCAGTTATGCTGTGGCATATTTCCAATGAATTTGGCGGTGAATGCCACTGCCCGCTGTGTCAGGCGAAGTTCAGAGAGTGGCTGAAAGAGAAATATGGCACGATTGAAAACCTTAATAAGAGCTGGTGTACTACATTCTGGAGTCACATCTACAACAGCTTTGATCAGATTGAAAGTCCGTCCACAAAAGGTGAAAATGAACTTCATGCTCTGAAACTTGACTGGAAACGTTTTGTGACAGATCAGACGATCGATTTTATCAAAAATGAAGTAGATGCAATCCGTGAGGGCGGTTCAGAACTGCCTGTGACGGCAAACCTGATGTATGATTATGACGGCCTGGATTATAAGAAATTCAAAGATGTTCTCGATATTGTCTCCTGGGATAACTATCCGGGATGGCACAAAAAAGAAGAATATGTCACAGCCGTTGATGCGGCGATGCAGCATGACCTGATGCGCAGCATCAAGAAGGCTCCGTTCATTCTTATGGAATCCTGCCCGTCTGCAACGAACTGGAAACCGATCAATAAACTTAAGAAACCGGGAATGCTTCTGGCTGCTTCTCTTCAGGCAGTTGCTCACGGTTCAGACAGTGTTTTGTATTTCCAGCTCCGTCAGAGTCAGGGTGCTTCAGAGAAATTCCACGGTGCGGTGATCGATCATTACGGTAAAGACGATACCCGTGTTTTCCGTGAAGTGACAGAGGTTGGAGAAGCTCTGGAACAGATTCAGGAAACGGTTGGAACTAACATGAAATCTCTGGCAGCGGTTCTCTATGACCGTGAAAACGACTGGGCGATCGCAGATGTACAGGGACCGCGAAATGAAGATATGCATTATCGTGAAAATGTGCAGAAGAACTACCGCGCGCTGAGAGAACAGGGATTGAATGTAGATATTATCGCGATGGAACATGACCTTGCAGACTACAAAGTTCTGGCAGCTCCGATGGCATATATGTTTAAAGACGGATACGAAGAAAAACTCCGTGCCTATGTAGAAAACGGCGGAACTCTGGTACTTTCCTACTGGTCAGGGCTGGTTGACGGTACTGACAGATGTTTCCTCGGCGGAACTCCGTATGGTCTGATGGATGCAGCCGGAATCCGCAGCACAGAAATCGATGCGCTGTATGACTGGGAAGAAAACCATGCGATTCCAGAGGCGGGAAGTCACCTTGGAATCAGCAACGTATATACCTGCAAAAACCTCTGTGAACTGGTCGAGGTTTCCGATGCGGAAGTGTTGATGCGTTATGGCGAAGATTTCTATCAGGGATATCCGGTACTGACACACAAAGCATTCGGCAAAGGCCATGTATACTATGTATGCGCTGATATGGAACTTGGATTCTATCAGGATTTCTATGGCAGAGTAGCAGCAGAAGCCGGATTGAAATCACCAGTTGAATTTATTCCTGAAGGTGTTTCAGTAACAGTCAGAGAAAGTGAGGACACAGAATATCTCTTCATCCAGAACTACGCGCGTAAGCCACAGACCGTTGCTGTTCCGGCAGAGTATGAACTGCTCTACGGAACTGAAAGCGAAGTCATGGCGCCGCTTCAGACAAAGATTCTGAAGAAAAGTAAATAAAACAAAAACGAAGGGGCTGTCGAGAATAGACAGTCCCTTCATTATAGTGCGCCTTGCGGCGCACGTTTCTAATGGGTG
Organism: uncultured Ruminococcus sp.; assembly: GCA_900066355.1. Lineage (GTDB taxonomy): Bacteria > Bacillota > Clostridia > Lachnospirales > Lachnospiraceae > Blautia_A. The sequence goes on from FMEL01000004.1 coordinate 38,663, forward strand.
AAAGTCCCTAATCCACCCTAGTAGTGGGAAGGATACAGCCAAGACCAAGGGTGTCCATCGTGAGGTGGAATCTGAAGGAAGGTGGAGGCAAATCTCTGGTCTGACGAACAGAAATCACATGAGGCTACAGTTAAGGATAAGGTTGCTATACAAACCAAAGTCCAATAGCTACTCGGAATTAACTGTAGTAGAGGTGGCAGATGTATGGAGAGAAAGAAATGTGTGGTACCAAGGGAGGTCTCGTCAGCGGATGGAAACAGAGTATGAAATCCGTCAGTAACAACGAATGGCGAGAAGTCAGCAGAAGCCATAGTAAACCGATGGTTGCAAACATCGGCGAAGGGCTGAACTTTAGGAGACACAAGCAATGAAAGTAACTGAAAGTGGATTTAAGAACAGACAACTTCACATGGAAGACTATCTGCAAATGGTATCTGCGGAACAGAAAGAGTATGCAGAAGTGTTCGACTACTCTAAGATTACTGAAAAGAGCGGTGTCATCACAGACTATTGGACGAACAACCTCTTGGACTTGATTTTGCGAAAGGACAATCTTAATGAAGCCTACAAGCAAGTCAAGAGAAACAAGGGAAAAGGTGGAATTGATGGTATGCAGGTGGATGAACTTCTACCCTTCCTAAGAGAAAACCAAGAAATCCTAATCCAAGGGATAAGGGAAGGAAGATATAAGCCTAACCCGGTTCGAAGGGTAGAAATACCCAAGGAAACAAAAGGCGAGTTTCGAAAGCTGGGAGTTCCTACGGTTGTTGACAGGGTAATCCAACAGGCAATTGCACAGGAACTCTCGTCAATCTATGAGGATCAATTCTCAGAGAACAGTTTTGGTTTCAGACCAAAGCGAGGAGCACATGATGCCCTCAGACAATGCCAAAAGAACGTAAACGATGGCTATGTATATGTGGTAGATATGGACTTGGAAAAGTTCTTTGACACAGTGTGCCAGAATAAGCTGATAGAAGTATTGTCAAGAACCATCAAAGATGGCAGAGTGATATCCTTAATACACAAATACCTGAACGCGGGAGTAATCGCAAATGGAATATTTGAACGTACAGAGGTCGGTATGCCACAAGGTGGTCCGCTTAGTCCGTTGCTTAGTAATGTAATGCTGAATGAGTTGGACAAGGAACTGGCGAGCAGAGGACATAGATTTGTCCGATATGCAGACGACAGTATGATTTTTTGCAAAAGCAGCAAAAGTGCAGAAAGAACCTTGAAAAACATTATTCCGTTTATAGAAGGAAAACTATTCCTCAAAGTAAATCGGAAGAAAACAGAGGTGGCTCACATCAATAAAGTCAAATACCTTGGATATACCTTTTGTAGATACAAGGGGAAATGCAGATTGAGAGTACACCCAAAGTCAGCCACCAAGATGAAGAATAAAATCAGAGAACTGACAGACAGAAATAATGGCATGAGCAACACCAAAAGAGAAGAAAAATATCAACAATTCGTGCGAGGATGGGTAAATTACTTCAAACTTGCGGACATGAAGAAGCTTCTCAAAGAAACAGATGAATGGGCAAGGCGCAGAATCAGAATGGTCTATTGGAAACAATGGAAGAAAATCAAAACAAAGTACCGAATGCTTAAAGCGCTAGGACTTAAACATTGGAAAGCAAAAGAACTTGCATGTAGCAGAAAAGGTTACTGGAGAATGGCAAAGGTACTGAACCAAATCTTTTCGAATAAAATAATAGCCAAGCTTGGATACACATCCATGCTTGACTATTATCTAGCAGTTTGTGAAAACTAGAGAACCGCCGTGTACCGAACGGTACGCACGGTGGTGTGAGAGGTCGGTTAATCAACTAATGGTTAACCTCCTACTCGATTAGAAGTTATTTTAAGTTTAATTCTTTGAGCAAATCTTCCTGAGAAACAGATGGCTGATAATCAGGATTACCATTTTTATAGGCATCCATAGCTGCCTGTTCATCAGGATCAGGCACAATCTGTTCGACATTATTAAGAGCAAAAGTGGAGAGAATCAGCTCCCAGACCTTTTGAGCATCTGCTTCGCTCATAACAGTAACAGCCCCGAAAATTCGTTCTTTTATATTAGACATAGTATCACACTCCTTTATAAATCTGACCGCGGTTTCCAATATCAATAATATCAATTATGATACCATCAACATTAAATAAAACTCTGAAATTTCCTACACGAAGACGATATCCGCCGGTTCCCTGCAATTTCTTTATATCACCTTCCAATGGAAGTCTGGAAATGGCAGTTATTAATCTTTTTTGCGAAAGAACATCCTGGCGCTTTAAAAATTTGATTGCCTTTTTGGAATATGAAATTTGAAACAATAGAAATCCTCCCTACATAAAATTATAGTCGAATCATATTCAATTCTTTATCTTATGTAGGTATAGTTTGATTATAAAAAAAACATGAGAGTACGTCAATATATATGAAATCTAATTTGGGATAGTACTTTGTCGAAAAGTTTCTTGTGCCGGAGTTTTCCAAGGCTACAGCTATTCCTGTGAACGAACGCCGCTCTTTCAATGTGGGGTATCTGTTCCTTCAGGAACTATGAGCACTGCCAGTCTCTGTTGAAACCGCCTAAATCCAATCGTAACTATGGGATTATATAATGTTGTGAGGCCAAAGAAAAGTTTAAAGTTAAAAATAGATATGGTATGATATTGGAAAAGCAGAAAAGGAGCTTTCTATGAAAATTTTTCATTTATCGGATCTGCATATAGGATTAAAACTGATGAACCGGGATCTTCGGGAAGATCAGGAATATATATTGGATAAAATTACAGAACTGGCGAGCAGGGAACGGCCGGATGCGGTGGTAATTGCGGGTGACATTTACGATAAGGCAGTTCCGTCAGCGGAGGCGGTGGAGGTTTTTGACCGTTTTTTGGTCGGACTCACCGAAGCAGTGCCGGATGCGGTTATTATGATGATCAGCGGAAACCACGACAGTGCTCCGAGAGTCAACTGTTTCCGCAAAGTCCTTTCCGGGCAGAACATCTATATGGTGGGACAGCCGCCGCGTACAGCGTCAGAATATATCGAAAAAGTAACACTGAATGATGCGTACGGAGAGGTGAATTTTTACCTCCTTCCGTTTGTGAAACCGTCCATGGTAAAACAGATCACAGGTACGGATAAAAACGGAAATAATCTTTCTTATAATGAGACATTGCATCGGCTTATCGATCGTGAAACCATCAATCAGAACAAGAGAAATGTGCTGGTCAGTCATCAGTTTTATCTCCCGACGGGTAAAAAGGCAGAAGAAATTGAACGTATGGATTCTGAGATGCGCACCGTCGGAAATATTGATGAGGTATCTGCGGATGTGCTGGGAAATTTTGATTATGCAGCACTCGGACACATCCACAAACCAATGAAAGTCGGGAGTGAATTTTACCGTTATTGTGGTACACCGCTTGCCTGTTCCGTAAGCGAGGCACAGCAGCAAAAAGGGGTAGTCATGGTCGAAATGGAAGAAAAAGGAAGCACAAAAATGACGGCTCTTCCACTGACACCGCTGCATCAGGTGAGAGTCATAAAAGGGACACTGGAAGAAGTATTACGGGAAGCCTGTGGGGATTATGTGACAGTTATTCTGACGGATAAAGTTGATCTTGATGTGATCGATATGCAGGAGAGAATCCGCCTGGCATTTCCGAATCTTCTTGAAATCCGCAGAGAAAATCAGCGCAAAGCAGATTACAGCAGAAATATTCAGGAAGAAGAATTACTGGATCCGTACGAACTGTGCTGTTCTTTCCTGGAGGAGATCGATGACGAAGAAAAGTTGATTCTGCAGGATGTACTTCATACTGTTCAGGGGGTGAAATAACATGAAACCTTTGAAACTGAAAATGCAGGCATTTGGGTCTTATGGTGAGGAAACCCTGATCGATTTTGAAAAAGTAAACCAGAATCTTTTCCTTATTACAGGCGATACCGGAGCAGGAAAAACAACGATTTTTGATGCGATCGTGTTTGCGCTGTATGGTGAAGCAAGTTCCTCTGCAAACAAAAAAGAGGGTGTGGTTTTGCAAAGTCAGTATGTCGATTTTGCAAAAGAACCTTTCGTGGAGCTTACCTTTTCGGAGGGTAATAACGCAGACAGTGAAATCTATACAGTACGTCGCGTTCCGCGTCATTTAAAGCCAATTACAAGAGGCACCGGTAAGGGCGGACAGCGCGAAATCACAGGTTCTGTCAGCCTTATCATGCCGGACGGAATGGAATATCCGTCCAAAGAAGCGGACAGTAAACTGCGGGAAATTGTGGGCCTTACAAAGAGTCAGTTTATGCAGGTTGCGATGATTGCGCAGGGGGAATTTATGGATCTTCTGCGTGCGAAATCCGATGACAAAAAGGTCATTTTCCGGAAGCTTTTTAATACAGAAATGTATCAGGATATTGTGACGGAACTGGGGAATCGCAAGCGAGAAAAAGATAAAGAAATTGCGATTTTAAAGACGCAGTGTCAGACGGAAGCTGTCCGGATCCGTATATCTGAAACATATGAATTTCAAAAAGAAATGCAGCAGTCGAAGAGACAGATTGAAGAAGGACAGATGGCAGGACTTGCTGATTTTATGGACAGATTAGAAGCACTCTGTGACTGGATGAAGAAGGAACTTGAGAACGCAGAGAGGGTATATCAGGAGTCGGAATGTGCCCGAACAGGTAAGGGAGAGGAGCTTGCAAAAGCAGAAGAACTTCTGAAATGGTTTTCCCAGCTTGAAAAGGCGCAGGAAGATCTGCGAAGATATGAGGCACAGGAACCGGAAATGATCCGTGCAAAAGAGCTGGCAGCGCAGATCCGTGCGGTTTATGAAATTGCAGAAAAATACAACCAGTATCATGAAGCAGAAACGACATGGACAGACAGCGTCCGGGCTTTGAAAGAATGGGAAGAAAAAATACCGGAGCTTCTGGAAACGCTGAAAGTGGCAGAAACGACAGAAAAAATGGAGCGCCAAAAGTATAATCAGGAAATAGAAAGATACAGTACAATCAGCGAGAAAGTGCGAAAATCTCGTGAAATCCTGAATGCGATCGGGCAGAAAGAAAAAGAAGTTACAGCAGATAAGAAGGCGGCAGAGAACGCAGAAAAGGATTTTGCAGAAGCAGAATCAGCGCTTGAAAATCATGAAAAACAGGAAACTGAATGGAAAAAACAGAGCGAAAAGCTGACGGAAACAGATAAAATACTGGCGCAGTGGGAAGCCAGAAGTCAGGAAGCAGAAGGTCTCTGTCAGGAGCTGGACGCGGTGGCAGTTATCCGGAAGCAGGCAGGAGAAAGCCTTGCAAAAGCAAAGAAAAAACTGGATATTTATGCAGAAATCAGTAAGGAATATCAGAAACTTAAAGACAGCTATGAGAATATGCGGCAGATGTTTCTGAATGAGCAGGCAGGAATGCTTGCGGCGGATCTGAAACCGGGATTTCCCTGTCCGGTATGTGGTTCGACAGATCATCCACATCCGTTCGCAGGAGCGGTGGATCATGTGGATATCTCACCCGAAAATCTCCAGACAATGGCACAAGATGTGGAAAACTTCCGTGTAAAACAGGAACAGGCGGCCAATGAATCCCATGCGGCAAAGACAGAGTATGAGACAAGAAAAGAGACTTTTGTGGAGGCGGTTGGCAGACTTCGTAACCGCATGCAAAAGAGTATTTCGGAGATTCAGAAAGATGCCGGATTGTCCGAAATGAATGAAGCACTTAAAATCTGGAAAAACTCTATAGATATTTCACTGAAAACGCTGAAAAAAGATGCAGAGAAACTTAGAAAAGTCCGCGAGCTTCTTCAGGGAGCAGATGAACAGCGTAAAATATTGAAAGAAAATCTCGAGCTTTGCCGGGCAACTCAGACAGAAGCTGCCAGAAAACTTACAGAAGATACGGCACAGTTAAACAGTTTCCGCACATCCTGCGAGTTTGCATCAGAAAAAGAAGCTTCTGATACACTGGAAAAAGCAGAAACTGCAAAGCAGGCATCAGAAAAAATCTATAAAAAAGCAGCAGATGCACTCGATGCAGCATCATCTGCGAAACAAAATGCGGAGACATTGATTGCGAAATATCAGAAAGAAATCCCTGCACAGGAAGAGAAGCTTGCAGTGAAGAAAACAGCTTATATGGATTTCATGCAGGAAAAGCAGATGACAGAGGAAGTTTGGAAACAGCTTGCGAAAGAAAACAGCAGGGACACGGAAAAGAACCTGACAGATACGGTCGATGCATACAGAGAGGCAAAAGCAGCAGCTATTGCACAGAAAAATGCAGCAGGTGAGACGATTGGTGATGCGAAGAAACCGGATCTTGCCAAGATAAAAGCAGAAAAGGAAACAGCAGAAACTGCTTATCAGAGTGCAGAAAAAAGATACAGCCAGTTAAAATCTGATTACAAAGACAATCAGGAGATTTTGACTGCATTATCTGCGCGGATGGAGAAGCGCAAAGCAGTTGTAGAGGAACATGCACGGATCGATGCGCTGTACCGCATGACTTCCGGCAATGTCAGTGGTTCGCGAATGGATCTGGAAACTTTTGTACAGAGATATTATCTGGAGAGGATTCTTTATGCGGCAAACCGACGCTTTCAGGAAATGTCGGCGGGACAGTTTGAACTGCGGATGTATGATCTCAAAAAAGCCGGTGAGGGAAAAAACAGAGGTCTTGATCTGATGGTGTATTCCACGGTGACAGGAAAAGAGCGTGAAGTACGTACACTTTCCGGCGGAGAATCCTTTATGGCGGCATTGTCCCTTGCGCTTGGCATGGCAGATCAGATCAAGCAGAGTTCGGCGGCAATCAATCTTGATATGATGTTTATCGATGAGGGCTTTGGTTCACTTGATGAACATTCCAGAAATCAGGCGGTTCGTGTACTTCAGGAAATGGCGGAAGGTTCAAGGCTGATCGGAATTATTTCTCATGTATCGGAGTTGAAACAGGAAATCGAGGATCAGCTGATCGTCACAAAAGATGAAAACGGAAGTCATGTGAAATGGCAGATAAGCTAAGAGGTATCAGGAAAAATGACACAGGAAACATTGAAAAAACTGGCGCAATTGCTGGAACAGGATCAGTTTGAACTGATTTTGCCGGAAAATGTGCAGCCAGATGAAACAAAAACAGAAGGTGAGGGGACACGAGGCAGAGATATTCGACTTGTATATCTGATGAACGATGCAGTAGAAAGCTTTCTTGTTTTTCGAAATGCCAGAATGACGGGGGAATATCACAGTGAATATCAGGGACAACTGCAGGCATCGATGAACCGGCAGGCGGATGGGTATGTACTGGTCGTCAGACAGGGGGCTACGGTGCTGACATTGTTTTTTGAAGACCTTGATCTGGAGGTTCATTTATATGAATATGCATATACCGGTCATTTCTGGGTGAAGAAATATGAGTATCTACGGCAGTTGGAATACCGTCTGGCAATTTTGCGGGACAAGCGTAATTATCTTGGAGAAGAGTACTGCACTGAAGAGGAAAAAGAACTGTCAGTGCTTGTGGAATTTCCTCCGTTAAATTACTGCTGTTATCCGGCTGTCCCGGAGAAGTATATCGTGCCACGGGAAAATCCCTGGATCCCGTCGGAAAAAGCCATTATTTATATGAAGAAACTTGCTGCGGAGTGCAGAGATGTTTATTTTGAAAAAATGCTGGAGACATATCGGAAACGTCCGACAAAATTCCGGGCAAAAAGAATCGCAGCCATGCTTCACAAAACAAAACATGCTGCGGTTGTGGATCGCCTGACACAGAAACTTCAGGATGCAACGAAAGAATATAAAAGGCGTTCTCCGGGAGAGGCTTTAGAAAAAGGTTATCGGGAAGTGCTTGCAAGAGTAAAAAAGCGGCAGTCAGAATTAAAAAAACAGGGAATCCGCGCAGATATTTTACGTGAAGAACCCTTCACGATTGCGCGTGACTCCCTGGATTATAAACTGTATCTTATGATATGGAAAGAACGCCGGGGAAATCGAATAACAGAGATAGAAGAATATATCTGTTAAGCGTTTTTCATTTTACCGAGCTCTTTTCTGGCAAAAACGACTGCAAGTATAAAAGCCGCGGTATCGGCAATCGGACCGGCATACATCACTCCGTCGATTCCCATAAACATTGGGAAGATTACAACGAGTGGCAGCAGGAAGATTACCTGTCTTGTTAATGACATGATGATACCGAGAGTGGCCTTTCCTATAGAAGTAAAAAATCCTGCAGACATTGGCTGAATGCCGTTGGCAAATGTCAGGAGCATAAAAATCCGCAGATAGTTTTCGGCGAATTTGAAATACAGATCACTTCCACCGCCGAACATACCGATGATCCGGTGAGGGAAAAGCTGGAAGCAAAGGAAAAAAATCGTGGCGATAATTGTACAGGCAGTTGCAGAATAGCGGTATGTCTGACGCACGCGGTCATATTTTCTGGCTCCGTAATTAAATCCCCAGATAGGCTGCGCACCCTGCGAGATTCCGATGCAGATTGCGAGGAATACCATATTTACTTTTGAAACAATGCCGACACAGGCGATCGGAATGTCACTTCCATAGACAGAGGCGGCACCGTAATAGCGGAGAATGTTATTCATAACAATCTGTACAGCCGCAATGGCAATCTGATTGATACCGGATGCAAGTCCGAGCGAAGTGATCGCACGCAGGTGTTTAAGCTTTGGCTTCAGCATGTTGCGGTCAAGGTACATCTTACGGAATTTTGTAAAATAGATCACGACAAGGATTGCAGATACGACCTGCCCGATCACGGTTGCCCATGCACCGCCTTTGATTCCCCATTTA
>FMEL01000004.1:52500-295338 GCA_900066355.1 uncultured Ruminococcus sp.
CCGGGAGGGGAGTGAAAGAGAACCTGAAACCCTGTGTCTACAAGCTGTGGGAGTGCCCTATGAGCACGACCGCGTACTTTTTGTAGAACGGTCCGGCGAGTTGCGCACACTGGCAAGGTTAAGGACTCAAGGTCCGGAGCCGTAGGGAAACCAAGTCTTAAGAGGGCCAGAGTCAGTGTGGGCAGACCCGAAACCGGGTGATCTATCCATGTCCAGGTTGAAGCTGCCGTAAGAGGCAGTGGAGGACCGAACCCACATCCGTTGAAAAGGGTGGGGATGAGGTGTGGATAGGGGAGAAATTCCAATCGAACCCGGAGATAGCTGGTTCTCCTCGAAATAGCTTTAGGGCTAGCCTTGGTAGAGATTTGCGGAGGTAGAGCACTGAATTTCCTAGGGGGCGTCAAAGCCTACCGAAGAATATCAAACTCCGAATGCCGCGTAATTGCTTACCGGGAGTCAGACTGCACGAGATAAGTTGGGCAGTCAAAAGGGAAAGAGCCCAGACCTTCAGTTAAGGTCCCAAAGTGTACGTTAAGTGGAAAAGGATGTGGGATTTCGAAGACAACCAGGATGTTGGCTCAGAAGCAGCCATTCATTCAAAGAGTGCGTAATAGCTCACTGGTCGAGAGGTCCTGCGCCGAAAATGTCCGGGGCTGAAACGTACCACCGAAACTAAGGAATCCGAAAGGATTGGTAGAGGAGCATTGCATGCGGGAAGAAGCAGTACCGTAAGGAGCTGTGGACTGCATGGAAGAGAGAATGCCGGAATGAGTAGCGAGATAGAGGTGAGAATCCTCTAGGCCGAATATCCAAGGTTTCCAGGGTAAAGCTGATCTGCCCTGGGTAAGTCGGGGCCTAAGGTGAGGACGAGAGTCGTAGCCGATGGACAACAGGTGGAGATTCCTGTACTATGATATGACAGAACTGTGGGGACACGTGCAGAGAGCGGAAGCCGGGAACGGTATCCCGGTGCAAGCGAGGTACCAGATGCGTTGGAAAAACCGCGCATCAATGGGAAGACGTGATGCGGAGTGAAGTATAGTAATGAAGTCCGTGAGCTGTGCGTCAAGAAAAGCCGCTATTGTTCATACCATACCCGTACCGTAAACCGACACAGGTGGATGAGGAGAGAATCCTAAGGCCGGCGGAAGAAGCATTGTCAAGGAACTCGGCAAAATGACCCCGTAACTTCGGGAGAAGGGGTGCCACTGAGAAGTGGCCGCAGAGAATAGGCTCAAGCAACTGTTTAGCAAAAACACAGGTCTATGCGAAACCGTAAGGTGAGGTATATGGGCTGACGCCTGCCCGGTGCTGGAAGGTTAAGAGGAGAGGTTAGCGGAAACGCGAAGCTTTGAATTTAAGCCCCAGTAAACGGCGGCCGTAACTATAACGGTCCTAAGGTAGCGAAATTCCTTGTCGGGTAAGTTCCGACCCGCACGAAAGGCGTAATGATTTGAGCGCTGTCTCGACAATGCATCCGGTGAAATTGAAGTACCAGTGAAGATGCTGGTTACCTGCGCCAGGACGGAAAGACCCCATGGAGCTTTACTCCAGTTTGGTACTGGGATCCGGTACTGCATGTACAGGATAGGTGGGAGGCTATGAAATGGTAACGCCAGTTGCCATGGAGCCGCTGTTGGGATACCACCCTTGCAGTATTGGGTTTCTAACCAGCCGCCGTGACCCGGCGGTGGGACAATGCCAGACGGGGAGTTTGACTGGGGCGGTCGCCTCCGAAAGGGTATCGGAGGCGCCCAAAGGTTCCCTCAGGATGGACGGAAACCATCCAAAGAGTGCAAAGGCAGAAGGGAGCTTGACTGCGACACCGACGGGTGGAGCAGGTACGAAAGTAGGGCTTAGTGATCCGGTGGTATTAAGTGGGAATGCCATCGCTCAACGGATAAAAGCTACCCTGGGGATAACAGGCTTATCACTCCCAAGAGTTCACATCGACGGAGTGGTTTGGCACCTCGATGTCGGCTCATCGCATCCTGGGGCTGTAGTAGGTCCCAAGGGTTGGGCTGTTCGCCCATTAAAGCGGTACGCGAGCTGGGTTCAGAACGTCGTGAGACAGTTCGGTCCCTATCCGGCGTGGGCGTAGGATATCTGAGAGGAGCTGTCCTTAGTACGAGAGGACCGGGATGGACGGGCCGCTGGTGCACCGGTTAGACTGCCAAGTCTATAGCCGGGTAGCCAAGCCCGGAAGGGATAAACGCTGAAGGCATCTAAGCGTGAAGCCCCCCTCAAGATGAGATATCCCATCCGAAAGGAGTAAACCCCCTTGAAGACGACGAGGTTGATAGGGCAGAGGTGGAAGTGTGGTAACACATGGAGCTGACTGCTACTAATAGGGTGAGGGCTTGACCAAAAAGCATGGTTAAGATAATCGATTGCTTAGTCAACATGTATGTGGTTTTGAAGATACGATAATGAAGCCGGAGCGGATAAAATCTGTTCCGGCTTTTATGTTTTATAAACACAAGCATATAAAGGGTGAACACATGGAATTTTATCAGTTAAAAATCACAAGAAAAGGAACAAAACCGCCGATATGGAGACGCTGCCTGATACCGGCAGACACTAACTTTGGAAAAATGGCAGAAATGCTACAGGACATTCTGGAATATCAGAGTACAGATCTGTATGAAATCGAATTTTTCCAGAAAAAAGTCAGAATTTCCAATCTGACTGCACAGGGAGCAGATACCGCAAAAGGAAACTATGAATATCTGGAAGCCAAAGATACAAAGACTTCAGAGCTTCTTGACACAGAAGCATGGTTTACTTTCCGCGTAAAAGAAGCGGATCTTCCGGAGTACCGTGCAGATATTGAGAAAAAAGTTGAAGATGCAGAAATCAAAACAGCTGATGGTGTAAAGAAAGCTTCTGCGCCGATTATTTTGAAAGAGACAAAATCTCCAAACGATGATTTCTGGTCAAAAGAGTCAGAGGAAATCAATACACTTCTTAATAAAAAGTATGGTGTACTCGGACTTGCAGATGTGATCGCAAAGAAAATTACAGAGATGGAGCTGGAATCCGGAGCAGAGCAGCCGGAAGTTTCCTTTACAAGAAATCCGAAAGTAAAAGATTATCTGAATTCCTATAATAAAGAAGATCTGGTTGAAAGTGCAAAAGAACTGGAGATCCCGTATGAAGGACTTTCCAAAGAAGAGCTTGTGGAGCAGATTGCTGCGAAAGTGCTTGATCCGGAAGTGATGAAATCTATTTTTCTGCAGGCAGATGAATGGGAAATAGATGCTTTTGACCATGCATCTACAAGAAAATGTTTCCTTGCAACACATAAAGACTGGAAAGAACTGGAATGGTTCAGCAATAAGGGTTACATTGTAGCATACAGTGATAATCATGCAGAAGTTCCGCAGGAAGTTATTGCTGTTTATAACCAGATCAATACCCCGGAATTACAGGAAAAATGCCGCCAGCTCAGCTGGATGCGTTCCTGCCAGAGCATGATGGGACTGATCTATGCAATCGCACCACTCAAGATCGTATACCGCATGTACCGCAAACGCGATGGCTTCAGAGTGAACTATGAAAAGTTCATGGAAATTCTGAATGAGCTGTCTGAAAAAGATGATATATGCATCATAAAAGGTGATAAGATGATCTGGAAAGCGGTTCTTCAGGACAACCTTTATGAGAAGATCGAAGAGTTCCAGGGAGACAGAGACTTCTATATTCCGACAGTGGAAGAAACTCTGGACTATGCAAAACACGGATATCCTTCACAGGATGTTTCCTACAGAAAACTGGCTTCTTTCCTGAGAGATGAACTTCATATTTCAGAAGAAAAGATTGAAGAACTTCTTTACATTGTGTATAAAGAATTTTCCATGGATGGAATGCTTTCTGACATCATGGAAGAGTTCAAAAAACGTGATATTGTGTTTGATTCTGACCGCCAGATGGAAAGATTCGCGCCGATCATGATGGAAGTAAATAATAACACAAGAATGCTTGATTTCCGCGGATATACACCAAATGAGGTCAGCCGTGCCGAACAGGCTGCTGCCCCGGCACCGGTTGCTCCGGCAATGCCGTCTTTCGTACCGATGGCAAACACTCCGGCAGTAAATATGCAGCCGAAAAAGAAAGTATATCCGAATGATCCATGTCCGTGTGGAAGTGGAAAGAAATACAAGAAATGCTGCGGAAGAAACTGATATTTAACGACAGAATAGGGTTTATACAGAAAGGTTGAAACAAAAATGAAATTATTGATCGTGCGTCATGGTGATCCTGATTATTCTATAGATTCACTGACTGAGAAAGGCTGGAGAGAGGCAGAGCTTTTATCCAAAAAACTTTCAAAACTTGACATCAAAGATTTTTATGTTTCGACTATGGGACGTGCGAAGGATACAGCTTCGTGCACATTGAAAAAAATGAACCGCACAGCAACAGAATGCGACTGGCTTCGTGAGTTTGATGTACTGATCCATCGACCGGATGTGCCTGACCGCAGAATCTGTGCATGGGACTGGCTGCCGCAGGACTGGACACAGGATGAGCGTTTTTATCAGTATGATCACTGGTTTGAAAATGAAGCCATGCAGGAAGCCAACATGAAATATTATTATGATCAGGTAATCGGTGAATTTGATAAAGTTCTTGCAGAGCATGGTTATGTCCGTGACGGACACTACTATAGAGTAGAAAAAGCTAATAATGATACGCTTGTCTTCTTCTGTCATTTCGGGCTGGGCTGTGTGCTTATAAGTCATCTGCTCAGTATGTCGCCGATGGTACTCTGGCACAATTTGTGCGCAGCTCCGAGTTCTGTTACTACTCTGACAAGTGAAGAACGACGCAAAGGAATCGCAGGTTTCCGCATGAATTCCTATGGGGACATTTCCCATTTATATGCACATGACGAACCACCTGCATTTGCAGCACGTTTCTGCGAATGTTATGACAACGATGAACGACATGATTAAATAACAAAGACTATCCTTTCGGATAGTTCCATCTGTAATCCTCTTTTGATACAATTATTTTATGTTAATTCGATTACATAAGATAAATTGTGCGAATCAAAGGAGGATTATTTTTTATGAAGAGAAGGACACTGGCTTTAATACTGGCAGCGGCTCTGACAGTAACCAGCGTGGAAGGAACAGCGGTTATGGCAAGTGCAGCCGAGTTCACATCGGAGGTTGTGGAAGAAACAGAGGCAGAATTGGAGACTGCGCCGGAAGATAGTGCAGATGTAGCAGTTTTGTCGGATCAGGGGGATTCATCTGAGTCGGATGAGATTGAAATTTCTGACAGTGAATCACAGGATAGCGATAGTGCAGAAGAGCAGATTGATATATTCGAAGAGACGCAGGACGATACGGATGAAGAGGGAATAGAGATCACCGATGAAGAAGCGTTGACAGATGAGGAATCGAATATTGAAGTTTTCTCTGAAGAAGATGAAAGCACACCGAAACTGACTGGTATGGAAGTAAAGGGAATAAATGAGAATACTATGTGTGATGGTGTGGCAGGGATAGACTATTATGTTGCAGTTCAGATTACGTTAAAATTTGATGATAACACGACTTCAGAGTTCATTTTTCCATTAGGTGAAAAATCATATTGCGATGCTGAAAAGACAAAAGGATATACGATAAGGGCATCGCTGAGAAGAGGACCTGCAGGTGAAGATTTAATGGGACAGAAATTGCCGAAGGGAAATTACTATCTGTATTTTAAATGTGATGAAGATGAAACTATAAGCGCAAATATTATGGCATATATAAATAATCTTGAAGACGTTGGAGTGTGCCAGAGTGAAATTACGACAGGAGAAACCCCAGTGATTTCGTTCAGAAATGCATACAGATATTATAAATTTTTGCCGCAAAGAGACGGTATTTACATGGGCAGCACAAGTTCAGCCTATTGCATTCCATGGGTTGAAGATAAATCTGCGGGTGAAAGCACACCTTATAAAATCTATAAAAAACTTGAGGGCAGCAAGTGGGAGCTGCAAGCAAATGAACCGGTTTATTTTCAGGTATATGGCGGATATAAGGATGACCCTTCACATGAAACGGCAACTATTACTTTAAGCGAAGTGCCACAGCTTGAAAGTATCAGCACCACACAGTCAGAAGTTACTTTGCTTGAGAATTACGAAACTTGGTATGGTGAAGCAATTTCGCGCCTTCTGCGCTTTAACTATACGAATCAGGAAACTGAGGATTTTGACGTAAAATTTGGTTATGCAATGTACAGAGATCCTGATGGAAATACAGTAATGTCAGATCTTGTTTATGCAGATGGTGAAAATAAGGGAAAGTCGTTTGACTGGAACAATGCATATTTCAGTGGATGTAATTATGTGCCGAAAGGCTCTTATAAGTATATTTTTACATTAGAAAAAGATGGTCAGAAACTTATGCAAGTGGAGGTTCCAATAAAAGTAGAATCTCTGGCAGACCGTTATGTTCAGCTGAATAGCATCAAAGAAGGAACACAGGAAATAGATATAACCAACAGACAGTTTTATAAATTTGAACCGGAAGTAAACGGAGACTATATGATCAGCGCAGAAACAGGGCTGTCGTATTCAGTAATAGAAGTGAAGAAAGGCGGGACAACTGAGCGGCTGAATGAAATTAACGGAAGGGTTTTGTACAAACTTGAACAGGGTCATAAATATATCATTGATATTTATAATCATACGACAGATACCACCAGTACGAACCTGACTCTGAAACGACTGGCGAAAACGGAGTCTGTGGAAATTATATCTTATATGCCGCAGGAAATTAAGTGTATAGAGGGGCAGAAACCTAAATTCAATTTTATAAAAGTACGTATTAATACAGAAAAAGGATCTGAGGTTAGAAAACTGAATTACGGTGGTATTCCCGGAGTGGAAACAGATTCATATGGAAAGACTCTGAAATATTCCTTATATAAAAAAGAAAATGATCAGTATACGGAAGTATACGATCCGGAAGCAGGAGAATATGTATACAGAGTATTTTATGATGGCATAGAAGCGACGACTTCTATTCCGGTACATATTGCTTCTTTTGAAGAAGTGGCTCCGCAGGATAGCTTAGAAGAAGGCGAGAGCAAGACACTTTCAGCGAAAGACAATCAGATTTCTGCAAGGTATCTGGCTAATTTCACAGGCAGACACCGGTTTGAATTTAATAAGAAGGTAAATGTGTATTGTGTTGGGGATACAGGTACATCAAAGACCTATTCAAACGTTTCGGAATTTTGCGAAAAACTTGTAAGAGGAAACGCGTACTATCTGTACATTACATCAGACACAGGACTTGAAGATCTTCAGGTCAAAGTTACGGAATTGCAGAAACCGGTGAAGCTGGAAATACTTGCAGATAAGAACGAATACATTGCGGGCATAGATGATCTGTCGAATATCAATCTTCGAACCAGAGTGACATACAGTGATGGTTCTGAGCAGGTAATAGGAAGGAATGATCCGGTATACGGAGGTAAGCTGTCATACAGAGCCAGTACAGACGATGGAAAAACAGCGGAAGACTACAGTCTACTGACAGAAGGAGAATGGAACTGTGTACCGTATATTTACGGACAGGGGAATGAAATCTCACTGAGTGGAACTGAGATAATAGGTACAACAATTAAGGTAACGATGCCGAATGCAGAGAATCTTGAGGAGCTTGAAGAGGGTGCTTCAAAGCCTGTCGAACCTGTAAAACGTAAATTTTATAAATTTATACCGAAAACAAGTGCCGGTTATGAAGTGAAGGTTTCTGACGGAGCGACTGTAAATGTGTATTCAGTTTATGATGGCAGCTTATCAAATCATGGAAGTATGCCGAATCTGACTACGGGTGTAACATATTTTGTCATGGTTTCCACACCGTATTCTGTAGATTTGCAGATCAAGAAAAGAGAGAATGCAGAAGATGATGGATATGTGATGGATGAAAAGTATGATCAGACATTTAACCTCAATGACATGCATAGGGAGGAACCGCTTTATTTTATATTTAAACCGACTGAAACAGGGTATTATAAGTTCTGGACAGAAGGTAATGTATATCCATATGTTGCACTTTATGAAGAAGATGAGGAGATTAGAGAGGTTTATCCTTATGCGGCGGATAATGTCGTCCTGACAGCAAAACTGGAAAAAGGAAAAACTTATGGATATTTAGTGATCTGGGATCCATATGAGGGGTCAAATCTTACCGTACATTTTGCAAAGACAGAACATCAGAGCATCAAGAGTCTGGAACTGGTTCTGAAAAAAGGTGCGACAGAGGATGCAATGACGGTTATGAACGGAGTACTGGATGTATATGATCTTCGGATTAATTATGCAGATCATTCCACTCTGGTTGAAGCTGCATCGGAATTCAGATCCTGGGGTTCATATGACTGTGAAGGAAGCGATGAATATGGCAATAAGTGGAAGATATTTGTAGATAACAGCGAAGCAGTGCTGGATGCAAAAGACACAAAGTACGAGATAAAACTGACATATTATGATCCTGAAAAGGAAAACACAGATCAGAATACGGTTTGGATTCCGGTCAAAGGAATCGAGGGCATGAAGGCTATTGAAAATGGCACTTCTGTAAAACCATTCCAGAATAGTGGTGTAGATGCATATTTTACCTTTACACCATCTGAGTCAGGCGAATACATTATGCAGTTTGAGACAGAAGATGGAGAAGCGATACCATATGCTTATGCCTGCAGTTATAATGTGCGATATAGTGACTCTCAGTATATAGAAGTAAATAGTGTACCTGCAGAGACACTTGCCGAAAAAAGTGTCTCTGCAATGCTTACCGGTGGTGAGACATATCTTGTCAGAGTCGGCAGAAGGAACATGGACTGTAACGGAAGCACCTCCTTCAAAATCGAAAAGGCAAAAACAGTAAAAAGTGTAGAAATCAAGAAAAAACCGGATCAGAATACGGTGTATAACACAGATGGTAATATAGAGGCTTCTCTGGAAGGACTGATTCTGACAGTTTACTACAAAGACGGAACTAAGGAAGATGTTGCTTATGGCGAAAATGATGCAGCAGGATATGGTATAACCGTAGAAGATAGGTATTGGAAAGATGCAGATACCTACACAGTCACTGTATCACTTCGAAAGTATTATCTTCAGGTAGATTATAAGAGAGTAGATATTCCGGATGAGATACAGACAGTGAATACAGGTATCAGTACAAAGCTTCCTGCATCTGATCAGGTGGTTGTTCCGGTAATGTTTACCCCGAAAAAAACAGGTTATTATTTTGTTGATGTGGAAAATGGTTCTGTAAGCAGTGTACAAAAACTGGCAGCACAGGAGTCAGCGCAGGCCCGGATGCGTGGAACAGGAACTTCTTCGAATGCCGGAGATACGCAGTATTTTGAGGCAGATACTAGTTATATGATCTACATTTATACAAATAAAAAAGAATCTACGGTGACCATTCGGGAAGGTGCATGCAAATGGGAAACAATTGCAGGAACCATTGTTAAAGCATCCTGTACAACCGGTGCATCCTGCAAACAGGAATGCAAAGTTCATAACCATACACGTGTGGTTGAAGGTGATAAAGCAGCCGGTCACGGTTACAGTTCATGGAAAGTAACGAGGGAAGCTGACTGTACGAGAGCCGGTGAGAAACAGAGAAGATGTGTTTATTGTGGTCATGTAGAGAAGGTACAGACGGAACCGGCTAAAGGACATAAATATAGTGACTGGAAAACGACAAAAGAAGCTACTGTCCTTGATATGGGACAGCAGGAACGTATCTGCAGCGTATGCAATGAAAAAGAAACAAAATCTATTGCGAAGCTGAAAGCAACGATCAGCTTGAATGTATCAGGCACGATCCCGCTTAAGACGAAACAGACCTTTACACCAAAAGTTACGATGGGAAAAGGCGACAAAGTTGTCTCCTGGAAATCCAGCAACAAAAAAGTTGTTTCCGTTGGCAGGAACGGTAAAATAAAAGGTCTGAAAGCAGGCAAAACCGCAACGATCACGGTACAGCTTGCGAGCGGACTGAAAAAGAGCTTCAAGGTAAAAGTTCAGAAGAAAAATGTTGCAACTAAATCTCTGAAGGTGGTGAATGTATCCACCGGAAAGAAAATTTCTTCGAAAGTAAGCCTGAAACGCAAACAGACACTGAAACTTGCAACGACGGTTTCACCGATCACAAGCAAAGAGAAAGTGAAATACTCTTCCTCCAATAAGAAGGTGGTAAGTGTATCTTCCAAAGGTGTGATCAAAGCAAAGAAGAAAGGTAAAGCAACGATTACCGTGAAATCCGGCAAAAAGACTTACAGGATCAAAGTAACAGTCAAATAAAAACAGGGAGGATTAGTTTTTATGAAGAGAAGGACACTGGCTTTAATACTGGCAGCGGCTCTGACAGTAACCAGCGTGGAAGGAACGGCGGTTATGGCAAGTGCAGCCGAGTTCACATCGGAGGCTGTGGAAGAAGAAAATACCGGACAGGAATCAGAGACGGATACATTTTCTTCAGATTTTGCTGAGCAGGAAGGTGAAATCGCATCAGAAGAAATTGGAATTACGGATGAAGAAACACAGGAAGAAGAGGCCGCAGACAATGAAATCAGTATTCTTGATGAAGCTGATGACGGTGAGGATGAAGAAAAAATAGAAATTACAGATGGCGAAGAGCCTGAGGTTACAGATAATGAAGAGGCTGCATTTACAGATGGGGAAAGTGAAGAAGCAGGTATTGAAGTCTTCGCAGGTGATGAAGAGGCTGCACCGACACTGACTGGTATTGAAGTCTTGAACTCAGAAATCTCATTGTATGAAGAGCGCCAATCATATGAAAACTACATAATTGAAGATATTTTGACACTCAAATATTCTGATGGAACGGAAAGCAAACCAGGCAAGGTATATTTAGGTGATACGCTTGTCAGGGACAAAGACTGGAATATAGTAAAAGGGATAACAGCAAAACTTGTTTATGCAGATTCGGATAAAGCAGAAGCACCTGTTGTGTGGTCAGAAAAAAACAATGCTCAATATCTTCAGCCGGGTTCCTATAAGTACATTTTCACATGGACACCGGAAGATGAGACGCAAAAACCGGTATCAGTGGAAACCAGGATAAATGTCATTGCTTTTGCAGATGTTTTTGGGCAGCTTCCGAAACTGAAAGAAGGAAGACAGAAAGTCGTATCCAACGATGAATTGTTCTATAGTTTTGTACCGGAAGTAAGCGGAACATATCAATTTAATGCAAATAGATATTTTCATTATATTATCACCGAATTAGAAGAGGATGGAAAACTTTCCAAAGACGATAAGATACTGCATGGAGATAGCGTATCTGTTGAGCTTAAAGTCGGAAAGAAATATGTTGTTTGCATATACGGTGAAACCGGTTCGAGAGGTGAGAGTCTCACGATTGACCGTGTACCGGTAGTAAAATCTGTAGAAATTGTATCATGGAGTCCTGAAAATCTTACCTTTACAGAGGGAGACAGTGTTTCATTTCACAGTATAAATGTTCGCCTTAAGACAGATAAAGGGTCGGAAATAGTAAGACTTTACGGGTATAATCGTCTTTACGGATATACAAAAGATGCGTATGGAAATACGGTGGGATATGCTCTGTACAAAATTGAAAATAATGATTTTGTCGGACTGGATTTTGCAAATATGGATTCACTTCCGGCAGGAGAATATGCGTTCAGAGTATATTACAATAATGGAAATATGACGCCGGGAAAAGAACCGGATTTTATTGCAGAGAATTATGTACCGGTCCATATTAAATCTGTACAGGATCAGACAAAAGACAGTGTGCTGAATACAGAGAATGACCTCACCGTTAAGGTGGAAAATTCCCGTGCAGTTTACAGTTTTACTCCAAAGGAGACGGGAAGATATGAGCTGAGTACCAGCACATTTGTGGAAGGTGTTCTTAAAGATGGTGACGGTAAAGAAATTGAGAAGCAGAACAGGCATGAAAGAAGTATGTATGTCAGTCTGGCGAAAGATACGACATACTATATGTATATGAAGGTTCCGTCTTCTTTATGCACACAGATTCAGGTGAGCGCAGAAAAACTTGCACTGCCGGTAGAAATAACGGTCTCTCTTAAGAAGACTTCTTATGCAGCAGAACTTACACAGATGTGGGAAGTGCAGCCGAAATTTACAATAAAATATGATGACGAAACAAGCGAAACTGCTACGGAGGATTCTATTGTTTCCGGCTGGGGGCTGGGTTATTATCTTGGAAACTCTCAGGGTGATGCAATATACAGTCGTATGGACTACATCCCGGCAGGAACATGGATCTGTGCTCCGGAGTTATATACCAATGAGCGGGATGAGGAGATTCTGAAAGATGTTCTGCAAGTGAACACATATGGTCCGGAAATCACAGCAGAATCTCAGAAAATTGACATATCCAAACTGGAGGAAATTAAAGAGAATGTCCCGGTGTCGGTACCGGAAACAAAACAAACATTTTACAAAGTGGTTGCAGATGCAGATCAGTCTTACAAACTGGAAATGCCGGACGGTGTAACGGCAAAGTTCTATGAGTGGAATGAGACGGAAGGCCTGAAAACCATAAATAGAGATAGTGTTCATATTGGAACAAAAACAACGTATCTGATCGGTGTTACTGCTTATCGTCAGTCCGAGATTACTTTGAAGAAGACCAGCGGCGGAGTGTCGGGACCGCAGAATTTTGAGGGAACTTATCCGCTGGAAGATGGATTCCGTCAGACAATTCAGATGCCGGAAGACAAAGCTTCACCGGCAACGCTGAAATTTACATTTACTCCGGATGAAGATGCTTCTTACTGCTTCCAGATAGAAAGCAATCTGAAAACACGTGTGCTGCTTTATGAGGGAGAGAGAGACATATACGGAAAAAATTCAGATGGTGATCTGAAAGTCTCTTATTATCTGAATAAGGGAAAAACCTATACATATCAAATGGTTTGTAATGAGATGAAAGCTTTTGACAAGGTTACGGTTTCCTTCAAAAAGGCTGGTGAATATAAGTCGATCAAAGAGATGACATACAGTCTGAAAGACGGAATGAAAGCAACAGACCTGAATGTCCTGACAGACTTTTTTGATGTTTATGATGTACAGATCCATTATACAGATGACAGTGTTTTGATGCTGGAATACAACTGGGACGGATACGCAGGGACAGATGCTTACGGAAATTTCCTGATGTGTGAATGGGATACGAATATCGAGAATATAGAAGCAGCAAAGACAGAGTGTGATATTTCGATAGAATACCGTAATGCAGAGGATGAAAAGTGGACAGAAAAAACGGTTACAGTTCCAATGAGCGGACTTGCCGGAATGCAAAACCTGAAGACAGGAGATTCTGTATATCCGTTCAGAAACCAGGGAATCTATTCTGCTTATACGTTTACTCCGGAAGAAAGTGGGCTGTATCTGCTGAGGGCAAAGACAGAAGATGGAGAACCTTCTCCACAGGTTCAGGTGTATCGTTATGAACTTAATTCTCATGGCGGAAGGCCAATCTCCATCAGACGGATGATGATGGATGAGCTTGAGGATAATGGATATACCGTATGGCTTGAAAAAGGAGAAAATTATCTGATTGGAACAGGCAGAGATGGTGTGGAATACAACAGAAATACGACACTTAGTGTAAAGAAGGCCAAAATCCTGCAGTCTGTAGAAATAAAGAAGAAGCCAAATCAGACAGCACTGTATCCTGTAGAAAGTTTTTCAGGTGTTTCGTTAGAAGGAATGGTCATTACTGCACATTACACAGACGGAACCAGTGAGGATATTTTTTACGGTCAGACGGATTCAAATGGAACCCTTTTTGAAATGGATATAGATTCAGATGACGGACATTGGATAAGTGGCAAGAAATTCCGTCAGGATCTGCACTTCGGTGACTATAGTTTTTATGTGGATTTTGATGCAGCAGAAGTACCTGATGACATACCGGTTGTGAAAGTAGATGCAAAGACCAATACATATGTCGAAGGTAAGACGCTTGTCCCGGTAAAGTTTACTCCAGAAGAGACCGGTTTTTATTCGGTTGAAATGCCAAATGGTGGATTAAGTACAGCCGTAGATAAAGAAACAGGGGAACGCTGGGTAGATACAAATTATTACTTTGAAAAGGACAGATCCTATCTGATCTATGTCTGGGCGGATCAGAAAGATGCTTATGTAATCATCCGAAGAGGTGCGTGCCAGTGGCAGATGGTCACCAAAACAGAACCTACCTGTACGGAAGATGCGCAGTATGTAATGGAGTGCAAGATTCATAATCATACCTATAGTTATTCCAGCTATTATGAAGAGAAAGGTAAGGCTTACGGACATGCATTCAGTACCTGGAAAGTGACAAAAGAGGCGACGTGTGCTTCTGAGGGAAGCGAAGAAAGAGCCTGCGCAAGATGC
Organism: uncultured Ruminococcus sp.; assembly: GCA_900066355.1. Taxonomy (GTDB): domain Bacteria; phylum Bacillota; class Clostridia; order Lachnospirales; family Lachnospiraceae; genus Blautia_A. The sequence goes on from FMEL01000004.1 coordinate 66,938, forward strand.
AAAGAGGTAGAAAAACGTACAATTCCAGCAACCGGTGAACACAGCTATGACAGCTGGAAAACGACCAGAGAATCTACTGTCCTTAATATGGGACAGCAGGAACGCATCTGCAGTGTATGCAAAAAGAAAGAGACAAAGTCCATTGCGAAACTGAAAGCGACGATCAGCTTAAATGTATCAGGTACGATTCCACTTAAGACGAAACAGACCTTTACACCAAAGGTTACGATGGGAAAAGGCGACAAAGTTGTTTCCTGGAAATCGAGCAACAAGAAAGTTGCTTCTGTTGACAAAAATGGTAAAGTAAAAGGTCTGAAAGCGGGCAAGACCGCAACGATCACGGTACAGCTTCAGAGCGGACTGAAAAAGAGCTTCAAGGTAAAAGTTCAGAAGAAAAATGTTGCAACTAAATCTCTGAAGGTGGTGAATGTATCCACCGGAAAGAAAGTTTCTTCGAAAGTAAGCCTGAAATGCAAACAGACACTGAAGCTTGCAGCGACTGTCTCACCGATCACAAGCAAAGAGAAAGTGAAATACTCTTCCTCCAATAAGAAGGTTGCAAGTGTATCTTCCAAAGGTGTGATCAAAGCAAAGAAGAAAGGTAAAGCAACGATTACCGTGAAATCCGGCAAAAAGACTTACAAGATCAAAGTAACAGTCAAATAAAATATAAAATATTTCAGCAGAGAAAGCTATGCCGGGGGAAAACAATCCTCCGACATGGCTTTTTTTACTTTCAAAACAGGTCATTTCGCGATACAATGTACTAGGATGATAAAAATGAGTTTTATAAAATGTTCACTGATTTAAAAGAAGAGGTGGAAGACAATTAGTTATAAATCTTCGGATTAAATACAAAGGAGAAAATATTTGATTTCAAAGACAATGCGCACAATCTTACACGCACTATCTTATGGAAATATTGAGGTGGAAGCATCCAGGCGGCTGGCAGATATCAAGAAGCTGGATGCGATGCGGATTTTTTTTAAGACATTAGATACAAAGGTTTATAATGGAAATCATGAGGTGCCGGTGAGACTTTATTTTCCATCAGAGGAAGCCATGAGCGGCGATGTAGTAGAGGGAGAAAAATATCCGGTACTGCTGTTTTTTCATGGCGGCGGCTGGGTGACTGAAAGCATCGAAAATTATGACCGGGTATGTAGCCGGATGGCACAGTCCACCGGGCATATTGTGATGTCGGTGGAGTACCGCCTGGCACCGGAATATCGTTTTCCGATTCCGTTTGAAGACTGTTATGAGGCGGCAAAAGCACTCTATACAGGGCGGTTGATATTACCTGCCGATCCGGATCGCATCACGATCATCGGAGACAGTGCGGGTGGGAATCTTGCCGCTGCAGTTTGCCTGAAGGCCCGTGACACAGGAGATTTCACACCAAAGAAACAGATCCTGATCTATCCGGCAGTGAACAACTGTTATACAGAAAAATCACCCTACAGATCCGTGCGGGAAAACGGAGAAAATTATCTCCTTACCGCAGTAAAAATGGAGGACTATCTGACGCTTTATGAGAGCTGTGCAGAGGACCGAAATAATCCGTATTTCTCTCCGCTAATGGAAAAAGACTATACAAATTTACCTGACACACTGATTCTTACAGCGGAATTTGACCCTCTCCGTGATGAGGGCGAAGAATATGGAAAACGATTAAAAGAAGCCGGAAATCATGTAGAAATACACAGGATTTCGGATGCACTTCATGGTTATTTTGCACTTGGAATCAGATTTTTGCATGTGCAGGAAAGTTTTGATATTATGAATCGTTTTTTAAGTAAAGGAAGCGAATAAACGTGGAAAAAGGATACTCAAAATGGAGAAAATTAGATAATGCAGCACTGGCTTTTCCACTTGTAACAGACAAAAATGATACCAGAGTTTTTCGGTTTTACTGTAAGTTAAAAGAGACTGTAGACAGTGAAATTCTGCAGCGGGCACTGGACCAGACAATGGAGAAATATCCGTTGTTCCGTGCAGTTCTGCGAAAGGGACTGTTCTGGTTCTATCTGGAGCGAAGGGATATAGATGCATTTGTAAAAGAGGAAAAGAGACCACCGTGCAGCAGCCTGTATATACCGGATAAAAAAAGCCTTTTATTTCAGGTGAGTTATTACAAAAACCGCATTAATTTTGAGGTGTATCATGCGTTGACAGACGGTACCGGAGCAATGAATTTCTTAAGTGAACTGGTACAGAATTATCTGATTCTGATGCATCCGGAGGCAGATTTACCACGTGTGGAACATCCGGAGGAACCAACACCCGGAGCGCAGGAAGAAGACAGCTTTTCACAGTATTATTCCTCGGATATTCCGAAAAACAAAGAGAAAAAACAGTCAGCTGTGAAGCTGAAAGGCGAAAAATTACTGCATGCAGATATGCAGATCACAGAGGTAGTTGTCCCGGTAAAGGAGACGCTGGAGAAAGCTCGCTTTTATGGTGTTTCGATTACGGTTCTGCTTACTGCAATGTTACTTTGTTCGATACATGAGGAGATTCCGAAGAACCGGCAGAAGAAGCCAGTTGCATTGATGATTCCGGTCAATCTGCGCAATTATTTTCCGTCTCAGTCGATGGGGAATTTCTTCGGATGGATTGAAGTTGGATATACTTTTTCTGATGAGACAACCTTTCAGAATGTATTATATGATGTAAAAAAACAGTTCAAAGAGAAGCTTGTAAAAGATAAAATAGCGATGGATATGAACGGATATGTGCGTCTGGAAAAGAATCCGGTAATACGTGCGGTGCCGCTTGAAATCAAGAAATATTTTATGATGGTGGGGGCGAATCTTGGCAGCAGGAGTATTACAGCCGTGTATTCTAATATTGGTATTCTGAGATTTCCGGAAGAATACCAAGAGTATATTGAACGATTTGGTATCTTTGCAAGTACCAATTCTCTGCAGCTTTGTTCCTGTTCATATGAAGATCAGATGGTGCTTGGATTTACATCCAAAATTCCGGATGACAGCATTCAGAAGAATTTTATGCGTATGTTGCATGAGGAAGAAATTCCGTATAAAGAAGAGACAAATGACTTTCCCGGATGTGGAGAGCAGCAGAAAAAAGAAGAGAAAAAGGTTTTACAGACATTCAGTTTTCTGTGTCTTGCTGTATCTGTGATCTGTGGAATGATCAACTATCTGATGCTGGAGACACTGAACTGGTTCTGGTTTGCTGCGGCCGGCTGTCTGTGTGCATGGCTGGTTGTCGGAGTGGCATATTTTAAACGCAGAAACATCCTCAAAAACCTGGTATGGCAGTTGCTGCTCATTACGGTTTTGTGCGTATTATGGGATCATTTTATCGGATGGAAAGGCTGGTCCGTAGATTTTGTATTTCCGTTTGGAGCGCTTGCAGTGCTTGGAAGTGTCCCTGTAATCGCAAAAGTCAGCCATCTGGAGAGGGAAGAATATCTGTATTATCTGCTTCAGGCAGCAATGATTGGATGCCTTCCGGCAGTCTTCATCTGGATTGGAATCATAAAATATACGATGCCGTCCGTACTCTGTACGGGTATCAGTTTTCTGGTCCTGGCGGGGATGTTTATCTTCCGAAAGAAAGATACATTAAGAGAATTTCGAAAGAAACTGAGAATGTAAAATATGATTTACGAGAAAGGAAAATACTGATGTTAGAATGTGATTATGAAGTGAAACAGATTGATGGAGATTATGCACATCTGCAGAGAATCGACAGACCGGAGGAGGAACTGAAGCTGGTGGCGAGAGCACTGCTTCCGATGGAAATCTATGAGGGATGTATTCTACATTATGAAATGATGCAGTATTCCATGAAATAGAGGAGCAGGAAGCGGAGTTGTCTGCAATGCTCTGAGAAAAACCTCGGGAGAAAGTTATGGAACAGTATTACTACAACCATATGAATAAACAGGAACAGGCTGCCTATCATGGAATCCTTCAGGGGATTTCCGGACTGGCGGATGAGTTTCAGATTCCGGCACTGGACGGAGAGACTTTGTATAATGTCTTTTTCCAGCTGCGTCTGGATCATCCGGAGATTTTCTGGGCAACGGGATATAAATACCGATATTACAAAGAATCACCGAATATTATTTTTGTTCCGGAATATCTGTTTGATAAAGGCAAAATAAAAGAGCATCAGAAAGCAATGAAATCCAGAGTTGAAAAGCTTGTGCGTCCGGCGAAAAACATATCCGAATGGGAAAAAGAGAAATATGTACATGATTTTATCTGTCAGAATGTACACTATGACAAGCTCAAAAAGGCATATTCTCATGAGATCATCGGACCGCTCGGACAGGGCGTGGGTGTTTGCGAGGGCATTGCAAAGGCAGTAAAAGTCCTTCTGGATGCGCTGGGCGTCTGGTGCGTGATCGCAATATGTGGAAACAATCCGGAAAAAGGTATCAAATATCGTCATACCTGGAACATTGTCCGGATCGGAGGGACGTATTATCATCTGGATGCAACCTTCGATAACACACTCGGAAACAGTGATAAAGTCGAAGATATTCGTTATGATTATTTCAATCTTGATGACAAAAGTATCTTCCGGGATCATGAGCCACTGATCGCAGCGGCACCTCATTGTACAGATCACGATCACTTTTATTACCGGGAAAAGAAGCTGTCTTTTACAAAGACAGAAGATGTGTATAAACGTTCACTTCAGGCAGCAAAAAAAGGAAAAACGCTGACATTTCACTGGAGAGGCGGTTACCTGACAAGAGAAGTTCTGAATGAACTGCTTGGACTTATCCGCAAGGCCGGTGAAGAAAAAAACAAGACAGCAGCAGTCAATATCAACTGGCCGCAGGCTGTGCTGCGTCTGCATTATACAGAAGCACAGATGCAGGAATGCATCACAATGGAAGATGCAAATGAAGGGGAAAAGGAATAACAGATACACGGCAGTACAATGGTAATAAAAGGGGAGACAGACATGCTTGAGACATTCAATGTTCTACGAATCGATGAGTCGGATTTCGGATGTGAGGGACGTCCGGACGGGATGGCAGTGAAGGACAATGTCCTTCTGAAAAGTAATTATACAGGTGAAGAAATGACAGTCAGAGAGAAAGATGCCCGGCTGTATGAACTGGATATCAATGAAGGAGATCAGGTGTTTCTGATCGACGGTGAGATGCGTAAAATCCGCTGAGATGATGCGTCCTGACTGAGCGCAGCTTACGGAGCACTGATAAAAATAGACGAGAAAGTGCAGGAAATGGAGATGGAATTAAATATTCTTGACTGGTTCCAGACGTTACATACACCGATTCTGGATAAAATTATGACATCGATCACTAAGCTGGGGGATGCGGGGATTTTCTGGATTATCCTGACACTGCTTTTTCTTATCATACCAAAGATGAGAAAAACAGGAATCATTATGGCAGCAGCACTGATCATGGATCTGCTGATCTGCAATGTAGCAGTAAAAAATCTGGTAGCAAGAACAAGACCATACGATGTAAACACCAGTGTGCAACTACTGGTGGCAAAGCTTCACGATTATTCATTCCCATCGGGACATACGGCCGCATCTTTTGCTTCGGTTACTGCGTTATATCTTGCAGGTGAAAAGAAGCTCTGGAAACCGGCACTGGTACTTGCCTGTCTAATCGCAGTATCGAGATTATATCTGTATGTCCATTATCCGACGGATGTTCTGGGTGGTATGGTTTTTGGAATCCTGGCAGGATATGTGGGCTACCTGATGGTGAAATTTCTGGAAGCAAAGCTTTCCGGAAGAAAGAACGCAGGGAATCAGATACGGAGGTAACGACATGCACAGGATAAGACAATCCATTCAGTTTTATGGAAGAGTTCAGGGTGTGGGCTTCCGCTACAAACTTGGTTATCTGGCAGACAAATACAGTGTGACCGGATGGGCGAGAAATGAATATGACGGATCGGTTTCGACAGAACTGCAGGGCCTGGAAGAAGATATTGACAAGATCGTACAGGCACTTTACAATGACCGGTATATAGAGATTGACGATATCCGAAGACGTGAGATTTCTGTGGATGAGGAAGAACGAAGATTCGGAGTTCGGTATTAAAGGAGGACGCACGAGTGGACGAATTATATCAGGCAATTGAGGAGAAGATCAAAGCAGCAGGATACCCGAGAGAGATTTCCGGACAGGCTGTTTATGAAGATATCTGTGATCAGATCGAGGGAAAGGAAAACGGCAGTTATGTGTTACTGTCCAAATTTGAGGACGATGTGATTTTTGAGTATCACATTACAATCATGGATCATGAATTTAACCTCGGAATTCTTACAATGAGACTTCCGGAGGGCATATACGCAGCAAACTTTGATGAAGACTGACAGAACAGAGCGGGTGAAAACCTGCTCTTTTTATATGCTGGTTATGGTAAGTACTATAGCTACATACAAACATTTCACATTTTCGTGAAAAACCACAGAAAAACATTTTGCGATTTCGTGAAAAACTATAGAAAAACATTTTGTGATTTCGTGATACAATACGATCAGATAATGAAATCTGTCTAAATGCCCATTTATATGACAATGTTGATATAAGGGAAAGATAGGAGGGGAATCAATATGTGAATTTTATTTGCAATAGGATCTTCGTTTTTTGCAGGAATCACCGCGATTCTTGCAAAATGTGGAATTCAGAAAACAGATTCTGATGTGGCGACAGCAGTCAGAACGATCGTGGTGCTTATTTTTTCATGGCTGATGGTGCCTGTAACAGGGACACTATCCGGAATAAAGGATATCAGTGGACATACACTTCTTTTTCTTGTTCTGTCCGGGCTGGCGACAGGGGCATCATGGCTGTGCTATTTTCATGCACTTCAGAAGGGGGATATCAATAAAGTTGTCCCGATTGATAAGTCCAGTACGATTCTGACGATTTTACTTGCGCTGATTTTTCTTCATGAAGGATTATCATGGGCAAAGGCTGGATGTGTCTGTCTGATCGGTGTCGGAACGATGATGATGATCACACGAAAAGAAGTAAGTACCGACAATTCAGGGAAAGACGGAAGCTGGCTGATCTATGCGGTATTGTCGGCTGTCTTTGCGAGCCTGACAGCGATCCTCGGAAAAATCGGTATTTCCGGTGTGGATTCCAACCTTGGAACTGCAATACGAACGACGGTTGTGTTGGTAATGGCATGGCTGATGGTTTTTATGAAAGGCAAACAGCATGAAGTCAGACAGATTGAGAAAAAGGAGCTTTTGTTTATCGGGCTGTCCGGTATTGCGACAGGAGCGTCATGGCTTTGCTATTACCGGGCATTGCAGGAAGGACCGGCGAGCGTAGTTGTCCCGATTGACAAGTTGAGCATTCTTGTGACGATTGCATTCTCGTGGATCGTATTCCATGAGAAACTGACACGGAAATCCGCGGTGGGTGTTGTACTTATTACGGTGGGAACCGTGCTGATGACGATGGTGTAAAGAATAGGAGTTAAAGATTATGGGACATTTTTATTTTATAAGACATGGACAGACTGTATGGAATGTTGCGAATAAAATTTGTGGTGCAACAGATATCGAACTGACGGAAAAAGGACATCAGCAGGCAATTGAGACAGGACAGGAAATTTTGCGACAGGGAATCCACGCAGATGAGATCCTTTATTCTCCGCTGATGCGTGCAGCAGATACAGCAAAACATATTTCGGAGATTGTAGGTATTCCGGCGCGCGTTGAGCCGAGACTGATCGAGCAGAATTTCGGAAAATATGAATCAACTCCGCGAAACGGAGAAGAGTTCCAGAAGGCAAAACAGCAGTTTGTGACCAGATATGACGGTGGAGAATCCATGCTTCATCTGGCACAGAGAATTTATAATCTGCTCGATGAAATCCGGGAAGAGTCCGATCATAAAACATATATTCTTGTAGCACATAATGGAATTTCCAGAGTCATCCAGTCGTATTTCTATGAGATGACAAACGAAGAGTACGCAACTTTCGGGGTTAAAAACTGCGAAGTCAGACGGTTTGATTTTGAATGATATATTGTAGAGAAGGGCTTGTTATGCTATAATACACACTTGAATACTAGGTTAAAAGGAGCGCTTTATAGTGACTATTCATGATAAATATAGAGTACTACAGGAGAATCTCAAAGCACTGGGAAGTGTAGCAGTTGCGTTTTCAAGTGGAGTGGATTCTACATTTCTTCTGAAGGCGGCGCAGGAAGCTCTTGGTGACAAGGTGATCGCGGTTACGGCGAGTTCCTGTTCTTTCCCGAAGAGAGAATTAGAAGAAGCAAAAGCATTCTGTGAAAAAAACGGAATCTGCCAGATCATCGTTGAATCCGAAGAGTTGGATATCGACGGTTTTCGACAGAATCCGAAGAACCGTTGTTATCTGTGCAAACACGAATTGTTTGAGAAAATCTGGGAGATTGCGAAGGAGAACGGCATGAATGCTGTAGCCGAAGGCTCCAATATGGATGACAACGGAGATTACCGTCCGGGGCTGATCGCAGTTAAGGAGCTTGGCGTCAGCAGCCCGCTTCGCCAGGCAGAGCTTTCCAAAGCTGAGATCCGCGAACTGTCCAAAGAAATGGGACTTCCGACCTGGGATAAACAGTCCTTTGCATGTCTTTCTTCACGTTTTGTATATGGAGAAACGATCAATGAGAAAAAGCTTGGAATGGTTGATAAAGCGGAGCAGCTTCTTCTTGACATGGGATTCCACCAGGTACGCGTCCGTATTCACGGAAATATCGCAAGAATCGAAGTTCTTCCGGGAGAGATCACAAAGATTGTTGAAGAAAAAAACAGAATGAAGATTGCATCGAAACTGAAAGAATATGGCTTTGATTATGTAACACTGGATCTTCTGGGTTACCGTACCGGAAGTATGAACGAAACACTTGAAGATAAGGAGATTAAGAAATAAATGTTGAATCAGTTTTCCAGAACACAGCTTTTATTTGGCAAAGAGGCGATGGAGAAACTGTCCGGCTCCCGTGTTGCCGTATTTGGCATCGGCGGAGTTGGCGGTTATACTGTCGAGGCACTTGTACGAAGCGGAGTCGGAGCAATTGACCTGATCGATGATGACAAAGTATGTCTGACAAATCTCAACAGACAGATTATTGCGACCAGAAGTACAATTGGCAAATACAAGGTAGACGTTATGAAAGAACGTATTCTGGACATCAACCCGAAGGTCGAGGTGAATGTTCATAAATGCTTCTATCTGCCGGAAACAAAGGATGAATTTGATTTTTCGCAGTATTCCTATGTGGTAGATGCAGTAGATACTGTGACTGCGAAGATTCAGCTTGTCATGGAGGCAAAAGAAGCCGGAGTTCCGATCATCAGCAGCATGGGTGCGGGAAACAAGCTGGATCCGACAGCTTTTGAAGTGGCTGACATTTATAAAACATCTGTCTGCCCGCTGGCGAAGGTCATGCGGCGTGAATTAAAGAAACGTGGAGTGAAAAAACTCAAAGTAGTTTATTCAAAAGAACAGCCGACCAGACCGATTGAAGATATGTCAATCAGCTGTCGTACTAACTGCATCTGTCCTCCGGGAGCTGCACATAAATGTACGGAGCGTCGTGATATCCCGGGATCCACTGCATTTGTGCCGTCCGTAGTTGGTCTGATCATTGCAGGAGAAGTGATTAAAGATATTGCTAAAACTAAATAAGTAATCCCTGTTTCGGGCTGTTATCTTGCGATATATCGAATGAAATCGCGGATAATGGCCCGTTTTGGACTTGCTTTATATCGTTAAAACGAATTAATGATAAGATGAAAATATTGTTTTGACTCGTAACTGTGAGGGTACTGAACAGTTACCGTATTTCTATACAAAGGAGAAAGTTCGTATGAGAAGAAATAAAAAGAGTAGAATTCTTGCAGTCTTACTTGCTGTGTCCATGTCAGGAAGTTCTGCAGTTTACGCACAGGCAGAGGAAGTAAATAATCCGGATACGGATATCGAGATATGTGGGGAAGAACATGAGATGAAAGAAGTGCAGGTAGTGGAACCTACCTGTACAGAAGCAGGATATGTACTTTGGAAGTGTCAGAGCTGTGGTTACGAGGAAAAACGTGACCTCAAAAAGGCACTTGGTCATGATCTTGAGGTGGTTTCTACAGAAGAAGCCACAGAAGATACTCCGGGAAAAGTTGTTTATAAATGTAAAAGAGAAAAGTGTGATTATACGGAAACCAATATCATTTCTGTAAAAGAACCGGGTACAGACGGAAAAGAAGACAACAAGGATAACGACAAAGACAATAACCCGGGAAACAATGAAAAGCCGGATGGTCCAGCTGATCCGAACGAAAATGATAAGACGGATAACAATGGTGAGACAAAGCCGGATACCGGAAATGAATCCGACGAAGATTCTGATAAGACAGAGGAACCAGCGGTTGACGAAGAAGAACTCCCGGATGTTGATGAAGAATATGCAACTTATGCTTCTTCCACTTCCACAGAAGTTGTAGCAGAATATGATCCGACAACAGCTTCTCACACGATTAAAGTAACAAAAGATGCAAAGCATCCAGAGGAAGTCGAGGAGATCGAAGGTAAAACTGTCGCGGACAACACTGCCAGAATCAGCAGAGATGAACAGGGAAACATTACGGATCTGGCGATATCTACAGAGATTGAAAAAATCAAAAATGGATTTTCACTTACCAGTGAAGCGAAAACGTTGAAATCTATTTCCATCATAAATGCGAAAGATCTGTCAAATGACTGGTTTACTTTAAATGCAGGCAAAACGGCAGGTGAACTTGGAATTCATGTGGAGTATGAAAAGGATAAAATTACTCTGACTCTGACGGAAAACAATAAAATGCTGAATATTGTAAAGGTTATAGAGGATGAAACTACGATTACAATGAAAACTTCGACCGGCGGAAGTTTTGTGATCAGAAAAAATCTTCAGAAGTTTTCAACAGATCTTGACGGTGCAGTTAAGGGAACAAAGAACCGGATCGTACTGAAAGGTACAGAAGGTGCGAAACCATCTGTGGAACTGTCTTATGTGAAAGAAACTGAAAATAAAGAAAACGCTGAAGACTCTGCAAATGCAGATGAAAATGCAAATGAAGAACATTACTGGATCAGAGCTTATAACGATGAGGTGGAAGATCCAATTGTGATTACTGTTTATAAGAAATGAAAAATTAACGGGGCATATCAAAGCGATATGCCCCGTTGATTTTAGTATTCGCCTACAACTGTAGCTTTAAGAAGGTTGGTGTTTCCGGAACGTCCAAGCGGAACTCCGACAGTCAGAACAACAACATCGCCTTTTTTTACATAGCCGTTTTCTTCGGCAGCTTCTGTGGCGTGAAGGAGAAGGATCTCCATGCTGTATTCTTCTTTTGTAAGGATCGGAGCAACACCCCATACCATGTTTAACTGACGCCATGTACGTTCATCCGGAGTACATGCAATGATCTGGCATCCTGGACGATATTTGGAAACCATGCGTGCAGTGTTGCCGGAACGGGTAACTGCGATGATGGCTTTTGCATTCAGATCGATGGCTGTCATGCAGGTAGCATGAGAGATCGCTGTTGTTACGTTGGTCGTGTCACCTTTTGTACGAACACTGAACTGTTGGTTGTATTCAACATCTGCTTCTGTACGGCGGGCAATCTTGACCATCGTCTTGAGTGCTTCAATCGGATATTTACCGGCAGCAGTTTCACCGGAAAGCATGATCGCACTTGTTCCCTGATAGATGGCATTGGCAACGTCTGTAGTCTCTGCACGTGTCGGACGTGGATTCTTGATCATGGAATCCAGCATCTGAGTTGCTGTGATGACCTGTTTGCCGGCACTGTATACTTTGGCAATAATATCTTTCTGAATAACCGGAACATCTTCAAGCGGGATCTCAACACCCATATCACCACGGGCAATCATGATACCGTCTGCGGCTTCGATGATACTGTCGATGTTGTCAACACCCTGCTGGTTCTCGATCTTTGCGATGATCTTAATGTCGTGGCCGCCATTTTTTTCGAGGATATCGCGGATCTCTTTGACATCGGCTGCTGTTCTGGTGAAGGAAGCAGCGATGAAATCATATCCTTCTTTGATACCGAAAAGGATATCGTCATGGTCTTTCGGGCTGATAAATGGCATATTTACCTCTACGCCCGGAAGGTTTACACCTTTTTTGTTGCCGAGGACACCACCATTTATAACGGTACAGACAATGTCATGACCTTTGATCTTTTTGACTTCAAGTCCGATCAGACCATCATCGATCAGAATGCTGTTGCCAGGTTTGACATCTTTATATAAATCCTTGTAGGTAACAGAAACGATTTTTTCATTTCCTTCGATCTCATCTGCAGTCAGAGTAAATTCCTGACCTTCCTTCAGAGTGATCTTTCCATCTGCAAATTCGCAGATACGAATTTCAGGACCTTTTGTATCGAGAAGCGCTGCAACTGGTTTGTTAAGACGTGTGCGGATTTCTTTTAATTTATCAATACGGCCTTTCTGTTCATCGTGTAAACCATGAGAGAAGTTAAAACGTGCTACATTCATTCCTTCTTTAATTAATTCTTCCAGAACACCGTCTTTGTCAGTAGACGGACCAAGGGTACAGATAATTTTTGTTTTGCGCATTCAAATTCCTCCTACTTTTCCTAAAAAATACACCTTTATTCTAACATATAATTTTCATTGTACAAGTTAAGTTTTTGATAAAATACATGTTAAATTTATAACATAATATCAAAGATTGTGAGAGCAGTTTAATACAAAACAATCTTTGAGATCTAAAATGAAAGAAGCCGCCATACCAGTTTAAAATCTGGTATGACGGTTGATATATTTTGCCTTATATTTAGAATATACGATCGTCTGATCTTTATACAGTCCGTAATAACCGGAAACAGCATAGCTGATGGAAACTGCGATCAGATAATAGGAAACACCACGGAATCCGAAGAGTTCAAATGCGATCAGGATTGAGGTGATCGGGCAGTTGGTAACACCGCAGAAAAGTGCTGCCATTCCGGCGGCCGCGCAGATAGACGGGGAAAGTCCTATCAGATGCCCCATGAGACATCCGAAAGTTGCGCCGATGCAGAACGACGGAACAATCTCACCACCGCGGAATCCGGCACGCATGGTCAGCGCGGTCAGAAGAATTTTCCAGAAGAAATCCAGTGGACGCGTCTGTCCCTCTTCAATGGCAAGCTCGATCAGATTGTTGCCTGCGCCCATGTAATCAGTAGTTCGTAAAAGCAAAGTGATCGCAATGATGATCGCACTGGCGGTAGCAATACGAATATAGGGGTTCTTGAAATATTTCATGTAAAGTTTGCTGATTCCCTGCAATGTCATGCAGAAAATGATACTGATCGCGGCACACGCGACAGCGACGAGAACCATTTTCAGACCGGTTTCCACAGTAAGATCCGGAATATCTACAACGTGAAAAGATTCTGGATGGATTCCGAAGTTGGCAGCAAATTCCGAAGCAATAATAGAAGATATCACGCATGGAACCAGTGCTGCATAGTACATGATACCGACGCTGACTACTTCCATGGAAAAAACAGCCGCAGCCATCGGAGTACCGAAAACAGCAGAGAAAGCAGCGCTCATTCCACACATGACCATGACGTGACGGTCTTCTTCGTCGAGACGGAACCAGCTTCCGAGCTGATTACCGATGCTTCCGCCAAGCTGGATCGCTGCACCTTCACGTCCGGCAGAACCACCGGCAAAGTGTGTCAGGATCGTAGAAATGAAAATCAGCGGAGCAGAATGGAAGGGAACGTCATCCTGTGAGCGGATGGTGGAAAGTACCTGATTGGTGCCGCCATCGTCCTGTCCGAGTTTCTGATAGAGAAAGACGATGACAAGGCCGGCAGCGGGCAGCAGAAAGAACACCCAGAAGTGTTCCGTGCGGTAAGTTGTAACAAATTTCAGTGCCCGTGCAAAAAGACTGCTGATGAAACCGACCGTCAGTCCGGTCAGGACTGCGAGAAGCAGCCACTTGATCAGATTTGTCATGTCATACTGGATGTGCCCGGCGTAATAGTGCAGATCGTGAGTTTTTTCCGGATTTTTATTATCCTGTGTGTTGTTCATAAGCTCCCCCAAAAGTTAAATAGTGTTTTGCATATTCCCGAAGTATTTTTGTTTATATCAGGACATGCAACAAACGGTTCCGGGAAATATTCTGCGGAACCGTCTGATGATTGTACCTATAAGTCGGTATGGTTTGGTATTACTCCTGAGTAATTCCTGTAACCTCATATCCTGCTTCTTTGATCGTAGCGCGGATCTTGTCTTCGTCAACTCTTTCCGGTGCTGTGAAAACAGTTGTGTTGCTTTCATGGGAAGATACGACATCTTCTGCGCCGAAAGCTTTTTTGATTGCTTCATTTACATGTGCTTCGCAGTGTCCGCACATCATTCCTTCTACATTAACTGTAACTTTTACCATAGTTTTTTGCTCCTTTTCTTTTATATTATAATCATTTTTTACTTCAATGGAAGTAGCTTGTTTTATTTTTTTGTCTTTTCCTGCATCGTGAATTTTAAACAGGTTCAGACGAAGGGCATTTGTAACGACGCAGAAGCTGGAGAGGCTCATTGCTGCAGCGCCAAACATCGGGTTGAGTGTCCAGCCGAAAATCGGGATCCAGACACCGGCAGCGAGCGGAATACCGATGACATTGTAGAAAAATGCCCAGAAAAGATTTTCGTGAATATTTTTCAGGGTAGCACGGCTGAGACGGATCGCAGCAGGAACATCACTCAGGCGGCTCTTCATCAGGACAACATCGGCAGCGTCGATTGCAATATCTGTTCCGGCACCGATCGCGATTCCGATATCAGCTCGTGTAAGCGCCGGAGCATCGTTGATACCGTCACCGACCATGGCAACTTTGCCCTGCTCCTTCAGGGTGCGGATCACGCTTTCTTTGCCATCAGGGAGAACTCCGGCAATGACATCGTCCACGCCTGCCTGAGCACCGATTGCTCTTGCGGTACGTTCGTTGTCACCGGTCAGCATAACTACGCGGATGCCCATATTTTGAAGTTCTCTGATTGCCTGTGGGCTGTCTTCTTTGATAACATCAGCGACTGCAATAATTCCGATCAGTTTGCCGTTTCGTGCAAAAAGGAGGGGAGTTTTTCCCTGTTCGGCAAGTTTCTCTGCTTTCCGGGAGAGAGCGGCAGGAACACTTACCTGGCTGCTGATGAATTTCATACTTCCACCGATCAGGGTTTCATTATTCAGCACAGCGGAAAGACCATTTCCGGGAAGTGCATGGAAACCGGAAACTTCCGGTGCGGTAAGGTGCAGGTTTTCGGCATGTTCTAAAATTGCTTTTGCAAGCGGATGCTCACTCTTTCTCTCAAGGGCAAAAGCCATTGTGAGAAGTTCTGTTTCAGAAATTTCGTTTGCCGGGAGAAGGTCAGTCACCTCAGGCTGTCCGCTTGTGATGGTACCTGTTTTGTCGAGTGCGACGATCTGTACTTTGCCAGCTTCTTCGAGAGAAACTGCTGTTTTGAAGAGGATGCCGTTCTTTGCGCCCATGCCGTTGCCGACCATAATCGCAACCGGAGTGGCAAGGCCGAGTGCGCACGGGCAGCTGATGACAAGAACGGAAATTCCGCGGGCAAGTGCGTAGCCGAATTCATGTCCGGTCAGAAGCCAGATAATGGTTGTAATGACCGCAATTGTGATGACTGCCGGTACAAAAACACCGGAAACACGGTCTGCGATCTTAGCAATCGGTGCTTTGGTGGCTGCGGCATCACTGACCATTTTGATGATCTGGGAGAGTGTGGTGTCTTCGCCTACACGGGTTGCTTCGCATTTGATAAATCCGGACTGATTGACGGTGGCAGCGGAAACAAGATCACCGGCAGCTTTGTCAACAGGGATGCTTTCGCCGGTCAGTGCAGATTCGTTGATGGCGCTGGTACCTTCGATGATCACACCATCGACCGGAATATTCTCACCGGGGCGCACGACGAAAATATCGCCTTTTTTTACCTGTTCGATCGGAACAGAGGTCTCCTGGCCATCACGGAGAATGACTGCTGTTTTTGGTGCAAGTTTCATCAGACTCTTTAATGCATCGGTTGTTTTGCCTTTAGAGCGTGCTTCGAGCATTTTTCCGACGGTGATCAGAGTCAGGATCATAGCAGCGGATTCAAAATAAAATTCCATCATGTAGTTCATGACTGCGGCGGAATCACCGTCAACCTGTGCTCTGGTCATGGCGAAGAGTGCATAAACACTCCATACAAAAGATGTCATGGAACCGAGTGCGACAAGGGTGTCCATGTTCGGAGAGCGGTGCCACAGACTCTTAAAGCCGCTGATAAAGAATTTCTGGTTGATGACCATGATGATTCCGGCAAGCAGAAGCTGTACAAGCCCCATGGCAACGTGGTTGTCGTTGAACCATGCAGGGAGCGGCCAGCCCCACATCATGTGTCCCATGGAGAAATACATGAGGACAATGAGAAAGCCTGTCGAGGCGATCAGCCGGTGTTTGAGAGCCGGTGTCTCGTGGTCTTCGAGTGCTTCTTCAGCCTCGGACATGGAAACCTGTTCTTTGTTGGATCCTTTGAGTGAGGCGCCGTAGCCTGCCTGCTGTACGGCAGTGATGATATCGTGGGATGAGGCAGTTCCTTCCACCCCCATAGAATTTGTCAGAAGGCTGACGGAACAGGATGTGACTCCCGGAACTTTTGATACAGCCTTTTCTACACGGGCTGAGCAGGCAGCGCAGCTCATGCCGGTGACGTTATATTGTTCCATTATGGTACCTCCTTATGAAATACTGAGAGAATCTCCTTTCAAGAGGCATGACGCCTTGTGCGCTGCAAAGATCATGCCAACAAGGAAGATCAGTAAAATAATAATGTCAGCTGGTTTCATGTTTATTCCTCTTTTGTAAATTCTTCATTTTTATGTTTATCCAGTTGTTACAGTTACTTCATCAGTTTCTGCAGAGTTGCCACAAGCTCGTCAATTGTCTCGTCCTTGCCCGCGCGGATATCACGTGCGACACAGGTTCGGATATGATTCGCGAGAAGTTCTTTATTGAATGAGTTGACTGCGGCATTGACAGCAGCAGACTGGATCAGGATGTCGTTGCAGTAAGCATCGTTTTCCAACATTCCTATGATTCCCCGTATCTGTCCCTCGATACGTTTCAGGCGGTTGACAAGTTTCTTGCGGTCAGCCTCTGAACGGTCTGTGTGCTTCATACTGCAGCAGGAACAGACCGGTGATTTATCGGATGTGGTATCGCAAGGCATTGTGTTTGCGGAAATATCGGTATTTGTCTGGTCTTTATTACAATTATAATCGGACACAGGTAAGACTCCTTTCTGAGTGTGAGTGGATTATTCGGATTAATACCCTGTAGGGGTATGACGATTCTGGTGATAATATATACCCCATAAGGGTATTTGTCAAGAGGGAATATAGAAAATGTGAGGGGTGTAATGCCTTGCAGAGGAGAAAGACTTGAGAAAGTCATCAAAAAGTGAGCGGTGTAATGACTTGTGGAAGAGAAAGACTTGAGGAAGTCATCGGAATGAGAAAAATCGGGTACCCTGTGGGAGAGAAAGTCATGAGGGGGTCCACGAAATGTAGGTAAACTGGGTACCCTGTGGGAGAGAAAGTCATGAGAAAGTCAATGAAACAGTGAAAAATGGTGGACTCTGATAGGGGAATGTTCAAATGGAATCAACAAGAACATGAAAAAAGGTAGACTTCAGAAAGAGAAAGTCCCTCAACAGGGGGGGGGCTTCGGGGCTATGCCCCGATTCCGATAACCTTCCGACTGATCATAAATGACACCCCGGCGGTCAAAGCTTCTGCAATCCAGAATGCATTCCACACACCAACAGCCCCGAAGAAATGACTTAAGATAAACGCGGCCGGCAGAATGATGATCAGATATCTGCAGAGAGAGACAACCAGCGAAGCACTGCCTCGTCCAAGCCCCTCCAGGGCACCACAGGATGTAACAGATACAGAAGAAACAAGAAAACCTGCGCAGATGATCCGAAGGGCAGTTTTGCCGGCGGCAATTGTCTCAGGATTGGTGGTGAACATTCCGATAAGCTGTCCCGGTACAGTCAGACAGATGATCGTTCCGATAAGCATGATCACACCACTCATACACAGCGTAACAAAATAAATTTTTTTCACACGTTTATGCTCTCCGGCACCGTAATTATATCCGATGACCGGGCGCATGCCCTGGACGATTCCGCTTGCCGGAAGATACAGGAAAGTCTGGAGCTTGTAGTAGATCCCGAGAATCACTACATAACTCTGCGAATATGCAGCCAGAAGTCCGTTCAGTGCAGAGACCAGCACAGAAGGAAGTGCCAGATTTAAAGCGCCTGGAATGCCGACAGAATACAACCGTGATGCAAGGGATTTATCCGGATGGAGATACCGGCGACTGATTTGTACCTGGATCGGACGCATCTTATAAACAATCAGATAAAAGACAAGATTCAGTACCTGACCAAGTCCTGTTGCGAGGGCAGCACCTTCGATCCCCATGGCAGGGAACGGACCAAGGCCAAAGATCATCAGAGGATCGAGCAGGATATTGGAAACACAGCCGACCATCAGTCCGACCATAGTTACCTTCATATTGCCGACACCCTGAAAGATTTTTTCGTACGCAAGGTTTATAGTGGTCACAATGGCAAAAAGAAATACAATCGTGGAATAGCGGACGCCAAGGCTGCTGACATTTTTATCTGAAGTAAAAACAGAAAGAAATTTTGGCATGATTGAAATACAGATGACTGTCAGCAGGATTCCATGTAAGGCGGACAACGCCAGACCATGTGTAGCGGCTTTGCTTGCGGTTTCTTTATTGCCGGCACCCAGACAGATTGCAATCTGCGAGCTGATACCGATACCGAATCCAATTGCGATTGCATTTGAAAAATTCTGCACAGGAAAAACAAGCGACAGCGCGGTCATGGCATCTTCGCTGATCTGGGCAACAAAGAAACTGTCCACGATATTGTATAGAGAATTGACCAGCATGGAAATGACCATTGGCATTGCCATGGATAAAATCAGCGGAAAGACCGGCCGTTCTTTCATAAATGTATCATTCATAACAAACCTCCATAATAGCATCAAATTAGTATCTGTAAATATCCATAAAAAAACGCCGCACAACTACCGCAAAGGGTAATTGTGTGGCGAAAAATAGTCAGACTTAAAAAGCATTAAACCAGAAAAGTCCACACGATGTTTTGGATAAAAACGCAGATACCTGCGAATTTGGATAGATTTTAGCATAGAACATGAAAAGCCGTCAATAGCGGATTGAAAGTAATCAGACAAAATACCGATTAAGCCATTTAAAAAATTGGTCAGACATAATTGCTGCCGGAATAATTTTTCAAATCTCCAGATCATCAGCATTCGCCATGTGAGTCTGGGTATAAAGGATAACGGTATCTCCTTCAAGAAGTGTCAGGTTTCCGCTTGGGATGATTAGCTTTTTGTGGCGTCTGACAAGTACGATGATCGAATGTCTGGAAATATCAAGATCCCGGATATTCTGATTTGTCCATGGATTTCGCTGCTGGAGAGTAATCTCTTTCAGCTTAATGTGGTCTTTATCCTGAAAAGATTCCGCACCGATCACCATTACATCCCCGGCTTTCAGAACCGTATCACCCTTTGGGACGAGGATGCGGTGATCACGCTGGATTACTGCAACAATGATTCTCTGTGGAACATCAAGTTCAGCAATGCGGTGTCCGACCCATTTGTCGTTTTTGTCAAGGCAGATGCGGATAAAATGTACATCCTCCTCCTGTCCGTATTCACCGATTCGCTTCAGGCGCGAGTACTGATCGACAAATCCGGCGGAAATAATACCGGTGGGGATGGCAACCATACCGACACCAAGAAATGCGATAAATATTCCGAAAATCTTGCCCATGGTGGTGACAGGATAAATATCACCATAGCCAACTGTGAGCAAAGTGGAGGCGGCCCACCAGATTCCGGAAAATGCGTTTGTAAAAACTTCCGGCTGTGCTTTATTTTCCAGACTGTACATACAGAGGCTGGAAGAGAGCATCAGAATTAAAATGATAAATACCGAGGACAGGAGCTGTTGTTTTTTACCGACAATGACTTCCGTAATGACATTCAGTGAATCGTAATAAGCATTGATGCGGAACAGCCGGAAAATACGGATGATTCGCAGCATACGGAATGCGACTGCACCGGATGGGAAGAAAAACGGCATATAGTACGGAATAAAGGACAGCATATCCACGATTCCGGAAAAAGAAGTCAGGTATTTTCCAATCGCCCGTGGTTCTGAAACATCAGGATAAAGATATTTGGCAGTAAATACACGAAGCAGGAAATCAATAGCAAAGAAAGCAACCGTCAGGCGCTCCAGCGTCAGAAGGAGCGGGCCGTATTTCATTTCCATATTATCGAAGGTGTACATGATGCTGACTGTCAGATTCAGCAGGATCGTAAAAGTATTAAAAAAGTCGTAGCCCCAGCACCACGCATCGTAGTTGGAGCCGATTTCAATCAGTTCAAAGAGACGTTTCCGCTGCTTTTCCCATACAGAGTTATTCATTTAAAAGCCTCCGGGGTAATTCTATTTGTGTAACCTTATTTCCATCTTACAGGAAATATAATAACCCGTCAATGTATAGGGGAAAAGCTTCCTGTTCTGTGAACAGTAACTAAGATTACTTTGTATACAACTGCGTACAAACGGACTTCTTGCGACTCCTTCTGCGATGTGCTACACTAAAGTGGTTGTTTATGTTATTCTCAAAAGACAGTGAACAACTATCACAGAAACACAATTAAAGAGAAAGGAAATAGTGTCTTCGATAACACTGCAGACACTATATAGTAAATTTATGATAACTTTGCTGACACTGCAGCTCATGATATTTATTCTGGTAGCTGTAGGATTTCTTATGAAAAAAATACATATCATTGGTCCGCAGGGGCAGAAAAATATCAATGATCTTGTAATCTATCTGATACTTCCCTGCAACATTCTCCACGCATTTACGCAGAGTGCAGCGGACGGTGATTTTACAAATTATCTGGAGATCCTTCTTATCTCCATCGGTATTCAGGTGTTTTGTGTGATCTATGGAAAATTGATGTTCCGGGGAGAAGCAGAGGGACGTTATAAATGTCTCCAGTACGGTACGATCTGTTCCAATGCCGGATTTCTCGGTAATCCGATCGCTGAGGGAATCTATGGAATGGAAGGTCTTGTACTTGCCAGCGTCTATCTGATCCCACAGCGAATTATGATGTGGTCTTCCGGCCTGGCTGTTTTTTCCGGAAGCAGTGATAAGATAAAAACACTGAAAAAAGTCGTAACACATCCGTGTATTCTTGCCTGTGTTCTCGGAATGATCATGATGGTGACCGGTGCGCAGCTTCCGCCGGGACTTGACGGAGCGGTTACATCAGTCGGAAACTGCAACACAGCGATGTCCATGATGGTTATCGGAATGATCCTCGCAGATATTGACCTGAAAGATTTCTGGGACTGGACTGTTGTCAAATATACAGTGCACAGACTGGTGATCATTCCGGCAGTGGTTTATCTCGTATGCAGAATGCTTCCACTCAGCAAAACCGTTCTTGGCTTATGTGTACTTCTCGCTGCAATGCCAGCAGGCGCAACGACAAGTATCCTTGCGGAAAAATATCAGGTAGATTCCCCGTTTGCAACAAAGATGGTTATTTTTTCCACCTTACTGTCACTTCCGACCATTTGCCTGTGGAGCATCTTCCTGCAGTGAAATACACTTTCAGACAACAATGTGTCTAAGTTTCTTTGTCAAAATTGTAACAACACATCCCCCCTACAGGCTTGTGGAGGGGATGCTTTTTTTATATAATGAAAAAATATGAGGGTGGAGATTCAGAGAAAATTTTACTTTTGTGCAATAAAAATTATGAATCGCCCCGATCAACATGACAAGCATGAAAAGAGAACAGACTTATGAATAATTTGAAAAACGAAATCCATGCCTACTGGACGAACCGTGCCAGAGGTTATTCAGAATATAATCAGCAGGAAATGGCAGATGCCCGTAGAACGATGTGGAGGGACAAACTCCTTTCTCTGCTTGGAAATCAGTTTCCGGAAAAGAAACCGCAGGAGATTAAAATTCTCGATGTAGGAACCGGCCCGGGATTTTTTGCAATTCTTCTTGCAGAAGCCGGGTATCAGGTTACTGCAATTGATTATACCGAAGAAATGCTGAAAGAAGCACAGAGCAATGCAGGGGAGCTTACAAAGTGTATTGTGTGGAAAACAGGCGACGCGCAGGCGCTCGATGTGGAAAGCAACAGTTTTGATGTGATTGTAACAAGAAATGTTACATGGAATCTGCCGCGTCCGGACCTTGCATACAGAGAATGGCTCCGTGTCCTGAAGCCGGGGGGTGTCCTTTATAACTTTGATGCTGACTGGTACGGTCATCTTTATAATGAAGAGAAACGAAGCAGTTACGAGAAAGACCGTAAGCAGACGGAAGAGCAGAATGTGGAAGATTATTACAGCGGAACCGATATTGAGAAGATGGAAGAAATTGCCCGTCAGGTTCCGTTAAGCCGCCTGGAACGTCCGAAGTGGGATATTGAAACGATGCAGAAAGCAGGATTTCTTGATGTTTCCTGCGATGAAGAAGTATGGAAAGAGGTCTGGACAGAGGAAGAGATCATCAACAATAGTACTTCTCCGATTTTTCTGCTGACAGGAAGAAAAAGAGATGCTTTTCATCTGAAAAATGTAACGGTGCAGCCGGGACAGAAGTGGCACGGGGAACTGGAGCTTGCAAATGGTGAGATCAGACTGCCGGTGACTGTTCTGCATGGACATGGCACAGGAAAAACCATGCTGATCACAGCAGGTGTTCATGCCGGTGAATATGTAGGGATCCAGGCCGCCATCGAGCTTGCACAGAAACTGAAAATCGAGAAGGTAACAGGAACGGTCATCATCATAAAAGCGTTGAACCGTCCGGCGTTTGAAGCGCGAAAAGGCAGCATGGGGCTTACAGATGGGAAGAATCTGAATCGTGAATTTCCGGGAAATCCGGACGGAACGGAGATGGAACGTCTTGCATGGGCTGTTTCTCAGGAATTGCAGCCGGTAGCAGATTATTATATCGACCTGCACAGTGGAGACGATTATGAAAAACTTACTCCATATGTTTATTATGCAGGAGCGGCAGCAGAGGAAGTTGTCAGCTTTTCGAGACAGATGGCAGAACAGGTCGATGTGCCTTACATGGTAAAATCCAATGTGGCATCCGGCGGTTCTTATAACTATGCGGCTTCACAGGGAATCCCGAGTATTCTGATCGAGCGTGGAGGAATGGGTGACTGGACTTATGAGGAAGTCAGATCCACTCGCAGGGATGTCCGTAATATTCTCTGTCATCTGGGCATTTATCAGGGACTGAAAGATTTCCGTACCTACTATCCTCTGGATGTAGCCGATATTTGCTATCAGGATGCCGAGGAAAACGGACTCTGGTATCCGTTTAAAAAAGTCGGTGATATGATTCAGGAAGGTGATATTCTCGGAGAAGTCCGCGATTATGAAGGCAATGTAAAAGAAATCAGTGTCGCAGAGTTTGACGGTGTGCTTCTTTATCAGTGCGGCACGCTGCAGGTGCTTGGAAATGGTCCGATGGTCACATATGGAAGAATCGTCAGCCGGTATGATGAACGCAAGGAGCGAATCGTCAATTACTGGGAAAAACGAAGCGACAGTTTTCTCATGCAGAAACGTCAGGAACTGCACAGTGCTATGGCAGAACGCTGGATGAAAGAAATACGTGCGCAGCTTCCAAAAGGAAAAAAACTGCGTATTCTTGATGTGGGATGCGGTGCTGGATTTTTCTCCGTTCTGCTTGCAAAAGAAGGCCATCAGGTGACAGGTATCGACTTGACACCTGATATGATCAAAAATGCACGTCTTCTTGCATCAGAGGAAAAAACAGACTGCGAATTTCTGGTAATGGATGCCGAAAATCCGGAATTTCCGGAGGGTACATTTGATGTGATCATTTCCAGAAACCTGACCTGGACACTGCCGCACGTAAGCCATGCTTATGGCGAGTGGCTCCGTGTCCTGAAAAAAGGCGGGGTTCTGCTTAACTTTGATGCAAATTACGGACTTACAGATTTTTCCAATGTCGCAGATCTTCCGGAAAATCATGCACACAATATTCTCGGTGATGATATGATGCGTGAGTGTGAGGAGATCAAGCGTCAGCTTCCAATCAGTTCTTACAGCCGTCCGGCGTGGGATCTGGAAACATTAGGTTCTATGGAAGTAAAAGATTTCAGAGTGGATCTGGGTATCAGCAGCAGGATTTATCTGGAAAAAGACGAATTTTATAATCCCACTCCACTGTTTATGCTGCGGACAGTTAAATAACAGGCAGACAACAGGACTGACTATAACAATATGCGGAGAATCATATGGATTTAAAACAATTACAATATTTGGTGACATGTGCGCAGGCCGGATCTTTCAGTGATGCGGCAAAGACCCTTTATTCTACACAATCAAGTGTCAGTAAGGTGATAAAGGCACTGGAGGATAATCTCGGAATGCAGCTTTTTGAACGGCTGCCACGTGGAATACGCCTTACGGTACAGGGACAGAAGGTTTATCATTATGCCTGCCGGATCACAAATGAGGTCGAAGTTCTGGAAAATATGTCGGCAAACGGCATGACAAAATGGATCCGTATTTCCATGAATCCCAGTTCCTGGTTTGCCGATCTGTTTGTGGATTTTTATAATGAAACATATGAAAAAAACTATCATTTCCAATTGACGACAGCAGGTGTGCGAAGTGTTATGGAGCGCGTCCGTGACTATATGGATGACATTGGTTTTGTCTATATCCTGAGCCAGCAGAAAGAGAATTTCCTGCATGAACTGGCAAAAAACAAGCTGCAGTTTGTATCTCTGCATGAGACAGATGTGATCCTTTATCCGGGACGGCAGACAGAACTTTATGATTTGGAAAAAGAGACTGTAAATCTGGGAGAGCTTGAGGGAGTACGGTTCATACAGAATTATCAGGATGAATTTTTTGATATCGGATCTGTAAATGAGGAGGCTTTTCAGTGGAAAGACCTTGATATTTCCGTGCTGACCAACAGTGATTATATTATGGAAAGAATGCTGAAAAACAGCAAAGTCTCCAATGTGAGCGGAAGCTATCTTTCCGAAAATAAGGCGGGCACGGCACCGGGAATCCCTCTGAATATGGGGGACAGTAAAGTTGTTTTTGGCTATATCATTCACAGAGGAGAAGAAATGGATGAAAGTATACAGGAATTTCTTGAGTTTCTGATGAGCAGACTTCCAAAAAGTTAATCCACTGTGAACGAGTATAAAGTTAATCCGTACTTATTCCATAACATGCATAAAGTATTCAATTTAAGAATAGCACAGAACCCTCCCACGGGGTTGTGTGCTTTTTTGACATTTGCTAGACTGTAATTGTTAAATTGTTGTAACTGTGAGGATACGGGACAGTTACGATTTATCATGCGGATATGTTGTCTGATGCTATGCAGGCATGAAGGAGAACGAATGATTAAATATATTTTAAAAAGACTTCTTCAGTTGATTCCGATTCTGATCGGAATCACTTTTTTGTCTTTTGTCATGATGCGTCTGGCGGGCGGTGATGCAGTTACCTACATGTATGAAAATGCAGGTTCGGCAGTCTCACAGGAAGTCATTGATGAGACGAGAAAAGAGTACGGGCTGGATCAGCCGTTTCTTGTGCAATATGCAAAGTGGTTTGCAGGAATGGCAACCGGAGATATGGGCAAGAGCTATGTATCGAAGAGAGATGTTTATGAAACTTTCATAGAAAAACTTCCGGCAACAATCATGCTGACGGTTTCTTCAGTATTGCTGACGATGCTGATCGCAATTCCGTTTGGAATCCTTTCGGCAGTAAAACATAATAAATGGATCGATTATTTAATTCGTTTTTTCAGTTTCATAGGAAATTCCATGCCGAATTTTTTTGCGGCGCTGGTGCTGATGTATTTCTTTTCTATCAGACTGGGATGGCTTCCGGTCATTACCAGTGACAACGTCGCGTTAAGTCTTGTCCTGCCTACGCTGACGCTGGCAATCTCCATGGCATCAAAATATACCCGTCAGGTAAGAGCGACAATCCTTGAAGAACTGAATAAAGACTATGTGGCCGGAGCCAGAGCGCGAGGTGTCAGAGGCAGTGTGATCATCTGGAAAAATGTGATGAAATCTTCCATGCTCACGATCATTACGCTGCTGGCATTGTCCATAGGAAATCTTCTGGGTGGAACCACGATCGTTGAGACTATTTTTATGTGGGACGGTGTCGGTAAAATGGCAGTAGATGCCATAACTATGAGAGATTACCCGATCATTCAGGCGTATGTGGCATGGATGGCGATTATTTATGTAGTGGTAAATCTGATCACAGATATCATTTATCATTATCTGGATCCTCGCGTAAGACTGGGAGGTGACAGAGTATGAGTAAAACGAAAAAAACGATAACTGTCCGCAGGCAGAAAATAAAGAAAAACCATGTGAGAGAAAAGCTGATCTTTTTTACAATACTGGTACTGATCCTGCTTGTAATTGCAGCCTTTGCCCGGAAACTCTGCCCGTATGATCCGGATATGCAGGATCTTCTGCTGGCGCAGAAACCGCCCAGCACAGAACATATACTGGGAACTGACCGTTACGGAAGGGATATGCTTTCGAGAGTACTGGTGGGAAGCACGACGAGTATTTATGCAACACTGCTTCTGGTAGCAATCATTACTGTAGTCGGAACCGCAATTGGTATTATATGTGGCTGGTGCGGAGGAATTCTGGATACTGTTCTGATGCGTGTGTCCGATCTGTTTCTGGCATTTCCGAGCCTTGTATTTGCCCTTGCGGTAGCTGGTGTGCTCGGTGGAGGTATTCAGAATGCAATCATAGCTCTGGCTGTAATTGGATGGCCGAAGTTTGCCAGACTTGCCAGAGGACTGACTCTTGCACAGAAAGACTCAACGTATCTGATGGCGGTGAGACTGTCGGGAAGCAGCACATTTAAGATTATGTTTAAACATATTTTGCCGAATATTGCCGGTCCGATATTGGTTACTTCGGTTCTTGATATCGGAACGATGATGATGGAACTGGCCGGACTTTCTTTTCTCGGGCTTGGCGTACAGCCGCCGATGGCAGAGTGGGGAAGCATGATCAATGATGGAAGAAGTATGCTTCAGATCTCACCATGGATGGTACTTGCACCGGGACTTGCCATATTTATAACGGTTATGATCTTTAATCTTTTCGGAGATACGCTCAGGGACTATATGGATCCAAAAGAAAGAACTAAGAGATAAGCATATAAAGAAAGGAAAAACTACTATGAAGAAGAAATTAATTGCGGTAATTCTTACAGGAGTAATGCTGGCAGCAGGAATGTCCACAAGTGTATGGGCTGATGGTGAAAAGTCATTTGTATACGGAACAACCGGTTACAGTGAGGAAATGGGAGATGCGGGATTAAACCCGCACGATAATTATTCCGGATGGAGCGCACTTCGTTATGGTGTCGGAGAAACTCTTTTCAAATACAATGACAATATGGAAGTAGAGCCGTGGCTTGCAACAGATTATGAATTCGTGGACGATACAACTGTAAAGATCACACTTCGTGACGGCGTGAAGTTTTCCAGTGGACGTACCATGGATGCAGAGGCAGTCAAAGAATGTCTGGAAGATCTGATCGCAGTTCATGACCGTGCGCCTTATGATCTGAAGATCGACCATATTGATGCGGATGGTCTGACACTTACTATTTATACGACAGAACCATGTCCGGCAATCATCAATTACCTTGGTGATCCGTATGGTGCGATCATCGATATGGATTATGGCGTTCAGGGAGAAGGCGGTTCTGCGAATGTGGCAGGAACAGGCCCGTATATTGCAGAGAATGTTACTCCAACCCAGATCGATCTGGTCAAAAATGAGAACTACTGGGGCGGTGAAGTAAAAGTAGACAAAGTTACTGTCAAATCTTTTGCAGACGGAAGTGCGCTGACAGCAGCCCTGCAGACCGGAGATATTCAGGGAACTTATGGACTGCAGTATGATAACTATCCTCTGTTTGAAAACAATTCAGACTATACCATTAACTCGTGTGCGACCAGCCGCTGCTTCTTCGGACAGTTCAATATGGATTCAGAGATCATGCAGGACCAGAATGTCCGCAAAGCTGTTGAGATGGGAATCGACAAAGACGGATTCTGTTCTGTGATCATGCAGGGACGTGGTGTTCCGGCAAAAGCAGCCTTCCCGAGCAGTTTTTCCTATGGAAATGACGCTGTAGAAACCGTTTCCTATGATCCGGACGGAGCAAAGAAGCTTCTTGAAGAATCCGGATGGACAGATACAGACGGTGATGGATACGTGGATAAGGATGGCCAGAAGTTAAGCATTAACTGGCTGACATATCCGACTCGTCTGGAGCAGCCGAAGCTTGCAGAGTATGCACAGGCTACACTGAAGGATATCGGTATTGATGTTGTTGTAAATAATACATCTGACCATATGACAATTGCCAAGAGTGGAGATTTTGATGTATATGTAAGCTCTACAACTACAGCACCGACCGGAGATCCGGAATACTTCTTCACCAGTACAGTTACAGGTGCAAAGAACTATGGAAACTATCAGAATGAAGAAGTAACAAAACTGACAGATCAGCTTCATCAGACCTTCGATAAGGATGAAAGATCCAAACTTGCAGTAGAACTTCAGCAGGATATTCTGGATGATGACGCCTTTTTCTTTGTATCTCATCTGAATATGGGAATCGTAACCAAGTCAAATGTTACAGGAATGGCAGCACATCCATGTGATTACTATGAGATTACTGCAGATCTGGATGTAAAGTAAATGTCTGAGGAGAGCAAAATATTATGGATTCTTTGCTTCGTGTAGAGCATGTGACAATTTCTTATAATGGAAAACCAGTGGTTCAGGATGTCAGTTTTGAATTAAAACAGGGCGAGATTCTTGGAATCGTGGGCGAGTCCGGAAGCGGTAAAAGTACGATTGTCAAAGCCATCATGGGACTTTTGGGTGAAGAAGGTCTGGTTACAAGAGGTGATATCTGGTACAAAGGTGAAAACCTTACAGATATGAGCGAGAAAAAGCTCCGTAAGCTTCTTGGAACAGAGATCGGGATGGTATTTCAGGACTGCAAAGCCGCGTTATGTCCTGTACGGACGATCGGAGCACAGATACATGAAGCAGTGTCAGAACATGAGAAAATCAGCAAGAAGGAAGTCCGGGAACGTGCAGGAGAGATCATGAAGAAGATTGGTCTGGATGACAGTGACCGTGTGCTGGACAGCTACCCGTTTGAACTCTCTGGCGGAATGAATCAGCGAGTAGGGATCTGTACAGCCATGATCATGCATCCGAACCTGCTTCTGGCAGATGAACCTACCAGTGCATTGGATGTAACCGTGCAGAAACAGGTAGTAGAGGAACTTCTGCTTATGCGTAAAGAATACAATACTGCAATGATTCTTGTAACGCATAATATCGGTGTTGTAAGGATGATGGCAAACAGAATACTGGTTCTTCAGAATGGACAGGTAAGAGATTACGGAGAGACCAAGAGCGTCCTGGACTATCCGGAAGATCCGTATACAAAGAAACTGATGAGTTCCGTACTTCATCTGAAACGGAACAGCAATCAGGAGGAGAACTGAAATGACAGATATTATCCTGAAAACAGACCATCTCAAAAAGATATTTATATCAGGGAAAAAATCTATAACGGCTGTGGATGATGTAAGCTTTGAACTGAAGCAGGGCGAATGCCTTGGAATTGTAGGTGAGTCCGGATCCGGCAAAAGTACGATCGCCAAGATGCTCACACATCTGGAGCCGGTGACAGATGGACAGATTTTTCTTAAAGGAAAGGACATTACCAACGTCAGAGGTAAAATCTTAAGAAAAACCTATCAGGATATCCAGATGGTTTTTCAGATGCCGATGGAATCTTTTGATCCGAGACGTACTCTGGGAGACGGAATTGGGGAAAGTCTTCGGAACATGGGGATAAGCCGTGCAGAAACACGGAAACGTGTGGAAAATCTTTTCGAAAGATGTGGTCTGGATGCGGAATACGCAGGCCGCTATCCACATCAGGTCAGTGGAGGACAGTGTCAGAGAGCAGCAATTGCCAGAGCGCTTGCAGTCAGTCCGGACATCCTGATCTGTGATGAGGCAACCAGCGCACTGGATGTAACCGTGCAGAAACAGATTCTGGAACTGCTGACCGAACTGAAACAGAAAGAAAATCTGTCATTTATCCTGATCTGCCACGATCTTGCACTGGTGCAGGCCTTCTGTGACAAAGTCCTGGTTCTCTATCATGGAAAGACCGTAGAATACGGAACTCCGGATGATATCATCTATCATCCGAAGATGGATTATACAAAGAAATTAATAGATTCAGTTTTATAAAATTAACAGCATAATAATCAGCGACAATAACCGGAGGGCAGGAAGTATAGTTGTAAATGCTTTTCTGTTTGATGATTTTGAAGTGATGGATGCGTTTGGTCCGGTGCAGATTTAAGAACATGAATTGAAATTGAAAATGACATAAAAAAGTACTTCCCGCGGAATGGAAGTACTTTTTTATTATGGGTTGAATGTGCATCAATTGTGGAGGTCTGTGCACTTTATTCGGTAGTAACACAAGTCCTTTGTGTTGTCTATATTTTAACAAAATGCAGTGCAAAAACAAGCCTCCCAGGGGGATACAGAGCTATGAAAAAAGCGCAGGATCTATGCGATATATGAATAGGTCAATATCCCCCTGGGACGGTTATATACGGTCAAAATTGATGGTATACTGATAGAACTTGTTATGCATAATAAATAAAAACAAATCCTGAAAGTGTTGATAGACACAGCATTGTGCATAAATGAGAACAAAAGGAGGAAATGAGATAATGAAGAGAAAATTACTGGCGGTTATGATGGCGGTCTGCATGACTGCATCCTTTGCAGGGGGAACTGCGACTGTATTTGCAGCACAGGAAGAAAGTACAGCGAAGGACGAAGTGATCGTAACTATGCCGACAACATCAGAGCCGGAATCTGGTTTTGATCCGGCATATGGATGGGGCGCAGGAGAGCACGTACATGAACCTCTGATCCAGAGTACGCTTACTATTACCAATACAGATCTTTCTATCGGCAAAGACCTGGCAACTGATTATTCGGTAAGTGATGACGGACTTACCTGGACCGTTAAGATCCGTGACGATGTTAAATTTACAGACGGAGAACCGCTGACAGCATCGGACGTGGCATTTACATACAATAACTGCCGCGATAACAGTTCGGTCAATGATTTTTCCATGCTGAAAGAAGCAGTGGCGGTGGATGACACAACTGTTGAATTCCATATGAATACACCATTTGCAGTCTGGCCATATACCATGGCAATTGTAGGAATCGTTCCGGAGCATGCTTATGATGAAAATTACGGACAGAATCCAATTGGTTCCGGACGCTATATCATGAAACAGTGGGACAAAGGACAGCAGGTTATTTTTGAGGCAAATCCGGATTACTATGGAGAAGCACCAAAAATGAAAAAAGTAACAGTTCTTTTCATGGAAGAAGATGCAGCACTGGCAGCAGCTCAGTCCGGCACGGTAGACGTGGCACATACAGCGGCATCCTATTCAGATATAACGGTTGACGGATATGATCTGTTCAGCGTGCAGACAGTAGACAACCGTGGATTTAATCTTCCGGCAACTGCAGCAGAGGAAATTGACGGAGTAACTTATGGAAATGACTTCACCAGTGACGTAGAAGTAAGACGTGCGATCAATCTTGGCATTGACCGCGAAGAAATGATCGAAAATGTTCTGAACGGTTATGGAACTCCGGCATACAGCGTGTGCGACAAGATGCCATGGTACAATGAAGAAGCAGAAGTAGAATACGATCCGGATAAAGCAAAAGAAATTCTTGAAGCAGCAGGCTGGGCAGAAGGTGATGACGGAATCCGTGAGAAAGACGGTGCGCGTGCAGAATTTACCATGCTGTATCCGGCATCTGATTCTGTTCGTCAGGCACTGGCAGAGGACAGTAAGAACCAGCTTGCCGAACTTGGAATTGAAGTGACAACAGAGGGTGTTGACTGGGATACTGCCTACACAAGAGCAGAGTCTGAGCCGCTTGTATGGGGCTGGGGTGCACATACACCAATGGAACTGTACAACATCTATCATACAATGAGCGAAACCGGCCTTGCAGAATATTCTCCATATGCAAACGAAACCGTAGACAAATACATGGATGAAGCACTGAAATCCAGTGATCTGGAAGCGTCTTATGATCTCTGGAAAAAAGCACAGTGGGATGGCGAGATCGGAATTACACAGGAAGGTGATATCCCGTGGATCTGGCTCTGTAATATCGATCATCTGTACTTTGTCAAAGACGGACTTAAGGTGGCTGACCAGAAGATCCATCCACACGGACATGGCTGGTCTATCGTAAATAACGTAGATCAGTGGTCATGGGAGTAACAGATTTTGAATAATTTAAAAGCAAAATTTATTTTAAAAAATTTCATCAAAGTGCTGCTTCTGCTGTTTGCAGTCAGTGTTGCTGCTTTTGCACTTATGACAGCTTCTCCGATCGATCCTCTGAAAGCGAATGTCGGACAGGCTGCCCTTGGAAGCATGAGTCAGGAACAGATTGCAAAGCTTGAAGAATACTGGGGCGTGGGACAACCGCCCCTGCAGCGATACATTGCCTGGTTCAGGGATTTTGTGAGGGGAGATATGGGAATATCTCTCCTTTATCGCCAGAAAGTTACGACAGTGATCGCGGTAAAACTTGGAAATTCTTTGTTCCTGATGATCATTGCGTGGGTTTTGTCCGGACTGATCGGATTTTTGCTGGGTTCACTTGCAGGTATGAATCGTGGAAAGCCGATTGATAAGATTATCAAAGGATACTGTCTGGTGATCTCCAGCACTCCGGCATTCTGGATTGCCATGTTGTTGCTGATCATCTTTGGAGTATGGCTCAAAATACTTCCCATAGGATTAAGCGTACCGATTGGAGTAGAGGCAAGCGGAGTGACTTTTTTTGACCGCGTGCGTCATGCGATCCTTCCGGCAGTGACACTTTCCATCACAGGAATATCCAATATTGCCATGCACACCAGGGAAAAAATGATCGACATCTGTGACAGTGATTACGTGCTTTTTGCAAAAGCAAGAGGAGAGAGCAGCTGGCAGATTTTCAAAAATCATGGTTTCCGAAATGTCCTTGGCCCGGCCGTGACACTTCAGTTTGCTTCGATCAGCGAGATCTTTGGCGGCTCAGTTCTTGTGGAGCAGGTCTTTTCCTATCCGGGACTTGGACAGGCAGCGGTCAGTGCAGGTCTTGGAAGTGATATGCCGCTTCTGATGGCGATTACGATCATAAGCGCATTGTTCGTGTTTGGAGGAAACTTTATAGCAAATATTTTGTACGGAGTCATTGACCCACGAATCCGAAGAGGGGGTGTGGGAAGATGAAAAACAGATGGAACCGCAGAAAAACGCTGGTACTCTGGCTTGTTATCGCAGTGGTGTTTCTTGCAGCAGTCTGTATCGGCGGTCTGTTCTGCGAAGAAGCAGCAAGGGCTACAGATTTTTCCAGAAAGAACATTGCACCCTGCCTGAAATATCCGTTTGGTACAGACTGGCTTGGAAGAGATATGTTTGCGCGGACAGTCAGAGGACTTTCTATCAGTATCATCATAGGAGTATGTGCAGCTACGTTCAGTGCGGTCATGGCATTCATTCTGGGGGTTGTATCTGCAACAATGGGAAAAACAGCAGATACCATTGTGACATGGATCATAGATCTGGTTATGGGAATCCCACATATGCTTCTTCTGATCCTTGTCTGTGTCGCATGCGGAAGAGGACTTAAGGGAGTCATTCTTGGAGTTGCGCTGACGCACTGGACATCTCTGGCGAGACTGATCAGAGGTGAAGTGCTGCAGCTCAAAGAACAGATCTATATAAAAACAGCCAGAAAACTTGGAAAAAGCAACCTGTATATTGCGATGAAACATATGGCTCCACATCTGCTTCCGCAGTTTATCGTCGGACTTGTTCTTCTTTTTCCACATGCGATCCTTCATGAATCCGGTATTACTTTTCTTGGGTTCGGGCTGTCAAACGAGCAGCCTGCAATTGGAATTATTTTGTCAGAAGCAATGAAATATCTGATCACAGGCAAATGGTGGCTT
Organism: uncultured Ruminococcus sp.; assembly: GCA_900066355.1. Taxonomy (GTDB): domain Bacteria; phylum Bacillota; class Clostridia; order Lachnospirales; family Lachnospiraceae; genus Blautia_A. The sequence continues at coordinate 101,370 of FMEL01000004.1, forward strand.
GCACTGTTTCCGGGAATCATGCTGGTGATTACCGTTGTATGTTTTTATACAACAGGAGAAAACCTTCGCAGACTGCTGGATCCGGCCAGTGCACACGAATAGGAGATTAAAATGGATAAGGAAAAAATTCTGGAAATCAACAATTTGAAAATATCCTTTACCCAGTACCAGAAGGGAATGCAACAGACAGAACTGCCTGTGATCAAAGACTTAAGTGTCACAATCCACGCAGGAGAAATGGTGGCAGTAGTCGGCTCTTCCGGCTCCGGCAAAAGTCTGCTGGCACATGGAATCCTGGGGATTCTGCCATATAATGCGGAAATGGGTGGAGAAATACGATATTGCGGAAAGCCTCTGACTGAAAAAAACATTCGAAAACTGCGGGGAAAAGAGATTGTTCTGGTTCCACAGAGTACGGCTTATCTGGATCCTCTGATGAAGGTAGGGAGGCAGATCTGCAAAGGACAGAAAGATAAAGAAAAGAAGCATCGTCTGGATACAATTTTTGAGGAATATTCGCTGGACAAAAAGGTTCAGGAGCAGTATCCGTTTGAGCTTTCCGGAGGAATGACCAGAAGAATTATGATCTCTACAGCGTTGGTCGAAAAGCCTAAGCTGGTTATTGCAGATGAGCCGACACCGGGACTGGATCTAAAACTTGCAAAACGTGCAATGGAACATTTCCGGCAGCTTGCAGATATGGGAGCTGCTGTTCTGGTCATTACACATGACCTGGAGCTTGCGTTGGAAACAGTGGACAGGGTACAGGTATTTTATGCCGGACATACGATAGAAGATGCGTCGGTGGATGATTTTGAGAGAGAAGAAACTCTGCGCCATCCATATACCAGAGCGCTCTGGCGTGCAATGCCGAAGCATGGTTTTCATTATATTGGTGGTGTACAGCCCTATGTAAAAGATAATCTGCAGGGATGTCCGTTTGCACCGCGATGTGACATGGCATCGAGGAAATGTCAGAGTGAAATTCCATGGAAAGTTTCCGGAAGTGGATATGTGAGGTGCATATTATGAAACTTGAGGTCAGAGACCTGTCCTTTTGGTATGAGGAAAAAGGCAGACAGATATTGAGTCAGTTCAGCCTGAGTGCGGACAGCAGTGAACGTGTGGGAATCATAGCGCCCAGCGGCTTTGGAAAAACAACTCTGTGTAAGATCCTGTCCGGATACGAAACGCCGCAAAGCGGCGAGGTACTTCTTGACGGCAAAACGCTTAAAGAGTATGGCACATACTGTCCGGTACAGATGATCTGGCAGCACCCGGAGCAGGCGGTAAATCCGAGACTTCGCATGAAAAATGTAATCGAAGAGGGAGACAGGACAGATCTGGAACTGATTGAAAAGCTGGGAATAGAACCCGACTGGATGAACAGATTTCCGACAGAACTTTCGGGAGGAGAACTTCAGCGATTCTGCATTGCAAGGGCTTTGGGACAGAGAACACGTTTTCTTCTCGCGGATGAGATTACAACCATGCTGGATCTTATTACCCAGAGCCAGATCTGGCATTTTCTCATAGAGGAGACAGAACGGCGGGATATCGGAATGCTGGTAGTCAGCCACAACCCGGAACTGATCGGGAAAGTATGTACAAGAATTGTTGAACTGAATAAATAATTGGGCACCGGTTTATCAGGCTGTAATATGGAAATTCAGGCTTGATAGACTGGTGCTTTTCTTTTTCTCTGTATGAAAAACCACCAAAATTTGTTGACCAAAATTGTGTATGGAAGAGCATCCAACCCGACTGTTGCAATTCTTGAGAAAAAGATCGCAACACTGGAACACGGCTCAAGAGCAGTTGTATTTTCAGCAGGAATGGCAGCATGCGCAGCAGCAATCTTAAGAGTCTGCACAGCAGGAAGCAATGTAATCTGTATTAAAGAAAGCTATGGCCCGGTACAGCATCTTCTTGATGAGTTCCTTGGACCGAAATACAATGTTTCTGTTACATATGTAGACGGAAGAACAGTCAAAGAATTTGAAGATGCGATCCGTCCGGAATACATCAAACGTGGACTTGAGTCCAAAAACCTTTCCAGATCTCTGGAAGACAGTATTACCGTCGTAGAGCCACTGGTACCGTGGTCACTGGCAGGTGTATATATGACATCTGTACTTGGTGTACCGACTGTTCAGTATGCTCCGTGGGCAGTTATCTGCTACACAGGTGTATTCTTTGCAATTCTCTGGGGATTCACAGGATTCGGAATCAAAAAGATCACAAAAGATTCTCCGGCATACGAAGAGTATCTTCAGTTATCCGGAAAATCAGCAGAGGAATAATACCGGTTTAATCGGGGAGCCTCTCTTGACGTTTCTATAAGATTTCCTTATAATTAAAAGAATTCAGTGTCCATCAGGGACATTGAGTTCTTCTATTTGGTGCCAAAGTATGCGAGAAAAACTGCCGGTGGCAGGTTCTCTGTATCGTGGCTTCTGCATAAAGCAGAAAATGATAGAAATTGAGGAAACTTTATGAATAATGAAACAAATACTTCTTCGGATCAGGGAAACAGAATCTCGATGAAGCCGATCGAGAAAAAATCTCTGTATCTGAAGATCTCGGATTCGATTTATCGTTTTATTCAGCAGGAAGATTCCCAGAATGGAAATGATTCTATCTGGCTTGCTACGATTCCGCAGCATCTGGCGCTGGCACAGGCTCTTAAAGACTGTAAGCTGGCAGCTGCGATTCAGGCGATAGATGAGATTAATGAGTATGGATTCAAAATTGCAAGAAAGTAAGATACAATTTTTGAAGTTTATTTGTAACTATTCCAATAAAGTAAAATCAGGGAACGGAAAGAGGCAGGAGAAACCATGTCGGCTGATGGACAGAGCATCAAAGAACTTCACAGAGGTATCATTGAGGGCAAAACACAGGAAGAGCTTGACGTTCTTTTATGGGATGCAGTTGTGGCATACCAGAATCAGCCGCTGCGAACACTCTCCGGTCTTGAATTTTCTTACACTGTAAAGCATAAGAAAAACGGGGAATACAGTGGGGAACTTCTTGTTTCCCGCAAGGAAACCAGCAAGACACTGACAAGAAGCTCTGTATTGCTGGCTTTTCATAAAGTTCTGGAAGCAACAGAAGTAACTGCGGAAGGTGATGAAGCATCCTTTCAGCCACCGGCATACCGCGGTCCGAAGGCAATCGGACAGATTTTTGGGATTTCTTATATTTTCAGTCTGTTTCTGGAATTTGGTCTGATTCGTCTACAGGGGAATGGGCGGGGAAGAAAAGCATGAATGAAAAAGTGCTGATTTTTTTCTTGACATTCTCTTTTTTTAGATATATACTTTGATAATCAAAATATTCTAAAACCAAAACAAATAGGAATATGAGGAAACAACAATTATGAATAAAGAACAGACCATAACCGGTGTCATCCGGGGAACGGGAGCCTGTGTACCGGAGCGTATTCTGGATAATAAAGAAATTGCAGGCTTTGTAGACACCAGCGATGAGTGGATCCGGGAAAGGACGGGCATGAGAAGGCGGCGCATCGCAGAAAAAGAAACGACAGTTTCGATGGCATGCGAGGCGGGACGCCAGGCAGTTGAAGAAGCCGGAATTTTACCGGGTGAGATCGACATGATCCTCGTTGCAACAGGTTCGCCGGATCAGATTTTTCCGTGTACTGCCTGTCAGGTGCAGGAAGCACTTGGGGCAGACGGAGCTGTTGGATTTGATCTCAATGCTGCTTGCAGCGGATTTCTTTTTGCTTACAATACGGCACAGGCATACATCACATCCGGAATCTGTCGTACGGTGCTGGTAATCGGAAGTGAAAGCATTTCGAGGCTGGTTGACTGGACAGACCGCGGTACCTGCATTTTGTTTGGTGACGGAGCCGGAGCGGTTCTGCTGCAGGCAGCAGAGGGAAGAACTTACCGCCCGATAGCACATTCGGATGGAAGTGGCGGTGCAGCACTTACCGGTCCGGGTGTCAGAAACAGGATCCGCAGTATTGATAAAGATGACCGAGAAGCAAAAACAGAATATATTACCATGAATGGCAAGGATGTCTTTCAGTTTGCAGTCCGCAAAGTTCCGCAGGTGATACAGGAAGTTTTAAAAGAAAATAAACTTTCTGCAAAAGACATTGACTGGTTTGTTCTTCATCAGGCAAACGCGAGGATCGTGGATGCAGTTGCAAGACGACTTCATATAGGAATTGAGAAGTTTCCGATGAATCTTCAGGAATATGGAAATACCTCATCCGCAAGTGTTCCGATTCTTTTGAACGAACTGAATCGGAATGGTCTCCTGAAAAAGGGACAGAAACTTGTTCTGGCAGGTTTTGGGGCAGGTCTTTCATGGGGAGCCGACATTCTGGAGTGGGATATCAAGGGGTAAAATTCCAAATATAAAAGCAGATATTCTAAAATAAAAAATAAATTGCAAAAAAAGGAGAAAACGAAAATGTTAGAAAAAATTATTGAACTTACAGCAGAAACTTTAGGAGCAAACGCAGCAGAGATTACAGCAGAGACCTCTTTTATGGATGATCTTCATGCAGACTCTCTTGATCTCTTTGAACTGGCAATGGCACTTGAGGAAGAATTTTCCGTAGAGATTCCGAGCGAAGATCTCGAAAAGATCACCACTGTAGCAGATGCAATGAATTACCTGACAGAGCATCAGGCATAAGAGTTACAGGTTAAGAGGATTTTATTATGAAGACAGAAATCACAGAATTATTGGGAATTGAATATCCGGTGATTCAGGGCGGTATGGCATGGGTGGCAGAATGTCATCTGGCAGCAGCCGTATCCAATGCAGGCGGTCTTGGACTGATCGCAGCAGGCGGAGCACCGGCAGAATGGGTAAGAGAGCAGATCCGGGAAACAAAAAAACTGACCGATAAACCGTTTGGTGTCAATATTATGCTGATGAATCCGGAATCAGAAAAAGTTGCGAAGGTAATTGTGGAAGAAGGCGTGAAAGTCGTGACCACAGGAGCCGGAAGCCCGGAAAAATACATGGCAGACTGGAAAGCTGCCGGAGTTAAAGTGATTCCGGTCGTAGCATCTGTAGCACTTGCCAAACGTATGGAACGTTGCGGCGCAGATGCAGTCGTTGCGGAAGGATGCGAAGCAGGCGGACATATCGGAGAACTTACTACGATGGTGCTGGTTCCGCAGGTCGCAGATGCAGTGAATATTCCGGTGATTGCAGCCGGCGGCATTGCAGACGGCAGAGGAATGGCGGCGGCATTTATGCTTGGCGCAAAAGGAATCCAGATGGGAACTGTTTTTGCTGCATCCAAAGAATCTGTGATTCATGAAAATTATAAAAACAGCATTCTCAAAGCAAAAGATATCGACAGCCGTGTTACAGGAAGAAGTACCGGTCATCCGATCCGTGTTCTACGTAATGATATGGCGCGTAAATATCTGGAACTGGAAAAATCCGGAGCACCGTTTGAAGAACTGGAACAGCTTACCCTGGGAAGCTTAAGAAAAGCAGTTCAGGAAGGTGATACGAAGAACGGAAGTCTGATGGCAGGACAGATCGCAGGAATGATCAAAGAAGAACGCACCTGTGCAGACATTATCAGCTCGACCGTTTCAGAAGCCGGCAAACTGATGAATGGAGTAAGTAAAAATGAGTAAGATTGCTTTTATTTATCCGGGACAGGGGGCGCAGGCTGTTGGAATGGGCGCAGATTTTTATGAAAAAAGCCCTTTATCAAAAGCTGTATTCGATCAGGCATCCGAAGTGGTTTCACTGGATCTGAAGAAACTCTGTTTCGAAGAAAATGATCTTCTGAACAAAACAGAATATACACAGGTGGCAATGGTAACTGCCTGTCTTGCGATGACAAGAGCAGTAGAATCCATGGGACTTCATGCTGATATGACGGCCGGTTTAAGTCTTGGTGAGTACTGCGCAATTGCAGTGGCAGGCGGAATGTGTGATCTGGATGCAATCCGCACGGTGCGTGCAAGAGGAATTTTTATGGAACATGCAGCGCCGGAAGGAACAGGAGCAATGTCCGCGGTACTCGGCCTTGACGCAGGTGTGATCGAGGATGTTTTAAGAGACCGAGAGGGCGTATCCATTGCGAATTACAACTGTCCGGGTCAGATTGTGATCACCGGTGAAGCGAAAGCAGTTGCCGAAGCAGGAAATGCGCTTAAGGAAACGGGAGCAAGAAGAGTGCTTCCACTTAAAGTCAGTGGGCCGTTTCATTCACCGATGATGCAGCCGGCGGGGGAAGAACTGGCGAAGGTTTTTGCCGGAGTCAGCATGAACCCATTGAAGCTTCCGTATGTGGCAAACATCAATGCGGAAGTTGTCACGGACTGCGGAAAAATCGAAGGACTTCTGGTAGCGCAGGTCAGCGGTTCTGTTCGCTGGCAGCAGAGTGTGGAGACCATTATCCGCGAAGGAGCAGATACTTTTGTGGAGATCGGACCGGGTAAAACACTGACAGGATTCCTTAGAAAAATTGACAGAAATGTAAAAGCTTATCACATCGGAAGCTGGGAAGAAGCTGTTTCGGTGTGCGAGGAACTGAAACAGAAATAGACAGATATAGCAGATGCCGAGAGGAGAGAAATAAGTGGCAGAGCAGAATAAAAAGAAAGTAGCTGTTGTGACCGGCGCATCCAGAGGAATCGGAAGAGCCATTGCCCTGGAACTTGCATCAAGAGGCGTAGCAGTTGTGATCAATTATAATGGTTCGGAAGAACGTGCAAAAGAAGTACAGAAAGAAATTGAGGAAAAAGGTGGCGAGGCAGAGATCAGACAGTGGAATGTGGCTGATTTTGCTGCCTGTGAAAAAGCAGTAAAAGATATCGTAAAAACACATGGAAGTATCGACATTCTGGTAAACAATGCCGGAATTACAAAAGACGGACTTCTGATGGGAATGTCAGAATCGGATTTTGACAGTGTGATCGATGTCAACCTCAAGGGAACTTTCAATATGATGCGTTTTGTTTCCAGACAGATGCTCCGCCAGCGCTGTGGCCGTATCATCAGTATGGCATCTGTAGTAGGAATTGCCGGAAATGCAGGACAGGCAAACTATGCGGCATCCAAAGCAGGAATCATCGGCATGACAAAAAGTGCGGCAAGAGAACTTGCATCCCGTGGGGTTACAGTCAATGCAGTGGCACCGGGATTTATTGAGACAGAAATGACAGCAGTATTATCCGAAGAAGTAAAAAAAGCATCTGCCGCACAGATTCCGCTCGGTTATTTCGGCAAACCTGAAGACATTGCAAAAACAGTAGCTTTTCTGGCTTCAGATGATGCAGCATACATTACAGGACAGGTAATTCAGGTTGACGGAGGTATGGTCATATGAGCAAGAGACGAGTAGTTGTTACCGGGCTTGGCGCGGTTACTCCTATTGGAAATAATGTAAAAGATTTCTGGGCAGGTATCCGTGCCGGAAAGGTCGGTATCGGACCGATCACAAAGTTTGACACCACAGATTACAAAGTAAAAATTGCTGCAGAAGTAAAGGACTTTAATGCAAAAGACCATATGGATCCGAGATCGGCAAGACGTATGGATCCGTTCTGCCAGTATGCAGTGACGGCGGCAAAAGAAGCACTTGAAGATTCCGGTATTGATATGGAAAAGGAAGATTCTTTCCGTGTCGGCGTGATTGTCGGATCAGGAATCGGAAGCCTTCCGCAGGTTGAAAATAATTATGAAAAAATCATCACGAAGGGCCCGGGAAAAGTTAATCCGCTGATGGTGCCGATGATGATCTCCAATATGGCAGCAGGAAATATCTCCATTCAGTTTGGGCTTCGCGGCAAATGTACTGACGTTGTGACAGCCTGCGCTTCGGGAACACACAGTATCGGCGATGCGTTCCGTGCGATCCAGTACGGGGATGCAGAGGTTATGCTGGCAGGAGGAACCGAAAGCTGTATCTGCCCAACCGGTGTAGCCGGGTTTACCGCACTTACCGCACTGACTAAAACAGAAGATACCACAAGAGCGTCCATTCCGTTTGATAAAGACAGAAGTGGCTTTGTACTTGGGGAAGGCGCCGGAATCGTTGTTCTGGAAGAACTGGAACATGCAAAAGCAAGAGGTGCCAGAATTTATGCAGAACTGGTTGGTTATGGTGCAACAGCAGATGCATTCCATATCACATCCCCGGCAGAGGATGGAGCAGGAGCGGCCAGAGCAATGGAACTTGCCATGGAAGAAGCGGGTGTACAGCCATCCGAGGTTGAATATATCAATGCACATGGAACAAGTACCCATCACAATGACCTGTTTGAGACAAGAGCTATCCATAAGGCATTTGGTGATGCGGCAAAAAATCTGGTTGTAAATTCTACAAAATCCATGATCGGACATCTTCTCGGAGCAGCCGGTGGTGTGGAGTTTGTGACATGTGTTAAATCTCTGGAGGATGGTTTTATCCATCAGACAGTTGGAACAACGGAGCTGGATGAAGAGTGTGATCTGAATTATGCGATCGGAGCACCGATTGACAAAGAAATCCGCTATGCAATGAGCAATTCACTCGGATTCGGCGGACACAATGCAACACTTCTTGTAAAGAAATATGAGGGTTGATAAATAATGGAATTTGAAAATCTTCTTACATTAATAAAAACTGTGTCAGACTCTGAGCTGACAGAGTTTGCTTATGAAGAAAACGGAAGCAGCATTCATCTGAAAAAGAAAAAAGAAACTGTGGTGGTTGCAGGAAATACATCTGATATACCTGTTATGGGACTTGAAAATATGCAGACAGCAGGAAATACAAGGCTGAAAGAGTCAGATATTGTACAGCAAAAATCAGATGAGCCGGAAGGCCAGATCGTAAAATCTCCACTGGTCGGAACTTTTTATGCAGCACCATCGGAGGACGCAGAACCGTTTGTTTCTGTCGGAGATTCTGTAAAAAAAGGCCAGACACTTGCAATCGTAGAAGCGATGAAGCTGATGAATGAAATTGAGAGTGATTTTGACGGAAAAGTTGCAGAACTTTATGTAGAGAACGGACAGGCAGTAGAGTATGGACAGCCACTGTTCCGCATTGTGTAAAGTTACGGAGAAAAAGTGGACAATTCGGACGTACTAAGAAAGCAATGTGTATAAGTTGTTCATTGCGAACGGGAGTATAGATTATGAATAGATTAGGTGTAAAAGAAATAGAACAGATTCTTCCTCACAGACATCCATTTCTTCTTGTGGATTATATCGAGGATTATGAGCCGGGCAAGTTTGCCATCGGTTATAAATGTGTGACTTTTCGTGAGGACTTTTTTAAGGGACATTTTCCGCAGGAACCGGTCATGCCGGGAGTCCTGATGGTGGAAGCACTTGCACAGACAGGTGCTGTGGCAATCTTGAGTCTCGAAGAAAACAAAGGCAAGATTGCATATTTTGGCGGAATCAAAAACTGCAGATTTCGCGGAAAAGTTGTTCCGGGAGACAAGCTCCGTCTGGAAACAACGATTATCAAATGCAAAGGACCGGTTGGCGTCGGCCATGCGGTTGCAAGCGTTGATGGCAAAGTAGTTGTTGATGCAGAACTGACTTTTATGATTGGATAGGTGACACACAATGATTAAAAAAGTGCTGATTGCAAATCGGGGAGAGATTGCTGTGCGGATCATCCGTGCATGCAGAGAAATGGGAATAGAGACCGTAGCTGTTTATTCAGAGGCAGACAGAGACGCCCTGCATACACAACTTGCAGATGAAGCAGTCTGCATCGGACCGGCTCCGTCCTCCCAGAGTTACCTCAGCATGGAAAACATCATCAGTGCAACAATTGTTACAGGCGCCGATGCAATTCACCCGGGATTTGGATTCCTCTCGGAAAACAGCCGTTTTGCAGAACTTTGTGAGCAGTGCAACATCACATTTATCGGACCTCCGGCAAATGTGATCGCAAGTCTCGGAAACAAACAGGCGGCAAAAAATACCATGGCAAATGCCGGTGTTCCGATCATTCCGGGTGGCAAAAATCCAATCTACACAGTAGAAGAAGGGCAGAAAGAAGCGGAAACGATCGGATATCCGGTTATAATTAAAGCCGCGCTTGGCGGTGGCGGAAAAGGCATGCGTGTGGCTGATACACCGGCGGATTTTGAGGAAAGTTTCCGCACCGCGCAGAAAGAAACGCAGATGGCTTTTGGAGATTCTACCATGTATGTAGAACATTTTGTGCGCCATCCGAGACACATTGAATTTCAGATCATGGCGGACAAGTTTGGAAATGTGATTCATCTGGGCGAGCGTGACTGTTCTATTCAGCGAAATCATCAGAAGATGATTGAGGAATCTCCGTGCGAAGTGATTTCAGAGGAACTTCGTAAGAAAATGGGTGATGCCGCCGTAAAGGCAGCAAAAGCAGCCGGTTATGAAAATGCCGGAACGATAGAGTTTCTTCTTGATAAAGAAGGAAGATTCTATTTTATGGAGATGAATACCCGTATTCAGGTTGAGCATCCGGTGACAGAGTGGGTAACGGGTGTGGATCTTGTCAAAGAGCAGATACGTATTGCATCCGGACTGCCGCTTTCCTTAAGCCAGGAGGATATTCATCTGACCGGTCATGCAATTGAGTGCAGAATCAACGCAGAAAATCCGGCGAAAGGTTTCCGGCCTTCACCGGGCACGATTACGGATATGTATTTTCCGGGAGGAAAAGGAATCCGTATCGATTCCGCAGTTTACAGTGGTTATACGATCCCGCCGTATTATGATTCTATGATCGCGAAGGTGATCGTGTGGGCAAAGAACCGTACAGAAGCAATACGCAAGATGCAGAGTGCGCTTGGTGAGGTGATCATCGAGGGAATCGATACCAATGTAGACTATCAGTATGAGATTCTGGAGAACCCGGATTTTCAATCAGGAAACACCGATGTGGAATTTATTGAGCGGATGGAGGCGAACTGACGATTATGAAATTGGACAACATGTTCAAAAAGACAAGAATTGTTTCCAGAATACAGAGCCATAATGCAGCACGCGCTTCCAGACCGGAAGTGCCGGAAGGACTTCTTCGTAAGTGCAACAAATGCGGTGCGGCGATCATCACAGAAGATGTCAAACAGAATCATTATACCTGTCCGAAATGTGGCGGATATTTTCGTGTTCATGCATATCGCAGAATCCAGATGGTGCTGGATGAGGGAACCTTTGAGGAATGGGATCATGACCTGATCGGTGAAAATCCGATGAATTATAAGGGATATCCGGAAAAGGTGAATGCTCTTCAGGCAAAGAGTGGGCTGAAAGAGGCAGTTGTCACGGGAAAAGGAAAAATTAACGGAAGGGAAACCGTAATTGCTGTCTGTGATGGAAGATTCCTGATGGCGAGCATGGGCTGGGCTGTCGGAGAAAAAATCACGAGAGCGGTAGAACGCGCGACTAAGGAGAAACTTCCGGTCATTATTTTTGCCTGTTCTGGTGGAGCCAGAATGCAGGAGGGAATCACATCTCTGATGCAGATGGCAAAAACGTCCGCGGCACTTGAGCGCCACAGTAAAGCAGGGCTTCTTTATGTCAGTATTCTGACTGAGCCGACGACCGGTGGAGTGACGGCAAGTTTTGCGATGCTGGGAGACATTATTCTTGCGGAACCTGGGGCATTGATCGGTTTTGCGGGACCTCGTGTGATTGAACAGACGATCCGCCAGAAACTGCCAAAGGGCTTCCAGAGAGCAGAATTTCTTGTAGAGCACGGATTTGTTGATGATATTGTAAGACGTGAGAATCTGAAAGAGACGCTTGGGAAGATTCTGGAGATGCATGAGATTTCCAATTCCTCAGACGATTCAATAGATGAAATGCACTCAGCGAAATCTTCATCGGAGTCAGATTTTGAGTCTGCCGACATCAACCCTTACCTCACAGCATGGGATCGTGTGCAGCTTTCACGTAAGATCGACCGACCGTCCGGCAGTGATTATATAAAAGCTCTTTTTACAGATTTTATGGAATTCCATGGTGACCGCAATTACGGTGATGATAAGGCAATCATCGGCGGAATCGCGAAATTTCACGGCAGACCGGTCACGGTCATTGTACAGGAAAAAGGAACAAACACGAAAGAAAACATTGCACATAACTTCGGTATGCCGATGCCGGAAGGTTACCGCAAAGCGTTGCGTCTGATGAAACAGGCGGAGAAATTTCACCGTCCGGTTATCTGTTTTGTCGATACACCGGGGGCATTTTGCGGAATCGAAGCGGAAGAGCGCGGACAGGGTGAGGCGATTGCCCGTAATTTATGGGAACTTGCAGGATTAAAAACACCGGTTCTTTCGGTTGTGACCGGAGAAGGCGGAAGTGGCGGTGCGCTTGCACTTGCAGCAGGAGATCAGGTATGGATGCTGGAAAATTCCGTGTATTCCATTCTTTCTCCGGAAGGTTTTGCGAGCATTCTCTGGAAAGACAGCACGAAGGCAAAAGAAGCGGCAGCAGTTATGAAGCTGACAGCAGCGGATCTTTACGAAAAAGGTATCATCGAGCAGGTGATCCCGGAACCGGAAAATCTGACACCGGAAAGTCTGTGGCAGGTAACTGACCGGCTGGATGAAAAAATCGAGGATTTTCTTTACAAATATACAAATTTAACAGAAGAAGAATTACTGGAAACAAGATACGAGCGTTTCAGGAAATTCTGAAAAAACCTCCCTGTGGTTTCGGCCGCAGGGAGGTTTTTCGTTATCTGCCCGGAGAAAATTCTCCTGCAAATGTATTTAACGTAGATTTTAACGGACCCGGGTAGTTCTTTTTACACAGGTATGACAGAATAGCAGCATCAACAAAGACAATTCGAAAAGGATTTGGAGGAAAATGAAAATGATGAACAAAAGATTCAAACCGGCAGTTGCTGCAGTGATGACAGGAGCAATTTTAGCAGGAACAGCAGTATGTCCGATGACTACGTTTGCAGCAGATGCAGTGGATCTGAATTCTATGACACTGGATGATATTACTGCAAAAGCAAAAGAAGAAGGTGATGTAGAATCTGTCGGTATGCCGGATTCCTGGGCAAACTGGGGACTGACCTGGCAGGACCTGAATGATAAATATGGTATCACACATGCTGACTCTGACATGTCTTCCGCAGAGGAACTTCAGATGTTCCAGACAGAAGGCGAAAAAGGAACAAAGGACATCGGCGATGTCGGACAGGCATTTGGTGCACAGGCAGTGGATGAAGATCTGGTACAGGGATACAAAACTTCCTACTGGGATAGCGTTCCGGATTGGGCAAAAGGCGAAGACGGAAAATGGATGATCGCTTATACCGGTGCAACAACCTTCCTTACAAATACAGATGAAGTAGAAAATGCACCGACTTCATGGGCAGACATCAAAGATGGTGATTATACGGTAGCACTCGGAGATATCAATGGCGGAAACGCACAGGCAGCAGTCATTGCATCTGCTTATGCATTTGGCGGAGACCTTAATAACCTTGATCCTGCATTTGATTTCTGGACACAAATGGCAGAAGACGGACGAATCAATACGCTGGACATCCTGCAGCAGAACTTTGAGACAGGTGAGATTCCGGTAGGTGTGATCTGGAGCTTCACAGCAATCCCGTACAAAGATCAGATCACAAAATATAAACTTCAGGCAAACATCCCGACAGATGGCTCCATCATGAGTGGATATGCTTCCGTAATCAATAAATATGCACCGCATCCATGCGCAGCAGCTCTTGCAAGAGAATACATCTTCAGCGATGAAGGTCAGGCAAATCTGGCAGCAGCAGGTGCAATCCCGACAAGAACAGATGTAGAAATTCCGGAAGATATCCAGAACGCAACCTTCAAATCAGAAGATTATGCAAATGCAATTCCGATGGAAGATACAGAAGCTTATACAAAAGCCTGCGAAACTGTTGTAGAAAGATGGCAGGAAGAAATCACGCCACTTCTGGTTCAGTAATGAAAAAACAAAAATACATTTATCTGTTGGCGCTGCTTCCTTTTCTGGCGGTTGCTGTGCTGTATGAGATCGTACCGCTTTGCAGCGTGATCGGAAACAGTTTTATTCCGGATGGCGGAAGCGGTTTTTCGCTGGAAAACTATGAAAAAATTTTTACAAAACTTCTTTATCAGAAAGCAATCATCAACAGCCTGAAAATATCACTGACGTCTTCCCTGATCGGCATTATCATTGCATTTCTGGGGGCGAAAGCAATACATAATCACACCGGGAAACTCAGCACGGCTTTTACAACGGTATTAAATATGGTATCAAACTTTGCCGGAGTGCCGCTTGCTTTTTCTTATATGATACTTCTCGGAAATGCCGGATTTATGGTACATGTGGGCCAGAAACTCGGGATTCAGGGACTGGCGAATTACAATCTGTACACATCTGGTGGAATGAGCATGATCTATGTATACTTCCAGATTCCGCTTGCGACACTGCTTCTCATTCCTGCATTTGAGGGAATCCGAAGAGAATGGAAAGAAGCAGTTGCACTTCTCGGCGGAAATATGACCTGTTTCTGGACAAAGGTCGGGATTCCTGTGCTGATGCCGGGAATCCTTGGTACGTTCAGTGTACTTTTTGCAAATGCACTTGCCGCATATGCAACCGTTTATGCGTTGATGATGAATAATATTTCCCTGCTTCCGATTCAGATCGCAGGAAGCTTTGTCGGGGAAGTTAAGCTGAAACCGGGACTTGGCGGTGCGTTGTCAGTTGTGATGATGGCACTGATGGTCATTATGATCTTCGTGACAAACGGAATCGGCAGACAGTTTCAGAAAGGAGTGAAGAAGGTATGACAGAGAGAAAAAAAGGCTCGGCTGCGGTAATGCTGGTCCTGATCGCATACCTGCTCCTTCCACTGATTGTGACTATCGTTTATTCACTTTTTGATAAATGGACAGAAATTGTCCCACATGGATTTTCTGTAAAAAGTTATGTGGAACTGTTTCAGGATCCGGAGTTTTTGCTGTGTATTCTCAGAAGTCTGATCGTATGTGTGGTACCAATTGTGCTGACCACAGTGATCATCCTTCTGGCAATGTTTGTAACCAATTTGTACTTTCCGAAGCTTGATAAATATGTACAGATCATTTGCATGATTCCGTATACGATACAGGGAGTTATTCTTTCGGTCAGCATTTTGGCAGCATATGTGCGTTCGGATACATTTTTGTCAAACCGTATGGTCATGCTGTTTGGTGCATACAGTGTCATTATCATGCCATACATTTATCAGGGAATCAAAAACGGATTGCTGACGGTTAATGTCTATACGCTGGTCGAGGCTGCGGAAATGCTTGGCTGTTCACGAATTTATGCATTTTTTAAAGTAGTCGTTCCGAATCTGATTTCATCGGTGATTGTTTCTTCACTTCTGGCAGTGGGAATTATCTTTGGAGATTATGTGCTGGTGCGAAATCTTACCGGAACATCTTTCCAGAATATGCAGATTTACCTTTACCAGACCATGAAATCGGACAGCATGAAAGCAAGCGCGGTGTTTGTAGTGATTATGGCAATCACATTTCTCATTGCAGCCGTTACCTTATATCTGAAAAACCGCAGCAGAAAAGAAGATAAGTAAAAGAAAAGTGTACAGGCATGCGCAGACAGCAAAATTCCAGGAAAGACAGGAAAATTTATGGGATATATACGTTTTGAAAATATTGTAAAAAATTTCGGTGATACACAGGTGCTGAAAAACATTAGCCTCGATATCGAAAAAGGACAGCTTGTGACGCTTCTCGGACCGTCCGGCTGCGGCAAAAGCACACTTCTTCGATGCCTTGCCGGGCTGGAGCGCGTAACTTCCGGTAAAGTGTGGCTGGATGGAAAAGACATTACAAATGAAGAACCGAGAAAAAGGGATATCGGAATGGTGTTTCAGCAGTACAGTCTGTTCCCGAATCTGACAGTCGAAAAAAATGTGGCTTTCGGTCTGCAGTTGAAAAAGATGCCAAAGAATCAGATTGACACAAAAGTAAAAGAGATGCTGGAAATCGTAGGCCTTGGGGATAAAGGCAAAAGCTATCCGTCGCAGTTATCCGGCGGACAACAGCAGAGAGCCGCGCTTGCAAGGGCAATCGTAACAGAACCAAAAGTTCTTCTTCTGGATGAGCCGCTTTCTGCAATCGACGCCCTTCTCCGCAAATCACTGCAGATGGAGATTCGAAGAATCCAGAAAGAGACCGATATCACAGCAATTTTTGTTACACATGACCAGAATGAGGCAATGGTGATGTCGGATATGATTCACCTTCTCTACGATGGAAGAATCGAACAGTCGGCAGAGCCGGCGCAGATGTATGCCCGCCCGGCTACAAAATTTGCTGCATCTTTTATCGGAAGTTACAATTTATTATCATCCGAAGATTTCAAAAAAATGACAGGCAGCAGTGCAGAGGCAGAAACGATTGCCTTTCGCCCGGAAAGCGTCAGATTATCTCTGGAAAGACCGGACGATGCATGCAGCTATATTTTCCAGGGAAAAATCGTGGACGGAATTCCGCAGGGAAATGTGTTTCGCTATGGAATCGGCTGCGAGGGCGGTAAAATTCATGCGGATGTACTGTTTCAGGAGACAGGACTTCTTGCGGAATCTACGGACTGCTGGATGAGTATAAAGAAAGAAGATTGTATTTTGTTGTAGGAGGAATGGCTG
Organism: uncultured Ruminococcus sp.; assembly: GCA_900066355.1. Classification (GTDB taxonomy): domain Bacteria; phylum Bacillota; class Clostridia; order Lachnospirales; family Lachnospiraceae; genus Blautia_A. Next base: position 118,021 of record FMEL01000004.1, read on the forward strand.
TGACGCTGAATTTTGCACACAGAGGATTTTCCGGACAGTATCCGGAAAACACAATGCTGGCTTTTGAAAAGGCTGTAGAGGCCGGTGCAGACGGAATTGAACTGGATGTGCAGTTCTCAAAAGACGGGAAACTTGTGATCATGCATGATGAAAGTCTGCTCCGGACTGCCGGCATCGATGGATTTGTAAAGGATTATACACTGGAGCAGTTGAAAGCGATGGATGTCTCCGGTAAATGGGGCGACCGGTACGGAAAGATGGAAATTCCGACACTGCGTGAATATTTTATACGGTTCAAAGATCTTCCGATCATCACCAATGTTGAACTCAAAACAGGAGTTTTCCTTTATCCGGGAATCGAGAAGCGGACGTTGGAACTGATCCATGAGTTTGAACTGGAAGATAAAATCATCATTTCCTCTTTCAATCATTATTCCTGTCTGAAGATGAAAGAACTGGAAGAAAAAATTCCATGCGGTCTTCTGGAAGAAAGCTGGATCGTCGGTGCCGGTAAATACGGTCGACAACTCGGCATGGATTTCCTGCATCCGGCATATCCGATGGTGACAGAAAGCTATGTGCAGGATGCGAAAGATCATGGATTACAGGTCAATACCTGGACCGTCAATGACTGGGACAGCATGGAATATTTTGCACGGATCGGTGTCCATGCGATCATCGGGAACTTCCCGGATCTTGCAGAAAAAGCATTGAATCCGTATCGGCAGATGCGCGTTTGAAAAAGAAAAATACAGGACAAAACCGGGAAAGTGTGGTAAAAAAGAACACTTTCCCTTTTTTGTCTATATAAAACAGCAGGACGCGGCATTATAATATGTAAGAATAAAAAGGAAAAATACAGACGAGGAGGACATACAAATGAAGGAAGTGAAATCTCCGAAGAAGCCGCTTCTTTATTACTACGGCATCGTGCTTCTGATCATAATTGTTTTTAATGTGCTCGTGACACCGATGCTCACAAAAACCATGGTCAAAGAAGTGGACTACGGAACCTTTATGTCAAAGATCGAAGATAAAAAGATCGATGACGTGCAGATTGAGGACAATCAGATCCTTTTTACTGACAAAGATGATGTGAAGACAATCTATAAAACAGGTGTGATGGATGATCCGACTCTGACAGAGCGTCTTTACAAAGCAGGAGCAAAATTCTCCAAAGAAATCGATCAACAGATGTCACCGGCAGCAAGCTTTCTGCTGACAGGTGTCCTTCCGCTTGTGATCTTTATTGCGCTCGGCCAGTATATGAGCCGCAAGATGATGAATCAGATGGGCGGCAAAAACTCGATGGCATTCGGTATGGGAAAAAGCAATGCCAAAGTTTATGTGCCTTCCACGGAGGGCATCCGTTTCAGTGATGTGGCAGGTGAAGAAGAAGCAAAAGAAAACCTGCAGGAGATCGTTGACTATCTGCATAATCCGGAGAAGTATACAAAAGTCGGTGCTTCAATGCCGAAGGGAGTTTTGCTTGTAGGCCCTCCTGGAACAGGTAAGACCATGCTGGCAAAAGCAGTAGCGGGTGAATCCAACGTACCATTTTTCTCCATGTCCGGTTCTGAATTCGTGGAAATGTTTGTTGGTATGGGTGCGTCAAAAGTGCGTGACCTCTTTAAACAGGCAAAAGAAAAAGCTCCATGCATTGTATTTATTGATGAGATCGATGCCATCGGTAAGAAACGTGACGGTCAGATGGCAGGCGGAAACGATGAGCGCGAACAGACTCTGAACCAGCTCCTTACTGAGATGGATGGTTTCGAAGGCAACAACGGCGTTATCATTCTGGCGGCAACCAACCGTCCGGAATCTCTTGATCCGGCACTGACCCGTCCGGGACGTTTCGACCGCCGTGTACCTGTAGAATTGCCGGATCTTGAAGGCCGTGAAGCAATTCTTAAGGTACATGCAAAGAAAGTACAGCTTTCTGATGATGTAGATTTCCATACGATTGCAAGAATGGCATCCGGTGCGTCTGGTGCGGAACTTGCAAATATCGTGAATGAGGCCGCGCTTCGTGCGGTACGCGACAACCGTGAAGTGGTGACGGAGGCAGATCTTGAGGAGAGCATAGAAGTCGTTATTGCAGGTTATCAGAAGAAAAATGCAATACTTTCTGCACAGGAGAAAAAAGTTGTTTCATACCATGAGATCGGACATGCTCTTGTGGCAGCCATGCAGACACATTCTGCACCGGTTCAGAAGATCACGATAATCCCGAGAACTTCCGGTGCACTTGGCTACACCATGCAGGTAGAGCAGGGCGATAAATATCTTCTCACGAAGAAAGAACTGGAAAACAAAATTGCGACTTTCACCGGTGGACGTGCCGCAGAAGAAGTTGTTTTTGGTGAAGTGACAACAGGTGCTTCCAACGATATCGAACAGGCAACCAAGATTGCACGTTCCATGATCACCCGTTATGGCATGAGCGATGATTTTGATATGGTTGCAATGGAAACAGTGACAAACCAGTATCTCGGAGGAGACGCATCCCTTGCATGCTCAGCGGATACACAGAAAGAAATTGACCGCCAGGTTGTGGAACTCGTTAAGAGAGAGCATGAAAAAGCAAAGAAAATCCTTCTGGATAACCGTCAGAAACTGGATGATCTTGCAAACTATCTTTATGAAAAAGAAACAATCACCGGTGACGAGTTTATGGCAATCCTGAGCGGCAATAAGGTACAGGCAGAAGCAAAACCTGAAACAGCAATTGAGGCAAAGGAGGCGGATGACAATGAAAAGACAGTCTGATATCGGATGGTTTGAACTGATTATGGGGTTGATTCTGATCATTCTCGGCATTGTGATCATGCGTCAGCCAGTTGGTGTTTTCACATGGATCGTAATCCTGTGTGGAGTGATAGCCGTTATAAGTGGAATCGGAGACATTGTCCTGTATGTGAAGATGGAACGATTTACAGGTTTCGGACCGGTCGTTTCTCTGGTGACCGGAATCCTTGGAATTATGGCAGGATTTATGCTGATCGCACATCCGGGAGCAGGCACATGGGCAATCGCAATGATTCTTCCAATCTGGATCATTGCACACTGCATTTCCAGACTTTCCCATCTCCAGTATATGAAGATGCACTTCGGAATGACTTATTATACAATTTCACTGATTTTGAACATTCTGGGACTGATCGTCGGAATTCTTCTGATCTTCCGTCCGATGATCACGATTTTATCGATGGGTGTTCTGGTAGGTGCATTCCTGATTATAGAGGGAGCAGAATGTATTGTAGTAGCCCTTACCGGAGGACGTTACTACAGATAAAAACAGAAATCATAACAAAAATGAAATATACAGAATCTTCACAACTACTTTAAAGTAAAATTAAAGTTCCACCTTTATAGTGTACTTAGCGGATAATTATGATGGTGCAATTCTGGATATTATGATGCCAAAGATGGATGGCATTACGGTACTGAAAAATATCCGTGCGCAGGGAAATGATGTTCCTGTGCTGATCCTCACAGCCAGGTCTGAGGTGGATGACCGCGTGCTCGGACTGGACAGCGGCGCGGATGACTATCTGAGCAAGCCGTTTGCAGCAAAAGAGCTTCTGGCGGCAAATCCGGTACAGGAGGTTCCGGTATCGGTTTGTCTGTAGCACAGGCAATCGTGCAGGCACACAAAGGCAAGATTAGCGCAGAAAACAAAACAGGAAACGGACTGACGATTACAGTTCTTTTATAATAGAATCTGCTTATGTAATATAACCGCCAAATGAAAAACGCTTCTTTCATTTGGCGGTATTTTTGTTCTGTATGATTGAGATATAATGCAAAATATTGTAAAATAGATAGAATAAGCGAATGTATACAGTGATAAAAATCTTATATTTTATACGATCAAGGAGAATGATTTTGACAAAAGAAAGTTATGCAGGTAATCGAAAAAAGCGGTTCCTGTTTTATGGTCTGATGATATTATGTGCATTTATTGTCGTAATACTGCAATTTTTCGGACCGGGTAAATACAGTGAGAGGATTTCCAAAAGTCAGATTCTTTATCAGGGTGATTTTGTATGGCAAAAGTCTGACGGCAGCAGCGAGGCAATTCAGGTTCCGGGAAAATATAAAGTGCCTGCCAGAGAAACCATGACGATCGTAACGCAGCTTCCGGATGATTATACAGAGAGTACGCTGGTGATCCGTTCATCGCTCCAGTCGATTGTTTTTTATGTGGGAGGAGAACTGCGTGCGGGGTATGATACTTCGCATACTCGGCTTGTCGGCAAGAACTCGGCAAGCAGTTATGTGTTCTGTCCGACATCTGCAGCAGATGCAGGCAAGGAAGTTCGTATTGAACTGAGGACAAATACAGACAAATATTCCGGCGTGGTAAATGAAGTCTACTGCGGTGACAAAGCACAAATCTGGGAATATCTGTTCCATACATACGGACTGGAAACAATCATAGGTTTTTTCCTGTTGTTTGCAGGTATTATTACAATTGCATTCAGCATTGCGCTTGGAATTGCATATCAGACAAAATTTGATATGGAATATCTGGGCTGGTGTGTGATCATGGCGGCTGTCTGGATGCTTGGTGAGTCAAAACTGCGTCAGCTCCTGCTTCCGAATGCGTCGGCATTGGCGACGATGTGCTTTGTAATGATTTTGTTGTGTCCTGTGCCGATTTCTTATTATATAGATACATTGCAGCATGGAAGACACAGGAAAATATTTAATATTGTAGAAAATATTTCGCTTTTTGATCTTCTGGTCTGCTCAGTTCTGCATATATCAGGCATTGCAGATTATATTGAAACACTGCCGATAGCACATGGAATTCTTGCGCTTACAGTTGTGATCGTGTTTGTGACGATATTTGAGGATCACAAAAAAGGCTGTTTTAAGGGAAGTGGGTATACACTGACAGGGCTTGTATTTGCCATGCTCTGTGTATTGATTGAATCACTTTCAACTTATTTTGTGGTTTCGATATCCGGAATATTTATCGGCATCGGAATGACTATACTGCTGGTTCTGAATCTGATAAAAACAATACATGATATTCAGGCAATGGAGAGCAGCCGGCAGAAGATAGAAATGGATGAGCGCAGGAACCAGATGGAAGCAATTTCGCTTCAGATGATGCAGACGCTGTCCACGACGATCGAGGCAAAAGACGAATACACCAGAGGACATTCTCATCGTGTGGCAGAATATGCGGTGCTGATTGCCGAAGAACTGGGATGGGACAAAAAAGAAATCAGAAATCTCAGAAATGCAGCACATTTATATGATATCGGAAGAATTGGTATTCCGGATTCAATTTTGAACAAACCGACACGCCTTACAGAAGAGGAATATGCGGTCATTAAAGAACATACGATCATCGGTGCGGAAATACTGAAAAATATCACTCTGATCGATCATGTGAAGGAAGTGGCAAGAAGCCATCATGAAAGATATGACGGAAAGGGATACCCGGATGGTCTTAAAGGAGAAGAAATCCCGCTGTATGCCAGAATCATTGCGATAGCAGACAGCTACGATGCAATGAAATCAAGGAAAATCTACAGGAATCCGCTGGCAGATGAAATAATTTATAATGAAATATTACAGAGCCGCGGAAAGCAGTTTGATCCGGATATTGCGGATGTATTTTTGAAACTGCTGGATGAAAATCGTGTGGCAATCGATGAAGACGGTGATTCGGATACAGAATTTGAGTTTGAGAGATTTATCTCCAGTGTTATGAGTACGATGAAAAGACAGGAAGAAAGCGAGGGATTCGATTTCCTGACCGGACTGCCGATGAGAAACCGCGGTGAAAAACTTGCGGCGCAGTTTATGCAGCAGGATAATGGATATCTGGTATTTCTGGATATGGATAATCTCAAAAAGATCAATGATATTTACGGACATAAGGCAGGTGACCGGGCACTGAAACTTCTCGGTTCACTGCTTATGGAGCATGCGCAGCATTCCGTAGTCTGCCGATTGGGTGGTGACGAGTTTCTGATGTTTGTGTCGGAGGTTTCGAAGGAAGAGATCATAGATATTGTGACAAAGATCCAGAAGAAATTCGAGCAGTGCAAAGAGGAAGATATGGAGATTCGTTTTGCAGATATTTCAGTCGGAATCTGTGAAGTAAACAAAGGCGATCCGTTTGAGGAATGTTATTCAAAAGCGGATAAGGCGCTGTATTATGTGAAGCAGAATGGAAAGGGAAGTTATTTCTTCTATCAGCAGATGGAAAATGAAGAGTCTGGCAATGCCGGAATCGGAAAAGACCTGAAAATGATTGCGAAAGCATTGCATGACAGTGGAAAATATTCCGGTGTATTCAATCTCGATTATCGTGGCTTTGCCCGAGTATTCGAATATATGAATCATCTGAGTGCACGGCATAAATACAAATACCATCTTGTAATGGTAACAATGGAAACTCAGCCGGATTCTGCACCGCATATTGAAAGCATCGAAGAGGCATTGGAATGTATGGAACATGTAATCTGTAAAAAGATCCGGAGTGTGGATGTATGCACCCGTTACAGTTCCATGCAGTATCTGATTATTCTTTTTGAAGCAGAAGAAAGTGAAATTAAAGATATTATGGAGCGCATTTTTACACAGTATCGTAAAGAGTACAAAGGAACATCGCTGCTTCCGAAATATGAATATATTTCAATGATGAAAGAAGAGAAAAAAGAAACTCAGGTGTAGTATATAACAGGAAGATATAAAGAGGGGGCTGCCACATAATCTGTGGCAGCCCTCTTAAAGGTTAAAGAATATTTATTCGGTCATTAGAGAATGTCGTCTCTGCGGATATATCCCGGATGTCCTTCCTCTGCAATGATCTCATTGCCGTGAACGACTTTGGCCCATTTGTCCATTACTTGATTTTCAATATGAGCATTCTCGCCAACGACAGTATGAGATAATACAACACTGTTTTTAACGACAGCACCAGGTTTGATCTGGCAGCCACGGCCGATAACAGAGTTCTCTACCGTTCCCTCGATCACGCAGCCGTTGGAAATAACAGAATTTTTGACATCTGCACCCTCCAGATACTGTGTCGGGCAGGAGTCGTTGGTTTTGGTATAAATCGGCCAGTCCGGATTGAAGAGTCCTTCAGCAGTCTTGATATCAATCAGAGAGATATTTGCATTGTAGTAACTGTTAAAGTCAGTAATGGATGCAAAATAGCCTCTGTGTGCAACGCCACGAACATCCAGCTCACCAAGAGAAGCGGCTACGATCTGTGGAAGGGTGTACATGGATGAAATTTTTTTGCCCTTCTTGATCAGTTCGATGAAGAGTTCTTTCTTCATGATGTAAGTATCCATAAAGATGTTACGTTTCTGGGCACTTCCACGGTTCTTTTCGATGGATTCGACACCTTTCTGTTTGTTTAGATTCAGAATATCGCAATTAAGGAAAGCTTCTCTTGCGTTATCAACGGAATGATACAGAAGAGTGATATCAGCATCGGAATCAATATGTGCCTGAAGAAGTTCACTGTAGTTTGCTGCATATACCATATAGGATGGAGCAATAATTACATATGGTTCACGCATACGTTCGATGAACTCAATGTTTTCTGCGAAAGCGGAAATATCGGTATTATATACATTGTTCTCAGAACTGTTCTGAGAGAACATAAGCTGGAGTTTACCACGTTTGGAGTTGATGTTGTAATGGCGTCCGGTACCCAGATGCTCTACCAGTGAACGTGGTTTGCGCCTTACGTATACCTGAATACGGTCAATACCGCTGTTGCTCATATTTGAAATAGGAAAGTCAATGACACGATATCTTCCAAGGAAGGAAAAAGCACCGATCGGACGATACTGCTGAAGTCCTTCTACTTTGATATGGGTTCCGGAAGATGTGACAATTCCAAATGCTCTTTCCATATTATTCTACCCCCTTTACACGTTTGGACACGAGTTCGATGCTTTCGCTGTCTGCACTTCCGACAACAGCTTCCGGACCGATCTTAATGTTATCGGCAACAAGAGCACGCTGTACAACGGCACCTGCAGCCACTTCTACACCCGGCATAAGTACACTGTCAATGATCTTTGCACCTTCGCCGACCTTACATCCGGTGAACAGTACAGAGTGCTTTACTTCACCTTTTACGACGCAGCCCTGAGTGATGAATGCTTTGTCGATTTTTGCGTTTGGTCCTATGTACTGCGGAAGAGTAGGCGTGTCTTCTGTGTAGATCCTCCATGAGGCATCATTCAGATTCAGTTCGTTTCTTGAATCAAGCAGATCCATGTTTGCTTCCCAGAGAGAATCGATGGTTCCGACATCTTTCCAGTAGCCTTTGAATTTGTAGGCAGCAAGTGTCTTGTTGTCATTCAGAAGCTGTGGAATGATATCCTTACCGAAATCGTGGTGAGAATCAGGATCTTTCATATCTGCAAGGAGCATCTTACGGAGAAGCTTCCAGTTAAAGATATAAATACCCATAGAAGCAAGGTTGCTCTTTGGATGTTCAGGTTTTTCTTCGAATTCAACGATGCGTCCGGCCCCGTCCGTATTCATGATACCGAAGCGGCTGGCTTCCTTCATCGGTACTTCAATGACTGCAATGGTAGCATCTGCATTCATTTCTTTGTGGTAATCCAGCATTTTATCATAATCCATTTTATAAATATGGTCACCGGAGAGAACTAACAGATATTCCGGTGAATATTTGTCGATAAAATCGATATTCTGGGAGATCGCATCAGCAGTACCTCTGTACACATCCAGATCGGCATCTGCTTTTTCACGTGGTGGAAGAACGAAAACTCCGCTTTCTCTTGCGTCAAGTCCCCAACGTCCGCCAGCTGCTACGTAACTGTTCAAAAGAACGGATTCGTACTGAGTAAGTACACCGACAATGTCCACACCGCTGTTAGCGCAGTTACTCAATGGGAAATCAACGATGCGGTATTTTCCGCCATATGAAACGGCAGGTTTGGCAACTCTGTTGGTCAGTTCATGAAGACGGCTGCCACGTCCGCCGGCCAGAATCATCGCTAACATGTTGTTTTGTTTCATAGTGAACCCTCACTTTCCTTTTATATTGCTTATAAAGCTATTATACATTTTTAACAAAAGCATTTCTACCTTTTTGAGCAAAAAAGTGTGATTTGTTGATAAAAAAAAATAACGATTGTTAAGTCTGTATTAAATAAAAGAAAAAAGTACGAGAAAAACAGGAAAAAGTGACAAAAATGGGAAAAGCTTCGAGAAAAAATAAGAATATGCCGGAAAACAGATGCGTCTGGCCGGACGGGAGAGATATTTTGGGGTATAAAAAGAGCCCTGCACCATGTTGATGCGGGGCCTCTGCATACAATAAATGAATCTGAAAAATCAGTTCTTTTCCATGAAGTCAACGTACTCTTCCAAAACAGGTTTCGGTTCACCGATTCTCCGAATCTGACCGTCATGCATCCACATAACAGTGTCGCAGAGCTCTTCGAGTGTATCCAGGCTGTGTGACACGATAATAACAGTACGGTCTTTGTTGGAAATCAGACTTTTCATTTTTTCGTAACTTTTTTTCTTGAATTTCTGGTCACCGACACTTAAGACTTCATCGATCAGCATAATATCTGTCTCAAGAATAGCGGTGATGGAGAAGGCCAGTTTAGAATACATACCACTGGAATAAGTACGGACCGGCATATCGATGAAATCACCGAGTTCTGCAAATTCAATGATTTCTGCTTCTTTTTCTTTTACCTGTTCTTCGGAGAAGCCAAGCAGCATACCGGAAAGAGTGATGTTTTCACGTCCGGTCATTTCGCGCTGGAAACCGACGCCGATAGACAGAAGAGAAATACTGTGTCCATGAAGGTCGATCGTACCACTGTCAGGAGAAAAGATTCCGGCAAGAGCGTTCAGGGTAGTGGATTTACCGCAACCGTTCTTTCCGATGATTCCGAGAATCTCACCCTCGCGAACATAAAAGGAAATTCCTTTTACTGCAACAAATCGATCCGCTTTCTGACGGTTGAAATGCAGCAGATTTTTTTTGATAGAAGTTTTCTTAAGATTCTGATAGCTGATAACCAGATCAGTAACTTCAATTGCATGTTTTTCTTCCATATTAAATCACCTTTACATAACTGTTTTCGTTCTTGTAGATTTTACGGACACCCAGAGCACTGATGATAAGCCCGATAACAAACCACAGAAGCAAAAGCTTGCGGTGCGGAGTACTGCCATAAATTACACAGTCACGTGCTGATGTCAGCAAGAATGCAATCGGATTGCACCGACCGATATAACTGTTGTATGGTGCCGGAAGACGATCCATGATATTCCAGAAAATACCGGTCAGATAAAACAGGAAACGCAGTGCAATATTCAGTACATTGGAAAGATCTTCTACAAATACACCATAATGTAAAAGAAAACAGCTGAACCCAAAAACTAAAACGATCAATGTCATTAAAATCGGAATGATGTAAATCACATTGTAGGTTATCGGTACACGCCATACAGCGAGCATGGCAACAATGATCAACAGAGAAATGAACATTTTAAAACCATTTACACCCATTTTGACAAGGATAAGAATAAACTTTGGAATATAGACCTTTGATACAATAGGTTTATTGGCTTTGATCAACTTAACACTCTGAATAAGAGATTTGTTGAAAAAGTCCCAGAGAGTAATACCGATAAAGACAAAAATCGCAAAATACTGTTGTTTAGATTTGAATACGTATCCGAACATGAATACATAGATCAGCATGAAGCAAAGAGGATCAAGTATCCACCACAGCCAGTTCAGATAGGAATTGGCAATTTCGGATTTCAACTGGGCTTTAGAAGAATAGACGGCATATTTCCAGTACTTCTTCATGTCATCCCTGAATCGTTTAAACATAAAATCCGCTCCTATATTCTTTTAATCTTTTTGTAATCTATAGAACCCTCAGCAGAGTGAGGGTTCCATATCTTCCTTATCATACACTAGGAAATGTGTATTTACAAGAGAAAAGTTATATAAATAAGTTTCTGTGTGCGGTTTCAATAACTGAATATGGTACAGTACAAAGAACAGAAACTTCCTTATTATAAGGTAATAATATAAAAATATATATTTAATGAGCTGTTTTTGCAAGAAAGACGTGAATTTCTAAGGGAAAATGCTTGACTTATATATGTGGTATGTGCTAAACTAGACAAGCGACATGGAAGTTAGGTCTTTTTTTTATGCCCGAAAAGCAGAAAAGACCCACGCAAATGAAAACACTGGAGGTGGAAGTTGTGCGCGTTAAGATTACATTAGCATGTACGGAGTGCAAGCAGCGTAACTACAATATGACCAAGGAGAAGAAAAATCATCCTGAGCGTCTTGAAACAAAGAAATATTGTAAGTTCTGCCGTACCCATACTCTGCACAAGGAAACGAAGTAATCACGAAATGTGAGGTTAGACTATGCAAGAGAAAGAAAAATCTGCTGGCAAAGGTCAGAAGAAAAATTGGTTTCAGGGACTTCAATCGGAATTCAAAAAGATTGTCTGGGTTGACAATGCTACACTTGTTAAGCAGACCATTGCAGTTACGATCATTACGGTTGTACTTGCTGTGATTATCAGTGTATTTGACTCAGCTATTCTGGAAGGAATAAATCTTTTAGTGAAGTAAGGATAACGGTGATTGTATGTCAGAAGCAAAATGGTATGTTGTTCATACTTATTCAGGGTATGAAAACAAAGTAAAAGCCAACATTGAAAAAACAATCGAAAACAGACACCTGGAAGACCAGATTCTGGAAGTTCGTGTTCCGTTGCAGGAAGTAGTGGAGATGCGAAACGGAGCTGCCAAGCAGGTCCAGAAAAAGATGTTTCCGGGCTATGTGCTTCTCAACATGGTCATGAACGATGATACCTGGTATGTTGTCCGCAACACCAGAGGCGTAACCGGATTCGTAGGACCGGGATCCAAACCGGTACCGCTGACCGAAGAAGAAATGCTTCCTCTGGGAATCAAAGCTGAGAATATTCAGGTGGATTTTGCAGAAGGCGACATGGTTGTCGTTACAGGCGGAGCTTGGAAAGACACGGCAGGCGTTATTACTGCAATCAATACTCAGAAGCAGACGGTTACTATCAATGTTGAATTGTTTGGCCGCGAAACGCCGGTAGAAATAAGTTTCGCAGAAATTAAGAAGGCGTAACACATTCAAGTGGGAGGGAAGAACCCCCGCCAATACCACATAGGAGGTGCCGAAAAATGGCAAAAAAAGTAACAGGCTATATTAAATTACAGATTCCTGCTGGTAAAGCAACTCCAGCACCACCGGTTGGTCCGGCTCTTGGACAGCACGGTGTAAACATTGTACAGTTCACAAAAGAGTTTAATGCAAGAACAGCAGATCAGGGAGATCTTATCATTCCTGTAGTTATCACTGTTTATGCAGACAGAAGTTTCAGCTTCATAACCAAAACTCCGCCGGCAGCAGTTCTTCTTAAGAAGGCAGCTAACATCAAATCAGGTTCCGGCGTACCGAACAAAACAAAGGTTGCAAAAGTAACAAAAGCTCAGGTTCAGGAAATCGCTGAACTGAAAATGAAAGACCTGAATGCAGCATCCCTTGAAGCAGCTATGAGCATGATTGCTGGTACTGCAAGAAGCATGGGAATCGAAGTCGTAGACTGAGAAAAAATCAAATGAAGTGGGAGGGAAGTTCCCGCAATTACCACAGGAGGTTATAGAAATGAAACGAGGAAAGAAATACGTGGAAGCTGCAAAAGCAGTAGACCGCGCAACATTATATGATACCGCTGAGGCTATCAGCCTTGTAAAGAAATCCGCAGTTGCTAAATTTGACGAAACTATCGAAGTTCATATCCGTACAGGCTGCGATGGACGTCACGCAGATCAGCAGATCCGTGGTGCAGTAGTTCTGCCTCATGGAACTGGTAAAAAGGTTCGCGTTCTTGTATTTGCAAAAGATGCAAAAGCAGAAGAAGCAAAAGCAGCTGGCGCTGATTATGTAGGAGCTGAAGACCTCATTCCGAGAATCCAGAATGAAGGATGGCTTGATTTCGACGTTGTTGTTGCTACACCGGATATGATGGGTGTTGTTGGACGTCTTGGTCGTGTACTTGGACCAAAAGGTCTCATGCCAAACCCGAAAGCTGGTACTGTAACTATGGACGTTACAAAAGCGGTTAACGATATCAAAGCAGGTAAGATTGAATACCGTCTTGATAAAACCAATATCATTCATGTTCCAATCGGTAAAGCTTCCTTTACTGAGGAACAGTTAAGCGACAACTTCCAGACGCTGATTGAGGCTATCGTTAAAGCAAGACCGAGCACTCTGAAAGGACAGTACTTAAGAAGTGTTGTTCTGACTCCTACTATGGGACCTGGAGTAAAGGTTAATCCGGCTAAGTTAGCCTAAATAAATGTAAATGAAGGCACCCTTTTGAGGGTGTCTTTTTTTATGTTACCGAAGTAGTACCCGAGGGGGAACCGCTCAAGTTGCAATACCCGAGGGGGAACCGCTCACAGTTGCGAAGGCCGCTGTTCCCCCTCGGACTCCCCCTTATCGGCCACGCAAAAATCTTATGTTTAAAATTATCATTTTATCTAAAGAAATAGATGTTTTTTTTACAGAAATTTGTGATAATATGGTAGAATGTTAAGAGAATAAATTTTAATGGAGTTTTGAAGAATAAAGAAAGGGTGCCATGGAGGATAGGAAACGAAAGCGGACTTCCGGCACTGGGAGCGGACGGAGGTCTGTGAAGGCGAAGTCGAGAAGACGCAAAAAACAAAATAGAGGAAGAATGGTTTTCTGTATTGCAGTAGAGCTGATCGTGGTGCTCGTACTTGTACTGGTTGTCGGATGGAATTATGGTATGGGAACGCAGCTGTTTGGCTGGATCGAGCAGATGCGTAAACCTGTTGTGAAAGAGCTGGATATCAGTGGTATCAACAGTCCGTATGCAGTACTGATGCAGGTACGTGGCGGCAGGGTGATCGGTGAGATCAACGGAGAAGAAAAGATGTATCCGGCATCTATGACAAAGATTATGACGACGATCGTTGCAATTGAAAATCTCAAAGATCTGGACCAGGAGATCACACTGACCAATGAGATGTTTGAAGGTCTGTATGAGCAGGATGCGACACAGGCCGGATTTCAGCCAGGCGAAACTGTCCGTGCAATCGATCTGCTTTATGGTGTGATGCTTCCTTCCGGAGCAGAATGCTGCATTGCACTTGCGGACACGATTGCCGGTTCTGAAGCGGATTTTGTGACATTGATGAACGAAAAAGCGGCAAAACTTGGGATGACCGGTACGAACTTCTGTGATACGACGGGACTGCATGATGCAAATCATTACAGTACCGCAAGGGATATTGCAGTGCTTTTGAAATATGCTCTGAAAGATGATACATTCCGTGAGATTATAGAGAGTCCGTATCATTCTACACCGGGAACCAATATTCATCCGGATGGAATTACTTTCTACAGTACCATGTTTAAGAATCTGTCTGATACGGCAGTTACAGATGGAAAGATCATGGGAGGAAAGACCGGTTATACCGGAGAAGCAGGACATTGTCTTGCGAGCTTTGCAGAAATCGACGGTACAGAATATATTCTGGTTACCGGTGGAGCATCAGGAACCGGAATTCCACATATAAATGATGCAGTAACAGTTTATAACAGACTTGGTGCAGCGGCACAGGCATTAAATGAGGCGTAATATGGAAGTAAAAAAACTACTTGAAGTGCTGACAACCGCCGAACATCTGAAAGACGTGCCAAGGCACTGTTATACTTCAGGAGGAAGGCGTGAGAGTGTTGCGGAACATTCATGGCGACTGACATTGATGGCATACTGGGTGAGTGATGAATTTCCGGAGGCAGATCTTGAGAAGCTTCTGAAAATGTGCCTGATTCATGATCTTGGTGAAGCCTTTACCGGGGATGTGCCGACTTTCGAAAAAACGGAGAAAGACGAAGAAAAAGAAGCACATCTTCTGACAGAATGGGTTGCAAAGTTTCCATCCCCATTTCGGGAGGAAATGCAGGCATTATACAGTGAAATGGAAGAGAGACAGACGTTGGAAGCTCGTATTTATAAAGCGCTTGATAATCTGGAGGCTTTAATCCAGCACAATGAGTCTGATATTGATACATGGATTCCACTGGAATATGACCTGCAGATGACGTATGGAAATGACAAAGTTGAATTTTCAAAATATCTTACAGCACTTCGGGATGAAGTACGTAATGAAAGTAAGCGTAAGATTGCGCGAAAAGGAAATATGAAATAGAAGTTAAGACTTCAGGAATATGATATTAACTCAGGGATGGAAAAATGAGAGAAATGAAACGTTTTTTAACTGTTTGCCTGTGTGTAATGTTGGTTACAACACTGATGATACCGGAAACTGCTTTTGCGTCACGAACCGCTGCATCGTCATCGCGAAAAAGTGCAGAAGCAGTTGTCAGAACAGGCTGGTATACACAGAAAAATGGAAAAAAGAAATATTATCGTGATGGTCAATATGTGACCGGGCAGCAGAAAATCGGAAAATATGTTTATATGTTCAGCAAATATGGAAACATGATAAAAAGAGACATTACGATTAATAAAATCAAGTATTATATCGAATCAAATGGACATGTATCAGGATGGAAAAAAGGTGGCAAATATTATACAGCCATGGGAAAACGTATGAATAGTACGAAGGCTGTGGAATTTCGGGCATACCAGAATGCACGAAAAGTTGTAGCACAGAATACAAGAAAAAGCATGTCAAAAAGTCAAAAACTTGAAACTTGTTTTCATTGGGTGATGAAGAGATACTATCGTACATGGAGACGATTCAGTCAAGGTGGAAAAGCATGGTATGCCGTGAATGCGAATGATCATTTTGAACGTGGGTGTGGTGATTGTATTGCAGATGCCTCTGCATTTGCATATCTTGCAAAAGCACTTGGATACAAAAATGTATATGTATGTACAGATGGTTACAGAAATGATGAAAACTCTCATGGATGGGCGGAAATTAACGGCCGTGTTTATGACCCGCTTTTTGCAGAAGCCAAAAGCTACAGCCGAAATTACGGAGTAAGATATGGGGTTTACCCATTGTCTCCGGTGATGCGTGTGAAGATTGCCTGAGATATAAATTGAGGGGATAAGATATAAAAATGAAAAGATGTAAAAAAATATTTATTGTGTTGATGTGTGCACTGCTGATTGCTGTTCCGGTCACGACAGAAAGTGCAAGTGCTGCTGTGGCAACAAATAGAACTGCAAAAGCGAAAATATCCGGCTGGGTTACGGTACAGAATGGTCAGAAAAAGTACTATAAAAAAGGACAGTATCTTAAAGGTTGCAAAAAAATAGAAAATAATTATTATTATTTCGGGCCGAAAGGTGTTATGAAGACACAGGATATAACTTCTCATGGTGTCACGTATTTTATAGAAAGAAACGGGCATGTTCTGGGACGCAGAAAAGGTTCCCGATATATGGCTCCTGACGGAAGAAAGCTCAATAAAAAACAGACAGCAGAGCTGCGGGCATATCAGAATGCACGAAAAGTTGTAGCCCGGATTACAACCAGTGACATGACGGATTCAGAAAAACTACAGAGATGTTTTGTATGGATGCAGTCGAATGGATTTGCCACTCAGGGAAGGCTCAGTTCCGGTGGAAAATTCTGGTATGCGTTCAATGCAAATCAACTTTTTATGCGAAGAAGAGGAAATTGTATTCCGTATGCATGTGCGATGGCCTATATGGCAAAGGTAATAGGTTATAAAGAGGTCTACATCTGTTCCAGGGGAACGAAACAGCAGAGTTTTCATACATGGACAGAAATAAACGGAGTGGTTTATGATT
Organism: uncultured Ruminococcus sp.; assembly: GCA_900066355.1. GTDB lineage: Bacteria > Bacillota > Clostridia > Lachnospirales > Lachnospiraceae > Blautia_A. The sequence goes on from FMEL01000004.1 coordinate 134,905, forward strand.
CTTACTTTGCAAACAGACGTGATGCAGATAAGTATTACGGTATAAAATATGATGACTTTGAGTATGGGGTTGTTTTCAGACAAAAGCTTCCGGAAAAATATTCCTGGCTATCGAAATGAGAATAGGACAGAAAATGTAAAAGCTATGGCAAAAACCATGGCTTTTATTTTTTATGTAATAGGAAATTACTCCGTAATGTTCCTATTACATAAAAACGCTCCGCGAGGATGCGACCAGATGCATGAGGAACATGTCTGCTGAAGCAGACTGCATCTGGCGCGCAAAGCGTAACAAGTCCCTCAAAGATTGAGGGATTCAGGGAGTTTGAAGCGGACTTGTCCGCTTTGTTACATTCGATCACAAATGAGAAAATTAGTCAATAAAATAGTTGACAACTTATATCTCGATAGGTATTCAAAACAGTGTTTCTTCGTTTTTATCAAAAAGTTTGTCGTTAATTTCGAAGAGACTAAGTCCATGTAATAATCCATAATATATGATAGCATCACGCTTTAATTTTGGATAAAGCTGAGCCATTCCACAGAGCTTTAACAGTTCCTGTGTTTCCTCAACACTTGCCCCCAGCCCATAACACAGACACAGAAGACGGTTTCTGGAAGGATTTCGGCGGCCTGCAAAAATCTGGTGCAGGTAAATCTCACTCATACCGGATTGTTTGGCGAGAGTGGCTTTGGAAATATACTTTTTTTCAAACAGATGATTTAATAATTCAGATACACTTTTATTTACAAATTGTTCCTGATTTTGTGACAGGAACTGCTCTAAGTCCGGTGAATCCATAAGTTCTTGTTGTAAACCATCTGTGTTTTTTTTCTCCATATTTCCCGCCTTTACAATAATTATTTTAATACATTTCTGTATTTTGAAAAATACATGTCAAAATAGGTTGTAGTATATATACTTGCTGAATAAATGTTAATAAGTTATAATATTCTAAATAGTGCATTCAAATAAGAATATACTATAAATGGTTCTGAAAAACAATATGCAGGCCGCATAGTGATAGGAATGAGAATATGGATATTTATGACAGTCTTTTTGAGGCGGTTCGTAGCGAATATGATACGCTCACGCTGATCAAAAAAAGCGAACGGGGCGAAGTCTCACTTATACGACACAGAGACAGCGGCACTCGTTATATTTTCAGGTATTTTTACGGAAGCAGCGAAGTATACCGGAAGCTTCTTTCCGTTTCGTGTCCGAATCTGCCAAAGATCATGGAAGTCGGGGAAAAAGATGGCAGGACAGTGCTTCTGGAAGAGTATGTGCAGGGTGATACGCTCAGTGAAATTTTGCAGGGAGGACTTGTGTCAACTGCGCAGGCAAAAAAGATATGCCGTCAGTTGTGTTCAGCATTATGGGTGCTTCATTCTATGGGCGTGGTGCATCGGGATGTAAAACCGGATAATGTTATGATACGTGGCAAAGAAGCTGTGCTGATTGATTTTGACGCATCCAGAATATACAAAAACGCAAATCAGGAAGATACGCAGATTCTGGGGACGACCGGATTTGCAGCACCGGAGCAGTATGGGCTTTCCCAGTCAGACGGACGTGCGGATATTTATGCTCTCGGTGTCTTACTGAATATTATGCTGACCGGAGAGCATCCATCAAGAAAGCTTGCCGCTGGCAGGATGGGCAGAATCGTTCAGCGGTGTACGATGGTGAATCCGGAAAAAAGATACAGAAATATCCTTCATTTAATGGAGGCATTATAAAAGATAAGGGGGAAATGATGGGTAAAAAATGTGTACAATGCGGACATACACTTCCGGATGATGCGTCATTCTGTCCGCACTGTACTGCGGTGCAGACAGAGAAGCAGGAAATAAAAACACCAAGACGATGGAAGAGGACAGCTTTGACAGTTCTTGGAATAGCAATCCTCATAGCAATCATCGGGATGGCAATTTCCATGTACCACAGACCGAAAGTATATGAAGGTGGTGCAAAGATTGACTATGTGGACAAGGATAAAACGTATAAAGTTCTGCTGACTTTTTCAGAGGGAGACGGCGTGACCGGGCATGCTCAGGGAGAACGTACAGATACTTTGTCTGAAGGCATGGACAGTGTGCTTCCGTGTCAGCTGTATGTTCTGGATCAGGACACGGGAAAACTGGCATGGGAAGAGTTTTCAAAAGAAGTGGAATCCTGTAAAGTCGATACAAAGCCGACAGACGGATCACGGAAAATGGAATATATAGAGCCGATGTATAATGAAAGCTTTCCTAATGCAGCGTACACCTCAGATATTTATTTTACATCTGACAGTGGTACAAATGACATTGCATGGATGTTAAAAATGAAAAACGGTGATACAATTTCCTTAAGCACGCGTCTTACGATTGAAAAACTGCCTGCAGTAACTTATCGTGCGGAGGATACGCCGATGGAAACCACGGAAGAACTTCAGGAACTTCTGGATTCTATTAATGAAGAGGTATCTTCTGACACACCGGTATATCTGTACCTTCCAGCGGTGACATATGACGGAGATATCACTTTCGGTGATCACACCTGGGGAATTCATGGAAGCAGCAGCGGAGATGCGATAACTACCTTTACCGGAACAGTCAGTATGAAAGGACTCAACGGAAATTATGCCGATATATCAGGAATCCGTTTTGAAGGAAGTTCCGGAACCGGACTGGATGCATATTGTTTGGCAAGTGCTTCAGAGTGTAGTTTTGAAGGCTGGGATATAGCGGCTTATGCACATACCGGAGGCTGGGTGAATGCGACGGACAGTACTTTCACAGATAATAAAATTGGACTGAAGTTCGATACCACTATGTCGTATGGCAGTTCGCCGAATTATTTGAATAATACATTTACCGGAAACGGAACGGCTGTCTGCATTGATAATCTGCCGGGTAATGAAGTGATTGATTTTGCCGGAAGCATATTCTCGGGAAATGACACAGATATTGAAAATAAGGCAGATCATACGATCGATACAGCGAAGGCGACATTTGAATAAACGAATAAGCAGCGCAAGGCTTCTGCAATATATTTTGCAGGAGCCTTTTTGCATCATAGGGAGTTGTTTCGTTTTATTCCGGGAAATATGCGCGAAAGTTCTGAAAAAACTATTCAAAATCATATGCTGTGAGATAATTGGTTCTCATTTGAACTTATGCTAAAATCATATCTATATGTCTTATATGGGTCGTATAGAAAAAAAGGAACGGGGGATTTACATGAAGAAAAAGAATATTGCAATGCTCATGACAATGGCAATGATCACAGCTGGTGTGACAGCGCCTATGGAGGCCGTGTATGCATCAGATGAAATTCAGATTCAGTCCGAAGATGTTTTTGAATCTGAAAATGAGGATGCACTTGGAGAAAGTATAGATGTTACAGGAGATACAGAGGATTCATTTGCGGAAAGTGCAGAGTCCGAAGCGACAGATATGTCGGAAGCCGAAGAGGTAGAGATCACTGAGGATGCAGAACAGTCCGGGGACGAAGAAATCGAAATCAGTGAAGAAGATTCTGATACAGAGGAAAACGTCGCAGATGTGTTCTCTGACGGGGCGGAAGATACTGTGACTTACAGTTCGGAAGTAGTTGAAAGTGGATATTGCGGCTCTCATTTCACTGACAGTGAGGACTGTAAAAGAGTTTCGTACAAATTGTATGCAGATGGAACACTGATCATCGAAGGAACGGGAAAAATTGATACATATCAATTTCAGAACGATGACAGAATTAAGACCGTTCAGATAATGGAAGGAATTACAAATCTTGGAATAATCGGAGCTTTTAGTAATTGTAAGAACCTGACAAGTGTCAGTCTGCCCGACAGTCTGCAAAGTACGGGAAGTGCATTTTATGGTTGTGAAAGCCTGAACAGTGTGAACATTCCGTCAGGTGTGACGACTATTGGGTATTCGTCGTTTTACGGATGTAAAAGTCTGAAAAATATTACTATACCGGACAGTGTGACAACTATAGAAGAGAGAGCATTTTCCGATTGCGAGAAGTTAGGTAGTCTGAATATTCCGATATCAGTGAAAAGCATTGGACAGTATGCTTTTTACCATTGCAGCAGTCTGGAAAGTATAAATATTCCGGCCACTGTGGAAAGTGTCGGGAATCACGCATTTGACGAATGTGAGAGCGTGCGGAACGTCAATATTTCGTCAAAAGACACCAGCTTTGGTGAGTATGTTTTTGAGGACTGTACAGATCTTCGAAGTGTTACTCTTCCGAAAGGCATAAAAACTATACGAAAAGGACTTCTGTGCGGTTGTGAGAGACTTGCGGATGTTGCATTACCTGAGAGTGTTACCTCAATTGAAGAAAGCGCTTTTCGTAATTGTTCTGCTTTGATGGAGATTGTGCTACCGCAGGGACTCACCGAGATAGGAGATTCCGCATTTTACAATACTGGTTTCCTCAGCATTAAACTTCCAAACGGGTTAAAGAGTATTGGAAAATCGACCTTTGAGTCTGGTAACTTTACTGATATTGTATCACCGGATTCTCTAACAGATATTGGAGAAGAGGCATTTCAATGGTGCGAAAATCTGGAAAGCGTTTCAATTCCTGAGAATATTAAAGAATTGAAGAAAAACACGTTTGCCAGCTGTTGGAAATTAAAATCAGTGACATTGCCGGAAGGTCTGCTCAAGATTGCTGATGGAGCATTTTCGTACTGTTACAGGCTGGAAACAATTACGATACCGGACAACGTAACTACGATTGGGGATAATTCGTTCAATGGTTGCAGCTCCCTGAAAGCAATATATTTTTCGAAAAATCTTACTGAAATTGGATATGAAGCTTTTGCAGGCTGTGAAGGACTGGTCAATGTCAGCCTTCCGGAGAAACTTGAGAGTATTGATACGGGAGCATTTGAAGGCTGTACGGCATTGCTTGGCCTGTACATTCCCGGAACAAATGTAAAGATAACATCTCGCGCAATCGGTTACAACTCAGATTCAGAAAAAAATGAAAAACTGGTTATTATCGGAAAAGCCGGCTCTACAGCAGAGACATACGCAAAAAATACAGGACTTTTATTCCATAATGTTGATGATCAACTGACACACCAGACAGAATTGAAGGCAACCTGTGTGAAAGAGGGAAATGTCGAATACTGGCATTGCGATAGCTGTGGTCAGAATTTTGGTAATGCACAGGGGACAGAGGTGCTGGAGACAATCGTTGTAGCGAAACTTAAGCATGATAAAGTGTTTGTTGAGTACAAACAGCCTACCTGTACGGAAGTAGGAAACAGAAGTTATTATCACTGTAGAAGCTGTGGTAAAAACTTTATGAACGGTGCGAATGATGATGATATGGAAACGAAAGAAGACATGACATTTGCAGCATATGGTCACAACTGGGTATGGAGTGATAATGGATCTGTTTCAAGTGGAACCAATGTGGTTAAAAGAGGCACTACCAAATCTGTTTATGTGCACAGCACAATCAGAAAACAACGTATTTGCACGAGATGCGGTCAGGTTGCAGAAAAGAAAAATGAAAACAATGTTCTTAAAGTAAATATTGATCAGATTACTCTGAAATGCGGACAGTCGTCAACCGCTTTCCGTGTATCAGGTGATCCGATAAAAAGCGTGAGTTCTTCCGGAAATCTGGTTAAAATATCCAATTTAAATAAGAAGAACGGTACATTCAAAGTAACTGCACATTCTAAATTATACGGTAATACCTTTATTACAATTACTACTACGACTGGTCTGATTGCAGATATCGAGGTATTTGTTCAGCCAAGTCCGGTAAAAACCAGTTCAATCAGGAGCCTTTCAAAATCGGTCAGTGTTGTTAAAGGTAAATCAGTCACATTAAAACCGACACTGGAACCTGTCAACAGCCCGGAAAAAATTACTTACACCTCTTCAAATAAAAAGGTTGCTACAGTCAACGCCAAAGGTGTGGTAAAAGGTGTGAAACCGGGAACTGCAAAGATTACTGTAAAATCCGGAAGCAAAAAAGTAGTCGTAAGAGTGAAAGTTACCGGTGTGAAGACCACGAAACTTACCGGAGTACCGGCAGCAAAGAGCGTTTCCAAAGGAAAAACATTCAAGATCAAAGCAGTAGCAGCACCAAAGAACACCTCTGAAAAGATTACTTATACATCATCCAACAAAAAAGTTGCGACAGTAACAGCGAAAGGTGTAGTAAAGGGACTACGCAAAGGAACAGCAACGATCACTGTCAAGAGTGGTTCAAAGAAAATGACCTGTAAAGTGAAGGTAAAATAAAAGTATTTGCAGTATGCTGTCAGGTAATTGTTAAATTCAAAGGAGAAAAGAGAGATGAAAAAATTCAGAAAAGCATCAATCATACTTGCGGGAAGTCTTAGCTGTCTGTGCATTTGTACTTCAAATGTTGTTATGGCTAAAACGAATCCGACCGAGACTGCAGTCACAGATGACAGTACAAAGGGTGATAATATTATTAAATTTGATCCTGCATATACCGTTATTGATGATGACAATGTAAAAATGCAGGTAGAATCGATTCAAAAAGAAATCTCTAATGAAGGGACGGAATTAGAGTTCACAGAGTATTCTGTAAATTTAAATATTGAAAACAAAAATAAAGAGCATGATATGGATTGTACTGTTGCGACGACGGACTGTTATGTTGATGGATATACCGTCACATTTTCAAACAATAATACAAAAACAAAAGCCGGCAAAAAAAATGACACAGCGGCGTATACCTGTGGCATTTATACAAACAACGAGCAGGCCTCCGCTCAGGGTTCAGAACATATAAAAACACTAGAAGATTTATTAACGTTTGAGGCATCCGTCAGTGTTTCGTTATATGATGACACAGGGAAAACGCATAATATAGTTGACAGATATCCGGTTGACATATCACTGGCAGAAGCAGCAAATGATGATAATAAAGAAGGAACTGATGCTGATAAGAAGAAATAATGAGAAAGCGTACAAATATGTTTAAATCGTTTTTTACAACGATGCTTATTGAGGGAGCCACCGGCTCCCTCTTGTAAATTTCTGTTTTTGCGTGGAAATTATTCTCCGAAGTATCTCTTAAGCAGACCAGCGAATGCTTTTCCGTGTCTTGCTTCATCCTTAGCCATTTCATGCACAGTGTCATGGATTGCATCAAGGTCAGCAGCTTTTGCACGTTTTGCAAGGTCGAATTTACCGGCAGTAGCACCGTTCTCAGCTTCTACACGCATCTCAAGGTTTTTCTTAGTGCTGTCAGTAACAACTTCGCCGAGAAGTTCAGCAAATTTTGCAGCATGCTCCGCTTCTTCATAAGCAGCTTTCTCATAGTAAAGACCGATTTCCGGATAGCCTTCTCTGTGAGCAACTCTTGCCATAGCGAGGTACATACCAACTTCGGAGCATTCACCCTGGAAATTTGCTCTGAGGTCTGCAACAATATCTTCGCTGACACCCTGAGCAACACCAACAACATGTTCAGCAGCCCATGTCATTTCAGCATCCTGTTTTGTAAATTTGGAAGCAGGAGCTTTACATACCGGACAAACTTCCGGAGCAGCGTCACCTTCGTAAACATAACCACATACATTACATACCCATTTAGCCATAATCTTAATCTCCTTTATTTTCGATAAATTCTATTATTTCCTTTATTATACTTCTGTATTCTTCAGACAGTCTTCGCAGAGACCGAAAAAACGTATATCACATGAGGCAATCTTACCACCGAAGTTCTTAACAGCCTTTGGTGCAAGTTCGTTCATATCCTCTGTTTCCAGATCCAGAACCCGCTTGCATTCGGTACACATGAAATGACAATGCGGGATGACACAGCCGTCAAAATGATCGGCGCCGCCAAAACTGGATAATTTCTGGATTTCTCCAAGATCGGATAACAGGGAAAGGTTGCGATATACGGTTCCCAGACTGATGTTGGGGTATATTTTTTTTACATTTTCATATACCACATCTGCAGTGGGGTGATCCTTACGTGTCATGAGAAACTCCTTAATGGATTCTCGCTGGCGACTGTATTTCAATGTAGCCATATATCGTTTCCTTTCTATGATTTAATATTTTACATAAGCCATGTACCATTCGGAATTATTACAAGCCATGTACCATTCGGAATTCGCTATGCTACTTCCTCATGGACGGCTGGCGCCGTATAAAAATGTATCTGTAAAGACTCTTGCGAGTAAACTCATAGAGTCATACAGTTACATTTTTGCATGGCTTGTAGCTTAACCAAAGTATCTCTTAAGCAGACCGGCGAATGCTTTGCCGTGTCTTGCTTCGTCTTTAGCCATCTCATGTACAGTGTCATGGATTGCATCAAGGTCAGCAGCTTTTGCACGTTTTGCAAGGTCGAATTTACCGGCAGTAGCACCGTTCTCAGCTTCTACACGCATCTCAAGATTTTTCTTGGTGCTGTCAGTAACAACTTCGCCGAGAAGTTCAGCGAATTTTGCAGCATGCTCTGCTTCTTCATAAGCAGCTTTCTCATAGTAAAGACCGATTTCCGGATAGCCTTCTCTGTGAGCAACTCTTGCCATTGCAAGGTACATACCAACTTCGGAGCATTCACCCTGGAAGTTTGCTCTGAGGTCTTCGATAATGTCTTCGCTGACACCCTGAGCAACACCAACAACGTGCTCAGCAGCCCATGTCATCTCAGCGTCCTGTTTTGTAAATTTGGAAGCAGGAGCTTTACATACCGGACAGACTTCCGGGGCAGCGTCACCTTCGTAAACATAACCACATACATTACATACCCATTTAGCCATAATTTTGATCTCCTTTTCTTATAAGTTAGTCTTATTTGATAATAGTAATCGTTACTAATTTCTTGCTGTGACTATAATTTAGCATAATGAGATTGTTTTGTCAATAAGAATTTTAACAAATGTTTTTTTTTTTTCAGATATAAATAAAGGTCGTTTTCTGATACAATGGATAATGTTGAAAAGATAAGAGAATCTTAAGATTTTACCCCATAGATATTAATTCTTGGCAGCTATAGTAAGACCATAACAGACAGGAGGCAGGGGACAATGGCAGAGATATTGGTATGTGATGACGATAAGGATATCGTTGAGGCAATAGAAATTTATCTGACACAGGAGGGACATCACATCCTGAAAGCATATGACGGTGAGCAGGCAATCCGGGTGCTTAAGAACAATCCGGTAGATCTTCTGATCATCGATGTAATGATGCCGAAGCTGGATGGTATTCGGGCGACATTGAAGATTCGCGAAAAAAATGCGCTTCCGATCATTATTTTATCGGCAAAATCAGAGGATGCGGACAAAATCCTCGGGTTAAATGTAGGAGCAGATGATTATGTGACGAAACCGTTTAATCCGCTGGAACTGGTGGCACGAGTGAAATCCCAGCTTCGCAGATACACCCAGCTTGGGGCAGCAGCAGAAAAAAGGGGCAACATTTATGAGACCGGCGGGTTGATGATCGATGATGACCGAAAAGAGGTCACAGTTGATGGAGAAATCGTAAAGCTGACACCGATCGAATACCGAATACTTCTTTTGCTGGTAAAAAATCAGGGACGCGTTTTTTCTACTAATCAGATTTATGAAAGCATCTGGGAGGAAGAAGCAATTGCAGCGGATAACACAGTTGCGGTTCACATCCGTCATATCAGAGAAAAAATTGAAATCAATCCGAAGGAGCCGCGCTATCTGAAAGTAGTGTGGGGACTTGGGTATAAAGTGGAAAAAATCTGAAATTCGTCCTTTCGTTGTGGAAAATATCCTGCACAACTTCTGTACCTGTTACCGAGACTGTTTTATTATAGAAAGGAATGGGGTATAAATGAAAAAAAGATGGTATAGAAAGAGTGGCATAAAGGGACTTCTTGTGCTGCTGACGATATTTTTTGTGACGGTTTCCTGCGTGGGAGCCGGAGCATCCGTAGTGATCATGAATAAAGGGGTCCGGCCTCTGGACAGCAAAAGCTACGTGGATTCGCAGAGTTTCAGAGACAGTGTTTATAATCTTTCGCATACGATTGTCAATGCGATCAGTAACAGACATATTCTGAATCAGGCATCGGATGATGAGCTGGTCGATCTTGCTGAATTGAACCAGGGGACGGAGCTGACACATGAGAATACATCGGGACTTGCATATAAGGCAGGTGACCTGTATGAGTGGGCGAAAGAATCATCCTGGGATCGAAGCGCCAATGTTCTGATCTGCCGTCAGCCGGACGGTAATGACTACTATATGTATTATAATGACTTTGCTGACAAGATTATTACCGGAGAACTGAAGTTTGTTTTTGGAAGCGAGGAAGGACAGGAAGAATATACAAAAGATATACTGTCCATGCTTTCGGGTAAGGAATATATCTATTATGGATACACTGATAACAGTATAGGAATCCGTAATGACGGAGTGGAATACGTTGCAGATGCAGAGGGCAATGTTGTTTACACAGACATATATAATTATGAGTCCAGCGGAAATAATGATGCTCCATTGAAGGAAGAATATAAGCCGGATGGAGCGGACGGCATTCTTGATGTTGTAAATAACAGTAAAGAATGGAAAGGGAACATCAGCAGAGCATATCAGTATTTATATGAGGCACTGGTAGAATACAGTGACGCATCATATGGTGAGAAAATCCTGAAAACATATACGCAGGGTGCGACAAATATCAACTATATGTATGTAGATACAAAGTCCGATAAAGTGTACAGTAATATAAATGGGGTCACTTCGGCAAATTATGAAAAAATGCTGGATAAGCTGACATCTGGTGCTGATCCTTTCATGCTCATTTCACCGGAGGTGCAGGACTGTATACTTGGTTTTACTAATGTTTCGAGCTGGACGGAATCTTACTGGCAGAGTATGATTGAGAATACCGGACTTGCCGGAGAAAATTATCTTTACTTTGTTTCTGTAGATAAAGATTTTCCTGTATTAGACAGAATCAAGCAGGAAAAACTGGCTTATGAGAAGTTTGAACCATGGCTGGTGCCGATCATGGTTGTTTCTGTGGCTGCATTTATTCTGGCACTCGTAGGAATTGTGATTCTGACAGTTGCAGCAGGACGAAACAATGAAGATGAAAAAGTACATTTGAATTTCTTTGACCGATGGTATACAGAGATTGCAGCAGGTATGATTGTTGTAATCTGGCTGATGGGACTTTCAATACTGATGCAGGCAATGGATTCAGAAGAAATGCGGATAATCTGGGAAGTCATTGATTTCGGAATGATCGGCATTTGGACAGGATGCTGGTTCCTGACTGGCTGGCTCAGTCTGGTACGAAGAATTAAAAAGAAATCATTATGGAGAGATTCACTTCTCAGACATGTGTTGCGGCTGCTAAAGAAAATCTTTTCAGGCATCGGAAATCTGGTGGTTTTCATGAGTAAAAATACCATCAGCAGAATAAAGATAGCTGCCGGGTTTGGATGTTTTGTATTTGCACAGATGCTGCTTGTTATATTGGGAATTGGAGCCGGTGCCATGCTTCCCCTGTTGCTTTTGCTTGTATTGGATGTGGCAGTACTTTACTGGCTGCTGAAAAAAGCCTGGGGAAGAGAACAGATTATAGGTGGACTGAAAAAAATCACAGACGGTGAGCTGCAATATAAAATTCCAACGGAAAAACTCTCCGGTGAGCAGGAAATGGTGGCGGATTATATTAACCATATCGGGGAGGGACTGGACGCAGCCGTAGAAAACAGCCTCAAGAACGAGCGGATGAAGACAGAACTGATCACGAATGTTTCACATGACATCAAGACACCGTTGACATCGATCATCAACTATATAGATCTTCTCAAGAGAGAAAATCCGGAAGATCCCAAGATCAGGGGGTATCTGGAAGTTCTGGAAAATAAGGCACAGAGACTGAAGGTTCTTACAGAAGATGTTGTAGAGGCATCTAAGGCAAGCACCGGAAATATCACACTGGAAATGACAGAACTGAATTTTGTGGAACTGATTAACCAGGTAATCGGAGAATTTGAAGAAAAATTTGAAGAAAGAAATCTGCAGATGGTCGTTCATTTTGATGAGGAAGAGGCAATCATCTGTGCGGATGGACGCAGACTCTGGAGAGTTCTGGAAAATGTTTTTGGAAATGTATCTAAATATGCGATGGAAAACACAAGAGTCTATGTAGACATGAATGTGAACCGTCCGAATGTACGGCTCTCTCTCAAGAATATTTCCGCGCAGCCGCTGAATATCACGGCGGACGAACTGACAGAGCGCTTTATTCGCGGGGATGTTTCCAGAAATACTGAAGGAAGCGGCCTGGGACTGTCCATCGCGAAAGACCTTGTGCAGCTGCAGGGAGGGACGTTTAATCTGTATCTCGACGGGGATCTGTTTAAAGTAACGATAGAATTTAAGATGAAGTAACAAAATAAAACAACGTGAACTAAATGTATAAATAAACGAAAGATCTGCCACAGATGCAGGTTCAGAAATAAGAGATTTTATATGTCTGTGATATGTGAAATAACCATTCAGACAGGCTTCGCCGTTTGGATGGTTATTTCAATATACAGACATTTTTATTTTCTTATATCGGAGATGTAAAAGATAGATATAGTATATTTTTTATACTTCACGATGATTTTATTTCACGGGCAGGTGATAGCCCTGTTTCATATCAGAGAAGTATGAGACTTTCTATTCATAATGATTCAAAACGGGGAGAATTGTAAAAAATTTCTGTACATGAAAAACAGCCGGTGAGATATAGCCGCAATAACTCTCTACAGGATTCGAGCAAGTTCTTAATGTTTGATCAATGCGTTACGAATAAAAATTATGCTGTCTGAGCGTCAGCGAGTTCATAATTTTTATTTGTGTATTTAGCAGTGATTAAACATTTTAGAACTTACCGAATCCGAAGCCTGTTGTTGCGGCTATATCTTCATCCGGCTGCAAAAATTTGTACGGAACTTTTTACGACTATCCCTGTATCCTCATTCCCCTACACCTGAATCCGATCCGCTACTTCATTCCCAACCGCCAGCCGCCGGTCATTCCGCCCGATGATCAGCCAATCCCGGCACTTCTGGATAACCTGAATCGTGCTGCCTTCTTTAATATCCATGTTTCTCATCGCTTCCAAAATCTCTGGAACACCAAACATCCATTTGATCGTGCAGGTATCTCCTGCATTTATCTGTGATAAAGCCTGCATAAAAGTCCCTCCTTTAGGAAAGATAGAAAAGAGTTAACGTCAGATAATTTACACTTTTGTTATTGAATTAATCATACAACTCAGAATATATGTTCGTCAATTGGAACATCAGCTAGTTAAATCTCATATTGGATAGCATATACTGACGATAGATAGTGTGCACTAAGAGACCGATTGTATACATAATGAAGCGATAATGCAATTGACAGAATTTCTTATAAATGATATTCTTTAACAGGGTTTCAAATAACTAACTAAAGTAAGAGGAGGGGAACCGTGAAGAGACATATTGCATTTTGGGTTTCAGCAATGATGACTGTGAATTTATTTACAGCGGTGCCGGCTTTTGCGACAGATGATTTTTCTGATGTAGAAGTGGCAGTTCAGGAAGACAGCAATGAAGATGCTGAAGAAATGGAAATTCAGGATTCAACAGAGGAAGATTTTGAGGATGAAGATGCAGTAACGGAAGATAGAGCTGCATCGGACAGCGAAGTAGACAGTGTGACAGATGTGGATCTGTTTTCAGACGGAGATTCTGAAAATGCAGTTGCGGAATACCAACAGTTAAAAGATGCGCCGACCGCAGAAGCAGAACAGGAGTCAGGTTTTGGGAGTGATTACCAGAAACTCCTTTTTTCTGATGGTACATATGCAGGAGGAGTCAGCCAGATTCTTGTAAATGGAAATGTATGGGAAAAAGTATCTTCAAAATACAGTTTGTTTAGAAGAAATGCATATTATATGGATAGTTCAGATGCTTCGGTAGTCTTTGACGGCAGTGGAAACGGCATATTGACCAACGGAGATATCATTACGATAAAAAATCCGTCATACCAGGATCTGCTTCTTCGTGTGAAGGGGAGTGGAAGTGATTTCGCAGTGGAGCCTTATGATCCAAACAGTGGAAATGATAAAGAAGGTCCATCTGATGGACAGAACACATTATATGTGAGATTAAACGGATATTTTGAGAGTGCACTTACCGGTCAGCAGAAATATGATGCAATCAGTGGAGCATCTACTTCGGTTTCTACGAATAAAAACAGTAATGTTATTGTCGAAGCGGCAGTGGTTCCGGACGGAACAACGCCGGGAAAAAATGACTGGAAACCTTTACATGAAGCAGTAACGGTAAATACAAAAAAGACAAGCGTAAATATCGACACGGAATCCTGTGGAATGTCAGGTGTATACTCGATTTATGACAGCTCATTGTCACTGAGCGGTGTTCCTGATCAGCCGGGTTCTTATCCGGTAAGTGTAACAGTAACAGATCAGAATGGCAGAACCGCAACCAGTAATGAGCTTGTATTTAAGGTTTATTCACGTACGGAAAAACTGAGTGACTGTCTGAAACTTGAAAATGCAAAGCAGACTGCAGATGGCAAATACATGTATGATATGGAACCATGGGCAATTGCAAATTTTGGCGGTACAAATGAGACAGTAACTGTACCGGCACAGATTAAAGCATGGTATGGCTCTCATACAAGCGGCACATATGGAGAACTGGGATATGCAGTATCTGAGACAGAAAATCCGACGCAGACATTGATTATTCCGAATGGTTGTGACCTGACCCTGGTAAATATGAAGGCCTTCAGCAGTGTCCGTATTATTGTACAGGAAGGCGGCAGATTGTGCCTCAGGGATTCCTCTATGCATGGTGTGATTGAGGTGATGAATGGTGGAAGGGTTTCTGTGAACTATGACAATTATGGCAGAAGCTTTCTGACAGGTGCATCTGTGAATGGACAGCTGATTTTAAATGCGGGTGCGATTATGGAAAATTCACTGATCTATTCAAATACAAATTTCCTGGCAAATGGTTCAGAAGTACGCCATAATACATCGCCGGTAGTTCTTGTAAAAGGTGATGCTTCCATAGAAGGGGAAGTTTATATCAGAGGTGATGAGGCAGCTACAGGTACAGACCCGGCTACAGAAAAAAGTTACAGTGGACAGCCTGCACTGAAAATTTCAGGTGGTACACTGACACTTTCTGAGAATGGAGTCCTTGGTGTATACGGAGGCGGAAGAAATGCAACGACATCTGTTGGCGGGGCTGCGCTGATTCTCGATCAGGGAACTGTCAGTGGCAACGGAAAGCTTATTGCGGTTGGCGGAAATGGTACATATGATGATGGCGGAAACGGCATCAGCGGAACAGGTACGATATCTACGGCAAGCGCATGGCTGGAAGGCGGTTCTGCAATTTTGTCAAAAGAAGCTTCCGTTGCCGGAAAAGCATATGTCTCTTCAGTTAATATAGCTGATCAGACGACACTGAAAGCAATTGATGGAAGAAAAATCTCCAATAACTTTGAAAATACAACGGAAAGACAGTGGAATGATATTACAACAAAACCGAATCTGACATTATATGAAATAACAGAGCCGGATGAGAAACCGGAGCCAGGTGAGAAACCGGAGCCAGGTGAAAAACCGGAACCAGGTGAGAAACCGGAGCCAGGTGAGAAACCGGAACCGAGTGAGAAACCGGAACCGAGTGAGAAACCAGAACCGAGTGAGAAACCGGAACCGAGCACAAAACCGGAAACGATAAAGAAACCTGCAAATGTAAATGGTGCGAAGGCAATATCTGCCGGTTATAACCAGATTAGAATTACATGGAAGAAAGCTGCAAATGCAAGTGGATATATCATTGAAAGAAAAAAAGGATCAAAATGGCAGACAATCGCAAATATAAAAGCGTCTGCACTTTCTTACACACAGCGCAATTCCAAGAAGTATCCAATTCAGACAGGACGTGGGTATGCATATCGAATCAGAGCATATCGAGTGGTTAACGGGAAATATATTTACGGAGAATATTCCGGAGCATTCAGTGGCAAAGCATTACCGGCAGCGACGACGTTAAGAGTAGCAGGAAAATCTTCCGGTATTCGGTTAAGCTGGAGAAAAGTTCCGGGTGCATCCGGATATGTAGTATACCGCTATATCGGAGGAAAACGGAGCAGAATTGCATCTACAGGCAAAATAACGCTCATAGACAGAAAAGTATCAAAAAGCCGCAGTTATGGTTATCGTGTACGGGCATATCGTATAGTAAATGGAAAGAGAGTATACGGAAGCTGGTCCGGACTGAAAAGAATAAGAAGATAAAAGCGGAAAGAATGCCGAGGCATTCTTGAATCTGCAGATGAAAGCCCTCTTTATCGAAAATGCGATAGAGAGGGCTTTTTCCAAATTCCAGGTTTACAAACATTTACAAATATGCTACTATTTTTAAAGAGCAGAAACACGTAGATTTCGCAAAAAATAAGCAAACTCACAGAACAAGAGAGTACATTTGCTGACCACATTACAGAGAATTCCCCGAAGGGGTGCACGTTTCTTTTGATTTAGAAAAGAGCGTAGTGGCAAGAACAGGACGTAACTGTTCCATTCCGGTGGCTGAGAGGGAAGTGCAGGTGCAGATGGAAGATGGCTTGGGAGAGGTGCAGTCGAGATGAGATTTACATTCAGACTGCAACAGGAACGCCTGTTATAGCGGAAGGGTATCAGGACAGTGACAGAACGACTGGATTGGGAAGTCAGGATGGAATCGTACCCGATAAGGTTTCTGACCGCGAGGCAGGAACGAATAGAAGTGGTAACACGGGCAGGACTCGTCTTCTCAATATGAAGGGAAGATGGTCTTTTTTTTTACGTTATAGGAAATTACTTCGTAATGTTCCAATAATGTAAAAATGCTTCGCGAGGATATTTAAGAATATTAATCAGGAGGAACTATAAAATGGAAAAGCAGAAGTATTATATTACAACCGCGATTGCTTATACATCCGGTAAGCCGCACATTGGTAACACCTACGAGGTCGTACTGGCAGATGCAATTGCACGTTACAAAAGACAGGAAGGATATGACGTATTTTTCCAGACAGGAACTGACGAGCATGGTCAGAAAATCGAACTCAAAGCAGAAGAAGCAGGAATCACACCAAAGGAATTCGTAGACAACGTATCCGGTGAGATCAAGAGAATCTGGGATCTGATGAACACATCTTATGACAAATTTATCCGTACCACAGATGCCGATCACGAAAAACAGGTTCAGAAAATCTTCAAGAAGATGTACGCAAAAGGTGATATCTACAAAGGACATTATGAAGGAATGTACTGTACACCATGTGAATCTTTCTTTACAGAATCACAGCTTGTAGATGGCAAATGTCCGGACTGCGGACGTCCGTGTGTACCTGCAAAAGAAGAAGCATACTTCTTCAAAATGAGCAAATATGCAGACCGTCTGATCGACTATATCAACACACATCCGGATTTCATTCAGCCGGAGTCACGTAAAAATGAGATGATGAATAACTTCCTTCTTCCGGGACTTCAGGATCTCTGCGTATCCAGAACATCCTTCAAATGGGGAATTCCGGTAGACTTCGATCCGAAACACGTTGTTTATGTATGGCTGGATGCTCTGACAAACTATATTACAGGAATCGGATATGACTGCGACGGCGAAAGCTCCGAACAGTTCAACAAACTGTGGCCGGCAGACCTTCATCTGATCGGTAAAGACATCATTCGTTTCCATACTATTTACTGGCCTATCTTCCTGATGTCACTTGATCTGCCGCTTCCGAAACAGGTATTCGGACATCCGTGGCTGCTTCAGGGAGATGGCAAAATGAGTAAATCAAAAGGAAATGTTATCTATGCAGATGAACTCGTTGATTTCTTCGGTGTAGATGCTGTCCGTTATTTCGTACTTCATGAAATGCCATTCGAAAACGATGGTGTTATCACATGGGAACTGATGGTAGAAAGACTGAATTCCGAACTTGCAAATACACTCGGAAATCTTGTAAACCGTACCATCTCCATGTCCAACAAATACTTCGGCGGTGTTGTTGAAAACAAAGGTGTTGTGGAGCCGGTCGACGAAGACCTCAAGGCATTTGCACTGGCAGTTCCGGGCAAAGTTGCAGAAAAAATGGACAAACTGCGTGTTGCAGATGCCATGACAGAAGTCTTCACGCTGTTCAAACGTCTCAACAAATATATCGATGAAACTATGCCGTGGGCTCTTGCAAAAGACGAAGCAAAGAAAGACCGCCTTGCAACTGTTCTCTACAATCTGGTTGAGGGAATCACCATGGGTGCAACTCTTCTGGAATCTTTTATGCCGGAGACAACAGAGCGTATCCTTGCTCAGTTAAATACAGAAAAACGTACACTTGAAGATCTTAAGACATTCGGACTGTATCCGTCAGGAAACAAAGTTACAGAAAAACCGGAGATCCTGTTTGCACGTCTTGATCTCAAAGAAGTACTTGCAAAAGTAGAAGAACTTCATCCAAAGAAAGAAGAGCCCGTTGAAGAAGCAAAAGAAGAAAACGTGATCGACATTGAAGCAAAACCGGAGATCACATTTGATGATTTTGGCAAACTTCAGTTCCAGGTGGGCGAGATCATTGCCTGCGAAGAAGTCAAAAAATCCCGTAAACTTCTCTGCTCTCAGGTAAAAATCGGCAGTCAGGTACGCCAGATCGTATCCGGCATCAAATCTCACTACAGTGCAGAAGAAATGGTTGGCAAGAAAGTTATGGTTGTTACAAATCTGAAACCTGCCAAACTTGCAGGAATCCTCAGTGAAGGAATGATCCTCTGCGCCGAAGATGCGGATGGAAATCTGTCCCTGATGGTACCGGAAAAAGAAATGCCGGCAGGTGCTGAAATCTGCTGATGTATGATGGAGTTTGACAGTTACTGCAAATGAAATTGCAATCCCCTGTGTATCGCAACAACGAGCACGGGGGATTTTTGTAACCAAAAGCTTTCGCATTGTACTTGCAGAGACATATGTTTTACGGGTATACTGTATGTGATTGATATGATAAATGACAGTCAGACACAGGATACGACTGTGGTGAAAATAATCAGCAGATATTTCAGGAGGGAAAAGCCATGGCGAACGGACTTACACATTTTGATAAAGAAGGAAATGCAGTGATGGTGGATGTTTCCGGTAAAAGTGTCACTTATCGGACAGCATTGGCTACAGGTTATATTTCTGTAGGCCCCGAGATCATGACATGCGTTACAGAAGGAAATGTCAAAAAAGGTGACGTTCTCGGTGTGGCACGGGTGGCAGGCATCATGGGTGTCAAAAAAACTTCCGAACTGATTCCGATGTGTCATCCTCTTCCGATACAGAAATGTTCGATTGATTATGAACTGGATCATGAAAAGAACCGCATTCATGTATTCTGTACTGTTAAGACAGAGGGAAAAACCGGTGTGGAAATGGAGGCTCTGACAGGAGTTCAGGTGACACTTCTGACTATCTATGACATGTGTAAAGCAATTGACAAGCATATGGTAATGTCAGAAATCCATCTGGTAGAAAAAACAGGAGGAAAAAGCGGAGATTTTCGTTTTGAAGATGAAACATGATAGACCGTTGTGGAAGAAATATTGACTATCTGAGGATTTCCGTGACAGACCGCTGTAACTTACGTTGCATTTATTGTATGCCCGAGGAAGGTATAAGGCTGACCGGGCGCGAAAATATTCTGCAGGAACCGGAAATCATTCGAGTATGTCGGGTGATGGCAGAGCTTGGAATCAAAAAGATCAAAATTACCGGTGGAGAACCGCTGGTACGGCCCCGGATGCCGGGCCTGATCCGTCAGATAAAAGCAATTCCGGGTATCGAAAAAGTGACACTGACTACGAATGGAATCCTTTTGAAAAAACAGATGAAGGAACTGGCAGAGGCAGGACTTGACAGTCTGAATATTAGTCTGGATACACTTGACAGAGAGGGTTCCCTGAAAATTACACGCAGAGATCTTCTTGACGATACTCTTGCCGGTATTAAAGAAGCAATGAAATATCCGAACGTGCAGTTAAAGATCAACTGTGTGCCTTTGGGAATAGAGGAGCAGAATCTGTGTGAGATTGCGGAATTCGCCCACCAATATCCCGTACATGTCCGTTTTATAGAGATGATGCCGATTGGTTATGGAAGTTTCTTCACAGGAATGTCACAGGAAAAAATCGTATCTCTTCTGGAAGAAAAATTTGGCATACTTATCCCATATGAGGGACTCCCTCTTGGAAACGGTCCGTGTAAGTATTATACTGTGGATGGATTTCAGGGCAAGATAGGCTTTATCAGCGCAATCAGCCACAAGTTCTGCAGTGAGTGCAACCGCATTCGCCTGACTTCACAGGGATATCTGAAAACATGTCTGCAATATACAGCAGGACGTGATCTGAGAGAAGCGTTAAGAAACGGTGGAACGGATGAAGAATTAAAAGAAATCATAAAAGCTGCACTGTCCGAAAAACCGGATGGCCATCATTTCAGAGAAAAGGTAAAAGAAGATGATACAGAGAGTTTGTGTATGTCACAGATAGGAGGATAATAATGAAACGCGCAGCAATTATAACAGCAAGTGATTCCGGATACAGAGGTGAGCGGGAGGATTTAAGCGGCCCTGCAATCAAAGAAATTTTGGAAAGAGAAGGATATGAAGTCATTTCTATGGATATCCTTCCGGACGATCAGGTAATGCTTGCAGGAAAATTGCAGGAAATAGCAGATTCAGAAAAAGCGGAGCTGATCCTGACGACAGGCGGAACCGGATTTTCAGAGCGCGATGTCACACCGGAGGCAACGGAAGAAGTAATCGAGCGAAAGGTTCCGGGAATACCGGAGGCAATCCGCGCATACAGCATGACGATCACAAAACGTGCGATGCTGAGCCGTGCGACAGCCGGAATCCGAGGGAAGACACTGATCGTAAATCTTCCGGGCAGTCCGAAAGCAGTACGGGAAAGTCTGGAATATATTATCGATACACTGGCACACGGGCTTGAAATCCTGAGTGGTGAAGCGCGTGACTGTGCACGTAAGTAGAAATATGAAAAGCCTTCGGCAGAATCAGGATATGTGAAGAAGAATATGCCATATCAGGTATGTGGCACATTTTACAGTAGGAATTGCCGGGGTATTTTTAAATAAGGGAGAATTGAGCTATGGGGAAAGTAATTGCAGTCTGCATCAGTGAAAAAAAGGGAACACAGAAACACCCGGTGCAGGAAGCAGAATTTATAGAGGACTGGGGCATCAAAGATGATGCACATGCCGGTAAATGGCACCGTCAGGTCAGTCTTTTGTCTTATGACAAGATTGAGGCACTCCGTGCACGGGGCGCAGAGGTAGAGGACGGAGCATTCGGAGAAAACCTTGTTGTGCAGGGATTCGATTTTTCTGCACTTCCGATCGGAACAAGATTTCGATGTAACGAGGTTGTGCTGGAAATGACACAGATTGGGAAAGAATGCCATCATGGATGTGCGATTTTCCAGAAAATGGGTGATTGCATTATGCCGCGGGAAGGCGTTTTTACAAAAGTACTTCACGGAGGAATCATCCGTGAGGGCGATGAATTTGTGATCGAGGAGTGTAAAGACTGATGGAAACACCTGTGATTTTTGAGACACATGCACATTATGATGATGAGGCTTTTGCACAGGACAGAGAGAATTTGCTTGCATTGATGCAGGAACATGGAATTGGGTATATTGTGAATGCATGTGCGTCGATCGAGAGCCTGAAAGATACAGAAGAATTAATGGAACAGTATCCGTTTGTTTATGGCGCGTTCGGTATTCATCCGGATGATGCGGAAAAAATGACGGAGGAAACTCTGGAAGAAATACGTCAGCTGTCCCGCCTGCCGAAAGCTGTGGCAATCGGAGAGATTGGGCTGGATTATTACTGGCATAAAGAAGAACATGAACATGAAATCCAGAAGAAAATGTTTCTGGCACAGATGGAGATTGCGCGCGAAGAAAAGCTTCCATTTATGGTCCACAGCAGAGATGCGGCAAAAGATACACTGGATCTGGTGAAGGATTGTATGAAAGGCGGTATGTACGGCGGTATTATCCATTGTTTTTCTTATGGAAAAGAAATGGCAAGAGAATATCTGGACATGGGACTGTATCTGGGAATCGGTGGTGTTGTCACATTTAAAAATGCGAAGAAACTGAAAGAAGTGGTTGCGTATGCACCGCTTGAACAGCTTGTACTTGAGACAGACAGTCCATACCTGAGTCCGGAACCAAACCGCGGAAAGCGTAACAGTTCACTGAATCTGCCGTATGTGGCAGAGGCAATTGCACAAATTAAAGGATGTAGCGAGGAAGAAGTGATTGCAGTAACCGAAGAGAATGCAAAGAAATTATTGTTACGGAAATAACATTCACAGTATCAACTACAGTTATATTAAAACTCCTTCCATATATCCGGTCACGGACAAATCAGGAATTCAGAAGTACTAATAAGAAAAAATCCTACTAAAAACGCCCCGGAAAATGATGAACTCGCTTCGCTCAGACAGCATCATTTTTCGGGGCAACGTATTATTTTTTCTTTAAGTACTTCTACAAATTCCTTCAAGCGTTCGAGACCGGATATATGGACGGAGTTTTTTATAAGCTGTAGGTTGATGACTGTGGATGGTAGGTTTCGCGCCGTGTGGGGTGGAAAGTGACTGGTGTAGTACGGACGTTATTCCTCGGATGAGTCATCGTAATAATCTGACTCATCGTAATAATCTGTGTCATCGTAATAATCAGCGCTGTCGTCATAGTCTGAATTGTCATCAGAATAATCTGATTCATCACTGTAATCCGACTCATCAGAACTGTCTGAACTATCATCGGAACTTCCGTCTGAGCTGTCACTCTGCGCATCTGATGCGCTGACAGACCAGATATCATCTACATATTCACCATTAGAGTCAACCATATCACCGTCTGAATTAAAAGTAACATCAAGAAGATCCGTGTTGGTGGATGGTTTTACATTCAGGGACATGATCTCTTTGAAACGCGCCTGCAGGTTTGCAAGGGTAAAGGAATCGTCTCCGAGTACTGTACGCAGTTCATGCTGTGCGGCAAGCTCTTCTGTGTAATCAGACAACATATACGGACTGAATACACCGGCTTCTTTATTGTAATGCATGACCATAGGCTTAACTTCTGCATCTTTGATCTCTATAGAGGTCTTGCCGTCCTGTACCGTCTTCTGGATCGTAAAGCAGCCCATTCCCTCTAAAAGTGCATCGAAGGACTCTTGTGTGGAAACAAAGTTTCCGAGAGAATAGAAGATCAGCATGCTGTGCCCCTCTTTGTCTGACATACGTCCATAAGGCTGGAGTATATGCGGGTGGCCGCCGATTACGACATCTACACCCTGCTGCATCAGGAAAGTTGCCCATTCTTTTTCGTATTCGGTAGGCATGGTTTCCATTTCTTTGCCCCAGTGAGCAACAAAGATCAGCACATCACTGTCTGCTTTTGCTTTTTCAATCATGGATGCAACTTTGTCTTTCTCGAAAATATCGATCATGTAATCTCTGCCGTCTCCGGCACCGGAATTGTTCGTTCCGTATGTATAATCCAGAAACGCAACTTTAATGCCGTTTACTTCGAGAGTTTTGACTGTATTGGCATCTTCTTCGGAATCATGGATACCGAGAACCGGAACATCCGGGTAACTGGTCTTCCAGAAATTCAGTGTCTGTGCCATGTAATCATAGCCATAATCATCAATGTGGTTGGTTGCAGATTCGATGACATCAAATCCGGCATTGATTAGTGCGTCACCGACTTCCGTAGGTGTTGCGAAGGATGGATAACCGCTGACTGCATCATGCTCTGTGGTGAGAACAGTTTCCTGATCGACCATGGCAATGTCTGCTGCCTGAATCTCGTCTTTGACATTTTCATAGATTGCATCATAGTTCCATGTACCGGAATCAGATTCACCTGATTGGATCAGACTGTCATGGTACAGGTTGTCACCGACAGCGATTACAGTAGCTGTGGAAATCTCCGGTGCTTTGGCAGCTTTTTCTGCTTCCAGTTTCTTCTGCTCGGCTTCTTTGGCAGCCTGATCTGCCGGTTTCTGGATGATCTGATAATCAAGTTGATGGAAAATAAAGACCAGAAGAATCATTACAACGATGGAACAGATCAGACCAATACGCGAGTTGATCTGCTCTTTCAGATTAAGTGGGATGTTTTTGTTTTTTTTCATAATAAATTCCTTTGTGTATTTGCGAAGACCGTTTGCATATGATTTTACATACAAAAGATCCATGTTGTGTTCAATTCATTATTATAGCAAATAGATTCCGCTAAAGAAAGAATTAAGTTAAAAAAATAAACTGAAAAATGTTTTGTGATTCAAACAAACATCGGGTATAATAAAAAATATGAGCAGGCGAGGGGCAGGAAGCGGAGGAAAGCAAGATGAATTCGTATGAAACAGTAAACAATATTCTGGTAAAAATGTTTAAAGATATTCTGGATATTGAAGAACGTGCGCTGATCACATCAGAATACAAAGATATATCCGTAAATGATATGCATATTATGGAAGCAATCGGTATTCAGGAGCCCAAAAACATGTCTACCGTTGCAAAAGCGGTTTCTGTTACGACAGGTACTTTGACGATCGCGATCAACCATCTGGTCAAGAAGGGATATGTAGAGCGAACGAGAAGTGAAGAGGATCGGCGTGTCGTGTTGGTTTCTCTGTCAGAGAAAGGCGAGAAGGCATTTCTTCATCACAAGATTTTTCATGAAAAAATGGTGATGGCAGTTCTGGATGATCTCAATCCGAAGGAGACAAAGGATCTTACTAGGGCATTGCTGAAACTGCAGAACTTTTTTGACAGTTACGGTAACAAAGAAAAGAATTAAAAATATTACAGGAAACATGATAAAACGGGAGGTGCACCGAGACCAATGACATTGGCCCCGGCACCTCCTTTTGTTGTTTTTTGCAGCCGTTCATGCATATATTTCCGGAGCACCGGAAACTGAACTGGCCCGATCTCAAGCAGATTCCGGTGAAAAACTTTCAGGTCAAAATCATCGTCCAGAGTATCTTTCCATTCTTTTTTCAGATCAAGAAAATTAAGACATCCCCAGCAATACTTCTGGTAATTGGCGGGTGTTTCTACGATGTATTGAAAAATATCAGATGTGACATGAACATCTGTAATTCCGAAAAACTGAAGAAAACGAGCCGCCTGTGTTTCGCCCCAGCCATAATAATGAATGCCGATATCAAGAAGTGAATAAATGCAAAGATTGATCCGGCGGTTCAGGGCAACCAGTCTTGTATAGTCGGTGGCAGCAGGATCGTCGAAATCACAGGCAGCGTATCGGTAACCATAGGATTCAATATAGGTTGCCCATCCTTCTACGTAACCGGAAGAGGTGAGCAAAGTACGGATGTCAGCAGGAGAAGTCTTCTGGAAGTAAATAGTTTGATAAAGGTGTCCGGGAAATCCTTCATGCGAAAGTGTGGCAAAAAGCTCCAGATTTGAAGTCTGATCAGCAGGATTTATGTAAATAATATTTGGTGATCCGGTGTCAAGCGGCGGTGTCAGATAGAAGGCCGGACTCAAATAATTTTCCATGGATTTGTGTACGTAGCGTGTTTCAAATTCTATCTCCGGCAGCTCGGGAAAATCATCGGCTATCCGGTCACGCAGAGCTCCAAGCATCTGTGCAGGTTTGCTTTCCGGAAGATCCAGAGAACTTTTCATTTTTCGAAGGAGAGAAGGCTGTTCTTTCAGCATTTGCTGAACCAGCTTCATATCTGCGCGGATCTGTTCAGTGAGACGGTTCTGCATGTCTTTGACAGCCGTCCAGGAGCCCACCTGACTGCGGAGCAGATACAGATAATACTCTTTTCCTTTCTGCATATGTGCAAGCCCCTGACTGGGACGACCGGAGCCCTGCAGAGAGAGCATTCCCTGTATCAGCTTCTGGTAAGCCGGAATTACTGTATTTAAAAGAATTTCTTTATGCCTGGAATTTAAAGTCTTCTGTTCTGATTCGGAAATGGTGCCAAACGCTTTTAATCTGGCGGCAAAAACCTCCAGCATGTAGTTGGAATCCGGTTCTTTTATAAAAGCCTGACACTGATTGACAATACGTTTTAGCGTTGCATCACTCATAAAGTAACCGGCGTCAGCTTTTTGCCGCTCAAAATCCAGGATACTGTCAAAATAAGCGGGAACAGATGTGAGGAGATTGAGGTAATCTGCAATGTCCTGTTCCTGATAAAACGCATATTCTGCGAGAAGAACAGGAAGCTGCGCCTGCATGCCGAGGCTGGGACTTAAGTATTCTTCCAGAAGATAAAAGTCGGTGGAACGCTGTTGGGTTTTATAATACAGAAGGAGCATATCGAGAGTGATCTGATTTGACTCAGAAAGTCCTGCCGGATCAAACGTCTGGAGTTTTTTCATAATTTCCTCATACCGGGCAATACTGTTGTCATCCGGAGCGGAAACCGTGCCAAGCGTTGGGGCGGGCCGCGGGATCTGCTGTTTTTCCGGATAAGCGATGGAATAGTGGAGATTCAGCATATTTCCGGATACTTCTTCACGAAACAGACGGTCCGTGTAAGTCTGAAAGGAGCGGTCTTCAGAGCTTCCGTCGGTATTCAGATGTCCGAGAATCGTTCCGATCAGAAACACCACACACAGAGCACAGATGATCAGAATACGGGAAGGATTTTTGCGAAAAGATATATGCATAAAAACCTCGGTGAGAGATGCTTTTTACTATTTTATTGGAAAAAAAAGGATTGTATGCTAAACTTAAGTGGCAGTAACAGAGAAAGTGAGGCATAATATCATGGAAAATATATATGATCTGGCAATTCTGGGAGCCGGTCCGGCAGGAATCTGCGCAGCTATTTATGCAACAAGAGCAAAACTGAATACAATCTGGCTGGATAAGAAATTTGTGCAGGGCGGTCAGATTGTGGACACATATGAAGTAGATAATTATCCGGGACTGCCGGGAATCACCGGTCTGGATCTCGGGGAAGCAATGGCAGGTCATGCAGAAAAACTGGGCATGAAACCGCAGCGGGAGCCGGTTCGTTCTATCGAGGCAGAGCAGGGAATCAAAGTCATCCGCACGAAAAAAAATGAATACCGTGCCAGAGCAGTGATCATCGCCTGCGGGGCAACACACCGCCATCTCGGAATCCCGGGTGAAGAAGAACTGAGTGGCATGGGGGTTTCCTATTGTGCGACCTGTGATGCAGCATTTTTTCAGGACAGGACGGTTGTCGTAGTCGGTGGCGGAAACGTGGCGGTGGAGGATGCGATCCTTCTTTCACGTACCTGTAAAAAGGTTTATCTGGTACACAGAAGGGATGAGCTTCGTGCGGAGAAAATCCTCCAGGAGTGTCTCTTTGCATGCAAAAACGTGGAGCTCATCTGGGACAGCATTCCATTATCTATTGAGGGAACGGATAAAGTAGAGGCACTGAAGATCCAGAATAAAAAAACACAGGAAGAAAGTTTCATTGAAACAGATGGTGTGTTTATCGCAGTCGGAATCGTTCCGGGAACAGAGAAATTCAAAGATCTGGTGAAGCTGGATGAAGCAGGATATATTGTGGCAGGAGAGGACGGGATTACCAGTGAGCCGGGAATCTTTGCAGCAGGTGATATCCGTACCAAAAATCTTCGTCAGGTCGTAACTGCAGTCGCGGATGGGGCGAATGCGGTGGCTTCGGCACAAAGATACCTTCTTGATAAATAGTTTGAGTAGTCAGGCAGTAAAGAGCTATAGTTTTAGGTAATTTGCAGAACTGTAGCTCTTTTGTTTTGCAAAAAAAGTCGAATAAAATCGAACAAATAGCAAATTGCACAAAGCATGTCGAATAATGGGGAAAAATGTGGATAACGCGAAAAATGGTGTAAAAGTTATCCACATCCAAAAAAGGTTGAAAAATCGTTGTATTTGAGTTATGCACAAAGTTATCCACATTATCCACAAAAAACCAATGTGGAATAAGTGATTTACATAAATAAATAAAAAACAAATGTTTTGGTTAATAATGATGAAATTAACAAATTCGAAAAAAAGATAGAAAAATCTATTGACTTTTTCATAGTGAAAATATTGTTAAATTTTGCTTTCAAAAGAAAAATTTTAAACTTTCAAACTTAAATTATCAGACAATAGTGGTAATTAAAAAGTCCATCCGCTTAATTGCAGATGGACTTTTGTAAGTTGCTTAAGAAGTCTGTTTCATTCGTTTAATAACTTTCAGACGTGTGAATTCTTCTCGCTCTTTTTCCTCAAGGGCATTCTGGATATCCTTTGTCAGTGCCTCGTATTTCGGAATCGTGATGTTCTTTAATGCGTTGGCACGTTTCTGGGTCTTCTTGATGTTGGCCGCGAGACGGATCGCTGCGTTTTCGATGCCTGCAAGCTGGATGGAAAGCTCTTTTACCTTTTCGAAGGCGGCTTTTGCTTCATCCAGAGAAGCCTTTGTGCTGTAGTAGGCATAAGTCGGGGTGTTGGTAAGCTGCTTTTCATATTCGACGAGTGGAATTTCCGTACCCATAACGCTTCGTGTCTTGATCCGAATGGAATCCTCAAGAGGAACGGTGTAGGAAACCTGCTGTACAAAGGCAATACCCATTTCCATGTTGGCTTTCTGAAGGGCTGCATAGGCGGCACGGAAAGTCACATCGATCTGTGACTGGATATCCTTTGCCTGATCGATCAGCTCCATCATTTCGCGGATCAGGATATTCCTTTTTTTATCCATCAGCTCAAATCCCTGACGGGAGAGCGCGAGAGAATTCTTGGCAAGAATTAAATTTCCCTTGGTGGGGAAGGTATTTGGATCCATAAAGCCACCTCCCCTTAACGTACGGTTTCTTTATAGTACTTGTTCAGGATCTTTGTATCAATTCGGTCAAGTTCATCCTTCGGAAGAAGTCCGAGGAGTTCCCAGCCTTTGTCAAGTGTCTCTGTAATACTGCGGTTTTCGGTCTCGGACTGTCCGACAAACTCTGCCTCGAAAGCTTTACCAAAAACAAGATAACGCTTGTCGATCGGGGAAAGTTCATCTTCACCGATAACGGAAGCAAGTGCTCTTGCATCGCCTACTTTTGCGTAGCAGGAGAAGAGCTGGTTGGCGACATCCTGATGGTCTTCGCGTGTGAATCCTTCACCGATACCATCCTTCATCAGTCGTGACAGAGAAGGAAGAACATTGATCGGCGGGTAGATTGCCTGTCCGTGAAGCTGACGGTCAAGAACAATCTGGCCTTCGGTGATGTAACCGGTAAGGTCAGGAATCGGATGCGTGATGTCATCATTTGGCATGGTCAGGATCGGGATCTGTGTAACTGATCCGGTACCTCCCTGCACGATTCCGGCACGTTCATACAGTGTTGCAAGTTCACTGTAGAGATACCCCGGATAACCTTTACGGGAAGGAATCTCACCTTTTGAGGAGGAAACTTCGCGCATTGCCTCGCAGAAGGAGGTGATATCGGTCAAAATAACAAGGATATGCATGCCTTTTTCAAATGCCAGATATTCAGCTGCCGTAAGTGCGATCTTTGGTGTCAGAAGTCGTTCAACGACAGGGTCGTTTGCCAGATTCAAAAACATGACAACGTGGTCGGAAGCACCGCTTTCTTCAAAGGTACGGCGGAAAAATTCTGCGACATCGTATTTGACACCCATAGCAGCGAATACGATTGCGAAGTTTTCATCGGAATCACCGCCGAGGGAAGCCTGCTGTACGATCTGTGCAGCCAGTTTGTCGTGCGGAAGACCGTTCCCTGAGAAGATAGGAAGCTTCTGTCCACGAATCAGGGTGGTCAGACCGTCGATTGCGGAAATACCTGTGTTGATATAGTTTCGCGGATATTCACGTTTGACCGGATTCAGCGGAAGGCCATTAATGTTGAGGCTTACTTCCGGTGTGATATCGCCCAGACCGTCAATCGGCTGTCCGATACCATTGAAGGTTCGTCCGAGGATTTCCGGAGAGAGTCCGATCTCCATAGGATGGCCGGTCAGACGTGTATGGGTATTGCCGAGGGACATATTATCTGTTCCCTCGAATACTTGAATAACTGCTTTGTCTTCATAAATTTCAATGATACGACCGATCTTCTGGGTTCCGTCGTCCATGTGGAATTCTACGATTTCTTCGTAGGAAGCATTTTTGACACCTTCCAGAACTACGAGAGGGCCGTTTATTTCACTTAATCCTAAATATTCGATTGCCATAAATCTCGTTCCCCCTGTCAGCCGTTTTTCTCTAATACTTTGTTGTAAAATTCATCGATGTCTTTCTGATACTGATCAAATCGGTCAAGCTGATCATTCGGAACATCATATTTGATGGAAATGATACGTTCGAAGATATTGTCTTCTTTCAGTACGGAAACCGGCATGCCGCGGTTGATGAGGGCTTTTGATTTCTCATACAGATACAGGATGATCTCCATCATCTTGAATTGTTTTTCCATTGGGACACAGGTGTCTTCCTGATGGAAGGCATTCTGCTGAAGGAATCCGAGTCGGATGACACGGGCAATCTCCAACGTCAGTTTCTGATCATCCGGAAGAACGTCGCTTCCGATAAGTTTTACGATCTCCATCAGAGAACTTTCCTGGTTGAGGATCGCCATGATCTGATTTCGGTCTGCTACAAATTTCGGTGATACGTGATCGCGGTACCATGGGGTCAGATCTTCGAGGTATTCACTGTAACTGGTCAGCCAGTGGATAGCCGGGAAGTGTCTTGCATAGGCAAGAGATTTATCAAGTCCCCAGAAGCAGCGGACAAAACGTTTGGTGTTCTGAGTAACCGGTTCGGAGAAGTCACCACCCTGTGGGGAAACGGCACCGATGATAGATACGGAACCTTCTGTACCATTGAGGTTCTGCATCATGCCGGCACGCTCATAAAATGCGGAAAGCTTCGATGCAAGGTAAGCCGGGAAACCTTCCTC
The DNA here is from genome assembly GCA_900066355.1 of uncultured Ruminococcus sp. GTDB lineage: Bacteria > Bacillota > Clostridia > Lachnospirales > Lachnospiraceae > Blautia_A. Next base: position 165,963 of record FMEL01000004.1, read on the forward strand.
GGCAGGCATTTCTTCCAGACGTCCGGAGAGCTCACGGAGAGCTTCTGCCCAACGGGAGGTGGAGTCTGCCATGATCGCTACGTCATAACCCATGTCACGGTAGTATTCTGCAAGTGTGACACCGGTATAAATGGATGCTTCACGTGCTGCAACAGGCATGTTGGATGTGTTGGCAATCAGCGTGGTACGGTCCATCATAAGGTTACCGGATTTCGGGTCGATCAGTTTGCTGAAATCTTCGAGAACCTGGGTCATTTCGTTTCCACGTTCTCCACAGCCGATGTAAATGATGATATCTGCATCGGACCATTTTGCAATCTGATGCTGTGTCATGGTTTTTCCTGTACCGAAACCGCCAGGAACGGCAGCTGTACCGCCTTTTGCAATCGGAAACAGGGTATCAAGGATACGCTGGCCGGTGACAAGCGGAACGCTTGCCGGATAACGTACATGAGTAGGTCTCGGAATACGGATTGGCCATTTCTGTGCGAGCGCAAGATCTCTGGTACTTCCGTCGCGAAGCTCAATGGTTACAATCGGCTCCAGAATGGTGTAATCTCCATCAGGAGCAGCTTTGATAACGGTACCTTCGGTGATGTTTGGCGGTACCATAGATTTATGAAGGATAGAAGCGGTTTCCTGTGTTTCGGCAATGATCGTGCCCGGACCTACGACATCTCCTTCTTTTACAGTAATGTGTGTGTGCCATTTTTTCTCTGTATCAAGAGAATCTACGCTGACACCACGGGAAATATATTTTCCGGAAGTTTTTGCAATCTCTTCCAGAGGACGCTGGATACCATCAAAAATATTGTGGATGATACCCGGTCCGAGAAGTACGGAAATAGCATCGCCGGTACCGATAACGGTTTCGCCCGGACGAAGCCCTGTTGTTTCTTCGAATACCTGAATGGTAGTCATGCCTTTTTTCAGACCGATGACTTCGCCGACAAGATGATCTTTGCCAACATAGACCATTTCGGAAATCTTGAATCCGGAGTCACCCTTCAGATAGATAACAGGACCGTTGATGCCATAAATAATACCTGTTTTATTCATGGGTCATTCCTCCGTCAAATTTGAATTCTTTGCGCATGGCATCGAGATTGGCTGCAAATGAATTGTCAATCAGGATATTTTTATGCGGGATCTCTGCACGGATACCGCCGATGAAATCTTCTCCGGAGACCTGAAGTGAAATGCCGGTCTTCTGAATAAGTGCATCCAGACGTTCCCTGTCAGTGCTGGAAAGAAAAATATGAATCTCATCATTTTCGGCAAAATCCTGTGCTTCTTTGATTTTCTGGCAAAGATATGTTTCATATTCGGAAGTTGACATAAAGTCTCTGATTTTGGTACTCACTTCGCCAAAAAGAGCTTCTTTCAGTTCTTCCTGCTTTTTGGACCAGTCTCTTTTGAGAGTGATCTGTTCGGCGGAAAGAGCTTTGTTGACTTCACGACGGACATGCTCTGTTTCGGCTTTTACTTCTGCTTCTGCATTCTGGCGGCTGAGCTGTCTGTGCTCTTCAAGCTTTTCGGAAAGCAGCCTTTTATGTTCCTGAATCGCCTGCGCTGCATCTTCACGGGCTTCTTCAAGGGAAACCTCATAAAAATGCTGTAGCTTTTCGTCAATTGTCATGATAGTGTTACCTCCTGCCTACAATTTCAGTCCGATTGCTTCATTAACATATGAAGTGATAAAATCCGGTTTACGGCCGGTTCCGTGTCTGTCAGGAATTTCAATGATCAGGGGTGTTTTGTGATGCAGACGAACTTCATCGATGATTTCGGGAAATTCTCTGCCGAATTTTTCGGTCAGAAGGATGATTCCGATCTCCTTATCGGAGATTGCCTGTTCGAGGGCATTTTTCAGTTCGTTGCGTTCGTGAATGACAACACCCTCCACACCTGCCAGACGCATGCCTGTGTAGGTATCAATGTTATCACTGATCAAATACATTTTCATAGGGAGTGCTCCTTAAAGCTTACCAAGGATCATAAAGGAAATGATCAGACCATAAAGTGCGATACCTTCTGCCATAGCTACGAAGATAATGGATTTACCAAACAGTGAGCCGTCTTCGCTCAGTGCGCCAAGAGCTGCACTTGCGGAGCTTGCAACGGCGATACCGGAACCAAGACCGGAAATACCTGTAACAAGTGCTGCACCGAGATAACCAAGACCTGTAGCAAGTCCGTCAGCAGAAGAGCCGGCAGCCTGTACGCTTGCAGTACCTGCGAAGCTGACTACGGTTGCGACAAGAAGTACACCGAAGAACATAAAACAGTTGGCAATCAGAGATTTTTTGTAACGTTTTTTGCTCTTTTCACCGAGGAAAAAGTAACCAAAAGGTACGATAATGCTGAGAATCATTGCAATTGCAGTTGTAATCTGAATAATCATGTTCATGATAATATCCTCCTGATATAAAAATGTAGGTTTATTAGGTGGGCTTTGCCCGTATATTTTATTTCTGTACGCTTTTACGTAACGTTTTCATAAATGGCTGGAACTCACGGCCGTTGCCTGCATAGAAACGGCTGAAGATCTCATAGTACTCCAGACGGAGGACCTGAATACCAACGATCAGTCCTTCCATTGCACATACGAAGATGTTGCCGAGTACGACAACAATCCAGTTTGGGCTGCCTCCGTTGGTAGCACCGGCAAGCATAAGTACGACTTCCATCATTGCTGCGTGGCTTACGGCAAATGCGCCGATACGCAGGAAAGAAAGTGTATTGGAAAGGTAGCTGAGCAGCACTTCAAATAATTCGAAGAAGCTCTGTACGAAGAACATACCTTTCTGCTCCGGGAAGATCTTGGATTTCTTTTCGACGAGGTTTGTAAGAGGCTCCTTGAGGAACATGAGCAGGAGCGGCACTCCAAACATCACGACAAGAACAGCAGTTGCCGGAAGTTTTCTGCCGGAGATAAAGAGTCCGACAGTCAGTACGATCGAACCATAGAAAACAAGTCCGGCTACGGCATTGCTGTCAAACCAGGCCTTTTCGGTATCTTTGTTTCGGATGGAATTGATGATATTGAATATCATACAGATCAGAATGATAAACATTCCGAAACCGATGGCGATAACAAAAACTGTATTCAGTCTTCCGACAAGCGGTACGTCCATCATCTGGTTCATAGGTTTCAGCCATATGGCTTTCAGGACATCCTCGAAACCGAAGAAGCTGCCGTACATGAAACCGAAAAATACGGAAAATACACCGGCGCAGCTGATGATTCCTGCAAGATCCATATGTTTGGTTTTGTAAAGGAACAGACCGCCGAGGAAAAGAATCAGTCCCTGACCGACATCGCCGAACATAGCTCCGAAAATGAAGGAATATGTGATGGCAACAAACCATGTAGGATCCATTTCGTTGTAGGCAGGAAGTCCATACATTTTTACATACATTTCAAAAGGTTTGAAAAGCTTTGGATTTTTAAGCTTTGTAGGTGGCTTTTTCTTTGCTGGAGCCTGCTGGTCTTCCATGAGGCAGAAGATTTTTTCATCGTTCTGAATATCCTTCTGGAAAGCAAGGGCATCCTTTTCGGTCATCCAGCCGCACAGAATATAGAAGGTATTGGTATCTCCGTGTGTGCAGGCAGCCAGTTTACGGATGTCAAAGCTTCTGGAGCAGGATTCAAGAGCGGCTTTTGCGGAAACGATCGCAGAGCTGCTGTCTTCGAGGAATTTCCTGTAGGCTGCTTTGTTGGCATCGAGACCTGCGTGGATCTCACGATGTCTGCGGTCCAGCTTTTCGAAAGCTTCTGCGGCGGTTCCATGGTATTCATCAGGAATAAAGATCCTCTCGAAATGCATGGATGAATATACGGCGTGTACTTTGTGAGCCTGATGTTCCGGTACAAAATAAACACCGTAAGTATATAATTCATCTTCTCCGCATTTGATAAAAAGAGTATCCAGATTGTCGTAGATGTATTTCTCGAATTTCTGGAGGTACTGCTTTTCGATACGTCCGAAACGATAGTGGATATATTTGAAGTTCAGGATCTGTGATACATCAAAATCCAGATTTCTGAATGGACGGATAATTTTCAGAGAGTCGACCATTTCAGCGTGTTCTGACTGGAGACGGGATTTCTCGGCATCCAGCTCCTGCGCTTTGTTCCGGAGATTCTGAACAGTTTTAAGGGCTGTTTCTACGGTCATATCGCTGATGACTGCCTTTTCAGGTGTTTCCAGCTGTTCGTAGAAACTGTCGATCACATTCAGATGATCTTTGTAAGGATTAATCTCCAGAAACGGCGACAGATTCGCGACTTCAGTGAGCTCTGCAAGGGCGTTTTCCAGATGAATCTCATATCTGGAAAGGTAGGTTTCCGTCATTCTGTCAATATCCGCTTTTGGCCCGGTGATGCTTAAAAATTTCATTTTCTCAATCATGATTTTATCCTCCGGGGTGGTTAATTGTTACGAATATACTGCATTGCCTCGTCCGGTGCCACACCATAACGGATACATTCGATGGCGATGGTCAGACGGTTTACTTCATGCTCCTTGTGATACATGTAGGAATAAAGCATCGCGACGGAATAAGGATCGCGGCGGGCCTCTTTTTCCAGGGTGCTGCGGAGCATATAATTATAAAATTCTTCGAGATTGTGCGCGGAAATATGTTCGTATTTTTTTCCGTAATAAGTTTTGCGGAAAAGCTGCTGTGATTCTTCATAGGTTGCAGCTTCAACGATCGCACGGATCTCTTCTTTTTTCAGTTTATAGTTCATCGGAATCAGCAGAGCATAAATATCTGCCGGCGCCATGCTGAAGTAGCGCTTTGAGCGAAAGATAAACTGAAGGTTCAGCATATCGAATTTTTCACCGTAGGCCTTTGTGATCTGTTCAAGATCTTTGCCTGAAAAAAGCTTCTTGCGGACTTTCCATATCAGTGAAAAATAATATAGATCCAGAGCCATTCCGTAATCAAAAAGGAGTGCGGTATCGTGGTTCTGTATCTGAGAGAGTGGACTGTAAAATTCGTTTCCTTTAAGGGCATTGATGAATTCGTCCATCGTTTTGCATACTGTAAGTGCATCCAGATCGAGGTTGGAATGCCGACGGAAGAACTCCCGGTAAGGAGAAAGGTCGACAGGGTCTGTATCGCGGTGGTCAAACAAGTTGGTCATGAGCTCTTTGAGAACACGGATTTCATATCGTCTGGAATACAGATCGAGGAATTTTCGCTGTTCGGAGCTTGCAAACTGATAGATCTTTGAAAAATCATCGAAAATAGATGCTTTCAGTAATTTTTCAATCTGACCGCGGTGCAGGGAATTTTCATCAAGTGATGCCCATGTTTTGGAATACTCCGGTGTTCGCTTGAGCCATGCGGCGGCATGTGATGTGCTTGTAAACTGAAGCATTTCCTGAATCTGGTCTTCGGTGATCAGCTTACTCTGCATGGCGCGGATTTTTGTGGAGATTCCGCTGTAGGAAAGGAGTTTTCCCATGTCAGATCACTCCTTTCATCGTTTTAGAAGTTGTTGGAATAGGTCTTCCGAAAGCTGCTGGTGATTTTTTTTGTAATAGACATCCAGATCGGCAAGGTGCTGCTCTGTTTGCTGGCGCAGAGCGGTCAGCTCCTGATCCTTGCGAGATTCCAGACTGTCCCGAAGTGCCTGTATCTTGCGGTTTGTTTCCTGTTCCAGTTCCAAATCAAGGTCCTTACACTGCTGTTCCATTTCGGCTGAAAGGGCTGCTTTGGTTCTGTCGGCATCTTGCATGATGCGCTGCGCTGTGATCTCGATTTCAGATAACTTTTGAAGTATCTGCTCCATATTCACCCTCCTTTTCTATGTTTTTTTGGAACTTTATCATATAATACACCTTTTGTTAAAAAAAAACCATAAAAAATTGCACAATAAAGGGTAAAAGACTTACTGTTAAATAGTGGATTTTTGATACTGTGAAAAGAACCTATAGGTATTGCTGTATAAAAACAGGAATTATGCTTGCCCGATATGAAGGAAACGTGTATGATAATAAACATATTCAACAGGACGGAGAAATAATTTATGAGATTAAGAAATATACCAGGAGCCAAAGATGCCATCACAGAAAGCCCTTATGTAGTACAGAATCCGGCAGAATGTAAGGGGAAATGGGAGCAGGTGTTTACACAGGAGCAGCCGATTCATATTGAAGTAGGAATGGGCAAGGGCCGTTTCCTTATGGATATGGCAAAACTTCATCCGGAAATCAATTATATTGGCATCGAGATGTACGACAGCGTGCTGCTCCGCGCACTTCAGAAGAGGGAAAAGCTCGAAGAAGCGGGAGAGAAGCTTGATAATCTGAAATTTATGTGTGTGGATGCGAGACTGCTTCCGGAAATCTTTGAAAAAGGCGAGATTCAGCGTATTTATCTGAATTTCTCGGATCCATGGCCAAAGGCACGCCATGCAAAGAGAAGACTGACCTCACGTGAATTTCTTGCACGTTACAGCCAGATCCTTCCGGACGGGGCAGTTGTAGAGTTCAAGACAGACAATAAGGGCTTATTTGAATTTTCACTGGAGGAAGTAAATGAGAGTGAAGGCTGGGAGCTGCTTGCGCATACCTTTGACCTGCATCATCAGGAAGACATGATGGAAGGCAATGTCATGACGGAATATGAGGAGAAATTTTCTTCTATGGGAACCCCGATTTGTAAGCTGATCGCAGTTCTTCACGAATGATCGGTTTGTTATGGGGACATTGAAGTATATATAACAGGAAAGCGCGAAACGTGTGGCGGACGGGAAGATATAGCTCCTGCCTGCTGCACGTTTTTTTGAATTTAACATATAATATAGAAAGATTTGCATTTCGGGATGGATTTCTATGGCACAAAAAAGATGCAACTGCCGCATACATGCGCTTATGACACAGTTCTTTTATGAACACAGATGCCTGGATGGAGGCTTCCGCAAAGTCCGCAAAAGTGCGGATGAATTATGCAAAATACTGGATTGTATGTCGTCGCCAAAATTGAAAGATAAGGAAAAAAAGAAAGAAAAATAAAAAAACATAAAAAATTATAAAATTTTTCTTGACTTTTTGCCGGGGCTTTCATATAATAGTTTTTGCGTCAGGGAAATCCTGAACGAACAATTTCATAAATATGCGCTTTTAGCTCAGTTGGTAGAGCACCTGACTCTTAATCAGGGTGTCCAGGGTTCGAACCCCTGAAGGCGCATTAAGAACACTGTTTTTGTAGACACAGGAGCTACGGGGACGGTGTTTTTTTGTGTTATCAGATACGTTTGAAATAAAGGTGTCCAGAACAAGTCCGGGCACCTTTTATTTTCGGCATTATGTCAGCTTTCCATAATACCGAAAAGGTATCAGATCATCTTTTTGAAGTAAACCGGATCAAGTCGGTACACGTCTGAGTGTAACATCAGACATTGATGTGCAAGATGTAAATACATTCTGGTCACTTCATAGTCAGAATGTCCCAGAAGCAGGCGAAGCATCTCGAGACTTCCACCGCCGATAATATAAGCTGTTGCAAAGGTATGCCGACACAGATGAGGATGTACCCTTTCTATACCAGTCTTTTTCTTGAGCCGGGAAAAAAATTGTTTCAGTACATTCGAGTTGATCGATTTCTGGTTCTTCATCTGGATAAATACATTGGAATGATCCGGGAGCTGTGTATAGTTCCGGTACAAGACACAGTATTTCATCAAATTGACTTTAAGCCGGGGACATAAAATAACGAGCCGTGTCTTTGATCCTTTGGATTTCCAGATCTGAAGGATGTTTTTGTCAAAAATCAGATCACAGAACCGGAGATTAATCACTTCTGACGAGCGGAGCCCGGCATCCAGCATCAGATGGACGATGCACCAATTACGAAGCCCAAGCTCTGTTTTGAGATTACAACATTTATCAATTAATTTTACTTCTGATTCATATAAAGGAATGATCTCCCCGGAATCGTCTTTAGGCAGCTTAACCCCTTTCGAAAAATCCCTGCAATATTCATTTTCCGAACAGAAAGAAGCAAAGACTTTAATAGATCGACAGTATGTCCGGATGCTGGTAGCGGAGAGCAGCTCATCCGATGGATCCAGAAAAGGATGGTTTTGAAATTTTGGTCTTTTCCGCAGATACTTTATGTAATTCGAGAATAGTTCTTTTGTAACTTCCGTGCAACTGATCTGGTCATATGATTTATTGAAACATTCCGAACAATACTTAAAAAAGTTCGTAAGATTTTCTTTGTAGTATGAGATCGTTTCATCTGCGCAAGAAGTTTCCCTGTCTGCTATAAATATGTCATAAGCCTGTTTTAGTGTTATCTCCATAACTTCCTCCTTTTTCGTTGTATTATCAGGATCATTATGGTATTATGTCAGTAGATACTTCACCAGTATTGATGTTTACAATCTGGTACTGATGCATGACATCACTAACATAAGTTTCCGCCAGTTCACTCGCATTGAATTGGCGGGCTTTTTTCTGTTTAAAGCGAAATGCATCATGTATATCATTATCGTTTAGTTGACAAAGTGCTTCGACACAATCCTGCACGATCGAATCCTGATTAATTCCCCTCGTATATATTCCAAGAGTTACAGCAGCGTTGATTACACGTTTCTTCATAATCTCACTGTTAAGATTTCGGCAATACTGACGGATCAGCTTCACATCTTTTGTACTCACATTTACATCGACCATCTTACAGCTTCGGAGAGCATACCAAAAAGCACACAGGTCACGTCTTGATTTGTTCATGTCCCCGTCTGGTTTTACAAGACGAAAAACGTAGAATGTAAGGTAATCAGCTATAAGTTTCCGGTTATCCAGATAATCGTAGATCCTTTTAGCAGTCAGTTTTGAGCTGTTATCCCGGAAAGGCACTAACTGATAAGTCTTTGAATGTTTTCGCATGGTCTGGTATTCTACATTCATGATCAGATTGACTTTCGGTGTCAAGGCATCAGCCATAACATGTAATTCATCCGGACTAATGGTCACGTCACCGGAAACAACAGAAAGAGCTTCCTGCCGGAGATAGTCCTGCTTTCCATATTCCGCATAGAATTTTAATCTTGCCATGTCAAGATACTGCCAGGAGTGTTTTTTGTAACATTCTTCGTAACAATAGAAATCATAGCGGTTGATCAATCCGTTAAACAGCCAGACCTTAAAGAACCATGGTTTGTAATTCTTCTCAATAACTTCCTTACTTTTCAGGTAGATACGGATAAATACCTTGTCTGAACGTTTTCCCATAGATACATAATCAATTTCATATCCTTCTGATCCAACTTTAGCGGTATGCATCAGGGCATCTTTAAATCGATCAACACGCATTTTATAGAAATTCTCCGGGGAAAAGAATTTTTCCGGATTGTTTAAGTAATTGCTATGCCAGCAGTAGTCGATTCGGTTTTCCTGACAGTAAGCGATATGGAGATCAAAGTAATTACAGATTTGTTCTACAAAATGATAAGAGCGCTCAAAACTCTCGTGTACTCCGTACATCCACAACATATAAGAGCGAATCTGTACCACGATCTCACAAGTAACTGAGACACCACCATCAGAGCCATGAGGAACAACAGGAGCAATAAAAATGTCGAACCACTCGGGATTCTGGAGACATATATTGAAAAAACCAGCAAAAGTGCCAGCACGAAGATTGAGAGCACGCTCATTTCCTTCAAAGAAAACAGGAATTGATTCCCCGTGACGTGAAGCCAGTAGGGATTTCTTGCTGTCAAAGAATTGCCGAAGCTTAAGAACAGCAGCATCTTTTGTATCATCGGTAAAATCCTCCATGAGTTTTACACTGTAATAAAAGGTATCTACGTTATGCAGGAATTTCTTTTGTTTGAAATCAAACCAGTATTCACACTCGGAATCATCCAATTCCCGGTATATATTTGTATTCCTTAAGACACGTTTATCAAGCACAATAACACCTCACTTTAGTTTGATAAAGTTTTTCGCGAGATAGTTGTTTCGCGAAATTTTGAAATTGTCAATTCTTCCAGTATTTACAATACTTTCAGCTAATTTTGTGTTGTATTTTCAGACCACGTATTACAGGCACGTGGCAGGAGCTGGAATAACTCAGGCTGTCCCTGCCGTGCGGTCAGCCGGGACCCCCTATCCCCCGGCTTCCCACACAGCAGGGGAACAGGCAGAGACATACCAGACACAGCCATGCGTCAGCCATGTGTTTCTGAAAATGTATCTCAAATCTATCTGCAGCTCCGGAAGTCCGGAAACAAAAATGAGATACATCAGTCTGGTGCATCCAACATCAGGTAGGTATCGTATAAAGAGTAATACTTGCGTTTACACTTAAAAAACTCAGATCCGACCTTCTCCTTCATCGGATACCAGACCTTTACACTGATGAAAAGCTTCGGGGAAAGCATGATTGCACAGAGAAACTTTCCACGCAGACCAAAGTTGCTGACTTTACGGTGTATGTATTCGTATTCGATCAGGCTCCGGATCTGGCGGTCGATCATCCGGTCAAACTGTGCAACTAGAATGATGTCATAACCATAATGTCTATGCAGCGTAAAAAAAGACAGCCACTTGTCACGACCTGCCTTGCTCCATTCACGGGCATTAAACATCAACTGACATTCATCCACGACCAGAAGCAGAGAACTTTCCTTCACCCGTTTCCCCTTAAAATGTTTCTGGGAGAAGTCAATCAGGTATTCCGGGGTTATTTCGAGGTTGCTCTTGTAATGGAACAAGTCCCTTCTTTTGGGCGGAATCTGGTTCAGGTTGATGTTAAAGTTGCAGACTACCGGACGTCCGGCACGAAGGAGATGGTACAATCTTTCTGCTACATGCAGGCTCTTGCCGGATCCGGGAGTACCACTGTATAGAAAAATCATTTCATGCTCCTCTCTGCTTTAGGACAATATTCAGGATTATCTTCGAAATAGCAATCTTCACAACCTCTATAATATCCGCAATCTTCACAAGAACAATGTTCATATCCATACTCTGGATATTCGTCTGCAAGTGCATTTGGACAATGACCATCTATACAGGTAAGTCCACAATAATCAGGACATCTTTCTTTTGTCATAAGAACACCTCACTCAATTAATTTTATCCAGCGTGCTACCACGGACCAGAGGTAGAAAACTACAATGGCAGCAAGCCAAGCCTCGCCGATCTTAATGCAGGTGCCTACCGGGACAAAGTAATTGATATATCCGAGATAAGGCATCTTCTCAAGGCTATCGATCACCGGAGCAAACGGAGATGTTGGCAGGATCGAAAGAAGAAAAGAGAGGAACTTGTCCAGAATTTCTTTCATGAAAGTAAACATAATCTCACCCCTTAATCATCTGCTGACGTGTAATCAGCATCAACGCAATGATAAAAAAGATCACCTGAAAGATACGCAGAATCTTGATCACAGGTTCATAGTCTGCCATATCCAGTTTAAATGTATGATGGTAATTAACGACCTTTTCGCCTGTCCACGGATTATCCATTTCTATGTCCAGAGGAAACTCAAAAACCGGGGCTTCTGCTTCTGCATCAAAGACTTTCAGGAGATGGATCAGGTCAAAAGGTATGCAGAAAGGAAAGATCTCCCGGAGATCTGCTTTGTAGGGAGAAGCTTCTTCCTCCGGAGTAGGAGTTTCGGGATTATCCGGATCAGTATCTCCTCCTCCACCAGGATCTGGGTTAGGGTCAGGAGAACCGGAAGGCTGCGGATCAGTGCCACCGCCCGGATTTGGATTAACTTCCGGCTTTTTAGTTGGCTCCGGCTCAGGAGTAGGCTGCACAGTATGATTTGTTATAAAATTAGTTACATAAGTAGGACGATTTTCCTCATCATCAGATCCTTGTTTCCAAAGGTCTTTTAGTTCGTCCAGCGTTGGAAGCTTGATGGATGGAACTGCCAGATTCGGATAACTGGGGGATGGAAGAGTGCGGTTGTTGTCATAATCGTCTTTAGTGTCAACAGATGGCCAGAGGGATGTTTTATCTAACGGCAATATAGAAGCCGGTATTGTTTTACCATCAATAACAACAGGAACAGAAAAAACATAATTCTCAACCAAAGTACTTACCGTACCTGCATCAAATGAAGATGGATAATTATATATACCGCTTCCAGTAAAAGCCCTATAGTCATTCATATACGAATAATTATCTCTTTGAACTATATAGGAGTCTAATCCATAATAAGAACTACCATCTTTTTTATAAGCATGAAATGAATGATAAGGATGTCCATTCTCTGAAAAGGTAATACCTTCTATATAAGATAATTCAGAATTTGCTATATTGCTATCATATACATATCCTTTACGATATGAATGAAAATGAGAACCATCATGAATTCCATCACATTCATACTCCAAATATCCGATATACTTATTGTTTTTATAAGGGTTTTCTTTACCTTCATATTTCAAAGGCGGTGTATTATCCATCAGTTCATCCCACCAGCCTTTTACAGCTTCTTTCATGCAGTAAGCCGTAGCCGCGCCCATTGCAAGTAATCCTTTATCTGTTGCGTTTTTCTTGAGGGTCGCCCAATCTTCCGGGATATCGAGGTCATCTGGATTGATCGGTGCAACTGTAACAGGCGGTGATATATCCGGAGAACTGGTTGGAGCAGGAGAGGGAGTTGTACCTGATCCGTTTCCATGTGTCTTTTTGTATGCTTCCGTAGCACCATAGTATAGCTTGCCTATTTTATCCTCGGCATCTTTGAGCTGATCTTGATTCAGAGGATCATCAAGTAATTCACCCCAATCCCAGTTGTTAATGTCGTTCTGCGTTTTCAGGATCATATCCAGACCAAGCGACATACCGCCAGCCATGAATAACGATTCGAGAAAGCTTAGAGATTCCCCAGCTAATGCCGCACCAGCTGAGAGAGAAGCTGCCGAAGCGGTTACAGAAATTCCCATAACAGCCCCACACGTTACCGTCACTGTCAGCAAAACAGCCGTTGCCTTTTTAACTATTCCTTTCACGTTTCCCCCTTTCCTGTATCTCATTTTTGATGTGCTGCAATGCTGATCACAACGCTGCAGTTCATTTTTTGAGATACAAAAAGGGTGAAGGAGTTTCCCCTCCCTCACCCTGCACAGATAAGCCACATATTGCTCAGGCTTTGTTTGCGATTCTCTTAAATGATTTGATTCCGAAAGTAACCAGAACAAGCGCACCCATTACAGGAAGTGCAATTGGCAAAACTTTACCGACCATACTGATCATAGAGTTACCAACTTCTGTAAAAGAGGTTGTCATTGCAGTCTCAACAGAAGAAAGACCTGTACCAGCTTCAGCAGCAAATACCGGTACACAAGATGCAATGGCAGCACCTGCACCAGCAACAGCCGGAACTAATTTTTTCTTAAGATTTTTGATTTCCATAAGAAAACTCCTTTCACTCACTATACTTTTTTAAATACCTTAATTATTCCATGTAAAGAAAATCCTACTATCATGAATATGGCGCCGGATAGGAATCCCACCGGAATAAAAGATATTGCAAAATGATTGTAATCCTGAATAGTAAGAGCTTCGTACTGTTCAGGACTTTGTGAAACTTCCGATTCAAGAGTGTTCTCACTACTTTCCTCATCCGTTCCCATTTCAGTATCTGTCAAACCAAGATCTGTAAATTCATCCATATAAACCACCTATACCCGGAGATAAGAACTGAAAATCTGTACAAGTAGGACACCGGCAACAAAACTGAGCATACAGACCATGACAGGCATGGCATGATTGAAATCTGTCAGCCGTTCATTCATTTCTTTTGTCTCCATCACCAAAGACTCAAGATGTTGATTTTGCAACTGTAACAATTCTGTATAGTCAATCTGTTCTACTGTATCAGAAGCCGGTACCGTTTCCACTCCTTCAGAAACCTGTGTGTCTGCCGGAGAAGACAGGTCGCCAGAAAAACCAGCTTCGTCACCCAAAGAATCTTGTTCAGGCTGTACTGGAACCGCTGACGGCGCAGGTGTTTCTGTAGCTGTGTCAGTTGATGGTTCAGTTTCCTGAGTGCCATCCGAAAAAATGCTGCTGTCTGTAAGATCTTCTGTCTCGTCTGCAAAAATGTCCTCCATGTCATGTCCTCACTTACTGTTTTTTGTCAACAGGTTCCATCTGGATAGATGCCTTTCCAACAAAGTCCAGATCTTCCACAGTCAGGACTGGTTTGCCATCACTGCCGATCTTCATAGACATTGTTGCGTCATAGATACCCGGTACCCATGTGACTTTTTTTCTCTTATCCGGAGACAGAGAACACTTTGCTCGCTGCTGACCTACCGGTCCGCCGGAAAGATCGTAAGAAGGTGTGACAACCTCACCGTGTTCACCATACATGAAATAGTTCAGGGTAACACCAGAATTTCCGTTGTCCATAGTCCACGGGTTGACAAAAGTTACAAGAATCTTCATTTTGTTCATATACTGAACCTCCTTTGATTGATTACCTAATCTGTATATCAGCAGAAAAGGCAATAGTTATTGTGTAAGCCTTTTCAGGTTATTACCGCCCTCCCCGGAGGAGGGGAAGGAGATGTATAAAAGCTCTCCGTTACATGGGGAGGAGAGCAAAGGAGCAGAGAGGAGTCGAACCTCCCGCATATGTCTCGGGCATATATACGTGCACAACCGGTTTGTGCTGCTGCTCCATGTATTGGTTGTTGCAGGCTTTCGGCGCTAAAGCGCACAAGTTAGTGTATGGGGTACTGCTGTCCCATAAACGATACTGTAATGCTAAGGGAAGAGAAAACCCTTGGAGCCTTTCGGAAACAGATGTCTTCTGTTTTCCGATCAGGCTCCTGAAAAAACGTATGTAGAACGATATCGGATAATCTGAGATCATTTCGTCTATGCATGTAGGTTGAGAGCGCTAAAGCGCACAAGTTAGTGCATGGGGTACTGCTGTCTCATAAACGATACTGTAATGCTATGGGGAAGAGAAAACCCTTGGAGCCTTCCGGAAACAGATGTCTTCTGTTTTCCGATCAGGCTCCTGAAAAAACGTATGTAGAACGGTATCGGATAGTCTGAGATCATTTCGTTTATGCGTGTAGGTTGAGAGCGCTAAAGCGCACAAGTTGGTGCGTGGGGTACTTTAGTCGTTAATCTGTTATCAGATATTCCAACGTGACGCTACCAGACCGGCCCGTAAAAGAGCCCCATGGGTTCCCTCCGGTCTGGCTGACGCTGTCTTTGGGGGGCACTTCGTGCAGTAATCAAGGAAAAGGGGCGGCTGTCTCCCCAGTCAGTTGTCGGCAGGGTTTGCCGGATCAGCAGGGGCGCGGATGATGTTCATGTACTTCTGTAGTTTTTCCAGATCATGCTGCATACTGATAAGCTGTTTGATTGTGAGAGCTGCTTCATGTTGCAGATCAAAGATTGCACGATCTTTTTTATAACGCAGATTAATCAAGTTATCGAGATTCTGAATCTCTATACGTTTTCGTTTTTCTTCTCTCATACAAAAAAGAACGAGATTTTCAAACTTTTGGTTGAAGCCGTTGCCCTCGAAGTTTTCGATATATGTCAGAACTTCATCGGAGATCCGGACAGATTTCAGATTCGTTTTCTTTGCCATGCTCAGTCCTCCGAATCTGCTTTTTCCATTACACAACGATGGTTTGAATTGCAAGAAATGTACATAGTATTTTCACGTTGAACATATTCGTCCGCATCCCATTCAAACAAAAATGCAGCCACTAAACAACGTTTTGAATCTTTCTGTCCAAAATCCTCAATTTGATAAACCAACCATTCTAATAACATAATTCATTCCTCCCGAGCATAGAACAAATTGCACAAAACTAATTGTAAAAAGCGAATACAGATGATAAAATTGAATATTAAATAAAGTGTAAAGGTATCACTTTTTACAAGATTCATTATATCCCAACTATTTGGGATTGTCAATAAAATAATCCCAAAATATTGGGAGAGGAGAAAACATGATTAATGAATTAGACTTTGGAAAAAGATTAACTGAATGTATGGAAATAAGCGGATATACAAACACAAAGTTAACAGAAGAACTTAACGTTTCTAAGAATGCAGTAGGGAATTACAAAAAAGGACAAATACCTAATGCAATTATTTTATATAAAATATCCCAAATACTTGAGACTACAGTTGAGTTTTTGTTGACAGGAAAAAAAGTCAATGAGACAATAACAGAAGAAGAAAAACAAATTATAGATGCATATAGAAAAGCTGAACCAGCGGAACAAAATGTAATAAAGAAAATTTTGAATATAACGACCAGACAAACAAAATCATCAGATTTGAAGATTGGATAAAGGAGAACAAAAAATAATGAAAGAACTTCTATGGACAATATCACAAGATAAGCAATTACTTTTAATGTTATTACTAATTTTACTCGGAACAACTAATTTAATATTTGTAAATTCACTAATGAAAGTCAAACATATTAGTAAAAAAACTATGGAATCAATTTATAATATAGAAATTGATAAAGCTCAAAATGCAATTACATCAGAAGAAAAGAAGTATTATCTTAACAGGGCCTCTGGAATGATGGAAGTATATAATCATATGGGATTTGAACCTAAAATATATGAAGATGACCATATAAAGCTATAATGTATCTCTTAATCAGGGTGTCCAGGGTTCGAACCCCTGAAGGCGCACTAAGGACACTGTTTTTGCGGACATTGCGATTGCCGCGGGGACGGTGTTTTTTGTTCTTGAAAATAGTAAAACAAAGTATTTGTAAAGGCAGGCAATACATGAGGACTCTACTGGTTGGAAATACGGGGTATATTACAAATAAATTTGTTGAGGAAGCATTTCCGGAAAGCCTGGTAATGGTAATGGGAGATACCAGCATCAGGAAAAATCGTAAGAAAAATCTGTTTGTGCGTCCGTTTGTGAAAAATGAAAAAGAACTGAAAGATATTTTCAGCACATATGATTTTGAACAGATCATTTATTTCTCCAATTATCTGTCATTCCATGGAGAAACACGTGGAGAAGCTGAGATGCTTCGTAAAATACTGCAGTTGTGCAGAGAAAAAAGGAATATGCGTATTGTATATCTGACAGGTCCTGAACGCTTGTATGATGTTCCGACAGGAAAAACACTGTTGGTTTCCGAAATGGAAAATCTGTGCAGAGAATACGCAAAACTTTATAAGATCACTGTAAAAATAATTCGGTCTCCTTATTTATATTCAGAACAGTATGAGAAAGATTTCCTGAATACGGTTTTTCGTGAAATTTCAGCAGAGCAGAAAATAACCTTTCAGGAAGATGAGTCACAGAGAATGTTTTTCGTGTCAATGCAGGATCTGGCAGAACTTATGTATAAAATTTTTGATAACTGGGATGAGGATGAAGAAATTCTCAATATAGCGGATGGGTTTGATCATTGCTTTAAGGATTTGGGAGATAAACTGACAGAATTGTGTCCTCATCTTAAGGTTTCATATGCACGATACAGCATAATGGAAAATATGTTAAAGGATGACAAAATAATCCGCTATAAATACGGCTGGTTTCCTAAAATCTCAATATTGGAAGAGCTTCCGGAACTTTATGAACATTATCAGGAAAGAAATAATATAAAGGAAGGCCGTCTGGACAGTTTAAAACATATTATATCAAAACACAAAGCAGCTGTGAGAGCTGCTGAGTTTGCGGCATTTTTTATTTTGTTTGAATTGCTGAATGGAATAGCCGGAAATCAGGCACAGTTTAAAATGATCGATCTTCGTCTGATTTTTGTTGTGTTGTTTGGCAGTACGTATGGGATCAATTACGGAATAGCAGCGGCAGCAGCAGAAAGCTTATCACTTATACGTGCGTTTGAAGCAGAAGGAAGCAGCTGGTATGTACTGTTCTATGAACCTTCAAACTGGATTCCATTTATCTTTTATTTTGCGGTTGGAGCGATCTGCGGTTATATCCGGATGAAAAATAAGGATAATGTACAATTTATTAAAGAAGAAAATAATCTGCTTCAGGAGAAATTTCTTTTTACCCGTGAAATGTATCAGGAAACCATAGAGGATAAAAACCTGTATAAAAAACAAATACTTGGAAGTAAAGACAGCTTTGGAAAGATTTTTGATATCACAAGAAAACTGGATGTGATCCAGCCGCAGGAACTATATATTGAAACGATCCGTGTTCTGGAAGATGTTTTGGAAAATAAAACCTTTGGACTTTACACATTGAATCGGGAAAATGGTTATGGACGTCTGGAGACAGCATCCGCACAGGTGCAGGGAAATTATCTGAATTCGATAAAACTGAGTGAGTATTCAGCTGCAATGGAAGAACTGGAAAATGGAAATGTGTGGGCAAACCGGGAATTCCTGGAAAATTATCCTATGTATATGGCGGGAGTCCGGAAAAACGGAGAGCTCGTAATGCTGATCTGTATTCAGCAGGTCAGTCGCGAGCAGATGTCATTGTATTTCCTGAATCTTTTCAAGATTCTTTCCGGCCTGGTGGAAACGTCTCTTCTGCGTGCATTGGAATATCAGAAAGCAGTGGAATATCGACAGTATGTGAAAGGAACGCATATATTAAAAACAGAATATTTTGAAGAGCGGCTGAAAGTACAGCATGATATGCGGGAACAGAAGCTGGCATCTTACGTATTGCTGAAAGTTGAATATTCGGAAATGTCACTGCAGAAAGCAGATGAGATTCTGCGCTCCAAGGTGAGAGAAAATGATGTCTGGGGAATCTCAGAAAGCAAAGAATTATATGTGATGCTGGTTCAGACGGATAAAGAAGCTCTTCCGAACATCCTTGCAAGGCTGAAGCAGGCCGGGCTTGTGTGCAGACAGATAGATGAAGAGCTTACAGGCAATAACAGAACAGGAGAAAACAAATGATCCGGACAGTAAGTGGAATCGTGCTGCTCATCCTGCATCTGACGGTTTGTATTCTTATATGGGCAGGAATCAGAAGTGGTATGCTTAAAGTAAAAAAATATTTGATGGTACCGGTGCTTTTTGTACCTGTATGGGGAGCTTTATGCGTTCTGATTCTTCATCTTCAGGTTTTTATCAAAGCTGAAAACAGCAGAAAAATAGGTATAGAAAAGCTTCAGGTTAATGAAGAGATATACAAAAATAACTTCAGGTTAAGGGAAGAAAATGATCATGATATTGTTCCCCTGGAGGAAGCACTTCTGATCAATGATCCAGAAAAACGCAGAAAGCTGATCATGGATATTCTGAATGATGATCCTTCAAAATATATCGAACTTCTGGAGAAGGCCCGGATGAATGAGGATGTGGAGGTTGTTCATTATGCGATCACTGCCATGGTAGAACTGTCTAAGGATTATGACAGCAAACTGCAGACTTTTGAACGCACGTATGCAGCTGCACCGGAGAATCCGGTTGTACTGGATGAGTATTGTGATTTTATGGAAGAATATCTGCAGCAGGGATTGCTTGAAAAACAGGTGGAACATATGCAGAGAAATCAGTACACACAGCTTCTTCAGAAGAAGATCAAAACAGATATGAATTTCCACAGCTGTTTGTGTCTGGCCGACAATTTAATGAAGCTTAAAGATTACTCAGAAGCTCAGCAGATTCTGGATGTTATAGATAAAAAATGGCACAGAAGAGAAGAATACTGGGTGAGAAAAATCCAGTTATTTGCAGAGCAGAAAAATGGCAGGGCAATTCAGGCAGCTCTGAAACAGATGAAAGAGGAGCATATTTATTTGTCTTCAAAGAGTAAGGAGGTTCTGGCTTTTTGGTTAGATTCATAAAGAAGAACAGGAATTTTCAGTTTAAGGGGATCTTGATGATCCTGGGCTGTTTTATACTGATCGCAGCTGTGCTTTTTGCAGAAAGATCTGGGGTTCAATACCAGGAAAAAAAGAGACAGATTTCTTATATAGATAAGGATAAAATCATAACAGAAAAAGAGGCGGCAGCTTCATTAAAAAAGACATGTCTGGTTTTGTGTGACAGCAGCCAGGAAGAGAGTGAACAAGCCTGGATAGAGTTTCAGCGTATTTTTATGGATATGCGTGTTGGAACGGATGTGATTGATGTACAAAAGGATACAATTCCCGATCTGGACGCCTATGAGACAGTTGTGCTTCTGCTCAGTGATCTTGATCCGTTAAAAGAGAAGGTTCTGGATATCTGTGAATGGGTAGAAGATGGTGGAAGTGCAATGTTTGCGCTGACACTGCAGAAGAATACATATGTGTCTCTGATAGAGCAAAAACTTGGAATTATCTCATCCGGTTATGAGAATACAGAGGTGGATAGCATCTATTTTGATAAGGATTTTTTGATCGGTGGCGGACAGGCTTATACGATCATGGATCCATATGACTCCGCATGGGAAGTGGAGCTTGCGGAATCCGCAAGGGTTTATGCCAGAGTTGGCGATCAGAACGGAACACCAGTAATCTGGGAAGAGGATTATGGCAAAGGCAGATTTGTAGTTGATAATTTTGGATTATATGAAAAAGCGGTCAGAGGTTTTTATGCTGCTTCTTATAGTCTGCTTACAGATGTGGAGATTTATCCTGTGATCAATGGATCTGTGTTTTATCTAGATGATTTTCCTTCCCCGGTACCGGGAGGAGATGGTACCTATGTCAGACGTGACTATAACACTAATATTGCAGATTTTTATTCCAATATCTGGTGGCCGGATATGATGTCACTTGCAGCAGAGCATGGCGTCAGATATACGGGTGTGATGATTGAAAACTATGAAGATGAGACAGATGGAAAAATCAAAAAGCAGACAGACACACAGAGATTTCAGTACTTTGGAAATATGATCCTGCATCAGGGTGGAGAACTGGGCTACCATGGGTATAACCACCAGCCATTAAGTCTGTCAAATGTGGATTATGGAGATGTTCTTCCATATAAGACATGGATAAGTATGAAAGCAATGCAGGATGCATTTGGTGAACTGATCCGTTTTGGAAAAGAGATGTTTCCCGGAACAGAGCTGTCGGTGTATGTACCACCTTCAAATGTACTCTCAGAAGAAGGAAGAAAAATGCTGGCTGAAAAATTTCCGGAGATCCGAACAATAGCAAGTAACTATTTCCCTGGTGAATACGCATATGTACAGGAGTTTGAGACGGCGGATGATGGAATTGTTGAACAGCCCAGAATCATATCCGGTGCGATCATTGATGATTATATGCAGATGGCAGCACTTTCAGAACTGAATATGCATTTTGTAAACAGTCACTTTATGCACCCGGATGATCTTCTGGATGAAGATCGTGGAGCTGCACTGGGATGGGAAAAACTAAGAGCAAGACTGGATGAATATATGACCTGGATGAATGAATCAGCACCGTCACTCCGAAATCTTACAGGTTCGGAGCTGGCAGGAGCTGTTCAGCGCTATGGTGCCCTGACCGTAGACAAAGAGATCACAGATCAGGAGATCAGAATTCATCTTGGAAATTTCTATGATGAAGCCTATCTGATGGTCAGAATCAACGATGGTACACCGGGACAGGTTACAGGCGGCGAACTTACAAATGTTACTGGAAATCTTTATCTTCTGCACGCGCAGGAGAGTGAAGTGGTGATTGAGCGAAATTGAGGAGAAAACAGTGAAAATCTGTCTGATTTTGGAGGGATGTTATCCCTATGTATTTGGTGGGGTTTCCACCTGGATGCACCAGTATATCAATAAAATGAAAGAACATGAATTTGTATTGTGGGTGATTGGTGCAAAGGCAGAAAACAGAGGAAAGTTTGTTTATGAGTTTCCGGAAAATGTTACGGAAGTACATGAGGTTTTTCTGGATGATGCGCTGAGGATGAAGGATACCGGCAGGTTAAGACATTCATTTTCTGACGAAGAAACACAGTCTCTCAGAGAACTGATGCTCTGTGGAAAACCGGACTGGGAAGTTTTGTTCCGGCTGTATCATGATAAACATATGAATCCAATGTCATTTCTGAAGAGTGAGGAATTTCTGCAGATCCTTATAGAATGCTGCGAAGAACATTATCCGTATATTGCATTTGCAGACGCTTTTCATACCATGCGTTCAATGCTGCTCCCGGTGCTGTATCTGATGGGGACAGAAGTGCCGAAAGCGGATGTATACCATGCGATCTGTACTGGATATGGAGGTCTTCTTGCCTGTCTGGGAGGTTATGTGAACAAAAAAGACGTGCTTCTTACAGAACATGGGATTTATACACGTGAAAGAGAAGAAGAGATCATCCGTGCCAAATGGGTGGTGCCATCTTTTAAGAAACAGTGGATTTCTTTTTTCTATATGCTGTCAGATATGATATATCAGAGAGCATTTCGCGTGACCAGTCTTTTTACCAACGCTATGCGTACGCAGGTAAGCATGGGTTGTGATAAAGATAAATGCAGAGTGATATCTAACGGAATAGACTATGACCGACTGTCAGGTATTCCGCTGAAAGAGCCAGATGGCTGGATTGATATTGGCGCGGTAGTAAGACTGGCACCGATCAAAGATATCAAAACGATGATATATGCATTTTTTGAGTTGTCAGCGAGGGTACAGAATGTGCGTCTGCATATTATGGGAGGCGTGGATGATGAAGAATATGCAGAGGAATGCTATGCACTGGTTGACCAGCTGAAAATAAAAAATATAATTTTTACAGGGCGTGTAGATATTGTCAAATATATGGAAAAGTTGGATTTTACGATACTTACAAGCATTTCAGAAGGACAGCCACTATCGGTTCTGGAATCCTTTGCCGCAAGACGTCCGTGTGTGACAACGGATGTCGGATGCTGCAGAGAACTTCTTGAAGGAAGCGAAGGGGACTCTTTTGGACGGGCCGGATATTATGTGGCACCTATGTATCGTGAGGGCCTGGCGGATGCAATGGAAAAGCTGTGTGTATCGGAGCCAAGACGAAGAAGAATGGGAGTAAATGCGCAGAACAGAGTGAAAACCTATTATAAACATGAAGACATGATGGAGAATTATCGTAAAGTATACAGGGAGGTTGAAGAGAAAAATGGCTGGAATAGGATTTGAGCTGAAAAAACTTTTCAACAGGCGTGGATTGTTTGCGGCATTTCGGGCTTACGGATATGCCGGAGTTGTATGTACCGGACCAATGCTCCTGGGAGTTGTGCTTCTTCTTGGAGTTATGTTTTTGTGTGATATCACAGGCGGTTCAAGACACAGCAGAGAGCTTCTGGTATGTATGATCACATATACTCTGCTGGCCTCCCTGACCGTCACAAGTTTTCTTTCTATGGTGGTCACCAGATTTATTGCAGATCAGCTGTATGAAGAAAATTATGAGGCAGTACTGCCTTCGTTCTGGGGATCTTCAGGGCTTATGCTAATTGTGGGAGGCATTCTTTACGGAGTTTTTCTCATATTGTCAGGAGCCGGACTACTGGATGGATTTCTCTGCTTTGGATTTTTTGGAGAGCTGATCATTACCTGGAATGCGATGAGCTATCTTACTGCGATCAAAGATTACAGAGGAATTCTTCTGGCTTTTATCGCAGCGATCCTGGTGACATTTCTGACAGGGTGGATTCTCCTTATGACAGGAATTCCACATGTTGAGGCGTTGCTGATTGCTGTTTCTGTCGGTTATGGTGTAATGATGGTGTGGGATGTGACGCTTCTGTATCAGTATTTTCCGTCAGGAAATGTAAGCGCCTTTTTCTTTCTGAGATGGGTGGATCAGTTTTTACCACTGGCATTTACGGGTCTTTTTATCAATATCGGATTGTTTGCGCATCTGGTGATCATGTGGATGGGACCACTGCAGGTAAAAGTACAGGGGCTTTTTGTCGGGGCACCATACCATGACGTTCCGGCGTTGATCGCTTTTCTTACTATATTAGTTACAACTGTAAATTTTGTGGTTTCAGTAGAGGTGAATTTCTATCCGAAATATCGAAATTATTACAGTCTGTTTAACGACAAGGGTGCAATAGGAGATATTAAACAGGCCGGAAAAGAGATGCTAAAAGTCTTAAATATGGAACTAAAATATACGGCACTGAAACAGCTGCTGACTACGGCTCTGGTGATTTCGGTGGGAGGTATCCTTCTGGAGTATCTGCCGCTTGGTTTCAACGATCTGATGGAAGGATATTTCCGGACACTTTGTGTGGGATATGGCCTTTATGCGGTAGCAAATACAATGCTGCTTCTCCTGTTATATTTTACAGATTACAAAGGCGCATTGTGGTCTTCCGGGATTTTTGCGGCAGGAACTTCTGTATTTACGATAATATCCCTGCTCTTTCCGCAGGTATATTATGGATTTGGTTTTCTGGCTGGATGTGTGGCATTTTTCCTGTTCTCAGTTTTGAGACTGGATTACTATACAAAAAGGCTTCCATATTACATCCTGAGTGTACAGCCGGTGGTTCAGGAGGACAAAACAGGTATATTCACAGAACTTGGATATTTTCTTGATAAAAAACTAGAAGGGAGACAGGAGCTTGAGAAAATATAAAAAAGCAGCAGGATTGCTGGCAGTGTCCCTGGTCATTTCGATGTGCAGCGGATGTGTTATGGACAGAGAAAAAAGTAGCGAAAGTCAGGCAGGTGAAACAGCGAATCTGACAGATGAAGATGCAGAAATAAAAAAAGCTGCGAAACAGGACATCAATGAAGTACATCTGAGAGATAAAGATACTTTATACGAAAATGATGATGAGACCAGTGTGGTGACAATGTATCTGACTGTTTCGAGAGGAAATGTATCGGAGAATACAGATCATTCCTGGAAGGAAATCAACAATTATTCGGTATATGACTATGATACTATGGGAGTGGAACGTTATCAGGCTGCGGCTCTTCTGCAGGTCGGGGATGAAGATGGTCCACAGCAGGGAGCGGTCGGTTATGGAGAGACTGCGCCAAATGCCACAGTGCAGGTCCGGGGACAGACATCCAGCGAAAATACACAGAAGAATTACAAAATCGAGCTGAAAAAAAACAAAGGAACCTGGCGTGGACAGAGAACGATCAATCTGAATAAACATATGGGCGAAGGAATGCGTTTCCGAAATAAACTGGCCTATGATCTGATGAAGAAAATCCCGCAGATGCTTTCACTCCGAACACAGTTTGTACATTTGTATGTGAAGGACAATACAGATGGAACGAGTGACAGTTTTGCAGATTATGGATTATATACGCAGGTAGAGCAGCTGAATAAAACAGGAATGAAGGCTCATGGCCTGGATTCGAATGGACAGCTGTATAAAATTAACTCTTTTGAATTCTATCGCTATGAGGACGTAATCAAAAAAGAAGATGATGCGGATTACAACCAGAAAAAATTTGAAAAATATCTGGAAATAAAAGGAAATTCTGATCACAGTAAACTGATAGAGATGCTGGATACAGTCAATGATTACTCGATACCGATTGATGAGATCCTGAACCAGTACTTTGATATGGAAAATATTACCTATTGGATGGCATATCAGATTCTGACCGGAAATGTGGATACGCAGAACAGAAATACTTATATTTACAGTCCGCTTAATTCTGACACATGGTACTTTATCAGCTGGGATAACGATGGTTCATTTATGAGGACAGAATATCAAATACGACAGTTTGCGGATCAAGGCAGTTGGGAATCCGGAATCAGTAATTACTGGGGAAATGTCTTGTTTCAGAGATGTCTGAAATCACAGACGTTCCGGGATAAATTAAATGATGCGATCCTGGATCTGAAGGAAAATTATCTTACAGAGGACAGGCTCGCCACTATGATCGAGAGTTACAAGAGCGTTGTAAAATCATATGCATATTCCATGCCGGATCAGATGAATGAGCCTCTGACGGAGGCACAGTATGATCAGGTGTCAGCTGCAATTCCCGGAGAGGTGGAAACAAATTATCAGCTGTATCTGGAAAGCCTGGAAAAGCCGATGCCATTTTTTATTGGAGTACCGGTTATAGAAGATAATAAATTGAAGCTGGCCTGGGATGTTTCTTATGATTTTGATGCAGAGGATATTACATATACCGTTGAAGTAGCAAAAGATTATCTGTTTCAGGATGTTATTTACAGATCAGAGAATCAGCCGCTTCCGGAAATGGCGATGGATGTACCAGAAGCCGGACAGTACTTTGTCAGGGTGCGTGCAGGCAATAAATCCGGATATACACAGGATGCCTTTGATTATTATGTAACAGATTCCGGTAAGAATTATGGAATGAAATGCTTTTATGTCACAGAAGACAATCAGATTGAGGAAGATACTTATGATGAAAAGTAAGAAAGAGTTATTTCGAAATGAGTGGAAATATCTGATCAGTGTGGGAGAAAAAGAACTTCTTCGTCTGCGTATGTCACCGTTTCTTCATCTGGATCCTCATGCAGATGAAGGGGGATATATGATCCGAAGTCTTTACTTTGATGATTATTGGAACAGTGCGTATGAGGAAAAAGAAGCTGGAATTCTGATGCGAAAAAAATACCGTATCCGAATCTATAATTATAGTGACAGATCCATAAAACTGGAGAGAAAGAAAAAGCATGGAAGCTATATCTTTAAAGAAAGCGCACCTCTGACTCGTGAAGAAGTAGAGAAGATTCTGGCTGGGGATTATGAATTTCTTCTGAAAAGCCAGTATCCTCTATGCAGAGAGTTTTATGTAGAGTGTGTGAGCAATATGATGCGTCCGCGTACGATCGTGGATTATGACAGAGAACCCTGGATCATGGATGAGGGGACTGTCAGAGTTACATTTGACAGAGATGTGAGAGCAGCAATTGGAAGTTTTGATATTTTTGATCCGACTTTGCCGACGCTTCCAGTGCTGGAACCCGGTAAACTTGTTATGGAAGTGAAATTTACAGAGATGCTTCCTCAGATTGTCAGAGATATTCTGCCGCCTCATGCAGCTGAATTTACGGCAGTTTCAAAATATGTACTCTGTTATGAGAAAACAAGATATATGAATGGGTTTGAATACTGGTATGAAACACAGGAAAGGGAGATATTATGAGTGTAAAAGACATGATAAAAAAGTCCGTGCTGGAATCAGGTGTATTTGATCAATATAATATTTCGAGTATTCTGGTCGCTCTGGTTGCAGCACTGGCGTTGGGAATTCTTATTTTTCTGGTATACAGAAGATTTTATACAGGCGTTATTTATTCAAGAACTTTTGCAGTGACTCTGGTAGGAATGACTGTTCTGACTTGTATGGTAACGCTGGCGATCAGCACCAATGTTGTAATTTCACTTGGTATGGTTGGTGCACTTTCCATTGTCCGTTTTCGTACAGCAGTAAAAGATCCTATGGATCTTTTGTATCTGTTTTGGGCGATCACCACAGGAATCACGGCAGGAGCCGGAATGTATGTGCTGGCGCTTATTGCGGCAGCAATTATGATCCTTATGATAATACTGTTTTACAGCAGACAGCAGAGAGGGAGAATTTATATTGCAGTTATCCATTACAGTGGAGATGAAGCAGGAGATGAGGTTATCCGATGCTTTGGAAAACGAAAATATTTTATAAAGTCTAAAACTATGCGTAAAGAAAAAACGGAAATGGCAGTAGAGATCTTCTGTAAACAGGCGGATATGGACTTTATGGAAAAAATCCGTGCGATCGAGCATGTAGATGATGTGACATTGATCCAGTATAATGGGGAATATCATGGCTAAAAAAAGAGTGATACGTTGTCTGATCTTAATTCTGACAATCGTATTGGCGGCAGGAGTGGAAATGTTCTGGCTAAGCAGAAGAAAAACAATAAAACAATATAAAGAAAGTCAGGCGGCTTTTGGAAATCCGCTTATGGGATATGCCCCAAGTGCATGGTATAACGAGGTTTCGGAAGACATTTCACTTTTGTATATGGATATCACATGGGCGGAGCTGGAACCGGAAGAAGGCGTTTACAACTGGGCGTCAATTGACGAAGAAAATCAGATTTCGAGATGGCGAAAAGAGGGAAAGCATCTGGTATTCAGATTTGTCTGTGATATTCCAGGCGAAGAAGCACACATGGATATCCCGGAATGGCTGTATGAGAAGAGTGGAAAGGCCGGCAAATGGTATGACGGAGAGTATGGCAAAGGTTTTGCACCGGATTATAATAATCCGACGATCATTTCCTGTCATGAGCAGGCGGTCAAAGCACTTGGGGAGCATTTTGGACAGGATGGTCTGATTAGCTATGTTGAACTTGGAAGTCTTGGCCACTGGGGAGAATGGCATGTGAACTACAGTGAGGGGATCCAGAGAATCCCAAGGGAAGCTGTAAGAGATAAATACATTCTTCCATGGACAGAAGCATTTCCTGATGCAAGGATTCTTATGCGCAGACCTTTTGCATCAGCAGAAAAATATGGATTTGGACTGTACAACGACATGACCGGACAGCCGGAGGCCACACAGAGCTGGTTTGACTGGATCAATAATGGCGGTGAATATGATCAGACAGGTGAAAAGAATGTAATTGTTCCAATGAAGGATTTCTGGAAAACAGCACCTTCCGGAGGAGAATTCACGAGTTCTCTTTCAATGGAAGAAATGCTGGATACAAATCTGTCCGGGACTGTAGAAATGATTCGGGAAGCACATACAACTTTTCTGGGACCAAAGATTCCGGATGAAAACTATGTGGATGGATATAAAGAAGTTTTGAAAAATATGGGATATCGGCTGTGGATTTCAATGGCAGAACTGAAGAATACCGCTAAAGGCAGCAGATTGAAGCTGACATGGGAAAACTCAGGAGTGGCGCCGATGTACAAGGAATGGCCGGTGTACGTGTATATTGAAGATGAATCCGGCAAACTTGTTGAAAAGAGCAGGATCTCAATAAAAATATCTTCGCTGCTTCCGGGAAAAAAAGCGACTACATTGACTGCACTGGAAACGGAAAGACTGAATAGCCTTCTGGAAAAGGGATATCGGCTCTCGGTTGGGATTGAAGATCCTATGACGGAACTTCCTTGTGTTCGCTTTGCAATGGAAGCTTTGTACCAGGAAGGGAAAAACTATCTCTGGTAATAAGTAAATAAAAAGAATCCATAAAAAGAAGGAGGGCCGGGCAGCTGTGCCCGGCGAGTATGAAAAAGAAAATATATGTAAAAAAGCATTTGCTTTATTTGCTTATTAATATACAGGGAATCTGTGATGAAACTGTGATGAGAAATTGAAGAAAACGTGAGGGATTTCTAAAGAAGAAATAAATTTTATTAAAGAAGCAGAAAAGCAGCTGGAAAATACAGAGACACAAAAATAAAAAGAAATTAGCCGTTGTAAAAGTCCTCCTACTCATTTATAATGAAAAAAGATTCTAAAGAGAGTTCTGTTACTGTGCACGAAGTGAACAGTAACGAATTTATAGGGAAAACAGGAGGAAAGCCTTGAAAAAAGAGTTAGTTATTGTTATTGATTTTGGCGGTCAGTACAATCAGCTGGTTGCAAGACGTGTCAGAGAATGTAACGTATATTGCGAAATCTATTCATACAAGACCGATCTTGAGAAGATTAAAGCGATGAATCCTAAGGGAATTATCCTTACCGGTGGCCCGAACAGCTGCTACGAAGCAGATTCACCGACTTATCAGAAGGAGCTGTTTGAACTTGGTGTTCCGGTTCTTGGACTTTGCTACGGCGCTCAGCTTATGATGCATGTCCTTGGCGGTAAAGTTGAAAAAGCAGATGTCAGCGAATATGGTAAGACAGAATTGCTGGTTGACAAAAAAGATTCCAGCATTTTCAAAAACGTATCAGAAAAAACAATCGTTTGGATGAGCCATACAGATTACATTTCCAAAGCGGCACCTGGATTTGAAATCTCTGCACATACAGCAGACTGCCCGGTAGCAACAGCAGAAAACGCAGAAAAGAAACTGTATGCAATTCAGTTCCATCCGGAAGTACTTCATTCTGTAGAAGGAAAGACAATGCTGTCCAACTTCGTACTGGGTGTATGTGGATGTGCCGGTGACTGGAAGATGGATGCTTTTGTTGAGCATACGATTAAGGAAATCCGTGAAAAAGTCGGTGATGGAAAGGTACTTCTTGCACTGTCTGGCGGAGTTGATTCCTCCGTTGCAGCAGGACTTCTTTCCAGAGCAATCGGTAAACAGCTTACATGTGTGTTTGTAGATCATGGCCTTCTTCGTAAAGACGAAGGTGATGAAGTAGAAGGTGTATTCGGACCAAACGGTCAGTTTGATCTGAACTTTATCCGTGTAAATGCACAGCAGAGATATTATGACAAACTTGCCGGAGTTACAGAGCCGGAAGCAAAACGTAAGATCATCGGCGAAGAATTTATCCGTATTTTTGAAGAAGAAGCAAAGAAGATCGGTGCAGTAGATTTCCTTGCACAGGGAACTATTTATCCGGACGTTGTAGAGAGTGGTCTTGGCGGTGAATCCGCGGTGATCAAATCTCACCACAACGTAGGTGGTCTTCCGGATTTCGTAGATTTCAAAGAAATCATTGAGCCACTTCGTGATCTTTTCAAAGATGAAGTCCGTAAAGCCGGTCTGGAGCTTGGAATTCCGGAAAGACTGGTATTCCGTCAGCCATTCCCGGGACCGGGACTTGGTATCCGTATTATCGGAGAAGTGACCGAAGAAAAAGTACGCATCGTACAGGATGCAGATTTCATCTATCGTGAAGAAGTCGACAAAGCAGCCGCCGACTACAAGAAAGAACATGGAGAAGAACCATCCTGGATGCCGAACCAGTACTTCGCAGCGCTTACCAACATGCGAAGTGTAGGGGTTATGGGCGACTTCAGAACTTATGATTATGCAGTTGCACTTCGTGCAGTCAAGACTATCGACTTCATGACAGCAGAGTCCGCTGAGATTCCATATACAGTGCTGAATAAGGTAATGAACCGTATTATTAATGAAGTAAAGGGCGTTAACCGCGTATTCTATGATCTGACCAGTAAGCCACCGGGAACGATTGAGTTTGAGTAGTTGACGCTGGGCTACAAAGCCCGTAACCACGGGGCTTTGCGGCTTTGGGTGTTTGAAATTGCATTATCATTGCATTTTTATATTTCTTTGTGATACATTGCAGTATGCTGATTACTGGTATAATTAGCAATACTTTGAGAAGCTGACTGGTAGCTGAGAACCCCGGTCAGCTTCTTTGCAATCTCAATATTGGTGTTTGGATACAGATGACCATAAGTTCCTAGTGTCGTCTGTATTTTTTCATGTCCAAGACGCTCTTTAATCAGCAGTGGATTTTCGCCCATGCTGATAAGCAGGGAAGCATGCGAATGTCTCAGGGCATGAATTTTGATTCTGTGGACACCAGCTAAATTTGCCAATTTCTCTAATGCTCTTGGAAGCGTTGTTTTGCTGGTGGGTGTACTGTTATAACTCAGTACGAATCCACAATTTGGTAAAACCTTTGCCTGGACCGCCTTCCATTCTTGTAATTCCTTGATGGTATCAGCATCAATATAAATGGTACGGTTGCTTGCCTGCGTCTTAGGTTCAACGAATTTGTAGTCATTCATTGTTTTATAGTACAGTGTTTTACTAATAATCAGCATACCTGTTTCAAAATCAATATCATCCCACTGTAAGGCGGCAGCCTCTCCAATACGCATTCCAGTCATAAATAAAAGCCAGAACGAGATGAAGAGATAGTGCTCGTAGTAGTCACCTTTGTACAGCAGGGATATTACCTTCTGAAACTCCTCCAAAGTCCAGAAGTCGATCTTTACTTTTTTAGATTTGATATTGCCGATCATGCGGGCAGGATTCTTCTTTGCAAGTCCGAGGATAATCGCCCGGTCAAAAGCTAAACATAACATTCCCTGAACAATGCGTACATAGTTTGGACTGAATTGTTTTGCCAACTTGAGCTGCCAGGTCTGTACATTTATCGCTTCTATTTCGGACACTTTCTTCTTGTAGAAATAGGCAAAGTGTTTTTGAATGGTCGAGTAACGATTCTTGTAGGTACTTTCTTTCACCTGAGTTTTGTACCACGGAAGATAGATTTCTTCAATAAACTTTTTGAAGGTAATGTCTTCCTTCTTATCAGCTAATTCTTCCGTTGATGCAAGAATCAATTTGGAATACTCGGCACGGGCTTCTTTTTTTGTTGAGAATCCGCTGCGGTATTTTTGAATCTGTTTTCCGGTTACAGGATGATATCCGAGGTTGGCTCGAAAATAATAAGTGCCGTTTTCTGCTTTTTTAATTGGATCTTTTGCCATGATTTCACTCCTTACTAAAATGCAAAAAGCACGATCATTCTTGCTTATCGGGCAAAGTAATCCCTAATAATTCTTCAACGGCTTCTTTTGGAACCCTGTCTAATTTTCTGGATTGATAATAGGTATGCCCCTTTTCTACCATAAGTTCCTTTGCTTTTTTGATAATATCAGCAGCAAAGGAAGGACCGTAGCCTAATTCAATCAAATCCCTTTTTGTTACAGTTATCATGAATCTCCTTTCCACAGACAGGGAATCAACTTGATACCTGTCTATTATTATATCAAATTTTGAGTAAAAGTTCTCTAATAAAAGCGCTATAAGCTAAAATCCCAAAAGTCTATGTTATTCTTTCAGAAGCCAGTTCCTATGCCCGTTCCGGCCACGTAAAACGGTGTTACTTTGTAACTATTAAGCTGCAGGCGTGCGAAGATGCAAACTATCTGCAGTCACCTATATCAATCTCCCGAAAGATTTCTTTTGTTTTCAAGGTACGGCGAATGGATATATTACCCATTCAATTAAGGAATAGGGGGCTTTTCTTTAAGATTGAAAAATTTTAAGAAAAAATGATAAAAATAAAAGCTGCCTTGATTTGGCAGCCACGGAAATCTATTTGCGTTTTAGAGCCAGACGATTCAGCATGGAAATGAGCGCAAGCATATCCTCGTCATCGAGTTGTTTCATCAGATCAGTTGCTTTGTCAATCAGAGGAAGATTGTGCAGCTCTGAATCGAAGAACTGTTGAGGAGTGACTTCCAGATAGTCACAGATATCCAGAAAGCTCTGCATGGTAGGCAGAGAACGTCCGGAAGTGAGGGACTGGATGTAGCTTTTATTTTTGCCAAGATCCAGACTCATCTGATATTCAGATACATTTTTCTTTAAACGCAGTTCGCTGATGCGTTCTCCAATAAAGTTTTTATCCATACATTTACACCTCTCTTCCACATTTTAAACTATTTACTTACAGCAAATTACGGAATAAAATAGAGATATATTTGAAATGTAGTGATTATTCCGTAATATAACCGTAATTTACTAAAATGATACAAAAAAAGAAATTATGGATGATAGAAAATGGATTTTGGGGTATGATGATAGCAAAGGAAGTGGATGTCTGTGCGGATTATAGGAAATGAGCAGGAAATTGAATGGGCGAAGGAAGCACTGCGGAATCAATGTAACGATTGTCCCTACTTGGACTGCTGTAATGAAAAGGCGAAAGAGGAGTCAAAGCAGTGTGGAACGGTTCGGTTTGGCTGCCGGGAGTATCTGAAAGAGAAGATTGAATTCGTAGTAGAAAAATAGATGTAGTATTTTGAACAAATATAAACACCATATATAGTATAAGCCTGAATTGACATGAGGAATATCTTGTGCTAGTATACTGATATAGTTTATTTTATGCACACCCTTTTTGGGGAGTTTCGGGATTCATAAGAATCTCCAAACTTACAGGAAACAGCAGGAGCTGATTCCTGGCATAAGTAGTTTATGTTTGTAGTGAGTGTCACGGTATGCCTTTTTTGGCTGCGTGGCACTTTTGTTTTTTCAGGAAGAAACCAGACTTTTAAGAATGAACAGAGAAAAGACTCTCTTTTCATTCTTTTTTTGTGCTTACATTTAGGTTTCGGCATAGTTGCATGCCACAACCAGCTTCGGCTGTTGATGGATAAATATTATTTTAAGAAAGGTGGAATAAGAACATGAATGAAGCAAGAGTGTATGCAGATGGATTTGAGAGATCCTTTGCAGAAGTAAAAGATCTGCTGGAGTTTCTGGCAGAGAGAGGAAGAAATGCCAAATGGATCAGAAAGCCAACGAATACGTTACGGCTGGCACCACTGGAAAAGGAGGCTCAAAATCTGGATGCGGCAGATGCATCCATGGAAGAAATTTTGGAGGATACAGAGAAGAATACGCAGCTTGTACTGAAAATGAGAGGAGAATCCTATCCGGTACGTGACTGTGCCATCCGCACCATTTTAAGCCGCGCAGGTGTCAATGGAGACGGGCTTCGCAAGCTGGATAAGGCAACATATGCGAAGGTAGTCAATTACTGCCTGCGGGTTGCAAAAGGGGATGCCCTGATTAAGATTGCGGACGGAAAGGTTTCCGCAGTACATGGCGGGGATAAACATGATTATTGCATCCTTGATATGAAAGCCATGTTTGAGACAACCTGCGAATATCTGAATCTGAATTTCAAAGGCAGTGTTTACATGGAGGGCTCTGGTATCTATGACCATTCCATTGTATCTGCCATGTGGAAGCTCGGAGGAAGTCAGGAACTTCTGGATACTTACCGAAAAGCACTGGATGCACACGGAATGGATGAGAAGATCCTGTCACCGGCACTTCGTTTTACCACATCTGACGTGGCAGCGAGCGGTGCAAATCTGTATCCGATGCTTTTGACAGACGGACCAAACGGCGTTATCAGTCTGGGAAGTCCAATCAAGCTGGCTCACGATAAAGGGGCAACGATTCTGGACTTCCGGAAAAATCTGGAGCAGGTATGCGCCCGCTATGTGGATGCGATGAAGAATCTTACTCAGCTTATGGACATTGAGATCCGTAATCCGGTGAACTGCCTGAAGCTGCTGATGAAGGAACTTGGCATTAAACAGAAGATCCGGAATGAGGTGGTGGAGCTATTTGTATCCCAGAACGGGGAAGGTGCCTGTACGGCACATGATCTTTATTATGCCATGAATGAAGCCTCCTTTTTTGCAGCCTGTGAAGGAATGTCCGGACAGGGCATCCTGAAGCTGGAGGAGGATATTACGAAGGCGCTTATAAAAGACTGGAAAAAATATGACGTTTATGGAGCAGTCAAATGTTAGGAGGAATTGGAATGAATAACAAAGCAGAGTATACACCGGAAAAGGTTGTGGATATCAGTAACCTGTCAAGAGAAGACTGGTTGGAATACCGCAAAAAAGGAATCGGCGGCAGTGATGTAGCGGCAATCATGGGGATCTCTCCATTTGCCACTATCCGGGATCTGTTTTACAACAAAACAGGTGTGCAGCCGGTCATTCAGGAGGAAGAGGAAAGCAACTGGGTTGCCAAGGAAGTCGGACACCGGCTGGAAGATCTGGTGGCAGAAATCTTTTCCAAAAAGACCGGACTGGAAGTATTTCCGGTACGTGTCATGTTCCGGCATCCATTATATCCGTTCATGCTTGCAGATGTGGATTTTTTTGTTCGTATGCCGGATGGGACATTTGCGATTCTGGAATGTAAAACCTGCAATTATAATGCGAAAGATAAGTGGGCTGATGAGGGTATTCCAGCTCATTATGTGCTGCAGGTAAGGCATTATCTGTCTGTGATGAATATGCAGAAAGCCTTTATCGCATGCCTGTATGGAAATAACGAGAATGAGTTTGTGTATCGCACCATTGAGCGTGATCTGATTGAGGAAGAAGACATCATTGATCAGGAAACGTATTTCTGGCAGGAACATGTATTGAAAAATGTAGTACCGCCGCATAACGGGAATTCCGATCTGGTTCTGGCAAATATCCGTAATTATGGTGGTTTTGCAGACAAATCTATTCCGGAAATTGTGCTTTCCGGTCTGGAATCAAAAAATCTTGAGAAGTATCTTACCCTTTCGGAGGAAAAGTCACAGTTGGAAAAACGGAAAAAGGAAATCGAAGCAGAACAGCGGGCAATCAGTGTTCCTTTTGTGGAACAGCTGGGGCAGGGCTGCAAGGCAGTGCTGGAGGACGGTACGAACCGTTACCGTATTACCTATAATCCGACCAGACGTACTTCGGTTGGGAAAGACCAGATGGAGAAGCTGAAAAACCAGCATCCGGATATCTATGAGGAATATACAAAAACAACGGAGAGCCGTACTTTCCGAATTAAGAAGGAGGCGGCGTAATGAGAAAACCAAATGAACGGATGCGGATAAAAAGCTGGAGGGATATAAACAATGAGGTGCAGATTTAAACATAAGATTTTCCAGAATGAGGAGAATGGGTATACGATTGCCATATTCACCACACAGGATACGTCTGTCCCCCTGTCAGCCAGAGACAAATATCTGGCATCCCGGAATATCATCGGCTTCTCAGCGATTGGATTCGGTCTTCCGCTTACAGACGAGATTGAGCTTGAGATGGAAGGCAGATGGGAGAGCGGAGAGCATGGAACTCAGTATCAGGTGGAAAATTTCATGGAGGTTGTACCACGGACAAAGGAGGGTATCTTAGGATACCTTTCTTCCGGTGCAATCAAAGGTATCGGTCCCAAGATGGCAGATACTATTTTCCGGAAGTTTGGGCTTCAGACACTGGAAATCATGGAAAACAACCCGCAGGAACTCTTGAAGATCCGTGGAATTTCCGAGAAGAAGCTGGCTGCTATTGTGGAGTCCTATGGAAAAAACCAGGTGTTCCGGGAACTGATGACGTTTCTGGCGCCTTTTAAGGTAACACCCAAAAAAGTGAATATGATTCTGAAGAAATTCGGAAATGAATCGGTGGATATTATCCGGCACCGCCCTTACATGCTGAGTGCAGTCAAAGGCTTCGGGTTTCTGACTGTGGATGCGATCGGAAGACAGTGCTGCTGTGCACTCAATGATCCCATGCGGATATCCGGGTGCATCGGACATATCATGAATCAGGCAATGAAAGAAGGACATCTGTTTAAGCAGCGTCAGGAGGTTATCAGGGAAGCACTGGAAATGCTGAACCGGGATCTGCAGGTCATGGCAGTATCGGAGCAGGATGTCAGTCAGGTGCTTTACCGGCTGGTGCTGCAAAAAAGCATTGTTGTGGAGGAAGAACGGATCTATTCTATCCGGCAGTATGAAGAAGAAACACAGACCGCTTCCATGATAGCCAGACGGCTTTTGGAGAAGCCGGTTTTGCTGTCCATTGAACCGGAGCTGGAAAAGGCACAGAAGACACTGGGGATCACGCTGTCAGAAACACAGAAACAGGCAGTGCGGATGGTGTTTGCACATCCCATCAGTATTATTACCGGAGGTCCCGGAACCGGAAAGACAACGGTTCTCAAGGTGATTCTCTATATCCATCAGGCGTTATGCAGGTCAGAGGTACAGCTTATGGCTCCGACCGGACGTGCGGCAAGACGTATGGTGGAGAGTACCGGCTGTGAAAATGCATCCACGATGCATCTGGCCCTGGGGCTTTTGGGAGATGATACGGATTTTGAACCGGATTTTGAGTACCTGTCTGCCGGATTTCTAAATGTAGATGAGGTGTCCATGGTGGACATGCATCTTGCCTATGAATTTTTCCGGCGGGTTAGCAGACATGCCAGAGTCCTTTTAGTCGGGGATAAGAACCAGCTTCCATCCGTAGGAGCCGGGGATGTGTTCCGGCAACTGATTGCCTGCGGGCTGATTCCGGTCACGGTACTGGATCTGGTTTACCGGCAGGGCGCTTTGAGCAGCATACCTTATAATGCAAAACTGATGCAGGAGAATAAGACTAATCTGAGCTTTGGGGAGGATTTTCAGTTCATTGCCTGTAAAGGAGCAGATGAAGCGGCAGAGATTGTCCGGAGGATTTATCTGGACGAGATTGCAAAAAACGGCATGGATCAGGTACAGATCCTGACTCCGTATCGGAAACGCAGTGCTGCCGGAGTGGATGAATTGAACAAATCTCTGGAGGATTTTGTAAATCCGCCAATCGCAGGGAAGAAGGAACTGCATATCGGCAGTCAGGTGTTCCGGGTTGGCGATAAGATTTTACAGAATAAAAATACCGAGATGGCGAGTAACGGCGATCTGGGCAGGATACTGGACTGTATCACGGATGAGGATGGAAATGCCAGGGCAGTGATCGGATTCCCGGATGGGCGGCAGGTGCAATATGAAGCTGACCAGATGGAAATGATCGAACATGCTAACGCAACAACCATCCATAAGGCACAGGGTTCCGAATGTCCGGTTGTCATCATCCCTTGGGTAAAAGCCTTTTATATGATGCTGAAGCGCAATATTCTCTATACCGGAGTGACCAGAGCGAAAAGCAAGGTTTATCTGGTAGGGGAATGGGCTGCAGTCTGTCAGGCAATCCATACGGATGACAGCGGGACAAGGAACACCATTCTGAGTGAGCGGATCGTACAGTATTACGATCAGTATCAGAGTGAACAGAAACCGGAAATGGAGCAGTTAAAACTTGTTGTTTAAAAATATTTTTCAATTTTTGAAATAAGCGGACTATTACTCTTATATAGGGGAACGTCTGCTTTTCTAAATGAAAGGAGCAGAGAATGAAAGAATTATTGTATAAGAAATCAGAGGCAGTTGCCGCTTTGAACCGTGTGGATGGCTTCCATCCGATGGAACTGGCAAGAAAGATTGGAGAAGAAGGGCAGGAGGAGCAGCTTTATCTGGATGTGAAATACCGGAAGCTATGGTTTCGTCTGGTCAATCCGGCAGGAAAGATCATCAGCCGGATTATCACTTTCACAGAGAACATGGCAGTTGTGGAAGCACGTATCTATCTGGATAAATGTGATCAGGAAGACAATTATGTAGCCAATTCCTTTTCGCAGAAATTCCGGAGCGATGACCCGAAGTTTGGAGACAAATTTCTGGAAATGGCAGAAACAGCAGCCGTAGGAAGGGCATTATCGGATGCCGGATATGGTGTGCAGTTTGCGGATGTGGGAGAGGAAAATGATCCTGCACAGGTAGATGCCGGAATTCCATATCAGAATCCACAGATGCCGGATTCAGGTGCCATGGAAAATGCAGCCATGCCGGATTCGGGTGTCATGCCAAATGCCCCTATGCCAACTTATGGAGAGATGCCAGGTCAGCCGGAATATGCAGGCCAGCAGATGATGAATCAGTTCTATCAGCAGGCACAGGCGGCGGGAAGCACCATTTACCATGGCAGTGGACAAATGCCTGGCTACGGTTCCGCTCCGGCTGCCTCTACGCCGCCAAAGACCGGACAGATGCTGCAGGGAGCATTACAGAATCTGGATACGTCCCTTCCGGTAGAAGAACTGATGAAACACATGAACTATGAAATGGCAGTCGGGACTGTGATTCCGGGAAAGGGAAAATACGGCGGAAAGACCATGGGACAGGTGGCAGTTGAAAGCCCGTCAACGATCCAGTGGTTTGCCGAGCAATATTCCGGACCGAACAATCTGGTTCCGGCGGCAGCAAAGGTAATTTTACAAAAAGCAATGCCGATGGCTGGTTAAGGAAGAACCCCGCAGAGAGCTTTTTTCTGCGGGGGAAAGGAGGAAGAGACCGGGATGTATTATGATATGTCTGGGTTTGATTATGGAATACTGGATGTGGTGCAGGTGCTGCATCTCAGAAAGCGGCGGGGAAACTATTATGACTGCCCGTTTTGTGGAGAGACGCATGGAAAACTGAATATCAATGTGGAAAAGAATGTATTCCGGTGCAACCGCTGTGATGCGTCCGGGGGGATGCTGAAGCTTTATGCGGATTTGCACAATGTTACACTCTCCGAAGCAAATCAGCAGATCCGGGAAGCATTAGGAAAAGGAGAATACCGGACGGATTATATCAAAGCAACGCCGGTACAGGAAGAAAAGGCAACGGCAGAGCTTGCACCCATAGAGGAAATCCACCGGACGTATCAGAGAATGCTGTCCATGCTCACGCTTAACAGGAAGCATCAGGAGGATCTGCAAAGACGAGGATTAAAACCGGAACAGATCGAAGCACAGCGTTACCGGAGTGTCCCGCTGTTTGGAATGAAGAAGCTGGTCAAAAGGCTGGCAGAAGAAGGATATATGGTGAAAGGCGTGCCGGGATTCTACCGGGATACAGACGGAAACTGGACGATTAACTTCAAAGCAGAAAACTCAGGAATCCTGATTCCCATAGTTTCTTTGGACGGGTTCATCCAGGGTTTTCAGATCCGGGTAGATCATGTGACTGACACGAAAAAATATATCTGGCTGTCCAGTGTCAATTATGACCAGGGAGTTTCCTCCGGAAGTCCGGTACATGTGATCGGTGATCTTGCCGCAGAACGTGTCTATCTGACCGAAGGAGCCTTAAAAGGGACCATAGCCCATTATCTGTCCGGCGCTACCTTTGTGTGCGTTGCCGGAGTGAACCAGTACCGGAATCTGAAACCGGTGCTGGAGCGGATGAAAGGATATGGGATGAAACAGCTTTTGGAGGCGTATGACATGGATAAGAAGATGAAAGTAGCCTGCAATAAGCATGACAGTAAGTGTGCGGTCTGTTTTGAGCGTTCCCCTGTTATCTGCCAGCATAAGGCGGAGAAACGGAGGATTATCCAGAACGGCTGCAATAAGGTCTATGAAATCTGCCGGGAGCTTTCCCTGCCGATGAACCGGATGGTCTGGGATATGGACGAGAGCGGGGAGTGGAACGGGAAACACAAGGGGATTGATGACTATTTAGCCGCCATCAAACAGAAGGAAGGAACCGGGGCACAGACTTCGGCTCTTCCGAAAGGAGAACAATCATGAGAAAAAAAGGAAATACGGTTCTTGCAGGACTCATTATCTGCCTGTTGCTTGTTTTTCTCGCAGCGGCAGGAAAACTCTTTGGTGCTTATCTGAAGTATCAGAAAGGGGACGTAAGTTACGAGAAACTGCAGGAATATGTTCAGGAACCAGAGGAAGAAGAATCACCGGAGTCTGAGAAAGAAAAGGAGGAACCTAAGAATAGGTATCTAGAAATTGATTTTGCAGGTTTAAAAGCGGTTAATCCGGATGTCATAGCGTGGATTCAGATTCCGGCACTGGATATTAGTTATCCGGTGGTACAGGGGAAAGATAATGCATATTATCTTCATCACCTTTTTTCGGGAGAATCCAATATCAACGGGAGCATCTTTGTGGACTGCCATAATCAGCCGGACTTTACGGATCAGAATACGATCGTGTACGGGCATAATATGAAAAACGGGAGCATGTTCGGAACTCTGGATAAGTACCAAGACAAAGAGCTATTTGAACAACATCCGGAGTTTTATCTCTATTTGCCGGACAAGATCCTCAAGTATCGTATCTTTTCCTGCTATGCGGGAAGAACCGGAAGTGAGGGATATAGGTATCATTTCCCGGAAGCGGAAGATTTTCAGACGTTTCTGGATACGGTGTCTTCTTATAGGGATTATGATACCGGCACCGAGCTGTCGGCAACGGATCGGATAGTTACGCTGTCTACCTGTGTCAATTCCAGACGGAATTATCGCTATCTGGTACATGGAAAATTAAGCAGTGAGATCATCACAGAGGAATAAAAGAATCGTGCTGGTGTGAGAAGAAATTTCTTATGCCAGCTTTTATTATGGGAGGAAATGTAATGGGAACAGCATTGGTTATGGAACATGCAAACGCACTGGCACAGATGATAGTCAGTGAAAAGGACAAGTTATTTGATGAAAGAGTGGAGGCTCTT
Organism: uncultured Ruminococcus sp.; assembly: GCA_900066355.1. Classification (GTDB taxonomy): domain Bacteria; phylum Bacillota; class Clostridia; order Lachnospirales; family Lachnospiraceae; genus Blautia_A. Next base: position 207,618 of record FMEL01000004.1, read on the forward strand.
GTAAAACTTTATAGAAGGGCGGAATTTTATCTGAAGCAGGGATTTCTGGAGAGCATCGTCTGCGAGTTCCATCGGAAGAAAGTGGAAATGATTATGCAGGCGGAAACAAAAGGAGAGATTACGGAAATACTGAAGTTATCAAAACCGCATTTTGACGGGAAAAAATTTGTCTATACCTCTCCGTATGCTGTGGAAGAGGAAGAGCTTCTCCTTTGGTCTCTGACATCACTGCAAGGTCCACTCCGGGATGAAGGGTATCGAAGATATCGGGAATTATTTGAGAAGTGCCTGCCGGAGATGGCAGAAAAGATTCCGGCGTAGAACAATGGCATAACAAAGGAACGAAAAAACTATCTTTTATTTTACTGTAATTTCACTCTTTATTGAATCTGCAATACTTTACAAAGTTTTTTACGGAAAAATGCTTCGGATTAATATACTTAACACCAGTATCTATCAGCTTAAATTTTGAATAACCAAACACCAGTGTTTCATTATTCACAAAAATCGTCATCTATCCAGAAAGCAGGTAAAATATGTTCACAATAATCAGAGTATTTTCTGCATTCAATACATTCTTCATCTAAAGAATCTACGCCGACATAATGAATATGATAATCTACAGTATCGTTTACAAATCTTTCAAGGAAGATGTTCAAAACAAAGGCTACTCTATCATCACAATAAACATAACCAATTAAATTCTTATGAATGATACAGTAAACGAGATAAACACAGCGTGTATCAACGATGCAGTTGAAATTGTATCCAGATTAAAGCCTATTTATACTTTAAAGCATGCACGGAGACAGCAAGAAGACCTATTCCTGTACGGAAGAGGTCTTCCTGTCCTTATACTAAAGTTAATTGGTATGCTGAAGTCCCGCAAAAGCAACATTTAATTTACCTCCAGATTACCGCTTTTAAGAGATAGATAATCGGAACTTCCGCTAAGCAGATAGAAAAAATATTCCCCTTTTTCATCTGGTGAGAAACTATATTTTCCACTCAGTTCATCGAACACTTCTCCTTCATACATTATCCCGTCTTTTACATAACCGATAATCAAATCTTGGGATACTGTAATGTCTGATTTATATTTATCAAACGAAATGACTATATTATCTTTATCAGTTAGTTCCCATCCCTTTCCATTGTCTTGTGTAAGTACACAAAGTGAATTGTTGATTAGAATTATTTCTGGAATGATATACATTTCATCTGATTTATCAGTAGGAATCTCTACTATTGATGATGGTATGAAATTAGGCATCAGACTGCTTTTAACAATTCTGCTTTCAGGAAATTCTGATGAAGATTTGGCTAATTCCTCAATATCAACAACTTTCCCCTTTTCATTGGTATATACACCGTCTTTTAATATGATGTAGCTTCTATCATTGGTTTCTGTCCCGATTAAATGTCGATTGCTGTCATCAATTAAAGCCGATGTTAACAGATGACTGATTGCAGCATATACAGGCATACACAAAAACACTGAAACCACAGTTACAATAATTGCAGTTCTATAAGTGAACTTTAAAGGCTTATGTTTTGAAGCTGTTTTACAAAATACATTTTGACGTATCTTTTGTTTGGAATATTTTTTCAGTATTTTATTGCAATCATGAAAATACACTTCCTCAATAAAAGATTCATCAATTTCACTCATTAACTCATTCAAAGAAAATTTTACAGTCTTCATATCTAAATCCCTTCTTTTCCATTTTTAGTTTTAATTTTTTACGTCCGCGTAACAGTTTGGATTTTACTGTAGATTCTTTTAATCCGGTTTCTTCTGCTATTACAGCGATTGTCTTAGTGTAATAGTAGTACGAGATAAAACATTTTCTTTCGTCAACTGATAGTTCATATATGCTTTCTTTTAAGCATTTGATTACTTCTTCTTTTAACGGCCCGTATTCAATATGTTCGTTCGTTCCAACCTGAAACGCATCTTCGTAATTTTCAAAATGCATCTTAGAGGTTTTTCGTAATGCGTTTTTTGCCATGTTTCTTGCGATTGTTCCTAAATAGGGTTTGAATGTGCTGTAGTTATCTGTATCTAAATCTGCACTGTAATTCCATAGAGCTACAAAAACATTAGACACGACCTCCTCCTTGTCTTTATATGGCAAAGCACTTCCAATAATATTCTCGACTATGTATACAACATATCTGTAGTATTTGTTCATACATATTTTTAAAGCGCGCTCATCTTTATTTTTTAGTTCGAGCATCAGTTGTTTCTCATCTATGTTAAATAACATGCTTCTACCTCATAAATTCAGTGAATACTATAGCAGTGGTTTAATAATGGGAATGTGTATTTTCAAAAAAGGGAACCGAGAAACCAAGTTAAAAAGCTTCAATTAAAATCAGGATAAGTACTCACCAGCACTTGAAATATTTTCCACTATTAAAATGTAATAGAAAATGATTTGATTGTAAAGGCATCAGAGGACAGATTAGTTACCATGCCGTAATAGTAATCTGTTGCCTGTGTCGTAAATCCTGAACGCAAACCACTTGCTGTAATCTCACGCACAAATTCTGATGAAGGTCCAGCTACGTATGCGCGTACTCTTGAACGATGAAAAGCAGAACGGCTCAAAGTGTAATTTATAGTTATGTATCTGCCGCTATTACAATAAAGTCCCATACTGTTATTTGATGGTGTTAATATGGCGACTTCGCCATTTTTCAATGTGATTCCGCGCCAAGTATATCGGGCATATGCATTTGGAATAACACCTTCTTCAACAACTTTCTGCAGGCTTTCGTCAGCAAACACAGTGTACTTCCATTCAATCATATTAGGGTCATCTGTAAGCGGCTCTGCTGCAAAAACATTAACACTTAGCGACAGCATCATAACGAGTGTTAGGATAAAACTGATTATTTTTTTATAAGCCTTCATATATGTACACGACTCCTTTCCAAGGTTCCCTTTGTAATAAGATACACAGTAAATATTGTAACGGTTGCATTTATTTAAAAAATTAAAAAAGATAATTTTTAATTTTTGTTTTTTGAATTTTTTGATTGGTAAAATAAGAAAATGGATTATAAAGAGTTGCACTCTAGGTACCTCCTACGTACAGAATAAGTATCAAATACAAAGGAGTGAAATCATTATGATTAAAAAATTAAGAGTAGCCGTGGATCACGGGAACCGGAACATGAAAACCTGTCATTTTATCTTTACCACAGGACTGACGGAACAGGATAAAAAGCCTGCCAGGGGAGAGAAGTATCTGAAATATCAGGGAAAGTATTATACCCTTAGTGAGAAGCGGATTCCGTACCAGAGGGACAAGACGCAGGACAGCCGGAACCGATTCTGGATTCTGACCTTATTTGCCATTGCAATGGAGCTGGAGCAGAAAAGCCAGATCCAGCCGGAGGATGTCATTCAGGTGGAACTTCCGATTGGGCTTCCGCCGAAGCATTTTGCAGAGCTTTGTGAGAGATATGAACGCTATTTCAAAGGGGACGGGAAGGTGCAGGAACTGTGCTTCAACGATAAAGTCTATCACCTCTGTATACAGAATGTAATGGCGTTTCCGCAGGATTATGCAGCCATGATGACGAGGATGATGGAAATCCGTGAGATTCCGAAAGTCGTAGGGATTGATATTGGCGGATTTACTTCTGATTATCTTCTGATGAGAAGTGGCAGACCGGATATGGATTATTGTGATTCTCTGGAAAAAGGTGTGATTACCATGTATAACGATATCATTTCCAGTATTAACAGTGAATATGACATGCTTCTGGAGGAGGCAGATATCGACAGTATCATCAAGGGAAAAACGCAGTATTATGAGGAAGCTGTTGTACAGGCAGTAGAAACCATGGTTCAGAATTTTGTTACCGATCTTCTGAACAGCATCCGAGAGCGGGGCATTGATACAAAATCTACTTATACGGTGTTTATCGGCGGCGGAGCAGTGCTTCTGGAACGATTTCTGGAGCAGGCAGACCGGTTGGGAAAACATACCTTTATCCGGGATATGAAAGCAAATGCCGATGGATATGATCTTTTGTATCGCATGACACAGGCTGGAGTGTGATTTTATGGGAAAGAAAAATCCGTTTGTATTCACTATTGGTTTTGATAAGTCGGATCCAGATCACGTGTATGTGACAGAACTTCTGAATACGACAGAGAAAAAAGCAAAACTGATCGTTGCGGCAATTCTGGCATATACGGGAAGAACGGATGAGACAGGTAATGGCAGTATAAGCATGGAACCGGATATGCTCCGGCCAATGATGCAGCAAATCATCCGGGAAGAAGTAAGAAAGGTATTGGAAGGGCAGGACGTTTCTAAGATAAATAGAGAAATGCCCACAGAAGTTGATTTGATGGAAGAAGAACCGCTGCGGATGGATCAGACTATGAGACAGAATGTAGTGGATGCTATCAGTGCATTTCGCAGGGCATAAAAAAGCAGGAGAGATACACATGCTTATGGCAGTGTACTCTCCTGTTCTTTGTATCAGAATGGGAATAGACAGAAAACTCACAGACTATTCACAGATTACTCACAGATTGTCTTTGTATAATGTGTAGATGATGAAGGATACGGGAGAGCCTTAACTTAGGTTCTTGAATCCATCCAGAAGTCCACGCAGTGTAGAAAGGGCAAGCTGTTTCTGCTCCTCCGGGCAGGAATTTAGTTCTGCCATGATTTGCTGCATGGTAGAATCCGGGTTCGTTTTCTGGTTAGAAAATATAGCATCTATGGAAATATGTAAGTAAGTTGCCAAGGCATAAAGTGTTTCCAACTGTGGATTGCCAATATAGTTTTCAATATCAGAGACAGTCCGTAAAGAAATCTTTGCCTGTTCCGCAAGGCTGTTTTGCGAAAGATTGCGGCGGAGACGTTCTTCCCTGACTGCATCTCCCAATAATTTTTTCACCATCTATATCACCTCACTTAATGCATATATTTTATCGTAGATTAACACTATACGAAATGCGTTAAAGTGCGTTATGATAAGCAGGATAACACATGCACAAATAGAGAAACATGGAAGTAAGTACGACAGACATGAATGGACAGCATAAGATAAAAGCCAAAGAGGAACTGAATCTGTTAAAAAAATCTTATCCATACAATGTGTCGGAGAGAAGTTAGAATATGCAGTATATGAGATACTATCATCGCATATCCTACACAATTACATAGAAAGAGAAGTATCGGCTGGACTACGAATAGAGTGGTCCAGCCTTTCTTTTTTTCGAAAAAATGAAGGCAGTGTCACGTTTTGTTGCCGCTCACCGCCATCCTCGGAATTTTTTGGAACGTGATAAAAAATTTCGGAGGATAAAACAAATGAACAAAAAAACATATACAGGATCAAAGATACAAAATCACTTTACAGCATATCTGATACAGTTTGTCCGTGGAAAACGACATGATTATCTGGAGAAGAAAATCCAGATGGCTGATGCAGAAGAACTGTTGGAGGATATTGGACAGATGGAGGCAAGAATTGTAATCGAAGAATTGCTGGAGAACCAAACGAGGGAGCAGCTTTTATTGCAGGAGGCACAGGGGAAATATCCAGAATGGAATAAGATGTCAGATGAAAGACTGATGAAAGCGCTTCATACGCTGCGGGATGAAGAACGGAAGCTGATTTACCAGCATGTGTTTGAAGAACGTACTTTTGAGGAAATGAGCAGGCTAAACGGGTTATCAGAGGAGCGATGCAAGGGTATTTATTATTATGCAATCCGGAAGATCCGCAAGGTGATGGGAGGTGAAAACTAATGAATTTTGAACGATTACTTTTAAAGGCAAAAGAAGGAAATGCAGATGCGGTACTGAAGATTTTAGAGATATATAAGCCGCTTTTAATTAAGAATGCGATTGTGAATGGCAGATTTGATGAAGATCTGTATCAGGAACTGGTAAGTACATTGCTTCAGTGTATCCAGAGATTCCAGATAATTGAGTAAGTTATCTTAAACAAAGGCTGCAATCACTCTCAGGGGAGTAACATCCTCTGGGAGTGATTGTTTTTTGAAGGGTGATATTGCCTCAGTTCGAAGCGGCAGACGGTGTTGATCTATTATGTTGCCTGATGCTTTAATGCTCTTTTGTTGTTGCCAGTTCTTTATGAAGATGTAGAGCCATAAACACAGTAACAATAGCAGAAATTACATCGGCAATCGGTTGTGCATATAGTATTCCATTTATGCCCCAGAATGATGGGAGCAACAGAATGATCGGAACAAAGCAAATACCTTGTCGGCAAGCCCCAAGAACGAATCCGGCGGTGCCTTTTCCAAGTGCAAGAAACAGAGAAGAATACACTGTGTAAAATCCAAATACGAAGAAGGAAAATCCATTTGCCATTAGCGATTTTTGACCTACAGAAATCATCTCTGTATTGCCTTCTGTAAATTGCGAAATAATCTGTGTGGAAAATAGGGCTATTGTCAATCCCACAACTACACAAAATATTGTTGACCATAAGATAGAAGTTTTAATTGCTTCCCTGAGCCGATCAAACTTTTTGGCACCATAGCTAAAGCCGGCAATTGGTTGGAAACCTTTTAAGAAGCCGAACACAACCAGAGTTCCCATTGAAGTGATTCTTGTAACAGCGCCCATTCCGGCGATAACAGCATCTCCATAGATATTAGCTTCCCGGTTTATGAATGCGATAGAAAGGCTTGTAAGAAGCTGGAAAGTCAATGTGGGTATACCGATTTTCAGAATTTCAGTTATGATCTGCTTAGAAGGACAAAATTCCTTAATGGAAAATGTAAAAGCGCTTTTTTTCTGTAATGCATAAATTAAATATACAAGAGTAGAAGCCATTTGAGAAATTGCTGTAGCGATTGCCGCACCAGCAACCCCCATGTCGAGAGTATAGATGAAAATAGGATCTAAACCAATATTCAATACAGCTCCTAATAATAATGCACACATAGTTGTTTTTGCGGCGCCTTCACTTGCAACGATATTGTTCATCGTTACATTAAATACATTGAAAATACATGAAATAACATAGATTCTTCCATAAGAAAGGGCGTATGGCATAATCGTGTCTGTTGCACCTAACATGGTTAAAATAGGTTTCAAAAAAATTGCAGTTCCGATAATAATAACTGCGCCAATACAAACACTGCTGTATAATGCAGTACTGGCGACTTTACTTGCAGCTTCCCTATCTCCTCGCCCTAAAAGTCTTGATAAGTAGGAGGCGGCACCATTGCCAAACATCAGACCTAAACCAACAACTACTTGTCCTAAAGGAAACGCAATGGAAATTGCACCCATTTGACTCTCGCCAAGTCCTCCTATGAAATAAGCATCCACCAAATTGTAGAGAGCGTTAATAAGCATACCAATCATTATCGGTATACCAAGAGCCATTAGTGCTTGGGGAACAGGTGCATTTCCTAATAAATCCATTTTGTTGTTATTCTTGTTCATTTCAAATACTCCTTTCAATTAAGAATATAAATTATAGTAGTATAAATTATAGTATACTACGTGAGAGAATACTACTATAATTTATAGTAGTTGTCAAGCGTGTATCCTGCAATTTCCTTGACAAGAGGTATAAAATCAAATACTATAAATTACAGTATATATAACCGTAAGTATTTTATAGCTTTCGTGGATATAGAAAGTGGGTGAACTATGGCTACAATAGATTTAATTGTGTTAGGAATATTGAAAAAGGAACCGATGGGAGCCTATGATATTCAAAAATTAGTGGAATATCGTAATATATCAAAATGGGTAAAAATCAGTACACCATCCATTTACAAAAAAGCAATTCAGTTGGAGGAAAAAGGCTTCATTAAAGGAGAAATTGTGAAAGAAGGTAAGATGCCTGAAAAAGCAGTTTATTCATTAACAGATGAAGGCGAAAAAGAATTTGTAAAGCTTATGATGGAAACAGCCTCTAAACCCATTCACTTTTTTTTAGATTTTAATGCAGTAATTGTAAATTTGGATAAGTTACCGCCTGAAAGTCAACAATCATGTATTGCCAGTATTGAGGAAAATATTGAAATATTAAAAACTTATCTGGAGGAAAATCTTCGAGAGAAAGAGAATGATCCGGAAATCCCTAAGACTGGTATGGCAGTATTGCAACAGCAGATAGTTTTGGCGGATGCTATTGAAAAATGGATTATTTCTCTAAAAAAAGACTTTTGATGAAGAAGTCACTAGCTGATTTCTTATTAGGTCTGCAGGATTGGGAAGAAACAGGGATGGATGCCGACCTATGTTCCGGCTTTGTAGCCAGAACATAGAAATTTTCTTAGTGGGGAATCTCCCTCAAACCCGGTGCTCCTTATATCCTGCAGATTAAACTTCAAATTTATACCCATATCCAACTACTGTTTTTATGTAATTCTTGTCGCTGGAATACTTTTTTATCTTCTTGCGTATTTGAAAAATAGTGTTTTCCACGGCGTGGAAATAACCATTTGCTTTTTCATGCCAAACTGCTTCATAAATCTGTTGTTTAGTAAAAGCCATCCCTGGATTAGAATATAGCATATAAAGTACATCAAATTCTTTTACAGAAAAGTTAATGTCTTTTCGTACTATTAAGCCGTAGGTCGTAAAGGTCTGCGACTTTAACTTTACCCGGAAAGGAGCTGCCACATATATAGGCAGTGCTGTAATTTTAACAGTAACGGTCACCAATCTATGGGGATGGCTTGTATATCCGGCTGAAATGCTAAAAAATCAGTGGTTCTTATTTATCACTTCACTCTGCCCCGGTAATTATGTGTTTGCCGTTTCTGGCTCTTGCAGCTATTGCGATTCTACTGGTCTATTACCAGACTATTTGCAGGTAAAGCATTGCTCTGGTTTTGAATTTGAGTTTTGGCAGTCTAATAATAGCATTTTAGATTAGCTGTGATAAGGTGAAACAGATTAGGAGGAAAGTAAATTGCATTACAAAGACAAAAACCTACAGATAGATATTCGCTGTCATACTGTTTTTATGAATGATCAAAAGATTGAATTGAGTCTGAAAGAATTTACGGTACTAAAATATCTAACAGAACATCCTGGCTGGGTATTCTCTCACGAGGAGATTTATCGTAATGTCTGGAAGGAAGAACCGATTGACTGTGCTAATGCGGTTATGTGCTGCATTAGCCAGCTTCGTAAAAAGTTAAAAGTAGATTCACGGAACTGGAATTACATCCGCACCGTCCGAGGTGTGGGCTATAAGTTTCAACCACTCTCAGGGGAGTAACATCCTCTGGGAGTTTTTTGTCATATTTGTTGCACTTTTCGGCTCTGGTACGTACAGAAATAGAAAAGAAACATATCCCAAAATGTATACATTTTAGAAGTACGTTCCGGAAAGAGGGATTATATTTCAAAAAGGTTACACACACAGTTTTGAAATATACCAATAAAAGTGTGGATATTTTGGGACATGGAAAGGAGAAATGTGGATGCAGATATATGGATATCACCGTACCAGTACAAAGGAGCAGCATCTTGACCGTGGCATACAGGAAATTGAGCGGTACTGTAACGAGCATGAGATGGCACTTACGAATATTTTTACGGATCAGGAGACAGGGAAGAATTTTAATCGTCCGAGATATACCGTTTTAGTGGAGGATGTCCTGCGGCCGGGAGATATTTTGATTGTTACAGAATTGGACAGACTGGGAAGAAACAAGTATGACACCATGCAACAGATCCAGCGGATTAAGAACATGGGAGTGCGGCTTATGGTTCTGGAACTGCCGACTACGCTTATGGATTTATCTGTGATGGATAATGCGATGGCAAGGATGATGCTGGAAACAATCAATAACATGATGCTGGAGCTTTATGCTTCTATGGCGCAGGCAGAGCTGGAGAAAAAGGAGAAGCGACAGCGGGAAGGGATAGAAGCGAAGAAATTGCGGGGCGAATGGGATGATTATGGAAGACCAAGTGTGATGAAGCAGGAAACTTTTGATGAGAACTTTCAAAGCGTAGTTTCTGGAGAAACGACACCTACACAGCTTCGTAAAAATTTGGGAATGACGCACTCAACTTTTTATCGCTATCGAAAAACTTTTTATGAAAAATACCCGGAACTTTCAAATTCTGCAAATTAAAGTCCTATTACTTATATAGACCAAAGAATTTCAGGAGGAAAGAAATATGAGTGAAAAGAGAATAGGTACTTTAATTTATGATCCATCAATGGGAAGATTTGATATCCGGTTTGGGATTGAATCTTATTATGGAGGTCTTCATTGCGGAGAATGTTTTGATGTGAAGGTAAAGGATGCATGGATTCCGGTTCGGATTGAAATGGATGAAGACTGGTATCTGGTAGGGCTTCCTAAGACGAGTCTCAGTGGACTGACGGTTCGAATGTAGGAGGAGCATATGATGGAAGCTAAAAAGAAATATGAAAAGCCGGCATTCCGATTGGTGACAGATTTGGGGAGTATTTTGGAATGTCTGTATGAGGTATATGGAACGGATGGAACGATGTTGATTGCTGGGAACAAGTTATCGGATACGGTAATCTATCCGTTTATCCGCATGATTAAAAAGAAATGCAAAGCAGTGGATGCGGAAAAGCTGAATCTGATGCTCTGGAAGATTTATATGGTAAGTTCGAGAAAAGAAGAATTTGTGACGGCTGCTAAGAAAGAGCTGCAGCCTTATTTGACCAAGAAAGATGAAAAACAGATTGACACCACATATGACACCACATATACTATAGATAGGAGGCATTAAAGATGTCGAAATGGGATAAACTATTGACAAGAATTTGCTCATTATCGAAAGACCTTCGTTTTGATGAACTAAGAAAAGTATTAGAAAGTTATGGATATGAGATAAATGCTCCGAGAAGTGGGAGCAGCCATTATACATTCCGTAAAGCGGGATGCCAGCCGATAACAATACCGAAACACGAACCAATCAAGAAAATTTATGTTGAAATGGTAAAGCAGATTGTAGAAAGTGAGGCGAAAAACGATGAAGACACTGAATGATTATTTGGCAATGTCCTATCGCATGGAAATTGTGGAAGATAAGGATGAAGGTGGATTTGTGGTTTCTTATCCGGAACTGCCGGGATGCATCACCTGTGGAGAGACGATAGAAAGGGCAGTTGAAAATGCAGCGGATGCAAAAAAAGCATGGTTAGAAGCTGCACTGGAAGAAGGGATTGAGATTCACGAACCGGGAAGCCTGGAAGAGTATTCGGGACAGTTTAAAATAAGGATGCCACGCAGCTTACACCGGGATCTGGCGGAACACTCAAAAAAAGAAGGCATCAGTATGAATCAATACTGTATATATCTTCTTTCAAAGAATGATGCGCTGTTAGTAAAATAAATATACAAGAATATAGATGAAAAGAGCCGTCCGGATGGGCGGCTCGAAGTATTCTTTCTTTGATTAAAAATGATATTGTTCTAGCAGATAGATAGGAAGTGTTTGTACGTTTCCAACGGTTCCGCCTTTGGTATCACCTTTCAGATATAGTAGTTTATTGGCCTTCCCCTGTTCCAATGCCTTCAAGGCAGTAGATGCAGTTCCCTTACCGGCTTTAACTTCAATCAGATAGCGGATGTGAGTTTTCAATGTCTGAGCTACAAAATCAATTTCACCACCTTTATAAGTAGCAAAAGCCGGTGTCTCAAAGATAATTTCTTCCGGGAATTCCTGGCGTTTGGACAAGTTAATGTAAACATAGTTTTCGTTCAATGAGCCATCCATAGTTGATACAGTAGCACCAGTTCTGGAGAGATAATAATATGCAACTCCAAGATCCATGAAGAAGCAGCGGCTTCCCGGTTTGAAATTCAAGATGTCCAGTTCTGTGATTTTGCCACAGAAACCGATGATTCCAGAATGGTAAAGCCAGTTGATAGCACGATAGCAGGTTGCTTTAGAAAGATTACTGGAGTAATTCTTTGTAACGAGCTTTTGCAGTTCTTCACTTATACTGTCCTCATCTAATCCTTTCTTTTCACGAAGCAGAATACGGCAGATGCTTAAAAAGATGTTGGTAAAAACACTAATATCTGTGATGTCATCAAAGTACCGCATAGATTCGTTTAAGAAAATGCGGATGATTCTAACAAGCTCTTTTTGAGCTGCTTCCACGTCTTTTGTGTTAAGGTATGTTTCCACAACCTTTGGATAGCCGCCAATCTGTCTATAGATGTCGTAAACATTCTTTAATTCGTCATATAGTTCCGGTACGGTGTCATCTGCATGATCCAGTGGAAGTGATAGATACTTCTGAAAAAGCTGGTCATCCAATGCTTCCAAAAACTCTTTAAAGGAAAGGGTATAAATACGGATACTGGTAATATCTCCACTGGAGAATTTGAATTCCGGTTCCAGTACACGTCCCAGATAACTTCCAGTTACAATGAAATGCGCTTGAAAATAGCGGGTAAATTCTCGGATACGGTTGAATATCTCTGAGGATTCCTGAATTTCATCAATAATGATGACTGTATCGTTGGTATCTTCAAAATCCGGATCGAAGAGTTTAAAAGCATCGTGAAGCGGCTGCTCCGGTCGTTTTGTACCGGGAGTCCAGTCTGTGGCTTTTTTGTAACATTCCATAAATTGTTTGCCGGACAAATCAAACAGGTTAATGTAGATCTTGTGCCTGAAGTTCTCATCCGCAAATTTATTGATAATATATGTTTTTCCGACCTGTCTGGCACCATTCACTTCCAAGGTGCTGTGGACGGTATCGTTTTTCCAATCCAGAAGCTGATCGTAAACTTTTCTTTTCAGATACATGGGAAATGCTCCTTTCTTTCAACTGTTCCTATTATATCAAAATATGAATGGATAATATAGAGGGTAATTTCTGATAAATGATGAATTGTCTAGTCTGAGCAGTTCTTCACGGGTATTCCGGTTTCTGTCATTACTTTTTCGTACTGAAGAAGCTGTTCCCAGGTCAGCCATTCCGGTTTCTGATCTGTGGGAAAACCATTCCATAATTCTTTCATACGGGCAATATGGTTTTGAACGCTATGATTGCATAGGATAGACGGACTGCGATTTCCGTAGCCCAGATAGTATTCACAGTCAGACTGTAATTTACTTAACATCCGGTACTCGAATTCATAGGAACTTCTTTGATACGGAGCCGGATGAAATGTGTACTCCTGCTGTATGGGATGGGAAGGTTCTCCATCAATATGGTTAAAAGATAAAGAATAAAGATTCGGTTCAGGCTCTTTGCCAAGGTCAATATCCTTCCACAACTTTCCGAATTGGTCCTTATATACCGGACAGGAAAAATCATCCATGCCAGTATACTCAAGCACTAATTTTGTTTTTGCATTTTCATTCATTCTATTAGACCATCCTTTCCTTTATTGCAGACATTGAGGTATATTATTGGGCGCTGTTTCTGCATTCCACTGCAGCTTCGCACGTACATCCATCAGGATGATTCCTAACTGGTTTTCTCCGCAGTTATTGACTTTGCCCCAGAAATAGTCACCCCAGTTGTTTCCTTCAATAAGTGTGGACTCTCCGGTTGCAAGAAGTTTATCCCGGAGTTCCGGGTTCTGCATGAATTTGCACATGCAGATTTCATACATGAGCCGGACTTTCACTTTTTCCCAGTCCGGGCGTAATGTAAGATCTCTGCCGAGTTTCTTTGCATCAGAAGGATTATGCATCCGAAAAATACAGAATTTGCGTTGCTCTCTCGCAGAGAGTGTTTTCTGCGCTTGAAAAGCAGCTTCATTATTTGCATAGGTTTGTCCCATGTAAGAGACCGGTGCCGGATAGAAATTGCTTAGAAAAGCATAATCTCCCCGAAATTCATTGATCTGTGTAGGTATGCGCTTGCTTGTATTTGTTTGATTCATTATAAATTCCTCCTTTGTAAAAGAGGTGCGGCCTTTCAGCCACACCTCAAAATAATTCTCATCTATTGCAGAGATGGTTATGCAATCATCTCCAAAAATTCAGCTTCTGTAAGAATTGGAATACCAAGGCTCTGGGCTTTTGCCAGTTTGCTGCCGGCTTTTTCCCCGCAGATCAGGTAATCGGTTTTCTTTGTTACAGAGCTGCCAGGTTTGGCACCAAGCTCCAGAATCTTATCGTTGATACCGTCTCTGGTAAAATGCTCCAGTTTCCCTGTTGCTACGATGGTACATCCTGTAAATTTGTTTTCTTTTGTCATAATGGTCTCTTCCTTTCTTTGTTCAAATGTGAATTCGTTCTGTAAGTTTTTCCATAAATCAAGATTTGCTTCATCTGCAAACCAGGAATGGATGTTGTGATTTAAGATTTCGCCAAAATCCTCTAACTGAGTGAAGTCGTAATCTCCGACAGCCGCCTGTTCAAATGCAGTTAAATTTCCGGAAAATACGGTGTCCAGAATCCGGCTTTTGGTTCTGCCGATCATAGGAATATCCATGGAAACCAGATAGCGGACAAAGCTGGTCCTCCGGCTGGCGTTGATGGATTCCCACAAGCGGTCGAAAGATTTCTCACCATATCCGTCCAGTGCCACAATATCTTCCCGGTGTTCCTCCAGATGATAGATGTCCTGAAAAGAGTGCAGATAGCCCAGATTCAGGAATTTTTCTAAAGTGGCTTCTGACAGTCCTTCGATGTTCATTGCCTTCTTGCTGGCAAAATGGACAAACCTTCTTGTGATCTGGCTGTCGCACTGCGGATTATCACAATGCAGAGTTTCTACGGTGCGACCGTCGCTGGTCTTACGGCTGTAGGTTCTGGTTTTGGAACCACAGCAAGGGCAGACCGGAGGCGTGATGTCGGTATACCTTCCACGATCCAGATTATCCTCTATATGTGGGATGATCATGTTTCGTTTGGAAACAAGAATCCGGCATCCGGGTACAAGCTCCAGATTTTTGATAAAGGTCAGATTATGAAGGGAAGCTCTGGAAACATCACAGCCGTCAATCTCCACGGTATCGAAGATGCCGACCGGAGCAATCTCTCCGAATCTGGTCGGTGTCCATTCAATTTCACGCAAGAAAGTTTCGTAGGTATCATCCTCAAACTTATAGGCGAGGCCGTCCTTATAGTGGTGTCCGGTTTTTCCGCAGCTTTTGGAGTAGCTGAGACTGTCAAAAATCATGACAATGCCATCGATAGGAAGATGTAAATTTGCTGCTGTGGATACCAATTCCTGAATGAATTTCTCCGCATATTCTTTTGAAAGTCCGGTTCCTGAAATTGAGAAAAACGGGCAGTAACCAAAGCCCAGGTGTGTTAAACCTTCTAATTTGCAGGCTCTGCTGTCCGGGAAGGGAACATCCTCCATTCCTTCTAATACATTGAACGGAAGAAAGCGAACACAACGTCCGATACAGTTCTTCGGATCAAGACTTCGTACTGATCCGGAAGCAAAATTACGTCCGTTTTTATAAGGTTTTCCATTTCCATCACGCAGAGTATCTTTCAGACGTTCAAAATCATTGGTTGGTATAAAAGACTCACCGGTAATGACCAGACGTTCTTTGTGTGGAATGGTAAGCGGTACATTTAAAAATGCCGGGATATTGTGTGTAATATCTTCCCCCACTTCACCATCTCCACGGGTAGAAGCCTGAATCAGTCTGCCATCTTCGTAAATGAGTTTGGTAGTCAAACCGTCCAGTTTCAGCATAAAGAGAACTTCCTGTCCTTTCATGAAATCTAAAAGCTCTGAAATCAGTTTTGTTTTCTCAAGCGAGAGCAGTGGAATCGGATGGGTGACTTTGGCAAGTTCACTGACCGGATAATATCCAACCGTCTGTGTCGGAGAATTTGACAGGATGAAACCAGTCTGTTCCTCCAGTTCCTTCAGTTCGTCAAAGAGTCGGTCATACTCGGCATCAGATACCAGAGGGGCATCCTGATTGTAGTAGGCATGACGGTATTCATTGAGTTGTTTTACAAGATTCTTAATTCTTTTGACTGACATAGAGTCTCCTTTCTTTTGTGGCGTGCCAGTTCCGGAATCATTTGTTTCCGTAATCCTCCTTTCCCTGCGTTCAGGCATAAAAAAAGAGAATGACGCTTATGTTCATTCTCAAAATAGATGCAGTTTCCTGCAAAATAAAAAAAGCCAGAAGTCCCTGCTGCTTGTTGGGCATAGGAAAACTCCTGACTACGTTTCAAACCTAAACTGCGTGTGATAAATCCTTTCCGGATTGACACAAATAATTGATATAAGAACAGTATAACACTAGATGTAGTATATGTCAAATGAAATAGATTCCTCAATGAAGCTTTTGCCTTATGTTGATGACAAATTTGTCGGCTACAGGAATAAAAGCGTTCAGGATTTCAGATTTGCCCTAAGCGAAGGAATTCGTAGCCAGGTATTTTTTGCCACTTTCGTGGAGAAAGTCGAAAACCAGATAAAATCAATCTCTGTCATAAATGCCTCTAAACTGTTTTTACATCGTAGTGGTTATGCAAGTTCTAAATTTAAAAATAATTTTCACGAATAACTAACTTTTCTATATGCTGAATTGTCATAAAATATAGATTATTAAATTTGAAAGCAGATTGAAGGTGATAAACATGAGAAGTTATAAACGGTATACCAGGCGAAAGAGACTTTTGAAGCAAATCGCTGTGGTTGCTTTATCTCCTAATCGGGTATTCACGAAAGAACAGATCTATCAGCATATCTATGAGGAAGCGGAGTCAGAAGTGAATAACCGAATTTACGGTCTGATTAAGAACTTGAGAAAGAAAATAGAAGAAAATCCGGAAACACCGCACTACATAGAAACGATACGTGGTGTTGGTTATCGCTTTCGGGCATAAAAGGAGCCGTCCGGCAATGGGCGGCTCGAAGTGTTTCTCTTGTTGTTTATTTATTGTTTTTTTCGTTGTATACTGATAAAACGAGGTGATAAAAGTGGCATATAGAATTTTGATCGTGGATGATGACATCGAATTATTAAAGATGTTAAAGAACTATTTTGAAATCAAACGATATGATGTAATGATGGCAGAAGATGGCACAGATGCTTTGGAAAAAATCCATAAGAAACCGGATATTATCTTGCTGGACATCAATATGCCTAAAATAGACGGATTAGAAGTATGCAGACGTATCCGGGGCAAAGTAACTTGTCCCATTATCTTCCTGACGGCAAAAGTGGAGGAGCAGGACAGGGTAAACGGGCTTTTATCCGGTGGGGATGACTATATACTGAAGCCGTTTAGTCTGAAAGAACTGGATGCTCGTATTATTGCACATTTGAAGCGTGAGGAGCGTCATAAAGGGAAGTCTGAATACAGATTCCACGGAGACCTCAGTATTGATTATGGAGCAAAGAGGGTTCAGATCGGTGAAAATGATTTGGAGCTTACGAAGCTGGAATATGCAATCATTGAGTTTTTGTCCATGAATCCAGGACAGGTTTTTGACAGGGAGCGGATATACGAAAAGGTGTGTGGTTATGATGCGGAAGGTGACAGCCGTGTTGTTACGGAACTGATCCGGAGAGTGAGAAAGAAACTGGCGGAATATACGAAGACAGAATACATTGAGACAGTATGGGGGATGGGGTATCGATGGAAAAGATAAGAAATTTATCCTTGAAAAAGACAATGGTTTTATATACGATACTCAGCTTGATTGTCACTTTTTTTCTTTCTGTGTCAATTATTGAGATTGCCGGGCAGATACAGGAGGAGGTCTGGTGGAAGTACGTGGATCAGGACGAGTATTATCAGGCAATGAATGACCGCAATGAAAATTTTGAGGTAGTGGTACCGAGACCGAATCAGAGTAAAATGAGCAGAATGGACTGGCATATTTCAGAAACCTGTGATTTCCTTCAGACGTACGGAGTATTGCTTTTTTCTTTTGCCGGATGTGGAATTGCGGTCAGCCTGTTTTACAAAAATAAATTAAAGAGACCGATTCAGGAACTGAAGATGGCATCACAGATGATTGCGGAGGAAGATCTGGATTTTCATATGGCTTATGAGAACGAGGACGAGATGGGGATGCTGTGCAGGGAATTTGAAAGGATGCGTGGGCAGTTGGAAGAAAATAACCGTAGACTTTGGCAGATGATCGAAGATGAGCGGGTACTGCGTGCAGCGATTGCCCATGATATCCGCTCGCCGCTTGCAATCATGCGGGGATATCAGGAAATGCTTTTGGAATTTGTTCCGGAAGATATGCTTGATCAAGAGAAAATGATGGAGATGTTAAGGGGCGGTATGCTTCAGATTGAACGGATGAACCATTTTATTGATAGTATGAGGAAGATGACGAAATTGGAAGAACGGGAATTAAACTGTTCCGTGGTAGATATCCGGCAGTTGATAAACCAGATAGAAGCTCTGGCAGAAGTCGTGGTGGAAAAATCAGAAAAGAATTTTACAGTGACGACAGTGAGAGAATCTGAAATACTGACTGCGGATGAGGAAATCATCATGGAAGTAGCGGATAATCTGTTGGCTAACGCATTCCGCTATGCCAATCAGGAAGTTAGGCTGAAGCTGACAGTGACACCCCAATATCTGAAAATGAGTATCAGGGATGACGGAATTGGATTTCAGGAAAATATCGACAGGGTGACACAGGCGTTTTATCATGAGAATCCACAGGATGACTTAAAGCATTTTGGAATGGGTATGTATATCAGCCGTATCTACTGCGAACGGCATGGTGGGAAACTGCTGATAAAAAATGTAGCAGATGGCGGTGCGGAAGTTGAGGCAGTGTTTAAAAATTATGTATTAGAAGAACAACAGCAGAAATAAATGGCTGTTGTTTTTTTGTTGTGATTTGTAGGCTATGCTGTTTGTAGAAAAAAGAAAGGCGGGATGACTTATGAAAGCAATCATAAAAAGGAATCTGAAAAATTATCTTAAAAATCCGATATTCTGGATCGGTTTGATTGTTGTTTTAATCAGTATGTACCAGACACTTGCACCCTATCTGTCCATTCATTACGTGAAGTCGGATGAAACCTTCAGGAAGGTAAAAATGGCCTCCGATGGGGATGTTATGGAGGGATGTATTCCGGCAACACCGGATAAGGAGAGAGAACTGTGGGAGAAAGAGATTGTAAAGATACTTCAGGACACAGAGAATGGGTTTGGCATGTCGGAAGTAGAGGCGGAGGCAGTGATATCTGAGATGAAACAGATGAAGATTACGGAGGCGTGTCAGTATCTGAAAACGGAATACCACTTTAATGGTGCCAATTATGTGTATGAGGACGTTTCATGGTATCAGGGAAGCCCGGAGGAAGTCAACCGGTATATCAGAGAAAATCTTGAGAAACATCCATTCTCCTATTATTTCGGAAGAAAATTTACAGATTTTGCAAGCCTGCATATGGCATTCTTTGCAACGGTTCTGCTGGCGTTTTTATTTTTCCAGGATATGAGGAAAAATACTTATGAATTGCTGCACACCAAACCGATGACGGCTTTTCAATATATTGCCGGGAAAATAAGCAGTGGATTTCTCATTATGACGGCGGCACTGGTCATTATGAATATCGTATTTATCATTTTGTGTTACGCCACGGCAGTAAAATCAGGATTTGCTATGAACATACTGGATTTTGTTCAGAATTCGATCCTGTATGTCCTGCCGAACATCCTGATGATCTGCTGTGTGTATGCGGTTACAGCGCTGCTGTTTAAGAATCCGCTTCCAGCGGTTCCGGCGCTGGTTCTTTATATCATTTATTCTAATATGCTGACATGGGATAGCAAAGGACAGTGTCATGCAAGACCATTCTCTATTATGGTTCGATTTCCGGGGAATTTTTTTGAAACGGAATTGCCACATCAGGTATATCTCAATCAACTGCTTCTTGTGGCAGCATCCATACTGCTCATGTTTATAGCGGTGTGGATGTGGAAAAGGAGGAGAGTATATTGAAGAAAGAAGTAAAAATATGTATGCCATATTATAAAATTGCATATTCAATCGCTTTTGTTGTGATATTGAGTGCAATCCAGCCTGTTGTATATGCGAATGAAATCGGGCAGGCAGTAGAAAGAGCTGTTTCGCTTCTGGCAGTCGTTTTCTGTGCAGATACTTATCTGGTGGAAGTGCAGAGCAAACGCTCGGAAGTATTCTGCCTTTATAATCTAAAAAAGCAGGCAGGGGTAGTTTATAAAAGACTATTTGTGCAGGTAGCTTATCTGATTGGAATCAGTTTGTTGGCATATGGACTCTTTTATTGGCAGAAACCGGTGAATCTGACAGAAGAATTAGATGGCGGTGCCTTGTTTGGAATTTATTGTATTGCGATTCCCGGAACTGTTTTGTTTTGGAGTGTGCTTTCCGTAACTGTCAGCAATCTGGTTCGAAACAGATGGATTGGTATGGGTGTCGTGCTGCTTTTCTGGTTTTTCTCTATTTCCGGAAAGGCAACTCAGTTTTTGAAAAACTGGGGACCATTTTCCTACGGAACTTGTGATTTCGGTAAGCTGACAGAGTGGAGATGGCTTGGCGGGAAGGTGCTGTGCGTGGTATTTGCGGGGATGATGCTTGCATTTGTTCCTAAGATATTAAAGAAGAGAGGGTAAGATTATGAGTATAAGAATAGACGATTTAACAGTAACATTTAAAAATGGAGTGACAGCGGTAGATCATGTGGATCTGGAAATCCCACATGGGATATTTGGTCTGTTAGGTGAAAATGGTGCAGGAAAAACAACGTTGATGCGGGTGCTTACAACGGTGCTTGCACCCACAAGTGGAAAAGTTCTGTTAGATGGTACGCTATATTGCGAAGCAAATTACGAAAAGATACAGAAAAAGATTGGGTATCTGCCACAGGAAATTGATCTGTATCCGTCTTTGACTGTTCGAGAATGTCTGGAGTATATGGGAGATCTGGCTGGAATTGAGAAAAGAGAAAGCAAGAAAAGGATTGATTACTATCTGGAGAAGACCAGTCTTGCAGACCATCAGAAAAAGAAAATGCGGCAGCTTTCAGGTGGAATGAAGCGAAGAGTTGGATTAGTGCAGGCATTACTCCATGAGCCGGATTTTTTAATTGTGGATGAACCAACAACAGGGCTCGATCCGGAGGAACGCATCCGTATCCGTAATTTACTGGTAGATTTTGCAGAAGAACGCACCGTATTATTTTCAACGCATGTGGTGGAGGATCTGATGGCAACCTGTAATCAGCTTGCGGTTATGAAAAAAGGTAGATTCCTTTATACAGGAACAATGAGGGAATTATTGAATAAGGCAAGAGGGCATGTATGGGAATGCTGTACAGAGGACGAAAGCCTTGCAAGAGAATTAGAAAGAAAATATCATATTTCCAGTAAGCAGTATACGGAGGAAGGAATTAGATTAAGACTGTTAGGGGAGAATATGCCGTCAGAAAGTGGATGTATAGCTTGTGACGTAACTTTGGAAGATGCATATATCTATGTAACCAATCGATAAACATTGTTAATGAGGAGTGAAAGCTAAATGCTAAGAAAAGCAGGTGATGTTATGGGAAAGTGATGATTCTTACCATTTCTGATTCCGAAGAGGGAATCCTGAATAAAATTAAATCAGTTCTAGCCTGCGAAAGTACGTTAGAAGTTATGGAGATTACAAATTCTGAAAAGTTGACATTCCAAGGTTTGGAAATAGACCAGCTTCAGCGGAGCGTAATCAAAGATGGTAAGGTTGTGGAACTTACCAGACATGAATATGACCTGCTTTTTTATCTGGCCTTATCCCCCAATCGGGTATTTACAAAAGAACAGATTTACCAGCATATTTATGAGGATGTGGAGTCAGAAGTGGATAACCGTGTCTATGGGTTAGTCAAGAATCTGAGAAAGAAAATAGAAGAAAATCCGGAAGAACCGCACTACATAGAAACGATACGTGGTGTAGGCTACCGTTTTCGGGCATAAAAAGAGCCGTCCGATTGGGCGGCTCGAAGTATTTAAACAGCAGTTTTCTTCACTGCCTGTTTATAGTTACCGGTAGCATCGTAATCTCCAGAGAGGAGCAGATTCTGGCGAAATTGCTCCAGTTTGATCTTGAAGCGTTTCCCATCCTCAACAGTCGTAAGCATGGTAAGAGCTTCTAGCATTCCCTGAATATATCCGGTTAGCAGGTAATATCTGCAGGGTTCTTCCGATGGTGAGATATTGGACAGGGTTTCTTCCAGATGTTCCTGACGTTCCCTGAGCCATGCATCCCAGACATCCAGTTCCAAATCAGTCATGGTGTTCCTCCTTTAAATCTGATGATAATCGTCTTTGGTGTGGAGGGGAGAAGTTTCATGCACAAGCATTTTTCTGCTCCAGATCCAAATATGGATTTGTAAATTCAAAAATAATAAGTTCATCCGCATCGAACATGAGCTCCAACTCTTTTAGTGTAGCTGCTGGATATCCGCAATCTCTGAATCGTTCTAATACGTCTGTTTCCGTTTCAAATGGTTCACCGTCTTCCAGCTTTTCTCCGATTATTAAGCCACATGGAGTCAATAGGCTTTCTTCATATAAGCGGACACAATATCGGTCAGGGAAAAATAGGTGTGCTTCATCCGTGTTATAATAAATTCGTTCTCCAGGTTCTATGCTTTGCATCACAAAGGGAACATGATATGCAGCGGCTATCGCCTGATATGCTTCATAAAGTGGAGTCCATGCTGTCTCTAAAGAAAGTAGAATATACGTATCATTCCATTCCATGTAGCTGACATTTCCACGAAGAGATATTCCGGTGGAATCTATTTTCTTGTGGGAAAATAAATTGCCAATCCAGCATAAATCAGGATTCTGGTTCAGAATGATGTAGGTTTCCAGGTCCTCCCACAAGTCATATAGTCCTTCCGGATTTCCTTCTGTATAAAAGATCACATCATCACAGCAGATATTTGCCATTACACATCCACCTCCGTTCCAAAAGTTTCACCCATATTCTGGTTGGAAACCGTAAGGTTTACAGGGGATAAGGTGCCAGAGGCAAGCCATTGTTCGATTGCATCAATTACCTGCTCCAGCGTGTCGTTATAAGCCACATTGCAGTCTTCCAGTCGGAGAAACTGCAGGTATGCTTCATGAAGAAGGCTTGGATCATCACGCAGCGTTTCATATGGAAGGTTGCAGAGTCCGATTCTTTCCTCCAGACGTTCCATGGAGCGGCGGATGAAGTCGCAGGAAATAAATTGTTCCCGGTAGATGTTATAAGCAGTTTCAAGCTGGTCATAGGTCAAAATAAATGAGACTTTCTCGCAAGGATTAGATGGTTGTTCTTTCATGGTAAATTCCTCCATTCATACTATGATTGGCTGGTGGTACGGATTCTCTTTGTTCGGGAGTAAGATGTACCAGTAGTTTCCAGCGCAGGTCGATTTCTCGGTGAATCCAGGTATCATTTTCATAAACTTCATGTGTCAAAAAATTGTAAATTGTCGGTTCTTTTTCTATATCATCCAGATCTGCGACCAGACAAGTTGCCTGATTCACATAGGGCCAGAGTGCCTGTTCGACCATATGGCGTAGTTCCAGTATCAGAGGATATATCTGTCCTACATCATAGGTTTTGGACATGCAGGAGCTGATTTTCTTCAGCATCCCGGAAGTTTGTATCATCTGGTTGATGACGGTACATTGTTCCTCCACATCTGCATCCGGATTCAGGACCAGCCGGTGGAGCAGCACAGATTTTGCATAGGCAGAAGCGGTCAGGTTGATGTTTCTGACCAGTTCTTCATACGGCTGCTTATACTGTGTCTTCAGCACTTCCAGAGGCACATGTTCCCGGTTCTTCTTTAAGGTGGAGAGGAGCCCCGAAAGGCAGCTCTCCAGTTCTTCCATTCTTGTCAAGCACACATCGCCTCCAGCTCCATCGGAACACGGGTGTAGCTGAGACGGTAAATACTGTTGCAGGTCTCAAATACCACACCGTTTTCGGATACTTCCAGAATACTCTGCACCGGACTGGTAGCAAAGGTCTGGTTATAACTATAGATCCACGCCCGTTCTCCCAGATGGAGGGGCAGGGACAGGATTCCGGTGAGGACATATTCTTTCTTTTGGGTGGTGTGTAAGGTTATATTTGTATTCTTCATTGATTTCACGCTCCTTTCCTTACTTAATTTTGTTTGCAATTACGGCAGCGACCAGT
Organism: uncultured Ruminococcus sp.; assembly: GCA_900066355.1. Classification (GTDB taxonomy): domain Bacteria; phylum Bacillota; class Clostridia; order Lachnospirales; family Lachnospiraceae; genus Blautia_A. The sequence continues at coordinate 231,735 of FMEL01000004.1, forward strand.
TTAGCGCATCCCAATTCCATCTCGGATAAATGCTGTCCGGTTCTGGAACAGAGAAGAAGTGCCAGCGGCTCTCTGTCTTCCCTTAAAATCGGGAAAAAAGCACAAACCGGTTGACGGGTGTTGGATACCGGGTAGACAGGGCAGTTCTCAGCAGAGATCAGTTCCTGGCCGTCCGCAACCAATTCGGCGAGTTCTTCTGTAACGGGAGTGCCTTCCGGAAGATAGATGCCCGCAGATACGAGTATGTGAGCCTCACTGCAAATTGCGATACCACAGTGGATGACACTGTAGAGGACGGAAAGATAGGAAGCCATTTCCTCTTTTCCGTTTAAGTGGGTAGGGCATTTGCGTAAAAGCAGCTCCATTCCCACATTTTCCAGTTCCAGTGCATCTCCGTCTGAGAGCTTCATTTGTTTCCGGATTTCTGCAGGGATGACGATACGCCCCTGAGAGTCCATGGTCCGGATGAGTGCAATATTCATAACTAAAGTCTCCTTTCTTAAAAAGAGGAGAAGCAGTAAAGTACCGCTTCTCTTCTGAAAATTTAGGCAGCGTAAGGCGGAGCCTGTGCTGTCTGTTGCATTTGACTGTTCTGCTGGTCTGCCAGCATCCGTTTTCCGTTATTGATCAGTGATGCAGCAATCACCGTTTCCCAGTTGGAAATATAGGAATCCGTCCGCTTCAGAAGCGTGAACAGATCCATGTCGGTAAGCTGGATGGCTGTCGTCTTTTCGGACTGGAAGCTGCGTGGCTGCATGTAGGAACCACCGTTCTTATTCTGTGCTTTGATGCCTTTCCCATTTACAATCTGGATTTTCCATGGGCTTTTCATAGGCTGCCCTTTGGAATCATAGGGATGTCTGGAGATATAAAACATCTGGGCTGTGGAATAACCGTTCTGATCGGGATTGCCGTAGATCTTGCTCTGGCTCCATTCAAATTCCTGAAAACCGGAAGTGATCCGGGTTAAGAGGAACTGGATCTGTTCCGGTGCCAGGTTGAAACGGGTGATGATATTCCGGTCTCCGGTACCGTTGGAATAATCCTGAATGGTGATGCAGATTAAAGAATGTACTTTATGCCCGTTTTCCTGATATTCCCCTTTGGCATGTAGCTGTGCATAGTTGCCGAGTGGTGCGTAGCGGAGCCGGTCATAAAAGGCAATGAGTGCCCGGTCATTCTGGATCTTGCAGATCTGGTCGGTAATCCGGTTTTGATAAGTTTCATTCATGAGTATTCACCTTCCTTTATTTGAGATGCTGTTTGACAAGCTGTGCCATATTCTTTGGAAGCTCTTCCAGTTTCGTGATATCCAGGAATCCGTCCTTGTAAATCCTGCGGATATTTTCCTTATCGTCACCAATGGCAGCCGCAAACAGGATGACATCCCGTTTTTCGTATTCTTTCTTGATGCCCCGCAGATCTGCCTCTGCTTCCGTTCCGCTGTAGCCGTAATCGGCTGGCTGACCGTCAGAAATCAGGATCAGCAGCTTCTGAAGCTCCGGGCGTGTGCACAAATGCTCTGCTACGAAGCGGAGAGCTGCGCCGTCCCGGTTCCCGTTGCGGTCGCACATATCCATCAGCCGGTAACAGTCCTCATTGTCCACAGAATCAAATTCTGCATAGGAGTAAAGAGCAACGCCGCCTGCATCCGTGGAATGCCCGTAAATGGTGATAGGGATACCGAGGCTTTTACAGAAATCATAAAGGACAATGGCAGTCTTTCTTGCATGTGTCATCCGGTCACCCCAACCCATCGAACCACTCTCGTCAATCAGGAGGGCAACAGCCAGACGTTTTTCCTCTCCTGGAAGTCTGGTTCTGGTAAAGATGGTTCCGTCTGTCTTATAGAGAGCATGGGAGTCCAGACGTTTTCCAAACAGGAGATTCTTCTGCTTTCCGCCTTGCTGTTCTTCTTTCAAAAGCGGCAGGATGGTGCTTTGCAGCTTTTTGGAAGCCCGCAGGAGCGGGGGAGCAACTGTCTGGTATTCATTCTTCAGGTAATCGGAAACACTGGTCAGGCGATGGATGGTAACATGGATGCCTGCATGGGCATTGCCGTAATGAATATCATTGGCTGTTTTCTGCAGTTCCTCGGTCAGTTCCGTCTGACAGTCTTCCTGCACCTTTTCTGCAGCCACATCGTTCAAGATCCGGAACAGATCCTCTGCAGCATGCTCATAGCCGCTGCCCTGATACTGACTGACATAAGTGACGCCGGGGTTGTTTTCATCCAGAATGGTATTGGTCTTTGTAAGAGCGATGCGCCCGCCTTCTTCCGAAAGCACCTGTTTGGCTTCCTCTATAGCATCCTCTTTGGTACGTGGACCGGAAGGAGCATTGCCCTCATCATTCCCGCTTCCTTTTGGGGAAGCTGGTTTGATATTCTTTGGAATGGCACCGCTTTTTCCGGTCGGAAGAGGAGCGCCGCTGCTGACTTCATCCCCTAGAAGATCTTCCAGAGCATCGGCAGCGGAATCCTCGCCATGCATTTCCAATTCCTCCCGTGTTTTTTCGATGAGCGGCTGGATATAGTTCCAGGTCAGGGCTAAGAGCGCATTGGAAACCAGCATCCGGTCAGTGCCTTTTTCCGATTCCATTGCCGTATCCAGAAGATCGGTACAATCGGAAATGGTATCCAGATAATCCCCCTGATAGCCGGTGGGATTGTTGATGTTTCCGGTCCGGCAATAGGAAAGGATCAGGTTGGCAATGATGGAAAATGGCTGGTATTCTTTGTCAATTTGTTCCTGTATGGAAGGAATCTGTTCGGACATACGCAGGTTATTGAGTTCAATCCCCTGTCGGAAGGTGCCGTGGAATTCCTCACACATACGGTCTTCAATATGGATGTCTTCCAGAATGTTTTGAAAAGTTGCGGCGCATCGTGCCAGTGTCAGGCATCCGGCTTTGTCCTTTTCTTCTAACACTTCTTTGATCTCCTCCAGTGCTGTCTGATAAGCTGGAAGGGATAGCTCCGGCTCCTTCGGATAGAAGGAACCGTTTTCCAGACTCCTCAGATGAACAGCGTGGGCTGTGAAATCAGAATAGAGTAAGTGCCCCACTTCATGCCCGGTGAGCCCTGTCAGGCTCTGGGAACGTAAGAAACGGGTGGGGAAAGACTGGGTGATCGGGTTCGCTGCGTTGAGATGTACCTTATAATTGTCGGTATATGCAACGCCTGCCTGTTCGGAAATGTCCCAGTCCAGCAGTACCTGCAGTCCATACCGGTAACGTCCGGTAACGGCTCTGGCAAGGGAGGTCTGGTACTTCTGATAGGCAGCGGAGAGGAATAACTCCTCATCCGCAATGGAATCCTCTTTTGCCCGGATTAGTTTCTTTAAATTTCTTTGGCTGTGATTCACGTGATATTCTTCCTTTCTTTTCTTAGATTTTTTGTCAGCAGTTCCTCCATCGTGCAGCCGTAATACACAGCAAGGCGAAGGACGGCATAAGCCATCGGGGAGGAGTTTGCATTTTCATAATTCATAATGGTTTTCGGGGGAAGATTTAAGATTCTGGCAACTGCCTTTTGTGATAACTTCGGTGTTTTGGCTTGCCGGAGATAAGACAGATTATCTGCCAGATGCTTTCGGATCTGGGCTTCTGTGAGTGCTGCTTTTCTCATAGGCGTGTCCTACGCAGCAAGCACAGTATCCAGACAGCTTTCTTCCACTTCCGTACGGTTCTCAGCATCGGCAGAGGCAGAGGCAAGCACCGTGTAACGGGCCGCTTCCCGGATATCCCCGCAGACCATGTAGGACTGCACCCAGGAAATCAGCTCCCTCATGCCACAGCAGCCATCTGTAATGAGATTTTCCCGGCAGTAGACAGCCATGGATTTGACAATGCGTGTCATCAGACGTACCGTTTTTGCATCCTTGCATCCGGTAACAGCCATGGCACGTTCTACCTGTGTATCCTCATCCGGTTCATCCAGATCAATCACAAGGTTCATTCGGGAAATGACAGACTGGTTCATCTGTTTACAGCCTGCATAGTCATTGTTTGTGGTGATTACGATGGTCGTATCCGGATGACGGTGGATGGTTTCTCCGTTTGGAAGATATACGCTGTTACAGCGGTCTAAAAGGGAGTTAAGTCCAACCAGTACACCGGGATTAGCAATGACCGTAGGCTCCTGTATCTCAAGAATATACCCATAGCGGATGGCTTCGACTAGAGGCGTATCCACATACTGGAAGTTCTGTCCGGAGGTGTGTTCCTTATAATAGCTGTGCATTTCATCAAAAATCGTATCGATCAGCTTCTGGTAGGTGTCCTCGGCAGAAATTTCTTCATCATAGTTTCCGGTCAGCTTCTGATAGGCACCGGAGGGATCTAACTGGATTTCCTGAAAAGACGGGTACTGCCGCTGAAGCCGGGTGCGTTTTCCGTCCACATCCGGAAGAATCTGACCTAAAAGGTCGAATACCTCTGTATTTGCGGAACAGGTAATGCAGCGGTAAGGAAGGTGAAGTGCGGAAGCAATGGCTTTGGCTCCTTCGGTCTTTCCGGTACCTGCCGGTCCCCGTAAAAGAAAATTCCGCATCGGCTGTGTGGTATCCGTTGTCAGTTTTGCGTGTTCGCAGATCCGTTTGATTTCCGGAGGGATGATGTACCACTCTGCCAATGTCGGAACAGATACCTCCTCTTCCGGAGACAGCCTTCGGGATGCGGTCAGGATAAATTTCCCAACAAAATCATCTCTGGAAATGGCTGCCTGTGCTTTCTTAAATCCACTTCCTGGACGTAACACCTGAAAGTCTCCATGGAGCACTTCGGTTGGTGCATAGACCCCCTTCTGGATATTTAACGGTTTGATCAGCGACAATACGCCGTTTGCCGGAAGGTCAATCTTAACACCACCGGTCGGGAGACCTGATGCATAGCGGGTTCTCCGGTAAATGTTGTCGCAGAGAACGGCTGCTGTTTCCGCAGCGGCGTCCAGATCGGGATAACCGTTGTCCCGGTGCGCTTTTAATTCCTGATACTTTTCATTACACTCTTCATCTGCCAGAAAAACCGGCATCAGTGCGAACAGCAGAGCCGCACCGGACTGTTTGGAGTCTTTAAATTCGTATTTTTCCGGTGTGCTTTCCACATCCGGCGGAGGAGTATAGCAGCCTCCGTAAAACTTTCCGTTTAGCTGGTTGTAGACAACCACCTGAAGATCACCGGTTTTGCTCGGATATTCCGCCACAACAAAATTGTTGGATTGGGTACCGACCGCCCCAAGCTTTTCCGGCGGGGTACTGCCAACCGGGTTTTCCAGCTCCAGATAAGCAAGGACTGCCCGCAGGGTAGCTGCATGAAGCGTGGATTTTTTCCGTGGCTGAGTACAGTATTTGGATGCAATGTCATCAAAGATTGCATGGTCCGTATAATCCTCAAATGGTTCCGGGAGTTTGCGTTTGAACCCCCAGGTTGCTACGATGTTATTTGCCATGATTCGTTCCTCCTTCTTATGAGATCCAGGACAGTTCCAGTGCCTGCTCGGTCTCTTCTGTGGTCAATTCATCTTCAGTAAAAATCTCCGTCAATTCGCCCCAGTAATCTTTGGGCGGGAAATGTTCCAGCTTTCCCCGGACTTCCGGTTCAGTGCCGTTCAGAATATAGACATCTCCCTGCTCGTTGATAAACAGCTTTTCATAGCCCCTTGCCTGTAAGTCACCGACCAATTCCATCAGTAGCGGTTTCCCAATCAGGGAATACCATGATTTGGGATTAACGGCTGGTCTGGAATCCGGATTTCCTTCTGACGGTTCCTTTTTATGTAAGGATTCAATGGTCATCATCTGAAGCGTCAGACTGCCACGGGCATCCATGAGAATTTCCGCAAAATTATAACTTCCGGTATTCCGTGTGCGAATCCGTAATGGTTCCCCATCCAGTATCTGGGAGAGCGGTGGTTCTTTCACAAAATCCCATGTGGCATCCGGGAAGGCTTCCTTGAGCTTTCCGGTAATCTGGAATTTGATCTGTCTCCAGAGAATGGTTTCCAGATCAGGTGTTCCTTCCAGATGACGAGTTCTTTCTGGGCGTTTTCGTAGCTTATGCTCCCTGTTTTTCAGGCGTTCCGTGAAAAGCGGGAGAAGATAACTGAACAGCGTGACTCCGATACCGATCAGGGCAATGCCTGCAATCAGAAGCCGGTTGGCATCCTGTGGTACGAAAAGTGCTGCAAGAAACAGTACAAGCACGACAAACTGTAAGAATTTTTTTCGATTTGATTTTTTCATGAGCTGATTCCTTTCTGATTCATGATTCTTAGACAAGCCCGGAAGCTGGATGGGAAATCGCCGCTTCCGGACATGAAAAAGAGGAACTGCATCATCACAAAGATGATAAATGCAATTCCTCAACATAGGGTTCCTTGAGAGTTAATAGGGCAACTGGGATGCCATCTGTTCCGGCACATTTTGAAAGCCGTCAGTTGGCTGACTGCCCGGCATACCTCCGTAATTTGGCATTCCGGTATAACTGCCCTGCGGCGGGTAGCTGCTCTGTGGCTGACCGGTTCCGTTTGGCGGAGCCTGATACTGTCCGCCATTTGCAGGAGGCGTGTAGGCACCGTTAGCAGGAGCCATTCCCTGCTGTGGATAGCCGCCAGGCATTGCCTGATTCTGGTAGCTGCCATTGGGATTTCCCTGCATTGGGTAGCTGCCATTGCCGGCTGCACCGGGCGTTGCCGCACCACCATTCGGCTGGCTGTTCTGGTTTGCACCCGGATGTCCGGTATTGCTGTCAGAACGGTTGGATGGTACAAAGTGCCAGTCCTTGACATTGATCCTCGGACCGGCATTTGCCTGCCCCGCATTCTTTCCTTTCTGATAAATGAACGGATGAAGCTCCAGATCACCATAGATCATCAGCCCGGTTCCTTTCTTTACGCCTGCTTTTGCTAAGCGTTCTGCAAGGAACTTGTTAAAATAGCACTGATAGTAAATGGTTTCTTCCTTTCCATCCTGGCCTCGCTGTGAAACTGCAATGTCCAGAGAAACATATTCCGTACCGGAATTTTTTCCTTGCTGCATCTCAGGATCTCTTGTGGCCCTCCCTAAAATTGTTAAAATTGCTGACATAAAAATTCTCCTTTCTGCCTCTTTGGGCGTTAAAATAGATTAAAATAAAAAAAGTGCCATTATAGCACCGTATAAAACGGCAGTATAATGACACGATTTTCCAAACTTAAACTGCATATGCTTCTGGATGAATGGTCCAGACTCCCATGACGGGACAGCACAAAAACTTAAATACAAGATTATATTAACACAAGATATAGCATATGTCAAAAGAATTAGAACTATATATAGCATATGTAGACGAGGTGGAAGGATAATATCAAAAGAATTTTGGACATAGTTATAAAAGTGCAATATAATATTGTTTAAATCGGAAAATGGAAGGATGAGAAAAATGGAGCAGAAAAACAGAATTCTGATTGTAGAAGACGATACGGATATCAATAATCTTTTATATACGGCATTACAGAAAGCAGGGTATGAGACGGTACAGGCTTTTTCCGGGACGGAAGCGAGGATGCTGTTCCAGATGGATAAGGCGGGCTTTTCTTTGATTCTATTGGATCTGATGCTTCCGGGAATTTCAGGAGAAGAGGTGCTTGCCCAGATTCGGAAACAGGGCAATACGCCGGTTATTGTCCTGACAGCCAAAGACGGATTGGATGAAAAAATCGGGCTTCTTACCAGTGGGGCAGATGATTACATTACAAAACCGTTTGAGATACAGGAGGTGCTTGCCCGGATTCAGGTTCAGCTCCGCCATATGCAGCAGGAGCCGGAACATAAAAGCGTGTCATATAAAAACCTGGAACTGGACCGTGAGCGCTTTGAAGTCCGGATTGCCGGAGTGCTGCTTCCCAAAATTACAAAGCAGGAATTTGCAATTCTGGAGCTTTTACTGGAGCATCCGAAACAGGTCTTCAGCAAAGAAGAGATTTTTGAATATGCGTGGGATGAACACTATATGGGAGAGACAAAGACACTGGATGTACATATCAGCAATATCCGGAAAAAGATAAAAGCAGTAACGCAGGAGGAATATATTGATACCGTATGGGGAATCGGCTACCGTCTGCATTCTTAATCTTTACTCTTTTTTTACTATTTATTTGCGTTTGATTAGGATTTATCCGATATGATAACAGCAGATAAGAAAAGGAGATGAAAGCATTGAGTGAATTGTTATTAAGTACAAATGGATTGACGAAGCAGTATGGTCATCATAAGGCAGTGGATAAAGTAAACCTTCACATAAAAAAGGGTGCTATCTATGGATTTATCGGACGGAACGGTGCGGGAAAGACGACTTGCCTGAAGATGATCAGTGGACTTGCAAGACCGACAGCCGGAGAGATTGAGATGTTCGGGTGTAAAGGAAAAGAACTGGAGAGGATTCGTTCTCGTGTGGGGTGTCTGATTGAAGCACCGGGGCTGTATGGCAACATGAATGCATATACAAACCTGAAAATAAAATGTGAATTGTTTGGTATTCGGAAAAAGGGATACATCGAAGATATCTTAGAGACGGTCGGACTGGAAGGTGTCGGAAAGAAAAAAACGAAACATTTTTCCCTTGGAATGAAGCAGCGTCTCGGAATCGGGCTGGCACTGGTCGGGGAGCCGGATCTCCTGGTCCTTGATGAACCGATCAATGGGCTTGATCCCCAGGGAATTGCAGAGGTGCGTGATACCATACAGAGACTGCGAGATGAACGGAATATGACGATTTTGATATCCAGTCATATTTTAGAGGAATTATCTAAGATTGCAACGGATTATGGAATTATCCATAATGGAAGTCTTCTGCAGGAGCTGACAAGCGAAGAACTGATGAAACGCTGCAGTGAACGGATTGAAATAGAGTTAATCCATCCGGAGCAGGCAGTCCCGATTCTGGACAGAATGGGATTTACCAACTATCAGGTTACAGATAAGAGCCATATCCATATATTTGAACGATTGAATGAAAGCGCCAATGTCAATATGGAACTGGCAAAAGCAGGAATTTTGGTCAATGGAATTTCCATTACCAGTGAAGAACTGGAAACCTATTTCTTGAATCTGACAGGAGGGAATCAAAATGCTTAATATGATAAAAATGGATCTGTACCGGATGGTCCGGACAAAAAGTATGTATGTGGTATGGATTGTGATGGCGGCAGCTATATTCTTCTCCACATCCATGTCGAAACTGGATATTGATACGATGAACAAGGAAGCGGAACAACAGCAGACAGAAAACATTGCAGAAACAGTGAAACCAGAAACCATCAATATGGGAATGTCCGTATTCCTGCCGACACAGCCGGGAGAAAAAGTAACGGTCTTTGATCAGGTATATGCAAACCTGCAGGCGAAGTTTGTGGCGTTGTTTCTGGTGATTTTTACAGTGCTGTTTTCCAGTGCAGATATAGGAAGCGGTTATATTAAAAATATCGGCGGGCAGGTAAGGAGCCGGAGAAACCTGATCTTTTCCAAAGCTTCCGTGTTGTTTGTGTATACGACTGTTACCATGCTGCTTTATTTCATCATTCAGATTATTGCACAGCAGATGTACTTCGGATATCTGGAGTGGGGGAATGGAAGCGAGTTGCTGAGATACTTTGGTATTCAGATTTTGCTTCATTATGCACTGGTACTAATCAGTATGGCGATTGCGGTGGTTTTGAACAGCAACGTGTTCAGCATGACGATTGTTATCTGCCTGTGCATGAATACCATGATTGTCTTATACGGAGTGATCAATCATTTGATCCAGAAGGCAGGTGTGGAGAATTTCCAGATTTTGAAATATACAGTGACAGGAAAGATTGCACTTTTATCCATGTCACCGACCAATAAGGAATGCCTGACGGCAGTTGTGATTGCGGCGGCGTTCGGAATCGTGGTTACATTACTGACAGCATGGGTATTCAGAAAGAGAGATATCTAAATGATAAAACTAGGGTTCGTGCTATTGATAGCAGTGATACTGGTACAAGGAATGTTATTTTGGAAATACCAGCGGCAGGTGAAAGACATCTGCCGCCAGTTGTCGTTTCTGATGAAGCACGACAGCAACATGCTGATTACCAGAGAAATGGATTTTGGAGGCATTGGTGAGTTGGCAGATGTTTTAAACGAATGGCTGGAACTGAAGCGAAGGGAAAAGAAGGAATACTTGAAGAAAGAGGAGATGATTTCGGATACATATACAAATCTCTCACATGATATCCGTACTCCTTTGACATCCCTTGACGGATATTTTCAGTTAATGGAAACCTGTGAAGACCAGGAAGAGCAGAGACGGTATATGAAGATCATACAGGAGAGAATCGGCAGCCTGAAAGAAATGCTGGAAGAATTATTTACTTTTACAAAACTTAAAAACGATTCTTTTCATCTGGAAATGTCATCCTGCTGTATCAACAAGATTTTGAAAGATACCATATTTTCCTACTACGATGAATGGACGGGCAGAGGAATTGAACCGGAGATACAGATTACAGATAAACTGCTGTTTATGAACGGAAATGAACAGGGAATCCAGAGAATTTTTCAGAATATCATAAAAAACGGACTGGATCACGGGGAGAAGAAAATCAGTATTTCACTGGAAGAAGTTGAAAACAACATCCGGATACAGATAAAAAATCAAGTATGTCATGTGGAAAAAATAAATGTAGATCAGGTGTTTGAACGGTTTTATAAAGCGGATGAAGCACGCAGTAAGACTTCCAGCGGTCTCGGCTTATCAATTGCGAAAGAGCTGGTACTTCGTATGGATGGGAAAATCAGCGCCCGGATAGAAGGGAATGAGTTCTGTGTGGAGATTGTGTTTCCAAAATAAAAGGAAAAATTTATATTAAAGCAAGTGAAAATGGGGAATGACTTTATATAGGTTTCATGGTAGAATTACAGTAGAAAGAGAAGAGTCACTCAGTCATTTGTTGTATGAAAGGATGAGTATAATGTATAAAGTAGAACTTAAATTTGATACAAGCAAGCTCGCTCCGGAAACGGTAAATCAGATGTGTGAACAGGCAGATCAGATTTTTGAGCAGGAGGATTTAAGCTGTGCAGTCAAAGCCCTTGGAAGCAGGATTTATCTTGACCGGGGACGCAAGCAGGACTATGGAAGATTCTGGGCAGCAATCTTTCAGTTGAAAAACTCCGTAGGAATTGCAGAGAATTTGTTAGAGTGTTTCTGGTATAACGGAACAGAAAAGGAGAACCTGATTACAGACTTTATAAGGAACTAACAGATGGACAGCTTACAGAGGAAAGGCATCAATTTTGACCTGAATACACAAGCACTAAAGGAATATTATCCGAAAGGTGACTGGCATAATGCATATGCGGATGTAAGGGACTTTTTTGAAGCAAACGGATTTGAGCATATTCAGGGATCGGGATATCATTCGGTGGAAGCAATGTCAGAAGCAAAAGCCATGGCAGTTATTTATCAGATGACAAAAGAATTTCCATGGCTCAATTATTGTGTGAATGTGTGTACCATATCAGATGTACCGGAACTGTTTGATATCTCGCATGTATTTGCCAGAGAAGCGGAACGGTTGGAAAAGAAAAATGCATGATTTGACAAATTATTTCCAATATGTTATATTCATCTCAAGCAAAAAAGGGAGTAGCTGAACGCCTTGAAAGAGGTGGTTTTGTAACCGACAACCGGTATCGAGAGATACCCGTAGCAAATGAGATAGCAAGACTTTTATTGTGGCAGAGGTCATGATAGGAGTCTTTTTTTATTATGAAATATAGAAAATCTGCCGCAATAGTCTGCTAAAAAGAAAGAGAGGATAAACGATGAGTAACGAAATGATGAAACGGGAAATGCAGGAAGCAGTACAGGCAGGGGAGCGGGCGCTTCAGAGCCTTTACGCAGCAAGGGATAAGTTGGGAAGTGCGAGAAACTGGGGCATTTTTGATATGCTTGGAGGAGGCTTTATCAGTGACTTTGTGAAGCATTCTAAAATGAATGACGCAGCTGCGTTGATGGAACAGGCGAAAAGCGATATTCAGCGTTTTCAGAGAGAATTAAGAGATGTGCAGGTTTCCTTGGATCTGCGCATGGAAATCGGCAGCTTCCTTTCCTTTGCGGATTTCTTTCTGGACGGGCTGGTGGCAGATTATATGGTGCAGAGCAAGATTGCAGATGCAAGAGAACAGGTGGATGATGCCATCAACCGGATAGAAAAGATACTTGCTGATGTGAAAAATCGGATGAATGGGGAGGTGTAGCATATGGGATGCCTGGGAAATGTGTTGTGGTTTGTGTTTGGCGGCGCAGTCAGTGGGCTGAGCTGGTGTCTGGCAGGTTGTCTCTGGTGTATTACCGTTGTGGGGATTCCGGTGGGGATGCAGTGTTTTAAATTTGCGGCGCTTAGTTTTTTCCCCTTTGGAAAAGAGGTGCAGTATGGTGGCGGAGCTGGTTCGTTCCTTTTGAATATCATCTGGCTGATTGTATCCGGTCTGCCTCTTGCACTGGAGCATCTGGCGTTGGGTACAGCTTTATGTGTGACGATTATCGGAATCCCGTTTGGTTTACAGCAGTTTAAACTGGCGAAACTGGCATTGATGCCGTTTGGTGCGGAGGTGTATTAAGATGCGATTATTTGATAAAAGGACACCGCTTCAGAAGGAGTGGGAAAAGCTGGAAGTACAGGAGCAGAGATTCCTTCAGAAGCGTTCAGAGAAAAGGGAGAGCATTCTGAATCAGAAACTGGAGGAAAAGATACCGCCGAAACTTCAGAAAACATTGGATACCGCTTTTGCGAAGGCATTTGCTCTGATTTTCGAGAAAGGAACCGGGGTTATTGAAAAGACGTATCAGCGGACAAAACTGGAGCAGGATTATCAGGTGCGGCAGTATATGGCGGATGTAAAGCAGAATTCCAAATCCCTCCGCTCTTTTTCTAAAAAGGCAAGAGATACGGGAACAAAGAATTTACTGCTATCCGGTGTGTCTGGAATCGGGATGGGCGTATTGGGAATCGGTCTGCCGGATATTCCGGTATTTACAGGGATGATTTTAAAGAATATTTATGAGACTGCTCTGCAGTATGGATACAGCTATGAAAGCAGGGAAGAAAAATATTTTATCTTATTATTGATCCGGGGAGCAGTATCCTATGGGGATACACTTTGTGAGATTGACGGGAAAGTAAATGAATTTATCAGAAACGGAATACTGCCGGAAGAGTATCAGGATAAGGAGCAGATCGAACAAACGGCGGGAGCTTTGTCAAAAGAGCTTCTGTATATGAAGTTCTTACAGGGAATTCCGGTGGTTGGTGCTGTAGGCGGAGCTTATGATGCAGTCTACATGAAACGGATCACAGAGTATGCAGAGCTGAAATACCGGCACAGGTATCTGGCGGGGCGGAAAAAGGCAGAGAATGGACAATTATGTAAAAGGTGTAAAAGTTATAGAGATATATGATGCCGCAAATAAGGAATTGCTGGTAAAGTATGATGATAAGCATAATATAGACAAGGTTATTTCTGCTTTAAATATAAAATCATGGAAAGAGACAGAAAAAAGCATAGGTATGAACCCTAAATATACCATAAAATTTTATTGCGATACTACGAACCAAGATGAAGAAAAAGATATAAAAGAAATTACCCTTTATGAAAATGGGGAATATGCTACGATTTTTATTACTTCTCCTGGCGGAGTAAAACAAAACTATAAAACGAGCATTGATATTTCTGAATTGGTTATCTAATAATATTTGTGTAATGAGAATGAAAATCTAATTCTTTCAAGTTTAACTAAGACATTCCCGGAGCAAATGCTCATGGCATTGAAGCGGATACAAACACTATTGTTTGATAGAAATAAGAGAGGTTATTTATAATAAAATGAGCCGCCAGAACTGTAGGGGTGATGCAGTACGGGCGGCTCATTTTCTATCTAAACGGATGTATCCGGAAGTTCCGGCAGTTGATCGGTGAGTTCTTCATATCCGAGAATATCTCCGGCACATGGCATCGATTGCCCTGTTCCCTGCTGTGGTTTCCGGAAGTACAGCCGATACCGATGTCCCTCTAGGAGTTTGATATTCTTTTCCAGTGAGAAGGCGTATTCCTTTCCGTTATCACTGGCAAACCAATATTGCTGGTTTTTCCCGAAGAGTGTCTGTTCCCGTTTCGTGCAGCTTACGTCCAGTGACAGATAAGCATGTGTATGGATCAGGTGGTAGAAACTGAGTGCACGCAAGATGCTGCAGATTCCGATGAGGAGGCTCATGAGGATAAAGAGCCGGTCATGGGTGGCGATCCCGAAGATGCACCCAAAAAGTACACAGAAAAAGCCGATTGCACTGATGGCAACCAGCTTTGTGAAAAATGGTTTTGGCATAAGGTTCCTTCCTTTAACATGTATGAAATGTGATTTGTTTATTCAGGTACAAATTAGCAATAGCCTGCAGCACTGGATACTGGGTATGGTGAATCTGGACATCATCCACAAGTGTTTGGTAAGTTGTCTCCGGTTCTGTGTATAACTCATCCATAATATCCGATTCGTTGTGGATTACTTTTTCCTGCTCCATACTTGTGACAAGCTCAGCGGTCGTGAGGGATACCTTATCAGCCAGCTTCAGAATGGTATCTTCCATCGGTGAAGAGGGTTTCTTCTTTAAATATCTGCCAAACTCTTTTGCACCAATAGTTCCTTCCAGATAAAGCTGAACGCAGCCAAAGAGCCGGATGGGAAAGGTATCCTTCAAGGGAATAATGGTCAGACTGCCGAGAAGGCGATATAAGGCATCCACCCCTGTCAGTCCAATTCCGCTTACAACCAGACCGCGTAAGGAAAGTCGGTTCAGATAGTGTTGGAAGGATAAGCCTTTCGGACCTTCTTTCTGTATCTGGCGCAGGGTATAGGCATCCTGGAGTTCATGGAGCGTCAGAATCTGGAAGGCAAGACAGCTCCAGAGCAGCAGCTCGTCATCCGATAGTCCATATTCTTGTCCATCGTTGATTACAAGAGGAATGGATTTTCCGCCTGTCGTTTTTTGAAATTTTAAGGTTCCGACAGAAGTATAAAGTGTCAGCATAAAAGTTCCCTCCTTCAAGGTTAAGTCAGAAGTGCATAGAGTGCATCATCCTGCTGTAATAGTTTCCGTGCTTTGCTCTGCCATGCCCGTACACGATTGGCTGGTACTTGGTAGTGTTTTGCCAAGTCAAAGCTGGTATATCCCTGCTGTTGCAGATAGAGGGCTACAATTCCCTTCTGAATAGTTGAGGACTGTCCGGTGCCAAGCTGGGTTAAATGCTCAAGAAGCAAGGTCTGGTTTGTGTCCTTTTCCGGGTGAGTTGTTTGTGTATCCTCGTAGGAAAACAAATCACGATAATGGAGATGTTCATCTTCAGATGATGCTTCGTCCAGAGAACAGAGCATGGAGCGGTCACGGGCAATTTTCCGCCAGTAGTCAAAGATGGCATGACGGATGATAGTTTTGGCATAAGGCTGGAATGATCTTCCTTCCTCAAATCCGACAGCCGACCGGCACAAAGCCAGATATCCAATCTGACATAATTCCTGTTGTTCTTCCTCAGTTACATAGGCAGCGGTGCGGGTCATGGAACGAATCATGATCGGAACCAGATCCATGGATTTTTCCACCAGTTGTTTTTGCTTTTTATTTAGTGGTAAGGTCATCATCAATCACCGCCTTTCAGCTGGCTGCCCGGAGGCGGAAGGGAATATGGTTGTTCTTTAAAACATCTGCGGATTCCCGAATGAGCTGGTCGCACATATAGTTGCTGAACTGTCCGATGTGAGCCTGCTTATCTGTCAGACAGAACTTATCTGCCACCCAGCGATATGCTTCCGGTTTGGAAAGGATGCCCTGTTGCCAGATCTGATCGAAAATTCGATGTGCCTGAATCCGCTTTTGACGAAGCTCCCGGTTGGCGAGCGTTCCTTTTGGTATCTTGGTTCCCGGATGTACCCCGACATAGGAATTGCAGGATGGATAGTGGGAGCAGACATAAACCTGTCCGCCATGAGAATGCGTTCCATATACAAAGGATGCATCTCTTAATATTGCTGTTCCGCCGCAGTAAGGGCAGCGGATGATTTTTGGTTTCTTCATCTGTTTTCACCTCGCTTGTACATACACGATACGTAACGTGTACGTGAATAACCAGTACGTACTGTATACTTATATTGTAAGTAAGCAGGTGATGAATTCCCATAGGACGCAAGCGGATACTGATCCCAGATTCGGACTAAATGGCACGAATCCCCATTTTTCAGATGCCGGGATAGAAAATTGCTCGGATGAGCGGGAATAAGCCGCTGTCTGTGAAACGTGGATAATTAACCGGTGTAAAGATGAACTTCTCACAGAAAATCCGTAGCAGGAATAAGCTGATCAGTACCAGACAGAGCAGGTAAGTGTTCCTGCGCCTTCTGGTCCATGGCTTTTTCGGACGGAATTTCACATACAGGACAAAAATCATGGGAATAAATATCAGGTTCGTAAAGACCTGATCGATACATTGGATGATTGAAATTACGTTTAACATAGGCAGTGCCTCCTTTCTTTACATATCCTGTACGTATAAGAGCCTGAAAGTGCAACTTTTTGTTACCAGTCATATTGCTGGTTCTCCTGAAGCCGGAGCAGTGCCGGAATGGGACATGGCTTTAAAGGCAGCTTCTGAGCGGCCAGATAGGGCAGATAAAGCTCTGTAAAAGCAGCAATGCTCATGCTTCCGGTACATTCGGTTGGCTCCGGTATCCGGGGAAACAAAAGCGCTGCATCTGAAAGAGGGAGGATGCAGGGGCTTCCCGTTTCATCCGGATGGAATAAAAAGCCAGAGTTCTCACAGCTTTCCTGTGCGTTACAAGTGCGGCACCAGACGTAGATACAGGAGTGCCAGTTCCCTTCACAGAGGTTCAGAAAATGACGGATGTGCTTGGCATCTGTCTTGCAGTGGGGGTGTTTCATATTCATCACCTACTAAAGAAGCAGGCAGTTCCATGTGGGAGCTGCCTGCAGGAGTCTTCGTTATGAGTTACTGATGTTTCTTTTTGCGTTTGAAGTAAACGATGCCCAGGACACTTGCACCTGCAAGTGCAGCTATGGCGATTCCGGCATACAGGAGAAGCGGCGTCTCATCGCCGGTCTTTACAGGCGGAGCTACCGGAGGCGTCTCCGGTTCTTTCGGAAGCTCCGTCATGTGTACGGTCTGACCTTCATCCTTCAGATCCTCATGGGAAGCAATCTCATGCTCGGTTTTTCCGTCTGTATAGTAGAGCTTTTCAAAGACAACCACATCCTGTCCGGCAAGAGCAGAAGCGTCGAAGGTAAAGGTAACTTCCACAGAGCCGCCAGCTTTTTCTGCTTTAAATTCTGCCTGAGCGGTAACTGGTTTTCCGTCTTTTAACAAAGCCTCTCCGGTTTCCTTATTCATCAGGGTTCCGATGACTTTGTACTCAGATCCAGGCATCAGACCATGATAAGTGACCGTATCTACGATAGTCGCTTCCTTGGAAGCAGAGACATCCTGATCCCCGTCACTGCCGTCTTTGGCTGTGGTTTTGATTTCCGGGAAGTAGATGGTCTGGTTGGCATCTTTGATGTCCGCATGTACCGCTACTTCGTGATCTTCAAAAGTCATTGTTTCAAATGCCACGAGCGTTTTTCCGGAAAGTGCAGAGGCATCAAAGGTAAAGGAAAGCTCTACGCTGCCGTTAGCTTCTTCCGGAGTGAAACTTGTTTCTGCAGTCACAGCTTTGCCATCCACATCGAAAGGTTTTTCGGTTTCCGCATCCATGAGTGTTCCTGTCAGCTTGTACTCTTTGCCTGGGATCAGGTTTTTGTATTCCACAAGGTCTGTAAGCGTCAGTTCTTTTTCCGGTTTTGCATAGTGTGTGCCGGAAGCAGCATCTGTTGCAGTGGTTTTGATTTCCGGGAAGTAAATAGTCTGTCCTTCATCCGCAATGTCTGTGTGTACGGCAACTTCCTTGTCTTTGTAAGCCAGGGATTCAAAGACAACTACTGTTTTCCCTTTTAAGGAGCTGGCATCAAAGGTAAAGGTAACATCTACCGTACCAGCGGATTCTTTTGGCTTGAAGGATGCTTTTGCTGTCACCGGTTTTCCGTCTGCTTCGACTGGTTTCTTTGTTTCTTTATCTATCAGAGTTCCAGTCACTTCATATTTCTGGTTAGGAACCAGCCCCTTAAAGGAAACCGTATCCACCAGCGTGATTTCTTCCTTTGCACAGGAAATATTGGAGTTCGTGTCCGCATCTTTCGCAGTAGTCTTGATTTCCGGGAAATAGATGGTCTGGTCTTCATCGTTGATGTCGGTATGGACTGCAAGCTGCATCTCATCCTGATATAATTCCTCGAAGACAACGGTTGTTTTTCCCTTTAAGGAAGTTGCATCAAAGGTAAAGGTTACTTTGACGGAGCCGGAGGATTTCTTTGCAGTAAATTCAGTTTCAGAAATCACCGGTTTTTCATCCACAAGGATTGGTTCCCCGGTTTTTTTATCCATTAAGGTTCCAGTCAGTTTGTATTTCTGGCCCTTTTTCAGTCCTTCGTATTCCACAACGTCTTCAATGGTCACTTCTTTTGCCGGCTGGCTCATGTGTGTACCGGTCTCGGCATCCAGAGCAGTCGTGCCGATCTCAATGGCATCATCGGTCAGAGTTCCAACCTGTATCAGAACAGAATCCTTATAAACCTTGACTTCAAAGGTTAAAAGATCCATGCCTTTGTTGGAATCACAACGCTGTTCCGCCAGAGTGTAAGTATCGTAAATGAGAGCGCCTTTGGAATCATCCGGTTTGGAGGTGCCGAACCAGATGCCGTCTTCCGAAGACTCACCCCGGTTGGTATTTGCGGTATGTTTGTTCCATTTGGAGGAAGTACTGGCATAACCGTTGGCATCTGTCACAATCACATGGCTTTCGCCTGTTGTTTTGGAAGTGATCTTAAATGGCACATTTGCCAGACGGTTCTGGCTGCCGTCAGCAATCTTGACAAATTCCAGATCCCCGCGGATGACCTGATTGGAGATGGAATTGTCTTTTGCAGTCAGTTCCACGATTTTTCCCTGTTCTGTGATGTCAAATTCTACAGAGATCTTTCCGCTGTTCAGATAACCGGAAGGTGCAGTTGTTTCATCCACACGGTAATGTCCGAATGGGAGAGCATCTTTTGCAGTTGCAGCAGAACCGGATTTATCGGCAGTAAGTGTAAGGACAACCTGATCTTTCGTGTAGGATGTTCCGTCTACTAATACCGGATTTTCATTTAACGTAGTGATCGCAAAGACAGTACCTTCCAAAGTGGCAGAACCCTGCGGTTTTGCTTCTCCGGTCTCGCTGTCACGTTTCTGGATCTTCACTCCGCCACGGATGACAGATTCTTCTATGGTAGAAGACTGGTATACCGAAACCATTTCCTGCTTACCGTCACCTGTAATTTTCTGTACGAAGACAGTTGGATTGAGCTGGTATCCGGCAGGGGCTTTGCTTTCCTGTACCGTTATGGTACCGAGCGGAAGACAGACGGTCTTGCCATCACTGGTATAGTAAAAGGCATCGCCGCTTACAAAGGAATCTTTGGTAAAATGCATCTTTCCGGAAACATCTGTTTTTAATACCCAGGTACGTGCCGGTTTCTTTCCAGCTTCCGCAGGATCACTGTCAGACTGCTCGGTATAGAACTTGACTGTAAATTCTGCGTTTGCAAGGGAAGCTGCTCCCTGTGGGGAGGCTTTCTTTGTTTCGGCATCCAGCTTTTCAAGCACCAGATTCATGGGATTATTCTGCGGAATATCTGTTACGTTTGCAGCAGAAGTCTGTTCTGCTTTTACGGTGACTTTGTGAGCTTTGGTGTCTACAATGTAGCCTTTGGAAGCAGAGAGCTCTTTTATGGTATAATCGCCTTCCTCCAGTTCGCCGGATCTGGCATACCCGTTTTCATCAGTGGTCAGTTTCTGGATGAGCTTCTCACCCTGATAGATCCCATACACAGCACCCTTTAAGCTGTAATTCGGATTCCCGTCCGATACGCTTCCGTTGGCAGAAGATTTTTTCAGTTCGATCCAGCCGTTTGGAACCTGATACCAGCTTCCGGCAATGGTCTGGCTGCCCTGTCCCGGAACGATGAATGCCCGGAAGCCTTCCGGCGGGTTCGGAAGTCCCTGAATGGCACTGGCTACTTCCAGTGCTTTATCAATATAGGACTGCGGGGCGCCATGGAAAGCTCCGGTGTCAGCGGAATTACCGGCATAGATGTAAGCGACAACCAGATGTCCGATGACATAGCTGTTATCATCACTCCAGCCACTGAAATATTTATCCTTGACGACTTTATCGTAGCCGTAACCGCCGTTTAAGTAGTAGAGCGCTTTTCTGAGCGGGGAGTTCTGGCTTAAAAGGTCATAGGAATAGGAACCAGAGGAAGGTGTTTTCTTCAGTGGTTCCACGCAGTAGGCAGTATTGCTCCCGTCAAAGCTCATGCGGGAGGTAAAATAGCTGCCGTAAGGGATATTGGCACCTGCCTTATAGCTGATGGTGCCGTCGGCTGCATGAACCGGAAAACTGCCGGAAAACAATGCGCCGACTGCGACAAGGACTGCCAGCAGCATAGCCAGCGTCCGTCTGGTATAGGATTTGTATGTCTGTAACATAAGTCTCCTCCTTCTTGAAGTTCAAATGAAAAGGGCAGCGTCAGTGCTGCCAAAAGTTACACAGCCTGTTTCTTCTGTTTCGCAAGGATTTCCAGAAGCTCCTGCCGATCTGTGGTAATCAGCTCCTTTTCCAGATTGGAAGCCTTAAATTCCACAGTGATGTTATTGTTGTTGGTTGAGATCAGACCGTTGCCCCGCTGGAAATGGGTGATGTTCATTACTTCTGTTTCCGATAGATGCAGGATAGTCTTCACCCGCTGTGCCTCTTCATCCTCCATGTTCAGGATAATCTTGGTCTTGCAGTTATTGATGATACCCTTGCCGTACTTCCCGTCATCCAGAGCAAAGAAGTCGTTTAAATCCTGTGTGGCAAAGATGCCGGCTCCGGAGTAAGCACGGATGATCTTGGCAATCTCCAGTACGAATTCCGCTGCAAGCCGGTTGCTGGATGCACCGATGAGCTGCCAGACCTCATCGACAAAGATGGCTTTCTCTTCGGTACGGTTTTCCTTCGCTTTATCCCAGACATAATCCAGGGCAACGAACATGCCGACCGTTAAAAGATCGCTGGAACCGGTCAGTTCGGAGATATCCAGTACCGTATATTTATTGGTCAGGTCCACATTGGTCTGCTGGTTAAAGGAAGAAGCAGAACCGTGAACCAGGCGGTTCAGGATATGAGCCAGACGTTTGGTATCCTCGCTTTCCAGCAGGACATTGTAGACATCCTCCAGAATGGGCATCTTTTTGTACTGCTCCGGATGCTGCGGATCTGTCAGGGATTCATTTTTATGTGTAATCCCTTTTCTGGCATAGGTTTTGATTAGGGCTTCATCCAGAAGCTGCTTCTCCTCATGGGACATATCCGGGATCAGCAGACTGAAGAAGATGTGAAGCCTTTGGATCTTGCCTGCCAGTGCGGAGGCATCCAGTGTCGGTCCGTCCAGCAGTTCATTTACAGAATTGTCTACCTTCCGGATTTCCATGATGTTGATACAGTTCTTACTGGCAGGAGAGATCTGGATAAATTCTCCGCCGACATTCCTTGCAGCCCGGTAAAATTCGTGTCCCTTTAGCGGAGCGATGATGAACACCTGGATGCCTTTTCTTCGCATCCTTAGTGCCATGGTCTGCATGGTGAAGGTCTTTCCTGCTCCCGAACAGCCTAAGATACAGATGTTGCTGTTCTTGTACTGCCTGGAATCAAAGATATCCGCAATGACCAGGGAATTGTTATGCTTGTTTACCCCAAAGAGGATTCCGTTATCATCGCAGATACTGTAGCTGACGAAGGGATAGCAGCTTGCCGCCCCGGAAGTCAGTACGTTCCGCTTGGACAGCTTAAAAAGCTTCTTGTCCAGATTTGCCAGCGGCAGAGAGGATAAAAATCCCTGCTCCTGTAAAAAGTAGCAGGAGTGTAAGTTCATATCCTGCGAGATCAGGAGCTTTTTCATTTCCTGAATCCGCCACTGCAGTTCTTCCAACGTGGAAGCAGTAATGGTGATGAGAAGATTCATGTAATAGAAATCTTCGTTGTTGGCAAGTCCCTGCTTCAGAAAATATCCGGAGCGGATGGCAGAATCCAGATCGTCATAATCAGTGTTGGTATCGGACGCATCCTTTAATTTGGAACGGTTGATACGGATCTGCTGACCGAGACGCTGCTGAATCTTGTCCTTTGGCTGTTTCTGGAGAAAGAAATCAATATCAATCCCTTCCCCGGCATTGACAAGGAGTGACAGCCATCCGGGAGTTACCCGGTTTTTGTAGCCGTCAGACGGCACAAGCAGGTAGGAATGGTAAAGCCCATTGATCTGCACATAATGGGAGTGCTTGAAATCCACACTTTCCGGTGCGAGAAACTCGTTGATCCGGATGTGATCCAGTTCCTCCATGCGATTTTCCTTTGTATAGGCGGACAGTACAGTGCTGATCCGGTTCGAAAGCGGAACCTCCGTACAAAGGGTACGGTTTAAAAGGGTGTAGAGAACATCCGTAGTAAATTCATCCTCATTGTCATGGGAGACCACTTCATTCCCGCACTGGTATAGAAAGGTTTTGGCGGTCTGGGAGGCTGTCTCAAGAGCAGCAAGGATTTCCCGTTCCTCTTCCTTTCGGTTTGCGTTGAATGGTTCATATTCAAAGATCAGAAAGAACCGTCTGGATACTGCTTCTCTGGAACTTAAGTTCTGGACAAACTGGATGTAGTCACGCTGCAGTTCCTGACAGTGGGGATCGGTTTCCCGCTCCAGCTCCAGCTGGGACTGCTCCAGATGCTTATTGATGTCTGCTTTTTTGGAGATCATCTTGATCTGGAGTTTGACAGGGCTGATCTTTAAGTAACTGATAAAGCTGTAGATAATGCCCTGCTGTTCCCTAGCACTTCGAAGCAGAAAGTTGATTGGTTCAATCTCCAGGATCTTCACGTACCGTCCGTCTGTGGTATAGACGATTCCGTTTGCGATTTTTTCCACCGGAAGATAATCCTCCAAGGTCTGGTCTTTCTTTCGCTTTTTCCGGGAAACGGGTTTTGACGTGGCAGATGAGGTGTCCTCCTTGGAAACCACCTTTTTTTTCTGCTCTTTTTTTGCAGCCCGCTTTTCGGAAACTGCCCGTTTTTCTTCCTCCTTTCGTCTCCGGGCTTCCGTTTTTTTCTGTATTTTTATCTGTTTCGCCGCCTCTTTTTTCTGTCGGCTGGCTTCTTTCTGCTCCCACTTCAGATAACGGATATCTTCCTTTGCCTGTTTTTTGATGCCCCGCTTGGTGGAGGTATCAAACTGCCGGTGTTCTTTTTTTTTACTTTTTGGCGGAGCTGGTGCGTCCGGTTCAGACTGTGGGGGAGCCGATGCCATTACTTTGGAAGGCTCTGCCATTTTTTCTGCTTTCCGGTGTTTCTTTGTCTTTGGCTCTTTGAAACGTGGTTTCCTGCGTGGCTTTCCTTCCGGAAGACTGTCGGACCTCCAGATTACCCTGCGGTTCACTACAAAACGCAGGGCACTCATCAAAAAGGCAGTGATGCTCTCCCCGCCGATTCCAATCAGGGCTACCATTGCCGCTGGAAGTGCGGTCATGCAGAGAATGATGATGCGGGCAGTCAGGGACAGCGGCAGGTGGAAAACAGGGATACCGATTGCCAGGGAAAGAACAATGCTTTCTATGGCATTGCGGATGTCAAAAGTTCCGTTTAGGATCTTGCCTTTCTCAATGAAGTTGGAAGGGATAAAGGAAACCGGTGTTTCTTCTGGCTGTGTCATGGCTGCACCTCCTTTTTCGTATCTTTCGCATCTTCGGAAGGCACAGAGGCACTGCCGGATTCTGTGTCCGGAGCTTCCGGGCTGTCAGAAGTATCCGGATACCCGCCTTCCTGCAGGTGTTCAATGTCCTGCGAAGTCAGGGACGGCAGGGAATCATCGGTTTGCTTTTCGTAAACAGTCGTATCTGCAGAGACCTGTACCCCGTCTTCTCCAAATAAAAACACACCCGTCGGGGTGTGATAGGTAACCGGAAGCGTATCCTGATCGGAAAGTGAAAACATCAGGCAGACGGTTGTTTCGGTAGGGTAGCTGGTTTTTTCCGGCAGGAAGGTGATGCCTGTCTGTTCTTTTTTGACATACTCTTTTAGGTAGACAGGAAACTGCCCTTTGAGAGAAGCAATCTGGCTGTCGGAGAAAAATGCTTTTAAAGCATCAAAATCCAGATATTCCGGCATGGGGGTATCAGAATTTGTTTCTGTTGTTTCCTTTGCCGGTTCCCTGCCTTTGTTTCCGGAAGCTTCTTTTTTCTGGCTTTTCCAGAAACTGGGGAGAACCAGTCCGGCAAGCAGCAGAAACAGCATCAGAAAAATGGAAAGAATCACTTTTGTTCTGTTCATAATGGCTCCTTTATTTTTTGTCGAAGATCCAGTAGGCATTTGCCGTAGCATGGATTTCCGACATCATATCAAATTCACGGTTAATATAGTTCTTTGCGTCACTGTCATTGGGATCATTGACCAGTACCTTGCCGTTTGCCGTAACACCTCGGAGTACGATGAAGTGTCCGCCGCTGGTGAAAAGTCCTGCCCGCTGAGAGGAGATGACCGGACAGCCTTCGGAGAGTGCCTGAAGTACCGTATTGGCATTGCTGGTCTGTGTGACGCTGCCACAGCCGAAATGACTGGCTGCAGCCTGAAAGTAGCTCCAGTAGGTTCCAACTCCCGGCTTGTAATAGGAATTCCCGCACCATGCCACCGCATCCGGAGGGGTAATGGTATTCCCGGTCAGGTAGCTGGCGATCATGGCAAAGCTGGTAGGCCCGCAGCCGGAAGATGCGATGGAGCCGCCGCCATAAGGAATGTTCCCGTAATCGGTCTGGAGATAGTGCGGAATCTGCATTCCGTTTGCCGGATAGCTTCCGCCGGTATTGGTAATCTGATAATACCGGAGAACATGCTCCACATATTCCTTGTCCCCATACCGGTCATAATGCCAGTTCGGACGGGCACACATCATATCCGAATAAGCAATGGCGTTTTCTTTGGTATAACCGCCGTCACGTTCCATTGCCCAGTCGATATAGCCGGAGCCGTAATTGTAACCCTGAAGCGCCAGCTTGATGCGGTCCAGGTCGGTAGGTCCGGTACATCCTGCTTTATCCAGTGCATACTTTAATTCCTGAATCCCACATTCGATGGAATAAGCAGGATCGGTGATGCCGTTGGGGACATGGGGGTATTTCTTATTAAAGCCGCCTTCTGCCGCCTGCATGGGATCGCTTCCACGCCCGCCGCTTTCCTGCATCATGACTGCCATGAGGAGTTCCACATAAGCTTCCATGCCGTATTTCTGTGCGACCTGCTGGATGGTAGCCCGGTAAGCCAGCACCTCATCGCTGACACCTACCGCCATGGCAAGACCGGAAGCGGAGCCGCCAAAGAACATGGTCAGGTTTTCCACATAACTGTCTGCCGTTTTTTTCTGCTTATCGGTCAGATGAAAGACGTGATCTGCAAAGTAGGCATCTCCGGCATAGCTGACCGTGTAGGTATGGCGGGTAAAAGTAACCTTTCTGGGTGGTGCATTTTCCTCTTCCGCCGGAACTTCCACCGTGGCCGTTTCTGAAGTAACGTCATAAGAAAAAAGCCCGTCCTCGTTTTCCCGGATCAGGCTTTTGAGTTTGCTGATATTTATATTTTTATAGTCATCCTGGCTGGCACAAAACTGTGCGATGAGCTGGTTCGCATTTACGATGATACTGGAAGCGTAAGGATCGCTGATAGAGGCAGTATCTCCTTCCGGGAGTCTGGCAATTTCCGCATTGATCTTAGCAAGCAGTGCATCATGGCTTTCCTGAAGCACCTCCACGATTGCCTGATTGGAAGCCCGGATATTTTCACTGATTACCGTGTTGCTGGTCAGTGCTCCGGTATTTTCAGAGAGGTCTCCGAAGACGAGTCCCGGAAGCATGACAAGGAACAGAATGGGAAGCATCAGTACACCGCCGACGGCTGCTCCAGTTTTCGCAAGGGTGCGCCTGTGCCGGAATACTGTACCGATGACAGCAAGAGGACTGCCCATCAAGGCTGTTTTTGGCATGTTACATACGCTCCTTTCGCTGTGGGGCTGGCGGCAGTTTCTGGACAATGGATTCATTGTAGGCTACTTTGCCGCTGCCGGAAGTATATGGTGTTTTTTCGACCGTATCCTGTGCATACTGCTTGTACCAGGTGGAACCATCCACGGACTGTACCGTAGAGTAGGAGCCCTGAGTAGGAGCTGCATACTGGTCGGCATGGTACAGGGCAAAATCCCGGTTTCCGGAGCTTCCGGTTTCGGTACCGGTGATCCTTCCGCCACCGATTTCTACATTATCATAGGAAGAACCGCCGCCCGGATTGATGCCCATATAGGAAGTAAAGGCTTTCTGTGCGTCTGCTCCCTTGATGGAACCTACCTGACCGTAATTTCCCTGTGCAATGTTGCTGATGACCTGATTGGCAAAGTCTCCGCCTTTGTTCAGGGATGACTGGTAGAGCATGTTTCCGATACTGCTGTGTTCGGTATAACCGGTTGCGGAATTGACCGCTTCTCTTTGTACCTGTCTTCCCACTGCCCCGGCAAGCCCGCCGGATAGGAAGCTTCCTGCGACAGCCGCACTTCCGGGAGAAGAGGCTTTGTGGTAGCCGCCACCACCATGGGAACGCATGGAACCGGTCAGGCTCCGTCCTGCAATCAGAAGTTCAGCCATCATGTTTCCTCCGGTATTGCCGACATTGATGCCAAGCGATGCCAGAAAAGAATCAATTTTCTGGGATACCTTTAAAAAGGCAATGGCACACAGGAACCAGACGAAGACATTTCCGGTTACCGCTTCCTTTCCCTGACTGGCAACTGCCGCTTCCACGTCTGCTTCCGTAAGCTCCGCTGCAAAGACCGGCATGGAGCAAAACAGTACCAGACAGGCAGTTAGTACCAGGAATGGTATGAGTTTCTTTCTAAGTTTCATTTTGGTCCTCCTTTCTTATAGGGATAACGGATTGGCAAGGAAGGTGCCGACCATAGAAGTAAACAGCCGCAGGCACCACGCATTCATCAGAAGCAAAAAGAACTGGCCGCCAAGCATCCGGCACCAGCTTTTGAAGATATTTCCGGTTGACTGGCTGGCACCCATGGAAAAAGCTGCCGGGGCTGTGTAGACCAGTACCCCCAGAAGAATATAGCGTTCTGCCGCTTCAAAGAGCAGTTTGATGTAGTTCCACGCCAGAATCAGTACCAGAATCAGTGCAATGATGGCTACCGCCCCATTTGCACAGACTCCCAGGATGACTGTGACTACGGAGTTAAAATCCGCAAATTTTAAAGGCGGCAGGTCTTCCGTCAGAATCCAGTTGTACGGTGTTCCTGAAATCTTCAGGAGCAGATCCACAATATCTTTCGCATAGAAGGTGAGAAAGATAAAGAGGAAGGAACGGATGGACAGCTTAATGGGATCTTCCGCTTCGATACCGGCTCCCATAAAGTAATTTTTAAAGAGCTGCCATACCCAGTTTAAGAGGATCAGCCCGATGCCCAGTGCCAGAAAGACCTGATACATGGTCTCGGCAGCAGGAAAGTAGCGAAGAAACGTATCCATGGAACAGCCCAGAGCACCGAGGACTGAAGTGGTGATCAGATCCAGAATGTTCATGACCTGTTCGGCAATCCATTCCACGATTCCGTCAAGTATTCCCATAGTGGCATCTCCTTTCGTCTATCCGTTCCATTTTCCGCCTGCAAAGAACGGGGTGATGTAAGCCATGATAAAGCCAAGCCCGTTTAAGATCGCCCAGGTAATGACGATACGCTTGAGCCATGCACGTGATTCGTCCACGGTTTTTCCGCTTTTGGAAAAATTCATCATCAGAAGGGCAACCGATGCCGTTACGACTGCAGCAATGGTGGAAATGAGGATAATCTGGTTATAGACATCCTTCATGATCTCATTGGCTTTGGTCCAGATGGTAGCGGCAAAAACCGGCTGTGTGTATCCGCAGAGGACTGTGACAGCCAGAAATGCAGCATACAGGCATCTGCCATAATTGACATGCCGTTTTGTGTCCGGCGGAGCGTTTTTCAGTTTGTGTTTCACGTAAAAGTACCTCCTTTTTATAAGAGCGGCAGGAGAATTACCTCCCCTGCCTTTGCTTATGGTTTTCCTGCCTCAAGAAAGGACGCAGCCCGGTCAATGCAGGCTGCGTCCTAAATCAAAGTATGAAATTGTAAAGATCCTCCTATCTTACAGAAAAAACGCAGCTTATTTGCCGCAGGAGAGGCTTCCCATACGGCAGTGCTGCGTTTCGTT
The DNA here is from genome assembly GCA_900066355.1 of uncultured Ruminococcus sp. GTDB lineage: Bacteria > Bacillota > Clostridia > Lachnospirales > Lachnospiraceae > Blautia_A. The sequence continues at coordinate 260,246 of FMEL01000004.1, forward strand.
CTGCATATAATTTTGACAATATCAATTTTAACATGGGTAAATTACCGCTACAATCGCAGGACTGTGCCAGTTACAGACGATGGAGTGCCAAAAATGTGACCAACGCTAAAAGCGTTATAAATGCAATCCTTATGGATACTGTAAGCGTGATTTGCAACCAATTATACTGGATTTACATGACTAATGCTTTAAGCGTTAGTGAATACTGGAAGGAGGAGGTGTGCGTGTGAAAGGAATGGGAAAGGCAATCCGCAGGTACAGGGAAGAGGCAGGAATTACGCAGGAGAGACTGGCTGAACTGGTGGATATCAGTACCAACCATCTGGGTGCGATTGAGCGGGAAGTGAAAACACCTACGATGGAAACATTTGTAAAGCTGTTGAATGTATTAGGTGCGGAACCGAATGAAGTGCTGAAGGAAGTGATTCCTCTTACCAGAATGGAACATACTTCTGTAGTGGAAGGAAAGCTGGAAAGGCTCACACCGAAGAAGCAGGAAAGCGTGCTTCGGATGCTGGATGTGATAATTGAAGAGATGATGAAATAGAAGCTGTCTGCGAAATTGCCGCAGGCAGTTTTTTTGAAAGCTGTATATGCAATAAAACACATAAAAATATGCGATTTATGATGAAAGTGATTGCAAGATTTGATATAGTAATCCTAAAAGCATTATAAAACTAATTCTTAAAGGATGACTATAATATGAAAAAGGGATATGTGGGATTATTGGCATGTGCGTCAGGAATTCTGATCGGACTGGGAATCAGCCGGCTGGATCTGACAGGTTATCTTGAAAAAACACAGGAGCAGGAATATCACCCGGTAGAAAGAAAGGTGCCTGAATCAGTAGAAAGCAAGCTGAAAGATCCAAAACAGTGCTGGCTGTGTGGAAGCGATGAACGGAGTATGATGGATTATTTCCGGAAGTTTGACGATCTGGGAGTGATCTGTACCAATCACTGGTATGTGATGGATATGCATATCCGGAATCATGATGAGGACGGGAATCTTACCGGCCCGCAGGGAAACGGGCATATGGGTTATACCGGGACAGGAGAAGGCGGCTGCTTTTTCCATACGGAGCAGATGTCGGATTACGGGATTTCCGAAGTATCGGTGGATTACGGGGAAGATAGTATCTTCGATGTGAAAAAAGTACAGAACCATCTGTGTCAGGAATGCCTGGATAAGCTGGTGGAAAGCATGGAGGTATTCTGTGAGGAAACGCAAAAACCCAAGCCCCGTGATCTGGTACTGGTGGATTTTCAGACATTGGAGCTGTACGCCATTCAGGAGCATAATGCGGGATACTTTATCCGGGATTATTATGTGGAAATTGAGTCGGAGGAAGATGGGGTGGAAGTAAAGGCATTTTACTGCCCGAAGCTTAATAACGGGAAAAAGGATGGAGAATAAATTGAGGTTTGCATTGGTGAGGAGTATAATGTAAGTACGTGTTATGTATTGGAAAAACTTGAATTTAGCAGAAAGAAGGATTGTTATGAAATTTATCAATACTAGAAAATTCACATGGATAATTTGTATAATAGGATTTTTGCTTGCTCTTGTAAGTATATTTTTCTTACCGAGTATTATTCCAGTACATTTTGCAAATGGGATTGCGGATGATTATGGAAGAAAAATACAAATATTTTTATTTCCTATATTACAAGTGCTTATCACTTTTTTGACTGGACGAGAAAAAGTAAAATATTGCCTGACACATTCAAAAACTTTCTTAACGGACATTCAGTTTAATTGGATGATAGATGGTGTACTTTTATTGGTAATGTTTGCAGAAATATGGGTTATCTATGCTTCATTTGCATAGAAATACTTGCATAACAATTTACATTTGATTGAGCAGATAAAAATGATTTGAGGTGGTAGCAATGAAAAAGCGATTGGGAATCATAGCCGGAATTTTAGGAATTGTATTGGCAGTCATTGGCATTGTACTGAAGCAGAAAGAAAACACAGCCGTTTCTGTTATTGGTGGTGCGGATGGCCCGACTTCTATTTTCATAGCAGGGAAGTTAAATGGTGATAATTTTATTTTTATGATTGTAGTTGGAATTATTTTATTGATTTTGGCAGGAGTTATTTTTTACAAACGTAAGCATTAAGTTACAGTTTTTTAGACTGTGTATGGCGGAAGAACCGGGAAAGTGTAGATATATCATGGGGATTTTGGAAAAAAATAAAAAAAGTAAGGGTACAGCGTTTGTCTATGATGAGAATAATGATTACTATAAGATGGAAATAAACGGGATTGAATTTGTCTGTGACAGTATACATTCCGATTATGAGAAGCATGCAGTTGAACTGGCACAGGCGTATGAGAAAAGGCTGCCGGATATCGTGGATTATCTTATGCCGGATATAAAGGAGATGTTTGAAATTACAAATCCAGATGTAATAGCAAACTCACTAGGAAAGCCGAGTATAGATTTGGATAGAGGAACACTGACTTATCTGGAGCACACAATGGACAGCCTACATATTATTGAAATGGAATTTGACGGTATCTTCACGGCATTCTATAACTCCTGTATTGATGGATAGGACTTTAGTAACATAGAGCTGCAGTTGTCTACAGCTTTTATCCAGACTTCGGATGTTACAGAGAAGCAATCAGAAATGGATTGATCGATTTCTGAAGCAGTATCCGGTGAAATCCTTGAACATATGAAGGAAAAGTATGTATGTTAATTTTATTTTTATTGTAGACAAAAGATAGGACTGATATGATAAAAGAACAGGTTATTACAAATAGAGGTGGAGTATTTGATGCAGAAAATATTATTACTGGAGGATGACTTGAATCTAAATCGGGGAATTGCCCTGTTACTTTCACGGGAAGGGTATGAGGTTCGTCAGGTTTATACAATAAAGGAAGCAAAAGAAGCATTTCAAAAAGGAGATTATGCTCTTGTTATCAGCGATATTACATTGCCGGATGGTACAGGACTGGATTTTGGAAGGATGGTACGTGCAGGTGGAGATACATATCTTATCTATCTTACGGCTTTGGATCAGGAAATAGATATTGTAAATGGTTATGATACAGGGGCAGATGATTATATTACCAAACCATTTTCACTGATGGCTTTGGTGTCGAAGGTGAACGCATTGATGAGACGGCTTTCTAAGGTACAGGCACAGATTATGTCTTCCGGAGAGATTACGGTGCATATGAAAACGATGCAGGTGTATAAAGGGGATGAACCAGTTACTTTAAGTAAGAAAGAATTCTCTCTGTTGCTGTATCTCTGGGAGAATGCAGGACAGATTGTTTCAAAAGAAAGTATCCTGGAGCATGTATGGGATATAGACGGTCAATTTGTCGATGATAATACGGTTACTGTCAATATAAGCAGACTGAAGAATAAACTTGGAACAGAAGAGATAGCGAATGTGAGAGGACTGGGATATATATGGACCGGAAAGGTAAACAAAAATTAAAACGGTATTTTATCGTATATGTAATCTTTGCAGTATTTTTTACAGTAGGAATGTATCTGATAACAAAGTATGAGGAAAATGCGAAAGCAACGCAGATAGCACTGCTCCTTGCAGAACATCCTGAACTGGAAGGGGAAATAGTTGCAATCTGGGAAAAGTCAGGAACAGTAGATTTTATAAGAGACCGGGACGATCAGAAGATAGAAAGAGTCGTACAGATGCTGGAAGAAACTTATGGTTATCACTCAGGGAGTGGATCTTCAGATGTGGTTATAAGGATTATCTGGGGAATTGGATTACTAGTGGGAGTCATAGTATGTAGCCTGTTCTTGTACCTGGACCGAAGAAAAAACTGGAGCAGATACGGTGATGAGGAACAATTACAGCAATTATATGAATGTCTGCAGGAATTCAGAAAAGGAAAATTCCAAACATATCCTGAAGAAACATCAGAATCGGAACAATGGTTAAAGGTGTGGGAATCTGTAAAGGAGCTGGGGCAATATTTCGAAGATTTGAAGGAACGTCTGGAGCAGGAAGAAAATGGTACGAAGAGTCTGATTACAGATATTTCCCATCAGTTGAAGACTCCGCTTGCATCACTCCGGATGAGTCATGAGCTGGTGGCAGAAAATCGGGTTACAGGAGAAGAACAGAGGGAGTTTCTGGAGCAGGAATCACAGGAACTTACCAAACTGGAACAGCTCTTGAATGAACTGGTAAATCTTTCAAGGCTGGAAACACATATGATCCAGATACATTCGCTTCATGAAAGCCTGAAGAAAACGCTAACAGAGGCTGTCAGTCAGATTTATATGAAGGCAAGAGAAAAAGATATTTCCATTCAGGTGGAGATGGATGATGATATAGTTGTGAACCATGATTCAAAATGGACGGTAGAAGCATTAACGAATATCCTTGAGAATGCAGTCAAATATTCACCGGAACATACAACGATTACAGTGAGGACGCAGGAGCTAGCAAGCAATGTGCTTATTGAAGTAGAAGATGAAGGAATGGGCATTCCTGCGGAGGAACTGCATAAGATCTATCAGAGATTTTACCGGGGAAGGAAAGCAAAGGAACAGGTAAAAGACGGAGCGGGTGTCGGTCTGTATCTTGCCAGAAAGATCATAGAAGAACAGGGGGGGACAATAGCAGCCAAAAGAAAGGCTGAGAAAGGTATGATATTTAAAGTGACACTGCCGCTCATAATAGGAGAATAGTCGGAACCCTTACAAAACTGTTATGGTTGTTGTAAGGGTTTTGTAATGCAGGAATGTTATAGTAGGGGTATGAAATGGAAAGGGGACTTGAAGATATGAGTAGTATTTTAAAAGTAGAAGATCTAGTAAAGTATTATGGAGAAGGCGAGAATCAGGTGAGAGCCGTGGATCATACAAGTTTACAGATAGAGAGAGGCAAGTTTACAGCTATCGTAGGACGTTCCGGCTCCGGAAAATCTACACTTCTGCATCTGATTGGAGGGCTTGACAGACCGGATTCCGGCAAAGTATGGATTGATGGAACCGATATCTATTCTCGAAAAGATGATAAACTGGCACAGTTTCGAAGAAAGAAGATAGGATTTATCTTTCAGGATTTTAATCTGATTCCATCGCTGAATGTGTGGGAGAATATCGTTCTTCCGCTGGGACTTGATAATCGCAAGGTAAAGCCGCGGGAAGTGGAAGATATTCTCAAAAAAATCGGACTGCAGGATAAGAAAGATGCGATGCCGTCTGCTTTGTCTGGTGGACAGAAACAGAGAACTGCGATAGCCAGGGCATTGGTGACAAGACCGGCGATAATTTTGGCGGATGAGCCGACGGGAAACCTTGATTCCCAGACTGAGCTAGAGGTTATGAGCCTATTGAAAAGCTGCGTGTCGGATTTCGGGCAGACGCTTATCATGATTACCCATGATGAAACGATTGCCCAGATGGCGGATGAAATGATTATCATTGAAGATGGCAAGGCGGTGAGAAGATAATGAAGATGACGACCAGAGTTGCATATTGCAATATGCGGCATTATAAGAGCAAAAACATACTGATTGGAATTGCCATTATCCTGACAACATTACTGCTGTTCGTAATCCCATCAATCGGAAAAGATATGGTGGAAGTGAACTTTGCGGTAATCAATAAGATTTATCCAACATGGCATGCCCTTTATCGGAACGTGGACGAGAGTACAGTTATGAAACTGGCGGCACATCATGATGTGAAAACTTACGGACTCCGCAGCGATGCGGGGTACATGAATCTGGAAGATGCGACGGTTTCCATGATGTATATGGACAGAACAGGGATGGAACTTTATAAAGTGAAGCTGAAAGAGGGGCAACTTCCGCAGAAAGAAAATGATATTGTGGTTTCAAAAGGAATACTGGAAGCATTAGGACAGAATGGGAAAATCGGTGACACTATCACAGTACCTTATCAGATTCTGAAAGATGACGGACTGGATTATACGAAGGAGAAAGACTTTCGAATCTGTGGTTTTTTAGCAGATAATGAGAGCAGCAAAGAACAAAAACAATATACATCATTGGTTTCAGAGGCCTTTCTGAAAGCGGAGATACCGGTAGAACAGGTGAAATATCGGTTTTTACTTCAGGTGAATGGACAGAAAGGAAATACGACTGCAGATTATACAGAGACGATACAGAATATTGCCAGACAGTTCGGGATTTCCGAGGATGACATGAATATTAATAAAGAGTATCTTGCAGCAAATTATGTGGATCCGGCTACAATTCCGGTGATTGTAGGAATCATGCTTATTGTTGTATTGGCGGGCATTATCACAATTTATAGTGTTTATTATGTATCTATGAACCAGAGGGTTCGGGAATTTGGAAAGTTAAAGGCAATCGGGGCTACGAAACGGCAGCTTAGACAAATCGTACTAAGAGAGGGAATGGGAGTGGCGTTGTTTGCCATTCCGATAGGACTTTTGATCGGAACAGTTGCTGTGAAAGTTGTACTTCTCCAGTTTGTAGAACATGCAAAGGATTCAAACGTACTTATAACAGAGGCATACAAGGTTGTAGCTAAAGGAGAAGTCCAACTTTATTATTGGTGGATTTATCTGTTGGCAATTGCAGTGACTCTGTGTACAGTGTATCTGTCACTGATGAAGCCTATGCGTATGGCGGCGAAGGTATCAGAAATAGAAGCTATGCGTTACCAGGGAGGCAGTAAGCGACAGAAAAGCAGCAGGAAGGGATATCAATTTCTGAATATCGGACGACTGACCAAGAGAAATCTTGCAGAGAATAAAAAGAAGAGTACTATCACGATTGTATCTATGGCCGTTACCGGAATATTTGTCATGATGGTAGCAACGGTGCTGTCTTGTGCAAATCCGATGGAAAGTGCAAAGAGTTCGATTGTGGGGCAATATGAGATTTCTCCAATTGTGGAATCCGGGAATAAAGAGCATCCTGAATATGAATGGGCGGAGGTTCAAAAGAATAATCCATTAAATGAAGGACTAAAGCAGCAGATAGAGGAGCTTGACGGTGTTGAGCGGGTAGATGTGTTTACCGCGTTGAAGGTATCAGGAGGACCTTTTGAAGAAAAAATTGGAACCGAATTTATCAATGGAGTGCCGGAAGAATACGCAGAAGAGCTGAAAAAAGGAATCACTGAAGGCAATGTCACATACGAGGAATTGAAATCCGGGGATAAAGTGATTCTGGACCGCGCGCTACTTCACTGGTATCCAGATATTAAAGTGGGAGATAAGCTGAAACTCAATATTCATGATGGAGATAATACCTTTCAAAAAGAGATTGAAGTGGCAGCAATTGGTGAATATGGAACAGGTCTGACAAACTATAACTGTCTTATCATGGCAAAAGAAGGGGCAGAGAAACTTACCATAAATAATTCTTCCAGCTATTTTCAGGTGATTGCAGATAAGGATTATGATGAGGCACTGGAAGCATCTCTACAGGCTATTGTGGATGGATCAGGCAGACTGCAGATGCGTACCTGGAAGAATGAGTACGATACATGGGAAAATGCCATACAGATGACTAGAGGTGCATGTTATGCATTTATCATCATTCTGGCAGCAATCAGCATTATGAACTTGATTAACACAATGATCAATAGTGTCCATGTGCGAAAAAAGGAGCTTGGCATGATGCAGGCAATCGGAATGTCGGACCGTCAGTTGATGAAGATGCTCCAGTTGGAAGGTATATTCTATACAGTAGGCACTCTTATTATCAGTATCGGAGTGGGAAGTCTTGCAGGATATCCGTTGTTTTTATATGCAAAGCGTACAGGAATGTTTGATATCAGCACATACCATTATCCGGTAACAGCAGCTATTATTATAATTTTAACATTGTTTGTGATACAGATGTTATTGGCAATATTCATTGCAAAGTCAGTAAGGAAAGATTCATTGATAGAGAGAATTCGTTTCAGTGAGTAAGAATATAAATTTCTGATGTTTAATGCAGATACTAATCAATGTCATAATAAAAAGGGGGACTTGATTTCTCAAATCCCCCAGTGTATAATGAACTCAAGAAAGGTATTCAGATGCAAAATCTGATGCCCTCAGTTAAATTTTATATTCTATGTATAAGTCATAGCATCCAAAACTTTCCTAGGGTCGTGGATGCTATTTCTTATTATGTCGATCTATATAAGTCAAAGCCGCAAAAATTACCAATAGTAAAGTCAATACTTCCATTGTATTCATGGGCATCACCCTCCTTGGATACTAGAGGGCAAAATCGAAATGCATCCGTCTTTCCGGTTCAGTAATACCGAATCAGTATAACACGTTACCGTTTTCAGTACAATAAGGTAATGGTCTGAAAAATACTTTATTCTGTCACCTTATGTAGCTGTATCGTGAGTATTTGCTGGACTAATTGGTGCTGTATATGAAAAAAAGCTATTTAAAAATAAGGTGGAAGCCTTATATGGTCTGCTTGATGATGCGGGTGATGATGCCGAGGGCAACATTACGCTCTTCATCAATATGCGTCACCACAAAGGATACCTGATCCTTTTTCCCGACTGTCCGGCTGTCATAGCAGGAGTGGGCAATGGCATTGACACCGATGGAGAGCCGGACAAAGACGGTGCCTTTATGGATGTCTTCCACAGTTCCGGCGTATTTTCCCTGAATCTTACATTTTTTCATGTTTTCCTTGCTGGTGTTGCCTTCCACACTTTTGACATCTGCGTGGACAATGACCTGCTCCGGTGAGTCTGCCCGCACATCCAGGATGCGTACCAGGATGTGATCGCCTACCTGGAAGCGTTCTCTGGCATCACCCATCCAGTCGAAGGACAGGTCTCTGGCAAGAATGGAGGTTTCCACACCGAAAATTTCTGCCCGGACTACCTTTTCCGCAACAGCAATGACTCTTGCCTGCACGATACGGTCTTCATAAACTTTCGGCATTCCGGAAGCATCTTTATCCAGATAGAAGATCTGGCGTTTCTTCAGCATCGCTTCTTTCCGGCTGGCGACAATGCTGCGTGTCTTCGGATCTAATCCCTTAATCAGAAAATCAATCTCACATCCAAGCATATTGTTGAGGATTTTGTTCTGCCGCAGAGCAAGCTCCCCATAATCGTGTGCTTCATCCTGCATGAGATGGATCATCATCTCAGTTACTGGGATGACAGTACGGAAATCCTTGTAGTAAACCACGGCAATGAGGCTGCCGTTTTCTGTTTTCTCGATACCGCCAAGCATTCCGGTTAAGATCCGGCGGGTACGGTAGGCATTCTGGATCTCATGCCAGGTAAGGTCTGAAATGGACTGGGCTGTTTCCAGCTTCGCATCGGAATCCAGAGTTAAAATAGGTGTGTTGGTTGTTTCGTTTGGCATCATAGTGTCTCCTTTCAAATTATGACATGATAGAATCTTTATCTAAAGGAACCATGTCTGTGTGATCCGAATAGTTATCTGCTGAGAAGTCATCCGGGAAATCGTGATAGCCAGGTTCCTGATAAACGCTTTGCTGGTCAAAGTGCGGTTCAGCTTTTTTCTTTTTCTGCTTTCCATAAGAAGCGGTTTTTTTCGGGTGGGAAGCAGGAATAGTTGGAGTGTACGTATATTCTTCACTACATGCTCCTTTTCTCCATTCCGGAATATGTTCGGAAGCCTTCCGGGGAATGAGTTTTTGGGCATCCGGGTGCATGGTGTAATCGTATTTTTCTACCTGCAGTACCTTCTGACCACGCAGGATAATCAGTGCAGTATCCAGCGGGAGCCGCAGGATCTCATCCGGAGTTAAGAGCTTTCGTTTCCCGATGGATCTGGTCTGGCGGTATTCCGGTGTATAATCGGATACCCTCCAGCTATTTAATTGTTTGGCTTCGCTGCTGACACCAACGGTCACATCACCGGAGCGGTTAGAGATAAATGTAGCAGTTACCTCATCCGTACAGCCTAAAAATAGCTGAGTGTCGCAGTTCCCGATGATTTCCTGCCATTGGTTTAAGGGATACCGGTTCTGCATCTGAGGCAGGTTTTGGAAAATGCAGGAAATACTGAGGTTTCGACTTCGGATCACGGAAATCTTTTTGTTGAGCGATAGGATTGCTCCCGTATTCGCCAGCTCATCAGCCAGGATATGTACCGGAACCGGCAGTTTTCCATCTTCCCCATAGGTGTCTGCATAACGGACCAGTTTGATAAATACGAAGGTCATAAACAGGGAAGAAAGAAAATCAAAAGTGCTGTCTTGATCCGAAGTGATGCAGAAGTATGCACATTTTTCTTTTCCCGGCAGCGTCAGGTTGATCTCATCATAGGAAGTGATCTGGCGGATCAGCTTGTTCTGGAATACCTGAAGTCTGGAACCGAGTCCGATGATGACGCCGGAACGTACCGTGTCACTTGCCTGCTTATAGATGCAGTAGGGGACTTTTGCCGGATGGGAGACCGGAAGCAGATCAAAGAGGCTGTTCAGTTCTTTTTCCGAACTCATGGTCAGGAGTTTGTATACCTGTCCGATATTCTTTGCCTCCGGTGGGAATCCCTGATCCACATAGAGAATCAGAGCTTTTAATAAGTTCATCTCGGCATTGTCCCAGAAGTGATCGCCTTTGGCAGAACCGGTATTCTGGATGATGACATCAGCAAATACCTGTGCCATGGTTTCCTGTCCGCCAATTTCACCCAGACAATTCCAACTATCCGAGTTTTCCGGGTTTACAAGATTAAAGGATTTCACGATATATCCGGCATTCTCAAGGTAAGTGGCTGTACTTTCGTACAATTCCGATTTTGGATCGGTGATGATGAGGCTTTCCCCGCGGGCAACACACTGGAAGATCATGTTGCGTGCAAAGGCCCGGCTTTTCATGGAACCGCTGGCACCGTAAACGGCAATATTCCGGTTCATGCGGGTATCCTTCGGGAGACAAACGGCTTTTCCGTTCAGTTTTCCAAGAATGGTTCCCTTGTGTTTCTTGACATCATTCGTAAGCTCCAGTACCTGATGCATTTCCTCCAAAGTCATAAAACCGGAAGTCCCATAGGTTCCCTTTGTGGAATAATTCAGGTTCCGGCCCCGGTCTGTTATTTCCCCGTTTCGGTCAAATCCCATACGCATGAGAAGGAAGGTCAGGAGTCCAAAAGCTGCCAGACATAGAAAAATCCCATACAGATTGTACGGGAAAGCAGTCAGGGCATCCAGACAGGCGAGCGGGTGCGGGGAGGGGATCTGCGGGGCAGTTCCGTTTCCGGCAAAATTGCCGGCAGATTCCCAGGTCTGATAGTTGCGGATAAATTGAGCAACATAGCCTCCTGCATAGAGGGTGCAGAAGGTGATCGGAAGCATATAAATGAGCTTCCACCATTTACGGTTCATGTAAAAACCCCCTTTTGAATTTGCAAAGGTCAATACTGGAGAAATGGATTGTGGCAGTTAAGTATTTTTTCAGGACCGGAATCTGAAAATCGAAACAGATCAGGTTCCCGGATCTGCCGTATACATTTAAGCCGGTATTGAACCGGTTGATTCGCTGCATGTCAAAATCATAAGCAAGAAGGATGGGGTTCCCGGAAGCATCCGTGGCATCATGTTCCAGTGGAATTGAATCGCTGCGGCAGCCCAGATCGGACAGCAGGAGGTTGTCCAGCTTTTCCATGATCTCAGGGTGAACCAGCAGTTTTAAAAGCACTTCCCCTTCCGGAGTATTGGGAAGGTAATGGAAATGCTCGAAGGAGGTGTCCAGCATAAACAGGCTCTTTTTGTAGCCTCCGGTACTGGTAAACAGCCGGAAAGCCATTTCCATGTCGGTTCCGGTCATGATTGCCCGGATCTGTGGATGTCCGTTGTAAGGGTAGCCTTGCAGGTAATGCTGCAGGAAGGCGTTTAAGCGGACTTCCGTTCGATATTCCCATTTCAGGACTCCGTTTCCCGTGTTATAAAGGACATAGACACATTGCGGTGCCATCAGGATGCCCATGCTGCGGGAGTTCCTAATCTTCGTGGTCTCCGGGCCCAATTCCTTAATTTCTCTGGAAGCGTAAAAAAGAGGAAGGCTTCGCATACCGATGGAACCAGCTTCGCGGTGATTACAGAAGATGTCAGGTTTTACATCCGGATAAAAGGGAATCCCGGCATGAAGGAGTGTCAGATACGTTTCGGCTTTCTGATGTAAGCGGATACGTCGGGATACTTCACTTCGGATGAGGTTCGTCTCGGTATTGCCGGTCAGATAGCACTGGAAGCGTAGCGGCGAGACAGATAACAGCATCTCTTTCGCAGCTTTTGTAAGACGGTAGCCTCTGAGAGCATCCCGGTAGTGGGTACGGATGAGGTGTTCCGCCTTCAAATCCGTAATGAGTTTTTCCGCATAGGAGGCACTTGGGATGAGTCTGTTTAGCTGGTCTGCGGGAAATTCCCCGCACATCCCTATCATTTCCAGTAAGCGGTATTTCGTAGTGTCAGGTCTTATCAAATAAGCATCACCTCAATTCAGTTCTTACCCATGCAAGCCTATACTTGGGTAAATCTCCGGTGGTTTGGAGATAAAAAAAGCAAGAAAACAAAGTTCCCTGCGGTGGTTCTTACCGATGTCGGATTTCTGCCTGAGAAGTCAGGAGATTTTCCGACATGCTTTCGTGATGATTTTTCTGGTTCTGCAGCCATTTCGGAAAGTCAGCTTTTTCCATAACCGATACCAGTGTACAGTCCTTTAAGCCAAGCTGTGTCGTGTAGTAGGAATCACAGAAAAAGCCGCTGTCATCTGTCAGAACATAAGTACAAAGTGTATCCAGAATCTGTTTAAACTCCAGATTGTCATAATCCCGGATACGTCTTTGAGGAAGTTCCCTGTCATATATTTGACTGAAACATATCACGCAGTCACGATAGAGGGGCAGGGTATTTTGTTTTACATACTCCCGAAGCATATAATTAAGCGGTTCATGGAGAAATGCAGTGTTTGTGTGGACTCTTCGTTTCGGAAGCAGTCCGGGAAGCGTAATGGTGAGAATCCCCTGCTGTTCTGCAATCCGCATTCCCTGTGCATCTGCCGCTTTGGGAAGATAAGCTGCTTGATTTGGGGAGAGAGCCGGACAGACAAGGTTACGCATCTGGCAGGCAATCCGCTCCGCCCGAAGAGCAGCACTGACGCTCAGTTCCTCAAAATTTTTATCATAATTCTGGATATCAGTGACCTTCAGAGCGTAAACGGTATTCGTCAGTTTTTGCAGCTCCCCTTCCAGTTTTTCAAGCCGCTGGTAAATGGTTGGTGTATTTTGCGTCATAATAACCTACTTTCTCATGTAGTAACTGACAGCACCGGATTCATTTACAAGGCAGTAAGCGGCTACATCATCAATGGTGATTTTGGCAGCCTGGCTTTCGGATTCTAAGACAATCAGGCGTTTGGAACCATGTGATGGGATACTTTCCATCACATGATTGATCAGAGCCTCCTGTTCTTCACCGATATAGATGATTTCGTATTGTTCATCTTGCGAAAAGAAATTGAGCTTGATTGGAAATTCGCCACTGGTGTGGTATACAACACCTTTCTTAAAATCCAGCAGTACCCAGAAGCATGTAATTATAGCATAGTCAGGATTCTCAGCAGACTGCTGGCTGTCACAAAGAAGGTCATGCTCTTTATCGTAAATGATGCGCCCTTGTTTGATGAGGCTGGTAATCAATGACTTGATAGACTGCTCATGTCGGGAGAAAAGTTGTAAAACCTGGTCATACCTCAGAGTATGGTAAGTGGTAATGAACCGTAAGAGCTTGGCTCCCTCTCCTTGATAGATTTCGTTCCTTGTTTTCATGATTGACTCCCTTCTATATATAATAGGAAACTTTATACATATGGCTGTACGTACAGGATACGTTTGGTATTGTAAGTATAGTGTACGTACAAAGTACATAGAACCTGCTGTCAGCGATTGAATTTACAGGTACAAAAAAAGCACCATCTATGGGTGCTGGAAATAAGGAAAACTATAAGCAATACCTATTGTAGCATGGGTAATTTTACGCTTCAATCGCAGAAGCAGGTCATTTCTGTGCCATTTTCACTGGTTGGCATAAAAAAAGCAGGAAACCATTTTGATTCCCTGCATGGTGTATTGTTGTGCTTTTGTGTAGTTCTAATGATTACTTGTCTTTATAAAATGCTTCGAAAGCTTGTGCGAAGAATTCGGCTGTACCATTGCCGTATTTTTCATCTATCATAGGTTTGATTTTTTCATTACGGTAATATTGAGCCTGTGCAACCATCAGACCGTGTTCTTTCTTTATCTGTGAAAGTTGTTTCATAAGAAAACCGTATTCGGAAACAAGTTCTCTTACTTCAGAAGAATCTGGTGAACATACTTTTTTAGCTGCTAATTTGTATAAAAGATTGTCAAATTGTTGGTTGTAACTTTCTGCAGCCTCTTTGCTAATAGGATTGTTGGCAACAGACAGGAATTGCTCTTTTCCTCCATACCACTCAACAACTTTAGCATAGCCTTTCTGCATTTCTTCTGATGAAACTGTCTTAATATAATGCTTTTTCCATTCTTCAATGCTTCCAAACTCTTTTACAGCAAGTTCTTTCATATTGTCAGGCATATGTTCAAACATAGTTTGGAACATTTCTTCAACTTCCGTTTTACTAAAAATCGCAAAATCCATTTTATTCTCTCCTTTCAGGATATCATCAATGCTGGCAATCAGATGTTCCATACGTTCTTTCTTTGCTACCAACATTTTTCTCTGCATTTGCAAGATCTGGTTCCTTTCAAGAGCAGGATTCTCCAGAACAGCTTTGATTTCTTTCAAAGGAATGTCAAACTCACGGAAAAACAGAATCTGCTGTAATATTTCCAATGCCCTATCGTCATAAAGCCGGTATCCCGCATCACTTTTTTGTGTTGGTTTTAAAAGCCCGATTTCATCGTAATAGTGAAGCGTGCGAACGCTGATACCTGTAAGTTCTGATATTTCTTTGACTGTCCTCATAGTTGCTGACCTCCTGTTCCTGATAAGATAACTGTACGCTATGACGTTCCGTGAGAGTCAATATATATTTTGCATTTTTTAGTATAACATTTTTATGATATTACGAAAAGCCGAGGAGATAGGCGATATGTATTACTCTGGAAAGAACTTGTTGAGCGTATCCAATGTCTCTTTTGCAGTAAATCCCCAAAGGATGGTACTGAGTGCTTCAATCGCAGCCCTGCGTTTCCGGTAATAGGTGCGGTAGGAAATATTGGTGATGTGGTGAGCCAGCTTATCCAATATCTCATCTGTATTTTTCATTTCCTGTGGAGAGAGAAAAGCGTAGTAGAGAATCCAGTAATACTGTTCCCCATGCTTGTGATTGTTCCGGAGGAGATCGATGGATGATTCCAAAAGCTTCAGCATCTGGTTGCTTCTGGCAATACTTTTTGCCCGTTGTTCGATGTCGCTTCCGGTAAGATCAGCCCCGGCAGCATAGATGGAGTCCAGAAATTTGTCGATGTCATTGTCGTATTGGAGCTTAAACTGGTGCTCCATCTGGTGTACGACTACCTTCAGGCTGTAGGTTGCATCCCGGTATCTGCGTAAAAACTGATAGGTGTCGTGAAAACGTGGATCTTCTTCGGGTGAAGGAAATCCCTGTGTATTGCGGTTTGCCATGTCTATTCCCCCCCTTTCAGTGCAGAAGGCTCTGCCACGGCAGGCATCTTTTGGGCAGACTCATCCCCTGGACTTACGGACAACTCAAACCGATAAGCGGCATTTCCGTAGGGACAGATAATATTTAGAGTAAATGTATTAAATATATCTTTGCAGGCTGATAATGGAGATAATATATAGCGGGTTTTGGAGCAGTGGCAACATGGAATCCCTTGTGAATCCAATAGTTCTGCGACTTTTTGCACGATAAATTTCATGTGTGAATCTGGAACGCAGGAATCATTTTTTGTAACGGTGATTTGTGAGTCTGTGACAGTTTCTGAAACGCTAACAGAAGCAGAATCCTCAATAGTGATTTCTTCAGGTACATGGATTGGTAATTGCATCTTCATAGCGATCTCCTCCTTGTCAATCATAACGTCGCTGATATTAAACATCACGGACAGGTAATTGTTGAGATAAATTACGCTTCCGTGTTTTCCTGTAAATGAGATAAGTGTAATGTATTCTTTTTCCTCCAGTTTCTTCAAGAGTCGTGATACCGATGCCTTTGACAGACTCCACCTTTCACCCAGTTCATTAAAGCTGGTAAGGGGATTTCCGGTATTATCCCGGTAATAGACAATGGGACCGGAATCAGATCCCAGGACAGAGGAATCGTTGTAAACTGCATGAATCCACAGATCCAGAATAACATCCATTTCCGAGCATTTTCCAATGCCAATTAGTTCGTGAACTTTGGCAATCGGGAAAAAGAAAAACCCTGTATCTTTTTTACAGGGATAGTTGTATTCCAATACGGTATTGTCTTTGGGCCAGTCTGATATTTTGAATTTGACCAGGCGGTTTTTGCCGAGAAGAGAGTAGGTAATGTAATTCTGCTCTTCAAAAAATCGAAGGATGGACAACGCTTGATGTTGGAAACGGCAGCGAAACCATTCCTGAAGATCTGTGACTGTGCAGATCCACTCTCCTGGACCAATGGTATAGGTAATGTGTTCCATCCGGCGGTAGGATGTGCGGTAATTTGCATAGGAGCATAATACCAGATAATAAAAAAGAAAAGAGCCCCCGGTAGTTCGGATGCTCTTGGTAGTGATTAAAGTTTGTATGAAGTCACGGTAAATGCGACAGCGTGGAAATTCCACGATTTGTTTGAGTTCTAATTTGTAATTCATGGTGATCTTCCTTTCAAAGTATATTTAATTGTAATCGGACTTTTCATAGTGTTGGTATCAAGAAGAAGCCGATGGAAGTATAGCAAGTAGTCGTGTCACTCATTGCATTTTTATTGCATTTTTAAAATTTAGATTATGTGGCTATGTTGCTCTTAACTGGTTAAAAAGCCTTTAAAATCGTCTATATGCGTTAATACTCCGTACTGTCTGTCTGGAGTTTGAATAATGAAAAAAATCTGAGAACCCGCATAAACAGTGCGTTCGAGGGGTATCAAGGTTCTATTTGATAACAAAATGATAACACTGGATATTTTGGTATTATTTATCAGGTATCCTGTGGTTATCAGGTAATATGTGTGAAACCGACAAAAAAGGTCTTACTGAATTGAGTGAAATCAATTTGGTAAGGCCTTTTTTCGTCGGCTTTTATTTTGCGTTTTTTGGATAGTTGTAACGCCACTGATCATATTCTTCCTGAGTGATCTCGCCGGATTTGAGTTTTTCTGCCTGTTCCTGCCACGCATGGAACATATCGAACATGGAAAGGTAGGTGGTTCCCTTGGCCTTGTCCAGCCGGAGACAAAGTTCTCCGTCAATCTCATCAATGTGAAGCCCGTAAAGGTCTTCTAAGGTAAATAAGGTATGCATCAGTCCAACGTAACTATCAATATCCGGGACAGCAAGAGCATGAGGGGATACTTCAAAAATATCAGCCAATGCGTTCAGATATTTTTCTTTTGGACTGCGTGCCCCTTTTTCATACTGTGCAATGCGGACATCAGCCTGTGAATCACTGAATCCCAGCTGTTGACCCAAATATTTCTGCGTGAAACCACGCAGAAGTCTGAAATGGTGGATTCTTTCGCCTATTGCCATATGTTTATATCTCCTGTCTTTTTCTTGATAGGTTGAGTATAGCATATCCAAATGGTAGAGACAAGAAAATCCATACAAAAAAGTATGGGTAAATGTATTGAAAGCACTTGACCCATACAGAATAGTATAGTATAATTCAACCAATACAAAATAGTATAGTAAAAAGAAAGGAGAAATTTTCTATGAGTAAAATGTTTATGAATGTGAAAGAGGTCATGGAAGTCCTGGAAGTATCGGAGTCCTATGCATACAAGCTGATGAAAAGGCTAAACAGGGAATTGCAGGCAATGGGATGTCAGACAATCGCAGGAAAAGTTGACCGGAAGTATTTTTATGAGCAGTTCTATGGAACAAGATCGAATGATGGGAGGAATTAGGAATGGCAATTTACAAGAATGACAATGGCACCTGGTATGTAATGATTCGTTATCAGGACTGGACAGGTGCAAGAAAACAGAAATGCAAACGAGGATTTTCTACAAGAAAAGAAGCTGCGGACTGGGAATTACAATTCAAATTACAGAAGAAAGCAAGCGTGGATATGACAATGGAAAGCTTTTGCACTATGTATGAAGAAGATGTCAGACCTTCTTTGAAGCAGAGTACCTGGCTTACAAAAGAAAATATTATTCAGAAAAAGATTCTTCCGTATCTTGGAAAACGTAAAGTATCGGAAATTACAGCTAAAGATGTGATGGACTGGCATAACCAGATGAGAAAACTGAAAACGAAAACAGGAAAACCGCTTTCGCCAACGTATCTGAAAACGATACATGGACAATTAAGCACTATTTTTAATCATGCAGTGAAATATTACGATCTTAGCATTAATCCGGCAAGAAAAGCTGGGGCACTGGGAGAAGAAGAAGGCAAGGAAATGTTGTTCTGGACAAAAGAGGAGTATAAGCGATTTGCAGAAGAAATGATGGACAAACCTCTTTCCTACTATGCTTTTCAACTGCTTTACTGGTGTGGAATTCGTTCGGGCGAGCTGCTTGCTTTAACACCAGCAGATTTTAATTTCAAAAAGAAAACGCTTCGGATCAATAAGTCCTATCAGCGTTTGAAAGGAGAAGATGTAATCAGTACGCCAAAGACAAAGAACAGTGTACGGACAGTCATAATGCCACAGTTTCTGTGTGATGAAATGCAGGACTGCCTGAAATTATATTACAGTTTAAAGCCTGACGACCGCATTTTTCCGGTAACAAAATATTATTTGAATCACGAAATGGAAAGAGGCTGCAAAGCGAGCGGGGTAAAGAAAATCAGAGTTCATGATCTCAGGCATAGTCATGTATCCCTGTTGATCAATATGGGGTATACCGCACTAGCAATCGGAAAAAGGGTTGGACATTCAGCAGAAAAGATTACTTACCGGTATGCACATCTGTTTCCGTCGGTACAGCAGGACATGGCAGAGCAGTTGGATGCGGAAAATATGGATAAAGAATTAAATGAAGTGGAAGGAGGACTTGCAAATGTCGGCTAAATGTCTGGATCAGCAGGGACGTTGGAGAAATAAAGTTGTAGCATTTCGGATGTCACCGGAAGAAGATGAACTTCTGGAGACGGCAGTACGGCTATCGGGATTAACCAAACAAGAATATATTATCCGAAGATTGCAGGAAAAAGAAGTTGTGGTTACAGGAAATCCCAGGGTGTATAAAGCTTTGAAGAAGGAACTTGAAAAGGTACTGGGTGAGCTGAAACGTCTGAAAAAGGGAGAAGATGTGCCGGAGGATTTATTGGAAGTGATTCGGCTTATCACAATAACAATGGCTGGAATGAAAGCGGAATAAAAGAGCCTTTAAGTGTCGGCAAACACCTAAAGGCAGGGATTTGGTAGAATACTCTTCCAAAAAACTTCTATGAGTATTCTATCAAAAACCACTCTTTCTTTCAACGGGAAAATAAGGAGGATTTGATGGAAAACAAAAGAACAGAAACAAATAAAACAGTACAGAAAAGGCTGGAACCGGAACTGAAACTCATCAATATGGATACGGTGGAAGTGGAGCAGATTGAATGGCTGCTTTATCCATTTATTCCCTATGGAAAAGTAACAATTATACAGGGAGATCCGGGAGAAGGAAAAACGACAATGGTGCTTCAAATTATTGCAAAACTGACCAGAGGAGAGACTATTCTTCCAGCTGATTCAACAAAAGATAAAAGGATAGATATTGATAGTGAAAGCGATATGGTAGATGCAGAAAATATTGAAAACAATGCGTCAACACAGCATTTGGAGGCACCAGTAAATGTAATCTACCAGACTGCAGAAGATGGTCTTGGAGATACGATAAAACCAAGATTACTTGCTGCAGGTGCAGACTGCACAAAGGTCATGGTTATCGATGACAGTGAGCAACCGCTGACGATGGCAGATGTCCGGTTGGAAGAAGCAATTGTGCAGACAAAAGCCAGAATGGTTGTGCTTGACCCGATTCAGGGCTTCCTTGGATCAGAGGTGGATATGCACAGGGCCAATGAAATCCGTCCTTTGATGAAACGTATAGCAGTCTTGGCAGAAAAATATCATTGTGCGATTATTCTGATTGGACACATGAACAAGAACAGTAACGGAAAATCTTCTTACCGGGGACTTGGTTCTATTGATTTTCAGGCAGCTGCAAGAAGCGTTTTGATTGTCGGACGAATTAAGGACGAACCGGAAGTAAGAGTTGTGTGCCATACAAAGAGTTCCCTGGCACCGGAAGGTAAAGCTATTGCGTTCCGTCTGGATAAAAACAACGGATTTGAATGGATTGGTGAATATGACATTAGTGCAGATGAATTGCTCAATGGAGAGGGAAAAGGACAGAAAACCCGGAAAGCAAAAGAATTTCTGCTTGAGATACTGGCTGATGGAGGTATGGCACAAAAGAAAATTGAGGAAGAAGCAGAAAAACTGGGAATTAAAAAGAAAACACTGAGAAATGCCAAAATGGAACTGGGAATAGATTCCGTAAAACGTGGAAATCAGTGGTATTGGATGTTGTCAGAGTAGAAAAAGGAAGATGGCAAGATGACCATATCTTAATAATAGGGCATCTTGCCACCTTGAAAGGAGATCAGATGAAAAATAGAAATGTGCAGATACCATATGAGTTATTCTTTCAACTGTTGCAATATTTCCTGATGGAGAATTATGAGGGCGAAGAAATCATAAGGAAAGGGTTAGAAAAGAAATTGAATGCAATGGTAGATCGGGAGTTATACAGTAAGTACAAAACAGCCCCAACAGAGGAAGAGAGAGAAAAGTCCAGGCAGGAATACCTGGAAAGGAAGGGAATACCGGAAAACTTTCGTTGGTAGAGATTCTTGCTGATCACTTTATAACAGGAGCGTGTCACGCACCTGTAAATATCAGACAAGGCGAAAGCATGTAAGGTGTAGCCGGGAGGTTATAGATTACCCGATTATTTATAGGCGAATTACAAGTTGCGAAAGGGAGCCCTGAATCAGGGCCTCCTTACAGCAGGATAATAGAAAGGAGCATACAGCAATGAGAGAAGGAAGATTAGGTTATAACAGCAGTAACAATAGATATGGTTTGTTGTCATCAGATTTATGGATTGATACAGGATTTCATTGTGGGGAATGCCTGGAAGTACTGATTGATGATCAGTGGGTGCAGACCAGAATGGAGATGAATCCGGCAAGGGAATGGTATCTGGTAGGAACACCGTACTGCGGAGATCTGGAATATATACGGGCGAGAATACAGTAATAGATTAGTTAAGTGAGTAACGCAGAAGCAATCCGACCAACGGAAGGAATAATGGTCTCCGCTCCGCTTCAGTCGGTGCAGAACAGACGTCCTCCGGACGTCTTGCCCCCGGCAGGGCGCAAGGGTACTTTTGATAGGCGGTACGGCTGTCGAAAGTGCTTTTGCGTTACTTTTGACAAAAGTAACAAAACCGCCGTATCCGGCGAAGATTTCTTATAATCGCCATAGTTGGCGGAAATACAAATTATGTGCCATATCTGGCACGCTTTTTAGAAGGAGAGGTGAGGAGCATAATGATGAGAAGAACGATCAGCGGCATGATTGGAGCTGGATCGCTGGCTCATAACAGACGGGATTTTGTAGCTGAAAATGTAGACCCAGACAGAGTACACCTGAATATCTGTTACCAGAATGAAAATCTGAAAGAAGTATATAAAGAGTTGTTTGATGATTCTGTGGAACGGTACAATGTGGGAAAAAGAAAGGACCGGCAGATTACAAATTACTATGAAAAAATTCGTCAGGGAAAGCAGGAAAAGCTGTTCCATGAAGTGATTTTCCAGATTGGAAATCGAGAAGATATGGCTGTGGGAACGACAGAAGGAGACCTGGCGGTAAAAGTACTGGATGAGTATGTAAAGAATTTTCAGCAACGAAATCCAACACTTCATGTATTTAGCTGTTATCTGCACCAGGATGAAGCTACACCGCATCTGCATATTGATTTTGTTCCTTATGTAACTGGCTGGAAAGGGAAAGGAATGGATACCAGGGTTTCACTGAAGCAGGCATTAAAAAGCCTGGGATTTCAAGGCGGGAACAAACACGATACAGAGTTGAATCAGTGGATCAATCATGAAAAAGAATTGCTTGCAGAGATTGCCCGGCAATATGGAATTGAATGGGAGCAGAAAGGGACACATGAGGAACATCTGGATGTTTATAATTTTAAGAAGAAAGAGCGTAAAAAGGAAGTACAGGCACTGGAACGGGAGAAAGAATATCTCACTGCTGAGAATGAAGGACTGACTGCACAGATTGCGGAAGCAAGAGCTGATATCCAGCTTTTAAAAGATGATAAGGAGCAGGCAGTTAAAGATAAAGAGGAAGCTGAGAAGCGTGCGGAAAAAGCTGAGAAAGATCTGTGCAGCTTGGAAGAACGCAGAGAACGGTTACAGCCTGTTATGGATAATGTCAGTAAGGAAATAAAGGAATATGGGACAGTAAAGACTTTACTTCCGGAAGCTGGTGCATTAGAACGTGCAGCAACTTACCGGGATAAAAAAATAAAACCACTGTTTACCCAGATGAAAAATAAAATTGCTGCAATGGCTGTCCAGGTCAAAGAACTTACTAAAGAAGTAGAAAAATGGAAACATAAATATCAGGAAACAAAGCAGGTATATAACCGAGTTCAGAGAGAGTTAGATACAGTGCGTCAAGAAAAACAGCAATTGCAGGATGTTTCCGACAGATATGACCGGGTAGTGCGTGTCCTTGGGGAAAATGTTGTAGAGGATGCGGTACAGCAAGATATACAAGAGCAGAAAGCATTAGAAGAAAAACGGCAAATGGAGCAAATGCCCAAAGGAAGTATTCACGAAAGACTGGCTTGGGGTGCCCGTAAAAGTGAAATGGAGAATCAACAGCGTAAGAAAAATAAAACAAAAAATAGAGGAATGGAGAGATAAGACGATGAAAAAGCACATTTATGATGAAAGTAATGGATTGAGCTACACATTGCATGGAGATTATTACCTGCCGGATCTGGCAGTGAATGAGGAAGAACTGACATATGGTAAATACGGAATGTTGCGAAAACAGTTTCTGAAAGTGCATAGACCGGCACGATATCAGTATTTATTGATGACGGGGGAACTAACAGCACATCTGAACCGAGTCGATCAGGAGACCAGAGAGCAGGTGGAAACCTTGGTAAAACAGATGGTGGGAAAACAGGGTGTGACGGAACAACTGAAAATGCAGGATCTGATGAAATGGGTTGGATTGATGAATAATATAAAGGCATGTGCGGAAGAAATTGTGCTGAAAGAGAGTATATATATGTGAGTAAAAAGGGCAGTCGAAAGGCTGCTCTTTGGCAATCTAAGAATAGAGTTTTGGGATAGAATATGATAGAATGTAAGAGACTAATCTTGCTAATGTTTGTCAAGTAGATTTTTGAAGATTTCGAGAACCTTGAGAACAAAAAAGAGAGTAACCTTAATAAGACCTGCTGTTGCAGGCCGGCAGTTAACAGCTATAATGAAAGCGGACAGATTTACTTGTACAACTCCATTGCACGAGCGTAGTAGATCCGCAGAAACTTATTGACGGCAGCCATTTTGGCTACGTTGTATGGTTTCCCTTCCTGTTCCTTTTTGAGCAGAAAAAGGTAAACAGGATCGTCCTGAGGTTTTGTCAGTTTGAGAGCCTGCATTACCTCAAAACAAGCTTTTCTGAGAGCCGGGTTGCCACGTTTGGAGATGTGACGATTCCGGCTCTCGAATTGTCCGGACTGATATGGCGGAGCATCATTGCCGGCATAAGCATTGAGTGCTTTGCCACTGTGAAAACGGCGAATGTCACCGATTTCTCCAAGAATGATCGGTCCCAGTCGGTCCCCCACGCCGGCCATAGAACGAAGCACTTTGTACTCCGGCATGGTCTCTGCTATGATCCGCATTTGAAGATTGATCTCATCGGCAGCTTTCTGAGATGTGGATACGAGATCAACACATTGATCCTGAGTCATTGCGGATAAGGGATTTTCTCCACGGGTGGTAACACTGTTAAGGACCAGCTCATAGATAGCCAGTCCCTTAGAACCGGCAAAACGATCCTTGGTCTTTTTGACTAGGACTTGATAGCTGTCCAGGAAACGTGTCTTGCCCATCTTACGGATTACATCGAAAGACTTGAAACGCTTAATGAAACGCAGAAGCACACAGTTGTCGGGATCTCTGCTTTTAAGAGGAAGAATGGTCGTAATGCCGGGCATTGTTTCATCCAGAAGGCTGAGCAGCTGAACTTTGGCAACAGTTAGGGTTGATATCCTCTGACTGTATTGCCTGGACAGAAAACGGAGATCTTCATACTTCTGGTCCTGAGGAGTGTAAGGAATCAGTGAATAGGACTTCTCAAGGGCATACTGAGCGATTCGCAGAGAATCACGTTTGTCCGTTTTCGCCTTTCTGAGTTCGGTATCGCCATACTTCTTCATCTGGTATGGATTGATCAGACAGACTGGGAGTTCCGCCTCCGTGAAGGCTTTCAGGAGTGGATAGTGGTAGTGGCTGGTGGGCTCCATAAGGATGGTTGGAGGCTCTGAAGTCCTCTTGATGTAATCTACCAATGCCTGCAGCTCATCAGCGACATGGTGGACATCAAAAGGTTTGGCACGGATGCTGCCATCTCCATTGAGAATGGCAACGGTGCTCTTGGATTTTGAAACATCGATACCAACAGCAATCATAAGAAAGACGCTCCTTTCGTAAGTGATTTATGATTGGATCCAGCTCTTCAAGGTTCACTCATATTCTTTCGTTAAACGGGAGAAGCAATCTTTCCCAACTTGCTGAATCGAATGTAGAACAATGAAGGCGGGCTGACACATTTAACTTCGGGCGTGGTGTCCCAATCGGAAATTACGTCAGACCAATCACCTTCATCATAAAGAAAGAGCAGAGACTGTAAAAGCCTCTACTCATATATTAAGAATCGGAATTTGTCGTTTTATTAATTTACATATATGCCTTTTACATTAAAAAGTGTTATTTTAGTTCCGCAACCGTTCGCAACCAAAGAAATATCGTGATAGTTGGTGGTAGCAACCATGAAATTTCGCTATCATGAAGTCACGAAAGGAGGTAATTAAGTGAAATATGATTTTTTAGGAGTTATTGTTTTTGGTATTGTACTGCTAATCGGGGTGGCGGTGATAGCGGCATTTATCACTGTGGGAATTTTCCTCATAAGAGCATTGAGTAGATATGTTAAATCAGGCAATGTCAGAAAAGAAAAGTCCAGCATCAAGAAATCTCTCGGTGAGGTTTTGAAGCAGCATCGTGAAGAGTGTAAGATGACGCAGGAGTTTGTTGCAGAATCTATCGGCGTAAGCAGGCAGGCTGTCTCTAAATGGGAGACCGGAGCATCTGACCCAAGCACTTCCAATCTGCTTACACTTGCAAAATTGTTCAACACTACGGCAGAAGAACTATTACGTGAAGTACAATAAGCGTGTAAAACGGATGTAAGACAACTGATTCGCTATAAAGGAAAGGTCTATCAGATATGAAGAATAAAAAGACAAGAAGATTTAAGATAAGATATATCGTTTTTGGATTATTAGGTGTTATGGCTTTAGCGGCACTTGTATTTATGCGTTTTGGAGGTTTTGGCACAGGAGAAAATGTGAATCCAGAAGAGTTTTTAGCTTATGCTGAACCCGTTGAAAATATAACTGTGCCTGAAAGTGCAAAAATAATTGCATTGGGAGAAGCTACTCACGGAAATGCAGAATTTCAGCAGTTGAAGCTGGAAGTGTTCAAGCTGATGGTAAAAAATAATGGTGTTAGGGCGTTTGCCCTTGAAGGTGACTACGGCGGTTGCGAGCAGGTAAACCGATATATACACGGCGGTGAGGGGACAGCACAGGAAGCAGCCGCAGCGATTGGATTTTCCATTTATAGAACGGAAGAGATGGCAGAACTTATCTCCTATATGCGCCAGTACAATGAAAGTGCATTGGAAGGCGAAGACCTTCGCTTTTACGGTTTTGATATGCAGAGGCTTTCTTACAGCATGAGGTTTTTGAAAGAATCCTGCAAAGAACTGGAAGTGGACACAACAAACTTGCAGAAACTTGTGGAAGGTGAAAACTGGAGCAGTGAATGCGATTTATCTACTCGAACTGAAACCCTTACACAAGTGAAGAAAGAATTGGAAAGCAAGAACGGTTCGGAAAATGCAATTCACTTTGTAGATATTTTAATGCAGCATTCCGAGCTTCAAACTCTGACAAATGATGATGGTGCTACATTAAGAGATCAATTTATGGCAGAAAATGTACAGTGGATTTTACAGCAGGAGCAGCGAAATGGGCATGAAAAAATCTTTGTGACAGGTCACAACAGCCATGTCGCAAAATGGGGCAGTTTTGACTCGATGGGTAAACTTCTTTCCAAGGACGCAGCAAACGGTTACTATGTCATTGGTACCGATTTTTATAAAACCCATTGCAATATGCCGACCCGTTCGCCTGAAAAGCGTACAATTCAGGTGTTTTATTCCCATGACCCTTTAGCAAAGGCGGCAAAACTGGCGGGATTTGATATTTGTTGGTTGGATTTTACTAAAGTCCCGGAAAATTCTGAACTGGGTAGGCAGGCTTCTGAATACACCTATATGGGAACACTTGGAGAAAGCTACTCAATCATTATGCGACTTCTTCCTCCAAGTTATCGAATGTTTCAACCTCCTGCGGAGCTTTATGATAGTATGATATTTGTAACGGATGCGAACCCTACAAAAATATTAGAAGAATAACGTATGCAAAACTTCCTGTTTTTGAAACTGGAAAATCGGAAGCTGAGGAGATAGACTATTGAGAACATATGAGAATAAAGACGAACTTAAAAACGAGATAAATAAAAGCTTTGCAAAATATATTTCAGAATTTAATGATATTCCGGAGCATTTAAAAGATAAGAGAATTGATGAGATTGATCGAACTCCGGCAGAAAATCTTGCTTATCAGGTTGGCTGGACAACTCTTGTTATTAAATGGGAATCAGACGAAAGAAAGGGTATTCCTGTCAAAACTCCTTCGGATAATTTTAAGTGGAATCAGCTTGGCGAATTATATCAATGGTTCACAGATACATATGCTCAGCTGTCACTGCAAGAATTGAAAGACAGATTGAATGAGAATATCAACTCTATTTATGCAATGATTGATTCTCTGAGTGATGAAGAATTATTTAAACCACATATGAGAAAATGGGCTGACGAAGCAACTAAAACAGCTGTCTGGGAAGTATACAAATTCATACATGTTAATACAGTTGCTCCGTTCGGAACCTTTAGAACCAAGATTAGAAAATGGAAAAAGATTGCACTATAACTTCAAGTTTGGAGAATTAAGAAAATCGGGATTTATCAAGCTGTTAATTTTGAAAATTTCTTTGAAAAACTATTGACTCCTACGCAACGTAATAGTTTACGATATGTTTATCGAGAGGAGGAAATGACAATGATGACAGTGAATGAGGTAAGTAAATTAACAGGAGTGAGTATACGCACTCTGCAGTATTATGATACCATTGGTCTCTTAAAACCTATTGAATATACAGAGTCAGGTTATAGGTTGTATGACGATACATCCTTGGAAAGGCTGCAACAAATTTTACTGTTTAAAGAATTGGAATTTCCGCTTAAGGAGATTAAAAAGATAATTGATGCCCCTAACTTTGACAGGAACAAAGCATTAGAGCAGCAGATTGAATTGCTAACTATGAAAAAAGAGCATCTTGAAAATCTTATTAGTTTCGCTCGAGGAATAAAAGGAATAGGAGTGAAATATATGGATTTTAAAGTATTTGATACAACAAAGATTGATGAGTATTCTAAACGAGCAAAAGAACAATGGGGACAAACCTCTGAGTATAAGGAGTTTGAAGAGAAAACAAAGAACTGGACGAAAGACGATGAAGCTACTGTTGCAAATGAGTTTATGCAATTATTTGTTGAATTCGGACAAATGAAAGAAATGGATCCAGAAGATGAACAGGTGCAGTTGCAGGTAAGGAAACTTCAGGATTACATTACAGATCATTTTTATACATGTTCTGATAAGATTTTATGCGGTCTTGGAAGAATGTATGCCGGTGGAGGAGAACTTACGGAAAATATTGATGATGTTGGAGAAGTTGGCACAGCAGAGTTTGCAAGTAAAGCTATTGATATATTTTATATGAGCAGAAGGTAAATTCCAGTTTATAGAATAAAATTGAAGCTGGTTATAATAAAAGAAGCTGTAAAAATTCACGTTGAATTTTACAGCTTTTTGTGTATAATAGAAGTAGAAGAAACAATTTGAAATCAAAGGAAGGAGCTGAAAGAATATGGCAAATATTTTACCAGTATCTGATTTGAGAAATTATAACGAAGTCCTGAAGAACTGTCACAAAGGAGAACCAGTATATCTGACCAAGAATGGCAGAGGACGTTTCGTTGTCATGGATATTGAAGATTATGAGCGTGACCGGGCAGAGAAAAAGCTTCTGATGAAGCTGCAGGAAGCCGAAGAAGCAGTGAAAGACGGAGAAGGCTGGCTGGATTTGGATGAATTAAAAGCACTTGTGGGGGAATAAGATGTTAAAATTGCGGATCAATCCGATTGTTGCAAAGGATTTGAAAAATATCCGAGATTACATTGCTGAGGATAATGAAGAATATGCTGCAAAGACGATAAAAGAGATTTATGGTAAATTTGAAAATCTTCAGATGTTTCCGGGAATGGGGTCGGATTTATCCAAACGGGTCAGCTTTCGGACAGATTATAAATATGCGATATGGGAAGATTATGTAATTATCTACAAGATTGGTAATGAATATGTAGAGATTTATCGTGTAGTTAACCGATATCAGGATATTACGAGAATCTTTGATTGATAACAGAGATGTGATAACAATTTGATAACACTGTTCGGTACAGCCTATGGATTTAGGACAGTTGAACACATATAAAACCAAATAGAACCATAATACCAATACTAAAAAGTATAGTGACAAGATTTTATTTGCGAGTTTGAATAGTTGGAGCTGTTTTAGGGCAATGCTTATTAGCCTGTAAAAGGCAAAAATAATCAGCGTCCAACGAGAAAAAATAAACCTTGAGATATGAGCGAAAATCCGCTTGTATCTTGAGGTTTTTTTGCTTTCAGCATAGCGAAAAACCTTATAAATGCAGCTTTTTCTCTATAAAATTTTGATTTTATTTAGTTTCAAAGAACGTCATAAAAAGCAAAGCGGCAGCAGATAACAGAGGATAAAGAAATTGCCTCAAAAGACGATAAAAAGCTTTGCCCTATGACAACACAATCATAAGAATCCAGTATTTATGCGGATTGCAAACAAATTTGCTTAGTAATTGGCAACAAAATGGCAACATTTTGTGATTATTCAAGAGATAGAAATTTTATTTCATAACGTATATAAAGAAACCTTACTGATTTTCAGAAGTAAAAAACTGAATATCGGTAAGGTTTTTCTATTCTCTTCTTTTATTTTTCTTTTTTAGTCAATTCTTTTATGAGGTAATCACTCAGCTCCTGAGATGGTACCTTAGCACGTTTCTGGTAAGTATCCAGTTCCGGGTACTTATATCTCCATTCATCATATTCTTCCTTGCTGATTTCACCGTTTTCCAATTTGTCAGCCTGTTCCATCCATGAACGAAGCATTTCATCAACAGATGAGCCGGGAGCAGATATGGAAGAGTCAAGGCAGATATGAGGCTGCCCATCTACATTTCTTACCTTCATACCATACATATCTTCCAGTGCAAATAGTGTATGCATCAGACCTATGTGAGTATCAATATCTGGAACTGTTAAGGCATGAGTATTGATATCAAAGATCTGAGACATTTGTTTTACAAGATCAATCTTAGGAACTCTGGCTTCAGATTCATACTGAGCCATGCGGACATCTGAGGTTTTTCCTTTGAATTCCAGTTGTTCTCCGAGTTGTTTTTGTGTCATGCCTTTGCGGTTGCGAAAATATTTGATACGTTGTCCGATTGCCATTTTTGTTTGCCTCCTTATAGTGGTCATTCGTGTTGCCATAATTAATTGTGATAGAAAATAAAACAATTCTGTTTAGGTTCAGTATAGCATGAGCAATTTCGGATAGCAAGAAGAACTTAAACAAAAGAATTTAATATTCGCATAAAATCGCTTGACTTAAATTAAAATATTTAGTATCATGCAAATGTAACAACCTAAACAAAATGCGTTAAGGCAGAAAGGAGAGATGCGATGTGACGAACAGAACTTTTATGACCGTAGAAGAAGTTGCAACGGAACTGGGAGTTTCCAAGTCTTATGCTTATAAGATTGTCAAACAGCTAAATGAAGAATTACAGAAGCTGGGTTATCTTACGGTAGCTGGCAGAGTAAACACCAATTATTTCCGCAAAAAAGTATGTTACAGCGAAATGTAAGAGAAAGAGAGGAGAATTTGTATGAGTATTCATAAAGATAATGCCACTGGAAAGTGGCGAGTAGTCTATCGTTATACCGATTGGACAGGAGAAACGCACCAGTCATCCAAAAGAGGATTTCCTACAAAACGAGAAGCACAGATGTGGGAACGAGAGCTATTGCTGAAGAAAGAAGCCAAACTGGATATGACTTTCGAAAGCTTTTATGAGATTTATGTGGAGGATATGCAAAATCGAATTCGTGATAATACCTGGGGAACGAAAACAAATATTGCCAGAACTAAAATTCTTCCTTATTTCGGAAAGCGTAAAATAGGAGAAATTGAGCCCAGGGACATTATTGCATGGCAGAATGAACTGCTTGCGATCCGTCAGCCAAATGGAAAACCGTATTCTGCTTCTTATCTGCAGAAAATTCACAGTCAGTTAAGTGCTATTTTCAACCATGCAGTTAATTTTTACCATCTTCCATCTAATCCAGCGCAGAAAGCAGGAAATATGGGAAAAGAGGAGCACCGGGAAATGTTGTTCTGGACAAAAGAAGAATATCTGAAATTTGCAGATGTCATGATGGACAAGCCTGTTTCCTATTATGCATTTGAAATACTTTACTGGTGTGGGCTTCGCATGGGTGAGTTATTAGCACTTACACCAGCAGATTTCAATTTTGAAACGCATACACTACGGATTAACAAGTCCTATCAGAGACTGCACCGGGAAGATGTGATTACACCACCAAAGACGTTAAAAAGTAATCGAACCATTAAGATGCCGCAGTTTTTGTGTGATGAGATACAGGATTATCTGAAAATGCTGTATGAGCCGAAAGAGGACGAACGGATTTTCACAATTTCCAAATCTTATCTGCATCATGAAATGAACAGAGGATCAAAAGTATCTGGGGTGAAGCGAATCCGTGTGCATGATTTGAGACATTCCCATGTATCGTTATTGATCAATATGGGATTTACGGTATTGGCAATCGCAGACCGAATGGGACATGAGAGTATTGATATCACTTACCGATATGCACATTTGTTTCCAAGTGAGCAGGTACAGATGGCAGAACAGTTGGATATTGAAAGGATGGAAAAATCAAATGGAGAAGAATCTGGACAGTAAAGGAAGATGGAGAAACAAAATCGTAGCATTCCGGGTATCCCCGGAAGAGGCAGAGCAAATTGATGCATGTGTCCGATTGTCAGGACTTAGCAAGCAGGACTATATCACAAAACGATTAACTGATCGAGAAATTGTGGTACAAGGAAATCCAAGAGTGTATAAAGCATTGCGAAATCAGATGGCAGAGATTTATGAAGAATTGAAGCGTCTGGAAAAATGCAGTGAGGAAAATGAAGAGTTGCTAAGTACCCTGAGATTGGTCGCAGAGACATTGTATGGATTGAAAGGGGAAAATGAATGACAGCAAAAGAAAAAATGACTGCTCCGATTGCATCTGTTGGCGCAGATGTGGAACAGTCATCAAGTAATAAATTAACCAACCAAAGTATAGCAGATTTGCCCGGTAAGGGCAATCTGCAAGCCACAAATAATGCGGAAAATACAGCAAAATCAGCAAATAAAAAGAATCCAGATGATCTGGAAACAGTTTCCATGATGGAATTATACGATACCGCATATCCACCAAAATTGCCGATTATAGATGGACTTCTGTATAACGGAACTTACCTGTTTGTTGGTTCGCCGAAAATTGGAAAATCATTCTTTATGGCACAGATCGGGTATCACATCAGTAAAGGACTTCCATTGTGGGGATTTTCAGTTAGACAGGGAACGGTTCTGTATCTGGCATTGGAAGATGATTATGCAAGGTTGCAAAAGCGGTTATCACAGATGTTTGGAATGGAAGGCAGTGAGAATTTTTATTTCGCTACAAAATCAAAATCGCTCAATGACGGACTGGAAAGGCAGCTTGTAACATTTGTGACGGAGCATAAAGACGCAAGACTGATTATCATTGATACTCTTCAAAAAGTGCGTGAGGTTGGTGGAGATAAATTCAGTTATGCCAGTGATTATGAGATTGTAACGAAGCTGAAAGCATTCAGTGATAAATATGGTATCTGTTTTCTGGTTGTGCATCATACAAGAAAAATGGAATCTTCAGATAGTTTTGATATGATTTCTGGCACGAATGGATTGCTTGGAGCTGCGGATGGAGCATTCGTCATGCAGAAAGAAAAACGGACAGATAATAAGGCAGTTCTGGAAGTGGCAGGGCGTGACCAGCAGGATCAGAAACTGTGGTTGAACTTTAATCGGGAGAGATGTGTCTGGGAACTTACCAAGACAGAAACAGAACTTTGGAAAGAACCAGAAGATCCAGTGTTGGAAAAAATCAAAGAACTTGTAACAGAAACTACGCCAGAGTGGGCAGGAACAGCAACAGAGCTTGTGGAAGTATTGCAGATGGAAATGCAGCCGAACGCATTATCACGAAAATTAAATGTCAGCCTGGAACGATTGATTCTGGAATATGGAATCCAGTATAAAGCGGAACGAGGACATGATGGAAGAAAGATCAGATTAGCCTTTGTTGGAAAACAAGCGTGACGATATGTGACGGTTGTGACGGTATTTTATATAGCGTGTCGGTAGTGAAAATATCGTCACTATCGTCACGACCGTCACGGAAAGGAGAAACATGGAAAGAAAATTACAGGTGCAGATACCAAAAGATTTATTACTGGCATTGTTCCAGTATCATCTTGCCAGGAATGAGGAATATTTGCCGGAGATAGAAAAAGCATTGATGGAAAAATTAGACAGTATGGTAAAACGTCAGTTATATACAACATTCAAAACAGCATCAACCGAGGAAGAACGGGAAAAGGCAAGACAAGAGTATTTGGATAAGTGTGGAATGCATGAGAACTTTCGTTGGTAAAGATTTTGCCTGATTACCTAATAACAGGAGCGTGGCACGCACCTGTAGATAGCAAACAAGGAGAAAGCCGGTAAGGGGCAGTCGGGAGTTGGCTGGCGAAGTAAGGAGATTTTCAAAAGGGAGCCCTGATTCAGGGCGTCCTTGCAGGAACGATAAATGAAGGGAGAATAATCAAATGAAAGAAGGAAGATTAGGTTACAACAGTTATAACAAGAGATATGGCTTATTATCATCAGACTTATGGATTGATCCAGGATTTCACTGCGGAGAATGTCTGGAGGTTCTGATTGATGATCAGTGGGTAAAGACACGAATGGAAATGAATCTGGCGAGAGAATGGTATTTGGCGGGAACACCGTATTGCGGAGATCTGGAGTATGTACGGGCAAGGATACCGGAATAAAGCAGACAGATAGAGAAATAGCCGATTGGTTGTTAGTGATAAAAATAAGCCCGGATACGGGCTGAAAAAAGAGGGCAGATACGCCCAAAATAAAAAGCTAAAGCTAAACTATAGCAGACGCGTGAAGTATCTCACAAAGCCCTCGGCGTTTGAGAGCGAAATACACCCATCGCACAAACTTTGTTTATGCTCTGCGTATTTCGCCCTTGCAGGGGGCTATTATAGCCGGAAACGGCAGTAAGTTCGTAAACGGATGCCAATGCATCCACTCACAAATAATATGGCAGAACTTATTTTGCCGAAGACAAGGAGGGAGTGCCTATCGGAAGAAATTCATTTATTCAAATGACAAAACTAAGCAATGTAAAAGGCAGAATCACTTATATATCCAGTCATGCAAAACAGGAAAATCTTTATGCAGTTTATGAAACCACAGAACGGAAATTCTGGCGGGAACTTGCAAAATGTAATCAGGACGAATTTGTAAAAAGCGGGACAGAAGGGAAATGCATTGAGGCAAGAGAATTGATCATTGCTTTGCCAGAGAGCTTTACAGAATTCCAGCCAGACAGATTGTTGCAACTTTTTACAAATCATTTTAAACAGAATTATGGAACAGGGTGTATTGCTGCTT
This sequence comes from uncultured Ruminococcus sp., assembly GCA_900066355.1. GTDB lineage: Bacteria > Bacillota > Clostridia > Lachnospirales > Lachnospiraceae > Blautia_A. The sequence continues at coordinate 294,817 of FMEL01000004.1, forward strand.
TGCACCACAATAAAAGAAAGAACAATTATCACATTCATTTGATATTTGCAGAACGGAAACTACTGGATGAACCAATCATTAAGACTGCCAGTAGAAATATGTTTTATGATGAAAATGGAAAACATGTCCGAACCAAGAAAGAAATATTGGGAGAAGATGGCGAGATCCGAGAAGGCTGTAGTATTGTGAAGAAAGGAGAAGTCTATGAGAAGAAGTTGTTTACTGCGAAAGATGAACGCTTCAAGAGTAATTCGTTTCTGGATGAGGTAAAGCATTCTTATACAGATTTAATCAATATTTATGTGCAGGACGAGAGTCAGAAGTTGCAGGTGTTTGAGCGTGGCAGTGTGTATCTTGCAACAAAGAAAATCGGCAAAAATAATCCAAAAGCACAGGAAATAGAAGCGGATAACCAAAAACGCCAGGAATGGAAATGATATGTACCCAGAATCCTGGACACATATTTATATGAACTAGGCTGAACACATGGATGCTATTCTGTATTGCACAGGTGGCATCCAT